>NZ_JBWKNV010000003.1:0-602508 GCF_059415745.1 Caulobacter sp. GW821-FHT10A10 | reverse complement strand
GAAGCCGAAACGCTAAAACACATCACGGTCTCCGGGCTCCGCCCGGCCGCTCCGCGCCTCCCCATCAGCTTTCGTGGTTCGCCACGGGAGATCGCCTCTCCATGCCCTCTCCCCTTGCGGGAGAGGGTGGCCCTGCGGAGCAGGGGCGGGTGAGGGGTCTCTCAGACCTCAACACCGCGTGCGGCGGTCAGGCCGGGCGAGGCGTCCCATGTCTGAGAGACCCCTCATCCGACGGCTTCGCCGCCACCTTCTCCCGCAAGGGGAGAAGGAGCTAATCCGCGTCGTGCAGGGCCGGATCGGTCGTCAGCAGCACCGGCGTCGGCTCGCCGCCAGCCAGCGCCAAGTCGAGGGCGTCCTTGTCGAGGGCGTTGTCCCAGCGGGCGACGACGATGGTGGCACGGCGTTGCCGATGAAGTTGGTCAGGGCCCGGCACTCGCTCATGAACCGGTCGACGCCCAGGATCAGCGCCATGCCGGCGACCGGCACGCTGGGCACCACCGACAGCGTCGCCGCCAGGGTGATGAAGCCCGCGCCGGTGACGCCCGCCGCGCCCTTGGACGACAGCATGGCCACGCCCAGCAGCAGGACCTGCTCCTCCAGCGACAGGTGCACGCCGGTGGCCTGGGCGATGAACAGGGCGGCCAGGGTCATGTAGATGTTGGTGCCGTCCAGATTGAACGAATAGCCGAGCGGCACGACGAGGCCGACGACCGGCTTGGCGCAGCCGGCGCGCTCCAGCTTCTCGATCAGGCTGGGCAGGGCCGACTCCGACGAACTGGTGCCCAGCACCAGCAGCAGCTCGCCCTTCAGGTAGCGGATCAGCTTGAGGATCGAGAAGCCGTTGAACCGGGCCACCGCCCCCAGCACCACCAGCACGAAGATCAGCGAGGTCAGATAGAAGGTTCCGACCAGGGCGGCCAGGTTGATCACCGAGCCGATGCCATACTTGCCGATGGTGAAGGCGAAGGCCCCGAAGGCGCCGATCGGGGCGGCCTTCATCAGGATGGCCACCAGCTTGAAGAAGGCGTGGGCGACGGCTTCCAGCAGGTCGATCACCGGCTGGCCGCGATCGCCGACCAGGGCCAGGGCGATGCCGAACATCACCGAGAAGAACAGCACCTGCAGGATGTCGCCATCCGCGAACGCCCCGGCCACCGTGGCCGGGATGATGTTCATCAGGAAGCCGACGATGGTGGTCTCATGAGCCTTGGCGGCGTAGTCGGCGACCTTGGCGTTGTGCAGCGTGCTGGGATCGACGTTCATGCCCGCGCCGGGATGCACGGCGTTGGCGATGATCAGGCCGATGATCAGGGCCAGGGTCGAGAAGGTCAGGAAGTAGGCGAAGGCCTTCAGCGCCACGCGGCCGAAGCGGCCCAGATCCCGCATGCCGGCGATGCCCGTCACGACCGTGAGGAAGATCACCGGGGCGATGACCATCTTCACCAGTTTGATGAAGGCGTCGCCCAGGGGCTTGAGGGCCTCGCCGAAACCGGGCCAGAAGTGTCCGATAAGGGCGCCGGCGGCGATGGCGACCAGCACCTGGACGTAGAGGTGCGTGTACCAGGGGCCATGGCGCGGCGGGGCTGCGGCGGCGGGAAGCATGGCTCGTCTCCGGGGCCGCCGTCGCCGACCCCCGACGCCGCTGCGGCGAGGCATAGATGTCCCGCCGCCGCGCGCTCCGGCAAGTGCTTTCGAAAGGCGGGTCTGTTCGGAGCCTTACGACTTCGGCTGCTTCTTCCTGATCGGCGGATAGGCCTTCTCGACCTCTTCGGGCGTCAGCCGACGGATCGACTGGACCGGATAGGAGTGGCGGATCGTTTCGGGCACGATCACCTCGGCGTCGAGCGGCGAGCAGATCCAGGAGCCGCCGCGCGACTTGATGCCGATGCGCAGGGCGGTGTCGAGCTCGAACGAGGAGTAGAACAGCTTCAGTTCGTAGACTTCCTTGCGGCTGATCTCGACGTTCAGGGTCTTGTCGTCGACGACCTGGTAGCCGCGGATGTTGTCGGCGAAGAAGCAGCTGTCGCGGCCGGACGCCTTGCTCGGCTTGGCCTTGGCGGCGGGAGCGGCTTCGGGGGCGGGGGTCTGGGCCAGGGCCGGCGCGGCCCAATTCGCCAGGGTTACGGCCGCCGTCAGGACCAGGGTGCTGAGAACGGAGACGGAGCGGCGCATGCGAGGCTCTCCAAAACTGGACGTGGGGTGATCATAGACCGGCGTTTTTATCGCCGCATTGCCGATTTGCGGCCGATTGTGGCGGCCGCGCGGACGGTCAGGACTTCGGCTTCTTCTTCAGCCGCGGCCAGGCCTCGGCATATTCCTCGGGCGTCAGCCGGCGGATATCGCGGACCTGGTAGCGGCCCGAACCGTTGGTCTCGGGGACGACCACCGAGGCGTCTTGCGGCGCGCAGATCCAGGAGCCGACGCGCGACTTGACGCCGATGCGGGTGGAGGTCTCCAGGTCGAAGGCCGAGCGCATCAGCGTCAGCTGATAGGCCTCGTCCTGGCGGATGTTGACGTTGATCGTCTTGGCGTCGACGACCTGATAGCCGCGCACCTGGTCGGCGAAGAAGCAGCCGTCGCCCCGGGACGGCTTGGCCTTGGCGGCGTCGGCGGCGAGGGCCGGCGTCGTCAGGGCGGCGGTCAGGACGAGGGCGCTGAGAACGGTGACGGAGCGGCGCATGACGAGGCTCTCCCGAAGGGTCTGGCGCTCACCATAGACCTGCGGCTCGACGGCCTGCAACTTCACCGACGCCTAGTGTCAGGCCGCCTGTCGCGACAGGTCCTCGATCCAGGCGTCGAGATCGGCCCGGGCTCGTCTGACGCCGGCCCGCAGGCGGGCCAGCGGCTCGTCCAGCGGCAGGTCCTCGACGCAGGCCGTCTCCAGGTCGGCGGCCATGTGGCTGAGCTGCATGAAGCCCAGGATGCCGGCCGAGCCGGCCAGGCGGTGGGCGTCCTCGCGCAGCACCTCGGGCGTCTCGTCGAGGAAGCGGGCGTCCAGCTGCTGGCGCAGCATGTCGGCCAGGCGGGCGGTGCGCGCCGCGCCCATGGTGGCGGCCAGGGCGTTGCGGGTGGCGGCCTCGTCGGCGTCCTGCGCCGAGCGCTCGACGACGAAGCCGGCGGCGACGGACAGGTGATGGGACAGGGCCTGGTCGAGGTCGCGCTCGCTCAGCGGCTTGAGCAGGTGGCCGACCATGCCGGCGTCCAGGCAGGCGGCGATCTGCTGCGGCGCGCCGCTGGCGGTCAGGGCCAGCACCGGGGCGGTCGTCAGACCCCGGCGGCGGAGCTCGCGCGTCGCCGTCAGGCCGTCGATCACCGGCATGTGGACGTCCATCAGCACCAGGTCGAAGGCGGCGTTCTCCAACGCCTTCAGGGCCTCGGCGCCGTCGGCGGCGGTCTCGACCGTGCAGCCGCGGCGCTCCAGCAGTTCACGGAAGAGTTCGCGGTTCAGCTCGACGTCGTCGACCAGCAGAATGCGACGGCCGGGGAAGACGGCGCGGACCGAGGTCTCGGTCGACGGCGTCGCGGCCTCGCCATGGGCCAGGGGCAGGGCGATCTCGAAGGCGAAGGTCGAGCCTTCGCCGACCTCGCTCTCGACCCAGATGCGGCCGCCCATCAGCTCGACCAGTTCGCGCGAGATGGCCAGGCCCAGGCCCGTGCCGCCGAAGGTGCGGGTCACCGAGCTGTCGGTCTGGGAGAAGCGCTTGAACAGGCGGTCCAGCTTGTCTGGCGCGATGCCGACGCCGTTGTCCTCGACGCTGACCCGCAGGCGCGCGCGGCCGCCTTCGCAGCCGAGCAGCTCGACGCGGGTGGTCACCGTGCCCTGGCGGGTGAACTTCACGGCGTTGGACAGCAGGTTCAGCAGCACCTGGCGCAGGCGATGGCGGTCGCCGACATAGCGGCCGTCCAGGTCGCCGACGATGCGCAGATCGACCTGATGCTCGCCGGCCTGCGGCTCGACCATGGCCGTGGTCTCGACGATCATGTCCTTCAGGGAGAAGGGGTCGCTTTCCAGGGTGACGGCGCGGGCCTCGAGCTTGGAGAAGTCGAGCACGTCGTTGATCAGGGCGTTCAGCGCCTCGCCGGCGCCGCGCACCCGCTCGGCGCGCCGACGGTCCTCGAGCCCGAGATTGGGGCTTTCGGCCAGCAGCCGCGAGAAGCCGATCACCCCGTTCAGCGGCGTGCGCAGTTCGTGGCTCATATTGGCCAGGAACTCGGCCTTGGCGTGGTTGGCGGCCTCGGCGGCGTCGCGGGCCGAGGCCAGCTGAGTGGCCATGGCGGCCAGTTCCAGGGTCTGGCGCTCCAGGGCTTCCTGGGCCTCGACCCGGGCGGTCTGGTCCTGGACCTGGGCGATGAAGTGCCGGGGCGAGCCGTCCGGCGCGCGGACCAGCGACACCGACAGGTGCACCCAGACGATGCGCCCTTCCTTGTGGATGTAGCGCTTGTCCATGGCGTAGCTGGTGATCTCGCCGTCGATCAGCCGGCCCAGCAGCGACAGGTCCTTGTCGAGGTCGGACGGGTAGGTGATCGTCTGGAAGTCGGTCCGCAGCATCTCGGTTTCGCTGTAGCCGACGATGCCGCAGAAGGCGGCGTTGATCTTGTTGAAGCCGCCGTCGAGCGTGACCAGGGCCATGCCGACCGAGGCGCTGTGGAAGGCGGTCTCGAACTCCTCCATCTGCGCCTTGCGGGCGCTGATGTCGTGCATCAGGGCGGTGAACTGCCAGCCCTCGTTGCCGCGGGCCGCGCTGATCGCCAGTTCGATCGGGAAGCTCAGGCCGTCGCGGCGGATGGCCGGCACCTCGATCCGCTGGTCCAGGACCACGCCCTCGCCGGTGGAAAGGAAGCGCTGCAGGCCGCGCTGGTGGGACTCGCGCAGGCCTTCGGGGATGATCAGGTCGGCCAGGCGGCGGCCGATCGCCTCCTCGGCGCGCCAGCCGAAGGTGGTCTCGGCGAAGCGGTTCCAGTCGGTGACGACGCCGTGCTCGTCCATACCGACGATGGCCTGGTAGGCGTCGGCGATGACGCGGCGGGCGCGGGCTTCGCTGGCTTCCAGCTTGCGGCGCAGGGCGCGTTCCTCGGTGATGTCGCGCAGCACGCCGAACACGGCGATCACGCGGCCGTTCTCGTCGAGTTCGCAGGTGGCGCGCGAGTGGCCCTGGCGGATGGCGCCGTCGGCGCGCAGCAGGCGCACCTCGTGCTCGATCACCGTCCGATCGACGACCACCTGATAGGCGCGCGCCTGGGCGGCCGCGCGGTCTTCGGGATGGTACATCTCCAGCCAGTTGTCGAAGGTCGGCGTGAACTGCGCCGGGTCGCGGCCATAGATCCGGTAGACCTCGTCCGACCATCCGATGGTGCGGTTCACCAGGTCGCAGCGCCAGTGACCGACGCCGGAAATGGTCTCGGTCATCGACAGGATGCGGCGCTGTTCTGCGGCCTGGCGCTCGGCCCGGCTCTTCTCCATGCGCGCCACGACCGCGTCGGCCAGGATGCGCAGGCGGTCGAGTTCGTCGTCGCTGGGCCGCGGGCGGGGATCGGTGTCGATGACGCAGAGCGTGCCGAGATTGGCGCCGTCGCGATCGCTGAGAACGGCCCCGGCGTAGAAACGGATGTCCGGCGCGCCGGTGACCAGGGGATTGGCGGCGAAACGCGGATCGCGTGTGGCGTCCTCGACCACCATCACCGAATGCGGTTCCTGCCGCAGGGCGTGATCGCAGAAAGCCAGTTCGCGCGGGGTGGATTCAGCGTCCAGACCGTGGCGGGACTTGAACCACTGCCGGTGCTCGTCGACGAGCGAGATCAGGGCGATGGGCGCGCCGAACAGTTCCGCGGCGAAGGCGGTCAACTGATCAAACGACGGCTCGGGGGCCGTGTCGAGGATGCGGTAGGAGGCCAGGGCCGCCAATCGGTCTTGTTCGAGCATCGGAACGCGTCGCTATCTAGAGGCGAGCAACCTGCCTCCCTGCCGCTTCATATCTCCTGAACGAACGTTGTTTGCCGCTGCGGCCGATTGAAGCAGAGCCGAGCGAGGGATCCTCGCGGCCGCCTTTTTTGACGGATCTGGAAGTTTCCGTTGGGGAAGACACGGCGCTTGCGGTCGGCTTCGTTTTGCGCTTTCAATCCCCGACATCGAAATTTCGCACAAATGTTCGCATTGCGCACAAATGTCGAAATCTCTGACAAAGATGACAAAAAGGGTGAGAAACGTGACGGCTTCGGCCCCAGGCAAGGACTACGTGCAGGCGTTCGCCCGCGGCCTCGACGTGATCCGGGCCTTCGACGCCGATCACCCCAGGATGACGCTAAGCCAGGTGGCCGAGCGCACGGGCCTGACCCGCGCCGCCGCCCGCCGCTTCCTTCTGACGCTGGTGGAAGAGGGCTACGCCTTCAGCGACGGCAAGACCTTCGGCCTGGCCCCGCGGGTGCTGGACCTGGGCTTCGCCTACCTGTCCACCCTGGGCATGTGGGAGTCGGCCCAGACCGTGCTGACCGACGTCACCCGCCGGATCGGCGAGTCGTGCTCGGCCAGCGTTCTGGACGGCGACGAGATCGTCTATGTCGCCCGGGTCGCGGCTAGCCGGATCATGACCGTCGGCCTGCGGGTGGGCAGCCGCCTGCCGGCCTTCCACACCTCGATGGGCCGCATGCTGCTGGCGCACCTGCCGCCGGCCGAGCTGGACCGCATGCTCGAAGGCCGCACCTTCGAGAAGCTGACCCCCAACACCGTCACCGACATCGAGGAGCTGCGGGCGATCCTGAGGCGCACCGCCCAGCAGGGCTGGTCGCTGACCGACCAGGAGCTGGAGATCGGTCTTCTGTCCATCGCCGTGCCGCTGCGCGACCGCGCCGGCCGGGTGGTCGCGGCGATCAACGTCTCCACCCATGCCAGCCGCACCACGCCCCAGCAACTGATCGACACCGTCCTGCCGGTGCTGCGCGAAGCGGCCGGCAAGATCGTCTCGATCGTTTGAGGAACGTCTCCATGACAAAGTCCAAGCCCGTCGAGATCGGCCCGCTGCTCGATCACGGCCCATGGGGCGGCTACCAGAAGCTCGTCCTGTTCATGACCGCCCTGGCGGTGATCCTCGACGGCTTCGACAACCAGGTTCTGGGCTTCGCCATTCCGGCCATCGTCAAGGAGTGGGGCGTCAGCCGCGCCGCCTTCGCTCCGATCTTCGCCATCGGCTTCCTGGGCATGAGCCTGGGCACGGCCCTGGGCGGCATGCTCGGCGATCGGGCCGGACGGCGCACGGCGCTGATCGCGGCGGTGGCCCTGTTCGGCGTCTCGACCCTGGCTTCGGCCTTCGCACCGAACCTCGTCTGGCTGGGCGTGCTGCGGACGATCTCGGGCTTTGGCCTCGGCGCGGCCATGCCCAACGCGACCACCCTGATCGCCGAGTTCAGCCCGACCCGTCGCCGAAGCCTGGCGGTCACCCTGGGCATCGTCTGCATCCCGCTGGGCGGTCTGATCGGCGGGCTGATCGCCGCCCACACCCTGCCGAGCCTCGGATGGCGGGCGCTATTCCTGATGGGCGGCATCGCGCCGCTGATCCTGACGGGCGTGCTGGCGGTGTGGCTGCCGGAATCGCCGCGCTACCTCGCCGGCCGTCCGAGCCGCGCCGGCGAGCTGGACAAGGTCATGGCCCGCATGGGTCATGCCCATGACGGCGCCGGCTTCACCGACCACGGCGAGACCCCAAGGGACGCTCAAGTCAAGCGCGCCTCGTTCGGCCAGCTGTTCGACAAGGCCTTCCGCCTCGACACCGTGGCCCTGTGGGGCGCGTTCTTCTTCTGCATCCTGTCGACCTATGTCGTGTTCAGCTGGGCGCCGTCGATGCTGTCGGCCGCCGGCTTCGACCTCGCCGTGTCGAGCAACGGCCTGGCGGCCTTCAACCTCGGCGGCGTGCTGGGCGCGGTGGCCGGGGCCTGGGCGATCCTGCGCTACGGCTCGCGGGTCTCGATGCTGGTCATGGCGGCGGGAGCGGTGATCTCGTGCGCCCTGCTGGCCCTGACCCCGCTGGACGCCGGGCATGGCGCGACCCGCCTGTTGGCCGAACTGTTCGTGGCGGGCGCCTTCATCAACGGCGTGCAGACCACGCTCTACGCCCTGGCGGCCCAGGTCTATCCGGCCGCGGTGCGGGCCACCGGCGTCGGGGCCACCGCCGCCGTCGGCCGCCTGGGCGCGATCGTCAGCTCCTTCGTCGGGGCGGCGGTCGTCTCGACCGGAGGCGCGGCCTATTTCGGCGCCATCGCCCTGACCATGACCTTCACCCTCGTCAGCCTGGCGCTCATCCGCCGGCACGCCCCGCGCGCCCTGGCTTCGGCCTGACGCGGAAACACAAGGAAGACGCCATGCGAAAGCTCCTCCTGCTCGCCGCCGTCGCCGCCATCCTTCCGGCGGCCGCCCAGGCCCAGACCGCAGTCACGCCCGACACGCGCGAAGCGCTGAAGGTCGACCGCCCGGCCGACGACGGCCAGCCCGGCTCGCTGCGCTGGGCGCTGGAGACCAGCAACGCCACGCCGGGTCGCTACCGCATCGAGATCGTGCCGACAGGTCCGGGCCCCATCGAGCTGCACATCGACTCGCCGCTGCCGCCCATCAAGGGGCCGGTGAAGATCGAGGGTACGGCCTGGAAGGCCGACGGCCGCTACGCCGTCATCGACGGCTCGGGCTACGTCAAGCGCGACCTCAAGGACTGCCCCGGGGCCAATCCGGCCGAATACGGCACCAACATCCGCACCACCACCAAGCCGGGCCTGGCCCTGATCGACACCCGCGAGGTCGAGCTGACGGGCCTTGAGGTGCGCAATTTCTGCATCGGCGTGCTGGTGCTGCGGACCAGCAACTCGGTCTTCCATGACAACCGCTTCGTGCGGAACATCGGCGGGGCGGGCGTGATGTTCAGCGGCGACGACGGGCAGGGCGGTTCGACCGCCACCACCACGATCAACAACAAGGTGCTGCGCAACGTCTTCTACGAGAACGGCGACGGGCTGGAGCTGACCCGCGGCGCGGCCTTCAACCTGGTGGCCGACAACGTGTTCGACGCCGGCGAGGACAATCTGGAGCCCTCGCAGGGCATCGAGATCCTGCGCGGCAACGACAACACCGTCGTGCGCAACCTCTTCCAGAACTACACCGACGGCCTGCAGATCAACTGGGGCAGCCGCAACTATCTCGGCGCCAACGTCTTCCGGGCCAACGGCTTCGGGATCAGCCTGACCGGCGACGGTAACATCGTCGACGGCAACGTCATCAACGGCAACGCCGTGGGCGTGGCCGTGCGGTCCGAGGCCGGCGCGACCGCCAACCGCATCAGCCGCAACCGCATCTTCGCCAACGCCGCCCCGATCAGCCGCTGCTCGGCCGGCGGCAGCTGTGATCCCAAGCTGGTCAAGGGCGGGATCGTGCTGGGCCTGCCGGGCCTGGAGCACGCCAGTTTCGTCGGCAAGCGCGGCTACGGCGTTTCGACCGACACCAGCAAGATGGCCCGCATCTGCCCCGAGGCGCAGCCCTGCCAGGGCCTGCCCAACGGCGGCCAGGCCGCGCCCGTCATCGAAGGCGTCAAGGCGGGCGCCGCCGAGGGAACGGTCAAGGCCGCGCCCGGCCAGACCGTCACCATCGAGCTGTTCGCCAACCGCACGGCCGAGGCCTCGCAGGGCGAAAACTTCGTCGCCGACCAGGTGGTCGCCGCCAATGCGGACGGGGAGGCGCGGTTCGCCATCCCGCTGCCAAAGGATCTGTCCGCCCAGTCCCTGACCGCCACCGCCACCTCGGCCGGCGGCGCGACGTCCAACTTCAGCGCGCCATCCCCCCTGGCGCGCTGATCGACCGGGCTCCGCGTGCCCCCCAACGGCGGAGCCCGGTCCCCCCATCGACTTTAGAGACGCGGATCCTGCCGGACCGCGAAGGAGGTCCCATGTCGCGGATCCTGATGCTGGCCGCCTTGATGCTGGCCCCCTCCATGCTGGCTTTGACTGGCGCGGCCCAGGCGGCTGAACCAGTCCAGTCGGACTGGAAGGTCCGCTCCACCCTGACCGGCGACTGGGGCGGCCTGCGCTCGCGGCTCAAGGCCAAGGGCGTGACCCTCAGCCTGGGTTACGCCTCCGAAAGCGCCCTGACCCTGTCGGGCGGCAAGGAGGGCGGCGGCGTTGGCGGCTACACCCAGGAACTCAACGCCCGCGCTGTGCTCGACATGGGCAAGCTGGCCGGGATCGACGGCGCGGTGGTCAACATCGCCGTCGAGGAGCGCACCGGCCGTAACCTCTCGACCGAGGGGGTCGGCAACCTCTTCATGGTGCAGGAGCTCTACGGCGCGGGCATGGACTTCCGCATCTCCGAGCTGACCTGGGCGCAGGCCTTTGCCGGCGACAAGTTCAACGTGAAGGCCGGCCTGATGCACACGGGCGACGACTTCGGCTCGTCGGCCCTGAACTGTAATTTCCAGAATTTCGCCTTCTGCCCGCGCTCGCCCGCGCTGCTCTACAACAGCGGCTTCTCGGGCTATCCGGCCCCGCGCTGGGCGGCGCGGGCGCGGCTGCGGCCGGCCAAGGATTGGACGGTCACGGCCGGCGTCTATGAGGTCAACGCCTATCGCGTTCTGGAGAACAAGGGCTGGAACCTGGCCATCGACTCCAACGGCGTGCTGCTGCCGGTCGAGATCGGCTGGACCAAGCCCGACAAGGGCGAAGGCGGCCTGCCGGGCTTCTATCACGTGGGCGGCTACTACGAGACGGCCGAGCGATCGAACGTCTACAGCGACGCCCTGGGCCGCTCCTATGTGCTGAACGGCACGAGCCCGGCGCTGGAGGATAGCCGCTGGGGCGCCTGGGCGATGGGCGAGCAGATGGTCTGGCGCAAGGGACCGGCGGCCTTGAGCGTCTTCGCCAACGCCCTGGCCTTCGACCGCTCGACGGCGCGCTACAGCCATTTCTACAGCGCCGGTCTGGTGCGCACCGCGCCGTTCGCCAGTCGTCCGAAGGACAAGGCCGGCGTCGCCGTCGCCTATGTGCGGGTCAATGAGCGGCTGGAGGCGGCCCAGCGCGAGCGAGCGACCCTGACCGGCGACTGGAGCGGCGTGCAGACCAGCGAGAGCTCGGTCGAGGCCTTCTATGCGGCCCAGGCCACGGGTTGGCTGGTGGTGCGGCCGAACCTGCAGTTCATCCACCGTCCCGGCGCGACGGGTTCGATCCCGGACGCCTGGGTGGGGGGGCTGACGCTGCGGGCGGCGCTGTAGTGGGCGCTACTCGTTAGGAAAAGCGGCCTCCAGCCATTTCCAATAGTCGCCTTCCTCGCCCTTGTGGCGAGGATCCATGGTGGGACGATCTCAGACTTGGGTCGAAGAAGCTGGGCGTCCGTTGCTCATCCTGAATGTGCTGAGCGGGCGGATGCATGGATCCTCGCCACAAGGGCGAGGAAGGCATGGGATTGGGATCGCGCGTGGAACGGAACCCGACCTCAGGCCGGTTCGTCGTCCACCATGGCCTTGACCAGGTCGACCACGCGGCGGCGCAGGCGACGGTCGCCGAGGCGGGGGAACAGGTCGGCCAGTTCCAGACCCTCGGGCGTGGCCACGAACTGGGTCATGCGCTGGGCGACGCCGTCGTCCTCGCCGTTGTCGGTCTCGTCCAGGCCTTCGAAGAAGTAGGACACCGGCGACTGCAGCAGGCGGGCGGCGTCATAGAGCTTGCTGGCGCTGATGCGGTTGGCGCCGCGCTCGTACTTCTGGATCTGCTGGAAGGTGATGCCCAGGGCGTCGGCGAGCTGCGTCTGGCTCAAGCCGAGGACCTTGCGTCGAATCCGCATACGGGCGCCCACATAGATGTCGACGGGATGGGCGGGATCGACGGCGGGCTTCTGGGTCATTCTGTCTCGTCCTCGGCGGACCGCGATGCACGTGGTGCGGTTGTTTAATGGGCAGAATAGACCGCTGATCGTATTCCGTCACGTCGCCACGACGTCGCATGTCGCTAACTCGACACAAAAGCAGCCCCTGAAACGTCGTCTGGACGACGTAAAAGCATTCTGACTTGACCTTTCGGTCGCCGGGCGGTGTCTGCCGCCCATGATTTTGCAGTCAGGCGCGCCCGTGGCGGTGGCCGGAGCCGGGGCCTTCGGGTCGGCGACGGCGCTGATTCTCTCCCGACTCGGCTTCCAGGTGACGGTGTTCGACCCCGCGGCGCCGGGCGACAACGCCTCCGGCGTGGCCGCGGGCATGCTGGCGCCGGCGGCCGAGGCGGTGTTCGATCCGGTGTCGCGCGGGCACATGCCGGTGCTGCGGCGAGGCCGTGATCGCTGGACGACCTTCGCCGAGGACCTGGGGATCGCGCTTGATCGCGGCGGTCTCTCCATCGAGGGCGAAGCGTCTTTTCTGGCCGAGATCGAGGCCGCCCTGGTCGAGGCCGGCGCGGACTTTTCGCGTACGCCGGACGGCCTGTTCAGCGACGAGGACTGGCGGCTGGACGCGCGCCAGGCCCTGGCGATCCTGCGTGACGCCGCTTCGGAAGCGGGCGCCGTCTTCGATCCCCGCGCCGCGACCGCCTTCGCGGACGGTCGGCTGACCCTGTCTGACGGCGCGGTCCTGGCCTTTGACGCCCTGGTCGTGGCGACCGGCGCGGGCGGCGAGGGGCTGGCGCCCGAACTTTCGGCCCTGACCCCGATCAAGGGCCAGATCCTGCGCTCGGACGCGCCTATGGCCGAAGGTCCAGTGCTGCGCGGCAAGGGGGTCTATGTCGCGCCGGGACCCAGGCCCGCGATCGGGGCGACGATGGAGGCCGGGCGCGACGACCGCGAGGTCGACCCGGCCGTGGTCGAGCCGCTGCGCGCCGCCGCCGTGCGCCTGCGCCCGGAACTGGCCGGCGCCTCGGCCAGCATCGAGGTCGGGGTGCGGGCCTCGACGCCGGACGGCCTGCCGCTGGTCGGCGAAAGCCGCGCTGCGGGCGTGATCCTGGCGGCTGGAGCGCGTCGCAACGGCTGGCTGCTCGCTCCGCTTGTGGCCGACATGGTCGCGGCGTATCTGACGGGCGCCGATCCCGGAGAGGACGCGGCCGCCTTCGACCCACGGCGTTTCGAAGGCTAGAAAAGAACGACAGAGCGCAGGGAAGGGACGACATGGCCGGTTTCTGGCTGACCGAAGAGCAGGAAGCGATCCGCGAAGGCGTGGCCAAGGTGTGCGCCGCCTTCGACGACGAGTACTGGCGGCGGACCGACGAGACCGGAAACTTCCCCGAGGAATTCGTGGCCGCCATCGCCGAGGGCGGCTGGCTGGGCGTGGCCATGCCCGAGAGCGTCGGCGGCGCGGGCCTGGGCCTGACCGAGGCGGCCGTGATGATGCAGACCGTGGCCCAGTCGGGCGCGGGCTTTTCCGGCGCTTCGGCCATCCACCTCAACATCTTCGGCCCGATGCCGCTGGTGAAGTTCGGCAGCGACGCGCAGCGCGAACGCCTGCTGCCACGCATCATCTCCGGCGAGGACAAGATGTGCTTCGCCGTCACCGAGCCCAATTCGGGCCTCGACACCTCCAGCCTGGAGACCCGGGCCGAGAAGGTCGACGGCGGCTATCGCCTGAACGGCCGCAAGATCTGGACGACCGGCGCCCAGCGCGCCAACAAGATCCTGATCATCGCCCGCACCACCCCCAAGGACCAGTGCGCCAAGCCGACGGGCGGCCTCAGCCTCTTCTACACCGACCGCGAGCAGATCGAGGCCAAGCCGATCCCGAAGATGGGCCGCAAGGCCGTCGAGTGTAACATGCTCTTCATCGAGGACCTGTTCGTGGCCCAGGAGGACCTGGTGGGCGAGGAGGGCAAGGGCTTCCAGTACCTGCTGCACGGCCTCAATCCCGAGCGGGTTCTGTTCGCGGTCGAGGCCATTGGCCTGGGTCGCGCGGCGCTCGCCAAGGCCTCGACCTACGCCAAGGAGCGCGTGGTGTTCGGCCGGCCGATCGGCCAGAACCAGGGCGTGGCCCATCCGCTGGCCAAGTCGTGGGCGGAGCTGGAGGCGGCCAACCTGATGGCCTTCAAGGCCGCCGCCCTCTACGACGCCGGCAAGGACTGCGGGGCCGAGGCCAACGCCGCCAAGTACCTGGGCGCGGAGGCTGGCTTCACGGCCTGCGAGGCCTCGGTGCTGGCCCACGGCGGCATGGGCTACGCCAAGGAGTACGACGTCGAACGCTATTTCCGCGAGGCGATGATCGCCCGCATCGCGCCGGTCAGCCGCGAGATGATCCTGAACTTCATCGCCGAGCGCGTGCTCGGCCTGCCTAAAAGCTACTAGAAAACTCGGACGGGCGACCCGATACGCGGTCGCCCGTCCGACGCCCCCTCAGTCAGCGGCGTTGAAGCGGATGGGGATCCTCACCTGCGCGCCGCCGACCGCCTGGCCGTTCTCGAGCTGCGGCTTCATCTTGAAGAACCGCGCCAGTTTCAGGGCCGCGGAGCCGAAGCCCTCGCTGGCCGGGTTTTCATCGATCACCATGCAGTTCTCCACCGTGCCCTTGACGGTGACCGCGCAGTTCAGCGTCGCCCCACCCGACACCCCGCGCCGTTGGGCGCTTTCGGGGTAGTAGCGCGACATGTCGTCGGCGCTGGGCATCCTCAGCCAGGTCGCCCGGGTGATGGTCTTCGGCGCCGGGGCCGCGGGCGGTCCCGGAGGGGCCGGCGGATCGGCGGTGAAGCGCGGCGGCTCGGCGTTGGTCGGCGGGCCCGGGTTCTCCGGGATCGGCACGGGCAGGGGCTCGGGCGTCGGGAACGGCGTGGGCAGCGGCGGATGCACCGGGATCGGATTGGCGGCCCGGGGCGGCGTCGGCGCCGGCTTTTCCGGCGGCGGCGGAGGCGGCGGCTTGGGGACGAACGGCTGCAACTCGAAGCCGCCGTCATCGACGATCTCGGTCGGCATCGGCATGTACTTCTGCACCGCGATGTAGGCGAACAGGGCCACGTGCGCCGCGCCGGAGATCGCCAGGGCGGCGACCAGTCCCTTGGAGAGCTTGCGCTTGTCGTCGCGGTCCAGGCCGGCGATGCGCGGATTGAAGTCGGCGGGTTGGGCGATCATGGCGACCTCCAAAGAGCGGCGTCGATCAACTTCGACACCCCGACGCTCACACGATGAATGACGTGTGTAAATAGATAAAATTACGATCGTGATATTTTGTCGCCGGGCGTAAGGTCCGGGTGCGACCGGAGCGCGCAGGGGCGGGGTCGTTAAACGTGGTTAAGGACGCATTAACCATGCTCGTTCAGATATTCGGGGCATGGCCGTCCAATCCATCCGCAACGTCGTCGAGTCGGCGATCCAGCGCGCTTCCAGCGCGACGGGGGTGGATTTCACGTTCCTGATGGGCACCGCCAAGCGCGAGAGCGGCTACAACCCCGCCGCCAAGGCCCGCACCTCCTCGGCCTCGGGCCTGTTCCAGTTCGTCGACCAGACCTGGCTGGCCACGCTGAAGAAGCACGGCGCCAAGTATGGCTACGCCCGCTACGCCGATCTCATTCAGCAGGGCTCGGACGGTAAGTACCGGGTGGCCGGCGACGAGGCCCGCAAGGCCGTGCTGGGCCTCAAGCTCGATCCGCACGCCGCCTCGCTGATGGCCGGCGAACTGGCTTCGGACCACGCCTCCTACCTGCGCGGCCGGGTCGGCCGCTCGCCGACCTCGGGCGAGCTCTACGCCGCCCACTTCCTGGGTCCGCAGGGCTCGGCGCGGCTGATCGAGGCCGCCAACAACAATCCCGGCGCCAGCGCCGCCTCGATGTTCCCCGAGGCCGCCGCCGCCAACCGTTCGATCTTCTACCGCGACGGCCGCGCCGCCACGGTGGGCGAGGTCTACGCCAACCTGACCAAGACCGCCGGCGGCGGCGGCGCGGTCGCCGCGCCGGCCCCGCGCGAGAGCCAGGCCGACGACGGCGAAGGCTTCCTGCAGTACGCCACCGGCCGCCGCATGGACCGCATCCAGCAGCAGCAGGCGGTGGTCGACCTGGTGCTGCGCGGCTCGCAGGGCTTCGACGGCGCCTTCGGGGCCGGCAAGAGTGAAGGCAGCAGCACGAGCCGCGTGGCCAACAGCCTGTTCTCGGCCGAGATGCTGCGCATGCTGTCGGACGCCAATGTCGGCTCGAGCGGCAAGGCGCGCTAGAGCATCAAGACCCTCTCCCCGAAGGGAGAGGTGGCCCGGAGGGCCGGAGAGGCAAGAGGCGTAGGCCTCTCAGCCCGCCTCGAATTCAGCAGTCGCTTTCCCCTCCGTCGGCTTCGCCGACACCTCCCCCTTCAGGGGGAGGGCCTGTGCGTCATCTCTCTGATCTCTTCCTCCGAATAGCCGAGCTCCGCGAGCACGGCCGCCGCGTCCGCGCCGAGCGCCGGGGCGGGGATGCGCGCGTGTTCTTCGATCCCAGGAAAGCGGGCCGGGGCGGCGGGCGAGCGAACGCCGGCGGTCGTCTCGACGAAGCAGCCGGCGGCGTGCGCCTGCGGGTCCTCGACCAGGTCGCGCGGGGTCTGCCAGGGCGCCCAGGTGATGTCGCCTTCGTCGAGGGCGGTGGCGGCGGTCTCGTAGTCCATCGACCCGAAGGCCGCGTCGAGGATGTCGACCAGGGCGGCGGTGTTCTCGCGCCGGGCGCGGGCGCCGGAGAAGCGCGGGTCGTCGACCAGTTCGGGCCGGCCGACGGCGGCGGCGATGCGCGGCCAGTCGGTCGCGCCCTGGCGGGCCAGCAGGCAGATCCAGCGGCCGTCCCGGGTCTGGAAGAAGTTGGCCAGAGGCTGCACGGCTTCGCGGCGCGGGCGGGTCGAGGCCAGCTTGCCGAAGTGCAGCTGGATGGCGAGATCCGAGCCGATGGCGTAGGCGCCGGTGCGCAGCAACGAGGTCTCGACCAGTCGGCCGACGCCGGTGCGATGGCGTTCGTGCACGGCCGCCAGGATGGCCGAGACCGTGGCCAGCGAGGTGACGTGGTCGCCCATGCCGGTGCGGATCGGAAAGGGCTCGGCGCCCTTGGGCGCGGTCAGGGCTCCGACCCCGGCGCGGGACCAGAAGGCGGCGACGTCCATGCCCGGCTTGTCGGCGTCGGGACCGGTGAGGCCGTAGCCGGTCAGGCTGCAGTAGATCAGGCGCGGGAAGGCGCTCAGCAGGGTTTCGTGGTCCAGTCCCGCCCGGCGCAGGGCGGCGGGGCGGACATTGGTCAGGAAGATGTCGGCCGTGGCCACGAGGCGTTTCAGGGCCTCCGCCCCGGCGGGGCTGCGGATGTCGAGCACGATCGAGCGCTTGCCGCGGTTGTCGAGCTCGAAGATCGGGTTGGCGGCCTGGTCGGCGCCGATGGTCTCGAAGAAGCGCCGCATCGGGTCGCCCTCGGGAGACTCGACCTTGACCACGTCGGCGCCCCAGTCGGCCATGATCCCGGCCGCGCCGGGGGCGGCGATGTAGGTGGCCAGCTCGACGACCTTGAGGTCCCGCAGCATCCGCTTCCTCCCGCTTTTCTCGTTGCCGAGAGAATGGGGCGGGCAGGATGGAAGTTCAAACGGATGTTGGAAAGCCCGCTCAGGCCGCGCCGCGAACCCCTTCGGCGCGTGGCTGGCGGGTGAGGGCGGCGGCGTCGGCCACGGCGCGGGCGACGCCCGCCACGCTGACCGGCTTGCGCAGCACGGTGTCGGCGCCGGCCTCGGTGCACTCGCGGGCCTCGTCGGCGTCGCCGCCGATCACGGCGATGATCGGCATGTGGCCGTTGGCGCCGGGCAGGGCGCGGATCTCCGCGGCGGTCTCCGGACCGTCCAGCACCGGCATGCGGCCGTCGAGCATCAACAGGTCGAACTCGCAGACCTTGGCCAGATCGACGGCGCGACGGCCGTTCTGGGCGTGCACGACCTGGTGGCCCAGCTGCTCGAGGATGGCGCGCAGCATGGCGGCGTTCAGCGCGTCGTCCTCGGCGATCAGCACGCGCAGGCTGCGCTGGACGTCGGGGGCCTGATCGGCGGCGGCCAGGGTCTCCTCGACCGGCTCCTGCGGGCAGGGGGCGGCGACGTCGTAGGGCAGCAGCAGGGTGAAGCAGCTGCCGACGCCCAGGGCGCTGCTGGTCTCAAGCGCGCCGCCCATCAGCTTGGCCAGCTGGCGCGACAGCGACAGGCCAAGGCCCGCGCCGTTGACGCCGGCGCCGGTGCGCTCGACCCGACGGAAGGGTTCGAAGGCCTGCTCCAGCTCTTCCGGCGAGAGGCCGGGGCCGGTGTCGGCGACCTCGATGGCGATGCGGTCGCCGCGCGGCTCGATCCGCACCTCGACCCGGCCGCGGACGGTGTACTTCACCGCGTTGCCGACCAGGTTGGCGATGATCTGGCGGGTGCGCATCGGGTCGGCGACGGCGGCGCCCAGGAGACGGGCCTCCAGCGTCGGATCGACGTGGACGGCCAGCTCCAGCCCCTTGGCCAGGGCGTGGGGGCGTTCCAGCAAGGCGAGATCGCGGACCAGGCGGACGGGCTCGAAGGCCTGGCGCTCGACGGCCAGGCGGCCGGCCTCGGCGGTCTCGGCGTCGAGCGTGGCGTTCAGCACCGAGATCAGGTCCTGGGCGGCGTCGAGGGCGGCGTTGAGCTGCTCGCGCGAGGGCGCGGCGCGGCCGCCCTTGCCGGCGGCGGCGGCCAGCACGTGGGTGACGCCGGTCAGGCCGTTGCGGATCTCGTGGCTGAGGGTGGCGACGATGTCGGACTTCGAGCGGGCGGTGCGCTCGGCGGCCTCCAGCACGCGCAGGCGCTCCTCGATCAGGGCCTCGTGGGCGACGGCCAGGGCGTGCTGGCGGCGCAGCATGCGGTTGAAGATCAGGGCCATGGCCATGGCCAGCGCCAGGCCGCCCCAGGCCATCACCCCGGCAGAGCGGCTCTCGGGCCGGCTGAACAGGGCGACCAGCGGACCGGCCGCGGCCACGGGAGCCACGACCATCAGGCACGGCAGCACGGGGGCGGCGAAGAAGATGCAGACCATGCCGGCGGCGGCGGCCAGCAGCAGCAGGGTCTCGCGGGCCGGACCGGCGCCTTCCGCGAAGGCCGACATCTGCACGACGGCCAGCGCCCACAAAAGACCGCCCGCGACCTGAAGCCGCATGCGGCGGGTCAGATCCTCGGCCTCGGGGGTCTTCAGCCAGTTGGTGACGCCGTAGAACACGCCCCAGTTGATGGCGAAGACCGCGAAGGTCATCGTCATCCACATGGCGTTGGCCGCGTGCGAACCCGCCCAGACGAAGAACGGCAGGCTTACGGCGAAGATGGCCAGGGCGTAGGGCAGCAACGCCCGCTGCACGCCGAGGGCGAGCGCGGTGTCGGCCCCGGGCCTGGTCAGGTCTTGGGTTCGGCGCTCGGCGAGCAAGAATCGGATCCTCGGACAGTCAGGGGAGGACGCTATGCGCTCACGGTTTGCGGCTGGTTACGCGGTATCGTTAATCGGGGAGGTATCCAGGGCAAACAATCGTTAACGCTAACCGTCACATTGTTTGATTCGACCGTTCATTCGCAGAAGGCCAGGCCCATGGCCACGACCCGCGCCGCGCTCACCACCGACGACATCCGCATGCTCGTGAAGGGCGCGACGCCCGACGAGCGCGCGCTGGCCGCGCACAAGCTGTGCCGCAAGATCGACCGCGCCGAACTGAGCGAGGACGAGCGCCTCCAGGCCCAGGACATCCTGCGGGTCATGGCCGCCGACGCCGCCGAACTGGTGCGCCGCGCCCTGGCCGTGACGCTGAAGACCTCGCCGCTGCTGCCGCCGGACGTCGCCAACCGCCTGGCCCGCGACGTCGAGAGCGTGTCGCTGCCGGTGATCAGCTTCTCGCCGGTGTTCAACGACAACGACCTGGCCGAGATCATCCGCCTGGGCGGACCGGTGCGCCAGATGGCCATCGCCCGCCGGCCCAAGCTGTCGAGCAAGGTCACCGGCCTGCTGGTCGACCAGGCGCCGGAAGAGGTGGTGGCCGCGGCCTGCGCCAACGACAACGCCCGCTTCTCGGACATGGCCCTGCAGAAGGCCCTGGATCGCTTCGCCAAGTCGGAGACCGTGCTTCAAGCCGTCGCGTATCGCTCGGTGCTGCCGCTGTCGGTGACCGAGCGCCTGATCGACATGGTCGGCGACCAACTGCGCGAGCACATCCTCGACAACCACGCCCTCTCGGCCGAGCGGGCGCTGGAGATCATCGTCGGCGCCAAGGAGCGGGCGACAATCGACCTGGTGGACCAGGCCGGCCGCACCGCCGACCCGCAGGCCTTCGCCGCCCACCTGCACCGCGCCGGGCGGCTGACGCCGTCGCTGCTGCTGCGGGCCGTGGCCCAAGGGCACATGACCTTCTTCGAGTGGGGCCTCTCCGAACTGGCCGGCGTGCCGCATCACCGCACCTGGCTGATGGTGCACGACGCCGGCGCCCTGGGCCTGAAGGCCGTCTACGAGCGGGCCGGCCTGCCGTCGCGTCTGTTCCCGGCCTTCCGCGCCGGGGTCGACGCCTATCACGGCATGGAGTTCGACGGCCGCCCCGGCGAGCGCGAGCGCTTCCAGGAACACATGCTGCAGCGGTTCCTGACCTCGTCCCAGGCCGTTTCGCGCGAAGAGCACGACTACCTCCTCGACAAGTTGGACCGCCTGGCCGGCTTCAAGGCCCGCGCGGCGGGTTGATCAGGTTCCTTCTCCCCTTGCGGGAGAAGGTGGCGGCGAAGCCGTCGGATGAGGGGTCTCTCAAACTTGGGACGCCTCACTCGGCCTGACCGTCGCACGCAGCTTTGATTTCTGAGAGACCCCTCACCCGACCTCCCTCCGGGAGGCCACCCTCTCCCGCAAGGGGAGAGGGAACGGGTGGGCGATCTCACGCGCGATCGCGCTGAGCTGGTGAAGGAGAGCGGAGCGCCCGGGCCACGCCCGGAGGTTCTGTTGTGTGTACCGTTTCGACGAAGCCCGTTCGCTCCGCGCGGTCGTTTGGCTGCCGGCTTCCCGGGCGGCGGCGCTCTTAACGCCTTACCAGGACCGTCCTTGGAGTTTTCCTCTTTGGACGGCGACGAGGAGAGGGGGGCTCTGTAATCCTCGCCCAAGCCGACGGCGGGCGGGCCTGGCCAGCGCCAGGTCCCCGGACGCGACGGATCTTCCCAATCCGCCCCAATCCCGCTCGATCGCATCCCGCCGCCGCATGGTCGCTGGCCGCGCGCCCCTTCGGTGCGGCGAGACGGGGTTATTATGCGGGTGGTTTGAGCGCGTCTGATCCAGAGCGCTGATAAAGTTGTAAGCGGCTGGATTGGTTGGGGTTTGATCCGGGCGCGACGGGAACTGGCAGCGCTCTATCCCCGTCAACCCTTCTTCTCCCTTCCCCCTTGATGGGGGAAGGGCCGGGGTTGGGGGTGATTGCGGCGGCAAGGCCTGATGAGGCCGTGCAGGTGGACACGCCGTGTCACCCCCATCCCAACCCTTCCCCCATCAAGGGCGAAGGGCTCAAACACCTGGGTCCCCGCTTTCGCGGGGATTTTACGGGGGAGGGGGCGGCTGGCGCTGCGGCAGCTGAAAACGGCCCCCCTCCGTCGCTCCGCGACACCTCCCCCAGAGGGGGAGGATCTTTATTCGGCCGGCAGCCCGGCCCCCGCGGCGTTGATCCAGCCGACGATGTCGCCGATGACTTTCGCATTGGCCTGATCGAAGGCGGCGACGATGGCGCCGACGCGGTTGTCGGCGGCTTTCACCTTGGCTTCGAACAGCTGGTCGCCGACCAGGGCGCGGTCGCCGGTGCGGTTGATGACGCCGCGCACCTGGACGATGACCTCGGGCGGGGCCTTGGGGCCGTTCAGATAGGCGGCTTCGAAGACGCGGACCTCGAGCCGGACCACCATCTGGGCCTTGGCCACCTCGCCGCGGCCGATCAGGCGGGCGCGGCCGGGATCGGCGTCGAAGGCCCGGGCGATCGCTTCGTCGAACTGCACGCTGGCCGGGGCGATCCAGCGGGCGCCGGCGACATAGGCCGCCTCGCCGCCGGGGCTGGTGGTCAGGATGCGGTCGCCGGCCGAGGGCCGGGTGAAGACCGTGGGGGCCTTGAGCACGCCGAACATCGCGCCGGGCGGGCCCTTGGTCGCCGCCGGGGCCGTGGTTCCGAAACGGTACATGCCCGAGGGCTTGGCCTTGGGAAACACGCTGATGCAGGCCGAGAGGCTGAGCGCCAGGCCGAGGGCCGCCGCGCCGGCGACCAGGGTCTTGATCCGGAATGCGCTCACGGCTTGATCTCCACTTCCTTGGCCGGGGCCTTGCCCACCAGACCGCGCGGGTTCTGCTCCACCTCGCCGACCAGCCGGTCGAGCGACTCGGCGGCCGACTGCAGGGTGACGATGGCCGAGGACAGCTGCGGCAGGCCGGTGGAGGCGAAGTCGCTGGTCGGGCCTTCCAGGTTGCTGACCATGGTCCGCACGTCCTTGGCGGCGGCCTTGATCTCGTCGGCGGCCGCGCCGAGGTCCTTGATCGCCTTGCGGCCGTCGCCATCGACCACGCCTTGGGTCGAGCGCGACAGGTTGGCTATCTCCTGGGCGGTGGTGTCGATGCTCTGCAGCGCCTTCTGGGCGTCGGCGATGATCTCCTTGCGCTCGCGCAGTTCGGCGGTGACCGACTGGACGTCGGACAGGCTGGCGCTGAAGGTCTTGATGTTGCGGTCGGAGAGCACGCGGTTGACGCGGTCCAGGGCCTCGATGGTGCGGGTCAGCACCGTGCCGCCGCCTTCCAGCAGGTCGGAGAGGGCGCTGCGCTGGCTGCGGATGATCGGGATGTCGCCCTTCTTGACCGTGTCCTTGAGCAGGGGCTTGGTCGGGGTGCCGGCGGTCAGCTGGATGTAGTTGACGCCGGTGATGCCCTGCGGCTCCAGCGTCGCGTAGCTGTCGGCGCGCACCGGCACGTCGGAGGTCAGGCGCGTATGGGCGATCACGCGGTTCGGATCGGCCTTGTCGAGCTCGATCTTGGTGACCTCGCCGACCTTGATGCCGTTGAAGTGCACCTCGCCGCCTTCCGACAGGCCGCGCACCGCCCCGACGAACAGCACGTCGTAAAGGTCGTAGTCCTTGTTGAACTGCAGCTTGGCCAGCCAGACCACGAACACCACCAGACCCATGAACAGGATCAGGCAGGCCGCGCCGACGAGGGCGTAGTTGGCGTTTCTTTCCATCAGCGGCTCCTCGCCGTAGCAGCGCCTTTCCCGGCCGCGCGTCCGCGCGGGCCGAGGAAGTATTCCTTGATCCAGGGGTGGTCGGAGTGTTCGAGCTCCTCGACGGGGGCCTGGGCGATCACCTGCTTGTCGGCCAGGACGGCGACGCGGTCGGTGATGGCGTAGAGGCTGTCGAGGTCGTGGGTGATCATGAAGACGGTCAGGTCGAGGCTGTCGGACAGGTCCTTGATCAGCTCGTCGAAGGCCGCGGCCCCGATCGGGTCGAGGCCGGCGGTGGGCTCGTCGAGAAACAGCAGTTCGGGATCGAGCGCCAGGGCCCGGGCCAGGCCCGCGCGCTTGCGCATGCCGCCCGACAGCTCGGCCGGCTTCAGCGAGCCGGCGCGGGCGGGCAGGCCGGTCAGGGCGATCTTCAGGTCGGCCAGCTCGAGGATCTCGCTCTTGGGCAGGCGGGTGTGCTCGAACAGCGGGGCGGCGACGTTCTCGCGCACGGTCAGGTTCGAGAACAGCGCGCCCTGCTGGAACAGCACGCCCCAACGGCGCTCCAGCGCCGTCCACTTGCGGCGCGAGGCCTCCTGCATGTCCTCGCCGAACAGGCGGATGACGCCGCCGTCGGGGTTCTTCAGGCCGATGATGCTGTTGAGCAGCACCGACTTGCCGGTGCCCGAGCCGCCGACCACGCCCAGCACCTCGCCGCGCTCGACGGTCAGGTCGAGGTGGTCGTGCACGGTGTTGTCGCCGAAGCGCGAGACCAGGCCGTCGACCTGGATCGGCGGTGCGGCTTCCTCGGGCTTGGTCGCTTGAGCGTGAGCGGCGGTCAAATGTCGAGCTCCATGTAGAGCAGGGCGAAGACCGCATCGATCAGGATGATGGCGAAGATGGCGTGGACCACGGCGGCGGTGACCCGGCGGCCCAGCGACTCGACGTCGTTGCCGACCTCCATGCCCTGGCGGCAGCCGATGGCGGCGATGACCATGGCCATGACCGGCGCCTTCGACATCCCGATCCAGAAGTGGGTGGCGCCGACATAGTCGGTCATCCGCTGCAGGAAGAAGCTGGGCGAGAGGTCGAGTACGACCCAGACCACGACGATGCCGCCGGCCAGGCCCGCCAGCGTGGCCACGAAGGTCAGCAGCGGGATGGTGATCAGGAGGGCGGCGAAGCGCGGCAGGACCAGGGCCTCGTAGGGATCGACGCCGATCACCTGCATGGCGTCGATCTCCTGGTTCATCTTCATCGAGCCGATCTCGGCCGCGAAGCTGGAGGCCGAGCGGCCGGCCAGGAGGATGGCGGTGATCAGGATGTTGAACTCGCGCAGCACCGACACGCCGATCAGCTCGACGCTGAACACCTGGGCGCCGAAGTCGGTCAGCAGGTTGGCGCCCAGCAGGGCGACGACCGCGCCGATGAAGAAGGTGGTGGTGGCCACGATCGGCATGGCGTCCAGGCCCGCGCGCTCGGACAGGGAGATGATCGGGGCCCAGCGGATCTTGCGCGGATTGACGATGCAGCGGCCGATGGCCGTCAGCAGATGGCCCAGGAACACCAGCGTGCCGTAGCCGTCGTGCAGCAGGCCGAACAGGCCGCGGCCGATGCGGTCGAGCAGGGCGACGAAGCCGTGCAGGCGGTTGTCGGGCGGGCACTCGACCTGGATGGCGTCGCCGACCAGCTCCAGCAGGCGCAGGGTCTGTTTGCGGGCCTTGAGATTGCCGGCGGTCAGGCGGCCGTCGGCGGCGCGGATGATGGCGTAGGCGCCGGCCGTGTCGCAGCGGTTCATGCCGGTCAGGTCGAGGTGGAACTGGTCCGAACCCTTCATCGCCTCGGCGAGGCGCAGGCCCGCGTCGGCCATGCCGCGCGCCGTCCAGTCCCCGGACAGGACGACCGACTTGCCGTCGTCCTTGTCTTCCAGGGTGAATTCCGCCCGTACGCCCATCTACCGCGCTGATCCCTTGATGCTTGTGACTCAGCCTAACAGGGACTGCGCCGCCGGCTCAAACGCGTCAAGGCGCAGCTTGTTGCGTCGTAATCGTGGCGCGGCCCGGACGATCGGTCTTGCAGCTTTATGCGGCGCCGCCGCAATGGCGCCGTCAAACCGCGTTAATTCACCGTACGGTTCGTAGCGCCGAAGCGGCGCGCGGCATAGAAGGGGCCGCATGGAATTCGGTACGTTTAGCCGTCGCGGCGCGCTCGGCGCGCTGTCTCTCGGAGCTCTGGTCGCCATGCTCCCCCGTCTTGCCGCAGCGCAAACCGACACGGGTTCGGCCGGCGAGCCGTTCTCGCCGGACATCCTGCGCGACATGGCCCAGGCCCTGGCCAAGAAACCCTACCGCGCCCCGGCCACGGGCGGGAGCAAGGGCCTGGCCGGCCTGTCCTACGACGACTATTTCCGCATCCGCTTCCGGGCCGAACACGCCCTGTGGGCCGATCGCCAGCCGCCGTTCCGGGCCGAGTTCTTCCCGCCGGCCTATCTCTATCCGCGCGTCTTCCCGATCCATGAGGTGCAAGACGGTGTGGCGCGCCCGGTGCCGTTCGACCCGGAGATGTTCGACGTGCCCGGCGAGCACGCCGGCGCGGCCAAGGCCATCGGCGGCTTCTCGGGCCTGCGCCTGCTGTGGCCGCTGAACCGGGCCGACAAGCTGGACGAGATCGCCGTCTTCCAGGGCGCGAGCTATTTCCGCAGCCTGGGCCGCGACCAGTTCTATGGCCTGTCCTCGCGCGGCCTGGCCATCGGCGCCGGCGAGCCCAACGAGGAGTTCCCCAGCTTCGAGCGCTTCTGGCTGGAACGTCCGGCCGACGACGCCGAGACCGTCACCGTCCACGCCCTGATGGACAGCCCCAGCTGCACGGGCGCCTACAGTTTCCTGATCCGGCCGGGCCAGTCGGTGGTGTTCGACGTGACCGCCACCATCTTCCCGCGCGTGAAGATGACCAAGATGGGCGTGGCGGCCCAGAGCAGCATGTTCCTGTTCAACGTGTCGGACGGTCCGCGCGGCGACGACTTCCGCACCGCCGTGCACGACAGCGACGGCCTGGCCATGCTGACCGGGACCGGCGAGCAGATCTGGCGGCCGCTGACCAACCCGACCGCCCACCGCCTGTCGTACTTCCAGGACGAGAACCCCAGGGGCTTCGGCCTGGTGCAGCGCGCCCGGCGGCTGGAGGACTACGGGGATCTGGAGGCCCGCTACGACCTGCGCCCCAGCCTGTGGGTCGAACCCCTGGGCGCCTGGGGCAAGGGCGCGGTGGTGCTGGCCGAGCTGGCCACCCGCAAGGAGAGCGACGACAACATCGCCGTCTTCTGGCGGCCGGACGCCCCGTGGGAGGCCGGCTCGCGCGTGGATCTCGCCTATCGCCTGCACTGGGGCCGCGAGCGGATCGGCGACGGGGAGGCGAGGGTGGTGCGCACCCGCACCGGCGCCGACGCCCAGGCGGGCCTGCGGATGTTCACCATCGACCTTTCCGGTCCGATGCTGGCCGACGGGCTGGACGGGGTGAAGCTGCAGATCGAGGCCAAGGGCGGCCAGACCACCTGGAGCAACATCACCCCCTATCCGCGCGAGGCCACGGTGCGGGCCGCCTTCGGCCTCAAGCCGACGGCCAGCCAGGCCGAGCTCAGCCTGCGGCTGGTGCGCGGCGACACGCCGATCTCGGAGACGTGGCGCTACCTCTGGATGGCCTGACCGCAAGCGCGAAACTGGCCTCGAAAGCGACCTTCCGCCGCACGCCCGCGCGCCCTTAAGGGCTCGACATCCGACCTTTTGCGGAAGGTCGGCCCGGGTTTCAATCTTGGTTAATGAATTGCCGTCACGGCTCTTCCGACCAGGATTTTCAGTGACTCGGGGTGACGGCATGAGCGCGCAGAACCAGCTCGACCAGCGCATGAGCTTCATGCGGTTCGACCACAAGGACCGCGCCGCCCTGCGCGCGGCCAAGCCGCTGATCGACGCCGAGATCAACGGGGCGCTCGACGCCTTCTACAGCCAGGTCCGGGCCTTCCCCGAGACCCGCAAGATGTTCTCCAACGAGGCCCATATCGGCAACGCCCAGACCCGCCAGTCCTCGCACTGGCGCCGCCTGGCGACCGCCGAATACGGCGCCGACTACCAGCAGGACGTCGCCCGCATCGGCAAGGCCCACGCCGTCATCGGCCTGGAGCCGCGCTGGTACATCGGCGGCTACGCCCTGGTGGCCGAGAAGCTGATCCGCGCCATGGTCGAAAAGCGCGCCAAGGGTCTGTTCGCCAGCGCCAAGAACGACGCCGAGCTGGCCGACGGCCTGGTGGCCCTCAACAAGGCCGTCATGCTCGACATGGACCTGGCCATCTCGACCTATCTGGAGCTGCTGCAGGACGAGCGCGACCAGCTGGAGGCCGAGCGCGCCAGCGCCGAGCAGCGCCAGGCCGACGCCGTGCGCGCCGTGGGCGACGCCCTCTCGCGCCTGGCGGCCGGCGACCTGTCGGCCCGCGTCGACGGCGCCCTGTCGCCCGAGTTTGTCAGCCTGAAGTCCGACTTCGACCAGGCCGCCGCCGCCCTCGCCGAAGCCATGGGCGCGGTCGACCGCGCCACCCGCGGCATCCGCTCGGGCGCCGACGAGATCGCCTCGGCCGCCGACGACCTGGCCCTGCGCAGCGAGCAGCAGGCCGCCACCCTGGAACAGACCGCCGCCGCGGTCGAACAGCTGACCTCGACCGTCGCCAAGACCGCCCAGAGCGCCCGCGAGGTCTCCAGCCGCGTCGGCGAGGCCGCCACCGAGGCCCAGCGCTCGGGCGCCGTGGTCACCCGCGCCGCCGAGGCCATGAGCCAGATCGAAAGCTCGTCCAACCAGGTCAATCACATCCTGGGCGTCATCGACGAGATCGCCTTCCAGACCAACCTGCTGGCCCTCAACGCCGGCGTCGAAGCCGCCCGGGCCGGCGACGCGGGCAAGGGCTTCGCGGTCGTCGCCCAGGAAGTCCGCGCGCTGGCCCAGCGCTCGGCCGACGCCGCCAAGGAGATCAAGAGCCTGATCTCCGACTCCAGCCGCCAGGTCGGCGAGGGCGTCGAGCTGGTCCGCCAGACGGGCGACGCCCTGCGCGGCATCGTCGACAAGGTCGGCGCCATCGACAGCCTGGTCAACGAGATCGCCGCCTCCGCCAACGAACAGGCCACGGCCCTGAACGAGGTCAACAGCGCCGTCGGCCAGCTCGACCAGGTCACCCAGCGCAACACCGCCATGGCCCAGCGCTCCACCGACGCCACCCGCGCCCTGCGCGCCGAAGCGGCGGACCTGGCCAACCACGTCGGCGGCTTCCGCATCGGGACGCACGCCGCGCCGACCCAGCGCTACGCCGAGCCGGAACACCCGGTGCATGCGGCGAGGGCCAAGGTCGCGGCGTTTGCGCGGCCGGGGCGGTGAGGGGGTCTTCTAGCTCTGGGGTTTTGAGAGGGGCGCGGCCGTGATGGCCGCGCCTTTCTTGTTTTGCTGGTCGCTAAATTGACGATGGCTTGCGATCCTGCTGTCTACTTTCGCCTCCGCGCGGACATTCCGGGTGGCCACTCCATGCGGGGGGCTCGATCGACCTCTAACGCTCTTCGTCGGGTGCGATTGGTTGCTTGCGCTTCTCGAGCATGACACGGGCTGCATTGGCGATCACGAAAGCATGGAGGGCGACCGGACCTTTTTCCAGATAATCTGTTACGGCTTTGCCGTTAATCAGCAGGAACTGAAGGTGTGTGTCTAGAGAGATTTCGCGCGCATAGTTGATAGCCTCACGTGAAAAATCTGATGTGGTTACGACTGCCACGACATGAGACTTAGAATAGATGGCTAGTCCGACCTCTTTGGCGACGTCTCCCAGGCCGACCTTGGTCTTCACGCATTTGCACTGGATATTCCAACGCGAGAACAAAAGTTGTTTACCCTCTGCAGTCAGATCGACCTCAGCATAAGCCGTGTCACGGCTTCGCTGCCGGAACGACCGGGGCTGCAAGCCCAAATCGATGAGCATGCGCAGAGAGAGAAGTTCAAGGCCAAGGCCCCGATCATATGGAGCTTCGCTTTGCAAAAGTTTTTGGATCTCGGCACGCGGCAAGTCGATCTTGTCGCGTAGGTCGGCCGGAACCACTTCATTGAAATCCGGTATGATTGCCGAGAAAGGAACTTGAAGAAGCTTTTTGCAGGCCGTGACGTTGCCGCTCTTGGCTCCACGACCTTCGGAACGCCCTCCAAGGCTGATCCAACCGGCTTCCTCAAGCGGTCTAAGAACCTTTTTACTGAGTTGGTCTTCATCGAACTGGTGCGGGTAATCACGTAGGCATTCGTTCGTGATTAGCTTGGAGGCCACTGTGCGATCGGGATTTGCCTCTGCGAGACGTCGCGTAATCTGTAGGAATATCTGCTGCTCGAGCGGTAGGGATGCTAGTTCCGCACGTTCCTCCGACGACAGTCCCAACACACGTTTGAGCGCTTGATCTTCCGGCGCGTAGTTCTCGACCTTATTCAACAGCCCTGCCGCCGCCATCCAGTTGGCTAAGGTTGTATGATCGGTGGTACCCGGCGACAGACCTTCAACACCGAGGAGTTGAAGTTCGCGCTTGAGGCTATCTTTCGTCACCTTCTCGGCGCGTCGGTTGAGGGCGCGTACCGCCTCGATCATCCTCATGCCATTGTGGTGTTCCACTATATGGGCCACCAGCCGCTCGCTGGCTTCGACCGATGACGCTGCTGCCAGGACATGCTCGCCAGCGTCGGTCAGACTAATCGCTTTGCGATCGAAAAGACCCAAATTGCCGAGAGTCGCGGAAACATTGGTGCGCGCGCGTTTATTGGTTAGGTCGCTCCGGAAAAAAGCATCCGCCCAAGCCAAGGCCACAGCATCAAAATCGCCGACGTTATCTTTGACGATCTGCAGCGGCGTTCGAATATCACGTATAATGCCGGGAGAAAAATCATTGAAGGATGGCAGTCGACTCACGCTGCGACCCCCAGGCGATTTTTCAGATGTTCCGCCAATTTTTGACCGACCGCCTGCGCCAGCATCGGCGGCACTGCATTGCCGATCTGACGCCATTGCTGTTCAACCGTGCCAGCAAGGCAAAACTTATCCGGGAAGGTTTGCAGCCGCTTGATCTCCTCGATGCGGAGGATGCGGTTTCGCCAATGAAAGGGACCCATGTTATTCGAGCGCCGAGCTTGGATCGTCCAAGACGGCATGTCGGGACTAAGCTTCAACAGAAACGACCAGTAGCGGCCGCGCCATTTGAACCGAGGTTCCGGATGTCCGCGTTTCTCCGTAAAAAATAGATAATTGTCGCCAGGGGGGACAAGCCTCAACAGATCATTATGCTGGCCGCCAGCGAAATGCCCTTTGTCGCAAGCGGCTGCCTCGGTATCGATGTCTGCAAGCACAGAGCCGGCCGTGGTCCATCGGGAAAGCCCGTTGGCGCCGTCCTTGTGATGTGTAGGGGGGGGCAGTTCTGGTGTGCCCTCAAGCGAGCCGAGTACAAAGCACCGCTCGCGGATTTGAGGGACGCCGAAGTCGGCGGCGTTCAGTACCCCCCACGTCACCTTGTAGCCGAGCTTTTCGGCTCGGCGGACAATCGTTTCCAGCGCGTCGCGATGAACTGTATAGGCGAGGCCCTTGACGTTCTCCATTAGGAAGGCTCGAGGACGAAACCAGTCGAGGACGTTCAGATACCCATCGACGGTCTCCCAACCATTGGGATCGTCCAGCGCCCGAGGCATGTCTTGGCGGTAGAAGCGGCTCTTGGAAAAGGGGGGGCAGGGGGGGCCGCCAGCCAGCAGGTCCAGATCGCGGACTGACGAGCCTAGGGCCTCAGCGAGGTCCTTACGCTCCAAGGCACCGATGCGTCCGGTTAAAAACGGCACGTTCGGGAAGTTTTCTTTGAAGGTGTCGCAACATAGGCGCTCAGCGTCAGTCGCCAGCGCCGTATCGAAACCGGCCGCATGCAAGCCCAGATCAAGGCCGCCGCAACCGCTGAAGAGGCTAAGACTACGCAGTCGTTCAGACATCACGCCACCGCTTCCAGAACAGCTTTGGCCATAACCTGCGCCAAAGGCGGAGGTACGGCATTACCGATTTGACGTACACGGTCGCGCCTCGATCCCGACCACTCATAGCCGCGGGGAAAGCCTTGGAGGGCAGCCATCTCAACAGTGCGTAACCTACGCGAATCCCAGTGAAACGGCCCCGTCCAGGGGCCGGGAGAAGCTGCGATTGTCCATGACGGACGTTCTGGCGCAAGCTTCAACAGGAAATTCCAGAACCGCGTTTCTGTAACGAACGTTGGCTCAGGGTGACCGGCCCAAGAGGTATGAGCTTTATAGTTCCAGCCCGGGGGAACGGTACGTAGGTGCTCGGCCCAGCGGCCGCTGACGACCTCCTCCGGTTCAAAGAACTCCTCCCCCTCGAAACCTTCGAGCGCTTCAGCCGCAGTCACGGCGCGTTTCAATGGCGACGGGCCGTCGCCGATGGCGTGGGTTGAGGCAGGCGCGACAGGCTTGGACTTACGCGATCCTAGCAGAAACACCCGTTCGCGCGTCTGGGCGACGCCAAATGTGGCCGCGTTGGCAGTAGTCTCGGTCACTTCGTACCCCGCCTTGATCGCTGCAGTTCTAAACCCCTCGAGAACAGGGCGATTCCGCGGATGTTTGATGGAGGGAACGTTTTCGAATACGAAACCGTCGGCGTTGGACTCGAAGATCAGACGCCAGAATTCCTCGACTAACGTGCGGCGCTCATCGGGCCGGGCCTCAGTTGGCGCTGCGGGCCTAGACACAAGTTCACCGGACGCTCTTGCGCGCCGGTAGCGCGACTCTTCGCCTTCTTCGACCCAATAGGCCGCCTTCGAAAAAGGCTGACATGGTGCACCACCGACAACAATCAAAGGATCTCGTGGTTCCAGCTTTGCCACACGTCGCAGATCCTCGCCGCTTAGACTCGAGACATCCGCTGTCACCGACTCGCCATGATAGCGAACGTTGCGCTTGAGCGTCTGACAGGCGACGGCGTCCAATTCGAACGCGGCGCGAACGTCACAGCCAGCGTTAGACGCCCCCACGCTGAGGCCGCCTGCACCAGCAAAGAGATCAATCGTGGGAATACCGGTGCGCGGCATCATTTCGACCCTGGCTGCCTTCTGGAACAAAACAAGAACCACAAATTTATCACGATTCACAGCCTTCAATCACGACTCATGAAGCCGCAGGAAACTCGCACGACCGTCAGTCGCTCGCGGCCAACGCGTCTTCAAGCTCGGATAGATAGGATCGGATTGAGCAAAGTCAGCCTGCCCAAAGCGTTCGCACGAATGTGGCGATCCAAAAGTAGAGTGTTAGCTTAACAAGCGCTTATCATCAGTTGATGGCGACTAGCCGCTACCTTAGCCGCTTCGATCTCTGATCTGCGCCAAGGCGAACACCTAGCGATTATGGGCAGCGGCATTTAGCAGAGCGACCGGATAACTAATTTCTAAGGGTAAGATTTATAACGCCGGCCACGGGTGCGTTCCGTCTGGCCCCCTCACCCCACCGGCGGCGGGGCCGTGGATGCCCTGTGGATCAGTTCGAACGGCAGCAGTTCGTCGATCGGCGCCGCCATCGCCCCCGCCGCGCCGCCTTTCACCTGGCCCTTGATCAGCAGGCGCGTGGCCAGTTCGGCCATTTCGGCGACGGGTTGGCGGACGGTGGTCAGCTGGGGGCGGGAGAAGCGGGCGCTGGGGCTGTCGTCGAAGCCGGCGACGGAGACTTCGCCGGGGACGAGGACGCCGGCCTCGGCGGCGGCGGCCAGGACGCCCAGGGCCATGTCGTCGTTGGAGGCGAAGATGGCGGTCGGGCGGTCGGGCAGGGCCAGCAGGGCCTTGGCGGCGTCGTGGCCCGACTGGAAGGTGAAGTCGCCCTGTTTGACCCAGCCCGCGTCGACGGAGAGGCCGCGGGCCTCCATGGCGGCCATGTAGCCGGCCCGGCGGGCCTGGCTGGCGCCGTGGCGCGGCTCGCCGACCACGAATCCGATGCGCTTGTGGCCAAGGCCGGCCAGGTGCTCGGTGACGTCGCGGGCGGCGGCGAAGTTGTCCATGTGCACGCGCGGGCCGGGGCCGTCGGTCTCCTCCGGGCCGAGGCGGACATAGGGGGTGCCGGACTTGTTGAGCAGCTCCAGCACGATCTCGTTGTCGGAGCTGGGCGGGGTGAGGATCACGCCGTCGGGCTTGAGGGCGGCCAGCAGGGCGCCGACCTCCTGGCGGATCTGCGGGGCCTCGTGGTCGATCAGCTCGACCAGCAGGTGGTAGCCGGCGTCGCGGCACTGGAGCGTGGCGCCCAGCTGGATGCGCGAGAGATAGTCGGCGCCGCGCTCGCTGCGCCAGTGGTCGATGGTCAGGGCCGCGTCGACGAAGACGGCGATGACGAAGCTTTTGGAGCCGGCCAGGCTGCGGGCCGAGAGGTTGGGGCTGTAGCCCAGGGCCTGGGCGGCCTCGAGCACCTTTTCGCGCATCACCGGCCGCACGTTGGGCTCGTTGTTCATGACCCGCGAGACGGTCTTGATCGAAACCTCGGCGCGCGCCGCCACGTCGTAGATGGTCACCGACGCCATCGGTTTGCCGCTTCCCCCCGCTAAGCACGACTGAACTGTCGTTTGGTCGGGCCGCTTGGACTCAACCGTTCTGACCAGCCTAGAACATTTGGCGTACCGAACGCGACCCCGGAGCGTGCGAAAAAACTGAGGCAGGGGCGCCGGCGCCTCTTGCCGGGCCGCAACGGCGCGGCGAAGGTCGCCGGGCAGGCGAACGCGGCGGCAAGACCGCGTCGGTCACAGGGAGCAGTCATGTCGCATCGCGGCGCAAGCCGGCCGGTCGAACCGGTCCGGCCGAGTTTCATCGCCGCCTTCACCTTCGCCCAGATGGGCGCCTTCGTCAGCTTCATGCCGCTGATCCAGGTGCTGCTGCCGCTGAAGGCGGCCGCGCTGGATCCGGCCCAGAAGGCGCTGGTTCTGAGCCAGACGGCGTTCTGGGGCGCACTGATCGCCAGCGTCGCCAACTTGCTGGCCGGCGCGATCAGCGACCGCACGACCTCGCGCTTCGGCCGGCGGCGGCCGTGGCTGCTGATCGGACTGGTGGGCACCCTGGCCTCGTACGTGGCGATCATGCTGGCCGACAGCCGGCTGGAGCTGATCGCCGGCGTCATCGGCTTCCAGCTGGCCTTCAACATGATGTTCGCAGCCCTGCTGGCGCTGCTGCCCGACCGGGTGCCCGACGCCCAGAAGGGCAGGGTGGCGGCGTTCCTGAGCCTGGGGCACCCGATCGGGGCGGTGGCGGGCGCGGTGCTGGTCGGCGGCCTCTTGACCTCGGAAGGCTCGCGCTACCTGGCGATCGGGGTGGTGCTGGCCGTGGCCATCGCACCCTTTGCATTGCGCCTGAAGGACACGCCGATCACGGCCGACGACGCCGAGCGCTTCAGCCTGGTCGGCTTCCTCAAGGGGCTGTGGGTCGATCCGCGCAAGCATCCCGACTTCGCCCTGGCCTGGGTGAGCCGGTTCATGGTGCTGGTCGCGATCACCCTGACCCAGTGCTACATGCTCTATTACCTGCAGGACGCGCTGCGGTATCCGACCCTGTTTCCGGGCCAGCGGGCCGAGCAGGGGCTGGCCCTGCTGACCACGGTGGCGACCGTGGCCAATGTCTGCTGCGCGATGATCTTCGGCATGCTGAGCGACCGGCTGGGACGGCGGAAGCTGTTCGCGGCCGGGGCGGCGATGATCCTGGCCACCGCGATGCTGACCTTCTCGTTGGTGCCGGGCTGGCCGGTGGTGCTGGTGGGGTTCGTGGTCTTCGGCTGCGGGGCGGGCTGCTACTACGCCGTCGACATCGCCCTGGTCAGCCAGGTGCTGCCCTCGCAGGCCGACGCCGGCAAGGACCTGGGGGTGATCAACCTGGCCAACACCCTGCCGCAAGCCCTGGCCCCGGTGCTGGCGGTGTGGTTCCTGGGGCCCAGCCGCACGGACTACCACTCGCTGTTTGTCGTGGCCGCGTGCCTGGCGGCGGCTGGCGGTCTGGCGATCCTTCCGATACGGGGCGTGCGGTAGGTTTGGACTCGATCAAGATCGTTCTCTTCGATCGTCATCCCGGGCGAAGGCGCAAAGCGCCGTAGACCCGGGACCCAGGGGCGACAGCACTGCGCCGGCCCCTGGGTCCCGGCTCTCCGCTGCGCTGCGGCCGGGATGACGACGGAGGGGGCGGTGAGATTGCAGGCCATCACCCCTCGAACTCAACAGACCCGCCAGAGCCACCGTGCCGCAGTTCGTCACCATCACCGACCCCGCCGACCCGCGTCTTGCGGCCTATCGCGACATCCGCGAGCGCGACCTGGTGGGGCGGGAAGGGCGGTTCATCGCCGAGGGCGAGACGGTGCTGCGGGCCTTCGTGCGCGATGCGCCCGAGCGGGTGGAGTCGCTGCTGATCGATCCCAAGCGCCGCGACAAGCTCTCCGACGTGTTCGACGGCCTGGAGGCGGAGACGCCCGTCTATCTGGTCGAGCAGGCGGTGCTGGACGCGGTGGCCGGCTTCCACCTGCATCGCGGCGTGCTGGCGGTGGGGCGCAAGCCGCGGGCGACGCCGGCGGCCGACCTGCTGGTGGGGCTGCCAGAGCGGGCGGTGGTGGTGGCGCTGTTCGGCATCGCCAACCACGACAATCTGGGCGGCATCTTCCGCAACGCCGCCGCCTTCGGGGCCGACGCGGTGCTGCTGGACGCCGATTGCTGCGATCCCTTCTACCGCAAGGCCATCCGCGTCTCGGTGGGCGCGACGCTGAGCGTGCCGACGGGCTACATCGGCAAGGGCGAGGACGCCGTGGACCTGCTGGCCGGCGCCGGCTTCACGCCGCTGGCCCTGACGCCGTCGGCGGGGCGGACGCTGGCGGAACTTGACCCGCCGGCCCGGGCGGCCGTGCTGCTGGGCACGGAAGGGCCGGGCCTGTCGGCGAGCGTCATCGCCCGGGCCGAGGGGATCGGCATCCCCATGGCCAATGGCTTCGACTCGCTGAACGTGGCGACGACCAGCGGGATCGTGCTGCATCACCTAAGGTTTGGCGGGGCTCGCCGCTGATCTTGTCCACCGGTTACCGAGGGCCTTAAGGTCCGGACCAACTTGTAAAGCTTGGAGGGAACGTCATGCCGCAACTGAACCGCCGGGGCGCCTTCGCCCTGCTGGCCGGGATCACCGCCCTGTCGACCGCGAGCATGGCCAGCGCGGCCCGTAAGCCGGCCGTGCCGGAGCCGAGCGAGGTGCGGCCGCTGTGGCCGACCGATCCGCCGGGCTCGCAGGGCGTGACCGCCCAGGAGACGGTGACCGAGCGCAGCGATGGCAAGGGTCCGCGCGACCGCGCCGTGACCCACACCCGCAAGCCCACGCTCAGCCTGTTCCGGCCGCGCAAGCCCAACGGCGCGGCGGTGATCCTGATCCCCGGCGGCGGCTACGAGCGCGTCGTCATGGACAAGGAGGGCTTCGAGACCGCCCAGTGGCTGGCCGATCGCGGCTACACCTGCTTCGTGCTGCTCTATCGCCTGCCGGGCGACGGCTGGGGCGCGGGGCCGGACGCGCCGCTGCAGGACGCCCAGCGGGCCTTGCGCCTCGTGCGCTCGTGGGCGCTGGGCATGAAGTTCGCGCAGAACCGCATCGCCATCATGGGCTTCTCGGCCGGCGGCCACGTGGCCGCCAGCCTGACGACCCGCTTCGAGGCCGAGGTCTATGACCGCGTCGACGCCGCCGACGACCTGTCGGCGCGTCCGGACCTGTCGGCCCTGATCTATCCGGTGATCACCATGACCGCCGGCCTGACCCACGCCGGTTCGCGCAAGCAGCTCCTGGGCGCGGCGCCGTCGTTCGAGACGGTGCAGGCCTATTCGCCCGAGGCCGGGGTGGGCGGGCGCACGCCGCCGGTGTTCCTGGTCCACGCCGCCGACGACAAGGCCGTGCCGGTCGAGAACAGCCTGATGATGTTCGCCGCCTTGAAGGCCAAGGCGATCCCGGCCGAACTGCACGTCTTCGAGGAAGGCGGTCACGGCTTCGGCCTGCGCTCGATCGCCGGCAAGCCGGTGGCGGCTTGGCCGGGGCTGTTCGAGACCTACGCGAAGAAGAAGGGGATTTAGATCCCTCTCTCTTTGAGAGAGGGAGGGGCCCACGCCGCAGGCGTGGGAGGGTGAGAGGTAACAAACTCTCAGGATGAGACGCGGGCATTCGATCGCCGACGTATCCGGATAACGGGCTCGCTTCTTCACTTGGAAGCGTGGTGAGGGTGTAGGGGTTTCCCGGCTAACGGTGAAACCTCTCACCCTCCCACCGCTTCGCGGCGGGCCCCTCCCTCTCTCTCAGAGAGAGGGTTTGGGGAGCCCCTACCTTCCCCCGATCGGGTCCATCGTCGCCGCGCCCGGGACGTAGCTGTAGCCGCCGCGCTTGAGGTCGGTCGACAGGGTCAGGGGGGCGACGCCGCCGCCCAGGCGGGCGCGGTAGACCATGGTGGTCTCCAGGGTGCGCATCACGTAGTTGCGGGTCTCGCTGAACGGGATGCACTCGATGAAGTCGAGCGGGTCGGTGCTGGCGCCGCGCGGGTCGCCGCACAGGGCCACCCATTGCGGCGGACGGCCGGGGCCGGCGTTGTAGGCGGCGGCGGCCATGATGTAGGAGCCGCTGAAGCGGTTGATCATGTCGCCCAGATATACCGAGCCCAGGCGCATGTTGTAGTCGGGCTCGAACAGGCGATCGACGCTGTGGCTTTCGCCCAGCTTGCGGGCGACGCCGGCGGCGGTGGGCGGCATCAGCTGCATCATGCCGCGCGCGCCGACGCCCGAACGGGCGCGGGGGTCGAAATTGCTTTCCTGGCGCGAGATCGAATAGACGAACGCCGTCTCGGCCGCGCCCGGAATGGGCGTGAAGTGGTGGTCGAGCAGGGGATAGCCGCGTTCGGGCAGGATGAAGCCGCGCTGGGCGGCGGTGCGGACCGCGCGCATGGCCAGGTCCTGGTCGCCCGTGTTGCGGGCGAAGTCGACCAGCAGGGCCTCCTCGGCCGCGGTCGGCAGCTGGTCGTCGATATAGAGCACCAGGGCGCGGAAGGCGTCGTTGGCCCCGACATCGCGCAGCAGCTTGGCGGCGCGCACCAGTTCGCGGCTTTCGAAGCGGGCGCGGTCGGCCTCGGTGATCACCGGGTCCTTGTCGAGCCGGATCTCCTTGATGCCGGCCTTCTCGGCGGCCAGCTGGCCGTAGAAGGTGGTGATGTACTTGGCGCCGTCGCCGTAGAAGGCCTGGGCGGCGATGACGTCGCCCTGCGCTTCGGCCGCGCGGCCCTGCCAGTAGAGGGCGCGGCCGCGGGTGATCGGCGAGGCGCCGATCTCGGCGATGCGGCCGAAGTGGTCGGCGGCGGCGTCGGCGTCCTTGAGGCGCGAGAGGGCGATCCAGCCGGCGAAGAACTCGGCCTCGGCCGCGTCGGCGCCGCCGGGCAGGCCGGCGTTGGCGGCGGCGTAGGCCCCGCGGCTGTCGCCGTTCTTGATCGCCGACATCACGAGCTGCTTGCGCTCGCGCCAGATGGCGCCGGCGACGTCGTCGGACGGCGGCGGGGCGGGGAAGTAGCGCACCAGTTCCAGCGCCGTCACGTCCATGCCCTTGCGGCGCAGGGCCGAGGCGCGCTCGAAGGCGACGCCGGGCGACAGCTGCTGGGCCGGGGGAAGGGCGGCCACCAGGTCGTTGGCGTTGCTCGCGCCCGAGCGCAGGGCGATGCGGGCCAGGGCGGCGGCCTGCTGATCGGCGGGCAGCAGGGCGATCATGTCGCGCGCGGCCGGGCCCTGCTGGCCGTAGAGCAGGACGTCGGCGCGGCGGGCGTGGTCGTCGGCGGTCAGCACCGCGCCGAACCGCGCCAGCATCGCTCGCTGGGCGTCGACCTCGAAGCTCTTGCCGCGCCAGAACCGGCGGATGAGGTTGGTCGCGTCCTGGGCCCGGCCGCTGGCCTGGTAGGCCGAGGCCAGCGCCATGGCCCCTTCGGCGGTCTGAGGCTCGGAACCACCGAACCAGGCGATGGTCTGGGCCGGCGTCAGGCCCGAGGTGGACAGAGCCTTCTCCGCCGGCAGATCGCGGCGCGAGGCGCGGGGCCAGCCCACGAGGTCGCGACGGGCCTGGTCGAGCTCGAAGAAGCTCATGCTCTCGGCGCCGACGTCGGCCAGGGCCCAGAGGGCGATCTTGCGGGCCAGCGGATCGGAGATGCCGGTCATGGCCGCGCGCACCGTGGCGGCCGAGCGCTGACCCATGACGGCGGCGCGCAGATTGGCCGCGTCGCTGTCGGACAGGCTGGAATTGTTGGCGGTGTAGGGCGTGCTGATCAGGCCGGGACGGGCCGAGCCAGTATAGGGCTGGGGCGCGGTCGGCAGGCCCTCTTCGTCGGTCTGGCCAGTCTGGGCGTCGGCGACGCCCGAGATCAGGACCAGGCTGGCGCAACCGAGGAGAAGCCGACGAATCCCAAAAGCCAAAACGCGGTCTCCTTCACGAGCGGGGCCGGAGCCCCTATCTTGTCTACGACGGCTTCGAGGGCCGATTTGGGGCCGGAACCGAGACGATGCACGCTCTATAGCCCGGTTCGCCGCCGGATCGACCCGTCCAGGCGGGCGTAACCCTCGAAAAGGTCAGCTCGGCCAGTTGCGGTCGGGCGGCGCCCGGACATATTGTCCGCCCCCACGTTTCAGCCGCAACTCTCGCGGCGTCTGCTCACGGCAAATTGCAAGTCATGGTCCATTCCCCGTTCAAGGGCGTCATCCCGGCCCTGGTCACCCCGTTCCAGAACGGCGAGGTCGACGAGAAAGGCTTCGTCGCGCTGGTCGAGCGCCAGATCGCCGGCGGCGTGCACGGCTTGGTGCCGGTCGGCACCACGGGCGAGACCTCGACCCTGTCGCACGACGAGCACAAGCGCGTCGTCGAACTGTGCGTGAAGACCGCCCGCGGCCGCGTGCCGGTGATGGCCGGCGCCGGTTCCAACTCGACCGACGAGGCGATCGACCTGGTGCGTCACGCCAAGACGGTCGGCGCCGACGCCGCCCTGGTGGTGACGCCGTACTACAACCGCCCGAGCCAAGAGGGCATGTACCAGCACTACAAGGCGATCAACGACGCCGTGGAGCTGCCGGTGTTCGTCTACAACGTGCCGGGCCGCACGGGCGTCGACATCTCCAATGACACCCTGGTGCGCCTGTCGAAGCTGCCCAACATCGTCGGCATCAAGGACGCCACCGGCGACCTGACCCGCATCAGCCTGCAGCGCATCACCTGCGGCGAGGACTGGGTGCTGCTGACGGGCGATGATCCGACGGCGCTGGGCTACATGGCCCACGGCGGCCACGGCGTGATCTCGGTGACCTCGAACGTCGCCCCGGACGCCTGCGCCACCTTCATGAACGCCTGCTTCAACGACGACTGGGAGACGGCCCGCTACTGGCAGGACCGCCTGATCAAGCTGCACAAGGCGCTGTTCCTCGACTCATCGCCCGGCCCGACCAAGTTCGCCCTGGCGCAGCTGGGCCTGTCCACGGAAGACGTGCGCCTGCCGATCACGCCGTGCAGCGAAGCCGTGCGTCCCGCGATCCTGGAAGCGATGCGCGAGGCGGGTCTGGTCTGATGACCAAGCCGATCGCCGAGAACCGGCGCGCCCGGTACGACTACTTCATCGAGGAGACCTTCGAGGCCGGCATCATGCTGACCGGCACCGAGGTCAAGTCGCTGCGCGTCGGCCGGGCCAACATCGCCGAGTCCTATGCGTCGGTCGAAGGGCGCGAGATCAAGCTGATCAACGCCGACATTCCCCCTTACGGCCACGCCAACCGCTTCAACCACGAGCCGCGCCGGCACCGGAAGCTGCTGCTGCACCGCAAGCAGATCGAAAAGCTGATCGGCGCGGTGCAGCGCGACGGCCGCACGCTGATTCCGCTCAAGCTCTATTGGAACGAGAAGGGCCTGGCCAAGCTCGAGATCGGCCTGGCCAAGGGCAAGAAGAACCACGACAAGCGCGAGACGGAAGCGGCTCGTGACTGGGCGCGCGACAAGGCGCGGCTGATGAAGGGCGACCGGGGGGATTGAGAACCTCCCCCTGTGGGGGAGGTGATCGCGAAGCGATCGGTGGGGGGAGTGGTTGCTGGCCCCGCCGATGCCTCGAAAGCTGAAAACGTCCCCCCACCGGCCTTCGGCCGCCTCCCCCAGAGGGGGAGGGTCCTTCGTTCAAGATGCTCCCCCTGAAGGGGGAGCTGTCGCGGAGCGACTGAGGGGGGGAAGTGGCTGCAGTGTCGGCGATTTCGTTGAAATCAGCAGGAACTTCCCCCTCCGGCCCTTCGGGCCACCTCCCCCTTCAGGGGGAGGATCTGGATACTGGCCCCAACCTTGCTCCTCCTTCCGCGAAGGAGTCCGCCATGTCCGATACTGGTACGAAACCGGCCAAGGCCGCGCGCCCGCTGTCCCGTGGCGGGCCGCTGGATGCGCTGCGGTTCTTCGCGGCCTTCTTCATCGTGGTCTATCACTACGCCGAGCAGGCGCCGGTCTCGCTGTTCTCGATCCATCCGGCGTTCGGGCGCGGCTATCTGGCCACCGACTTCTTCCTGATGCTGTCGGGCTATGTGCTGGGCCGGGCCTATGGGCCGCGGTTCACCGCCGGCCAGGTCGACGACCGGGCCTTCCTGCTCAAGCGCGTGGCCCGGGTGTGGCCGGCGCACCTGGTGATGATCGCCGCCTTCGTGGCCCTGGTGCTGGCCACCTCGTTCCTCGGCCTGCCGGCCCGCAATCCGCAATGGTACCAGTGGGACCAGCTGCCCCAGCAGATCTTCCTCATCCAGACCTGGGGCTTCCAGGGACCGTCGGGCTGGAACATGCCGACCTGGACGCTGTCGGCCCTGCTGGTCTGCTACGCCCTGTTCCCGACCATCTGGCGGGTGTTCGGCAAGGTCCGTTCGCCGTGGCTGGCCCTGGCGATCGGCCTGGCGATCTTCGTGGCCGTCGACGCCTTCGCCCGCGCCGCCTTCGGCCTGCCGTCGTTCCACCTGCATCTGCGCAACGGCCTCTACCGCGCCATTCCGCTGTTCCTGATGGGCGTGCTGATCGCCCGCCTGGCCCGCGAGGTGGTGATCGGCCCGAAGCTGGCCGACGCCCTGGCGGCCTTCGCCATCGTCGGCTTCGTGGCCCTGAACGTGGTCGGCGAATACGCCTATCCGAGCCTGGCCCTGCTGGGCCTGCTGATCTTCGCCGCCAGCGGCTCGGCCCAGAACGGTTGGACCTGGGCCAAGACCGGCGGCCGCCTGTCGTTCTCGCTGTACCTGACCAACCAGTTCGTGGGCGTGGTGTGGTTCGCCATGCAACGCCTGCTCGATCAGAAGGTCGAGCTGCACCAAGCCGCGCACTGGGTGATCTGGGCCATGGCCTTCCCGGCAGCGATCGCCTTCGCCTGGGTGTTCGAGCGCCTGGTCGACGCCCCGCTGCAGGACTGGCTGAAGCCGCGCCTGGAGCGCCTCACCGCCGGCTGGAGCAAGAAGGGTGCACGGAACTCCGGCAGCCAAACGATGGTTACGACCCTGCCGTGAAAAGCACGGCCCTGAAATCGCCTTGCCGTTCGCGGCGAGATAGGCGACGAGGGATAAAACGCGCGTTCCAAACACTACGCGCATAGGGAGTCGTAACTGTATGCTCAGGACCGCCATTCTCGCCGCCGTCGCCAGCGCCGCCTTCGTCGCGCCGGCCATGGCCGCGGACATCACCGGCCTCTGGCTGACCGAGACCAACGGCGGCCAGGTCGAGATCAGCCGCTGCGGCAACAGCCTGTGCGGCAAGCTGGTGACCTCGGACCACATCAAGACCGACCCGTCCAAGAAGGACGCCAAGAACAAGGACGCCTCGCTGCGCACGCGCCCGCTGAAGGGCATGCAGATGCTGTGGGGCTTCAGCGGCGGTCCCGAGAAGTGGACCGGCGGCAAGGTCTACAACGCCGACGACGGCGGCACCTATTCGGGCACCATCACCATGACCTCGCCCGACAAGCTCAAACTGAAGGGCTGCATCGTCGCGCCGCTGTGCAAGACGCAGACCTGGACGCGGTTGAAGTAGAACTCTCCTTCTCCCCTTGCGGGAGAAGGTGTCAGCGAAGCTGACGGATGAGGGGTCTCTCGGGCGCAAAACGCCGCGACAGCTGACCAGCCGTCGCGGCGTTTCTGTATGTGCGACCCCTCACCCGACCCCACTTCGTGGGGCCACCCTCTCCCGCAAGGGGAGAGGGATCAGAGGGGCTTACACACCTCTTCCAGCCAAGCCCGAACCTCCGGCTCGAGCCGCGGGCCGATCTCGCGCAGCACCCGGGCGTGGTAGGCGTCGAACTGGGCGACCTCCTCGGCCGTCAGCAGGGCCTTGTCGACCAGGCGGCGGTCGATGGGGGCGAGGGTCAGGGCCTCGAAGCGGTGCATCGGGCGGTCGCCGCCGCCGACGGCTTCGGCCGGCATGACCACTTCCAGGTTCTCGATGCGGATGCCGTATTCGCCGTCCTTGTAGTAGCCGGGCTCGTTGGAGACGATCATGCCGGCTTGCAGGGCGATGGTGTTGGGCGCCTTGCTGATCCGCTGCGGGCCTTCGTGCACGCCCAGATAGACGCCGACGCCGTGGCCGGTGCCGTGGTCGTAGTCGAGGCCGTGAGCCCAAAGCGCCATGCGCGCGAGGGCGTCGATGGCCGAGCCGGTGGTGCCTGCTGGGAAGCGCAGGCGGGCGATGGCCAGGTGGCCCTTCAGGACGAGCGTGTTGCGCTGGACCATCTCGGCCGTGGGCTCGCCGATCGCCACGGTGCGGGTGACGTCGGTGGTGCCGTCCAGGTACTGGCCGCCGCTGTCGACCAGCAGCAGCGAGCCGAGGGCGGCGCGTTCGTTGCTGCGCTCGGTCGGGCGGTAGTGGGGCAGGGCGCCGTGGCCGTTGGCCGCGCCGATGGTGTCGAAGCTGAGGTCCTTCAGCACGCCGGTGGCTTCGCGGAAGCTTTCCAGCTTGGCGACGGCCTCCTTCTCGTCCGGCGGGCTGACCTGGCCCTCGGTGGCCAGCCAGTGCAGGAACCGGGTGAGGGCGGCGCCGTCGCGGCGGTGGGCTTCGCGCGTGCCGTCCAGCTCGACGCCGTTCTTGCAGGCGCGGGGCAGGGTGCAGGGGTCCATGCCGCGCACGACCTTGGCGCCGGCGGCGACCAGGGTGTCGAAATACCAGGCCGAGGACTGGGCCGGATCGACCAGCACCGACTTGCCCGACAGCTCGGCCAGGGCGCCTTCCAGGGCTTCCGGCGCTTCCAGCGAGACCTCGTTGCCGAGCCAGGCGGGCAGTTCCTCGGTGACCTTGGCCGGATCGAGGAACAGGCGGGCGCTGCCGTCGGCGCGCAGCACGGCCTGGGCCAGGGGCAGGGGCGTGCGGATGACGTCGCCGCCGCGGATGTTGAACAGCCAGGCGATCGAGGCCGGGGCGGTGATGACCGCGGCGTCGGCCCCGAGGCCCGCGCCGACGCGGGCGCGCTTTGCGGAGGACTCTTCGCCGGCGTATTGCGTCGGATGCGGCACGACCGGCGCCTGCGGCTGGGCCGGGCGCTGCTGGCCCCAGGCCTCGTCCAGCGGGTTGGCGGCGACGGGCTTCAGCGTGGCGCCGGCGCGGGCGGCGGCGGCCTTCAGGGCGTCCAGCGCCGCGGGGCTGTGCAGGCGGGCGTCGTAGCCGATGACGGCGCCGGTCTTGGCGGTTTCGAGATAGGCGGGGACGCCGCCCTCGACGAGGTCGCGGATCTCGAACACCCCCTGGTCGACCTGCTCGCGGACCTGGAGGGTGTAGCGGCCGTCGACGAACACGGCGGCGCGGTCGCTCATGATGACGCCGGCGCCGGCCGAGCCGGTGAAGCCGCTGGCCCAGGCCAGGCGGTCGTTGGCGGCCGGCAGGTATTCGTTCTGGTGCTCGTCCTCGTGGGGCACAAGGAAGCCGTCCAGACCCTGGCGGGCCATGGCCTCGCGGATCAGCGGAACGTGGCGCGGGCCAAAGCCCGGATCGGTGGATTCATCGAAGGTCTGGCGCATGGAGACCGATTTAGGCCTCCAGCGCGGGACTTGGAAGGGGACTTATTGCGGGCGGTCGGGGTCGGGCGACGGCGCCTTGCCGTCGGTGGTCGCCGGGGCGTTGGCGGCGGCATCGTGGGCGGCGTCGGCGGCGGCTTGGGCCTGGGCCTCGGTCTGGCGGCGGACGGCGTCGGCGGCCGCGGCGGCGTCACGGGCCGAGCTTTCGGCGGCCGCCTGGGCCTGCTGGGCGCCGGTCTGCAGACCGACCTGCGCGCCTTCGAGCAGGCCGGCGGTGCGGCCCTGTTCCTGGGCCTGGGCGATCTGGTCGGAACTGGCGTCCATCGGCCGCGAGGTGAGCATGAAGGCCACGGCGATCACCGCCACGATGGCCACCACGCCGGCGACCAGCCAGCCCAGCGGGCTCGACTCGCGGCGGACTTCCACGACGCGCTCGGGCGCGGGCTGTCGCTGGGCCGGGGGGAGGGAAGGATCGGTATAGGTCATGGCTAAGTTTCCTCGAACGTCGTTGTTCGAGGAAACGTGGAGCCAAGCGGAGGTGTTCCGCCTTGTGCGTCGAGCGACCTTACGGCCGCTCGAGCACCAGCGTCGCCCAGGCGTCGCGATGGATGCGGGTCTTCACGCGGAAGCCGCGCGACAGGTAGGCGGCCTTGACCATCCGTTCCTGGGTGCGCAGCAGGCCCGACAGGATGACCGTGCCGCCGGGAACCAGCGCGCGCTTGATGTCCTGCACCAGGCTGATCAGCGGTCGGGCCAGGATGTTGGCGAAGACGAGGTCGTAGGGGGCGTTGTCGGCGACCAGGCGGTGGCCCAGCCCCGAGGCGTGGACGAACTTGGCGTTGGCCTTGTTCACCACGGCGTTCTCGCGGGCGATGCGCACCGACGGCTTGTCGATGTCGGTGCCGACGGCCAGCTTCGAACCCGTGCGGGCGGCGGCGATGGCCAGCAGGCCCGTGCCGGCGCCGACGTCGAGCACCTTGTTGAACTTCTTGGCCTTGATCAGGCGGTCATAGGCCTGGAGGCAGCCGACGGTGGTGCCGTGGTGGCCGGTGCCGAAGGCCGCGCCGGCTTCGATGCGCAGGTTGACGGTGCTGGCCGGCAGGCGGCCGCGGTCGTGCATGCCGTAGACGAAGAAGCGGCCGGCGCGCACCGGCGGCAGGCCCGACAGCGCCATGGCCAGCCAGTCGGCGTCGGCCAGGGTCTCGCGCACGACCTTCAGGTCGTAGCCGCCCAGCAGCTCCAGCAGGCCGGCGTCTTCCTCGTCGGTGGTCGGGAAGGCGTCGATGCGCCAGATGTTCTTGTCCTCGTCCTCTTCCAGGATCGAGTAGGTCGCGCCTTCGAGGCCGGGCATGTTGTCGATGGCGTCGGCGGCGGCTTCGGCGTCGGCGCGGGCGCCGCGGGCGACGATCTGCTGGGGCGTGTAGTCGGTCATGCCGCTCCAATAGTCGTACGCGCCGCCAAAGGCGAGACCGTGCGTCGTCCGAAGACGGGGGCGGGGCTCCAAATTTCCGGGATCGGCTCGGGCGGAGCCAGGCGCCAGCTCAGCGGCGCCTCTTCGCGCGGGGCTCGCGCGGCCTTGGGGTCGACGCCGCGGGCGAAGCCGAGGGCGGGACCGAGCAGGCGCGTGGCGGCCGCGCAGGCCAGGGCCCAGGCGATGCCGTTGCGCTCCAGGATGAAGCTTTCCGAGAAGGTGGTGATCAGGAAAATGACCAGGAACAGCGTCGCCCAATAGCCGTCGCGCACCTTGTCGAACCGGAACAGGGCGACCAGCAGCGGCAAGCCCAGCACCAGGGCCGACAGCCCCACGCCCACCCAGCCCAACTGGGCCAGCACGTCGAGCCAGCCGTTGTGGGCGGTCGGCACGTTCCAGCCGGTCTCCTTGCGGATAAACATGGCCGGCACCGACTCGTCGCGCCAGAACACGGCGTAGCCGTAGCCGGTGATCGGGGCCTTGGCCGACTGGCGCAGCAGGGCGTCCCAGATCTCGGTGCGGCCGGTCAGGGTGGGGTCCTTGCCCAGGGCCTTGAACAGCAGCTCGGGGGCCAGCCACATGACGATGGCCGCGCCGCCGATCACGGTGACGCCCAGCCAGACCATGGTGATCGCCGTGGCCGGACCGCGCCGCATCATGCCCAGCAGGCCCGATCCGGCGAGGCCGATCATCAGCACCATCAGCGAGGTCTTGGACTTGCTCATCACGATCATGAAGGCGCAGAGCACGATGGCGGTGATGAAGAGCTTGCGGTGCTTGGTGCCGGCCAGGATGGCGGCCATCGAGGCCAGGGCGCCGTAGACCATCATCGCGCCCATCTGGTTCTTCTCGAACCACAGGCCGCGCCAGTCGCCGGCGTTGATGTCGTGCTGCACGCCCATCTTGGGATAGGCGATCGCCGCCAGCAGACCGCCGGCGCCGAGGATCAGGAAGGTGGTCGCCAGGATCTCGGCCATGCGGCGGCCGTCGAAGCTGGCGGCGAAATAGAAGCCGAACAGGGTGGTGAAGGCCGCGGCCAGGGCCCGGCGGTTGGTGGTGCCCGGGTCGAACGACCAGGACGACGAGGCGAACACCCAGAAGACCAGCAGGCTGAGCACGCTGGCCGGCAGCCAGAACTTCATCAGCCGCGGCGCGCGCCACATCACTAGGCCCAGGATCAGGGCGTAGACCGGCAGCCACATCAGGCGAAGAAGCGGCATGTCCTCGCCGCCGGCCTGTTCCGGGTCGAGCAGCGGGCCGATCAGGGCGTTGGACAGCATGAACAGCACGAAGCCGCAGGCCCAGGCCTCCAGCGTGCGCAGGATCCCTTGCTCGTGCTCGTCCCGTTCCGGCGCGGAGGCGTCCATACGCGTTCCCGTGTGGCGCGAAACGGCACAGTGTCGCTTCGCTTGGCGGGATGGGTGCAAGGCGGGGGCCGAAATGAGAGGACCTCCCCTCGTGGGGGAGGCGGCCGAAGGCCGGTGGGGGGACGTTTTCAGCTTTCGAGGTGTTGGCGGATTTCGCAGTCACGCCCCCCACCGATCGCTGCGCGATCGCCTCCCCCAGAGGGGGAGGTTCAGTAGCTCGACGCCGCCATTTCCGTCGGCGGGCCGGCGACCACCTCTTCCGGCAGGCGCGTGTTCAGAATGTCACCGCTGGTCGAGGCGTAGCTGGCGCGGGGGGCGTCGGCGGGTTCGGTGGGGGTCGCCGGCTGGTCCATAGCGGCTGTGGCGCCGGAGGCCGAGACGATGTCCTGGTCGGCGGGCTCGTAGCTGGCCGGTTCGATCAGGCTCATCTCGGGACCCATGCCGACGAGATCGGCCGAGGTCAGCACCACCGGCGTCTGGTCCTGCGGCGGGCGCAGGAAGTCCTGGCCGATGACGTAGTCGGGGACCTTGCCGGCCGGCCAGACCATGGGCGCGGCTTCGGCGTACTGACTGCCGTGGACCTCGGCGAAGGCGCCGGGTTCGGCCTCCTGCGGACCGATCTGCATGACGACGCCGGCCACCGCGCCCAGGGTCAGGGCGAGGGGGAGGCCGACGATGGCGGCGCGGGTTTTCAGGAGATCGAACGGCGTCATGCGAGGATAGCGCTTCAGCCGCCAATTCGTTCTGGCTAGCTTCCGATTCCAGGCGAAAGCCTGGGCGAAAGAACGAAGGAGCGGAGATGACGAGCAAGAAGGGCGGCGGCCTGCTGCGGGCGCGCGAGGGCGGCCATGCGCGGGTGACCTATGTCGAGCTGTTCTTCGATCTGGTGTTCGTCTTCGCCATCACCCAGCTGTCGCACGGCCTGATCGGCCATCCGAGCCTGCTGGGCCTGCTGGAGACGGGCCTGCTGCTGATGGCCGTCTGGTGGGCCTGGGTCTACACCGCCTGGGTCACCAACTGGCTGGACCCCGAGCGGCCGCCGGTGCGGATCATGCTGTTCGTGGTGATGGCCGCGGGCATGGTGCTGGCGATGTCGATCCCGCAGGCCTTCGAGGGGCGGGGGCTGCTGTTCGCCCTGGCCTATGTCGGCATCCAGGTGGGGCGAAGCGTCTTCACCGTGTGGTGCGTGCGGCGCGACCAGGGCCTGAAGCTGAACTTCCTGCGGATCAGCGCCTGGCTGAGCGTTTCGGGCGTGCTGTGGATCGCCGGCGGCCTGCTGCATGACGAGCTGCGTCTGGCCTGTTGGGCCGCCGCCATCGCCATCGAATACGCCTCGCCGGCGGCCGGTTTCTGGACCCCGGGCCTGGGCCGGTCGAAAACCGCCGACTGGACGGTGGAAGGCGCGCACCTGGCCGAGCGCTGCGCCCTGTTCACGATCATCGCCCTGGGCGAGTCGATCCTGGTGATGGGCGCGACCGCCGCTGGCCTGGAATGGACGCCGGCCGTGACGGCGGCCTTCGCCTCGTCGTTCGTGGCCAGCCTGGCCATGTGGTGGATCTACTTCTCGTTCACCGCCGAGGCCGCCAGCGAGGCGATCAGCCATTCCGACGATCCGGGCCGGGTGGCGCGGGTGGCCTACACCTACAGCCACCTGCTGCCGGTGGCGGGGATCATCGTGGCGGCGGTCGGCGACGAGTGGGTGATCCACCATCCGGTCGGCCATGCCGACCTCAAGACCGCCGCCGCCCTGATCGGCGGGCCGCTCCTGTTCCTGCTGGGCGGGGTTCTGTTCAAGAAGGCGGTGTTCCGCATCTGGTCGCCGTCGCGGATCGCGGGGATGGCGGCCTTGGCGCTGCTGGCCCTGGCGGCAATGAGCGTGTCGCCGCTGGTGCTGTCGCTGCTGACGACACTGGTGCTGCTGGCGGTGGCGAGCTGGGAGAGCCTGGCGATCAAGCGGCGGGGGAAGCACCTGGGGGCTTGAGGGGGGTACCCCCTTCTTCCCGTCATTCCCGCCCTTGTGGCGGGAACCCCTCTGTCAGCCGCAAGGGCGAGTGGGGCGGATCGCAGGCCATCCGCTGGCGCTTCCCGTGCGAGCGGAACCAGGGTTTCCCGCCACAAGGGCGGGAATGACGGGAGTCTAGGGGGAGGGCTACCGCCCGAACGCCGCGTCGGTGGCCCGCACCAGGCCGTCGATGACGCCGGGCTCGGTCGAGGCGTGGCCGGCGTCCCAGACGATCTCGAAATGGGCAGAGGGCCAGGCGCGGTGCAGGGCCCAGGCGCTGGCCAGGGGCGTGACGACGTCGAAGCGGCCCTGGACGATCCAGGCCGGGATGTGCCGGATCGTGTCGATGTTCTTCAGGATCCAGCCGTCTTCGGGGAAGAAGCCGCGATTGACGAAGAAGTGGCTCTCGATCCGTGCGAAGGCGATGGCGAAGTCTTCTTCGTTGAACTTGGGGGGGCGGGCCTCGGGGCCGCGCAGCGAGATGGTGTCGCCCTCCCACTGGCTCCAGGCGTTGGCGGCCTCGGCCTGGACGCGGCGGTCGGGATGGACGAGGCGCTTGTGATAGGCGGCCATCAGGTCGCCGCGCTCTTCCACCGGGATCGGCGCCAGGAAACGCTCCCAGGCGTCGGGGAACAGCATCGAGGCGCCGTCCTGGTAGAACCAGGCCAGTTCCTTCTCGGTCAGCAGGAAGACGCCGCGCAGCACCAGGCCCTCGACCCGGTCGGGATGCTTGATGGCGTAGGCCAGGGCGAGGGTGGAGCCCCAGGAACCGCCGAACACGGTCCATTTCTCGACGCCCAGGTGCTCGCGCAGCCTCTCGATATCGGCGATCAGGCTCCAGGTGGTGTTGTCGTCGAGGCTGGCGTTGGGGCGCGAGCGGCCGCAGCCGCGCTGGTCGAACAGGGCCATGCGCCAGCGGCCGGGATCGAAGAACCGCCGCATGGTCGGGTTGATCGCCCCGCCGGGGCCGCCGTGGAGGATCACCGCCGGCTTGCCACGCGGCGCGCCGCATTCCTCGTAATAGATCTCGTGCGGCCCGCCGACCGACAACCAGCCGAAGGAGAACGGTTCGACCTCGCGGAACAGGCCGCGACGGCCGATGGCGGACATGGCTGCGAGGGAAGCATGACGGTCCATGGACAGAACCTAGGCGGTTTGCTTGCCCCTGTGAACGCGCTTCGTCACGGTTCGGTGGTTGTCGAGGCTGGGCGCGAGTAAGCTTGACCGCGAGCAACCCTGGCGATAACGCCGCTTGAGCAGGTGGCGTACGGAGGGGACATGCGGCGGCGCGAAGTGATGACGGCCCTGGCCGCGATGGGGGCCGGGACGGGCGCCGCCATGGGCCTGGCGACGCCGAGCCTGACCTGGGCCGGGAGCAAGCAGGCGGCCGTCGGCGACGTCGCCCCGCCGTTCTCGGTGACGACCTTCGATCGCCAGGTCATCAAGTCGAGCGAGATGGCCGGCGATGTCGTGGTGCTGAACTATTGGGCCACATGGTGCGGCCCCTGCCGCGCCGAGATGCCGGCCATGGACCAGTTCATGCGCGAGCGTAGCGGTGCGGGCCTGCGGATCTACGCCATCAGCGTCGAGGATTCGCCGCCGGAGCGCGCCCTGCGCGATCTCGCCAAGGTGCTGGCGTTCCCGCTGGCCAAGCGGCTGACCGGCAAGGGTTACGGCAAGATCGACAACGCCGTGCCGACCAGCTTCGTCATCGACCGCCAGGGCGTGGTGCGCCACGCCGACTCGGGCAGTTTCACCTACGGCAGCTTCTCGAAACTGCTGAAGCCCTTGCTGGCCGAGCCGCGTCCGGCCCTGGCCAAGCCGGCCGAGGTCGCCTAGCGGCCGAAAGGTCTGCTATGTCGGGCGCATGAGCAACGCGCCCGAAGACTTCTCCGACGACGAACTGCTGGCTCTGCTGAGCGACGACCAGCTGATCGAACTGGACCAGTCGATCGCCGACATGTTCGGCGCCGAGGGCTTGGACCGGCCCGAAGCGCTGGTGGTGCTGGCGCGGGTCTACACCATGCGCGCGGCCGAGCGCGACGAGGCCTCGGCCCTGGCCCTGCTGCAACTGGCGGCCGCCATGCGCCGCCGCGCCGAACGCCTGAAGCCGACGCAGTAGGGGTGGGCGAGGGCGTCCTTCCGCGACATCGACAACAACACCGCCGAGCCGAGCTGGCGTTCCTGACGTCGTCTTGACCGTGATACGCATAGCTAGATATATAGCATGCTATACATATTCTGGCAGGATAGCGCTCATGACTTCCGACACCCTTTCCGATCTCGGCGTGCTGTTCCTGGGCAGCCGGCTGAAGCGCCTGGGCGAGCGGTTGCAGACCGAGGCGGGGGCGATCCTGCAGGCGATGGATCTGCCGGTGCAGCCGGCCCAGCAGCCGCTGCTGGCGGTGCTGCGCCGCGAGGGGCCGCGCAACGTGGGAGCCATCGCCCAGCACCTGCGCATCAGCCAGCCCACCGCCACACGCGCTTTGCAGGCGCTGATCGAGCAGGGGCTGGTCGAGGCCAGCAGGGAAGGGCGTGACCAGCGTCACAAGCTGCTGTCCCTGACCCCCGCCGGCGAGGTCCTGATGGACCGGTTGGAGCGGGATCTCTGGCCGCGGGTGGAGGCCGCCGCCGGGTCTCTGTGCGGCGGACGTCATCAAGAACTGATGGCCGCTCTCGCCGAAATCGAGGCCGAACTGGACCGACGCTCGTTGACGGACCGCACCCTGACCGACCGCACCCTGGCGCCGCCGATGACCGTGCGCGACTTCTCCGACGAGCTGGCCGAGCCGTTCCATCGCATCAACGCCGAATGGATCGAGGAGATGTTCGCGCTGGAGGCCAACGACGTCGACCTGCTGTCCAACCCGCGCGAGCGGATCATCGACAAGGGCGGGGCGATCCTGTTCGCCCAGACGCCCGACCTGGGCGTGGTCGGGACCTGCGCGCTGATGAAGTCCAAGGACGGCTGGTTCGAGCTGACCAAGATGGCGGTGTCGAAGTCGGCGCGCGGCCGTAAGGTCGGCGAGTTCCTGCTGGCCGAGGTGATCAGGCGGGCGAAGGCGATGGGGGCGAGCGAGAAGCTCTACTTGCTGACCAACACCAAGTGCGGTCCCGCCGTGCACCTCTACGAGAAGCTGGGCTTCGAACACGACGCCGAGGTGATGGCCCTGTTCGGCGCGCGCTACGAGCGCTGCGACGTGGCCATGCGGTTGAAGGGTTAGAACGAAAACGCGGCCGGGAGTCGCCTCCCGGCCGCGCGTCTTTCAGGTGCGAAGGCGAGTCTTAGAACGCCTTCTTGATGGTCACGAAGCCCTGGCGGGGCGCGCCCGGCAGCAGGGTCATGGCCGTGCCGGCGGTGTCGTTGTTGACGAAGCCGCCCGAGCCGACGGTCGAGATGTAGTCCTCGTCGAACAGGTTGGTGACGTTGGCCTGGATCTCGAGGCCCTTGGTCCAGCCCTCGCCGTCGAAGCTGTAGCCGAGGGTGAGGTCGGCCACGGTGGCGCTGTCGACCTTCCCGCCGATGTTCTCGTAGGTGTAGTAGCGCTCGCCGGTGTAGCTGACGCCGAGCTTGGCGTAGAAGCCGGCCTGCTCGAACTTCACCTCGCCCTTGAAGATGTTCTCGGGCGTGTCGACCACGGTCTTGCCCGCGGTGTGGGCGACGACGGCGCCGCTGCCGTTGATGACGTCGTCCTGGTATTCCGACTTGTTGTGAGTGTAGGCGGCGTAGACCGACCAGGCGTCGCTGACGCGGTATTCGCCGGCCAGCTCCAGGCCTTGGGTCTTCACCGAGCCGACGTTCGACAGCACGGCCGGCAGGCCCAGGATCGGCGAGGCCGTCGAGGCGCTGAGCAGGCGGTCCTCGAAGTTGACGTCATAGACCGCGACCACGCCCTGGAACGGACCGCGGTGATAGCGGGCGCCGGCTTCGAAGGTCTTGGAGCTTTCCGGGTTCAGGGTCTTGGCGACGTAGTCGACGACCGTCTGGCTCTGTGAGGCGAACGGGCCGGCCGTCGCCGCCGAGACGTAGGCGGCCATGTTCTCGGTATAGCCGCCGAAGAACTCGACGCCGCTGCCCAGGTCGTAGACGAAGCCGACCTGCGGCAGGAACGTGTCCTTGCTCTCGATCTTGCCCGACAGCGCGCTGCCGACCACGGTCTCGACGCTGTTTTCGACCTTCACCGCCTTGAAGCCGAAGTTGATCTTCAGGGCTTCGGTGACGGCCCAGCTGTCTTCGATGTGGCCGGTCAGGGTCTTGGTCTCGAAGCGGTACTGCCACTGGGTGGCGAAGGGGTTGGCCTGGAAGTCCAGCGGGTCGCGAGACGGTGCCGAGGCGGTCTCGGCGTAGAACCGGCGGGCCTGGTTGAAGTGGTTGGTTTCGGTCCAGAAGCCGCCGCTGATGGTGTGGGCGCCCAGCTCGACCGACAGGCCGGCGATCAGGCCGCCGCGGTCGATGTCGTATTCGGTGGTGCGGATCGACAGCGGGGCGGCGTTCGAGCCGATCGTGCCGAAGCCGGGGCTGGCCAGGTACGGCGTGTACCAAAGGCCCTGGCCCTGGTTCTTGTGCTGGTAGGCGGTGGCGTCGAACTTCACGCGCTCGCCGATCGGCAGGCTGAGGCTGGCCCCGTAGAGGTCGTCGTCACGGATGCCGGCGCCGGCGTAGTAGGCGTCGTCGACCGAGGTGAACGGCGAGGGCAGGGCGGTTCCGGTCTGGTAGGCGCGGGCGGCGGCGATCGCCAGGGCCCAGTTGGGCTGGGTGTTGTCCCAGTCGCGGCCGAGACGCTTGATCATCTCGAACGACATGTCCTGGTAGTCTTGCTCGCGGCGTTCCGAGCGGTGGTAGAAGCCGGTCAGTTCGCCTTCGCCGATCGGCAGCACGGCCTTGGCGTCGTACTGGCGCTGCTTCTGCTCGCCGCCGCCCTTCCACTTGTCGCTCTTCTGGTCGGCGATCGAGACGTAGGCGCGCAGGCCGCCCAGTTGCTCGATGGCGCCGGTTTCGAAGCGGCCGAACACCCGGTGCATGGCTTCGGAGCCGCCGGTGACGTTCAGCTGGCCGCCGAGCGTTTCGGACGGATCGCGCGAGAAGAATTGCAGCGTGCCGCCCAGGTTCGAGGTCGAGGCCACGCCCAGCGCGCCGGCGCCCTGGGCCAGTTCGACCTTGCCGATGTTCTCGCTGGCGACGGCGCGGCTGATGTGCAGGCCGTTGTGGTTGCCGTAGCTCATGTCGCCCAGCGGCACGCCGTCCAGGGTGAAGCCCAGCTGGTTCTGGTTGAAGCCGCGGATCGAGATGCGAGTCGACCACTCGTAGGCGCCGAAGGCGTCGGCCGACTGGAACGACACGCCGGGCAGCTTGGCGATCGCCTTCAGCGGGCTGGAACCGGAGGCTTCCAGGGCCAGGGCGGCGTCGTTGACGGTCTGGACCTGGCGGCTCTGGCCCTGGCCGATGACGATGACGGCGTCGACTTCGGTGGCCGCATCGGCGGCCGGCGCGGGTTCGGCCGGGGTTTCGGCGGCGAGGGCGGGAGCGGCCAGCAGGAGCGCGCCGAAGGCGGCGCTCAGCAGAAGAGCGGATTTCATCTGAACTATCCCCTAGTGCGCCGAGGGCGGGGAGGCCGCCGGGGCGCGTCTAGTGGGCTCGCCTAACGTTGATCGACGACACCGCCGCGACGGTTATTTGTCGTCTCGCCGACAGTCTGGCGACGAATGCGTGAAGGGGTCGCGATTGCGCAAATCGCCCCCAACCGCTATTTGAGCGCCCGACCCCCGCACCCCGACCCGAGAGACGAAAAGCCCCTCATGGCGCAGCAATACATTTTCCAGATGCAGGGCCTGACCAAGGCCTATCCCGGCGGCAAGAAGGTCTTCGAGAACATCTGGCTGTCGTTCTACTCCGACGCCAAGATCGGCGTCGTGGGCGTCAACGGCTCGGGTAAGTCCACCCTGCTGAAGGTGATGGCCGGCCTCGACAAGGAATTCTCGGGCGAGGCCAAGGCCGCCGACGGCGTCAAGCGCGGCTACCTCCCGCAGGAGCCGGTGCTGGACCCGACCAAGGACGTCTGGGGCAATGTCATCGCCGACTGCGAAGACAAGCACGTCTTCGACAAGTACAACGCCCTCGCGGTTCAGCTCGGTGAGGAATACACCGACGAACTGATGGAGGAGATGACCAAGCTCCAGGAGATCATCGACGCCAAGGATCTGTGGGACATCGATTCCAAGATCGAGATGGCGATCGACGCCCTGCGCTGCCCGCCCAACGACAGCAACATCGAAAGCCTGTCGGGCGGTGAAAAGCGCCGCATCGCCCTGGCCCGCCTGCTGCTCAGCAAGCCCGACATGCTGCTGCTCGACGAACCGACCAACCACCTGGACGCCGAGTCGGTGGCCTGGCTGCAGCACCACCTGGAAGAGTTCCCGGGCTGCGTCATCCTGGTGACCCACGACCGCTACTTCCTGGATCAGGTCACCAAGTGGACCCTGGAACTGGATCGCGGCAAGGGCATCCCCTACGAGGGCAACTACTCCGGCTGGCTGGAGCAGAAGCAGAAGCGCGTCGTCCAGGAGCAGTCGGAATCCGAAGCCCGCCAGCGCGCGCTCACCCGCGAACTGGAATGGGTCCGCTCCTCGCCCAAGGCCCGCCAGTCCAAGTCGAAGGCCCGCCTGGCCTCGTACGACGAAATGGTCGCCGCGCAGGAGAACGCCCGCGCCGCCCAGACCCAGGCCCACATCCAGATCCCGCCCGGCCCGCGCCTGGGCAACCTGGTGCTGGAAGTCACCGGCCTGGAGAAGGAATACGGCGACAAGGTGCTGTTCAAGGACCTGTCGTTCCGCCTGCCGCCGAACGGCATCGTCGGCGTCATCGGCCCGAACGGCGCCGGCAAGTCGACGCTCTTCAAGCTGATCACCGGCCGCGAGCAGCCCGACCAAGGCACGGTCAAGGTCGGCGAGACCGTGAAGCTGTCCTATGTCGACCAGTCGCGCGACGCCCTCGACCCGAACAAGACCATCTGGGAAGAGATCAGCGGCGGCACCGACGTGATGGTGGTCGGCAAGCGCGAGATCAACAGCCGCGCCTACGTGGGCTCGTTCAACTTCAAGGGCGGCGACCAGCAGAAGAAGGTCGGCCTGCTGTCGGGTGGTGAGCGCAACCGCGTCCACCTGGCCAAGACCCTGGCCACCGGCGGCAACCTGCTGCTGCTCGACGAACCGACCAACGACCTGGACATCGAAACCCTGCAGGCCCTGGAAGAGGCGCTGGAAGAGTTCGCCGGCTGCGCCGTGGTCATCAGCCACGATCGCTGGTTCCTGGACCGCCTGGCGACCCACATCCTGGCCTTCGAAGGCGACAGCCACGTCGAATGGTTCGAAGGCAACTTCGAGATGTACGAGGAAGACAAGAAGCGCCGCCTGGGCGCCGACAGCCTGATCCCCAAGCGGATCAAGTTCCAGAAGTTCGCCCGCTAAGCGCGGGGGACTTCGGTCGAGACGATCGCGGGCGGCTCCTTCCGGAGCCGCCCGTTTTCGTGTCCGGCCCCGATTTCAGGGTCGGCTGAACAGGCCTTCGAACAGCGACGGTATGGTGGGCTGGCCGCGCGCGGTGTCGCCCTTGGCGCTGTTGGGCGTGACGCCGAAGTAGCTGTTATCCTCGAATTCCTTCACCTGGGCGGCGGTCAGCTTGCTCATGTCGACGTCCTTGGCCGCGTGCTGGCAGTCGAACATCAACTCCTCGCGTTCGGTGCGGCGGCAGGCTTCCAGCAGGGGCGGCATGGCCTTGAACTGGCGGCTTCGGGCCAGGATGCGGATCTCTTCGGGCAGGAAGAAGTCCGGATCGCCGCTCTTGATCTTGCCCTCGTCGATGACCGGGCGGGCGGCGGCGGTCCGGCCCAGCTTGGAGTAGGAACGCGCAAGCTCGCGATAGACATCGGGGGCGGCGTTGGGCGAACGCCGCGCCACCTCCAGGTGCTCCACGGCCTCGCCATAGCGCCCGTCCTGCATCTCAATGCGGGCGGCCACGAAGCGGACCCAGGCCTCGCGCGAGAACTGCGGCTGGTTCAGCGCCACGGCGATCTCGGTCCGGGCCCGGACGAGGTCGCCGGCCAGGATGAATTTCTGGGCCTGGTTGGCGGCGCGGGCCGCGTTCAGGCCGCGCCTCAGTTCGGGGAGGCGGGTGATGCTTTCGACCTCGACGCTGGTCATCTCGCTGGTCGGGGCGATCTGCGGTCTGGTGTAGGCCGTCCCTCGGTAGCGATCCATGCCCTCGGCGCGGGCGTCGGCGGCGCGGTGCTTGCGCTTGAGCCAATCGGCGCCCTGCTTCTTCAGACCCTCCCAAAGGGAGTCGAGGGCCACGCCGCCGACGGTCTTGGCTGCCGCCCCGAACTGGCTTTGCTGGATGGCGTTCTGGTAGCGGGGGTCGGCCAGTGTGGCCGACATCTGCTTTTGCATGTCCGCGGCAGCCGCCGCAAAGCGATCCTCCATGCTCTTCTCGCCCTTCCCGATCCTGGTGATGGCGTAGTCGGTGCGCGGCACGTAGCCGGCAAGGGCGGTGAGGTCGAAGCCGATGGCGTCGGCTTCGTCTTCCTGGATGCGGCCCCAGTAGGGCGTGGCGACTTCCTCCACCACGAAGCGGAGGTTGCGGTGCAGTTCCTTCGATTCCTCGATCTTGCGGCGCATCTCGTCGGTGGCGCCGGGCTCGGCGTAGTTCATGCGGGCGTCGAAGACCACGCCGCGCTGATAGAGGCTGAAGGCCGAGCGCATGGTGCCCAGGCGCCCCTGCATGACCTCGTCGCGCCGGGCGTGATCCATGGCCAGATGGGCGTACTCGTGGCCCAGCAGCCAGTAGAGGTCGTTGTCCATCAGGTCTTTGGTCGGTTCGCCGTTTTCGCCTTCGAAGACGCCGAGCCAGACGGTCAGGGTGTTGTCGACGCGCGCCTCGGCGTTGAAGGGCATGTTGGCGCTGATCAGCACCTTGGGGCGCGGTCCGTTGGGATAGGGCCAGGCGTCGGCGATGCGATCGACCATGGCCTGCAGGCGCTTCTGGGTCTGGGGCATCGAGAACAGCGAAGGGCGCATGTCGCCCCGGACGTCGGCCTGCTCGGCCAGGGCCTTGACCCGGTTGCGGGCGGAGGGATCGACCGGCGCGCGCTCGACCTGGACCTTGGCTGCGGTCGCGGGCAGGCAGGTGAACACGCCGTCGTCGCCGCTGATCGAGAAGGTGTCGAATCCGACGCTGCGGATGCTGGTCATCACCCCGCGCAGGCGGCCTCGCGACTTGCCCTCGGCCTCCGGCGCTCGGGCGGCGGCGCATTTGGCCAGCAGGGCCGTGGCGGGCGGCGGCGGGGGCGGCTGCCGATAGGGCGGTTCGGCCGGAGCGGCGGGAGCCGCCGCCGCCGGCCTGGCGGCGGCCGGGCGCCTGCGGGTCTGGGCCCAGGCGTCGGCCGAGGGGGCGGCGACGGAAATGGCGACCACCGCCGCCGATAGAGCGCGAAGGCGCATCAGCACCCCGCTCCGCGCGAACCGGCGTTCGACGAGCCCGTGGGGCGGTCGGGGGAGCGCAGGCCGGTCAGGCCGCAGCCGCCGTCGGTGGTCGGGACCTGCATCACGTAATAGGCGTTGCCGGCGGCGTCCCTCAGGGTGATGCAGCCAGCCTTCTTCTGGACGGTCTCGTCAACCGTGAGCGGCGGCAGCTTGCTGACCTGCGCCTTCTCGCCGGAGATGCAGTTCTTGTCGTAGAGCTTCACCGTCGGGCCGTTGAACTTGACGGGTTCTGCGGCGGCCGGCGCGGCGAGGGCCGTCGCGGCCGCGAGGCCGGCGAGGTGGCTGAGGCGGATCATGGCGCGGTCTCCAGTTCGGGTTTTGACGAGGCGGGCGGCGCCCCTTCGGCCGGTGCGTCCGGCGGTGCGGGCGGGGGCGGCTTGGGCTTTCGCAGGCGCTTGAGGCGGCGAACGGCGAGGCGCAGCACGGCGGCGACGAACCGTCCGGCGCGGCGCGCGACGAAGGTGGCGATCCGTACGGCCAGGCGCGCGATGCGGATCGCGCCTTCGACCGACCAGAGGCTGACCGCGCCGTCGAGCATGATGAAGCCGAACAGCCCGACCACGTTGACCGGCGCCCAGTGCAGGGCCTGGGTCAGTCCGACGGCTCCGGCCAGCAGCAGCACGCACAGGGCGAAGGCCAGCGTCGAGAGCCCGTAGACCCGCCGAGTCGAGAGGTCGCCCCGGGAGATGCGTCGCCGGACCACCTCGATCATGAAGGCCACGACCAGCGCGCAGGCGAACTCGAGGATCTCGCCCCAGTCGACGCCGAAGAACGACAGCAAGGGGTCTTCGGTCAGGTCGGGAGGCTGGCGCAGCTGATCGGCGCCGTAGCGGAGCAGGTTGTCGTAGGCCATGGCGTGCAGGTGCACGCCGGCCTGCCGGCCGTGGACCACGTCCTCGACGACGTCGTTGCTGTCGGCGTAGGCCGCGCCGACCAGCACGACCTGATCACGCAGATAGCCGGTCACGTCCGGCGCTCCGGGTTCGATCAGCGCCTGTTCGAGCACGCCGTAGTCGAAAGCGGGGCTATAGGGGCAGGGGACCCGGACCGCGGCCGTCATGTCGCCGAGGGCCGAGGCCAACTGCACGCCCCCGACCTGCAGGCGGCGCAGCGGGCGGTTGGTCTCGCTGCGGCAGTCCTCCGCCGTCTTGTCGTCGGGATAGAGGCGGTGGTCGAGATCGAGCTTGCGCGTCAGCGGCAGGGAACCCCAGCGCACGACCATCTCGTCCGGAAGGTTTGGGAGGTTCGGCGCCTTGTCTTCCCTGGCGGCCAGCAGGTCATGGCAGAGGGCCTTGGCCCGTGAGGCCATGGGGGCGCCCCTCAGGCATTGGACCGCGAACAGCGCCATCGCCGGCGACAGGTCGTAGGCCTCCGATCCCATCCAGCCCGTCCGCCCTTCGCCGAGAGGGGGCAGCCGCTTCACGTAGCGGCAGACGTCGAAAAGCGCCTTGCCCCGCCCGCCCGTCGGGTCGTCCTCGCCGCCGTAGGCGGCCTGCATGGCGTCGACATAGACGTCTTTGCCGATCACCGGACGATAGACCTCGGGCAGCTTGGTCCAGCCCAGCGGCGTCAGCAGCGCGACGCCGTCCTGATCGGCCATGTCCGCCGACAGGAAGCGGCCCGCGTTGGGGCCGCACTGGTCGGGCGCGAAGGCCTTGCCCAGGATCACCGGCGTGCCGCCCGCGGCGATGATGCACCGAAGCTTGGCGAGGGGAGAGGCGCGGCATTGCTTGTCGCCCTGCCACTTGTCGGCGGCGGTGACCTGGCCGAGCACCCCCAGGAAGCGATCCCGCTCATCGGGCTGGTATTTCGACACCAGCATGTAGTCGAGAAAGATGGCCGCGGGCCGTTCCCGGGCGATGGTGACGATGACGTCGGTGTAGAAGTCGCGGGGCGGGGGCCACTCGACCTCGCCGTCGGGACCGGCGCGACGGGCCAGGGTGTAGTCGGTGATCTCGAGGACGGTGGGGCGGTCGGGCTGGTCCTGGGCGCCGCCGTCGTAGTCGGCGGCGAAGACGCGCGACACGACCCCTGCGCTATGGTCGTCGGAAGCCTGGTCCAGGCCCATCGGGTCGATGATGGCGAACAGGGCCGCGCTCACCGTCGCGAAGACGGCGATGATCAGACAAGCCAAAAGCTCGCGACGACGTTGCACTTGCAGACCCCCCTGCCTCTTCACGATAGGGGCAGAGGGGGCTCATGGTAAAGCGAATAGTCGCGCTTTAGTTGCGCCTTGGCGGTTGGTCTACTTCGGCTCTTTCGGCGGCAGGTTCGGGTCGGCGCCAGGCAGGTTCGAGCCGGGTTGCGGGGCCATGTCGTCGGGCGGCGTGCTGTTGGTCGGCGGCGTGGTCGGCATCGAGGCCGGGGCGTCGGTGGTCGGCGGATTGACCTGGGTGCTGGCCGCCGCGTCACCCGACATCGAGCCGTTCATCGAGGCGGGGGGCATCGAGGCGGGGGGCATGGTCGCCGAGGTGTCGGTCTGCATGCCGACAGCCGCCTCGCCGGCCCACCAGTCCTTGGCCGCGCGCTGCTTGGGCGAGGCCTTCAGATAGGCGTCGAGCTGGCTGTAGGGGATCGGCTGCTTGGGCGCGGCCACGGCGGCGCCGGCCTTGATCTTCGGATTGGCGACGGCCGCGCCGGAGACGATCATGGCGAGCGCTGCGCCCGCCAGAAGGGGTTTCGTCAACATGGGGAGCTCTCCCTAAGGCGTCGTGCTCGGCGCCAGGGAATAAAACCCTTTCGACGTCAGGGCGTTCACAGCTTGGCCTTGCCTGTTGCGGTGCGGGAACCGGTGGTCGGCGCGGCGGGTTGTCTGCGGCAGTCCGGCCGGGGAGAGGCGTTCGCGCAAGCCGCGGCCGGACGACTTCAGATATTCGTGCGTCGCGCGCTACGTGCTGGCGCGCGGCCGCCAGAAGAGTAGCTTGTCCCTTGGAGATGATCGTCCCGCGGATCGGCGACGGAGACCTTCCGCCGCGCGCCGGGACCGGAGCCGCCGCCAATGCCCCAAACCGCTGAAAAGCGCCCTGTCGTAAAGCCCCACATCGTTCTTTCGCACGAGATGCTGCTGCCGATGCAGCCGCTGCTGGAGGGCGCCTACGAGGTGCACCGCCTGTGGGACTATCCTGATCGCCTGGCCTTCCTGGAGGGACCGGGCAAGCAGGTGCAGGCCATCGTCCACGCCGGCGAGATGGTGCTGCCGCGCGACCTGCTGTCGGAAATGCCGCGCCTGGGCCTGATCGCCTGCGTCAGCGCCGGCTATGACGGCGTCGACGTGCCCTGGTGCCGGGCCCATGGGCTGGCGGTCACCCACTCGGTCGGCCTCAACGCCGGCGACGTGGCCGACCACGCCCTGGGGCTGCTGCTGGGCGCCTGGCGGGGGATCGCCGAGGGCGACCGCCGCGTGCGCGGCGGCCGCTGGAGTTCGATGGACCGGATGGGCGCGCGCTACGGCTTGCGCGGCCGCAAGGCCGGGATCGTGGGCCTGGGCCATATCGGCGAGGCCGTCGCCCGCCGGCTGGCCGCCTTCGACGTCAAGGTCGCCTGGTGGGGGCCGCGCCCCAAGGAGACCGAATGGCCGCGCGCCGACAACCTGCTGGCCCTGGCCCGCGACAGCGACATCCTGGTGGTCTGCGCCCGGCCCGACGCCTCCAACCGTCACCTGGTCAACGCCGGGGTGATCGACGCCTTGGGGCCGCAGGGTCTGCTGGTCAACGTCTCGCGCGGGTCGCTGGTCGACGAGGACGCCCTGATCGACGCCCTGAAGACCGGCCGCCTGGGCATGGCGGCGCTCGACGTCTTCGAGCACGAGCCGACCTCGCCGGCCCGCTGGGCCGACGTGCCCCACACGGTGCTGACCCCGCATATGGCCGGCGCCACGCTCGACAGCCTGCCGGCCATGGTCAACCTGACCCTGGAGAACCTGCGCCGCTACTTCCTCGGCGAGCCCCTGGCGAGCCCGGTGGCGGCGTGATGTAGTCCCCTCTGCTCATTGCGAGTGGAGGGGAAGTCATGGCCAAGGTGCTGGGTCTGGGCGGCGTGTTCTTCAAGGCCAGCGATCCCAAGGCGCTGGCCGACTGGTACGCGCGGGTGCTCGGCTTCAAGATCGAGGAGTGGGGCGGGGCGGTGTTCGAGCCTTCGAAGAAGCCGTTCACCGGCAACTGGTCGCCGTTCCCCGCGGACACCCGCTATTTCGAGCCGTCGGCCGCGCCGTTCATGGTCAATTTCGTGGTCGACGACCTGGAGGGCGTGCTGGCCAAGGCCGCCGCGGCGGGCGTCGAGCCGACCGGCCGCCAGGACGAGGGCTATGGCAAGTTCGCCTGGCTGGTCGATCCCGAAGGAATGAAGATCGAGCTGTGGCAGCCGGCCGAATAGGCGCGGGGCGGGCAGGGGAAGATTTATCCCCTGCGCCGTGCGTTTGGAGCGTCGGCGGGGCTTTTTGATCTCCGCGCGGCGGGATAAGGACGGCCGTCGCAGCGTAGAAACCGCTTGCCAAATCGGACATAAAGATATCTTTATGTCCCTATGGCGCTATCGAGCGAACAGGTTGTCGACGTTTTGCGCGCGGCGGGCGAAAGCACCCGTCTGCGCATCCTCGCGCTGCTGGCGGCGGACGAGCTTTCGGTGCTCGAACTGTGCCGGATCCTCGACCAGAGCCAGCCGCGCGTCTCCCGCCACCTGAAGCTTCTGGCCGAGGCCGGACTGGTCGAGCGCTTTCCTGACGGCGCCTGGGTGTTCTACCGCCTGGCGGGAACCTCGGGCGGCGGGGCGGTGGTGGCTTCGGCCCTGGGGCTGATCGACCGCGACGACGCCGTCATCCAGGCCGACGCCGGCCAGCTGGCCGCAGTGCGAGCCGAGCGCTCGGCCGGCGCCCAGGCCTATTTCGCCCGCAACGCCGCGCGCTGGAACGAGATCCGCTCGCTCTATGTCGACGAGCAGGAGGTCGAGGCGGCCATCCTGCGGGCGATCGGCGAAGGGCCGTTCGACGAGATGGTCGATCTGGGCGCGGGCGCTGGCCGCATGCTCACCCTGCTGGGCAAGCGGGTGGTCAACGCCCTGGGCCTCGACTTGTCGCAGCAGATGCTCAACATCGCCCGCGACGAGGTGGCCAAGGCCGGCCTCACGGCCTGCGAGCTGCGCCACGGCGACATCTTCGACACCGGCCTGCCGGGCGGCTGCGCCGACCTCGTCACCGTCCACCAGGTGCTGCACTATCTGGGCGATCCCGCCGCCGCCGTGGGCGAGGCCGCGCGCCTGGTCGCGCCCGGCGGCCTGCTGCTGATCGCCGACTTCGCCCCGCACGACCACGAGTTCCTGCGCGAGGCCCACCAGCATCGCCGCCTGGGCTTCGCCGACGACGAGATCTTGCCGTGGATCACGGCCGCGGGCCTGGTCGCCGAAGCCAATATCGCCCTGCCGCCGACCACGGCCGAGGGGCTCACCGTGAAGATCTGGACCGCGCGCCGCCCGGCGGCCGCGCTCGCCGAAAGGACCGCCGCATGACCCTGCCGCCCACCCGCCGCGTCATCGGTCCCGTCGCCCGCGCCGGCGAGCGCCCCGTCGGCGCCGTGCGTCCGCGCGTCTCGTTCGAGTTCTTTCCTCCCAAGACCGAGAAGATGGAAGCCAGCCTGTGGGAGGCGATCACCCGTCTGGCCCCGCTGGACCCGGCCTTCGTGTCGGTGACCTACGGCGCCGGCGGCTCGACCCGCGAACGCACCCACCGCACCGTCAAGCGCATCCTCGACGAGACCAGCCTGAAGCCGGCCGCCCACCTGACCTGCGTCGGCGCCAGCCGCGCCGAGGTCGACGAGGTGATCCACGACTACTGGGACATCGGCGTGCGCCACATCGTTTCGCTGCGCGGCGACCCGCCTCCCGGCGAGGGCGGCATCGGCGGCGTCTATGTTCCGCGCGAGGACGGCTACAGGAACGCCACCGAGCTGACGGCGGCCCTGCGCGGGATCGCGCCGTTCGAGGTGCTGGTCGGGGTCTATCCCGAGAAGCACCCCGAGAGCCCCTCGCTCGACCACGACATCGAGGTGCTGAAGGCCAAGGTCGACGCCGGCGCGACCCTGGGCATCAGCCAGTTCTTCTTCGACATCGACGCCTTCCTGCGTTTCGTCGACAAGGCCCGCGCGGCCGGGATCACGATCCCGATCGTGCCGGGGATCATGCCGGTGACCAACTTCAACGGCCTGAAGAAGATGTCGGTGGCCTGCCAGACCTCGGTGCCGTCGTGGCTGGCCAACCTGTTCGACGGGCTGGACGAGGATCCCGAGACCCGGCGCCTGATCGCCTGCTCGGTGGCCGCCGAGATGTGCGCCAAGCTGCAGGAGCAGGGCTTCAACGACTTCCACTTCTACACCCTGAACCGGGCCGACCTGGTCTACGCCATCTGCCGCGTGCTGGGCGTGCGCGAGACCGCGCCGGCCCCGGCGGCGGAGGCCGCGGCGTGAAGCGGATCCTGACCCTCGCCCTGGCCCTGGGGCTGGCTGGGCTTTCCCCGGCCGGCGCGCAGGACAACGCCTCCTGGACCAAGCCGAACCGGCCCTACCGGGTGGTGGGCAACATCTATTACGTCGGCTCCGAGGGGCTGTCGGCCTGGCTGATCACCTCGCCGGAAGGCCACGTGGTGCTGGACGGCGGCCCGTCGGCCGAGGGCGGCAAGCTGATCGAGCGCAACATCCAGTCGCTGGGCTTCAAGCTCACCGACGTGAAGGTGCTGATCAACACCCACGCCCACTTCGACCACGCCGGGGGCCTGGCCCAACTGAAGGCCGACACCGGCGCCAAGGTCTGGGCCTCGCGCGCCGACAAGCCGGCCCTGGAGAAGGGCCAGCACTTTGGCGACAACGCCAACGGCCTTACCCAATTTCCGGCCGTGAAGGTCGACAAGGCGTTCGGCGACGAGACCAAGCTGAAGATGGGCGGGACCACCCTGGTCGCTCACCTGACGCCCGGCCACACCGTCGGCTGCACCACTTGGACCACCCAGGTGGTCGAGAAGGACCGGCCGCTGAACGTGACCTTCCCGTGCTCGCTGTCGGTGGCCGGCAACGTGCTGGTCGGCAACAAGACCCACAAGACCATCGTCGCCGACTATCGGGCCAGCTTCGCGACCCTGCGGACGCTGCCGACCGACGTCATGCTGCCCAGCCACGAGGAGCAGGGCGGCCTGCTGGCCAAGCGCCAGAAGCAGCTGCGCGGCGACGCCGACGCCTTCGTCGATCCGGCCGAATTGGGCCGCTTCGTCAACGCCTCCGAGACGGCGTTCAACAAGGAACTCGCGCGCCAGCAAGGAGCCGCGAAATGACCGACCTGACCATCCGCGCCAACCGTGTGGCCGCCCTGAAGGCCGCCGCCAAGGAACGTATCCTGATCCTCGACGGCTCCTGGGGCGTGATGTTCCAGAAGAAGAAGCTGAGCGAGGCCGACTACCGCGCCGAACGCTTCGCCGACTTCGACGGCCAGATGAAGGGCAACAACGACATCCTGTGCCTGACCCGGCCGGATCTCGTGGCCGAGCTTCACGACGCCTATTTCGCGGCCGGCGCCGACATCTCCGAGACCAACACCTTCTCGGGCACCACCATCGCCCAGGCCGACTATCGGCTGGGCGAACAGGACGTCTGGGACATCAACCTGGAAGGCGCGAAAATCGGCCGCCAGGTCGCCGATCGCTGGAACGCTGAAAACCCCGACCGTCCGAAGTTCATCGCCGGCTCGATCGGGCCGCTGAACGTCATGCTATCGATGTCGTCGGACGTGAACGATCCAGGCGCGCGCAAGGTGACCTTCGACCAGGTCTACCAGGCCTATCGCCAGCAGGTGGACGCCCTCTACCAGGGCGGGGTCGACCTCTTCCTGATCGAGACGATCACCGACACCCTGAACTGCAAGGCCGCCATCAAGGCGATCCTCGACTGGCGCGACGAGGGCCACGAGGAGCTGCCGATCTGGATCAGCGGCACGATCACCGACCGCTCGGGCCGCACCCTGTCGGGCCAGACGGCCGAGGCGTTCTGGAACTCGATCAAGCACTGCAAGCCGTTCGCGGTCGGCTTCAACTGCGCCCTGGGCGCCGACCTGATGCGTCCGCACATCGCCGAGATGGCCCGCATCGCCGATACGCTCGTGGCGGCCTATCCCAACGCCGGCCTGCCCAACGCCATGGGCGAGTACGACGAGGAGCCGCACGAGACCGGCCACGCCCTGCACGAATGGGCCAAGGACGGTCTGGTCAACATTCTGGGCGGCTGCTGCGGCACCACCCCCGACCACATCCGCCACGTGGCCGACGAGGTGCGCGGCGTCGCGCCCCGCGCCATCCCCGAGCGCCCGAAGGCCATGCGCCTGTCGGGCCTCGAACCCTTCGAACTGGCCTGATCGAGTACGAGACCGATGCGCACCACCATCCTTTTCGGCGGCCCCAGCCGCGAGCGTCTCGTGGCCGTGGCCAGCGCCCAGAGCCTGACCCGGCAGCTGCCGGACGCCGACCTGTGGTTCTGGGCGCCGGACGGCCAGGTCTATCCGGCCAGCCAGGCCGTGCTGCTGGGCCACGATCGTCCGTTCGAGCTCGATTTGCCGACCGAAGGCGCGCCGATCGGCGACATCGAGACGGCGCTGGACGTCGCCGCCCGCGAGGACCGCGCCCTGCTGCTGAGCCTGCACGGCGGCTTCGCCGAGGACGGCGGCCTGCAGAAGCTGTGCGAGGCGCGGGGCGTCGCCTTCACCGGCTCGGGCTCGCACGCCAGCTGGCTGGCGTTCAGCAAGACGCGGGCGAAGGACGTGGTCGCGCAGGCCGGCGTCTCGGTTCCCCAGAACATCGCGCCCGAAGACGCGCAGGCGGCGCTGACCAAGTACGGCCGCCTGATCGCCAAGCCGTCGGAGGACGGCTCCAGCTACGGCCTGATCTTCGTCGACACGTCGGCTGACCTGGACGCGGCCCTGAAGGCGGCGACCGAGCAGGCCTATGTCATCGAGCCTTTCGTGCAGGGGCTGGAATCGACCTGCGGCGTGCTGGAACTGGCCAGCGGCGAACTGATCGCCCTGCCGCCGGTGGAGATCCGCCCGTCGGCCGGCAAGTTCGACTACAAGTCCAAGTACCTGGCCAAGGACACCGAGGAGATCTGCCCGGCCACCTTCGCGCCGGAGATCAACGCCGCCCTGCAGGACCAGGCGCTGAAGGCCCACAAGGCCCTGGGCTGCCGCGGCTATTCGCGTTCGGACTTCATCGTCTCCGAGCACGGCCTCGTCTATCTGGAGACCAACACCCTGCCGGGCCTGACCGCCTCGTCGCTCTATCCCAAGGCGCTGAAGGCGCAGGGGATCGATGTCGCGGACTTCCTTCGGGGCCAGCTGGCCCTGGCCGAGGCGCGCGCCAAGCAAGCCGCGACGGCGGCCTGACCATGGCCTGGGACAACGGACCCTTCGAAAACGACGAAGCCGCCGACTTCATCGCCGACCTGGCCGAGGCGCCCGACTGGCGCGCGGTGGTGCTGATCCTCGACCACGTGACCAAGGCCGCCGGCTATCTGGAAGCGCCCGAGGCCGAGATGGCCGTGGCCGCCGCCGCGGTGGTCGCCGCCAGTTTGAGCGAAGCCGCGCTGCTGCCGGCCGACCATCAGGGCCTGAAGGCGGAACTGGGCGCGCCGCCGGAAGGCGCGGCGCGTCTGGCCAAGGCCGCCCTGGCCCGCGTGGTCGGCCCGGCCTCCGAACTCGACGAACTCTGGCAGGAGGGCGACGGTCACGACGGCTGGCTGACCCACATCGCCGGCCTGCAAGCTATTCTGAGCGCATTCCAATGAGACCTGTCTTCGTCAACATCGGCGAGCGGACGAACGTCACCGGCTCGGCCAAGTTCAAGAAGCTGATCGTCGAGGGCAACTTCAGCGAGGCCCTGTCGGTCGCCCGCCAGCAGGTGGAAGCCGGCGCCCAGGTCATCGACGTCAACATGGACGAGGGCCTGCTCGACAGCGAGCAAGCCATGATCACCTTCCTGAACCTGATGGCGGCCGAGCCGGACATCGCCCGCGTGCCGGTGATGATCGACAGCTCCAAGTGGGAGGTGATCGAGGCCGGCCTGAAGTGCGTGCAGGGCAAGGCGATCGTCAATTCGATCTCGATGAAGGAAGGCGAGGCCAAGTTCATCGAGCAGGCCAAGCTGTGCCTGCGCTACGGGGCGGCCGTGGTGGTCATGGCCTTCGACGAGGTCGGCCAGGCTGACACCGCCGCCCGCAAGATCGAGATCTGCACCAAGGCCTACGGCATTCTGGTCGACAAGGTGGGCTTCCCGCCCGAGGACATCATCTTCGACCCCAACATCTTCGCCGTGGCGACGGGGATCGAGGAGCACGACAACTACGCCGTCGACTTCATCGAGGGCACGCGCGAGATCAAGAAGCGCTGCCCCTGGGCTCGGGTGTCGGGCGGGGTGTCGAACGTGTCGTTCAGCTTCCGCGGCAACGAGCCGGTGCGCCGGGCCATCCACTCGGTGTTCCTGTACCACGCCATCAACGCCGGCATGGACATGGGCATCGTCAACGCCGGCGATCTGCCGGTCTATGACGACATCGACCCGGTGCTGCGCGAAGCCGTCGAGGATGTGATCCTCAACCGCCCGCAGCGGACCAACGTGTCGAACACCGAGCGCCTGGTCGACATGGCGCCCGGCTACAAGGGGGAGAAGGGCGCGACCCAGCAGGTCAATCTGGCCTGGCGCGAAGGCACGGTGGGCGAGCGCATCACCCACGCCCTGGTCAACGGCGTCACCGAGTTCATCGAGGCCGACACCGAAGAGGCGCGCCTGTCTTTCGACCGTCCGCTGCACGTCATCGAAGGCCCGCTGATGGACGGCATGAACGTCGTCGGCGACCTGTTCGGCGCGGGCAAGATGTTCCTGCCGCAGGTGGTCAAGTCGGCGCGCGTCATGAAGCAGGCCGTGGCCTGGCTGATGCCGTTCATGGAAGCCGAAAAGGAAGGCCAGGAGCGCAAGGCCGCCGGCAAGGTGCTGATGGCCACCGTCAAGGGCGACGTCCACGACATCGGCAAGAACATCGTCGGCGTCGTGCTGCAGTGTAACAACTACGAGGTCGTCGATCTGGGCGTGATGGTGCCCGCCGACCGCATCCTGGAAGAGGCCAAGAAGCACCAGGTCGACATGATCGGCCTGTCGGGCCTGATCACCCCGTCGCTGGACGAGATGGTGTTCGTGGCCGCCGAGATGGAGCGCCAGGGCTTCGACATCCCGCTGCTGATCGGCGGCGCCACCACCAGCCGCACCCACACCGCGGTGAAGATCGAGCCCGCCTATCGCCGTGGCCCCACCACCTATGTCGTCGACGCCAGCCGGGCCGTCGGCGTGGTCTCCTCGCTCCTGTCGCCGACCGACAAGGGCAGGGTCGTGGCCGACACCCGCGCCGAATACGTCAAGGTGCGCGAGCAGTACGCCCGGGGCCAGACGGTCAAGGCCCGCACGGCCATCGGCGAGGCCCGCAAGCGCAAGTACGCCATCGACTGGAAGGGCTATGCGCCGCCCAAGCCGCTGTTCACCGGCACGCGGGTGTTCGAGCCGAGCCTGGCCGAGCTGGAGCCGTTCATCGACTGGTCGCCGTTCTTCGCCAGCTGGGAGCTGATCGGTCGCTATCCGCAGATCCTTGAGGACGACGTGGTGGGCCAGGCCGCCACCGACCTCTATCGCGACGCCCGCGTCATGCTCGACAAGGTCATCGCCGAGAAGTGGTTCGGGGCCAAGGGCGTGATCGGCTTCTGGCCGGCCCAGGCGGTCGAGGACGACGTGGTGCTGTATTCGGACGAGAGCCGTAACGTCGAGATCGCCCGCCTGCACACCCTGCGCCAGCAGATCGACAAGGGACCCGGCGAGGGCAAGGCTAACCTGGCCCTGTCGGACTTCGTCGCGCCCGTGGGCGGTCCGGCCGACTATGTGGGCGGCTTCGCCGTCACCGCCGGCCACGGCGAGGACGAGATCGTCAAGCGCTTCAAGGACGCCGGCGACGACTATTCGGCGATCATGGCTTCCGCGCTCGCAGACCGCCTGGCCGAAGCCTTCGCCGAGTGGCTGCACCACAAGGCCCGCGTCGAGCTGTGGGCTTACGCGCCGGAAGAGGGCTTCGACGCCGATCGCCTGATCGCCGAGAAGTACCAGGGCATCCGCCCGGCCCCCGGCTATCCGGCCCAGCCCGACCACACCGAGAAGGGCACGCTGTTCCGCCTGCTCGACGCCGAGGCCGCCACCGGCATGGCCCTGACCGAGAGCTTCGCCATGAGCCCCGGCGCGGCCGTGTCGGGCCTCTATTTCAGCCACCCGCAGAGCCACTATTTCGGGGTCGGCAAGATCGACTTCGACCAGGTCGAGGACTACGCCCGCCGCAAGGGCTGGGACCTGGCCACGACCGAGCGCTGGCTGTCGCCGATCCTCAACTACGACCCGCTCGCCCGGGCGCGGGGCGCGGCGGCGTAACCCACTTTCCCTCCCCCTTGATGGGGGAGGGGCAGGGGTGGGGGTGGCTACGGCGGTTGAGGCCGCGCACCGCCTCCAGCTCAGTAGTTCACCCCCATCCCTGACCCTTCCCCCATCAAGGGGGAAGGGAGAAGGCTCTACGCCAACCGCGCGTAGAGCCACACCATCGACGCCACGAGCGCGCCGGCCCCCAGAGCCCAGCGGGTCCACACGCCCGCCGCCCGCCGCCGCAGCACGAACACCACCGGCGCCACGGCCGCGACGATCAGGAGCTGCACCAGCTCGATCCCCAGATTGAAGCCCAGCGTCGCCGCCACCAGCTGACCGGTGGAGAGCTGCAGCGCGCTCAGCGTCTCGGCGAAGGCCAGGCCGTGGACCAGGCCGAAACCGCCGGCGATCCAGGCCTCGCGCCGGGGGAAGATCGGCCGCAGGGCGTGCAGGGCCGAGATCCCGACCGACAGGGCGATCAGGGCCTCGACGACCTTGCCGCCCGGCGGCAGCCAGCCCAGGGCCGCACCCAGCAGCGAGATCGAGTGGCCGACCGTAAAGGCGCTGACCCGGGCGAAGGTGGCCCACAGCGCCTTGCGGGCGTCGCCGACCGGCCGCCAGCGGCCGTTCTCGGCGACCAGCGGCGCGGTCAGGATCAGGGTGACCAGGAACAGCAGGTGGTCGGCGCCCTCCAGGATGTGGCGCGCGCCCATCACGACCATGCTGGTCCAGGCCGGCCAGGGCGAGCCCTGGGCGCGGTCGATGCGGATCTCGCGATGCTCGGCCCGCAGGGTGCCCAGCAGGCGCGGCTTGTGCGGCAGGACGTTGCGCTCCCAGTCCTGCTCCAGGGTCGGCACCGCCGAGTGGGTGGCGATCTCGCGGACGATGACCTCGTAGTCCAGTACCAACGAGTCAGGCCTCGGCCCTGTTGGCGGGACGAGATCGACCTCCACCGTCCATTCGTCGGTGGGGAAGGGGACCTCGTTGACGCTGAGGACCTGCACGCCCCAGGCCGTTCCGTTCGGCGCGCGCGGGTGGATGCGGTCCTGGACATAGGCCGCCACGCCCGCCGCCGTCAGGGTGGGTCGACCGTCGCCGAGCGGCTTGGGAACCAGCCCAGCCTGGAGGAAGGCCACCTCCAGCCGGTCGGCCGGCAGCCGCAGATGCAGCCGCCAGGCGTGGTCGAGCACGCGGATCTGGACGAACGACTTGGCCATCGGGTGGGCGATGGCCAGGCCGGTTGTGATGAGGGCGAGGCCGGCGATGAGGATCGCCAGCCAAACGCCCACCTTCTTCCCGTCATTCCCGCCCTTGTGGCGGGAAGCCCTGGTTCCGCTCGCAGGTGAAGCGCCAGCGGACCGCCGGCGGTCCGCCCCATCCGCCCTTGCGGCTGACAGAGGGGTTCCCGCCACAAGGGCGGGAATGACGGGAGTGAGAGGGGCGGCGGCGCGAACCATCTTCTGACCCGCCTCAGAACGTGAAGTTGCCGCCATAGTCCGCCGTCTTGTCGCGCCAGATGCTGTGGTAGTGGTTGGCGCTGAACACGACGCCGCTCTGGACGCTGAGTTCGATCCAGACGCGCGGGCCGTCGATGCGGACGTAGGAGCCCTTGGTCGACAGGTCCGAGTACGAGGCCCAGGCGATGTAGGTCGAGGCCAGGGCCGTGTCGGTGGTGTAGGCGTCGGACTGGCCCGTGCCGTTGGCGTCGGCGGCGTAGGCGTTGATCGCGGCCTTCACGAGGGCCTGCTGGGTCGAGCTCAGGCTCGAGACCGCCAGACCCGACTGGGTGGAGGGGAAGTCGCCGTCCTCCTGCGGGCCGACCAGCACGTCGTCATAGGCCTGGGACAGCTTGGCCGAGGCCAGCTGGGTCGACGACAGGCCGCTGAGCATCGCCGCCAGGGTGTCGTGCCGGGTCTGCATCGGCGTATAGGCCGTGCCGCCATAGGTGAACGACAGCGGCTCCACCCCGACGAAGTTGGGGGTCATGCTGACATAGTCGCCGGTGACGCTGGCCAGGAAGGTGTAGTGGTGGCCGGAGAACTCCAGGATCCACGGGCTGGAGGTCGAGGGCGTGCCGAGGAAGGCGATGTAATAGAGGTTCTGGCCGTAGCCGCTGGCGGCGGTGGCGAGGTAGCCGTCGGCGGCGCGCAGGCCGGTCATGGTCGACTGGCCCTGGGTGGTCAGGGCCGCGGCGATCAGGGCCTCGGCGGCGGTCTTCTGGTCGGTGCTGAGCGCGCTGAGCGCCAGGCCCAGGCGGCTGACCGAGCCGACCGGCAGGTTCGACCAGTGCTGGGTCGCGTTGGACGAGGTCAGGCTGTAGCTGACCGAGCTGAGCTGGCTGCTGCTGAGCGTGGCGCGGAACACATTGGCCAGGCAGACCAGCTGCGCGCCCTGCGTGCTCTCCGAGCAGGACGTCGAGGCCGTGCTGCTGGAACTGGAGCTGCTCGAGCTGCTGCTGCTGGACGAGCTGCTCGACGAGGAACTGCTGCTGGAGCTGCTGGAACTGGAGCCGCCGCCGCCGCCTCCGCAGGCGGCCAGGCCCGCGGTCAGGGCCATGGCGACGACGGCCGCGGTCAGGGCTGAGAGTTTTCGGGCGCCTTCGAGGGCCATGGGTTCTTCCCAAAATGCGATGTTCTGGGACCCAGGGGTGAACGCCGTTCTTTCCCGACCTATGTCCGCCCGGACAAACTGTGTGGCGTTTGAAGTGACAAAATCGCGGGCTGGCCAAGTATCCGGTTATAGCTGCATTCTTCCCCCCAACGGAGGTTGTGAGCCTCCGATCCAAAGCTGGGGGTGGAGCATGGACGACGGGGGCGTGAGCCGCCGGGCGCTGGGTGCGCTGGCGATTGGTGGAGCGACGGCGGGTCTGGCCGGAGGGCTGGCGGGATGCGCCGGTCCGAAGTCCGGCGAGGTGCAGCCGAAGTCGCGCGACTTTCCCAAGGACTTCGTCTGGGGCACGGCCACGGCGGCCTTCCAGACCGAAGGATCTCCGCAAGCCGACGGGCGCGGTCCCAGCGTCTGGGACGTGTTCCAGGACCTGCCGGGCAAGATCGTCGACGGCTCCAACGCCAAGGTCGCCACCGACAGCTATCGGCGCTGGGCCGACGACGTGAACCTGGTGGCCGGGGCGGGGCTGGGCGGCTACCGGTTCTCGATCTCGTGGTCGCGGCTGCTGCCGACCGGCGCGGGGGCGATCGCCCAGGCCGGGGTGGATCACTACAGCCGCCTGATCGACGGCCTGCTGGAGAAGGGCGTCACGCCCTACGCCACGCTGTTTCACTGGGACCTGCCCCAGGCCCTGCAGGATCGCGGCGGCTGGGCGGCGCGCGACACGGCCCAGGCCTTCGCCGACTACGCCGCCCTGGTGGGCGAGCGGCTGGGCGATCGGCTGAAACGCATCATCGTGCTCAACGAACCGGCCGTGCACGCGGTGTTCGGCCACGTCACCGGCGAGCACGCGCCGGGCCTCAAGGACGTCGCCCTGCTGGGGCCGGTGACCCACCACATGAACCTCGGCCAGGGGCTGGCCATCCAGGCCCTGCGCGCGGCTAAGAACGATCTGTCGATCGGCACCACACTGGCGCTACAGCCCTGCCGGCCGGCTGGCGGCGGCCTGGCGTTCTGGAACCGGCTGGCGTCGGACGGGCTCGACGCGCTGTGGAACCGCGCGTGGCTCGATCCCCTGCTGAAGGGGGAATATCCCGACGCCATGAACGAGTTCCTGGGCGACCGGGTGCGCTCGGAGGATCTTTCGACCATCCGCCAGAAGGTCGATTTCATGGGGGTGAACTACTACGCGCCGGCCTATATGCGCCTGGCGCCGATGTCGCCCGGCAAGATCGCGCCCGCCGCGCCGCCCAAGGGCGTGGAGCTGGACGCCTTCGGCCGCCATGTCGATCCGTCGGGCCTAGCCGAGGTGTTGGCGCGGCTGCGCACCGAATATGGCAACCCGCCAGTGTTCGTCACCGAGAACGGCTGCTCCGATCCGTTCGGCGACGGACCGGGCATCCAGGCCGACACCTTCCGCATCGCCTTCCTGCGCCGCCACCTGCAGGCGGTGAAGGCGGCCATGGAGGCGGGCTCGCCGGTGAAGGGCTTCTTCGCCTGGTGCCTGATCGACAACTGGGAATGGGCGTTGGGCTATCGCTCGAAGTTCGGCCTGGTGACCCACGACCGGGCGACCGGGGTAAGAACGCCCAAGGCGTCGTACGCCTGGTACGCGGCGCTGGCGCGGAGCGGGGCGCTGCCGACGGCGCCTTGACTGAAATCCCTCCCCCTGGAGGGGGGAGGGGCAGGGGAGGGGGTGCGCCGTCGGCGGGTGCAAGGCGAGTCAAAGCGAACCGGAACGCTTCCACCCCCATCCCCGGCCCTTCCCCCCTCCAGGGGGAAGGGAGAGGCCTCAGTCCGGCTTGCAGATCAGCACGTCCTTGCCGCCGCGCTTGGCGGGCAGGAGGCTGCCGGCGCAGGCCTGCGGGTTGGCGGGGTCGATGATGATCTCGCGGCTGGCCGGCAGCTTGGCCGGGGTCGCGCCGATGGGGGCCAGGGGCTTCTTGACGGCCGGAGCGGCCACGGGCTTGGCGGCGACCGGCTTGGTCGCGGCCGGCTTCTGAACCGCGGGTTTGGGCGCCGGCGCAGGGGCCGAGACCTCGACCTTGGCGGCCGGGGCTTCCGGCGGCGCGGCGACCGGCGCGGCGGGCTCCTCGACGGGCGGCGGCGGGGCCGGTTCGGGCGTCGCGGCTTCCGGCTCCGGCTGAGCCGGCACGGCGCTCTTGATGTTGTAGTTCAGGGCCTGGCCGAACAGGTTCGACTTCTTCTCCAGGGCCTTGGCGCGGGTCTCGCAGTCGCCGGGCGGCGACCAGCTCATCCACACCTGGGCCAGGCGAGCCTTGTCGACGGTTTCCGAGCCGCCCCAGATCGAACGGCCCTTCTTCATGGCCGCCGCGCCGTATTCCGAGATCGGACGCGGGCTGGCCTTCTCGGCGGCGGTGATGGCGCCGGCGTAGAGCTTGAGGTCCGAGCGCGCCTGGGTGCGCATGGCCGGATATTCCTTCAACGCCGCGGCGGCGCCGTCGGGGCCGGGGAAGGCCTTCTCGATCCGGGTCACCTCGGGCATGACCCGATCGTAGAGGTCGATGTAGCCGCCGAGCGCGCCGTAGCACCAGGCGATGTAGCCGTACTCGTCCGACGGCGGCGTGGCCGCGGGCTGGGTGCGCGGCGGCGGAGCGGCGGTGGTCACGGGCGCGTCCTGCGCCATCAGGGCGAGGGCGAAGAGAAGAGCGGTCGCCATACGGCCGGGAATCCTTTCGGTAGCGTCAGCGGACTGACTAGATCATTTCGGGCCGCAATGGGACCGCAGCATGGCGCCAGCAGGACGAAGCGGCGCTTCAAGCTCAGCCATAACGACCCAAGCGCCGGATGGCTCCGAAGTTCGCGGCGATTCTGAACAAGTTTACATGTGCGGCGCAGCAATCGCCGGGTGGGTCCGCCGCGAGGCGTGTGCTATGAGGCGCTTCCGGAGCGTCATCCTGGAGACGTTCGGATCCGTATCTCCCAGGACCGGCCGGCTTTTAAGACCCCTCCGCATGACCTTCTGGCGCAACATCGCAAGCATCGCGGCCCGCCGTCTGGACCTGGCGGAGTGCGCCGAGTGCCCGCCGGGACCGCCGGGGCAGGACCCGGCCTTCTCGACCGCGGTCACGGCGCTGGGCGCCAAGCTGGCCAAGGCCGACGGCAGCGCCGACGGCCACGAGTTCGCCGCCTTCTCTCAGGTCTTCCACCCGGATCCGGCCTCCGAGCAGAACATTCATCGCCTGTACGACCTGGCCCGCCAGACCACCCACGGCTTCGAGAGCTACGCCAAGCGGCTGGCCAAGCGCTATCGCTCGTGCCCGCAGCTGCTGGAAGACGTGCTCGACGGCCTGTTCCACATCGCCAAGGCCGATGGGGCTGTGACCCAGGACGAGCTGGACTACCTGGAGCGGGTGGCCGAGCTGTTCGGCCTGTCGCCGCTGGCCTTCCGCCGTCTCAGCGCCACCCACCTGGGGGCGGGAGCGGACGACCCCTATGTGATCCTGGACGTGCCGGCCGACGCCGACGACGCCACGGTGCGCAGCGCCTGGAAGCTGGCGCTGTCGGACGCCCACCCCGACCGGGCCCGGGCCCGCGGCCTGCCGGCCGAGTTCATCGAGGTGGCCGAGGCCAAGGCGGCCGCGATCAACGCCGCCTTCACCACCGTCATGCGCGAGCGCAGGGAACTTGGACTGGCCGCCGCGGGTTGAGCGGAAAAGTCTTTGTGATTGAACCCAATGGGTGTTCAGTTGACGTTCAGACCTCCGAAGCCAACCTAAGGGGCGAGGACGGAGATTCTGGGCGCTCCGGCGCCGATCGAGGACGACGATGACCATGACCTTGGGCGCGAACATCGGCGCGACGCAGTCTTCGGCCTGGCGAGGCCTGGTCGGATTGATCGGCGGCGTGGCCACGGCGATCGCCGTCTCGGTGGCCGCCATCGTCGCCGTCGTGTTCGCCGCGACCCTGGTGGTCGTCGGCTTCATGGCCACCGCGCTTCTGGGCCTGGCCGCCTTCGCCCTGCGCGGCCGCCGCCAAGCCCACGCCAAGGCCAACGCCGATCCCAACCTGATCGAGGCCCGCAACGTCGGCGGCCACTCGTGGGTCGCCTACGGCTGGAACGAGCGGCGGTAGGGCCCTACTCCTTCAGTTCCTCATCGTCCGTCATTCCCGCCCTTGTGGCGGGAACCCCTCTGCCAGCCGCAAGGGCGGTAGTGGCAGCGTGCTCAGCACGCCGCTTGCATCTCACGTATCAGCCGAAACAGGGTTTCCCGCCACAAGGGCGGGAATGACGGGAGGAGGGGAACTCCAAAACGCTTGCCTTACGCGCCCCCGCTCGTCCAACCTGCCTTTCAAACAAACGTTGGGAGGTGAGCATGATCGGCGTGGTGGCGACCCTGAAGGTCCAGCCGGACAAGACGTCCGAGTTCGAAGCGGTGTTCCTGGGCCTGGCCGCCAGGGTGAAGGCCAATGAGCCCGGCGCGATCGTCTATCAGTTGACCAAATCCAAGACCGAGGCCGGCGTCTACAAGGTGCTGGAGCTCTACGCCTCGGAAGACGCCCTCAAGCATCACGGCGGCACCGACTATTTCAAGGCCGCTGGCGCGGCCATGGGGCCGTTCATGGCCGGCCGTCCGGAGATCGAATATCTCGACGCGGTGGAGTAGGGCGCAAGCCCGCGCTTGACGGACGGCCCAGGCTTCGCGCATCCCGGCGACCGCAAGTCGCTGGGAGCAAGACCTTGAGCCGTTTCTGGAGCCCGCTGGTCCACACGCTGTCGCCCTATGTGCCGGGCGAGCAGCCGAAGATCGCCGACCTGGTCAAGCTGAACACCAACGAGAGCCCCTATGGGCCTTCGCCCAAGGCCGTCGAGGCGATCGCGACGGCGGCGGGCGAGGCTCTGCGGCTCTATCCCGATCCGACCTCGAGCGCGCTGCGCGAGACCCTGGCGGCCTATCACGGCGTGGCCGTAGAGCAGGTGTTCGCCGGCAACGGCTCGGACGAGGTGCTGGCTCACGCTTTCCGCGCCCTGCTGGGCCACGACGCGCCGCTGTTGTTCCCCGACATCACCTACAGCTTCTATCCCACCTATTGCCGGCTGTTCGACGTGGCCTACGAGACCGTGCCGCTGGCCGAGGACCTCGGCGTGCGGATCGAGGACTACCGCCGTCCGGCCGGCGCGATCATCATCGCCAACCCCAACGCCCCGACCGGCGTGGCCCTGACCCGCGCGCAGATCGCCCAGCTGCTGGCCGAGCACCCGGACAAGCCAGTGGTGATCGACGAGGCCTATGTCGATTTCGGTGGCGAGAGCGCCATCCCGCTGGTCGCCGATCACCCGAACCTGCTGGTCGTGCAGACCATGTCGAAGTCGCGGGCCCTGGCCGGCCTGCGGGTCGGCTACGCCATCGGCGATGTGGCCCTGATCGAGGGGCTGACCCGGGTGAAGGACAGCTTCAACTCCTATCCGCTGGGTCGTCCCGCCCAGGCCGGCGCCGTGGCCTCGATCGAGGACGAGGCCTTCTTCCAGGAAAGCTGCGCCAAGGTGATCGCCGGCCGCCGTCGCCTGGTCGAGGGGCTGGAGGCGCGCGGCTTTACCGCCCCGGCCTCGTCGGCCAACTTCGTCTTCGCCCGCCACGCCGCGCGGCCTGGCGCCGAGCTGGCGGCGGAACTGCGCAAGCGCGGCGTGATCGTTCGCCGCTTCGACGCCCCGCGCATCGGCGACCACCTGCGGATCACCGTGGGAACCGACGGCCAGATCGACCGTCTTCTGGGGGCGCTGGACGAAATCCTGGGGTAGCGCCCACCGTCGTCATCCCGGCCGTAGCGCAGCGGAGAGCCGGGACCCAGGGGACCGGGCTCGGCGGCAGGGTCAAGCAACCGGCGGCGGCTATCGCATTGCGGCGGCCCCTGGGTCCCGGGTCTACGGTCCGCTGCGCGGCCCTTCGCCCGGGATGACGGGCTAATTGGCGGGTAGGGGTTTTCTTTCCGTACGGGCTTCACCAGATACAACGACCGTTGCAGTATTTCTGCATGGCGATCGGTCCGAACAAATGTTTGGATCGCGTCGGTTCATACTCCTGCCGGAGCGCCCGCATGGCCCTCGACGCCCTCTTCAAGCCCTTCGAGTTCAAGTCGCTGAAACTGCCCAACCGGGTGGTGATGGCGCCGATGACGCGGTCGTTCTCGCCCGGCGGCGTGGCCACCGACGACGTGGCCGCCTATTACGCCCGCCGCGCGGCCGCCCAGGTGGGCCTGATCGTCACCGAGGGCACGGGCGTGGCCCGCGCCGCCTCGCTGAACGACGCCAACATCCCGCGCTTCCATGGCGAGAAGGAACTGGCGGCCTGGAAGAAGGTGGTCGACGACGTCCACGCGGCCGGCGGCCTGATCGCGCCGCAGCTGTGGCACGTGGGTTCGGCCAAGGGCAAGGACGTGCTGGGCAAGATCGACAGCCCCTCGGGCGTGTCCAAGGCCGGCGGTTCGCAATTCACCGAGCCGATGACCGACGCCGAGATCGCCGACACCATCGCCGCCTTCGCCACGGCCGCCGCCGACGCCAAGCGCCTGGGCTTCGACGCCATCGAGCTGCACGGCGCCCACGGCTACCTGATCGATCAGTTCTTCTGGAACGGCACCAACCTGCGTGACGATGGCTTCGGCGGCCCGAGCATCGCCGAACGCAGCGCCTTCGCCGCCGAGATCCTCAAAGCCGTCCGCGCCGCCGTCGGTCCCGACTATCCGGTGATCATCCGCCTGTCGCAGTGGAAGCAGCAGGACTACGCGGTGAAGAACGCCGAGACCCCGCAACTTCTGGAGGCCTGGCTGCAGCCGCTGGCCGACGCCGGCGCCGACATCTTCCACTGCTCGCAACGCAGGTTCTGGGAGCCGGAATTCGAGGGCAGCGACCTGAACTTCGCCGGCTGGACCAAGAAGCTGACCGGCGCCCCGACCATCACCGTCGGTTCGGTGGGCCTGTCGGGCGAGTTCATCGCGGCCTTCGGCGGCGAGGGCAGCCAGCCGGCCTCGATCGACGGCCTGCTCGAGCGCCTGGACCGCGGCGAGTTCGACCTCGTGGGCGTCGGCCGGGCCTTGCTGCAGGATCCCGAGTGGGTGGTGAAGATCCGCGACGGGCGCAACGACGAGCTGCAGAGCTTCTCCCGCGAGGCGCTGGGGGTGCTTTATTGACCGAACGCGATCCCTCTCCCCTTGCGGGAGAGGGTGGCCTCCCGGAGGGAGGTCGGGTGAGGGGTTGCACGTACAGAAACGCCGCGACAGCTGATCGGCTGTCGCGGCGTTTTGCGTTTGAGAGACCCCTCATCCGTCGGCTTCGCCGACACCTTCTCCCGCAAGGGGAGAAGGATCACTGGTTATAGTTCAGCCTCAGCCCCGGCCGCTCCCACCGTCCGCGCCACAGCTTCCCGGTCCCTGACCCGGTGATCCACACGTCCCGCAGATCCGCCCCGCCGAAGCAGAGGTTGGTCACGATCACGTCCGGGACCGCCACGTGCTCTGTCGTCCCGTCGGGCGCAAACGCGGTGATCCCGCCGTTGATGATCGTCGCCACGCACACCCGTCCGTCGGCCTCGACCGCCAGGCTGTCGAGCAGCTGGTAGCCCGGCAGGTTGCAGACCACGCGGCCGGGCTGGAGCGGGGCGGGCGGGGCCAGTTCGCCGGGGGCGACGACGTCGAAGGCCCACAGGCGGCCTAGCATGGTGTCGGCCACATAGACCACGTCCTCGGCTGGCGACAGGCCCACGCCGTTGGGCGAGATCAGGTGGTCGCGGGCGCGCACGATGTGGCTGCCGTCGGTCCGGGCGTAGTAGAGCGCGCCGTACTTGCGGCCCTCCGGCGTCGAGCAGCCGTGGTCGGTGAACCAGAAGCCGCCCTGCTTGTCGAAAACGAGATCGTTGGGGCCGACCAGCCGCTTGCCGTCGCAGGCCTCGTAGAGCGTGGTCACCGCGCCGGTCGCCAGATCCACCCGCTGGATCGAGCCGCCCTGGTGGCTGGCGGGCGTGGGGCCGGGAATGTTCAGCCCGCCCATGTCGAAGAACTCGAAGCTGCCGCCGTTGTTGGTGACATAGACCGCGCCGTCCGGGCCGATCGCCGCGCCGTTGGGGCCGCCGGGCAGGTCGGCGACGGTGGTGCGGGTTCCGTCCGGCGCGATCCGGGTCAGGGTCTGGCGCTGGATCTCGACCAGCAGCACCGAGCCGTCGGCCATGGCGATCGGGCCTTCGGGGAATTGCAGGCCTTCGGCGACGAGGGTCAGATCCATGTCGTCTCGCTCCCTTGCTGCACCTCTGCGGGTGTCTGGAAGTCGAGTAAACGTTCGTTTGAACCGGGCCGCAACCCACTCAGGTGTCAGCGAGCAGGCGTGTCAGGTCTTCCGAGTTGAGGCCGCGCGGGGCCAGGCGCGCCGACTGGCCGGCCCAGAGGTTGGTGAAGTCGGGGTTGGTCCCGTCCTGGCGCAGCGGCGTCAGGGCGCCGCCGGCCAGGGGGAAGGGCGGCGTAATCCCGCCGCCGATCGGTCCAAGCTCAAGCATCAGCCGGTTGGCGACGCCCCGGGCCGGGCGGCCGGTGAAGAGGTCGGTGATCATGGTGTTGTCGTCGCGGGCCTCGTCCAGGGCGGCGCGGTGGGCCGGCGGGATCCTGGCCTCGGGCGTGAACAGATAGGCCGTGCCAACCTGCACGCCGGCCGCGCCCAGGGCCCGGGCGGCCGCCACGCCGCGCGCCTCGGCGATGCCGCCAGCCGCGATCACCGGAACCGAGACGGCCGAGACCACCTGCGGCAGCAGGGAAAAGAGACCGGGCTGGGCGGCGCTGTCCAGGCGATTGTCGATCGCATCGCCAAACCCCGGCAGGAAGACGGCGCGATGGCCGCCGGCCTCGGCGCCCATGGCGATGACGGCGTCGGCGCCGTTGACCTCCAGCCAGACGGCTTCGGCGACCGTGGTGGCCGAGGACAGCACCTTGGCTCCGGCCGCCTTCACCCGGTCGAGCAGCCCCGCCTCGGGCAGGCCGAAATGGAAGCTGACGACCTCGGGGCGAAGCTCCTCGACCAGGGCGCAGAAGGCTTCGTCGAAGGGCGCGCGGCCGCCGGCGGGCGGCGGCGGGGCAGGATCCAGACCCGCCTCGACATAGTAGGGCGCAAGGCGGGCTCGCCAGGCCATCATCCGCGCCGGATCCGGATCGGGCGGCGTGTGGGCGAAGAAGTTGAGGTTCAGAGGCGCGTCGATGGCGGCGCGGAACTCCGCGATCGCCTCGCGGGCCTGGTCGGGCGTGTATTGTGCGCAGGGCAGGGACCCCAGGCCGCCGCCACGGGCCGCGCCGATGGCCATGGCCGGCGTGCTGGCGCCCGCCATCGGCGCCTGGAGCACCGGCGCCGCCACGCCCAGAAGGTCGATCAGCCGCCGGTCGGTCCAGGAGGTCATGGGCGCTCTCAGTTCAGGTCGAACAGGTCGTAGGCGATCAGCTTCAGCCGCGCGTCGAAGAAGGCCCGGCCGTAGCTGGAGCGCTCGAGGGCCATCTGGTCGACGCCGTGCTCGACGTCGGATCCGCTGGCGCCGGGCGCGGCGCAGGGCACGTAAAGGCGCAGGGTGCGGCCGACGGCCAGCTTCACGCCCGGCTCGGCGCGATAGACCTTGGCCACCACCAGGCAGCGGCCGCGCACGCCGCGCGGCACGCCCACGTGCTGCACCTGGACCACGGCGATCTCGGCGGCCTTGTCGCGCGCGGCCTGGCGGGCGTCCGCGGCCAAGGGCGGGGCGGGCGTCGCCGCCTGGGCCAGCAGGACCGCCGCGATCAGCGGGCCGCTCATTTGCGTTCCAGCACGCGGAAGACGAACGGGAAGTCGTCGCCTTCGCCGGCCGGGCGCTCCTCGCGGCGCACCTCGGTCCAGGCGTTCTCGTCGAAGGCCGGGAAGTGGACGTCGCCTTCCACCTCGGCCTGGACCTCGGTGACGTAGATGCGCTTGGCGCGGGGCAGGGCCAACTCGAACAGGGCCGCGCCGCCGATCACGCAGACCTCCTCGACGCCGTCGTCGGCGGCCTGCTCCTTGGCGATCTGCACGGCTTCCGACCAGGTGTCGCAGACCACGGCGCCCTCGGCCTCGAACTTGTGGTCGCGGGTCAGCACGATGTTCAGGCGGCCGGGCAGGGGCTTGCGGGGCAGGCTGTCCCAGGTCTTGCGGCCCATGATCACCGGCTTGCCCAGGGTGGCGGCCTTGAACATCTGAAGGTCGGACTTCAGTCGCCAGGGCAGGTCGTTGTCGCGGCCGATGACGCCGTTGAGCGAGCGGGCCACGGGGCCGAGCGTGAGGATGGGGGCGGTCATGGGCGACTCTTAGCCGCCCGCAGCCCGATCCGGAAGGTCGGGTTTCAGACCGAGACCGCCGCCTTGATGTGCGGGTGGGCCTCGTAGCCCTCCAGCGTGAAGTCCTCGTACTCGAAGCCGAAGAGGTCGCTCTTGTCGGCGATCTTCATGGTCGGGAAGGCGTAGGGCTCGCGCGTCAGCTGCTCGCGGGCCTGGTCCAGGTGGTTCAGATAGAGGTGGGCGTCGCCGAAGGTGTGCACGAACTCGCCCGGCTGCAGGCCGACGACCTTGGCGACCATCAGGGTCAGCAGGGCGTAGCTGGCGATGTTGAACGGTACGCCCAGGAACACGTCGGCGCTGCGCTGGTAGAGCTGGCAGGAGAGCTTGCCGTCGGCGACGAAGAACTGGAACAGGCAGTGGCAGGGCGGCAGGGCCATGTCCTCGACGTCGGCCGGGTTCCAGGCCGAGACGATGTGGCGGCGGCTGTTGGGATTGGTCTTCAGGCCCTCGACCAGATTGACGATCTGGTCGATCGAACCGCCGTCCGGGGTCGCCCACGAGCGCCACTGCTTGCCGTAGACGGGGCCGAGCTCGCCGTTCTCGTCGGCCCACTCGTCCCAGATGCGCACGCCGTTGTCCTTGAGATAGGCGATGTTGGTCTCGCCCTTCAGGAACCACAAAAGCTCGATGATGATCGAGCGCAGGTGCAGCTTCTTGGTGGTCAGGACCGGGAAGCCCTTCGACAGGTCGAAGCGGATCTGGCGGCCGAAGACGCCCAGCGTGCCGGTGCCCGTGCGGTCGCCGCGCTGCACGCCGTTCTCGAGGATGTCGGCGAGCAGGGCCAGGTACTGGCGCTCGGGATGGTCGGCGGCGGCTTTCGGGGCGTCGAGGACGGCGGTGGTCATGGGGCGATTGTGACGTGGAATCGAGGCGCTCGCCAGTGCGACACGATCCCTTTCGCCCTGGGACCCCCTCCCCCTTGCGGGGAGGGGCAGGGGTGGGGGTGTCTGCGCCGTATCGGCTGATCGCCGCGCCGGCGCCCCCATCCCCAACCCCTTCCCCGCGAGGGGGAAGGGGCCAGAGTGTCGCTTACTTCGACGGTTCCAGGCCGGTGTTCAGCACCCAGCCGACGTTGTCGTTCTCGTCGGCCACTTCCCACCACAGGTCCTGCTTCTTGCCGGTCGGGTAGACGATGGCGCCGGCGGGCAGGGCGCGGATCAGCTTGCCGGCGGCCACCGGGGTGGCGCGCATGTTGACGACGCGGGTGGCCACGAAGGTCTTGGCCGGGGCGTTCTGGGCGGCGGCCGGGCTGTCGCCGACCAGGCCCAGCTCGCCGACCATCTTCGAGTAGCTGTTGATGAACGACAGCGTGATGATGCGGCCGATCTCGGTGTCCTCGTAGCCGCCGCCGACGGCGCCGCCGAAGCCGATGCCGCCGCCCGCGCCCCAGCCGATGTCGTTCTTCACCGCGTAGCCTTCCTGCACGGCCACGGTCTCGGTGGTGCGCACGTTGGTCAGCGACAGGACGGTGTTGGCTTCCAGCTTCTTGGTCTTGATGCCGCCGACCAGCGCGCCGGCGCGGCCGCCGATCAGGCCGCCGATGGCGCCGGCCACCGCGCCGCCGCTGGCGTTGCTGTCGCTGGCCTGGACCTCGGCTACCAGCACGTAGTCAGCCGCCTTGATCTGGCCCTGACCGACGTTGGAGCCGCGCTGAAGGCCCAGATTGCCGCCGATGTTGCGCTCGATCTGCGCCGCGTTCAGGCCCGCGCCCCGGTCGACGAGGTTGAAGCAGCCCGACTTCTGCACGATGGCCCGCAGCAGCTTCTGCGGCGAGGCGAGGTTGTACTGGGTCCAGCCGCGGGGATCATCGCCGTCGATGATCGACAGGGTGCCCAGCTTGCGCGAGCAGCGCGGCACCTCGGCCACGGCCTGGGTCTGCGCCTGCTGAGCCTTGCTGGCCTTGGCCTGGGCGAAGGCCTCGGCCGGAACGACGGCGCAGACGATCGCGCCCGCCGCCAGCAGGCATTTCTTCATCGACATGAACTTGGCCTCCAGAGCCCTCGAAAACTGCGTGCGGACACTACAGTACCGATTGCACGCAAGCCAAGCTCGCCCTGAGGCTGATCCCCAAAAGTGGGGAGCAATTACAATCTTCGGGCTCTCCGGATAGGGGGCGAAGCCTATCCGGCGAAGCCGCCCTCATCGAGGAAGGCCTGTTCGGCCGGGGTGGTCTCGCGGCCCAGGGCGACGTTGCGATGGGGGAAGCGACCGAAGCGGGCGATGATGTCGCGGTGGATCAGGGCCCACTTCATCGGCCCCTCGTCGCCGGTGTCGGCCTGCAGGCCGGCGCACAACTCGATGCACAGCTCCTGGTCGGCCAGGGATTCGGAGTGCTCGAACGGCAGGTAGAAGAAATAGCGCAGCTCGGGGGCGACTTCCTGGTCGAAGCCGGCGGCGATGGCGGCGCGGGCCACGGCGCGAGCCTTGCCGTCGGTGGCGTACCCGTGGCCGCTGCGGCGATAGAGATTGCGCGGGAACTGGTCGAGCACGATGACCAGCGCCAGGGCGCCGTCGGCGCTTTCCAGCCAGTCGTCGTAGTCGCCCCGCGCGGCCTTGTGGTGGGTGGGCTCGTACTTCAGGCGGATCGCCTCGTCGAAGGCGTGGTTTTTCTCGAACCACTTCTTGGGCCCCGCCTGGGTCCAGAAGCCGAGAATGTCCTGGGGCTGAGCGGCCATCGAATCCTCGCTGCGGGTTTCGTTCAATTGCGGTTCATGCACCGAGCGCGACACTGTCATCAAGGGATGAGCCACGGGCCGGCGCAAGGCCTATTGGAGCTAGAAATGAAACGTCTGATCACCGTCGCCATGATCCTGTCGCTGACGGGCGGCGCGGCGGCGCAGGCTGGCAACGGGGCGTTCGCCGTCGCCCAGCAAGAACAGAACGATCGCGGCGATCGCCCCGCGCGCCAGGATCGTGGCTCGCGCGGCGGCGAGCAAGGCGGCCGCGCCCAGCAGCAGCGTGGCGGCGAGCAGGCCGCGCGTCCCGATCGCGCCGACCGCCCTGATCGCGGCGATCGCCAGGAAGGCGGCTGGCGCGGCGGCGGCGGCCGGGTGAACGACAGCGCGCCCCAGGCGCCGCGCGCCGCCGAGCCGCGCCCGGCTCAACAAGCGCCCCAGGCGCCCCAGGCCGATCGCGGCCAGGACCGTGGCGGCTGGCAAGGCCGCGACGATCGCGGCGGTCGTCCCGATCGTGGCGGGCAGGATCGAGGCGGCCAGGATCGTGGCGGGCAAGACCGGGGCGGCCAGGATCGCGGCGATCGCGGTCCCGACCGCGGCGACCGTCCCAATGATGGCCGTCCCAATGATGGGCGTCCCAACGCCGGCCGTCCCGGTGGCGGCTGGCAGGGCGATCGCGGCGGCTCCCGTCCCGGCGCGCAACGCCCCGGCGACCAGCGCTGGCGCGACCGCGACAACGGCCGTCCGCAGTACGACCAGCGTCGCTGGCGGCCCAGCTACCGCTCGGCCCAGCGCTATCGCGCCCCGGCCTACCGCTATCCGCGCGGCTGGTATTCGTTCCGCTGGAGCTTCGGCGACTATCTGCCGGGCGGCTGGTACGGCAGCTCGTACTATCTCGACTGGTACCGCTATGGCCTGCCCATGCCGCCGATCGGCTGCGAGTGGGTGCGGGTCGGCGACGACGCCGTCCTGGTCGACGTCTGGTCTGGCCAGGTGCTGAGCGTCTACTACGACCTCTTCTGGTAAGAGACCGGCCTTGCCGAAAAGTCGAAAGCCGCGCTTCCGGAAGGAGGCGCGGCTTTCTCACTTTCCGAGCGGGGGAAGGGCTCAGGAAGCGGTGATGGTCGGATCCCAGACGAAGTAGCCCAGCACCTGCAGCGAGCCGCTGTGGTACTGCAGCACGGCGAACGAGACGTTGTAGTTGCCCGTGCCGCTCTGGACGATGTCGGCCGTCAGGTAGAAGTCGTACTGCGGCGTCACCGAGTAGGTCGGCGGCAGGGCGATGTTCCCCGGGGTGGTGCCGGGCACCGGGGTCTCGACGTTCAGCAGCTTGCCGCCCGTCGTGGAGGTGACCTGCGCGCCCGAGAAGATCGCGATGTTCTGCAGGTCGGCCGAGTAGCTGGTGTTGCCCGACTGCGAGACCATCCGCCAGCGCACGGTGTCGCCCACGTCGGCCGAGATCGACAGGTCGCCCGAGGCCTGGCCGCTGCGGACATATTCGTTCGGCGCGACCATGTAGGCGTAGTTGTGCCCGATCGGGGTGGGGGCGTTCTGGTTCTGGCTGGGGTTCTGGACGCTCGCGATCAGGTTCGCGGTGTCGACGACGATCTGGATGTCGATGATCTCGCTCATGGGGATGCCCTCCCGTTCTCGCCTCCGGGTTGTGGAGGCGGGTTGAAGGTGTTGTTTATGCAACTTTGAGTCAATTTAGCATATTTATAAATCTGAGGTTGTTTTTGCACATTCTTCGCCGAAGGCGAAGCGAGAAAAGGCTTCGTCGCGATCCGCCTTGCCTTTCCGGGGGCTTTTTCGCCTCAGTCGCGGTATTAAGCGTCGCCGACATCGCTCATGGGCGCGCCCCGCCTTGACGAGGCGGCAAAAAAACGCTCAAACGCCGGCCTTTCCCGCCTCCAGCTTGCGTGAGGCGGGCAGATTGACCAGTCCTGGAGAAGAAATCATGCGCGTCTACTACGACCGCGACGCCGACCTCGCCCGCATCCTGGACCGGAAGATCGCCATCGTAGGCTATGGCAGCCAGGGCCACGCCCACGCGCTCAACCTTCGTGACAGCGGCGCCTCGAACGTCGCCGTCGCCCTGCGCCCGGGTTCGCCCAGCGCCAAGAAGGCCGAAGGCGAAGGCCTGAAGGTTCTGTCGGTGGCCGAAGCCGCCGCCTGGGCCGACCTGATCATGATCCTGGCGCCGGACGAGCACCAGGCCGCGATCTACAAGAACGACATCGCCCCGAACATCCGTGACGGCGCGGCCCTGCTGTTCGCCCACGGCCTGAACGTCCACTTCGGCCTGATCGAGCCGAAGGACACCATCGACGTCCTGATGGTCGCTCCGAAGGGCCCGGGCCACACGGTCCGCGGCGAATACCAGAAGGGCGGCGGCGTGCCCTGCCTGATCGCGGTGCACCACAACGCCACCGGCAACGCGCTGGACCTCGGCCTGGCCTACGCCTCGGCCATCGGCGGCGGCCGCTCGGGCATCATCGAGACCAACTTCCGTGAAGAGTGCGAGACCGACCTGTTCGGCGAGCAGGCCGTCCTCTGCGGCGGCACGGTCGAGCTGATCCGCGCCGGCTTCGAAGTGCTGGTTGAAGCCGGCTACGCGCCGGAAATGGCCTACTTCGAGTGCCTGCACGAGCTGAAGCTGATCGTGGACCTGATCTACGAAGGCGGCATCGCCAACATGAACTACTCGATCTCGAACACCGCCGAGTACGGCGAGTACGTCACCGGCCCGCGCGTCGTGACCGCCGAGACCAAGGCCGAGATGAAGCGCGTGCTGGAAGACATCCAGTCGGGCAAGTTCGTCCGCGACTTCATGCTGGAAAACGCCGTCGGCCAGCCGTCCTTCAAGGCGACCCGCCGTCGCGCTTCCGAGCACCAGATCGAGGAAGTCGGCGCGCGTCTCCGCGGCATGATGCCGTGGATCGCCAAGAACAAGCTGGTGGACGTCACCAAGAACTAAGCTTCCGCCTCACGGCTGAAGACGGCAACGGCGGGCTCGCAAGGGCCCGCCGTTTTTCGTTTGGGCTATCGCGCAATCAACTGGTTGCGTGTTCCGTTGGGCGGAGTCATGGTTCAGCAACCAGGAGGTTGCTGAAATGACCGACCGCATCGAGAAGACCATAGTGCTGAACGCGCCGCTGGAGCGCGTGTGGAACGCCATCGCCGACCACGAGCAGTTCGGGGCCTGGTTCCGGGTCAAGCTGGACGGGCCGTTCGTGCCGGGAGAGGACTCGACCGGCCACATCACCTATCCGGGTTACGAGCACATCCAGTGGCGCGCGCAGGTCGTGGCCGTGGAGCCGATGCGACGGCTGGCCTTTCACTGGCATCCCTACGCCATCGATCCCGAGATCGACTATTCGGGCGAGACCCCAACCCTGGTCGAGTTCCTGCTGACGCCGGAGGGGCAGGGCGTGCGGCTGGACGTGGTCGAGAGCGGCTTCGACGCCGTGCCGGCCCATCGCCGCGACGAGGCCTTCCGCATGAACGAGGGCGGCTGGGCCCAGCAGGTCGAGAACATCAAGGCCCATGTCGAGGGGTGAGGCGGCGGACGCCGCCGCGCCCGACCCGGCGGTGGTTTTCGCCGCCCTTGGCGATCCTACCCGCCTGGCCCTGCTGGACCGGCTGAGCGACGGCCGGCCCCGCTCGATCTCGGCCCTGGCCAGCGGCGGCGACATCACCCGCCAGGCCGTGACCAAGCACCTGCGGGTGCTGGAGGGCGCGGGGCTTGTCGCCAGCCTGCGCGAAGGCCGCGAAAGCCGCTTCGCCTATCGCCCCGAACAGGTGCGGCAGGCGCGGGTCTGGCTGGATACGGTCTCGGCCCGCTGGGACGACGCGCTCGGGCGGCTGAAGGCGTTCGTGGAGGGGTGAGGCTGGCGTTGCGGAGCGTCGTCCGTCGCGGCAGTCTGGCGGCATGATCGCCTCGCTCGTCTTCGCCCTCGCATTCGCCACGCCGGACCTCGCCGATCCGCCGAAGCAGGTGCTTGAGCGCGCACGTGTGACCTCGGTCGCCCCGTCGCCCTGTAGTTACGGGCTCCTGGCCTGCTACGCTCGGATCACGGTGGCGACAAAGGATCAGCCGTCGCTGGACCTGTTCCTCATCGCCAACCCCGACGCCCATCTGCCGGCGCCGGGAGAGAGCTGTGATTTCGAGGTCCGTCGCGGGCTGTTCGCCGACGGCCTGGGCCACCGCCTGCCGCGCTCGGCCGACCGGCTGGAGATCCAAAAGTTTTCGTGCTCGGCCGCCGCGCCGAAGTCCTGAGCCCGGTCCGGCTAGCCCAGCACCACCACAGGTCCCCAGGCCACCTGGTAGCGGTGCGCGCCGCTGGACAGGTGTGGGCGCAGCTGCCAGGCGCCGGGTGGGATAGCGACCGGTTGGGGGCGTTCGACATAGGTCTGGGTCAGCACTTCGCCGCCGGGATCCGACAGCGAGAACTGGTCGATGCGTGGGCTGGCGCGAGAGAGGGCGGTCGCGATGGCCTCGACCGAGGGCGCGCGCAGCGGGGCGGGAGCGGCCAGGCGGGCCGAGACCTCGGCATAGACGCCCACGGCGATGACCTCCGGTCCGTCGCGCAGGGCCGCGTAGCCCACGTGGGTCAGGCCCGGCGCCAGCAGGTTGGCGCGGTGGCCGGGGCTCGACTTCCACTGGCCCATGATCTGGTCGGGACGCACGGCGCCCGAGGCGTTGCGGCGCATGGCGATGTTCTCTGCCGGGGCGCCGACCAGGTCGCGGGCCAGCAGGCCGACGCGGGCGGCGGGGCCGAAGCCTTCGCGGGTCATGTGGTCGTAGATGCGGGTGCGGGCGATGTCGGCGGCGTGGGCGCGGGCGGCCTGGGCCAGACCCGGATCGAAGGTCAGCGGCGACAGGCGCCTAGCCTCGCGGAAGGCGTCGCCCTGGTCGAGCAACTCGCGCTCGAAATCGGCGTCGAAGTCGCCGCGACGGGCGGCCAGCTGGTCGCGCAGGCGGCGCTCATAGGCCAGCCAGGTCTGGGCCGGGGCGGCTTGCGCGAGCCCAGGCAGGAAGAGGGCCGCGACGCCAAGGCTGAGGACGGTTCGGCGGGGAAGGGCGGTCATCGGGGCGGGCTTTGGCTCCAATACAGTTGACAGGACAGGCCGGTCGTCCGCTCTAAGGCCGGATGCGACCCGTCCGTTCCCTTTGGCTGGCCGGCCCCGAGGCCTGGCTCCCCGATGCAGAAGCCCAAGACCTGCGGCGCAAGGCCCTGTGCCTGGACGCCGGCTTCACGGCCTTTTCCGGCGCCCAACCGGCGCCGGGCGACGAGTTCAGCTCCGAGATCCAGGCCCGTGAACTCTACATGGAGCGGATGGCCCAATTGCGTCGGGCCGACGCGGCGATCGTCAACCTGACCCCCTGGCGCGGGCCGTCCTGCGACGCGGCCACGGCCTTCGAGGCCGGGGTGCTGGCGGGGCTGGGCAAGCCGATCTTCGCCTATCTCAACGTCGAGGACGAAAGCCTGGCCGAATATGTCGACCGGGTCGAGGTGCTGGTCGGCGCCGAGCGCGGCGAGGACGGGATCTGGCGCGACGAGGACGGCTGCGTGGTCGAGGACCTGGGCCTGCCCGAAAGCGTCATGCTGTGGGCCGAGGCGCGGCGACTGTTCGTGATCGTGACGCCCGAGCCGCTGCACGACCTGACCGGGCTGGAGATGTGCCTTCAGGCGCTGAGGCTCTACGCCGAGTAAATCCCTCTCCCCCTGCGGGAGAGGGTGGCCTCCCAGAGGGAGGTCGGGTGAGGGGTCTCTCAGAAATCGGCGGAGAGGCCTTTCGACCCCTCATCCGTCGGCCTTCGGCCGCCACCTTCTCCCGCAAGGGGAGAAGGATCATCCCCCGTTATAACCCCCAATGATCGGCAGCACCTCGCCGGTGATGTAGCTGGCCGTCTGCGGAGAGGCCAGGAACACGTAGGCCGGGGCGATCTCCTCGGGCTGGGCGGGGCGCTTCATCGGGGTCTTGGCGCCGAATTGGGCGACCTGCGGGGCCTGCTTGTCGGCCGGGTTCAGGGGCGTCCAGACCGGGCCGGGGGCCACCGCGTTGACCCGGATGCCCTTGTCCACCAGATGCGTGGCCAGCGACCGGGTGAAGGCGTGGATGCCGCCCTTGGTCAGGGAATAGTCCAGCAGGTCCTTGTTGCCGAGCAGGCCCGTCACCGAGCCGGTGTTGACGATCGCCCCGCCGGGCGGGATCACCTTCACCGCCGCCTGGGCCATGTGGAAATAGCCGTAGAGGTTGGTCTTCAGGGTGCGGTCGAAATGCTCGGGCGTCAGGTCCTCGAAGGCCGTGACGTGCTCCTGGAAGGCGGCGTTGTTGACCAGGATGTCGAGCTTGCCCAACTCCCGCACCGTCTTCTCCACCGCCGCCTTGGCGTAGGCCGGATCGGCCACGTCGCCGGGCAGCAGGATGGCGCGGCGGCCTTCCAGTTCGACGGCCAGGCGGGTCTCCTGCGCGTCGCGGTCCTCGTCGAGATAGGCGATGGCGACGTCGGCGCCTTCGCGGGCGAACAGCACCGCCACGGCCCGGCCGATGCCGCTGTCGGCGCCGGTGATGAGGGCGACCTTGCCCTCCAACTTGCCCGAACCCTTGTAGAACGGGGCGTCGTACATCGGGGCGGGATCGAGTTGGTGTTCCTGGCCGGGCTTCTTCTGGTGCTGTTCGGGGAACGGCGGGGCCGGGTAGGGACGGGCGCCGGCCTGCATGGCCTCCGGCTTCTTTTCCTTTCCGTCGTCCTCCTTGAACGAGCGCTGCTCCTTGGCGTCCAGCGGAGCCTGGATGTCGCGCTCGGACTGGGCGGCGCGCTCGCCGGCGGCTTCGAAGTCCTTGGCGGTGTCGGTCATGGCGCGTCTCCGGCGGCTGGGAGACGGACCAACCGATGGGCGCGCGCGCCGTTCCAAGCATCACTTGCCCAAAGCCCGGGCATCGGCCACTTTCCCGCCCCTCTTAGAAAGGCCCTTCCATGTCGCGTCCCGCGGCCGCGCCGGCTTCCGGGAAGTCGCGCGGCGTCATCGCCCAGGATCTGATCGAACTGCTGCGCCTGGCCGGGCCGGTGGTGCTGTCGCGCCTGGGCATCATGGTGATGGGCCTGACCGACGCCATCGTCGTGGGGCATTATTCGGCAAAGCAGCTGGGCTTCCACGCCATGGCCTGGGCCCCGACCTCGGTGTTCGTCACCGTGACGGTGGGCCTGCTGGTCGGAACCCAGGTGATGGGCTCGCGGGCGCTGGGGGCGGGGCGGCTGCACGAGGCCGGGGCGGTGCTGCACCGGGGCGTGAAGTACGGCCTGTGGCTGGGTCTGGCCGGCTCGGTGCTGCTGGCTCTGGCCGCGCCGCCGCTGCTGCACCATGTCGGCATCGACAAGGCCCTGGCCGACGGCGCCACCGCGCCGCTGATCGTCTTCTCGCTGTCGCTGACGCCCTACGCGCTGAGCGTGGCGCTGAGCTTCTGGCTGGAGGGCCTGGGCCGGCCGGGGCTGGTGACGGTGACCATGTGGATCGCCAACCTGATCAACCTCGGGGTCAACCTGCTGCTGGTGCCCGGCGTCATGGGCTTGCCGGCCCTGGGCGCGGTCGGCGCGGCCTGGGCGACCTTCGTGGCCCGCACCGCCTTCACGATCATGCTGGCGCTGGTCATCGTCCGGCTGAAGGACGCGCGCGAACTGGGCGTGTTCGACAAGCCGGCCCGGGATCGCGCCGCCGAGAAGGACCAGCGCCGCGTCGGCTACGGGGCCGGCACGTCCAACCTGTTCGAGGTTTCGGCCTTCGCCGGCATGAGCCTGGTGGCCGGCTGGCTGGGCGGGCTGAACGTCGCGGCCTGGGCCGTGGTGCTGAACGTCGCCGGGGTGATCTTCATGGTCCCGCTGGGCCTGGCCACGGCCACTGCGGTGCAGGTCGGCCGGGCGCATGGCGCGCGCGATCCGGCGGGCATGAGCCGCGCCGGCTGGATCGCCTTCGGCGTCACCGCCGCGTTCTCGCTGATCGTGGCGCTGCTGCTCTATCCGCTGCGCCACCTGGTGGCCGGCGCCTATACCGCCGATCCCGCCGCCATCGCCCTGATCGCGCCGGCCCTGGTGCTGACCTGCCTGTTCCTGGTTCCCGACGCCGTGCAGGTGGTCTGCGCCCAGGCTTTGCGGGCGCGCGGCGAGGTCTGGATCCCCGCCGGCACCCACATGGTCGCCTACGCCCTGATCATGGGCCCGCTGGCCTGGTGGCTGGCCCTGCCGATGAAGATGGGTGTCAACGGCATCGTCTGGTCGGTGATCGTCACCAGCTTCGCGGCGGCGGCGATGCTGCTGGGGCGGTATCGGATGCTGGATCTGAGGGAGCGCGGATGAACGCGACGCTGGCCGAGATTCCGGTCGAGGAGATCGTCGACTGGGACAGCTTCCACACGGTCTTCCGCGTGGCGATGGGCTTCCCTGAATTCTACGGACGCAATCTCGACGCCTGGATCGACTGCATGGTCTCGCTGGACGACGCGGCCGCCGGCATGACCGCCGTCACGGTCGAGCCCGGCGGCCTGCTGGCGCTGGCGATCGACGGCGTCGAAGACTTCCGCCGTCGCTGCCCCGAGCAGTACGAGGCGCTGGTGGATTGCGCCGCCGCCGTCAACCAGAGCCGGCGGTCGGTGGGGCTGCCGCCGGTGCTGGCCCTGGTCTTCCGCTAGATCGAGGCCCCCAGGATCCAGCCTTCCTCGGTCTGGACCTCCTGCACGAGCGCCTCCGGCGCGTCCTTGCCAAGCCCGAACAGGGCGGCCAGCTTGCCGGCCTCGTCGAGCTTGGCGAAGTGTTCGGCCAGGGTGCGCACCTGGGCCAGGTCCTTGATCTCGCCAGGGCCGGGCACGGCCTTGACCAGCGAGGGATAGACCTCGGCGGCCACGACCTCGACGCCGTCGAGGTCGGCCTCGGTCAGGGTCTTGAAGCCGGTCTCGAACGGCCACACCCGCAGGGTCTCGCCGCGAGCGTCCTTCAGGCGGCGCACGGCCGGAATGCCCATGATCGCCTGGCCGCCGACCGAGCCGTTGTAATAGAGCTTCCAGATCGAGTGCGCGCCCTTGGCCGCCACGTCGGCATGGCGGAATTCCGGCAGGTCGTCCGGGCCATGCTCGCGCGTGCGCTTGGGCTGCAGGGTGGTCAGGGCGTCCTTGGGCGGGCAGCCCCAGAACGGGAACGGCCCGCCGGTCAGGCGGCGGTTGATCTCCGAGCCGACCCCAAACCGATTGTTGGTGTTGTCGGCCTTGTCCTTGACCATCTTGTTCAGCTGGTCCCAGACCGCGCGCCAGGGCGTCTCGCCCGGCAGGTTCAGGGCCTGGGAGAAGCCGCGCGGAAAGCCCAGCGGGAAGTCGAAGCCCAGCAGGGCGCGCTCGCCGCGCTTCTTCAGGTCGTCGAGGATCACGGCCAGCTTCGCCTCGGCCTCGTTGCGGGTGGCCGGGTTGTAGCTCTCGAAGGTCAGGCGGAAGCGCACGTCGCGCTTGAGCACGCCGATCCAGACGGAATCCGCGCCCGTGGTCGGCTTGGCCGCCGCGCTCCAGTCGACGATCACATAGGCGCTGAAAAGCCGCGACACGGCGGAGGCTCCGTCAAATCCAAACGAAGCGCGCTTCTACTCCCCCGGAGGGCGAGCCGCCAGACGTTGCGGAGCTTGAGTAGCTGTTTCTGGGCGGCCGAAAACAAAAAGCCCCGCCGGCGAGGGCGGGGCTTTTCACATTGTGGCGAAGGGCGATCAGGCCGCGTTCTGCTCGGCGGTCGCCAGGGGCGCGGCCGGGGCCTTGCCGACCTTCCAGCGGGCGGGCGGCTCGCAGACCGGGCCGAGGGCGGCGCGGACGATGGCCGGCGGGGTGCGCTCGTCGGGGGTCATGAACAGGCCGTTGGCCTTCAGGGCCAGGCCAGCGGCCTTGCTGGCGCCCAGCATGGTCAGCGGCACGGCCAGGATCAGGCCGGCCAGGATCGGGGCGGTAGCTGTCAGCAGGTCCGGCGTGAACCAGAACATGGCGGCCAGGGCCAGGCCCGTGGCGCTGATCCAGCCCATGGCGGCGCAGGCTTCCTTGAAGGCGACCTTGTCGGCGTCGCGGCGCTGGGCGCTCCAGCCGCCGACGCGGCCGGCGAGGATTTCCACGAGGGCGCGGGTCTGGGTGAACATCAGCATCGGGGCGACCAGGGCCGAGAGCAGCATCTCGACGCCCAGGCCGGCCATCACGCGGCGACGGCCGCCGAAGCCCTTGATCTCGTGCTTGCGCATGAAGATCAGGGTGGCGCCCATGATCTTGGGGCCGAACAGCAGCACGAAGGTGATGATCATCGCCCAGGCGGTGGCCTGGATCTCGCGCCAGTCGATCAGGGCGTGGGCGGCGGCCTGCAGGTCGGCCATGGTGAAGGCGGCCTTCTTGACCTCGGGCATCAGGGCCCGCGAGATCACGCCGGCCGACAGGGCCACGAACCAGATCGGCGACAGTGCGTAGCTGAGCACGCCGATCACCAGGTGCAGGCGGCTCATCCAGTGCAGGCCCGGCAGGCCGATCAGCGGCACGTGCTGGACGTTGCCCCGGCACCAGCGACGGTCGCGGGTGGCGAAGTCGAGCAGGTTCGAGGGGCTCTCCTCGTACGAGCCTTCCAGATAGGGGGCCAGGTGCACGGCCCAGCCGCCGCGGCGGAGCAGGGCGCTTTCCAGGGCGTCGTGGCTCATCACCTCGCCGCCGAAGGGCTTGGGGCCGTTCAGCGAGGGCAGGCCGCAGGTCTGGGCGAAGGCCTTGGTGCGGATGATGGCGTTGTGGCCCCAGAACGAGCTTTCCGAACCCGACCACCAGGCCAGGCCCGTCCAGGCCACGCGGCCATAGAGCTTGGTGGCGAACTGCAGGGTGCGGGCGAAGATCGTCTGGCCGTTGATGATCGTCGGCATGGTCTGGATCAGACCCACGCCGGGGTGACGCTCCATGGCGTCGGCCAGGCGCACCATGGCGTCGCCGGTCATCAGGCTGTCGGCGTCGAGCACCAGCATGTGCTCGTAGTCGCCGCCCCAGCGGGCGACCCAGTCGGCGACGTTGCCGGCCTTGCGGCCCGTGTTGTCGGGGCGGCGGCGATAGAAGGCGTGGCTCGAGGCCTCGCGGCGGAAGCGGGCGAAGCAGGCCTGCTCGGCCAGGGCCACGGCGGCGTCGCGGGTGTCGGAGATGATGAAGATGTCGAAGGCGCGGCTGTTGCCGGTCTCGGCGATCGAGGCGTCCATGGCCCGAAGGCGCGCGAACACCGCTTGGGCGTCCTCGTTGTAGACCGGCATCAGGATCGCCGTGCGGGCGCGCGGCTTGGGCATGGGCTTCGAGCTATCGATGCCCAGCGGATCCTTCGGCGTGCGCAGCAGCACCACGAAGCCGGCGACGGCGGTGACGAACCACAGGGCCAGGGCCAGGAACAGCGGAGCCAGCAGGGTCAGGCAGACGGCTTCCAGGCGGGTGACGCCGCCCAGGGCCACGGTGTCGAAGGTGGCCTTCCAGCCGGCCGCGCCCATGATGGCGGTGGCGATGAACACCACCCAGCGGCGCATGACCGTTTCCGAGCCCGGGGTGCTGACGGCGCGGGCCGCGCCCTGCCAGAAGCCCAGCGGCTGGACCGGCATGGCCAGCGGCGCCTCGGTCGGGATTTCGACCCGGTCGCGCGGAGAGATCACGGTTTCGAAGGCCACCGGGGTGGAGGTGGCCAGGTCGAAGAAGGCGCCGCGTTCGGTCATCGGTTCCGTCTCGGTGATCCGACCGTGGTCGGACGAAATGCAGAGCTTCGATTTCACGCCGAACGCCTTCACGGGACGCCTCCGGTCCGCTAGGGATCGGCTGCGTTCAGGGAGGGGTCTGGCGTTGCACGAAGTCCGGCGGGAAGCCGCCGACGCATCTAGAGTAAAACTTCGATCACGAAATCGCTATCGAAAATGTGATCGATTTCGCAGGTGCGATGAAAAAACTGTGCAAATGCGCTCAACGGCGCGGCCGGAAGTCGTCATGGGATTGGGTAAGGCTATGAAGTTCAAGGCAGTTTTGGCGTTTCTCGCGGTTGCGAGCCTGGCCGCCTGCGGTCCGGCCCCGAAGGGCGACAGCGCCACGCCGCCCGCCGCCCGGCCCGCGCCGCCGATCTCGACCGCGCCGGAGCACGAGACTCAAGGCGTGATCGCCACGATCGACGGCCAGGTCCTCACGCTCGATCACGACGGCGCGAGCGCCGCGCCGCTCCCTGCCGGTCGCACGACCTTCCAGGCCTATGGCGACGTCCTGGCCGAAGCCCCGCTCGAGCCCGGCGCGCGGGTGACGTTCAAGTTCCGCAAGGTCGCCGTCGGCGAAGGCTGGGAACTGACGGAGATGCGGGGGCGGTGAACCCCCTCCGGCCCTCCGGGCCACCTCCCCCAGAGGGGGAGGATCTACGCCGCAGATGCTCCCCCTTTGGGGGAGCTGTCGGCGAAGCCGACTGAGGGGGCCTTCCGCCCCCTACAGCTTCACCAGCATCTTCCCGAGGTTCTCGCCCGAGAACAGCTTGATGAAGGCCTCGGGCGCGCGGTCGACGCCTTCCAGCACGGTCTCTTTCCAGGTCAGCTTTCCCGAACTGATCCAGTCGGCCATGTCGCGCACGAAGGCGGGGAAGAGGTCGTAGTGGTTGGAGACGATGAAGCCTTCGAGGCGAAGGCTCTTGCCCACCGCCTGGATGATGTTGGCCGGTCCGGTCGGACGGCCGGTGTCGTTGTACTGCGAGATCATCCCGCACAGGGCGAAGCGGCCGAACGGACGGGCCGAGTTCAGGGCCGCTTCCAGGTGCGCGCCGCCGACGTTCTCGAAATAGACGTCGATGCCCTTGGGGGCGACCTTGGCCAGTTCCGCGACCACGTCGGGCGTGGCCTTGTAGTCGATCACGTGGTCGACGCCGATCTCCTTGAGGAAAGCGACCTTTTCCGGTCCGCCGGCCGAGCCGATCACGGTGTGGCCCTTGATCTTGGCGATCTGGCAGACGACCGAGCCCACCGCGCCGGCGGCGGCCGAGACGAAGACGACGTCGCCTTCCTTGAGGGCGGCCACGCGCAGAAGGCCGGCGTAGGCGGTCATGCCGGGCATGCCGGCCACGCCCAGGAACGCCTGGGGCGGCATGCCGTGGGTGGAAAGCTTCATGATCCCGCCCATCGGGCCGGCGGCGGCCAGGGCCTTCGGATGGGCGTTGTAGGCCTCGCGCCAGCCGAACATCGAGCTGACCAGGTCGCCGACCTTGAAGTCCGGATCGTTGGAGGCAGTCACCTCGCCGACCGCGCCGCCCTGCAGGGCCTTGCCCAGCTCGAACGGCGGCACGTAGCTCTTCCGGTCGGTCATGCGCCCGCGCATGTAGGGATCGACCGACATGTAGAGGTTCTTGACCTGGATCTCGCCGTCGCCGGGCGGGGGCAGGTCGACGCTGGCCAGTTCGAAGTTCTCGGCGGTCGGCACGCCGACGGGACGGCTCTTGAGGCGGATCTCACGCGACGTGGTCATGGCGACCTCCCTTATGTTCTGGTTCAAACGAATGTTTAGCGCCGCCTCGCGCCCTCCCGCAAAGCTTTTCGCGGCCTCCCGAAGCGGCTAGAGACAGCGCCCATGACCCAAGAAGCTCAAGTCCAAGTTCTCAAGGCTGGTGTCGTCGGCGCCGGCGTGTTTGGCGGCTATCACGCCAAGAAGTATGTCGAGCTGCCGGGCGTCGAGCTGGTCGGCGTGTTCGACATCGACCTTGCCCGGGCCGAAGCTCTGGCCGGCCCGCTAGGCGCCAAGGCTTATGACGACATGGACGCCTTCCTGGCCGCGGTCGACGTCGTCACCGTCGCCACCCCGGCCGTGCATCACGCCAAGGCCGCGCTGGCGGCGCTGGAGGCCGGCAAGCCGGTCTATTCGGAAAAGCCCCTGGCCGTGTCGCCGGAAGACGCCGACGCCCTGATCGCCGCCGCCGCCAAGGCCGGCGTGCCCCTGGCCTGCGGCCACCAGGAGCGGGTGGTGTTCCAGGCCATGGGCCTGCTGGACATTCCCGAACAGCCGACGCGCCTGGAAGCGGTGCGCCGCGGCACGCCGTCGGACCGCAACCTTGATGTTTCCGTGGTGCTCGATCTGATGATCCACGACATCGACCTGGCCCTGGCGCTATGCGCCGCCGATCCGGTGGCCGTCGAAGGCGAGGGCGAGGCCGATCGCGGCTACGGCCTGGACTGGGTGAAGGTGGAGGCCACTTTCGCGAATGGGTTCACCGCCGTGTTCGACAGCTCCCGCGTTGCGGAAGCCCGGGAGCGGACGATGAAGGTCGTCTTCCCGTCGGGCGAGGTCGAGATCGACTTCCTGGCGCGCACCTTCCGCAACACCACGCCGTTCCCGCTGATCGAGGACTTCACCGAGACCCCGGCCGGCAAGGACCCCCTGGGCCAGAGCGTCGCCGGCTTCCTGAAGGCCGTGCGTGGCGAGGCCCCGCGTCCGGTGGTCACCGGCGAGGAAGCCGCCCGGGCGCTCGACCTGGCCCTGGCGGTCGAGCACTCGGTGGATTGATCGCTTCCCTTTGATCGTCATCCCGGCCGAAGCGCGCAGCGCGTAGAGCCAGGACCCAGGGGCCGCCGCATTGCGCGGGCGACCGCGGGGTTGCGGCGTCGTTCGTCGAGCTCGGTCCCCCTGGGTCCCGGATAACGGCTTCGCCGTTTCCGGGATGACGAAGTTGGGGAACTGGAAGGGCCTACCCCTTCCGCCCCAGCAGGCTTCCCACCTGCAGCACGCTGGCCACCGCCGCCAGGCCCGCGCCGAGCAGCGCCACGCCGGTCCAGCCGCCGGTCTTCCAGGCCGCCGCGGCGGCCGCCGAACCCGCCGCGCCGCCCAGGAACATCCCGCCCATGAACAGGGTGTTGAGCCGCGCCCGGGCCTCGGGCCGCAGGGCGTAGACCAGGTGCTGGTTCGAGATCAGCGCCCCCTGAATGGCGAAGTCGAGCAGGACGACGCCCGCGACCAGGCCGGCGATCGAGATCCAGGTTCCAAACAGGATCCACGAGGCCAGGGTGAGCACGGCCCCGAGCGCGATGGTCAGGTGCGGGCCGCGCTTGTCGGCGATGCGGCCGGCGATCGGCGCGGCCAGCACGCCGACAACGCCGACGATCCCGAACAGGCCGGCGACGTCGGCCCCCAGGTGGAAGCGGGCCTGCAGCTGCAGGGCCAGGATCGTCCAGAAGGCGGTGAAGGCGGCGAACAGGCAGGCCTGGGTCAGGGCGGCGCGGCGCAGGGCCGGGAACTCGCGCCACAGCTTGCCCAGCGAGGCCAGCAGGCCGGCATAGGTCAGGTCCGTATCCGGCTTGCTGCGCGGCAGGGCCAGGGCCATCAGGCCGGATGCGGCCAGGGCGATCGGCGCGCCCAGCCAGAACATCGCCCGCCAGCCGGCATGCGCGCCGACGAAGCCGGCCAGGGTGCGCGACAGCAGGATGCCGCACAGCAGCCCCGCCATCACCGTGCCCACGGTCTGCCCCCGGCGTTCGGGCGCCGAAAGATGGGCGGCGAAGGGGACGATCTGCTGGGCCACGGTCGCGCCGGCCCCGACCAGCAGCGAGGCGACCAGCAGCAGGCCGGTGTTCGGCGCCAGGGCGGCGGCGACCAGGGCCAGGGCCAGCACCAGGAACTGCACGACGATCAGGCTCTTGCGCTCCATTCGGTCGCCCAGCGGCGTCAGCAGGAAGAGGCCGGCGGCGTAGCCCAGCTGGGTGGCGGTCGGCACGAAGGCGGTCAAGGTCCCGGGCAGGTCGCGCTCGATCAGGCCCAGCATCGGTTGGTTGTAATAGATGTTGGCCACGGCCAGGCCGGCCGCGGCGGCCATGGCGAAGGTCAGTCCCTTGCTCAGGGCGTGGGTATTGGACGTGTCGGCGGGAAGGGCGGCTGCGCTCATCATCGGCTCCAGGCCGCCCGGCGGAGGGGCGGCGTTCCGTGTCAGTCGCCCGGCTATATAGAGCATCCCAGATCCGTTTATAGTACGGTCTTGCGTTAAGTCGGCATAACGGAATTCGATAGAATGGATCTCGCGGACGTCGGCGTCTTCGTGGAGGCGGCGCGGGCCGGCAGCCTGGCGGGCGCGGCCCGGCGGCTGGGCGTCACGCCCATGGCCGCCTCGCGCCGGATGGCGGCCCTGGAGCAGGAGGTCGGGGCGCGCCTCGTCCATCGCACCACCCGCGCCCTGTCGCTGACCCCCGAGGGCGAGGCCTTCCTGCCTCACGCCCAGGCCATGCTGGAAGGCGAGGTCGCCGCCCGCGCCGCCATCCGGCCGTCCGACGCCGGGGCCTCGGGCCTGCTGCGCGTCACCGCCTCGGCGGCTTTCGGCCGCAAGGTCGTGGCCCCGGCGGCGGCCGCGTTCATGCACGCCAATCCCGAGGTCGCCATCGACCTGCTGCTGACCGACAGCGTGGTCGACATCGTCGCCGCGGGCCTGGACCTGGCCATCCGCATCGCGCCCCTGCGCGACAATTCGCTGGTCGCCCGCCGCTTGGCCGGCAATCCCCGCGCCCTCTATGCCGCGCCCGACTATCTGGAGCGTCGCGGGGCGCCGGGCCGCCTGGCTGACCTCGCCGAACACGAGTGCCTGGCGATGAGCGGAACCACCCACTGGTCGTTCGAGGCCGGCGGCCGGGCCGTGCAGCAGAAGGTCGCCGGCCGTTTCACCGCCTCGGGGATCGAAGGCCTTCACCAGGCCTGCCTCGGCGGGCTGGGGATCACGCCGCTGTCGGCCTGGGACGTGCGCGACGAGGTCGCCGGCGGCCGGCTGGTCGAGCTGCCGCTGGCCGACGCCGCCTTGCCCGGCTGGTCGATCTGGGCCGTCTATCCGACCGCGCGTCTGGCCCCGCCCAAGGTCCGCCTGTTCGTCGCAGCCCTGGCCGAGCGGCTGGGCGAGGGTTTGGGCGAGCCCTGAGGAGGGGTCTGAGCGTTCAGTCGCCCTTGGCGGCCGGCGCCAGGCCAGCCTCGTCCAGTTCTTCGCCGGCCTTGGCGCTCAGGGCCTTGGCGGCGGCGATGTCGCCGCGCCCGCCGGCTTCGTCGCCCCGCCGCAGCTTCACCAGGCCGCGACCATAGAGGCTGGGGGCCTGCCGAGGCTCGAGCTTGAGCGCCTGGTCGTAACGCTTCAAGGCCTCGTCGAAGCGACCGTCGCGTAGGGCCACCAGGGCGTAGCTGTCCCAATAGGCGGCGTCCTTGGGCTCCAGCTTGACCGCCTCGGCGCAGTCGCTTTCGGCGGCCTTCAGCTCGACATTGGCCAGGGCGCGCTCCCAGCAGCGGCTGTTCAGGGCCCAGCTGTCGCGTCGCCGCGCGATCGAGGCGTCGTAAAGCGCGGCCGCCTCGGCGCCGCGGCCGGCGGCGCGCAGGGCCAGGGCCTTGGCGTTCAGGGTGTCGACGTCGACCGGGTTCATCCGCAAAGCCTCGTCGAGATCGGCGAGGCCCTCGTCGGTCCGGCCCATGCGACGCAGGGCGTAGGCCCGGTTACGCAGGTTGATCGGGTCCTCCGGCTGCAGGCGCACGGCGGTCTCGAAGTCGGCGAGGGCCGCCTGCATGTGACCCAGCTGGATGTTGAGCGCGGCCCGGCGGCGCAGGGCGACGATGTTGTCGGGGGCCAGCTTCACGGCCCGCTCGGCGCCCTTCAGCGCGAGGTCGCTGCGGCCCATGGCCTGGGCCGTATCGGCGAAGGCCTCGGCGACCTCCAGTTCGTCGTTGCGCGACGCGAACGTCGCCTCCATGGCCGCCAGGCCGGCGTCGGTCTGGCCAAGACCGGCCAGGATCCTGCCACGCTGGATCGCCAGCACCGGGTCGTCGTCGGTCTTCAGCGCCTTGTCGGCGAAGGCCAGACCCTTGGCGGGCGAGGTCGCGGCGATCGCCAGGGCCTTGAGGCGGACGGCCGGGCGGAAGCCGGGGCTCTTGGCCAGAGCCCTGTCGGCTACGGCGATCGCCTTCTCCGGCTTGCCCGTGGTCTGGTAGTAGGCGCCGATCCCCACCAGGTCGGCCGGGTCCTGCGCCGTTTCCTCGGCCGGCTTGGCGGGGCTCTCGTCCGTCGCGCGGTACTGGAAGACGCGCGAGACCTTGTTGTCGAACTTCGGAAGCTTCTTGTTGAGCAGCTTGGCCTCTTCGGCCGAGACCTCGGGCTCGTAGACGCGGCGGGTCATGGTGGTGCGCATGACGCCGCGCTCCAGGTCGGCCTGGCGCCAGTAGGCGGTTCCGCCCAGCCGCTCGTCGACCGGATTGGCCATGAAGCTCCACTTCCAGCCGTCGGCTTCCGGCGGCAGGCGGATCAGGGTGGTCCAGCGCCGATAGGTCGGGAATTCGGTCAGCCAGGGGGCGGTCTGGTCCTGCTCCTTGGGTCGCTTGTATGGGGCGGGCGGACTGAAGCCGGCGCCGACGATGTCCAGCGCGCGGCCGTCGGTCGCGTCGCCCTCCCAGTCCAGCTCGCCTTCGCCGGTCATGGTCAGCAGCATCTGCTTGCGGAGCGCGTCATAGGTCCAGGCGACGGTCTCGGGCTCGATCCAATCGTTGGCCTTGCGCCAGTAGCCCTTGAGGGCGCGGTCGGCGTCGTCCTTGGAGAGCTGGGCCAGCGCGGTCTTGAAGGCGAACGCCTGGTCGCCGCGGACGATGTTCTCGCCGGTCACCTTGGCCGGGGTGTCGAAACCCGCCGAGGCGTCGATTTCGAGCAGGAAGCCCTCCTGCGCCAGCAGCGGCGCCTCGGGCTTGAAGGCGGTCAGGCTGGTCGCGCCGGCGCGGACGGGCAGGAACCAGTGGAAGTCGGGCTCGGGGATGGACTCAAGATCCAGGTCGCCCATGCGCGTGCCGTCCAGCCAGTAGGCGCGGCCGCCGATGACGGCGCGCACCAGGATGTGGTCGAAGGCGCTGACCATCGGCAGGCGCTTGTCCAGGCCGTCGTCGTTCTGGCTCTGGATCAGGACCGGCTCGGCTTCGATCCCCAGTTCGCGCAGCAGGGCCAGCAGCAGCACGGTCTTGGCCTTGCAGTCGCCGAACCGCCGCGACCAGGTGTCCTCGGCCGAGGCCGGGCGATAGTTGCCGTCGTCCAGGCCGATATAGACGTAGCGGATCTGCTCCTGGACCAGGGCCAGGGCCGCCGCGGCGCGGGTCGTCGGGTCCTTGTGGGCGGCGGCGATCCTGGCCGCCTCGGCCTTGATCGGCGAGGTCGGCGGCAGCTGAGCGGCCTTGTCGTAGATCGGCCAGAGCAGGTTCGACACCTCGCTCCAGCCGCCGAAGCTGCTGAACTGCACCAGGCGGCGGATGTTGTAGCGCAGCGGCGCGCCGTCGGCGGCGATGGCGCTCTTGGGATCGCGCATCTCCAGCGTCAGCACGTTGTCGGCGCCCTGGCGCACGGGCTCCAGCTTGCCGAGGTCCGGCGAGGCCGACCATTGCAGCGGCCGCTCGACCGGCCAGACCAGCCGGGTGCGATAGGCCCCGGCCGCGCCGACCGACGGCAGCATCATGCCGCCCTGCGAGCGGTCGCCCAGGGTCGGGTCGCGCCGGCTGATGGTGGCGGCGAACTGCAGCTCGTCGCCGACCTGCAGGCCCGGCGCCTGCAGATTGGCGGTCAGGTCGCCGGCCAGCATGGCCGCCTCGAGATTGTTCTCCCTCTGGATGACGCCGAACTTGGTCTTGGCCAGCACGTCGATCTCGCGGCCGTCGCGCAGGATCTTCAGCGTGTGCACGCGGATCTCGTCGGACGACGGGTTCCACACCGCCATGACGTTGCCCAGGGCCAGGGCCTCGGGCTTGAGGATCCTGATCCGGTAGCTGGTGTAGAACTCGTCGTGGTCGGCGCCGAGCTTGGTCTGCACGTCGTTGTAGACGAACTGGGCGGCGGCGCCTTCGGGCGGGGCGGTGTCGGTCGGGGCGGGGGGCGCGGCGACCCAGGCCGGGGCGGGGCCGTACTTGACCACGTTCGATCCCGCATGCGCCACGCCGGCCGCGGCCAGAAGCGCCGTCGCCGCAATACCCCAGACTCGCATTTCACGCCCCCGCTACTCGAAGCGGGACAATAGCCGAGCTTGCGGCGCAGGCAACTTTCGGACGAGCGGTCGCGCGGGGTCTCGCGAACCTGTCGCTCGGGCGAGCAGTGATATCCCTCTTCGTCGCATGGTTTTCATTGTTTGCAGGCCGCCGCCGGTCCATCCGGGGTCTGTTCGCAACTTCCGGAGCTCCGCCTTGACCGACGATCGCACCCACAAAGCGCGCATGCTGGCCGGCGACCTCTACGACCCGCTGGACGCCGAGATCGTCGCCGACCAGGAGCAAGCGCTGGCCTGGATGGAGCGCTACAACGCCCCCGGCCAGACCCTGGCCCAGCGCATGGCCCTGCTGAAGGAGCGGTTCGGCAGCGTCGGCCTCGGCGCCAACATCCGCGCGCCGTTCCACTGCGACTACGGCTACAACATCGTGCTGGGCGACGGGGTGTTCATGAACTTCGGCTGTGTGATCCTCGACGTGACCACGGTCACGATCGGCGACCGCACGATGATCGGCCCGCACGTGAAGATCTTCGCCGCCGACCATCCGCGCGACGCCGAGACCCGCCGTTCGGGACTGGAGTTCGGCCGCCCGGTGACCATCGGCAAGGACGTCTGGATCGGCGGCGGGGCGATCATCGTTCCGGGCGTCACCATCGGTGACGGCGCGGTGATCGGGGCCGGGGCTGTGGTCACCCGCGACGTGCCGGCCGGCGCGACGGCGGTGGGCAATCCGGCCCGCGTGAAAGGCTGACAAAAAGATCCGGCAGGATGTCGGGAGCGTCGAGGGCTAAACGTCCTCTGGCCGACACAGCTTAGGGAGCCGCCTCATGCGCATGATCTTCGTCAACCTGCCGGTCGCCGACCTTACCCGCTCCAAGGCCTTCTTCGAGGCCCTGGGCTTTTCGATCAATCCGCAGTTCACCGACGAGACCGCCGCCTGCGTGGTGGTGTCCGACGTGATCCACGTCATGCTGCTGACCCACGACAAGTTCCGCCAGTTCATCAACGGCGACATCGCCGACGCCTTCAAGGCCACCGAGGTCCTGACCTGCCTGTCGGCCGACAGCCGGGCCGAAGTCGACGGCCTCTTGGCCAACGCCCTGGCCAACGGCGGCCGCGAATGGAAGCCGGTCATGGACATGGGCCCTATGTACGGCGCCAGCTTCCAGGACCCCGACGGCCACGTCTGGGAGGTGATGTTCATGGACATGGCGGCGATGGGGCAGGGCGGCTGATCACGGCTAGGCCGGAAGCGACATTCGCCTGCTCGCTCCCCCAAGTCCGTGTTTCCCCGCGAAGGCGGGGATCCAAGCTGATTTTCAGGATGAGGCGCGTCCGCGGGCGATCCGCCGGCTCGGCTTGGATCCCCGCCTTCGCGGGGAGGCTCGGTAGAAAAGTGGTTCAAGCTCGTCAGGGGGGGGGGGGCGGCCAGGGACGTATCGGTCGGGCGGCTTGGGGGCGGCTGATCGCCTGTCGGAGATCATTTCAGGATTGAAACTCAGTCGCAGTTGCGTCAATAGCCGGCCCTCTCTTTCTGGGGATGGTCATGCGACTTTGCTTCTCGCGCGCCGCCGCTCGGCGCGCCCTGTTCTCGACGCTCAGCCTGGCGGCGCTGTCGATCGCCGCCAGCGCCCACGCCCAGGCGCCCCAGGCCGACGACGTCGAACAGGTGGTCGTCACGGCCGCCCGCACCAAGCTGCCGGTCACGGCCCTGCCGCTGACCGTTGACGTGGTCGGCGCAGAGGCCCTGAACCAGCAGGTGGCCATCAGCGGCTCGATCGTCGACGCCCTGTCGACCCTGTCGCCGTCGTTCTCGCCCACCCGCCAGAAGCTGTCGGGTTCGGGCGAGAGCCTGCGCGGCCGCTCGCCGCTGTTCGCGATCAACGGCATCCCGCAGTCGACCCCGATCCGCGACGGCTCGCGCGACGGCTACACGATCGACCCGTTCTTCGTGGACCGCGTCGAGCTGATCTACGGCTCCAACGCCCTGCAGGGCATCGGCGCCACCGGCGGCGTGGTCAATCAGGTGACGGTCGGCCCGCCCAAGAACGATGGCGTCTCGGGCCGCACCCTGGTGCAGACCACGCTCGGTCATGACCTGGGCGACAGCGTCGGCGGCAAGGTCGCGGGCCTTCTGGCCTGGCGCGGCGGGGCGTTCGACGCCACCGGCGGCGTGGCCTACGAGAAGCGCGGCGCCTTCTACGACGCCGACGGCCGCCGCATCGGCATGGACAACACCCAGGGCGACGTCCAGGACTCCAAAAGCCTGTCGATCTTCGGCCGCTTTGGCTGGCAGCTGGGCGACAGCACCCGCCTGGACGTGGTCGCCAACCGTTTCGAGCTGAAGGGCGACGGCGACTATGTGACCGTCACCGGCACGGCCGCCGCGGTCACCGACGGCAATCGCGCCACCCGCCTGCCCACCACCTCGGTGCGCGGTCCCGTCCCGGGCAAGCCGGCCGCCAACCGCGTCGAGACCCTGTCGGCCTCGCTGACCAGCGGCGAGGTGCTCGGCGGCGACTTCACCGCCCAGGTCTTCTTCAACCGCTCGCGCGACACCTTCGGCGGCGACCGCAACGCCACCTTCCAGGACGTCAGCATCGCCCCGTCGGGCACGCTGTTCGACCAGTCGTCGAACCGCTCGCGCAAGCTGGGCGCGCGCCTGAACTACGAGCGCGAGGTGCCGGGGATCGAGGGCCTGACCGCCACCGTCGGCCTGGACGCCATGAACGACCGCACCGAACAGCTGCTGATCGCCACCGGCCGCGCCTGGGTGCCGCCGACCAAGTTCCAGAGCGTCGCGCCCTTCGTCCAGGGCAACTACGCCTTGCTGGACGGCAAGCTGCGTCTGGCCGGCGGCCTGCGCTTCGAGAACGTCCAGCTGAAGGTCGACGACTTCACCACCCTGGCCTCCTACGGCTCGCGCAAGGTCGCGGGCGGCGATCCGGACTTCAAGTCGACCCTGGCCAACGGCGGGATCGTGTTCGAGCCGGCCTCGGGCCTGCGCCTCTACGCCAGCTACGCCGAGGGCTACACCGTGCCCGACGTCGGCCGGATCCTGCGCAGCATCAACGTCGCCGGCGTGGACGTGGACAGCTACCTCAACATCGAGCCGATCGTGTCGAACAACCGCGAGATCGGCGGCGAGTGGAAGCGCGGGCCGTTCGACGCCAGCGTCGCCTATTTCTGGTCGTCGTCGAAGCTGGGCCAACTGCTGGTCAAGAACACCGGCGGCATCTTCGACGTGCAGCGCCAGAAGGTGGCGATCGAGGGCCTGGAGCTGAACGTGAAGGCCAGGACCCCGGTCCCGGGCCTGGGCGTCTTGGCCGGCTACGCCCGCCTGCGCGGTGAGACCGACGCCAACGGCGACGGCAAGCTCGACACCGATCTCGACGGCGCCAACATCTCGCCTGACCGGGTGAACCTGGCGGCCGACTACCGTACGGGCAAACTGACCCTGCGCCTGCAGGTGCAGTCCTACCTGCAACGCGACATGAGCCACGCCCTCGTGAAGGACGACTTCTCGGGCTACACGCTGGTGGACGCCTTCGCCCGCTACGAACTGCCGGTGGGGGCGCTGTCGCTGGGGGTCCAGAACCTGCTGAACGAGCAGTACATCACCTACAACTCCGACACCGTGCTGCCGGCCAAGGACAAGTTCTACGCCGGGCGCGGCCGCACCGCGACGCTGGGCTGGGAAGCGCGCTTCTGATGAAGACCCTGCGTCTCCTGCATCGCTGGGCCGGCGGACTGATCGGCCTGCTGCTGGCCGTCCTCGGCTTCACCGGCGCGCTGCTGGTGCACGAGGACGCGTTCCTGCGCGCCACCGTGCCCCACGCCGCCGACGCCCAGCGGCAGGACACGGCCACCTTGGCGGCGGCCGCCACGCGGATCTTCGCCGCGCAGGACCGCCCGCGTTCCATCGTCCTGGCGAGCGAACGCAAGGGGCTGCACAAGCTGTCCTATCCCGGCGAGACGCAGAAGGGCGCCTATGCCGACCAGGACGGCGCGATCGTCCAGGCCTGGACCAGCAACTGGGCCCGGCCGGAGGTGTGGCTGTTCGACCTGCACCACCATCTCTTCGCAGGCGACACGGGCGAGATCGTCGGCGGGATCGCCGGGCTGGTCGGACTGGGCTTCGTGGTCACGGGCCTGATCCTGTGGTGGCCGACCCGGCGGATGTTCCACCTGCGCCTCTGGCCGCGGATGGCCAAGCGGGCGGCTATCGTCCATCACCATCGCGACCTTGGCGTGGTGGTGGCGCCGCTGCTGATCCTGTCGCTGGCGACCGGCGCGACCATGAACCTGAAATGGTTCTCCCAGGCCCTGCGCGCGCCGTTCTCGTCGTCCGCCGTGATGGAAAAGGCCGCCGCCGCGCCCAAGATCAAGGGCGGCAAGCTGGCCAAGGATCTCGACTGGGCCGGCGTGATCGGCCAGGCCCAGGCCCGCTTCCCCGGCGCCGAGGTGCGGACCATCGGCCTGCCGGCCAAGACCGGCGGCCTGATCTCCATCCGCCTGCGCCAGCAGGCCGAGTGGCTGCCCAACGGCCGCAGCATGGCCTGGTTCGATCCTGCCACGGGCAAGATGGTCGCCGCGCGCGACGCGCAGACCATGCCGCTGGGCTCGCGCATCACCAACGCCGACTTCCCGCTGCACGCGGCCAAGGTCGGCGGCCTGGCCTATCGCTTGGTCATGACCGTCTCGGGCTTGGCCCTGACCCTGTTGGGCACGCTGGCGGTGATGACCTTCTGGGGCAATCCCTCGGGCCTGCCAAAGCGCCGCAAGAAGCCGGCGGTGAAGGCCAAGCCGGCGCCAGAGCCGGCGACGGTCCAGGCCTAGCCAAAAGCGGGTTGCGGCTGTCCGCCTTCCGACGCCATAAGCGCATGTGAGCGCTAACATGAGCGCAGCGGGGAGTGAGACGGCATGAGGTCCTTGGTTCTGGCGGCGGCCCTGGCCGTCCTCCCGCCGGCCGTCGCCGCCGCCTCGGCGCAGGCCGCGCCCGCGTCGGCGTCCGCCCAGAAGGCGCGACTGATCGTACTCAGCGACATCGAGGCCGACCCGGACGACAGCCAGTCGCTCGTGCGCCTGCTGCTCTACGCCAACGAGATCGACATCGAGGGGCTGGTCGCCATCACCTCGACCCACATGCGTGGCGAGGTGCATCCGGAGACCATGCGCCGGATCATCGGCGCCTACGGCCGGGTGCAGCCGAACCTGCTGAAACACGCCGCCGGCTACCCCACCGCCCAGTCCCTGCTGTCCAAGGTCAGCGTCGGCCAGCCGGCCTACGGCATGGCCGCCATCGGCCCGGGCAGGGACACCGACGGCTCGCGGGCGATCATCGCCGCGCTCGACCGGCCCGACGAGCGCCCGCTGTGGATCGCCGCCTGGGGCGGGACCAACACCCTGGCCCAGGCGCTGCAGACCCTCCAGGCGACCCGCGGGCCTGCCGAGGTCGAACGCCTGGTCGCCAAGCTGCGCGTCTACGCCATCTCCGACCAGGACGACACCGGCGCCTGGATCCGCAAAACCTTCCCCAAGCTGTTCTACATCGTCAGCCCCGGCGGCTACGGCGCGGCGACCTGGATGGGCATGGGCTTCTCCGCCGAGGGGCTGGACAACGCCACGGTCTCCAACGATTGGCTGGCGGCCAACATCCAGCAGGGCCACGGTCCGCTCGGCGCGGCCTATCCCGACGTCGCCTACGGCATGGAGGGCGACACGCCGTCGTTCCTGGCCCTGATCCCCAACGGCCTGTCGGATCCCGAGCGGCCCGACCTCGGCGGCTGGGGCGGGCGCTACGAACTCCGCACGCCGAGGATCGAGGACACCGATCCCAAGGGCTTCAACGGCGGCGTGCCGGTGGAGCCGGAGACGCGGCCGATCTGGACCAACGCCGTCGATCGCTACACCCCTTACGAGGCCTCGGCGCACGGCCGGCCGATCAAGGCGGGCGGCAAGACCTTCGAGGACTTCGGCGTGACGCTCTGGCGCTGGCGCGACGCCTACCAGAACGACTTCGCCGCCCGTATCGGCTGGACGACCCTGCCGTACGACAAGGCCAACCATCCGCCCGGGGCGCGCCTGGCCCATCCGGACCACCTGACGGTGAAGGCCGGCGAGACCTTCGTGCTCGACGCCAGCCCCAGCACCGACCCCGACGGCGACAGCCTGTCGTTCCTCTGGTTCCACTATCCCGAAGCGAGCGGCTGGAAGACGCCGATCCCGCCCGCCGGGGCTGAGAATGTCTATCGCGCGGCCTTCAAGGCGCCGGCGGTGACGAAACCCGAGACGGCGCAGTTCGTCGTGGCCGTGACCGACAAGGGCTCCCCGCCGGTGACGCGCTATCGCCGCGTGACGGTGACGATCACGCCGTAGGGGGAGGGCCTAACCCTCCACCGACACTGCATCTCCCAACGCGACCTCGCCGCCCTCGATCACCCGGGCGGTGAGGCCGCCGCGGCCTCGGACAGCGTTGTAGCCGCCTTCGCCGAGGATCTCGTTCATGCGGCTGCAGGGGTGGCAGCCTCCCGTGGCTTCCAGCAGCACGGAGCCGACCCGGAAGCGCTTGTCGGCCAGGCCCAGCAGGTTGATCCCCTCGACCACCAGGTTGCGGCGCAGGTCGAACGGGGAGGCGGGTTCGGCGCGGCCGAGGAAGGCGGCGATGGTGGCCAGGTCCTCGGCCTGGATCAGCGTCACCTGACGCGGACCGCCGGGCCGGCCGGCATAGTGGTCGCCCACCAGGCCGGCTTCGAGCGTGATCTCGGCGCGATCGACGGCGACCAGGGCCGCGCGGCGGGCGGGGCGCAGGCCGATCCAGGTCAGGCGGCCGGGGCGCATCGGTCCGGCGATCAGCCGGGCGAGGGGGCTGTCGGGGTTGATCCCGCGCCTGGCCCCCGCCGCCATCAGGCCTTCTCGACGAAGCTGTCGATGACCTTCTTCTCGCCGGCCTTGTCGAAGTTGACGGTCAGCTTGTTGCCCTCGATCGAGGCGACCTTGCCGTAGCCGAACTTGACGTGGAACACGCGGTCGCCGCGGCTGTAGGCGCTGTTGGTCGGGGCCGAGACGGCCACCAGCCGGCCTTCGCCCTCGATCGGCTTGGCCCGTGCCGCCGAGCCGCCGCCGCGCCAGGCCGCGTGACCGCCGCCCTTTTCGGCGAAGCCGCGCGCCTGCACCCGGTCCTGGGCACGCTTCCAGCCGGGGCTGTCGTAGCTGCCGCTCTGGAAGGCGCTGGTGCCGGGATCGTCCCAGCGCGACGAGGCCGTCTGCTGCATGCCCGGCCCGCCGCCGTAATAGCCGGTCTCCGAGCCCGCATCGACGTGCTCCAGCGGCAGTTCGTCGACGAAGCGGGAAGGGAGCTGGCTGGTCCAGCGGCCATAGACCTGCCGGTTGGCCACGAAGCTGATGCGGGCCTCTTCGCGGGCGCGGGTGATGCCCACGTATGCTAGGCGACGCTCTTCCTCGAGGCCCTTCTCGCCCTTGTCGTCCATGCTGCGCTGGCTGGGAAACACGCCTTCCTCCCAGCCGGGCAGGAACACCAGCGGGAACTCCAGCCCCTTGGCCGAGTGCAGGGTCATGATCCAGACGGCGTCGCCGGTGGCCTCGCGGTCGAGGTCCATGACCAGCGACACGTGTTCCAGATAGGCCTCCAGGCTGTCGAACTGGCCCATCGACTGGACCAGTTCCTTGAGGTTTTCCAGGCGCGTCTGGCTCTGCGGGCCTTTGTCGAGGCGCAGGGCGTCGGTGTAGCCGCTTTCCTCCAGCACCATCTCCAGCACCCGCTGGTGGTGCATGTTGCCGATCTGGGCGCGCCAGCGGTCGAGGTCGCGGATGAAGTTGCTGAGCGCCGTGCGGGTGCGGGCCGGCAGGTCGTCGCTGCCGATGATCACCCGGGCCGCCTCGACGGTGGAGATGCCTTCGCCGCGCGCGATCTGCAGCAGCTTCTGCACCGAGGTGTCGCCGATGCCGCGCTTGGGCGTGTTGACGATGCGCTCGAACGCCAGATCGTCGTCCGGCGACTGGATCAGGCGCAGATAGGCGTGGGCGTCGCGGATTTCCGCCCGTTCGAAGAACCGCGGGCCGCCGACCACCTTGTAGGGGATCTGCAGCATCACGAAGCGTTCTTCGAAGGCGCGCATCTGGAAGGAGGCGCGAACGAGAATGGCCATCTGGTTGTAGCGGCGGCCGGCCTTCTTGGCCTTCTCGATCTCGTCGGCGACCATCCGGCTTTCGGCCTCGCCGTCCCAGACGCCGCTGACCTTGACCTTCTCGCCGCCGGTCGCCTCGGTCCACAGGGTCTTGCCCAGGCGTCCCTTGTTTGCGGTGATCAGGGTCGAGGCGGCCGCCAGGATGTGCTCGGTCGAGCGGTAGTTGCGCTCCAGCCGCACCACCTTGGCGCCGGGGAAGTCGCGCTCGAAGCGCAGGATGTTGTCCACCTCGGCCCCGCGCCAGCCATAGATCGACTGGTCGTCATCTCCCACGCAGCAGACGTTCTGGCGGCCCTGGGCCAGCAGGCGCAGCCACAGGTACTGGGCGACGTTGGTGTCCTGGTACTCGTCGACCATCACGTACTGGAAGCGGCGCTGGAAGTCGGCCAGCACGTCGGGATTGCTGGTGAAGATCGTGATGTTGTGCAGCAGCAGGTCGCCGAAATCGCAGGCGTTCAGGATGCGCAGGCGCTCCTGGTACTGGCGATAGAGGCTGATGCCCTTGCCGTTGGCGAACTCGCCGGCCTCGCTGGGCGGCACGCGGTCGGGCGTCCAGCCGCGGTTCTTCCAGGCGTCGATCAGGCCCGACAGGATGCGCGGCGTCCAGCGCTTGGCGTCGATGTTCTCGGCCTCGATCAGCTGCTTGAGCAGCCGCTCGTTATCGTCGGTGTCGATGATCGTGTAGTTCGACTTCAGCCCCACCAGCTCGGCGTGGCGGCGCAGGATCTGGGCGGCCACCGAGTGGAAGGTGCCCAGCCATCGCAGGCCCTCGGCTTCCGGGCCGATGATGTGGGTGATCCGTTCGCGCATCTCGCGCGCGGCCTTGTTGGTGAAGGTGACGGCCAGGATCTCCCACGGCCGGGCGCGGCCGGTCGAGAGGATGTGGGCCAGGCGGGTGGTCAGCACCCGCGTCTTGCCGGTGCCGGCCCCGGCCAGCACCAGGACCGGGCCTTCGGTGGTGACGACCGCTTCGTGCTGCTCGGTGTTGAGGCCGTTCAGATAGTCGGGCGCGGGTCCGCCGCCGCCGGGAGCCTGCGGGCGGGCCAGGTCGGAGATGCGCGGAGCGGGGAGGTCGCCGAAAGGGTCGGTCGAGTCGAAGCCGGAAGACATGGGAACATATGTAGCACAAACTTCCCCCGGCTTAAGCCCCGTGACGCCCGCTTAGGGAACTCCGGTCGCGACGCTCCCGTTGATCCGCAGGGACGAAGCAGGAGCAGGAAGAATGGCGGAAGAAACCAAATCGGGCGGCAATGCGGGGCTGGCCTTCATCGTCGGCGCCCTGGTGGTGATCGTCGCGGTGCTGGCCTTCATGATGTTCTCCGGCGGCTTCACGCAGAAGAAGACGGTGGACGTCGACATCTCGGCCTCCGCGCCCAAGCTGCCGGACGCGCCGAAGGTCCCAGAAGCGCCCAAGGTCCCCGGCTAGCGGGACAGGCTTGAGCAGAGGAGGCGGGCATGGCTCGCCATCATGAAAATCATCACGAGGGCGCCTGGAGCGGCGCGGCCATGCTGGCCGTGCTGCTGCTCGTCGCGCTGCTGATCTATGCGATCTGGCGTTCGGGCCTGCTGGCCGTGCGGCCGGACCTGGCCGAACTGCGGTTGCCCCAGTTGGCGCCGCCGACCATGCCGACGCCCAATCCCGAGCCCCTGCCGGCGCCGGTTCCGCGGCCGGGGTAGGGGAGAGGGAAACCTCCCCCTGCGGGGGAGGCGGCCGAAGGCCGGTGGGGGGAAGTTTTCAGCTTCCGCCGCGCCGGCCATGCTCGTAGTTACGCCCCCCACCGATCGCTTCGCGATCGCCTCCCCCAGAGGGGGAGGTTCCTCCAGGTCTAACCCCCAGCCCGTTCCAGCGCGTACACCCGACACGCCGAGGCCAGCGGCCGGTCGGCGCGGCCGACGTCGATGCGCTGGATCAGGGCCGCGATGCTGACGGCGTCCTGCTTGGCGATGCGCTCCAGCGCGGCCCAGAACTCGGGCTCCAGCGCCAGCGAGGTGGCGTGGCCCGCGAGGTTCACCGATCGCTTTTTCAGACTGCCCATCGGCTGGGGTCCCCCGTGATCGCCTGTTCGGCCCTTGAATAAAAATGACGTCGTGTCATCTTTACTCACGTCACGCCGGGAGCATGCCTGATGAACGCAGCCGCGCAAGCCCTTGACGCCGGTTCGGCGCGTCCGCCGCTCGGCGCCCGCGATGCGAGCTTCCGCTTGCAGCCTTTGCGGGCGTTTCGCGCCGTCCGCCGGTTGATCGCCGACAAGGAGGACACCGCCCAGGTGTTCGAGATCATGCGGGCGCTTTCTGGCCGCGCGATCCCCCGCGGCTACGCCCGCCTGCTGAAGACGCCGCAGGGCGGGGCGATCGCCTATCGCCGTGAGGAATTCGCCGACCGGCTGTCCGACCCGGCGTGGCTGGCGCGGTTCGAGGCGGGCACGGTGGGCGCGGCCTATCGCGACTTCATCGCCCCGCGCGGCCTGACCGCCGAGGGCCTGGCCGACGAGAGCCGCAAGGTCGCCGACGCCGACATGGACGCGGCCCATCCGCTGCTGTGGTACGCCCGCCGTCTGCGCGACGTGCATGACGTCTGGCACGTGCTGACCGGCTATGGGACGGACGCGCTGGGCGAGGTCTGCGTCGTGGCCTTCTCCTACGCCCAGACCCGCAGCCTGGGCTTCGCACTCATCGCCCTGGCCGGGACCCGCGAGTTCCGCCGCCTCAAGGACGGCCAGCCCTATGGCCGGGCCGTGCGCGAGGCTTGGCGGGCCGGGCGCAAGGCCGCCTGGCTGCCCGAGGTCGACTATCCGGCCCTGTTCGCCATGCCGCTGGACGAGGCCCGCCGCGTCTTGAAGATCGTCCCGCCGACCACCTACGACGCCATTCCGGCGGACCTGCGCCAGCACTTCCATCGCGCCCCCTGAGCGTTCGCCGACCGCTGCAATTTCGCTTGTACCGCTTGAGCGTGCGGCGTTAGCCTTCCTGCAATCAAAACGGGAGGTTTCGATGTCGCGTCGCCTTTGGTCCGCCGCCTCCATCTTGGCGCTTGCGCTCGTTTCCGCCCCGGCCTGGGCCCAGACCCCGCCGCCGCAGGACGAGCAGATCGACATCGACGAGGTCGTCGTCAGCGGCATGCGGGTGCGCCAGGGCGGCGCCCAGGACATCAACCACTTCCGCGGCGAGGCGCAGGCCCAGCGCATGCCGCTGCCGGATACGCTGACGCCCGAGGGGCTGATGGGCGGCTACGACCTGCAGATCCCCGGCAAGGAGGCCTGCGCCCGCGTGCTGTGCGTCACCGGCGAGGCCATGCGCGCCGACCTGCCGCAGTCGCCGGCCGACAAGGTGCTGGTGGGCCTGGGCTTCGACAGCGGCGTCGACGCCAAGACCTGGAAGCGCGCGCCGCTGAACCTCGTGGCGGTGGTCGACAAGTCCGCCTCGATGCAGGGCGGCCCGCTGATGCGGGTGCGCGAGAGCCTGCACCAGATTCTCGAACAGCTGCGGCCCGGCGACCAGCTGAGCATCGTGCTCTACGGCGACCGCTCCTACCGCCACCTGGAGCCGACCGTGGTCGGCGACAAGCGCGCCGCCATCCGCCTGGCCATCGACGCCATCGAGAGCGCCGGCTCCACCAACATGGAGGCCGGCCTCAAGGTCGGCTACGAGACCGCCTTCGCCAGCAAGGACGGCTTCAAGGGCGTCACCCGGGTGATGCTGTTCACCGACGAGCAGCCCAATATCGGCCGCACGGACGCCGCCAGCTTCATGGGCATGGCCAGGGAGGCCTCGTTCAAGGGGATCGGCCTGACGACGATCGGCGTGGGAACGCAGTTCGACGCGCCGCTGGCGACCAAGGTCTCCAGCGTTCGGGGCGGCAACCTCTACTTCCTGCGCGACAAGGCCGACGTCGAAACGGTGTTCGCGGCCAAGCTCGACACCATGGTCTCGGAACTGGCTTACGACCTGACCCTGACCGTCAAGCCGCGCCCTGGCTACCGGATCAGCGGCGTCTATGGCGTGCCGGGCGACGAGCTGAAGTCGGGGCCGGACGGGGCGGTCTCGATGACCGTGCCGACCGCCTTCCTAAGCACCGAGGGCGGCGGGCTGTTCGTGGCCCTGGCCAAGGGCGAGGCCTTCCTGCCCGAACCGGCGCTGGCCCCGGGCGATCGGCTGCTGGACGTGGATTTGAACTACACGGTCGCCGCCGACGGGACCGAGGCTCGCCAGGTTCTGGCCGTGGCCGCGCCGGGCGGGCAGGCCTCCGAGGGGCTGAAGCTGGGCCACCTGCTGCTCGACGAGTTCCAGTCGCTGCACCGCGCCGCCACCCTGCACCACCGGGACGGCGACGAGGAGGGGACCTATCAGGTGCTGAAGGGCTTCGACGGCCGCCTGCGGGCCCAGGCCGATCCGCGCCTGGAGCCCGAGCGAAAGCTGGTGTCCGAGATGCTGACCCGCGCGGCCTTCCTGGCGGGCTATGCCGGCGAGGCCCGGGCCGAGGGGCCGGTCAGCCTGCTGGGCGGCTGGACGGTGGCGCGCATCGACGGCGAGGGCCAGATCGACATCAAGCGCGGCGACCAGCTGCGCTTCGGCGAGGAGGAACTGGTTGTCAGCCGCCGCCAGCGGGGCGCGTTCAAGGTCGACGAGCCGGAGGGCTATGAAGCCAACGAGGACCAGCTGTCGCTGCCGGAGTCCGAGCTCGTCTTCGACTATCGCCTGGCCAAGGACGGGGCGCTGATCCTGACGCACGACCGGCTGGACCTGCGGGTGGTGCTCAAGCGCACGCCGCGAAAGGTCGAGACGGCGATCGTCGGCTGAGGGCGCGGTTCTAAAGGTAGCGGGCGACGGCCGGGTCGGCGGCGACGGCCTCCAGCAGCCAGTCGCGGAAGGCGGCGATCTTGCGCACGCGCCGGCGCTCCTCCGGATAGGCCAGCCAGTAGCCGCCGCCGTAGCGGGGCGCGATATCGAACGGCTGCACCAGGCGTCCGGCGGCGATGTCGGGGGCGAAGAAGATCGGCGAGCCCAGGGCCAGGCCCTGGCCGGCGAGCGCCGTGGCCACCTCCACCGACTGGGCGTCGGCGGCCAGGCGCGGCGCCTGCGCGCCTTCGCGCGGCGTGACGCCGGCGGCGGCGAACCACACGGCCCATTCGCCGGGCGAACCGATGCGGGGCGCGTCCAGGATGTCGGCGGGGCGCTCGAAGCCGCCCATCCGAGCCAGGAAGTCCGGCGAGCACAGCGGCGTCTGCACGTACGGCATCAGGAAATGAGCGGCCAGGCCGGGCCAGTCGCCGTTGCCGGCGCGCATGGCCAGATCCGCCTCGCCGCGCGTCAGGTCGCGCATGGCCGAGGTGGTGTCGAGGCGAACGGCGATGCGGGGGTGGGCCAACTGGAAGGCGCCCAGGCGCGCCGCCAGCCAATGGCTGGCCAGGCTCTGCATGGTGGTCAGGGCCAGCACGCCCTCGTCGGCCTCGATCAGATCGGCGAAGGCAGAGCGCAGAAGGCCCATCGACTCGGTCGCCGCCCGCGACAGCCGCTCGCCGGCCGGGGTGAGGTCGACCTCGCGCACCTTGCGCACGAACAGGGCCTGGCCCAGCCGCTGCTCCAGCGCCTTCACCTGCCAGCTGACGGCGGCCTGGGTGACGCCCAGCTCGTCGGCGGCGCGCGTGAAGCTCTTCAGCCGGGCGGCGGCTTCGAAGGCGCGGACGGCGCCGAGCGGAACGGATGCGAGGATGTCTGCCATAAGTCTGGCTTATCCATAGCTCAGCGAACCGCGTTTGTCGCGCGGCCTGATCGCGCCGATCCTCCAGACACTGAAAGGCGTCAGGAGGCGCGATCATGGAAGAGTTCCATAAGACCCATAAGGAAACCACGTTCGGCTGGGTGTGGGCGATCGAGCGCCTGATCGCCGCCTGGAAGAGCCAGGCCGCGCCGCCGCCGGTCCCGACTGCGCCGGTAATAGGCTGCGACGCCCTGCCCAAGGGCGCGCGCTACCTGGTTCCGCGATGAGGGCTCAGCGCCGGAAGCGGCGGTAGAGCAGGAGGCCGACGAAGCCGGCCGCGAGGGTCAGGGCCGCCGAGACGGCCGCCCGCCAATGCACCTTGCGGTTCTTTTCGCTCTTGGCCTGGACCGCCAGCCGCGCCTTCTGGTCCTCGGGCCGCAGCAGCCAGTCCGGGCCGGACTTGGCGCCGAGCAGGACCTGTCGCGCGCCGTCGGAACCTGCGGCCAGTTCATAGTAGCGCACGGTGGCGTAGCGGCCCGCATGGTCGCCCATCCGTCCGCCGCCGCTGAGGCAGTCGTCAGCCGCCGCGCCGAGCGGCGCGCAGCGCAGGCGCAGGCGGCGGCCGTCGACCGTCTCGTAGTCGTAGCCGTCGGCCTGAGGCTTGTCGGTCGGACTTCTGAGCACGCCGATCGTCAGCACGGTCTTGTCGCGCGGCGGCGGCGTCCAGGCCGGATCGAGCGGCGTTGCCCAGGTCCAGATCGTGTTCCAGCCGATGACGGCGACGAGAACCGGCGCGAAGCGGACGGCCAGGGCCTGGAACGGCCAGGGAGAATGGGCCAATCAGTCCTCGCGTTTCGCGCCGTCCAGCGTGCGCGTCAGCTTCTCGGCGCGGGCGGCGTCGAGGGTCTTTTCGGCCTTGGTGCGGCCAAAGCGGGCGCGGTTCTCGGCCGCCGTCTGCTTGGCGTCGGTCTTGGCCTTGGCCTTGCGGGCCTGGTTGAGGTTGAGGATCTCGGCCATGGGTTCGGTCTTGGGTCTGTCTCAGGGCTTCGGCGCCGGCGCGGCGGCGGGCTTGGGAGCGCGCTTGCTGGCCGGGCGGATGATCAGGGTCTCCTGCAGATGCAGGCTTTCACCCTTCTTGATCACATAGGGCGCGCGTCCGGGGAAGACGCAGTTCTGCATCGACAGCGAGTTGCGCAGGATCCAGCGAGTGACCGGCTTGTCGTTGGCCTTGCAACTGAGGCCCACGGTCCAGGCCGGCGCGCCTTGGGCCGTCGAAGACCAGGCGAAGCCCATGGCCTTGCCGGCCTCGACCGGCTCGTTCTGCGGCTTGATCTGCTTGCCGCCCGAGCCGAACACCAGGGCGTCGGGACGGATCAGGCGGATGGAAAAGCCGCCATAGCCCTTGGCGTCGTCGCTGCCGCCCAGGGCCAGGGTGTCGACGCGGGCGGTGATGGTGGTGTCGAAATCGATCCGCCGCGCGCCGCCCTTCAGCCGATGGACGGTGACCTTGGTGGTCTCGGCGGCGGCGTAGACCACCTCCGGCCCGGAATTGACCAGCCAGTCGGCCTTGATCGTCACGATCCCGCGCCCGGCCGCGTCGCCTTCGAAGCCGCGATCGTGCACGTGGAAGCTCAGGCCCTGCATGAACCAGCCGTCGCCGACGCTCTTGCCGTTCACCAGCACCTGGTGCCAGCTCCAGAACGCCCCGCGCTGATGCAGGTGGTCGGCGGGCCGGTCCTCGGTCAGCACCGTTCCGTCCGGCGCGTAGAGCGGGTGGACGTAGTTGGCGCGGCCCGGCTCCTTGGCGGGGTCCAGCGGCTTGGTGCGGTAGACGAGGGCGGTCTTGCCGTCCTCGGTCACGGTGATGGCGTCGTCGCTGAGCGCGGCGTCGATGCGGCCGGCGAAGGCGGGCGACGCGAGCGTAAGAAGCGCGGCGGCGAGCAGGGCGGCTTTTTTGATCAAGACAGGTCGTCCTTGGCCAGGGCGCGGGCGAGGGCGGGGCGGGCGTTGGCCCGGGCCAGCCAGTCGTCGTAGACGGCGTGGGGCGGCAGCATCTGGCGGGCGAACTGCAGCAGGCTGACGAACAGGATGTCGGCCGCCGAGAAATGTTCGCCCAGCAGCCAGGGCTGCTTTTCCAGGGTGGTGCGCAGGCGTTCGTCGAGGGCGGCGTACTGGGCCTTGTCCTGGTCGTCCTGCCGCTGCTTCCAGAGATTGGTCACCGCCGGCTCCAGCACGCCGGCGTAATAGGCCAGCCAGCTGAGATAGGGGCCGCGATGCGGGTCGCTGATCATGGGCCCTAGGCCCGCGGTCGGGAACTTGTCGGTCAGGTAGAGGGCGATGGCCGCGCTTTCGGTGATCAGCACGTCTTCGTCCAGCAGGGCCGGCACCTGGCCGTGCGGGTGGGGATTGCGCGGATCGGGCGCGCCCGTGCCCGTGGTGCTGCGGAAGATGTCGACCTTCTCGATCTTGTAGGGCGCGCCCAGTTCTTCCAGCAGCCAGAGGAAGCGGGTCGAGCGCGAGCGCGGCGCGTGGAACAGGGTGAGCATGGCGGCGTCTCCTGGGGCCCGTCTCTTCGCGGGTCTCGCCGGCGAACGTATGGCGAACGCGAGGGCTCGGCAATCGGGAAACCAACGGTCGCTCACGGCCGTTGATGCGGTCAGGGCCGCGCTATGACGGCGCGGCCGATGGGAGGACACATCCATGATGGATGCATCTCAAATCCGCGAACACCTGGAAGTGGTCGGCTCGGACGGCAAGCATGTCGGCCGGGTCGACCACGTGGTCGGCACGGAGATCGAACTGGCCAAGTTCGACCTCGGCGGCGGCCTCAAGCACCACATGATCCCGCTGTCGTGGGTGGAATATGTCGACGAGGAGGTGGTGCACCTCAGCCTCACCCAGGAAGACGCCAAGGCCCGCTGGCGCGAAAAGCACTGAGGGGCAATCGACATTCAAGGGCGAGGCGCGAGTGGTTTTGGCATTCCGCCTCCCCACGCTCGCCTCCCTCGCCCTCGTGGCGAGGGCCCATGCCGGCGACAGCTCAGGCCTTCGGCATCTTCGTCAGGGTCTGAGCAGGTTGAGCGCTGGATCCTGGGCACAAGGCCCAGGAAGGCGATCCTTGAACTACGAGCGCAATAAAAAAGGGGACCGGCGAGCGCCGATCCCCTTTTGATCAAACCGCTAGATCGACAATCTAGCGCTCCAACCAACCTTACTTCACGCTGGCGCAGAAGCGCTGGATGCGCTGGCAGGCGTCTTCCAGCACGTCGTTGCTGGTGGCGTAGCTGATGCGGAAGAACGGCGACAGGCCGAAGGCTGCGCCGTGCACGACCGCCACGCCCTCGGCTTCCAGCAGTTCGCCGGCGAAGTCCTCGTCAGTCTCGATCACCTTGCCCGACGGGGCCGTCTTGCCGATCACGCCGGCGCAGGACGGATAGACGTAGAACGCGCCTTCCGGGGTCGGGCAGTGCAGGCCCTGGGCCTGGTTCAGCATCGACACGACGAGGTCGCGGCGTTCCTGGAACAGCTTGGCGTTCGGCTTGATGAAGTCCTGCGGGCCGTTCAGGGCCTCCAGCGCCGCCCACTGCGAGATCGAGCAGGGGTTGGAGGTCGTCTGGCTGATCATCTTGCCCATGGCCTTGATCAGCGCTTCGGGGCCCGCGGCGTAGCCGATGCGCCAGCCGGTCATCGAATAGCCCTTCGAGACGCCGTTCATCGTCAGGGTGCGGTCATAGAGCTTGGGCTCGACCTGGGCGATGGTGGTGAACTCGAAGTCGTCGAACACCAGGTGCTCGTACATGTCGTCGGTCAGCACCCAGACCTGCGGGTGGCGCAGCAGCACGTCGGCGATCGCCTGCAGCTCGGCGCGGGTGTAGGCGCCGCCCGAGGGGTTGGACGGGCTGTTGATGATCAGCCACTTGGACTTCGGCGTGATCGCCGCTTCCAGCGCTTCCGGCGTGATCTTGAAGCCGCTTTCGGCGGTGGTCTCGACCGAGACGGGCGTGCCGCCGGCCAGCAGGGTCATGTCGGGATACGACACCCAGTACGGCGCGGGGATGATCACTTCGTCGCCCGGGTTCAGGGTGGCGACCAGGGCGTTGTAGATCACCGGCTTGCCGCCCGGGGCGACGTGCACCTGGCTCGGCTTGTACTCCAGGCCGTTCTCGCGCTTGAACTTGTCGCAGATCGCTTGCTTCAGCGCCGGCATGCCGTCCGGGTCGGTGTACTTGGTGTGGCCGGCCTTGATGGCGGCGATGGCCGCGTCCTTGATGTTGTCCGGGGTGTCGAAGTCCGGTTCGCCGGCGGAGAGGGCGATCACGTCACGACCGGCGGCTTTCAGCGCGCGCGCCTTGGCGCTGATGGCGATGGTGGCCGAAGGTGCGATGCGCCGCAGGGCGGCGGACTCGAGCGACATGGTCTTGGACTCCCCTGGAAAGGACCGGTTTCAGGATTGCGGCGGTCTTTACGCCCGACCCCTTCGCGGCGCAACGCGAGACCGGACTAAAGCTGCGCTTCTTGCCAGGCTGTGGCGGTCGCGCTACCGCTACCATTCGATAACAAGGGTCCGCCGCGCGTACGGCGGAGCCACGCGTCGGGGGACGTGGTCGGAGCATCCGACATCCCCCTGGGAAGGAAACGGTCCGCCGACTCGCTGGAGCGAGCGGTCACAAGTCACGCCTTTCGGAAGGGGGAACACCTGATGAAGAAGACCATCCTCGGAGCCGCCGTCGCGGCCCTTTCTCTCTCGCTTGTCGCGCCGGTCGCCTCTGCGCGCGACGAGGGGATCATGAAATACGCCCTCAACAAGCCCTCGACGGCCTGGAACGTCTACGGCCCGGGCCAGACCAACGGCTACGTCAAGGACAAGGCCGTGGCCGGCGGCGGCGGGGTGCGGGTCGTGGTCGCCACGCCCGACCCGGCGGCGGCCTGGCGGGTCTCGGGCGGCCAGGCGGTCAACGGCAAGATCACCAAGGGCGACGTCATCACCGTGGCCTTCTGGGCCAAGGCCGAAGCGGTGGAGGGCGGCCCGGCCGCGGCCACCGTCGCCTCGGTGCGCGTCCAGCAGTCCAGCGAGCCCTGGGGCGGCATCGTCGAGGGCGGCTCGGTCAAGGTCGAGGGCGCCGAGTGGAAGATCTACAGCGTCAGCGGCCGCGCCACGATGGACGCCGACAAGGGCGGGGCGGGCGTCGCCCTGCACCTGGGCTCGACCAAGCAGACGATCGTGCTGGGCCCGCTGTTCGTGCTGGATTTCGGCCCGAACTACGATCCGTCGCAGCTGAAGTAGGGGGCCGTCCGGTCAAACCGACCGACATCCCGTAAAATCCCCGCGAAAGCGGGGACCCAGGCGTTTTATCGTCGAGCGCCCCGCGTTTCAGAAAAGGCCTAGGCCCCCGCTTTCGCGGGGGTTTTACGGGAGGAAGGAATCCGCAGTGGCTTCCCTTAACCCCGAACCGCCTCCACGAACCCCGCCAAATGCCGGCGCAGGCCCTCGATCGTGCGCTCGTCGGTCAGCACGCCGTCGATGATCTTCAGGTGCGCCTGGCCGACCAGCACGTCGCCCTGCGGCTCGGTGCGGGCGCCGGCGCGGCGGAGGCTAAGGCGCAGGGCGTCCTGGGCGCGGACGGTTCCGGTCATGCCGGGCGAGGCCCCGAACAGGCAGCACAGCTTGCCGGCCAAGGGCGCGGGCTTGCCGCGCGAGGCCCAGTCGACGGCGTTCTTCAGCACGCCGGTGATCCCGCCATTGTACTCCGGGCAGGCGATGACCAGGCCGTCGGCGGCGCGGACCGCTTCCTTCCAGGCGACGACGGCGGGCGGATCGCCCTCGTCCTCAAGGTCCTGGTCGAAGAACGGCAGGTCGCGCAGCGAAAACGGCGTGATCGTCACGCCCTCGGGCGCCAGGTTCTGGGCCGCGCGAAGCAGGGCGGTGTTGAGCGAGGCGGCCCGCAGGCTGCCCGAGACGCCGAGAAGGTTCATGCGCGACTCCGAGGGAAGGGGAGGCGCGACCATGCCCGTCGCCGTCGGGCCGGGGCAAGCCTCAGCCGGCGCGAACGGCGGCGAGGTCGGCTTCGGTCAGGTGCAACTGCGCGGCGACCTGGCTCCACAGGCGGCCGATCTCCTGGGCCGCGGCGCCGGCCGGCTCCCATTCCAGCACCGAGCGGCCGTGGGCGATCGACTGCTGGAAGGCGGTGCGCGAGCGCAGGCCGACGACGGCCAGCGGCAGGCCGCAGAAGCGCAGGGCCTCGGCCGCCTTGACCACGCTGGACGGCTCGACGCCGCCGCGCTTGGCCGGGGCCTGGTTCAGCACGATCAGACCGCTCTTGCCGAGGCGCCGCACGGCCTCGGCCGAGCGGGCGACGGCGGCGATGTCGAGGAAGGTCGGGCGGCAGACCAGCAGGCACAGGTCGGCGACATTGACGGCGGTGACGACGTCGGCGTCGGGCGCGGCGGGCGTGTCGACGACCATCAGGTCGAAGGCCTCGTGCTCGGCGTGGAAGCGGGCCTGGTTCAGCTTGCCGGCGCTGCTTTCCAGCAGCACGGGACCGTCGGCGGCGCGGCCGCGCAGCACGTCGGAGGCCGAGCGCTGCGGATCGATGTCGGCCAGGATCGTCCGGCGGCCGGCCAGATGAGCGGCGAGCGCCAGGTTGACGGAAAGAGTGGTTTTGCCCGCGCCTCCCTTGCGCGAGATGACGGCCAAGGTCTTCACGTTCGTTTCCTCACTGCGCCCGCGTCCCCCTGCAGGCCTGTGGATAACTAGCGTTGGTATACGACGTTATCGCAACGTCAAAGTCGCCACGCGGGAATCCGGCCCCTCGGCGCCCGCCGCCGGGGCGAACTTTTCCCGTCGATGCACAGCGGCCACGCTTTTGACGCCATCGGGGCGCTTGACCCGGCGCCGACCATGCGCGAGGCAGGACCCGTGATCATCCGCCGTCTCATCGACTTCTTCACCAACATGGACGCCCGCGCCTGGCGCGCGGTGGCCGTCTCCTTCGTGCTGTTCGGCGGGGTGGGGATCGTCTTCCTGTTCGGCGCCCAGCTTCTGGGCCTCAATGGCGAGACCACGGTCGAGCAGTGGCTGACCGCCGCGCACGGCCCCTGGGCGCTGCCGGCGGCCGTCGGGGCCTTCGCGGCCCTGGCCTTCGTGGGCGTGCCGCAGTTCGTGCTGATCGCCGCGGCGGTGGTCGCCTTCGGCCCGTGGACGGGCCTGGCCTACAGCTGGATCGGCACCCTCGTTTCGTCGCTGGTCGGTTTCTGGGTCGGCCGGGCGTTCGGCGGCAAGATGCTGGCCAGCCTGCCCAGCGACGGCGTGCACAAGTTCATGAAGCTGATCGGCAAGAACGGCTTCCTGGCCAGCCTGATCGTGCGCCTGGTGCCGTCCGCGCCGTTCATCGTCGTCAACATGGCCGCCGGCGTCACGCCGATGAAGGTGCGCGACTTCACGGCCGGCACCGCGATCGGGATCATCCCCAAGATCGCCCTGACCGCCTTCGCCGGGAACACCATCGTCCAGGCCATGCGGGGCGGCGGGATCCAGCACGTGGTGATGCTGGTCATCGCGGCCGCGATCTGGATCGGAGCGGGTTGGGTCGCCCGCAATTGGCTGAAGGCCAAGGAAGAACAAACCGACGCTTAATTCCGAGTGGGGCATTTCTTGCCCCTAGCGCGGCGAAATGCCCGTCTTGCGAGCAAACGGCTTGCTGGATTTGGCGCGGTTCGCTAAACAATCCGTCATGTGCCGCGAACGCGACAATCTCCTTCTCCTTGCGCTGGGGCTTAGCCGCCCCTGGGCGTCCGTCTAGCCGCGCGTACGAATCGTCGCGGCCGGTCGCTCAGGGGATGAACCGCCCTTCAGCCCTCCGGACCTCGCGAAAGACAACTCCATGACCGCCCCGATCACCGCCGCCGTCGATTCCAAGAAAGAGTCCGGCCGCGACAACGTCGTCATCTTCGACACCACCATGCGCGACGGCGAGCAGTCGCCCGGCGCCTCGATGTCGCTGGAAGAAAAGCTGGAACTGGCCAAGATCCTCGAGGAGATGGGGGTCGACATCATCGAGGCCGGCTTCCCGATCGCCTCGAACGGCGACTTCCAGTCGGTCAACGAGATCGCCAAGATCGTCAAGAACTCGACGATCGCCGGCCTGTGCCGCGCCCACCAGGTCGACATCGACCGCTGCGCGGAGGCCCTGCGCCCCACGCAGCGCGGCCGCATCCACGTGGTGATCGCCACCTCCGACCTGCACATGAAGCACAAGCTGCAGATGGAGCCGGACGCCGTCATCGACGTGATCGCCCGCTCGGTGACCCACGCCCGCAACCTGCGCGACGACGTCGAGTGGTCGGCCGAGGACGCCACCCGCAGCGACCGCCAGTTCCTGCGCCGCGCCATCGAGACCGCCATCAAGGCCGGCGCCACGACGATCAACCTGCCCGACACGGTGGGCTACACCTATCCGTCGGAATACGCCGACCTGTTCAACTGGATGGTCAACAACGTCGAGGGCGCCGATCGGGTGATCTTCTCGACCCACTGCCACAACGACCTGGGCCTGGCCGTGGCCAACAGCCTGGCCGGCGTGCAGGGCGGCGCCCGCCAGATCGAGTGCGCCATCAACGGCCTGGGCGAGCGCGCCGGCAACGCGGCGCTGGAAGAAGTGGTGATGGCCCTGAAGGTGCGCGGCGACAAGCTGCCCTTCGCGACCGGCATCGACACCACCCACATCACCCGCGCCAGCCGCTACGTATCGGCCATCACCGGTTTCCCGGTGCAGTACAACAAGGCCATCGTCGGCAAGAACGCCTTCGCGCACGAGAGCGGCATCCACCAGGACGGCATGCTCAAGAACCGCGAGACCTACGAGATCATGACGCCGGAATCGGTGGGCCAGGCCCCGTCGAGCCTGGTCATGGGCAAGCACTCGGGCAGCCACGCCTTCCGCGCCAAGCTGAAGGACCTGGGCTACGAGCTGGGCCAGAACGCCCTGAAGGAGGCCTTCGGCCGCTTCAAGGACCTGGCCGACCGCAAGAAGCACGTCTACGACGACGACATCATCGCCCTGGTCGACGACGCCCTGGCGCGCGGTTCGGAAAAGATCCGCGTCTCGCACCTGCGCGTGGTGGCCGGCACCGAAGGCCAGTCGGCCGAGCTGACCCTGGACGTCGACGGCCAGCCCAAGAGCGCCGAGGCCTCGGGCGACGGTCCGGTGGACGCCGTGTTCAACGCCATCCAGAAGATCGTGCCGCACAGCGCCGCCCTGCGCCTGTTCCAGGTGCACGCGGTCACCGAGGGCACCGACGCCCAGGCCCAGGTCTCGGTGCGTCTGGAAGAGGACGGCCGCATCGCCACCGGCGCGGCCGCCGACACCGACACCCTCACGGCCTCGGCCAAGGCGTACGTCAACGCCCTCAACAACCTCTTCGCCCGCAAGGAGAAGAGCGCGCCGGCGGCCATCGCCAGCGGCTTCTGAGGCTCTAGAGCCTCACCTGTTTCCTAGCTGACGGGGCAGGGCGGCTTGGAGCGCGCCAGGGTTAAGTGTGCGCGGTTAACCCGCCTGGGCGCGCGCTCTCTAAGATCTAGAGCCCGCTAAGCGGGCTCTAGGCCGCCTTGCGCCAGCCCCAGCGTCGCGTCGCCAGGATCTCGGCGGCGAGGTGCGCCTGCGGCTGCACGTCCAGGCCCAGCTGGGCCAGGCCCTCGCACAGCGACAGGCGTTCCTCCGCGTCCACCACGGCGCTCACGTCGATCACCATCACCCCGCCCGGGCGCAGCAGGCCCAGGGTCGAGGCCGCGGTCGCGCGCATGTCGTCGGCCGTGGGGCAGCCCACGACCAGCAGCACGTCGTTGCGCTCGTCGGCGGCCGAGCAGGTGGCCCGGCGGGCGATCTCGACGCGCTGGTAGCCGCGCCGCCACAGCTGGCCCATGGCCTCGGCCGCGTCAGGTCCGGTCACGGCGACGAAGCATAGCGGGGTGGACTGGGCGAGCTCGAGCATCCGGTCGAGCGTCGGATCGATCCCCTCGGTCGGAACGCCCAGCAGGAACTGCGCGGCTTGACGAAGCGGATGGGCGGACATGGTGAACACCTTGTTAGGGAACGCAGCTTAAGTGCGCCAACCCCGCTGTTCTGCCGCCGCGCCGCGTCAGGGCGCTATTCGTAAACCCGCCGCCGGCGTAAGGGCGGCATAAAGGAGCCGAACCCATGAGCTCGACCCTGGAAGGCAGCGTCGCCACGCCGCCTCGCTGGCACGAAATCGCCATGCGCACCATCGAGGCCGGTTTCAACATGTCGTCCGAGGCGCGCATCGGCGAGATGCTTCGCATGCTGGCCGTCGGCCGCAAGGCGCTGCTCGAGATGGGCACCGGCACGGGCCTGGCGACCGCCTGGCTGCTGGACGGCATGGACGAGGACGCGCGCCTTGCCACCGTCGACAACGACCCCGAGGTCCAGGCCGTGGCGCGCGACGTGCTGGGCGAGGATCCGCGGGTCGACTTCGTCACCGAGGATGGCGCGGCCTATCTGGCGGGCCAGAACGACGGCGGCTTCGACCTGATCTTCGCCGACGCCATTCCGGGCAAGTACGAGAGCCTGGACGACGCGCTGCGCCTGCTGCAGGTCGGCGGGATCTATGTGGTCGACGACATGTCGCCCCAGCCGAACTGGCCCGAGGGCCACCAGGCGCGGGTCGACGACCTGGTGCTGCGCCTGGCCAGCGATCCGCGTCTGGCCATCGTCGGCATGGATTGGGCCTCCGGCGTTCTGGTGGCGGCGAAGAGAGCGGCATGATCTGGATCCCCATCACCATCGGCGCGGCGGCCCTGCAGGTCGCCCGCAACGCGGCGCAGCGATCGGTGATGGGCGGGGCCGGCCCCTGGGGCGCGACCCTCGTTAGGTTCCTTTTCGGCCTGCCGTTCGCGATCGTCTTCGCCGCGATCGCGTTCCTGGTCACCAAGGACCCTCAGGCGCATCTGACGACGCGCTTCTGGCTGGGCGCCTTCGCCGGCGCCGGCCTCCAGATGGCGGCGACGGCCGCGCTGCTGGTCGCCATGCAGCGCTCGTCCTTCGCCCTGGGCACGGCCATGCAGCAGAGTGGCCTGCCGTTCGCCCTGGTCTGGGGCGCGGTGCTGTTCGGCGACCACATCAGCGGCCTGCAGTGGGCCGGCGGCCTGGTGGCCACGGCGGGTCTCGCCGCTCTGTCCTGGCCGCGCGGGCCGGTGACGATGAAGCGCGGCGCTGCCCTGGCGGGGCTGGGCGCCGGCGCGATGTTCTCGCTCAGCGCCAACTGCTTCCGCCAGGCGTCGCTGACCTTCGATCCCGCCCACCTGGCCTATTCGGCCTTCGTGACGGTGATGGTGGTGCAGGCCATCCAGTCTGTCGCCCTGACGGCCATCCTGCTGGTGCGCAATCCCGACGCCGTGGTCGCCGTGCTGGCGGCCTGGCGCAAGTCGCTGGGCGCCGGTTTCTGCGGCGCGGCGGCCTCGGGCCTGTGGTTCACGGCCATGGCGCTGTCGCCCGTGGGGCCGGTGAGGGCGGTCGGCGTCGTCGAGATTCCCCTTGCCGCGCTGGCGGGACGCCGGTTGTTCGCCGAGCGGTTGACCCTGTTTCAGATCGCTGCCGGCGTGGTCACGGCGCTCGGAGTCGTCATGGCGGCCCTGGGCTAGTTTTCGCCACGTTTATGCGTTCCCCCTGCCGCTTCGCTCACGAGTTTGAAACAGGTGAGAAGGCTTGGCGAATAGACCTTGAAATCAACGCTTTCGCGGTGCAAACGGGCGGCGTCTCCCACACTCTTCCGGTGGTTGGACGACGGCGCGGCCCGGCGGCTGCGCTCCCGTCGCCGCAGGAAGGCGCAGGGCAGGGCAAGGCGATGATCCGCGTACGCGGGGAATCATGTTGTCCTCTCCTCGATTTGCAGTAGGAGCCTTTTTCTCGTCTGCTCCGTCATCTCGGCGGAAAAGGCTCCTCGCCCACGGTTTCCGTGGTTTTTGACGTCTCGCCCCTTCTACCCCTCAGTCAGGGTTTTCGATGTTCTCTTCCCTCTTCGGCGTCATCTCGAACGACATCGCCATCGACCTGGGCACGGCCAACACCCTGATCTACCAGAAGGGCAAGGGCATCGTGCTGAACGAGCCGTCGGTGGTTGCGCTGCGCAACGTCGGCGGCCGCAAGATCGTGCACGCCGTCGGTATCGAGGCCAAGCAGATGCTGGGCCGCACGCCGGGCCACATGGAAGCCATCCGCCCGATGCGTGACGGGGTCATCGCCGACTTCGAAGTCGCCGAGGAGATGATCAAGTACTTCATCCGCAAGGTTCACAACCGCAAGGGCTTCGTGAACCCGAAGGTGATCGTGTGCGTGCCGTCGGGCGCCACCGCCGTGGAACGTCGCGCCATCAACGACAGCTGCCTGAACGCCGGCGCCCGCCGCGTCGGCCTGATCGACGAGCCGATGGCCGCCGCGATCGGCGCCGGCCTGCCGATCCACGAGCCGACCGGTTCGATGGTCGTCGACATCGGCGGCGGCACCACCGAGGTGGCCGTGCTGTCGCTGTCGGGCATCGTTTATTCGCGCTCGGTCCGCGTCGGCGGCGACAAGATGGACGAGGCGATCATCAGCTACATGCGTCGCCACCATAACCTGCTGATCGGCGAAACGACCGCCGAGCGCATCAAGAAGGAAATCGGCACCGCCCGCGCGCCGGCCGACGGCGAAGGCCTGTCGATCGACGTCAAGGGCCGCGACCTGATGCAGGGCGTGCCGCGCGAAGTGCGCATCAGCGAAAAGCAGGCCGCCGACGCCCTGGCCGAACCGGTCGGGCAGATCGTCGAAGCCGTGAAGGTGGCCCTGGAAGCCACCCCGCCGGAACTGGCCTCGGACATCGCCGACAAGGGCATCATGCTGACCGGCGGCGGCGCGCTGCTGCGCGGCCTGGACGCCGAGATCCGCGACCACACCGGCCTGCCGGTGACCGTGGCCGACGACCCGCTGTCGTGCGTCGCCCTCGGCTGCGGCAAGGTGCTCGAGCATCCCAAGTGGATGAAGGGCGTCCTCGAGTCGACCCTGGCCTAAGCCTAGTACAATCCGTATCGGCGCCGGGGGGCGCCAGGAGAACAGTTCGTGCCCTTTCGTGAAGGTCCGCTCGGCGACCTGAAAGTGCCGCTCACCTGGACCGCGGCCGTGGCGCTCATCGTCGCGGTCGTGATCGCGGTGGCCTTCCTCCTGGCCGACCGGCGCGAGACGCTGCAGCAGCAGGCGTACGGCGTCACCCGCCAGACCGTCGACACGGTGGCCAAGCCGGTCAGCGGCGTCATCGCCGCGCCCGGCCGCTGGACCGGCGTCGGCGTCGGCGCGGTGCGCAACTACTTCTTCGCCGGTTCCGAGAACGCCCGCCTGAAGGCCGAGCTTCAGGAGATGCGGGCCTATCGCGACAAGTACCTGGCGCTGGTCGACGAGAACGACCGCTACAAGTCGCTGCTGGGCCTGAAGACCGATCCGCCGATCCCGATGGTCGCCGCCCGCGTGGTGGCCGACAGCCGCGGCCCCTTCGCCAACACCCGCCTGGCCGACGCCGGCAAGGAAAAGGGCGTCGTCGTCGGCAATCCGGTGATGAACGAGCGCGGCCTGGTCGGCCGCGTGGTCGGCGTCGCGCCCGGCGTCAGCCGCGTGCTGCTGCTGACCGACATCGCCTCGCGCACGCCGGTGATGATCGACCGCACCAACGCCCGCGCCATCCTGACCGGCGACGGCGGCCCAAATCCCAAGCTCGACTATCTGCGCGGCGCCGATCCGATCCAGCCGGGCGACCGGGTGGTGACCTCGGGCGACGGCGGCGTCGTGCCGCGCGGCCTGCCGGTGGGCGCGGCCGTCAAGGGCCTGGACGGCCGCTGGCGGGTGGTGCTGTTCGCCGACAGCACCTCGATCGACTACGTCCGCATCCTGCTGTTCAAGGACTTCGCCCAGCTCGCCGACCAGCAGGCCCTGGCCGCCAAGGTGCTGCCGCCGGTGATCACCGAGAACCCCGAAGAGTCGATGCTGGGTCCGGCCAAGCCCGCGACCCCCGCGCCGGCGCCGGCCGCCGGGGCCTCCGCCCCCGCGACGACCACGGCTCCGAAGCCCGCCGCGCCCAAGCCCGCCACGGCGGCGACCACCACGCCGGCCAAGCCTCCCGCCGCCAGGCCTCCGGCCGCCGCGACGACGCCGCCGGCCGCTCCGGCCAGGACGCCGCAATGACCGGCGCCCGGCCCCTCAATCCGGGGCGCTGGCTGGGCGTCCCCATGCTGTTCGTGATCCTGGCGACGCTGGCCTTCGCCGCGCCGATCCGCATGTGGGGCCTGCAGCTGCCCGAGCCGGTGTTCGCCATGGTCCCGGCCTTCGCCTGGGCGGTGATCCGGCCCTCTATCCTGGCGCCGTTCGCCCTGCTGGTGCTGGGCCTGTTCCTCGACACCTTCTGGGGCGGTCCGACCGGCCTGTGGGGCCTGTCGCTGCTGGTCGCCTACGCCTCGGTGCTGGCGGCGCGCAACATGCTGACCGGCCAGAGCCGGCCGATGATGTGGGCCTGGTACGCCGGGGCCTGCGCCGTTTCGATGAGCGCCGGCTTCCTGTTCACGATGATGGACAGCCTGGCCATGCCCAGCCTGGTGGCGGTGTTCTGGCAGTTCCTGGTCACGGCGCTGCTGTTCCCCTTCGCGCACCGGCTGATCGATCGCTTCGAAGACGCCGACGTCCGGTTCCGGTGAGGCGATGAGCGAACCGTCGATCTTCTTCTTCGAGGTCAACGAGCGGCAGGGGGTCTTCCACCGCCGGGCCTTCCTGCTGGGCGGCTTCGCGGGCCTGGGCCTGCTGACCCTGACCGGCCGCCTGGCCCAGCTGCAGCTGGTCGAAGCCCAGCGCTACCAGAAGCTTTCGGCCGGCAACCAGTTCAACTACCGCCTGGTGCCGCCGCCGCGCGGCCTGATCCTCGACCGCAACGGCGTGGCCCTGGCCTCCAACCGCCCCAACTTCCGCCTGATGGTGATCAAGGAGAAGGGCATGGACGTCGAGGCCACCCTCGACGACCTGGCGACCTTGGTGCCGATCGACGGCGCGCGCCGCGCCCGCCTGCTCAAGGAAGTCAACAACGCCCCGCGCAAGGCGCCGGTCGTGGTGATGGAGGATATGAGCTGGGAGGAGTTCTCCCGGATCAACATCCGCACCCCTGAACTCCCCAACATCAGCGCCGACATGGGCGAGGTGCGGGTCTATCCGTTCGGCGGCGCCTTCGCCCACGTCATCGGCTACGTGGCCAAGGTGTCGGACAAGGACGTCGAGGCGGCCAGGACCGACCTGACCCAGGACCAGGAACTGCTGCACAATCCCGGCTTCCGCATCGGTCGCCAGGGCGTGGAAAAGGCCTTCGACCTGGCCCTGCGCGGGCGGGCGGGGGCCATCAAGGCCGAGGTCGACGCGCAAGGCCGCGTGGTCAGCCTGGATCCGGCCGGCGACATTCCGGCCACGCCCGGCAAGGAGGTCCGCCTCACCCTCGACGCCGACATCCAGAACCGCGCCCTCGAGGTGATGGGCGAGGAGAGCGGCGCCATTGTGGTGATGGACGTGCGCAACGGCGACCTGCTGGCCATGGTCTCGGCCCCCAGCTTCGACGCCAACCGGTTCGTGAAGGGCCTGTCGGGGGCCGAGTACAAGGCGCTGTCGGAGTACGAGCGCAAGCCGCTGCTCGACAAGGCCATGACCGGCACCTATCCGCCGGGCTCGACCTTCAAGCCGACGGTGGGCCTGGCCGCGCTGACGGCCGGCATCGATCCCGAGGTCCGCATCAACTGCCCGGGCAGCTGGTACTATGGCGGCCGCACCTGGCGCTGCTGGCAGAAGGGCGGCCACGGCGCCCAGAACATGCACGACGCCATCAAGAACTCGTGCGACATCTACTTCTACCAGACGGCCCTGAAGATCGGCCCGGACGCCATCGCAGCCGCCGCGCGCGGCATGGGCTTTGGCCAGGTGTTCGACATCGGCATCCCCGGCCAGAAGAAGGGCATCGTCCCCGACCGCGAGTGGAAGAAGCGGGCCTTCAAGCGCAATCCGGCCAACCAGATCTGGTTTCCGGGCGAGACCCCCAGCTACGGGATCGGGCAGGGGGCCCTGAACGTCAACGCCCTGCAGCTGGCGACGATGACCGCGCGCCTGGCCAACGGCAAGAAGGCCCTGGTGCCGCGCCTGGTGAAGTCGGTGGGCGGCGAGGAGCAGCCCAGCGGCGCCGACGTGCCCGACCTGCCGTTCTCCAAGGAACACCTCGACTACGTGCGCGGCGGCATGGCCGCCGTGGCCAACGACGTGCGCGGCACGGCCTATCGCCAGAGCCAGCTGGGCCTGGGCGACGTGCAGATGGCCGGCAAGACCGGCACCGCGCAGGTCCGCAGCTACGACAAGGTCAAGAGCCGCAACAGCGCCTCGGTGCAGTGGAAGCTCAAGGACCACAACCTGTTCGTGGCCTTCGCCCCCTATGACGATCCGCGCTACGCCGTGGCGGTGCTGGTCGAGCACGGCGGCCTGGGCGGCGCCACCGCCGGCGCGCCGCGCGCCCGCGAGGTGATGCGCGTGGCCCTGCTGAAGGATCCGGAGATCCGCGCCCGCATCGAAAAGCCGATGCCGCTGCCGGAAGCTCCCGTCGAAACCGTCGACGGCGTGGTCGAGGGCGCGGCCCCCGACGAGCCCGAACTGGGCGCGCCGTCGCCGCCGGAGGCGACCCCGCCGACCGGCCAGCCGCCTCAGGGAGGCCACATATGACCCTCAGCGGCGGCCTCTCCCGGCCCGGCGAACGCGACCGGCCGATCATCAAGTTCATGGAGATCGACTGGACCTTCTGCCTGCTCCTGTGCCTGATCGCGGGCTCCGGGGCGCTGATGCTGTTCTCGATCGCCGGGGCCTCGTGGGAGCCCTGGGCCGACAAGCACCTGCTGCGTTTCGGCCTCTACTTCGTGATGATGATCGTGCTGGCGATGATCGACCTGCGGGTCTGGTTCTCGCTGGCCTATCCGGTCTACGGCGTGGGCCTTTTGCTGCTGGTGGCGGTGGAGGCGATCGGCGACGTGTCGCTGGGCGCCCAGCGCTGGCTGTCGATTGGCGGCTTCCGCTTCCAGCCGTCCGAGATCATGAAGCTGGGCGTGGTGCTGGCCCTGGCCCGCTACTATCACGGCCTGTCGGCCGACAGCGCCCGGTTCTCGTGGCGGCTCTTGATCCCGGCGGCGATGATCGGCGCGCCGGTGCTGCTGGTGGCTCACCAGCCCGACCTCGGCACCGCCATGCTGATCGCCCTGACGGGCCTGGCCATCGTCATCCTCGCGGGCCTGTCCTGGCGGGTGATCGCCGCCGGCGTCATCGGCGCCCTGGTGGCCATCCCGCCGTTCGTGCTGTTCGTGCTGCACGACTACCAGCGCAAGCGGGTGCTGACCTTCCTCAATCCCGAGGCCGACCAGTCGGGCTCGGGCTATCACATCTACCAGTCCAAGATCGCCCTGGGCTCGGGCGGCCTGCTGGGCAAGGGCTTCGGCCTGGGCTCGCAGAGCCAGCTGAACTTCCTGCCGGAAAAGCAGACCGACTTCATCTTCGCCACCCTGGCCGAGGAATTCGGCTTCATCGGCTGCCTGTGGGTGCTGGCGCTCTACGGGGTGGTGATCTTCATGGCCCTGCGCATCGCCTCGATCAGCCACAGCCACTTCGGACGCCTGGCGGCCTCGGGCGTGACGGCGACCTTCGCCCTCTACGTGCTGATCAACGGGGCCATGGTCATGGGTCTTGCGCCGGTGGTGGGCGTGCCTATGCCGATGCTGTCCTACGGCGGCACCGTGATGATGACGGTGATGATCGGCTTTGGCCTCGTCCAGGCCGTGCGCGTGCACCGCTACACCGAAGTCACCAGCGGCAAGGGCTCGCTGATGTGATCAGGGCCGGGGGATGGTCACGTCCCTCAGGACCACGACCACGCGGTTGTTGAGCGGCTCGGCGACCTCGTCGCCGCGCGCGACGGCCGGCTGGGTTTCTCCGCGCGGCTGAAGCTCGATCAGGTCGGCCGCGACGCCGGCCTTGACCAGCGCCGCCTTCACGATCTCGGCGCGCCGGGCGGAAAGCCGCAGGTTGTCCTCCGCCGGACCCAGCGTGTCGGTGTGCCCCTGGATCATGATCCTGCGCGGTTTGTAGAGTGCGATCTGCTGGACGGCCTCGCCGATGGCCGGCGCCGAGTGCGCCCGGATGTCTTCGGGACCGGGGCCGAAATAGACCAGCAGCTCGTCGTAGGTGTGCACCAGCGGCGGTGGAGGCGGCGGTGGCGCTTGCAGCGCGGCGGCGAGCAGGAACGCGATCATGGCGGACGCCAGTCTGGCGCCCGCCATGCCGATGTTCAATCTGCGGTCGTCAGTCCTGAACGCCCTCGACCAGTTCGCGCAGATAGGCGACGTGGCCGCGGAAGGCCTTGGATCCGGTCTGGGTGACCTTCACGCGGGTGCGCGGGCGCTTGCCGACGTGGTCCTTGAGGATCTCGACATAGCCGGCCTTTTCCAGGGCCGTCAGGTGGCTGCCGAGGTTGCCGTCGGTGGCCTCGGTGATGGTCTTCAACCGCGAGAACTCCAGCGGCTCGCCGTTCCTCTCGGCATAGAGGGCGGCCATGATCTTCAGGCGCAGGGGCTGGTGGATCAGGTCGTCTGGTTGCGCCATGGTCAGGCCCTCGCCAGCCAGACGCCGCTGACGAACAGCGCCGCGCTGGCGCTGGCCATCCAGAAGGCCAGGTGCTCCTTGAAGCCGTAGAAGCCGATCAGGGTCAGGGCGAACATCACCGCGCCGATCAGCAGATAGCGGCGGGCGAAGAACACGCCGACCCCGGCGTAGATCGTGCCGACCAGCAGGCCGGGGAAGGCGACGTAGCCGGCCGGGTCCGTCGGCCTCAGCACCGAGAAGACGGCCGAGACGAAGATCATCACCACGGCCATGCCGCCCAGCATGCGCAGGGTGTTGGGAGAGTCCTTGGCGCCGGCGCCGGCCAGGCGCTGCCCGCGCTGGGCCAGCATGACGGTGCCGATCACGCCCACCGCGTCCAGCCCCAGCCAGGTCCAGCCCCACCAGTGCGGGGGCAGCAGGGCCATGTTCAGATAGCCCAGGGCCCAGACCACGCTCCACAGCATCAGGATCGGCCCGCCGATGCGATAGCCCTTGAGCAGGCCGCTGCGGCGGTTCGTCGTATCGATCTCGGCCAGCGCGGCGGCGGCCTCGTCCTTGGTCAGCACCATCACATCCTCCATGGGGCGATCAGGCCCTCTGTGGCGCAGAGTGATGCTGATTAGTTGCTCTGTCAAGCAGAGTTCTCTGAAGTCGGTCAGGCGCTGGCCGCGCCGACGAGGAGACTGGCCGCCAGGGCCAGCATCACCACGCCGATGCCAAGGTCGAGCACGCGCCAGGCCGCCGGCCGCGCGAACAGCGGCGTCAGGAAGCGGGCGCCGAAGCCCAAGCCAGAGAACCACGACAGGCTGGCCAGGGCCGCGCCGGCCATGAACAGCGGCCGCTCGCCCACCGGCAGGCTGGCCCCCACCGCGCCCATCAGCATGACGGTGTCGATGTAGACGTGCGGATTCAGGAAGGTGAAGGCCGCCGTCCCGGCCAGGGCCGCGCCCAGGGTCAGGCCCACCTGGTCGGCGACCACCAGGGCGGTCGGATTGGCGGCGCGGCGCAGGGCGCTCACCCCGTACCAGGCCAGGAACGCCGCCCCGCCCAGGCTGAGGATCAGCGACAGCGCGGGAACCAGGGCCAGCACCTGGCCAAGGCCGCTGACCCCGGCGACGATCAGGCTGGCGTCGGCCAGGGCGCAGAACAGCACGATCGGCAGCACGTGCTCGCGCTTCAGTCCCTGGCGCAGCACGAACATGTTCTGGGCGCCGATGGCGACGATCAGGCCGGCGGAGAGGGCGAAGCCCTTGATGAAGGCGGGGAGGAGGGCGCTGGTCATGACGGCTTGATGCCGCTCGTCGCCGCTGTAGTCTAACTAAGGATGCTAAATCGAATTTAGGTTGGCTAATGCTGGACTATGCGTCCCTGGCCGCCTTGGCGGCGGTGGCCCGCGAAGGCGCCTTCGACAAGGCCGCCGTCGTGCTGGGCGTCACCCCCTCGGCCGTCTCGCAGCGGGTGAAGGGGTTGGAGGAACGCCTGGGCGCGGTGCTGCTGACCCGCGGTCAGCCCTGCCGGCCGACGGCAGTCGGAGCCAGACTGTGCGCCCATGTCGAGCAGGTGCGCCTGCTGGAAAGCGACCTCGTCGCCGACCTGCCGCGCCTGGCCGCCCCTGACGCCGGCCCGGCCGTGCTGCGGATCGCCGTCAACGCCGACAGCGTCAGCACCTGGTTCCCGTTGGCCGCCGCCCGGTTCGCGGCGCAGACAGGGGCCAGGCTCGACATCGTGATGGACGACGAGGCCCACACCGCCGAGCGCTTGCGCGACGGCCAGGTGCTGGCGGCGGTCACCGCCGATCCCGCGCCGGTCCAGGGCTGCCGCACCTATCCGCTGGGGGCGATCGACTATCTGGCCACCGCCAGCCCGGATTTCGCCGCCCGGTTCTTCGCCGGCGGGGTGGATGGGGAGAGCCTGCGCACGGCCCCGATGCTGCGCTTCGACCGCCGCGACGGCCTGCAGGCCCGCTGGGCGATGGAGGCGCTGGGCGTGCGCCCCGAAGGACCCGTGCACTTCACGCCCGCCACCCAGGGCATGCTCGACATGAACCTGGCCGGCCTCGGCTGGGCGATGACGCCGCGCGTACTGGCGCGACCGCATCTGGACGCCGGGCGACTGGTGGAGCTGCCGCCCAAACGGTCCATCTCCGTCGCGCTCTACTGGCAGCGCACGCGACTGTCCGCGCGGCTGCTCGACCAGCTGACCCTGGCGGTGCGGACGACGGCGGGAGAGGCGCTGGCGGGCGCGGACGCCGGTCAATCGCCGCGAACCTGAACCGATTTTTCTCCGTGCATCCCCGCGAAGGCGGGGATCCAAGCCGAGGTCGCAGACGACCCACGGCTTCGCCTCATCCTGAAAATCAGCTTGGGTCCCCGCCTTCGCGGGGAAAGACGGATTGGGGGACAGATGAATATCGATCCGCCCTAGCGGTTCTTCAGCGCCCGGCCGGTGACGACGGCGCCCAGGCCGAACTTGCCGCGCAGGGCGTCGATGGCGGTCTCGCTCTTCAGGGCCCGACGCTCGTCGCCGGCGAAGAAGTCGTCGGCCGCCCCGGCGGCGGGAACGAACTCGGTCAGGCCCGCCCCGATCAGGCGATAGGACCGGCCCGCCGGCTCTGCCGCCAGCAGTTCGCGCGCCACCTGGAACAGGGTCTGGGCCGTCTGGGTGGGGACGGGCAGGGTGCGGCGGCGGGTGTGGATCTTGAAGTCGGGGGTGCGCAGCTTCAGCGTCGCCACCCGGCCGGCCACGTCCTCGCGGCGCGCCTGGCGGGCGACCTTCTCGCACAGGGGCCAGAGCTGGTCTTCAAGGTCTTCGCGACGGAACAGGTCGTCGTTGAAGGTGGTCTCGGCGCTGATCGTCTTGCGCACGCTGTCGGGATCGACGGCCCGGGCGTCTTCGCCGTGGGCCAGGCGGTGCAGCCGCAGCCCGCCCGCACCCAGCTCCTTGGCCAGCATCTTCAGGTCGGCGTTGGCGATGTCGCCCACGGTGCGCAGGCCAAGCCCGGCCAGGCTGGTCACCGTGGCCGGACCCACGCCCGGCAGGATCGACACCGGCTTGGACGCCAGGAACGCCACCGCCTCGGCCGCGCCGATCGCCGAGAAGCCGCGCGGCTTGTCCAACTCCGAGGCGATCTTGGCCAGGAACTTGTTGGGCGCCAAGCCCACCGAGACCGTCAGGTTCTGCTCGGCCTCGATCTCCTTCTGCACCTTGGCCAGCATTACCGCCGGTGGCGCGCCGTGCAGACGCTCGGTGCCGGAAAGGTCGATCCAGGCCTCGTCCAGCGACAGCGGCTGGACCAGCGGCGTCAGGTTGGAGAGACGCGCCATGATCAGGGCGCTCTCGTGCTTGTACTTGGCGAAGTTGGGCTTCACCACGACCGCGTCGGGGCACAGCTGCAGCGCCTTGTACATCGGCATGGCCGAGCGCGCCCCGCTCATCCGGGCGATGTAGCAGGCCGTGGTCACGACCCCGCGCTTGCCGCCGCCGACGATCACCGGCTTGTCGCGCAGTGACGGATCGTCGCGCTTCTCGACCGAAGCGTAGAAGGCGTCGCAGTCCAGATGCGCCATCGACAGCTGGCCCAACTCCTCATGGAAGACCGTGCGCGGCGAGCCGCACGACGGACAGCGCGGCGCCTTGCGCTCGCCGGTCCACAGGCAATCGCGGCAGAGGGCTTTCATCGGCCTTCGAGCGCCAGCGCCTCGCGGATGGCGACCTTCAGGTCGGGCCACAGGTCGATGCGGGCGTGGCGGTCGGGCGCGCTGGGAGCGAGCGGGCGCAGGCGCGTATCGGCGACCATCTGGAAGCGGCCGACCGAAGGGGCGCTCACCGCCACTGATTCGAGCTGCGGCAGCAGGTCGTCGATGAACACCGCCGGCGCCTCGACCCGTCCGGCCAACTCCGCGGCCGACGGACCCTTGGGACCCGAATTGATCACCAGCGGATAGTCGAAGCCGTGGGCCTTCAGCCACTTGGCCCGGGTCTGGCGGCCGTGCTCGGGGGCGTTGGTCAGGATCACCACATTGGCGCCCAGCGACAGGTCGGCCAAGGCGTCGGCCGCGCCCTCGGCGGGCTCCAGGTCCTCGCCGCCGTCGCGGAAGAAGTCGTCGAACAGGGCCCGGCCGGCGATCAGGTCGACGTGCTCGGTCTCGCCGGGGCGATAGATGTTCTGGAACAGCGCGAAGCGGTCGATACGCAGCTCGAAGCCGTGCCGGCCGATGAACGCGCCGAAGCCGGCCATGAACTGGGCCAGCACCTCGTCGACATCCACGATGACGAGCGGACGGTGCGTATCGAGCGTGCAGGCCTTAAGGTCTAGGGAGCAGGGGTCCATGTTCTGCAATCGGGCGTTGGAAACGCGATTAGCGCGGGCTTAAGGATATTCGTGCGATCTGAGGATGAAGAAGCGGCGCGAATCCCTCACGTGTCGCCACGGACCGTATGGTCGGGGTCAGGATGACGAAGAAGGTCCTCATCGTCGAGGATAACGAGCTGAACATGAAGCTCTTTCATGATCTGCTCGAAGCCCAGGGCTATGAGACCCTGCAGACCCGCGAGGGCCTGCAGGCGTTGTCGATCGCCCGTGAGCATCGCCCCAATTTGATCCTCATGGACATCCAGCTGCCCGAGATTTCGGGCCTGGAAGTGACCAAGTGGCTCAAGGAGGACGACGATCTGTCACATATCCCAGTCGTCGCCGTTACGGCATTTGCGATGAAGGGCGACGAGGAGCGGATTCGCGAGGGCGGCTGCGAGGCTTACATCTCGAAGCCCATCTCGGTGTCGCACTTCCTCGACACCATCCGCCGACTGCTGGAGAGGTAACAGGCCGTGAGCGCGCGAATCCTCGTCGTCGACGACATCGAGGCCAATGTGCGCCTGCTCGAGGCCAAGCTTTCGGCCGAGTATTATCAGGTCTCCTGCGCCTATGACGGCCCGACCGCCCTGGCCAAGGCGGCCGAGGAACTGCCCGACATCATCCTGCTCGACGTGATGATGCCCGGCATGGACGGCTTCACCGTCTGCCGCAGGCTCAAGGAAGATCCCGCCACCCGCCACATCCCCGTGGTGCTGGTCACGGCGCTGGATGGCCGCGCCGACCGCATCCAGGGCCTGGAGGCCGGCGCCGCCGACTTTCTGACGAAACCCATCGACGACGTCATGCTGTTCGCCCGCGTGCGCAGCTCGACCCGCCTGAAGATGGTCATCGACGAACTGCGCCAGCGTGAGGCCTCGGGCCGCCGCATCGGTGTGATCGCCGGCGCCGCCACCCGCCTCGACGGCATCGGCGGCCGGGTGCTGATCGTCGACGACAACGAACGCCAGGCCCAGCGCGTGGCCGCCGAACTGGCGGTCGAGCACCGCCCGGTGGTCGAGACCGATCCGGCCAAGGCCGAGGTCAGCGCCAGCGGTCCGGTGGACCTGGTCATCGTCAACGCCGCCGCGCGCGGCTTCGACGGCCTGCGCTTCGCCGCCACCCTGCGCTCGAGCGAGCGCACCCGGCACCTGCCGATCCTGGCCGTGGTCGATCCCGATGACCGTCCGCGGATGGTCAAGGCGCTGGACCTGGGCGTCAACGACGTGCTGCCGCGCCCGATCGACCCGCAGGAACTGGCCGCCCGCGCCCGCACCCAGGTGCGCCTCAAGCGCTACACCGACTATCTGCGCAACAATCTCGACCACTCGCTGGAGCTGGCGGTCACCGATCCGCTGACCGGCCTGCACAACCGCCGCTACATGACCGGCCAGCTGTCGGCCCTGGTCAATCGCGCCACCATGGGCGGCGACCCGGTGTCGGCGCTGATGATCGACATCGACTACTTCAAGAAGATCAACGACGGCTTCGGCCACGACGTCGGCGACGAGGTGCTGCGCGAGTTCGCTCTGCGCCTGGCCTCCAACGTCCGCGCTATCGACCTGCCTTGCCGCTTCGGCGGCGAGGAGTTCACGGTGATCATGCCCGACACCCAGCTGGTCGACGCTGTGCGCATCGCCGAACGCATCCGCATGCACGTGGCTGGCTCGCCGTTCCGCGTGGCCGGCGGCCAGGAACTGCTGACGGTGACCATCTCGGTCGGCGTCTCGGCCACGGCCGGGGCGGGCGACACGCCCGAAGCCCTGCTCAAGCGCGCCGACAGCGGCGTCTACGAGGCCAAGGCCTCGGGCCGCAACGCCGTGGTCGGCAAGGCGGCCTGATCTCTCTCTCTCCTGGAGGGAGAGGCGGGGCTACTTGGCCACCTTGATCTCGTACAGCCACGGCCAGAACTTGCCGGTCACGAAGATCCGGTCGCCCTTGGCGTCGTAGGCGATGCCGTTCAGCACGTCGGCGCGGCTGGCCTCCTGCGGCGTCAGCAGGCCGGACATGTCCAGGCGCCCCACCACATTGCCGGTCTTGGGGTCGATGCGGATGATCTGGTCGGTCTGCCAGATGTTGGCCCAGACCTCGCCCTTGATGAATTCCAGCTCGTTGATCTGGTCGACCGGCTGGCCGAACTCGGTGACCTTGATGCGGCCGGTTTCCTTGAGGGTCTCCGGATCCAGGAACCGCAGCTCGTCAGTGCCGTCGCTCATGATGATGCGGCGGTCGTCGCGGGTCAGGGCCCAGCCTTCGCCCGTGTAGTTGAAGGTCGACTTGACGGCGAAGGTCGCGCGGTCGCGCACGAAGCCGACGCCGCCCTTCCAGGTCAGCTGCACCAGCTTGTCGCCCCAGTCGACGATGCCCTCGCCGAAATACTTGGGTTCGAGATCGGCCTGCTGCTGCACGGCGCCGGTCTCCAGCGACACCCGGCGCACCCAGGAGCGGCCTTCCAGACCCGTGCTCTCGTAGAGCTGGCCGTCACGGAACAGCAGGCCTTCGGTGAAGGCCTGGCGGTCGTGCGGGTAGGTGCGGACGACCTCGTAGCCCTGGGTGTGCGGGACCGGCTCCGGCGCCGAGCAGGCGGGCACGGCGGCGAGGATCGAGAAGGCGAGGGCGAGGCGAACGATCACGCGGGGGAATCCTATGCCAGGGCAGGCGCCCACTGCGTCACTAGCCGAGTTGGCCCGGAAAAACAAAAACCCCAAAAACAAAAACGCCCGACGTTGCCGCCGGGCGTTTTCGAAATTCGTCGGTGCGACGAGGCGATCTTACTTGATCTTGCCTTCGCGGAATTCGACGTGCTTGCGCACGACCGGGTCGTACTTCTTCAGCACCATCTTCTCGGTCTTGGTGCGGGCGTTCTTCTTGGTGACGTAGAAGAAGCCGGTGTCCGCCGTCGAGTTCAGGCGGATCTTGATCGAAGCCGGTTTGGCCATGGTCGAATCCCTGCGGTAATCGCGCAGGTCCCCGCGCGGTCGAAATGAGAGGCGCGGAACATACTCATGAACGGGGCAAAGTCAATTGCCGGCTGCGCATCGCTTGTAAGGGAAATCCACCGACCGCGCCTTGCCGTCGATTTCCCCCTCGATCCGGCCCACAAGCCCGTTCGGGCCTTGGCTGCGATAGATCACTCTTTGCGGGAAGTCGTGGGCCAGGTTCTCGAACACCAGCTCGCCGGAGCTCGCGCTCTTTAGCGGAAAGGCGCCTTCGGCCTGGCCCGAGGGCAGCGCGATGAAGGTGAGTCGTCCATCGACCTCCTGGATTCGGGTGAACTCCCAGCCGCGCGCCTTGCCGTCGCGGACCGTACGGCTCATGCCCAGCATCATTCCTCCGCCGGGCGCCAGCCACTGCTCCTCGACCACGCCCTTGGGCGTTTCCTGTTTCCAGCAGCCGGCCAGGAAGGCGGCCTGGTCGATGGGGGCGGCGGCGGTCTGCAGGGCGAGGAGGAAGGCGAGCATGGGGCGGCTCCACGGGAAGGCGCTATTCTGAGCCGTAGTTTCCTTCACTCCGCAACAAAGCTCGTCATCCCGGCCGCAGCGAAGCGGAGAGCCGGGACCCAGGGGCCGGCGCAATGCGGTCGCCCCTGGGTCGCGGGTCTGCGGCGCTATGCGCCTTCGCCCGGGATGACGAATTATGAAAGCTAAAGCTCCGTCATCACCGCATTGCCGCGCAGGAACCGCATGAACGGCGCCGGGCGGCCTGGATCCTTCATCTGCTGGGCGGTCTCGCGCAGCACCATGCGGGTGATGCTGGGCAGATCAAGGTCGCGGGTCTCGTCGAAGCTGACCCAGGCGATCTCGTCCAGCTCGCCGCAGTCGGGCTGGCGCTCCAGGCTCAGGAGGGCGCTGGCCGGGGCCATGAAGAAGCGGGCGTCGAAGCGGCGCGGGCGATAGGGCGGCGTGATGGCCCGGGCCACGAAGCTCAGCGGCGCCAGGTCGGGCAGGGCGCCTTGGGCCAGGAACGGCCGCCAGGCGCCGGCGCCGGGACGCGGCGGGGCGGCCTTGGCCAGCAGCAGGCCCGTCTCCTCGAAGGTCTCGCGCACCGCCGCCAGGGCCAGGGCGCGAGCCAGGCGGGCGGGGGAGGCGTGGCGGGGGTGCTTGGCCAGGCGCTCGGCCACCGCGGGGGAAAGCTCGCTGGCCGAAGGCGCGTCGAAGTCGCCGCGATCGACGCGGCCGCCCGGAAACACCCACTTGCTGGCCATGAAGGCGTGGCCGCGATTGCGCCGGCCCATCAGCACGCGGGGCGCCGGGCCGTCGTCGCGCACCACGATCACGGTGGCGGCGTGGCGGGGGCGGATGACGCCGGAACTCGGATCCAGCGCCTCGCCGTCATCCTTGGAGTCGAAAGCAGGCTCGGTCATGGACGAAGCTTAGTCTCCGTGACGCTTCTGCAAAGCCGTTCCTTAGGGAAAGCGCGCACGGCCTTGACCCCGCCCCGGGAACCGCCAAGCTCGCCCGCAAAGTCTGCTCAAGGAGTCGGGAATGGGCGCGCGCACGATGGTTTCGGTTCTGGCCCTGGCGGTGATGGCGGCCAGCCCCGCCCTGGCCGCGCCCTCCAACGCCAAGGTCGAGGCGGCCGCCAAGGCGGTCCAGCCCCAGGTCGTGGCCTGGCGGCGCGACGTCCATGAGCATCCGGAACTGGGCAACCAGGAGGTCCGCACCGCCGCCCTGGTGGCCAAGGAGCTGAAGGCCCTGGGCCTGGAGGTCCGCGAGGGCGTCGGCAAGACCGGCGTGGTCGGCGTCCTGAAGGGCGGCAAGCCCGGCAAGGTCGTGGCCCTGCGCGCCGACATGGACGCGCTGCCGGTGCTGGAAAAGACCGGCCTGCCGTTCGCCTCCAAGGCCACCGCCACCTGGGAAGGCAAGACCGTCCCCGTCATGCACGCCTGCGGCCATGACACCCACGTGGCCATGCTGCTGGGCGCGGCCACGGTGCTGGCCGGCATGAAGAACGAGATCGCCGGCACGGTCGTCTTCATCTTCCAGCCGGCCGAGGAGGGGCCCCAGGCCGGCGACGAAGGCGGCGCCAAGCTGATGATCGCCGACGGCGCGCTCGACAATCCGAAGGTCGACGCCATCTTCGGCGTCCACATCGGCCCTGGCGACGCCCACGCCCTGAACTACCGCCCCGAAGGCTTCTACGCCGGCGCCGATCGCCTCACCATCACCGTCAAGGGCAAGCAGACCCACGGCGCGCGCCCCTGGGCCGGCATCGACATGGCCAGCGTCTCGGCCGACATCATCCAGGCTCTGAACCAGATCGCCGCCCGCCAGATCGACGTCGGATCCTCGCCGACGGTGCTGACCATCGCCACCATCAACATGGGCGTGCGCAACAACATCATCCCCGAGGACCTGGTGATGAGCGGCACCCTGCGCACCTTCACGCCCGAGCGTAAGGCCGAGGTGATCGCCAAGACCCAGAAGGCCGTGGCCGCCATCGGCGACCGCTATGGCGCCAAGGCCGAGGCCGTGTTCACCCAGCCCTATCCGGTCACCTGGAACGACGCGGCCCTGTCGAAGTGGGTCAAGGGCCCGCTGGAGAAGGCCTCGCCGGGCAAGGTCGACGACCAGGCCGCCCTGGTCACCGGGGCCGAGGACTTCTCGCTCTACGGCCAGAAGGTGCCGGCCGTGTTCGTCCAGTTGGGCGGTCGCAAGGCCGACGTCCCCGCCGCCGGCGCTCCGGCCAACCACTCGCCCTATTTCGACATCGACGAGGCGGTGTTGGAGACCGGCGTGAAGGCCGAGGTGTTCATGGCGCTGGATTATCTGGCGAAGAAGTAAGGACCAGATTCCTTCTCCCCTTGCGGGAGAAGGTGTCAGCGAAGCTGACGGATGAGGGGTCTCTCAAACATCGAACGCCGCGACGGCCGCACCGCTGTCGCGGCGTTTCTGTACGTGCGACCCCTCACCCGACCCGCTTCGCGGGCCACCCTCTCCCGCAAGGGGAGAGGGACCAGATTTAGGAGAGGTTGGATTTTCCCACAAAGCGCCTATCTAACCGCCCCATGACCGACGCCGCCCCCCAGATCACCGTTCCCGACGACCTCGTTTCCGCCTTCCAGATCGAAGGCCTGCCCGTGCGCGGCCGCGTCGTGCGGCTGGGCGAGGCGGTCAACGAAGTGCTGACCCGTCACGCCTATCCCGAGCCGGTGGCCAACCTGCTGGGCGAGGCCTGCGCGCTGGCCGCCCTGGTCGGCTCCAGCCTGAAGTTCGAGGGCCGGCTGATCGTCCAGGCCCAGGGCGACGGCCCGGTGCGCTACGTCGTGGTCGACTACGACACCACCGGCGGCTTGCGCGGCTACTGCCGGTTCGACGAGGCCGAGGTGGCGGCCGTCTCGGAAGGCTTCGCCCGTCCGGGCGCCAAGACCCTGCTGGGCGGCGGCGTGTTCATCATGACCCTCGACCAGGGCGCGGACATGGAGCGCTACCAGGGCGTCACGGCCATCGAAGGCGAGAGCCTGGCCCTGTGCGCCGAGCAGTACTTCATGCAGTCCGAGCAGATCCCGACCCGCGTGCGCCTGGCCGTCGGCCAGGTCGACACCGGCGAAGGCCCGACCTGGCGCGCCGGCGGCGTGCTGATCCAGACCATCGCCGGCGACGAGACGCGCGGCGAGACCAAGGAAGCCTGGAACCACGCCCAGGCGCTGTTCGAGACCACGGGCGAGGACGAGCTGGTCGATCCGACCGTGCCGACCACCACCCTGCTGTGGCGCCTGTTCAACGAGGACGGCGTGCGCCTGATCGAGGAAAAGCCGCTGCGCGCCTTCTGCCGCTGCTCGGAAGAGCGGATCGGCGTGGTGCTGCAGTCCTTCTCGCCGGAGGAGAAGGCCGAGATGATCGAGCCGGACGGCAAGATCCACGTGACCTGCGAATACTGCTCGCGGGTCTACGCGCTGGAGCCGAACGGCGAGGCGTAAGGCTGTCTCAAGGAACCTCCCCCTCTGGGGGAGGCGATCGCGTAGCGATCGGTGGGGGGAGTTGCTGAAGACTTCCCGACGCCCCGCAAGCTGAAAACGGCCCCCCACCGGCCTTCGGCCGCCTCCCCCAGAGGGTGAGGTTCCCGTAGGGTCGGGAGAGCTGCCGCCCTAAGCCCGTCCGATCACGTATTCATGCGTCAGGTCGAGATCCAGCCGTACCGAGCCGGCCGGCGGTTCGCATGCGTCCAGGTGCGGCGGCTCGCCCAGCACCAGATAGGCCTGGGCGTTGGGCTCGAGGTTGTTGAAGCTGATCTTCGACGAGCCGCCCGGCGGGATCGTGCGCGCTAGGCTGACCGGTCTGGTCGCCGCCTTGGAAAACACCACGACGGTCGAGTTCTGGGTGTCGTCGCTTCGGTTGATGAGGGTCAGCTCGTAGTCGGCCACGCCGCAACCTCCCTATAGTTTCGCGGTCTGACGCCGCAAAAGGAAGTAAACGCGTAACGCCGTTACTTGGCAACGGCGCAGGTTGCGGCGTGGCCGGCCGCCTATTCGTAGCTGACCAGGAAGGCCCGGTTGGGCTGCTGGATCACCGTGGCGATCGTCTCGCTCTTGCCGGTGAAATCGACCTCGATCGGTGCGCTGGCCACCGAGCTGTGATCGATCTCTTCGCCGGCCTCATAGGCGATGTCGTTGACGTAGAAGTGCGGCGCCGGCTCGCCGTCTTCGGGCGTGTAGTTGACGACGTCGAAGCCGCCGTTGGTCACGTGCTGGAGGGTGGCCCAGGCGTTGGTGTAGACGCCCGGCCCGGTCGCCGCGGGCTGCTGGGCGAAGATCGTGTAGCTCTGCGGCGCTACGGAATGGTTCTCGACGCGGATCGTGTAGGTGGTCGCCATGGTCTTCCCCCTGTGGCTGAGACAGGGGGATTCAATAGCTCAAAGTTGCAGGCTGGGAAGAGGCGCGCGCGAGTTTAGTTCGCGCGGCGCGCCGCTCCGGGCAGGTGCAGCGAGAACTCGGGGATCTCGGCGGTGAACGGCTCGCCGGCCTCGGTGACCATCTGGTAGCGGCCCACCATCGTGCCCGACGGCGTCGGCAGCGGGCAGTTGGACACGTAGCGGAAAGCCTCGCGCGGCCGCAGTTCCGGCTGTTCGCCGACCACGCCCGAGCCCTCGACCTCGTTGCTGCGGTTCATGGCGTCGGTGACCTTCCACCAGCGCGCCACCAGATGCACGGTCTCGACGCCGTGGTTCTCGATCTCGACGGTGTAGGCCCACAGGTAGAGACCCTGCTCGGGCGAGGATTCCTCGGGCAGGTAGCAGGGCGCGACCCGCACGACGATGTCGCGCGTGCGGGCCTCGTAGATGCCGGTGTCGGCGCCGCGGCGCCGGCGGATCCGCTTCAGGGGCGGACTGGACTCACGCCTGGTCGAGCGCACGGATCACGTCCCGGGTCAGGTCTTCGAGGCTTTCCAGGCCCACCGACAGGCGCACGCCGCCCTCGGTCACGCCCAGCAGCGGGCGCATCTCTTCCGGCACCGAACGGTGCGTGGTGGTCGGCGGGTGGGTGGCCATCGACTTGGCGTCGCCGAGGTTGTTGGAGATGTCGACGATCTCCAACGCGTTCAGGAACTTGAAGGCCGCCTCGCGCGAGCCGAGGTCCAGCGCGATCACTGTGCCGCCGCCGCTCATCTGGCTCTTGGCGACGTTGTGGCCGGGGTGGTCGGGGCGGAAGGGATAGAGCACCTGCGTCACCTTCTTGTGCTCGGCCATGGTGTTGGCCAGCGCGAAGGCGCTGTCGGTCTGGCGGCGCACGCGCAGGTCCAGGGTCTCCAGGCCCTTGAGCATCACCCAGGCGTTGAACGGCGACAGCGACGGGCCGGTGTGGCGCATGCTGTCGCGGTAGAATTCCTCGTTGATCGCCTCGGTGGTCAGGATCGCCCCACCCAGCACCCGGCCCTGGCCGTCGATGTGCTTGGTGGCCGAATAGACGACGACGTCGGCGCCCAGCTCCAGCGGCTGCTGGAAGATCGGGGTGGCGAAGACGTTGTCGACGATGACCTTGGCGCCGACGGCGTGGGCCAGTTGCGACACCGCGCGGATGTCGGTGATCGCCAGCACCGGGTTCGAGGGGGTCTCGATCAGCACGGCCTTGGTGTTGGGGCGGATGGCCGCTTCCCAGGCCTTGATGTCGGTGGCGTCGACGAAGGTGGTCTCCACCCCGAAGCGCGGAAGCCACTCGGCGACCAGCCAGCGGCACGAGCCGAACAGGGCGTTGCCGGCCACCACGTGATCGCCGGCCCGCACCAGGCCCATAAGCGAGGAGTGGACGGCGGCCATGCCGGTGGCCGTGGCGCGGCAGACCTCGGCGCCTTCCAGCAGGGCCAGGCGGTCCTCGAACATCTTCACGGTCGGATTGTTGAACCGCGAATAGACGAAGCCCGGGTCCTCGCCCGAGAACCGGCGGTCGGCGCCCTCGGCGCTGTCGTAGGTGAAGCCCTGGGTCAGGTAGAGCGCCTCGGCGGTCTCCATGAACGGCGAGCGCGCAAGACCCCCGCGGATCAGCTTGGTGGCGACGTCCCAGTTCTTCGGATCTTCGGACACGCGATACTCCCGACAACGAAAAGGCCCGCGCCGACGGCCGCGCCGACGCAATCGGGCTGGGTATAGGCGATCTTTCCCCGTTTCGTCACGGTCCGAGCGCGTCGGGCGAGCGCAGAGCCGGTCGTGGTCGCCTGATGGGGGTGACAAGCCTTGCCTTGGCGAGCCGCTTTCGGTTCCCATCCTGTCGGGCGGCGCTGAGGGGGCTTGGATGGCGGCGGGGCGAAGGATCGTGCTGGCGACGACCGGTTCGCTCGGCGATCTGCACCCTTTCCTGGCTCTCGCCCTGGCGCTGCGGCGCCTCGGCCACGAGCCGGTGCTGGCCACCCACGAGGATCACCGCGCCAAGGTCGAGGCCGAGGGTCTGGCCTTCGCCCCGCTGCGCCCGAGCACCGAGCAGATCCGGGCGCGCCTGGGCCTCGACATCGCCGATGTGTTCGAGCGCATGAGCCGCGATCCCGATTTCCTGCTGCGCGACCTGCAGATGCCCTTCCTGGGGGAGACCTACGAGGACCTCCGCACTGCGGCCCGGGGAGCGGACATGGTCGTGACCCACAACATCGTCTTCGGCGCGCCGCTCGCGGCAAGGACGCTGGGCCTGCCGCTGGTGCGCGTGGCCCTGGCGCCGATCTTCCTGCAGTCGGCGACCGACCCGTCCGAGACGGGACCTGCGCCCTACGTCTTCTCGCCGCCTTCCGGCGCCGCGATAGGCTGGAACCGGTTCGTCCGCGCGCTGGTGCGCCACCGGATCGCCGCCTCGTTGAAGCCGCTGCGAGCGCTCGGCCGGTCTCTGGGCGTCGCCCATGCCGGCGCCGACGCCCTGTTCGACTGCGGCCATGGTGACGGCGCGCCGATGCTGGGCCTCTATTCGCCGCGCTTCGCGCCGGTGCAGCCCGACCACCCCGCCGGTCTGACCCTGGTCGGCTTTCCGGCCTATGACAGCGAGGCGGGCGGCGAGCCGGCGCCGGACCCGGCGCTGGCCGCCTTTCTCGACGCCGGCCCGCCGCCGATCGTCTTCTCGCTGGGCAGTTTCGCGGTCCATGCGCCGGGCGACTTCTATCGGGTCAGCCTGGCGGCCGCGCGGGCTCTCGGAAGGCGCGCCCTGCTGCTGGCCGGGGCGGAGGAAGCCGAGCGCCTGGCGGGCGAGCGGGGAGGGGACGTGTTCGTGGCCGGCTATGCGCCCCATTCCCAGGTCTTTCCGCGCGCCGCCGCCATCGTCCATCACGGCGGGATCGGCACGACCGCCCAGGCCCTGCGTTCGGGGCGGCCGCAGCTGGTGACGCCGTTCCTGGGCGACCAGCCCGACAACGCCCGGCGCGTGAAGCGGCTGGGCGTGGGGCGCAGGCTCCGGCCCGACCGCTACGAGGGCGGCGGCGCGGTTGCGGCGTTGGGGGCGTTGCTGGAACAGTCGGCCTATGCGGCCGCCGCCGAGGCCCTGGCGCCCGTGTTTCGAGCCGAGGACGGCGCCGAGGCGGGCGCTCTCTATCTGGACGAGTTGCTCACGCGGGCCTGACGCCGCCCAGATTCTCGCGGCGCCTCCCATCGCGCCCTTGCCTCGCGGCGGCGCTTTAGAGAGTGTGCGGCCGATGACCGACGCCCATTTCGCGGGGATTCTGCCCTGCCAGACCATCGAGGACCTGATCGCCCAGGAGGCGATCACCTCGCAGACGCCGTTCGACCGTGACCAGGTTCAGCCGGCCAGCCTCGACCTGCGCCTGGGCGTGCGCTGCTGGCGGGTGCGGGCCTCGTTCCTGCCGGGCGTCGCGCGCCGCGTGCCAGAGCGTCTCAAGGACGTGGCCATGCACGAGCTGGACCTGTCGAAGGGCGCTGTGCTGGAAAAGGGCTGCGTCTACATCGCCGAGATCCAGGAGCGCCTGGCCTTGCCGGCCAATGTCGCCGCGCGCGGCAATCCCAAGAGCTCTACCGGCCGGGTGGACGTCTTCGTGCGCCTGCTCAGCGACCGCTCCAAGGCCTTCGACGACATCGAGGCCGGCTACGAGGGCCCGCTCTATATCGAGATCGCGCCCCAGACCTTCTCGGTGCTGGTCCGCGCCGGCACGCGCCTGAACCAACTGCGCCTCAAGCGCGGCGAGCCGGCCAAGCTGGCGATCCGCAGCGTCGGCGTCGACCTGACGCCGGGTGAGACCGGCATCGTCGGCTTCCGCGGCCGCCGCCACGCCGGCGTCGTCGATCTCGACCACGAGGACGGCCACGACCCGCGCGACTTCTGGGAGCCGCTGGAAACCCGCCATGGCGAGCTGCTGCTCGATCCGGGCGAGTTCTACATTCTCGCCTCCAAGGACGACGTCGAGATCCCGGTCATGGAGGCCGCCGAAATGACCCCGATCGATCCGTCGGTCGGTGAGTTCCGCGTCCACTACGCCGGCTTCTTCGATCCGGGCTTTGGCACCGAAGAGGCCGGGGCCGTCGGCTCCAAGGGCGTGCTTGAGGTGCGCAGCCACGAGACCCCGTTCCTGCTGGAGGACGGCCAGACCGTCGCCCGCCTGGTCTACGAACCGCTGACCGCCCGTCCGGCCCGCCTCTATGGCGAGGGCGGTTCGCACTATCAGCGGCAGGGGCTGAAGCTTTCGAAGCACTTCAAGCCGTGGCGTTAGGCCGCGGCGCTTGCCGCTCGCGCGATTAACCCCCTTCGCTCTAGGCTGAGACCGTATTCCTGTCGGGGGAAGCGATGGTTTCAGCGTGGGTGAAGGGCGTGCGACGCCTGCTGGCGGTCATGACGGCCGCTGCGGGGCTGTCTGGCGTCGCCCATGCCGCCCCCGCGATGTGGGAAGTCAGCGACGGCGACTCCCGCATCTACCTCTTCGGCTCCATGCACGTGCTGTCGCCCGACGTTCGCTGGCGCACTCCGGCCTTTGACCGCGCCTACGCCCAGGCCGGCAAGCTGTGGTTTGAGACCCGCGTCGACGCCGATCCCGTCGCCGTGAAGGCCCTGGTCGACCGCTACGGCGTCGATGTGGACCGCTCCCTGACCGAGAAACTGCCGCCGCGCACCATCGCCAGCCTGCGCGCGGCGCTCGACCAGCGCGGCGCCAGCCTCGACCGCGTCGATCACCTGCGGCCCTGGGCGGCGGCGATGATGCTGTCGGTGCTGCCGATGACGGAAGCCGGCGGTTCGGTGGCCAGCGGCGCCGACGCGGCCGTCACCCGCCAGGCCGTCCGCGCCGAAAAGCCCGTCCTGGCCTTCGAGAGCTTCGAGCAGCAGCTGCGCCTGTTCGCCGACCTGCCCGAGGCCGTCGAGGTGCAGTATCTCGACGACGTCGCCGCCGAGCAGAACGCACCGCCGCGCCGGGGCGTGGATTTGCAGAAGGCCTGGCTGAAGGGCGACGTCGATCGCCTGGGCGCGATCCTGGTCGCCGGCATGCGCCGCGACCGTCCCGAGCTCTACGAAGCCCTGCTCAAGCGCCGCAACCTGGCCTGGGCCGAGGTTCTCGACCGCGAGATGGCCGGCTCCGGCGTCGAGCTGGTCACGGTCGGGGCCCTGCACATGGCCGGTCCCGACGGGCTGCCGGCCCTGATGAAGGCGCGCGGCTATCGCGTGCGGCGGGTGCAGTAACCGCGCGAAGCGGTGCATGGTCGGGACATGAGCGCGCCCGATCCGTCCTGGCTTTCCGACTTCATGCGTGACGAGCGGCTCGGTCCGGACTTCGTCGAAACCTTCCGCGTGCTGCACGCGCCGCTGGCCGAGCGCCTGGCGGCCGCCGCGCGCGCCCACGACCGCCCGGGCTTCGTCGCCGGCCTGTCGGGGCCGCAAGGGTCCGGCAAGTCCACCCTGGTCGCGGTGGTCGCCCGGCTGCTGCAGGATGAAGGGCTGAAGGTCGCGGTCCTGTCGCTGGACGACCTCTACCTGACCCGCGCCGAGCGTCAGGCGCTGGCCGCCGAGGTTCATCCGCTGCTGGCGACGCGCGGCCCGCCGGGCACGCACGACGTGGCCCTGGGCCTCGCCACGCTCGACAGCTTGGCCGGGGAGGGGAGCACGGCCCTGCCGCGCTTCGACAAGGCCGCAGACGACCGTGCGCCGGCGCCGGCCTGGCCGGTGTTCGACGGACCAGCCGACGTCGTGCTGCTGGAAGGCTGGTGCCTGGGCGCGGGGCCGCAGGGCGCGGCGGCCCTGGTCGAGCCCATCAACGCCCTGGAGCGTGACGAAGACCCCGACGGCGTCTGGCGCGGCTATATCGACGCCGCCCTGGCCGGTCCCTATCGCGATCTTTTCGGCCGTCTCGACTGGCTGGCCGTGCTGACCGCGCCCGACTTCGCCACCGTGCGGGCCTGGCGGCGCGAGCAGGAGGCCAAGCTGCAGGCGCGCCTGGCCGCGCAGGGCAGGCGAGGGGGCCTCGATCCGGCGGCCCTGGAACGTTTCCTCGACCACTACGAACGTCTGACCGCCTGGTGCGCCATCGACCTGCCGGAGCGGGCCGACATACACGTTCGGCTGGATGCGAACCGACGGCCGCTTACCCCACCGCGAGTCGCCTGAAAGGCAAGTCGGCCGACCTGCTCAAGCTGTCGCGCGACACGGCGTCGCACTACATATGGTGTTGGTCACGTTAACGGTCATCAAGTGCTAGTGTCCAGTTGTTGCGATTACACGCAGATTCGGTTTCGGATCCGCACGCGTCGACAGGAGCCATAGCGTCATGAACCGCCTCTTTTCCGGCCCGTTCTCGACCCACAGCCAGCGCGTCTCCGCCTGGGAGCGGGCCGAGCGCATCCCCGGTTGCGACAAGGCCGTCTGGCGCTGCGACGCCGAGGGCCGGGTGATCCGCTGGGACGACTACGGCGACCGCTTCTCGCAATATGGCTGGCTGCTGCACGCCGACCCCAAGGCCCACTGGCTGGCCAAGGCCCTGGGCGTCACCCCGCCGATGCCGCTCCACTGGCGCGGGGAGCAGAACGCGGCTTAAACGCGATTTTTGTACAGGGTCCTTGACACGACTCTGGATTGCGATGTCAATGTTCCTTGTCATTTTGACGAGGGGGCTTGGCATGTCGGAAAAGGTTCGTCGCCGGCTCACGCCGCTTGGCGTGATGAAGATCATGTTCTGGAGCTGCCTGGCCGTGGGCGCCGTGCTCGGCCTGTCGCTCAATTACGCCCGGGCCGCCGACATTGACCCGTCGCCGTTGCTGATCGGCTGGATCTTCGTCGGCGTCCTGCTGCTGGTGGTGGTCGGGGGCGTCGTGGGATGGGTCGCCTACTGGCGGCTCCTCGACGAAGCCGCGCGCGAGGCCCACAAGTTCGCCTGGTGGTGGGGCGGCACGTTCGGCGGGCTGGCGGCCGTGATCGTGGCGGTGTTCCTGCCCTCCCAGACCCTGACCGCCATGTTCGGGGGCCTGAGCGTCAACGCCTGGTTCCTGTTCGGCATGGTGGCCCTGATGTCGGCGCAGACGATCGGCTACTGCCTGGCCTGGGCCGGCTGGTGGCTGGCGCGGCGCTGAGGGGAGGGCGCGTGACCGTCCGATGATTCCCCGATGAAGAACCGCCTCAAGGTGCTGCGCGCCGAACGCGACTGGAGCCAGGCCGACCTGGCCCAGCGGCTCGACGTCTCGCGCCAGACCATCAACGCCCTGGAGACGGGCAAGTACGATCCCAGCCTGCCGCTGGCCTTCAGGATCGCCCGTCTCTTCGGCCAACCCATCGAAGCCATCTTCCAGGACGAAGCCTGACATGAGCCCTGACATGAGCGACGAGCCGCAAACCTCGAAAGTCTCGCCCCGCGCCCGCCGGGCCCTGATCTTGATGATCGCCGGCCTGCCCGTCGGCTTCTTTGCCGGACGCTGGCTGCTGGGCCTCAGGCGCGAGGGGCTGTGGGGCGGGTTCGACCCGTCGGGCGGCGACATGCTGGCCTTCCTCCTGGCGGCGTTCCTGGTCTTCGCCGGACTGGTCACCGCCGGCCTCGCCAGCAGCCGCAAGGCCCTGGGCCGGCGGATCAACGGCGACGACGTCCGCGCCGTCACGCCCGCCACCTCGGTCCAGGCCCGGTTCTACGCCGGCCAGGGACTGGTGCTGGTGCTGGCCGGGGCGATGCTGGCCGCGCCGCCGCTCGCGGTCGCCCTGTTCGACCCGCTGTCGCCGCTGCTGGCTTCGGCCGTCATGACCGGCCTGATCGCCCTGTTCCTGTTCCAGACCGTGGGCAACATCACCCTGTGGATCCGCAGCGACGAGCTGATGCGCCGGACCATGGCCGAGACCGCCGCCGTCTCGTTCGTCCTGTTCCAGGGGCTGCTGTTCCTGTGGGCCGCCGGCGAGAAGCTGGCCCTGCTGCCGGCCCTGACCCTGTGGGACGCCTTCAACGTCACCATGATCGGCTATCTGGCGATCTCCATGCTCATCGGCTGGCGGCGCGGCTTCGCCGACTAGCCGCCGACCCGATCCTTTTTCCTTTCCGACCGACCTTCACTAGGGGAGCTGCATGTTTCATTCGTCCATCAAGACCCTGCGCCGCGCCGTCGTCGGCCTCGTCTCGGTCCTCGCCCTGGGGGCGGCGACGCCGTCCCTGGCCGATCCCGCCCTGTGGGTGGTCAAGGACAAGGACTCGACGATCTACCTCTTCGGCACGGTCCACGTGCTGCGGCCGGAAACCCAGTGGCGCACGCCGAAGCTGGACGAGGCCCTGAAGACCTCGAGCAAGCTGGTCACCGAGGTCGCCGGCGCCGACGACCCGGCCGTGATGCAGCCGCTGGTGATCCAGTACGGCATCGACCGCGCCACGCCGCTGTCGAAGAAGCTGTCGCCCGCCGCCTGGGACAAGGCCAAGGGCTATGCGGCCGAGATGGGCCTGCCGCCCGCCGCGTTCGACGCTTTTCGCCCGTGGATGGCCTCGATCACCCTGGCGCTTGGTCCGATGCTGAAGGCCGGCTTCGATCCGAAGAAGGGCGTCGAGCAGGTGCTGACCGCGCAGGCCAAGGACGCCGGCAAGGCCCTGGGCAGCCTGGAGACCCCCGAGCAGCAAATCCGCTTCTTCGCCGACCTGTCGACCAAGGACGAGGTCGACCTGCTGGAGTCGACCCTGGAGGAGATCGACGAAGGCCCGGCCAAGCTCGACGCCCTGGTCAACGCCTGGGCCGCCGGCGACCTCAAGGCGCTGGAAGCCGAGTTCGTCACCGAGATGCGCGGCAAGTATCCGCCGCTCTACAAGAGCCTGATCGTCGCCCGCAACACCGCCTGGGCCGGCCAGCTCAAGACCAAGCTGGACGGCAAGGGCGTCAGCTTCATCGCCGTCGGCGCCGGCCACCTGGTCGGTCCCGACAGCGTCCAGGCCGAACTGGCCAAGCTCGGGATCAAGGCCGAGCGGGTTCAGTAAAGGCCGCTCAGGCCTCGGCCGCCGGCGCCCCGCGTAACGGGACGGCCCGCTGCACGCCATGCTCGTCCAGCATGCGCGCGACCGGGTCGACCTTGGGGATCGGCGCGCCGAGCGCCCTGGCCACGACGGTTCCTGCCCGGAACAGCAGGCCGGTCGGCACGGCGTTGACGGCATGGGCGGCCAGGGCCTCGTGGTGGTTGAAGGCGTTGATCTTCAGGACCCGCAGGTTGGGCTCGTAGAGCTTGGCGTAGCGGTCGGCGTCGATCCGGGGCACGCCGAAGCCGACCCCGAAACAGACCAGCAGCAGCGGGATCTTGCCGGGCGGCGGCTCGCCCGCCAGGCTGTGCGCCAGGAACGCGTCGCCGCCGACCTCATGGGCCTTGCCCTCGAACAGCCTGCGGTCGCACCGCCCGCACTGCACGGCGATGGCCGTCTCGTCCGCGTCGAAATTGTTGTGCGTGCCGCAGTGCAGGCAGCGTGCGCCGTGGATGCCGACCATGCCTTCCCCCGATTGAACCAGCGCAGCCTAGGCGCAGGGGGAGATCGGACAACCCGCGCGGGTGCTCATTCCGGGCGCAGGTAGATCGAGCGTTTCGGCGTGCTCATCACCCGCCGCAGCATCGGCTCGAACGCCTCAAGGGGCATCGTCTCATAGGCCGGGTCGAAGGCCGGCTGGTCGTACTGGTGGCAGAACTTCGCCGTCCGCTCGAAGTGCGGATGGCCCCGGAACGCTTCGCGCATGTCGCGGTCCAGGCCCAGGTGATGGAAGAAGTAGTAGCCCTGGAAGATCGCGTGGTTGGCCACCATCCAGTGGTTGGCCTCCGACACGAAGGGCTGGACGATCGCCGCGGCGATGTCGGCGTGATTGCGCGGCCCCAGGATGTCGCCGATGTCGTGCAGCAGGGCGCAGACCACGTATTCCTCGTCCTCGCCGGCCAGGTGGGCGCGGGTGGCGGTCTGCAGGCTGTGCTCCAGCCGGTCCACCGCGAAGCCGCCGCAATCGCCGGCCAGCAGCTTCAGGTGCCCGATCAGCCGCTCGGGCAGCTCGCGCCCATAGTCGCCGGCCGCCCGGGCGATGATCCCCCAGTCCTCGGCCGTGCCCTCGGTCATGGCGTGAAACCGCGCCCGCGGATGCTCCTCACCGTCGGCCATGGCGTCCTCCTCCCGAACGTCTGTTTGAGGAGGAGGCTGCGCCCGTGCGGGGCGGCCGTCAACTTCGGGGCGGGGAGGGCGGTTTCGGTGGCTGAGCGATGGGGCCTCGTGGCCGTCTCGTTCAAGCGCCAGGGGCAGTTTTTGGCTAATCTCGGACATTTGCAGGGCCAGCTAAGAGCGCTTCGAACCGGCGCACGCCAATTGCCTATAGAGGCGCGAGCGAGCTGATTTCGCTCGCGCCAGTTAGCTAACAGCCGAAAATGCACCGAACTATACGAACCGGATCTGTGATGACCTTTCGGACATCGCCACCAATCCCGAGGGCATTTAGGGCGTCATCCCTAGCTTTTGGAATTAGCGCGCTGTCACCTCCGAACGGGTAACCGTTCAATACGGCACCCATATCGACATAGAGAGTCTTCTCGGGAAGCGCTAACGACGCTCCACCTGTTGTTAGAATTGCGAGCGTCTGGATGGTCAGGTTGACTACTGAGTTTGCGGGTGCGGTCGCCTGAATGCACCCCCGTAATTCGCCTTGTAGATCAGCAGGCACCGTTGTGCGTAGCTGAACGGCGCGTTCTTGAAGGCCATAAGCTTCATTTTTAGCGACGGTGTACTGTTTATCCAATTCGGTGTACTGGGACGAAAGTGCAGCCGCCCTCTCTTTACTACCTGGTGCCGATAGCGTGGGGTCTGACTGAACGAGCTCAGCGAGCTGCTTGCTTACCCCGTTACGTTTATCCCCGAGATCCCGGATTGACGCCTCTAAGGCGGCAACTCGGTCCACAATACCGCCAAGTTCCGCGTTCGCTTGCCGTATCCGACCATTATATTTGTCATAGCAGTACTCACTTGCGTGCGCGGAGCCAGCCCAGCAGAACAAACAGGTCAAAAGTACTATGATAGCGCGATACATTTAGACCTCCCTTGTTGTTCATACGTGTGAAGTGACGCGATAGCCAAAGCGGCCACGCTAAGCGGTAGCATACTTTTGCGAGAATATTAAAAAATACGATCTAAGCGATAGTTTGTGCGATAGCACCCAGCGCATGAATGGCGCGGGGGGCTCAAGGCCCAACGCGAAGCGGCCTGCTTCCATGATCCCGCCCACACACCTCATTGCGCTTGAGCACGCCGCGAAGACCGGGTAGACGGGACGTCTTCGGAACGGTCTCTGTAGATCGCTGTGTAAACCGATCAGGTTCAGAACAGCGGGTAGAGCGATAAGCTCTTGAAAACATTGACGCGCGCGGGCGTAGTTCAGAGGTAGAACGTCAGCTTCCCAAGCTGAATGTCGGGGGTTCGATTCCCCCCGCCCGCTCCAAAACTTTCAATCACTTAGCCGATTCTTTCGGGGCTTCGTTTGGCGCGGTAAGCGGCTTAGTCAATCACGATGCCGGCGACGGCTTGGCGATAGGCCTCTTCGGCATCAGCCAGCAATTTTTCGCGATCTGAAACGAAACGCGTAAATGGCACCGTGCTGTGAGCCGCTCCATAGTTGACGCCCATATAGTGGACGAGGTCTTCCAAGCGGGTCCGCACAGCATGCACCCGCATGTACAGCAGCGCATTTGGCCAGCTCTCGATAGAAATTTTCAGCACCTTGGCGATGGGGACGCGCCGTTCTGCATCCAGAGCCTTGTAGCTGTCTTTGCTGGCTTGAACGTTCGCCGCTCTGATAGCCTCACGTAGTGCCGCGACGTCGTTCAAAGCCATGTCGACAGACGTAGAAATTGCTTCGATAAGGTCACGTTTAACCGCGCGGATTTCCTCATCACGTTGGGCTCGGTCTTCGAGGAGTCTCTGATCACCTCGCCGTGCAATATGTAGGGTAACAACGACGACGACGACATTGGCGAGGGCGGCCGCCCAATCCGCTGTAGCCCCAAAGCTGCCGTGTCCGTTTATGCCGCTGAAGATCAGGGCCGCCAGAAACAGTAAGGCGACGGCGGCTAGAAATTGGCCGAGTGGTCCCATGGTTACAACCTAAGCTCAACCATGGGACTACCGCAATGAGCTGCTTGGGCAACCCTGTTGGATGACCAAGAGGATTTACACTCTCAGTGCGCTGGCATCCTTACTTGTCGTCGCCGGTGATGAAGCCGTCGCCGTCCTTGTCGCGGCCCTTGAACTCGCGGTCGGCCAGGGCGGTGATCTCGGCCAGGGTGACCTTGCCGTCCCCGTTCCCGTCCTTGTCGGCGGCGGTGACCGCGTCGATGCGCTTCTGGGTCTTGGGGTCGTCGGCCGGGGCGGCCTTCAGGTAGAACTGGGTGATCTCGTCCAGGGTCAGCTTGCCGTCGCGGTCGGCGTCGAGCTTCTTGAACAGGCCGGCCCGCTCGGTGGTCCATTCGGCCGGGCTGACCTTGCCGTCGCCGTCCTTGTCGATCCGGGCCAGGCCGCCGTTCAGGGGCTCGCCGGCCAGGGCCGGGCCGGCCAGGGTGAGGGAGGCGCCGGCCGACAGGACGGCTGCCAGGGCGACGAGGGTCTTCGTGCGCTGCATGGGAGTGTTTCCTCGCTATCGTTTCTTGTTGTCGGGCGTGCGCCGGACGGGTTCGGAGGCGTGGCCCCCGCGTCCTGCTCGCACGCCCGAGATAGCGGCATTATTTCAATATACGAGTCAATGACTCATATATTGGGATTTGTTACCGTCAGGCCTTGGCCGTCCGGCGCGACGTCCAGACCGACGCCGCCAGCAGGCAGGCCCCCAGCACCAGCGAGGCGTCGAGGATCCAGGCGACCGGATCCACCGTCCGGCCGGTGTTGAGGCCCAGGTGCACCAGGGCCACCAGGGCCAGGCCGACGGCGCTGGCCAGGCGCAGGCGGATCGACAGCGTCGCCGGCGTCCACAGGAAGGCGCAGGCGTTGGCCGCCAGGGTGACGCCGCCCCACACCGCGACCGGCGGAACGCTGGGCGCCAGCAGGGCGACGATGGCCGAGACGGCGTAGGCCAGCGGCTGGCTCCAGCAGAAGGCGACCCACACCCGCTCCCAGCGCGGGGCCGGGCGGCCCTTGTCGCGCCGGCGGGCCAGCCAGATGGCCACGCCGCTGGCGGTCACGGCCGTGAGGCCCAGGCCCAGCAGGAAGTAGGCGACCTTCACCGGCCAGCCGCCGAACCAGCCGAAGTGCAGCGGCGTCAGGCTGGAATAGATGGCCATGCCCAGGTTGCCGCTCTCGAAGCCGGCCGGGCCCAGCACCTTGGCGTTTCCGTCGACGACCATGATCTCGCCGCGCGACAGCTTGCCGGGCGTGGTGCGGTTGACGCTCATGTGCTGGCCGGTCTCGCCGGGGTGCTCGACGAAGATGTAGTTGAAGCCGGCCTTGGGGTTCTGGGCCTGCAGCACGGCCAGGCCCTTGGCGACGTCGATCACCGGGGCGGGACGGGCGTCGTCGGCCACCGGCGGGCCGCTGAACAGGGCGAAGACCTTGTCCCGGTTCCCGTCGAACACCACCATGGCCAGCACGCCGACGATCAGCACGCTGAGGCCAAGGAAGGCGCCGGTCAGCGACACCACCACATGGAAGGGCAGGCCCCACACCGAGATGCGGTTGTGCAGGTCGGCCTCCTGCAGGCGCTTGGAGCCGCCCCATCGGAAGGCGAAAGCGTCCTTGAACACCCGCGGGTGCGACAGCACGCCGGAAACGAGGGAGGAGAGCAGGGCCACGCCCGTCAGCCCGACCAGGAAGAAGCCCCAGGTCCCCGGCAGGTGCAGGGCGGTGTGAAGCTTGGCCTGGAACTCGCTCCACGGCGTCATCTGCTCGGCGACGATCCTGCCGGAAGCGTCGGCGAACCAGGTGTGCTCGCCGCCCTTGGCGTCGTCGCCGTGCACCGACAGGCGGGGCAGGGCGGGCTCGGGCATGCGGATGAAGAGGTCGTGGGCCTTGGGGTTCTTGGCCAGCACCGCCTCGAAGGCCGCGCCGACGGCGGCCGGCGTCACGCTGTGCAGCACCGGGGCCGTGGGTTGCTCCCAGCGATTGAACTCGCTGGTGAACACCGCCACCGCGCCCGAGAAGCAGACCAGATAGATCAGGGCGGCGAAGGCCAGACCCAGCGCCGAGTGGCCGGCCAGCATGGCGCGCACGAAGGCGGCGGGGATCTTCGGCCAGATCGGCTTGCCGGGCTTGGGCTTGGCTTGCGGGGCGTGCATCAGAGGGAGCCCTTCAGGAACACGGCGCCGAAGCCGATGACGGTGACGCCGACCAGCACGGCCAGGGCGCGCAGGATCTTGTCGTCCGACAGGGTCCAGGCCATGCCGCCGGCCCACAGGAACGGCACCAGCATGCCGCCGATGATCAGCCGGGTCTTGACCTCGGCCGGGAAGCAGACGGCGACGGCCAGGCCCACGCCCATGGCCGCGGCGCCGCCCAGCGGTCCGGCCAGAAAGCCGCGCAGCCAGCCGCGCCAGGCGACGCGGCGGCGGTCCGACGGCTCCAGGGCCAGTTCGCGCGGGGCCTTGCGCCTGGCCGTCCGCAGTTCGACCCCGGCGGCGACCACGGCCAGGGCGACCGTCGAGGCCAGGGCCAGCATGATCGACGGACCGCGCACCACGCCCAGGATCGGCGCGGAGGCGACGAGCGTGGCCGCCAGCAGCGCCCAGCCGCCGACGATCAGCCAGGGCCGGCGGGCGTCGGCGTGGGTCCAGGCGCGCCGCAGCAGCAGCGCACCGGCCAGGGCCAGTGGGGCGAGAGCTAAGCCGCCGGCCCCGATCACCAGCGGGTCTCCAGCGTCACGCCCAGCACGCGTGGCTCGCCCAGCAGGGCCACCGGCACGTCGTCGCGGGCGTACTGCTTGTACTTCTCGTCCAGCAGGTTCTTGCCGAACACATAGGCCCCCCAGTGCGCGGCCTCGTAGCCGAAGCGGCCGTTGACCAGGGTGCGGGCGTCGGCGCTGTGGCCGTTCTGGTCGCCGCCGGCCTCGGTATAGGCGCGCGAGCGGTAGTTGGCGTTGAGGTTGGCGACCAGGCCGTTGTCCCAGCGATAGTCGCCGCCGATCGCAAAGGTCCAGTGCGGGGCGTAGGGGAATTCCGAGCCCGACAGGTCGCGGACGTCCGAGCCGGTGTCGACGCGGAACTCGTCGAACTTGGTGCGGGTGTGGCCCAGCGACGCCCACCAGTTGGCCTTGGGCGACAGGCGCTGGTTCAGCTCCACCTCGAAGCCGTAGAGGTGCGAGGCGCCGGCGTTCTCGGCCTGGTAGTCGTAGGTGTTGAGGCCCAGGTTGACGATCACCTGCTGGTCGCTCCAGTCGACATAGTAGGCGTTGGCGTTGGCCGTCAGGCCCCACTGCGGCCAGTAGGAGCGCAGCGACAGCTCGTAGTTCCAGGTGAACTCCTGGTCGTAGGGCACGACGGTGGCGCGGGCGACGTTGACCGTCGAGCCGCCCGAGCGGTAGCCGCGCTGCACGACGAAGCTGGTCGAGAGGTCGTCGGTCCAGGCGTACTTGACGCCGAGCTTGGGCAGGAAGGCGTCGAACTTGCGCGTCGAGCCGGGCGAGGCCGCGCCGGCCTGGGCCACCATCGAGGCGACGAAGTTGTTCACCAGCACCACGTACGGCGCGTAGGCGCCGAAGCTGGCCGGGGTCGGATAGGTTCCGGCGAACACGGCCGTCTGCGACGACTCCTGCTCGTTCTCCTCGTGGTCGTAGCGGAAGCCGGCCAGCAGGCTGAGCTTGGAGGTCAGGTCGAAGCTGCCGTCGGCGAACAGGGCGGTGGTGGTGACGATCTCGGGCGCGTCCGACGAATAGTCGACCGGGATCACCGGCAGGGCGGCGACATAGAGCGCGGCGAAGGCGTTGGCCTGCGCCTGGGCCGTGGCCAGCGGCGTTCCGCCGCTCACCAGGGTCGAAGTCAGCACGCTGACCAGGGTGGCGGTGGGGAAGTCCACGTTGGTCAGGCTGGCCGACTTACGGTCGGAGTCGCGCTTGGCGTGATAGAGGCCGACCAGACCTTTCAGCCGCTCGCCGTCGTAGTTCAGGCGCACTTCCTGGCTGGTGGTCTTGGTCAGCTCGTCCTGGCCGCCGTAGGACAGGGTCTGCGGGCCCAGGTCGGCGTCGTAGCGCTGCACCAAGTCGACCTTGCTCCACGAGAACGCGCCCGACAGGGTGAAGCGATCCCCCAGGCTCTGCGAGAGCTCCAGGTTGAAGATGTCGGTGGTGATGTCGCTGGTGTTGGGCGTGTTGGTCGTGCTGACCCGGTGGTCGTAGAAGTCCGGCGTGTCGGTGCGGGCGTAGGTGTAGAGATAGCCCGACTTGTTTTCGTTGCGGCTGTAGGTGGCGATCGCCTTGAAGCCTTCCAGCGCCGTCGGCGTCAGCAGCAGCTTGCCGCGATACGAGCGGGTGTCGACGGCGTCGTCGTCGCGCTTCTGCACGGTGTTGTAGACGAACCCGTCGGCCTGGCGATCGTGGAAGGCTGCCCGGAAGGCCAGCTGATCATCGATGATCGGGCCGCCGCCGGCCAGGCCGATCGAGCGGTCGTCGCCGCTGGCGAAGGCGACCTGGCTCTTGAAGTTCCAGTCGAAGGTCGGGTCGGTGGTGCGGATGATCACCGCTCCGGCCAGGGCGTTGCGGCCCTGCAGGGTCGATTGCGGACCCCGGAAGATCTCGACCTGGCCCACGTCCCACATGTCCAGCGGACCGCCGTACATGGCGCGTTCGGGAATGGCCGCGCCGTCGACATAGACCGTGGCCAGGCCGCTGGTGCCGCCGCCCGAGACGTTGTTGTTGGCCACGCCCCGGATCGTGAAGCCGCTCTTGCCGTAGGTCTCGCTCATGTTCGCCGTCTTGGCGACCACGTCGTAGAAGCTGCGGATCTGCTCGCGCTCGATCGTGCGGGCGGTGGTCACGGCCACGCTGGTGACGGTGTCCTGCAGGGAGCGGGCGGTCTTCTCGCCGGTCACGACCACGGCGTCGACCGCGGTGGGGGCTTCGGGGGCCGTCGCGATCGGCTCCTCGGCTCGAACCACGCCCGCCAGCGCCGCCCACGCGCCCAGGGCGCTCGCCATCATCAACCGCGATCTCATGCACTTCCCCCGTTACTAAGAACGGGTCGCAGCTACCGGGCGTTCAATTGCGAGTCAAATGCAAACTCATTCGCAAAAGTAATCGCAGGGCGCTCAGTTCCGATGGCTGACGTTCCGGTTCAGGAGGAGGGCAGGGCCGGCCCCGCCGCCTTGGCCGCGTCGTAGGCGGCCCATTCCTCCTCCATCTGCCGCTGCCAGCGCGCCCGCAGCACGGCCGGCCGCTGGCCGTGGCGGTCGTCGAGGAACTGCGCGGCCACCACTCGGTCGGTGCGGAAGTTGCGGAAGTCGGCCCGCAGCTCGCACCAGGCGATCAGCATCCGCACGGTCGAGAGATAGCCGACGGTCACCGGCCACACGATCCGCTGGCTGACCGCGCCCTTCTCGTCGCGATAGTCCAGGCGGATCTTGCGGCCGGCGTGGATCCAGGCCCGGGTCTGGGCCATGTCGATGTTGTCGGGCGTCGGGTTCCAGGGGGCGGGGGCGCGGGTCGCCGGCTCCAGAACATAGGGCCGCAGGTTGTCGGGCACGGCGGCGGCGATCTTGGCAATGAGGTCGCGGGCGGCGGTGGCCAGGGCGGGATCGCCGCGTCCGGCCACCCATTGGGCGCCCAGCACGGCGGCTTCGATCTCGTCCGGCGTCAGCATCAGGGGCGGCATGTCGTATCCGGCCTCCAGCACGTAGCCGACGCCCGCCTCGCCGCGGATGGGCGCCCTCTGACCGACCAAGGCGGCGATGTCGCGATAGACGCTGCGCTTGGAGGTCTCCAGTTCGGCCGCGATGGAGTCGGCGGTGACCGGCGTCCGGCTGCGGCGAAGGATCTGGATGATCTGGAATAGGCGTTCAGCGCGTCTCATGGGTCCAACTGTGCCGGATCGTTGCTGACAGCATGCTGGCAGCAGGGTGGCGGCAGTCTCTCTCCATCGCAAGACCGCACGAGAGGGACCTCGAGATGATCACGCTCTACGCCGCCGGCCCGGCCTACGGCCTGCCTGAGGGAAGCCCCTACGTCACCAAGACCGAGATCCACCTGATGATGGCGGGCCTTGCCTACCGGAAGGTCCCGGCCCATCCCGAGACCTCGCCCAAGGGTCAGCTGCCCTGGATCGACGACGACGGGGTCAAGGTCGCCGACTCCACCTTCATCCGCGCCTATCTGGAGCGCAGCTACGGCGTCGATCTCGATGCGGGCCTCACCCGGGTCGAGCGCGCCCAGGCCTGGGCGATCGAGCGGATGGTCGAGAACCAGCTAGGCTGGGCCAACTGCTACTTCCGCTTCTTCGACTTCGACAATTTCGAGAAGGGGCCGGCCCACTGGTTCGACGGCGCCCCGGAGGCCATGCGCCAGGACCTGAAGGCTGGCTTGCTCGACGCGGTCGAGGCCAACCTCAAGGCCGTCGGGATCGGCCGCCATGGCCCCGACGCGATCGTCGAGCTGGCCGCCTGGTCGCTGACCGCGCTCTCGGAGATGCTGGGCGACAAGGCCTTCATGATGGGCGAGCGGCCGACCAGCGTCGACGCCATCGTCTTTTCCATGCTGGCCCAGATCCTGACGCCGTTCTTCGACTCGCCGATCCGCCAGCGGGCCGAGGGCTTCGGCAACCTCGTGGCCTATGCCGAGCGGATGCTGGCGACCTTTTATCCGGCCTTCGTATCGGAGGTCCGCCCGGAAGCGGCCGCGGAGACTCTGTGGGCCGCGTGATCCGTATCCGTCCGGACATTGTTTCGAGGTGCGCCTTCCTGTAGATGCGACGCATTCTTAGAGAGTGCGTGGAGTCTATCGGCGTGGGACGACCCCGGACGGGCGGGCGAGGCGGGGAAAAGGCGCTCGCGACGGGCGTTTCCCTGGGCCTGCACGCGGCCGCCGTTCTGGCGCTCGTCGGCTTCGTGCGCACCATGCCGGGCCTGTCCGAGCCGCCCGCCATGGAGGCGGCGCTGTTCGAGGCCCTGACCCCAAGCCCCGAGCCTTCGCCGTCTACGGCGTCGAGCGAGCGGCGGGCGCAGGAGGTGCCGCGCGAGGCCCGCAGCGCCTCGCCGATCCGGCCGCGTCCGGTCCCGATCCCCGCGCCCGAGCCGCTGTACGCCGCCCCGCAGGTCGCGCCCCAGCCGGTCGAGAGTCGGGTGTCGTCCGCAGTGACCCCGGTGGCGGTGGTCGCCGCGGCCGCTTCGGCCCCGGCCGGCGGCGGCGCGCCGGTGCAGGTGCGCGGCGATGCGTCCAAGTCGCACGATCCCTACGCCGCCCAGGTGCTGTCATGGATCGAGGCCCGCAAGACCATGCCCGAGGCCCTGCGCCGCCGTCGCTCCCAGGGCGTCGTCGTCGTGGCCTTCACCCTCGACCGTTTCGGCCGGATGTCGCGGGCGGTGGTGGTCGAAAGCAGCGGCGACCACGCCCTCGACGCCGCCGCCATGGACCTCCTCACCGCCGCCGCCCCGTTCCCCAAGGCCCCCCGCGGCTCCGACTGGAACCGCCGTCGCTTCGAGACCCCGATTGCGTACGCGGTGAAGGGGTAGAGAAAGATCCTCCCCCTCTGGGGGAGGTGGCGCGAAGCGCCGGAGGGGGGGCGTTTTCAGCTTCCACCGCGCTGGCCGGCCATTCCCCGTAAAATCCCCGCGAAAGCGGGGACCCAGGCTTTTCACTACCCCAAACACAACCCCGCCTCCCTCGCCCCTGTGGCGAGGGCCCATGTCGGCGACCGCTCAGACCTCGGCCGTCCTCGACAGGTCTGAGCGGCTGAACGATAGATCCTGGGCACAAGGCCCAGGAAGGCGATGTTTGGGTGTGGCGAAGGCCGTGAACGCACACCGATCACACGGCGTAGTCGGAAAAGAGTCCCACCAATTCAACGTCCTACAACTTTATAACCCCAACTTATCCCCACCCACTCAACCGCCCCCATAATCATCCCCATCCCAGCCATGGGGAGGGCTCTTGGTACCGGCCCGAGTCAGCGGCTGCGGATCGCATCGAGCGGGGCCGCTTGGGGCGTCATGGGAAGGGCGGGTTTGCAGGATCGCTCAGAAGGCGTGATTGGGCCGCCAGCCGTTCCGTGACGAAACAGGCGGGTCGACAGGGCCGGGATCGTTTCAAACCGGCCTAACAGGATCAGCCGAGGCCGCCGCCGGATCACCGCGGGGCTATTGGTCCTGCCCGTCCGAGGGACAACCGGGTCCAGGGTTGAAAAAGCACCCGCGCCCCCGGTCCTTCGAGCCTACGATGTGGCGGAGCGGTCAGACGAAGCCGAAACGCAAACAAACCATACGGTCTCCGGGCTCCGCCCGGCCGCTCCGCGCCTCCCCACACCTAACGCGCCTTCGCGCGGGAGCCTGTGAAGCCGTGTCCATACATCAAGGAACCTCCCCCTGTGGGGGAGGCGATCGCGCAGCGATCGGTGGGGGGAGTGACCTGCGAAATCAGCCGCCACTCGGAAAGCTGAAACCGTCCCCCCACCGGCCTTCGGCCGCCTCCCCCACAGGGGGAGGTTCGCCGCAACAGACCCTCCCCCCGAAGGGAGAGGTGGCCCGGAGGGCCGGAGGGGGAAGTTTTTGCTGACGTCGAGACCGCTGCTGGCGCACCAGCAACTTCCCCCTCAGTCGCTTCGCGACAGCTCCCCCTTCAGGAGCATCGTCAAAGCGTCTCCAGAAACGCCACCAGCGCCGCTTTCTCCTCGCGCGTCAGGCCGAGCGGCTTCAGCAGCGGAGTCGTGGTCGGGAACAGGCGGTCGCCGACCTGGTCGGGCTTGGGCCGCAGCCGGGCGCCGCCTTCGTTGTAGAAGTTCACGGTGCCTTCCAGCGTCGGGAAGATGCCGTTGTGCATGTAGGGCCCAGTGCGCGAGATCCCACGCAGCGACGGGGTCAGGAAGGCGCCGACGTCGGCCGGGTCGCCGCTGACCTCGTAGCGGCCCAGGTCCTGCAGTTTCCGGCCATAGAAGCTGAGGCCGATGTTGTGGAACTTGCCGTCCGACAGCAGCGGGCCGTTGTGGCAGTTGGCGCAGCCGGCCTTGCCCTGGAACAGTTCCAGCCCCTGCAGTTCCTGGTCGCTCAGCACCCGGCCGCCGAGGCTGAGCACCCGGTCCCACTTGCTGCTGCGCGGCTTGAGCGTGCGCTGGTAGGCGGCCAGCGCCTTGGCGGCGTCCTGGGCGGTGACGCGCTTTGTACTGAAGACCTGCGTGAAGGCCTTGCGATAGTCGGGATCGGCGTTCAGCCGGCGCTCGACCTCGCGCGGGTCGGCGGCCATCTCCTTGTGGTCGACCAGGGGGGCCAGGGCCTGGGTCTCCAGGCTGCCGGCCCGGCCGTCCCAGAACAGCGGCGTGCGCCAGGCCACGACGGTCAGGGTCGGGGCGTTGCGGCGGCCGCGCTGGCGGTCGTGGCCGAACGAGGTCTTCACCCCGTCGCCGAACGCCAGCTCGGGATTGTGGCACGAGGCGCAGGCGATCTGGCCCGAGGCCGACAGTCGGGGGTCCTCGAACAGCTTCTGGCCCAGCGCGACCTTTTCCGGGGTCTGCGGATTGTCGGCCGGGGCGACCGGAGCGGGCAGGGCGCCGAACGGGGTGAACGAGGCTCCGGCCAGCAGGGTAGGGGCCGGCCAGGTCTCTGGCTTGCCGGAGAAGGCGGCGCGGCGAACCGCGTTCGCGTCGGGAAGCGGCGCCAGCCCGATCAGGGCCGCCGCCGTTCCCAGCAGGAGCAGGAGATTCGCCGCGCGCTTCATGGGTTAGAACTTGTAGCTCATGCCCACCCAGAACGATCGGCCAAGCTTGTAGGGCTGGCTGGTCGACGAGGCCGTCACCGTCTGCGGCGTCACGTCGAACAGGTTGGTGATCCGCAGGTCGAGGCGGGCCTCGCCGTACGCCGTCTTGGCGATCAGCGCCTGGATGTTGGCGTTGAAGGTCGTCTGGGCCTTGTAGCGGACCACGTCCCACACCGCATAGCGCACGCTGCTGACGGTCTGGTACGTGCCCGTCTCCTCGATCTGGTCGAAGCCCGAGCGCCAGCGGGCGTTCAGGTTGGTGCGGATGCGGCCGTTCCACCAGTCGGCGCTCCAGTCGGCGTTGACCAGGCCAGGCGCGGCGTAGTTGAGGCGCTGGTTCTCGGAGATCACGCCCAGCAGGCTGCGCACCTCGCCCTTGTAGTAGATCAGCTCGTCGGCGTACTCGCTCTCGTCCGACGGATCCTCGTAGTAGTTGTCGCTGAGGTTGTCCTCGGTCTTCGACCACGAGCCGTTGAGCGTGACCGTGTGGCGGCCAAAGCCCCGGCTCCATTCGGCCGACAGGCCGCGGAACGAGGTCTCGCCCTCGTTGCCCAGGTGCGTGGTGTTGTAGGTGTAGGTCTGGTTGTTGGTCTCGCGGACATAGCTCTGCACCGTGACCACGCCGGCGGTGAACTGGTCGCGGGCCTCGCGGGCCACGCCCTTGATCCGCGCCACGCCGCCGAACACCGGCTTGGAGAGGGCGAAGGTCAGCTCGTCGGAATAGGGCGTCTTGACGCCGGTGCCCGCCACGCCGGCCGTCACCGAGTGCGAATAGAGGTACCAGTCGCCGGCCACCAGCTGGCCGTTCACCGTCGAGGTGGTGCGGCGATAGACCTTGGTGCCCGGGTACTGCGACTTGATCGCGTAGCCCAGGAAGTCGCGCGAATAGTAGCGGTTGGCGCCGACCGTGGCGGTGACCGCCCACGGCAGTTCGTAGACCACCGACAGGCGCGGGGCGAAGCTGTGGTTGTCGAGCAGGCTCTCGTGGTCGTAGCGCAGGCCGCCGCGCACGGTCAGCGGGCCGTGGCTGACCTCGTACTCGGCGAAGGCCGAGACGGAGTCGAGGCTCGCCTCGGCGTCATAGGCCGCATAGTAGATGGCGCTGGTCAAGACGACGTCGCCGGTCTTGCAGGCCACGTCGCCGGTGGCGCAGGAGACCAGGCTGCTGACGGTGCCCTGGCTGTAGGCATAGTTGTCCTCGGGCCGGCGCTTGCGGGCCGTGACGTGGCCGTAGTCGGCGCCGACGCGCAGTTCGCCGCCCAGCAGGGGCTGGCTCCAGCGGGCCTGCAGGCCGATGTCTTCCTGCCACTGGTCGAGGTCGCCGAAGCTGCCCTCGGTGCAGTTGGTGTTGGAGCACCAGTCGGCGTAGTTGGAGGCCGAGGGCCAGGAGAAGTTGGGATCGGGCGCCTTGCGGCCGCTCTGGGCCTTGGCGTAGGTGGCCGCCAGCGACCAGTTGGCCTCGTCGCGCTTGCCGGCCAGTTCGAGCTTGCCGGTCAGGCCGCCGCCCTTCTGGGTCATGACGGCGTTGCGCGAATTGTTGGCCGAGTTCTCGCTGGTGTAGGGGCTGTAGGCGATCTGGCCGCGCAGCACGAGGTCGGGCGCGAGATCGGCCTCGACCTTGGCCAGCACGTTGTCGCTGCGGCTCTTCAGGCCGAACGCCTCGCCGCCATAGGCCGCGGCCCGGTAGTAGGTCATCTCGGTTTCCTGCCGGCCAGCGCCGAGCAGGACCCTGACCTTGTCGTTGATCGGCAGATCGACCGTCGCGTTGACCTTGCACTTCTCGTAGTTCGGGTGGGCCGGCACGCTGGAGCCCAGGGCGTCGCGCGTGGCGTTGGGGATCTTGAACGAGGTCAGGCTGTCGTTGGTGCAGCCGAAGGTGACCGAGCCGCCGAACACGTGGGCCGGCTGGCGCGTCTCGATCTGCACCATGCCGCCGGTGAAGCCGCCGTATTGGGCCGAGATGTTGCTGTCGCGGACGGTCAGGCTCTCGATCAGGTTGCTGTCCAGCCAGATCGACTGGGCGCTGCCGCCGGCGGTCTCGTTGTAGTTCTGGGCGTTGCTCGACAGATCCACCACGTTCAGGCGGCTGTTCACGCCGACGCCGTCGATCGAGAAGTAGTTGTCGTAGTACTGGCCGCCCGAGAGCGAGATGTTGGCCGGCCGCAGGTCCTGGATGCTGTCCTGCGTCGCCAGGCCCTGGTCGGCGTCGAAATTGGCGTAGGGCAGGATCTTCAGGGTCTCGATGACGTCGCCGTTGCCGGGCGTACGGTCCTCGATGGCGCGGCGGGTGATCTTCGAGGTGCCGGAGTCGACCGGGTCGGCGGCCTGGTAGGCCGCGGCCGGCGGCTGGGCGGCGGTCGCCTCGATGCTGACCTTGGGAAGGCGCTCGGCCTGTTCGTCCTGGCTCCAGGCCTGACCGGCCGCGCCCAACGCAACGGCCATCGCCGCGGTGGCCAACATCGCTTGCTTCATCACTCGCCCCGTACTCACGCTTGTGCGTATCAATCGCAATAAGGGCGCGGGTCATACGGGTGTTGAGATCGACTCGCAACTACGTGCTGGCCGCAATGGCAAAAAATGGGCGCGGGCGAACGGCGTTAGCGTTTCTTGCGCCGGCGCAGGGTCTCTTCGAACTGACGCTCGTTCTCCAGTTCGAAGCCGCTGGCGGGCACGAAGCGGCGTTTCATCATCAGGCCGTCGTCGATGGTCCCCGACCCGGGTTCGCGCATCTTGGGCTGGCGATACCAGTTGGTCGGCTCGGTGGTCGGCAGTTCGCGTTCGTCGACGAGGGCCAGGTGCTCGGCGGCCTCGATCTGGCTGACCGCGCCGTCTCCGTCGCGATCGGCGCGGCTCAGCACCAGCTTCTGCGGCGCCAGGGTCTGGGCCACGGCCGGGGCGGCCAGCAGCAGGGGCAGGGCGAGGACGGCGAGGCGGATCATGACGCGTCTCCCACGATGATCCCGAACGGGACGGCCCAAGGTGACGCAGAGCGGATCCGCGCGCAACCCTGGCGAGAGGCGTCAGTCCTCGTCGTCGAGGTCGAAGGGCAGCTCGTCCTGGTCGTCCTTGGGCGAGCGCGAGGCCTTGGAGACCGGCTTGTAGGGCCGCTCGGGCGGCTGGTAGGCGGGACCATCGTCGGCGTCGTCAGCCCAGGCCTGGATGGGCGCCTCGGGATCCGACCAGGGCGGATCGGCAGCCTCGGGGCCGTCGTCGATCTCCTCGAACAGCGGAGCGGTGGCCACGGCCGCCGCGCTCGCGCCGGCGCTGGCCGTCACGGCCTCGCGCGCCGAACGATAGGGCGCGGGCTTCTCGAGGGCTTCGGCCGGCGCAGGACGGCGGGCGATTTCGGGCTCGGCGGCCTTGGCGGCCGGAGCGGGCGAGGCGCCGCGCGGCGCCAGCGGGCGGCGCACGATGGCCTCGGCCCGGGCCAGCCAGCGGTTGGCCTCCTGGATCGCCTGGGCGGGCGAGCGGCTCTGGCGCTGCTGCTGGTCGCCTTCCAGCCAAAGGTCCAGCTCGAAGTCGGGGTGGCGGGGATCGTCGAAGATCATGCGCAGGCAGACGCGGCTGGCCTGCTGCACGATCTGGTCGATGGCCCGGCGCTGCTCGCCTCGGAAGACGCGGCCGATGACCTGGTTGTCGACCGACAGCTCGGCCCCCATCAGTTCGTCGATGCGGTAGAGCAGGCACCAGGTCCCGTTGTCCCAGGCGACGGCGGCGGTGTTGGTGTCGAACGAGAAGCCCGCGCCCTTGCCGCGGCCGTGAGCGATGATCACGGTCTCGGGTTCGCCCTTCAGCACGTGGCGGAGGGCGCGGCGGATACGCCGCTCTTCGTCCATGAACCAGATGGCCGCGCTGCCCATGAAGGTGACGGCCGAGCCGGCGATGGCCACGAGAACAAGGAGACGCCAGAACTCGCTCATGGCCCGGGAGGCTAGCGGGAGTCTGGGATTCGCGACAGGGGGGCGGCGTCGCGGCAAATTTGACCGCCGTCGCCCAGATGCGCCGACAGGCTGGGGCGTCGGCGTTTCAGCGCCGTCGTCAAGGTCAGCGCGGTGGGCCGTCCGGCCATCGAGAAGCAATAGATCTCGGTGCGCTCCTCCTCGGTGGAGTCGTACGACGGCGATGGGGAGGGGACCGAAACCAGCGGCCCGTCGGCGGCCAGGGTGTCCAGAACCGCTTGGCGCAGCTTCGCGCCGTCGCCGTGCGACACCTGCAGGTGGCAGCCGGCGCCGTCGACCAGATAGACCGTGCCCGCCCCGGTCATCCGGTAGCTGCGGAGCACGGGGCCCTTGAAGGACTGCACGCGGATATAGGGGTTGTTGAGGGCCTCGATGCTGGTTCCGGCCCGCCGCGCCGCCAGGCACCCGTACTGGAAAGCGTAGCGCGTCGATGCGGTCGGCGAGACCAGCGCGGCGTAGGCGGGTGTCGGGGCGGCGGCCCCGATCTGCGCGGCCAGCAACAGGGACGTCAGCATGGGTTCATGATCCGGTGTGAGCGTTTACTCACAATAACACGGATCGCCGAAGTTTAAAGCTTCAGTTTCGCAACCACCGGAACGTGGTCCGATGGCTTCTCCTTGTCGCGCTCGTCGCGGTGGATCGTGACGTCTTCGAGGATGTCGGCGGCCTGGGGCGACAGCAGTAGGTGGTCGATGCGGATGCCCAGGTTCCTGGGCCAAGCGCCGGCCTGGTAGTCCCAGAAGGTGTAGCCGCCCGGCGCGCCGTCATACTGCATGTAAGCGTCGGTGAAGCCGAGGTTCTTCAGCGCCCGGAAGGCGGCGCGGCTCTTGGGCTGGAACAGGGCGTCGCCCAGCCAGGCTTCGGGATTGGCCACGTCCTCGGCCTCGGGAATGACATTGTAGTCGCCGGCGATCACCAGCGGCTCCTCGAAGGCGAGCAGGCCCTTGGCGTGTTCGTGCAGGCGGCGCATCCACGACAGCTTGTAGGCGAACTTCTCGGTGCCGATCGGATTGCCGTTGGGCAGGTAGATGCCGACAACCCGTACGGGCTTGGGTCCGGAGATCACCGCCTCGACATAGCGCGCCTGCTCGTCCTCGGCGTCGCCTTCGAGCAGCGGCAGCCCCTTGCGGACGTCCTCGAGCGGATGTTTCGAGAGCAGGGCCACGCCGTTGTAGGTCTTCTGGCCGTGGACGACGACGTTGTAGCCCAGGCGCTCGAAGGCCTCGGCTGGGAACTTCTCGTCGACGCACTTGATCTCCTGCAGCACCGCGACATCCGGCGCCTCGGCCTCGAACCAGGCCAGAACGTTGTCCAGGCGGGCGTTGACCGAGTTGACGTTCCAGGTGGCGATGCGCATGGCGGGCTCCGAGCAGGCGCGCGGAGGCTAGGGGGCGCGGCCCTCGGGCTCAAGCGGCCGAAGGGAGATTTCGGGGGATAGGGCGCTTAGCCGATCTGATCGATGATCAGCTCCCGCAGTTCGGCGCGGGTGAGGCCGGGCCACGCCCAGAGGGTGGCGGGCGAGAGCGGGGAGGTCACGGCAGGCGAAAGGTTCGGGGTGCGCGGCTTTTGGACAGCGATGGGCGCACGAGTGGTGTTGGTTTTCATAGAGTTCCAGTTTGGGAACGACGATGTGGTCGTTCCGGATGATCGAATTAGTGGAGAAAAGCCCGCCCGCGCCGCTGAACGGCGCATGGGCGAGAGGGCGCTTTCAAGCGGCTTGGTCAGCCGCGAGCAATCAGCGCTCGCCGATATATGGTGGGTGGATCGTCGTATGCAATGGCCACGCAACGACCGCGACTCCAGGCCGCAGACGCCGAAAAGCGCGACGGGCGCCAAGTCGCCCCCGTTTCGAGCGGGTGTCGGCGTTGGCCCGCGGGCCTTCGCGATCAGATCGAGAAGCTGACGCCGCAGCCGCAGCTGGACTTGGCGTTGGGGTTCTTCACGCGGAACTCGGCGCCGGCCAGTTCGTCGACGAAGTCGATCTCCGAGCCTTTCAGCAGGGCCAGGGAGATCACGTCGACCAGGGCCGCGGCCCCGTCGCGCTCGATCTTCAGGTCGTCGTCCTGCGCGGCCTCGACCAGATCGAACCGATATTGGAAGCCCGAGCAGCCGCCGCCGTCGACGGCGACGCGCAGCATCACCTCGCGGCCTTCGGCCTCGGAAAGCGCGTGCAGCCGGCGGGCGGCGTTCGAAGAAAGCGTAACGGTGGTGTCGGTCATGGCTGTGGAAACTTCATCTATCGCCTATATGAGGACGTCCGCGTCCCAGGAAAAGGGGCGATCAGCAAAGGCCGCTCATGTCGACGTCTCCGTTCGCCGTCCCCCGCGCCCCTTACGCCGAGGATCCGGCCAAGTCTCGCGGCCGGCGATACCAGGAAGACGAGAGCCGCAGCCGCACGCCCTTCGCTCGTGACCGCGACCGCATCATCCATACCTCGGCCTTCCGTCGCCTGAAGGAAAAGACCCAGGTGTTCGTCGCCCACGAGGGCGACCAGTTCCGCACCCGCCTGACCCATTCGCTGGAAGTCGCCCAGATCGCCCGCTCGCTGGCGACGGCCCTGGGGCTGGACGCCGACCTCGCCGAGACCATCGCCCTGGCCCATGACCTCGGCCACCCGCCGTTCGGCCATGCCGGCGAGGACGAACTGGAACTGCAGACCAAAGACTTCGGCGGCTTCGACCACAACGTCCAGACCTTCCGCGTGGTGACCGAGCTGGAGCACCGCTATCCGGACTTCATCGGCCTGAACCTGACCTGGGAGACCCTGGAAGGGATCATCAAGCACAACGGCCCGGTGATCCATAAGCTGGGCGAGCCGTCGTGGAAGGCGATCTCCAAGTACGACGCCGAATACGGTCTCAAGCTGGGCACCTGGGCTTCGGCCGAGGCGCAAGTCGCGGCCCTGTCCGATGACATCGCCTACAACAACCACGACATAGACGACGGCGTGGAGGCGGGGCTCTTCACGCTGGACGAGTTGATGGACGTGCCTCTGATCGGCCCGATCCTGGCGGCCGTGCGCAGCGAGCGTCCGGAACTCGACGCCCGCATCACCCGCCTGGAGGCCGTGCGCCGGATGATCGGCGCCATGGTCGACGACGTCATGGGCGAGACCCTGCAGCGGGCGGCCGCCACCGGCGTCGGCTCGGCCGATGACGTGCGGGCGCTGCCGCATGCGCTGGTCTCGTTCTCGGCCGACATGCTGGAAGACCTGGCCCGCCTTCGCCAGTTCCTCCACGCCAAGATGTACCGCCACTGGCGGGTGAACCGCACCCGCAGCCAGGCGCGCCGCATTCTGGCCGAGATGTTCACGCTTTTCTTGGCCGAACCCGAGGTCCTGCCCTCGGAATGGTTCGCCAAGTCGCAGAACCGCGACCAGGCCGGAAGGGCCCGCGTGGTGTGCGACTACATCGCCGGCATGACCGATCGTTTCGCCATCGAGGAGCACCGCAAGCTCTTCCATCTCGATGTCTGGAACTGAGAGGCTGCCGCCGCGGAAGGGCTATGCACAACCGCCGAGGGTGCGACAGTTCTGAACGGGGATCGGGTCCAGTACAGTACGAACTTGCGCGCGTGATTCGCCGATGGCGACGCGAGCGCCGGAATTCTGGAGCCTAGTGAGATGTCCGACCCGCACCGCGGCGCCTATGCGCCGCCCACCGATGCGCCGCTGTCCTTCGATGCGCGCCAGCCGGTGCGTGGGTCGAGGCCGCTGCCTCTGACCCTGATCATCAGCGCCGTGGTGCTCGGCACCCTGCTGGTCGGCGTGTTCCTGGTCTATCGCAACGGCATCCGCGGTCCCAACGAGCCGCCGCGCACCGTGGGCGAACCGGTGGCCGAGATGAAGGCCGCCCCGGCGCCGGACCAGAACAAGCCCGACGAAGCCGCCGGCCTGCAGATCTACAGCCACGAGAACCCGACGGCCTCGCCGACCTACGCCGCGCCGCCGGAAGAGCCGATGGCCCGTCCGACCGCCCCGCCGCCGGCCGCCCCGGTGCAGAGCGCCAGCCTGCCGCCGGCCAAGCCGCCCGTCGCCGCGCCCAGCGCGCCGGTTTCCGCCGCTCCGGCCAAGCCCGCGCCGACCAAGCCGGCCCCGGCGCCCAGCATCGAGAGCCTGGCCACCGCCGCCGTGGCGCCGCCCAAGACCGTTCCGGCCAAGCCGGCCGTCGCCGCGCCGAAGCCCGCCGCGACCGCTTCGGGTCCGGCCAGCGTCCAGATCGGCGCCCTTTCGTCGACCGCCCTGGCCGACAAGGCGTGGGGCGACGCCGCCCGCATCGCGCCGGGCCTGGCAGCCGGCAAGGGCAAGAAGGTCGAGGCGATCGACAAGAACGGCTCGACCCTCTACCGCACCTCGGTCACCGGCTTCTCCAGCCGCGCCGACGCCAAGGCGTTCTGCGACGCCCTGACGGCCGCCGGCAAATCCTGCTTCGTGAAGTAGGCGAGGGGAGCCCCATGAGCGTGTCGTCCGCCGCCATCCTCGGCTGCGCCGGGACCGTCCTGAGCGCCGAAGAAGCCGCCTTCTTCCGCGACGTGCGGCCGTGGGGCTTCATCCTCTTCAAGCGGAACATCGAGACGCCCGACCAGGTGAGGGCGTTGACCGCCGCCCTGCGCGAGACGGTTGGCCGTTCCGACGCGCCGATCCTGATCGACCAGGAGGGCGGTCGCGTCGCCCGCCTTGGAGCACCTCACTGGAAAAAGTATCCGCCGGGCCGCGCCTACGGTGACCTGGTCGCCAACGACCCGCTGGTCGCCCGCGAGATCACCCGCCTGGGCGCGCGCCTGATCGCCCACGACCTGACCTCGCTGGGCGTCAACGTCGACTGCGTGCCGGTGCTGGACGTGCCCGACCCCAAGGGCCACGAGATCATCGGCGACCGCGCCTATGGCGACACGCCCGAGCAGGTGGCGACCCTGGGCCGCGCGGCGGCCGAGGGCCTGCTGGCCGGCGGCGTGCTGCCGATCATCAAGCACATCCCCGGCCACGGCCGCGCCATGAGCGACAGCCACCTGGAGCTGCCGGTGGTGAAGGCCAAGCTGGCCGATCTTGAAGCCCGCGACTTTGCGCCCTTCCGGGTGCTGTCGGACATGCCGATGGCGATGACGGCCCACGTCGTCTACACGGCCATCGACCGCCGCAACCCGGCCACCACCTCGAAGAAGGCCATCAAGAAGGTCATCCGCGAGAGCCTCGGCTTCGACGGCTTGCTGATGAGCGATGATCTGTCGATGAAGGCGCTGTCGGGCGACTTCAAGCAGCGCGCCAAGGACAGCCTGTCGGCAGGCTGCGACGTGGTCCTGCACTGCAACGGCGACATGGACGAGATGAAGGCCGTGATGGCCGGCGTCGGCAAGTTGTCCAAGGAAGCCCGCCGCCGCGCCCAGGCGGTCATGGGCCGCCTGGTCAAGGTGCACGAGCCGCTCGACGTCGCCGAGGCCCGCGCCCGCTTCGACGCCGCCTTCGACGGCCGGTTCGCCGGGTGAGCACGGGCTTTCAGCCCACATTCGACTTCGCGGCCGCCCGGGAGGCGGCGGAAGACGGCGCGGCCCTGGTCATCGACATCGACGGCTACGAAGGCCCGCTGCACGTCCTGCTGGCTCTGGCCCGCAACCAGAAGGTCGACCTGCTCCAGCTGTCGATCACGAAGCTGGCCGAGCAGTACCTGGCCTTCGTGCAGCAGGCCCGCCGCGTGCGCTTCTCGCTGGCCGCCGACTACCTCGTCATGGCCGCCTGGCTGGCCTATCTGAAGTCCCGCCTGCTGCTGCCCAAGCCTGATCGCCCCAAGGCCGAGGAGCCGCCGGCTGAGGAGATGGCCGCCCTGCTGGCCTTCCGCCTCGCCAAGCTCGACGCCATGCGCAGGTCGGTCGAGGCCCTGAAGGAGCGCCCGCAGCTCCAGCGCGACGTCTTCATGCGCGGCGATCCCGATGCGGTGAAGATCGTTTCCTCCACCCGGTTCGAGGGCGATCTCTACGCCCTGATGAGCGCCTATATCAGCCAACGAAAGCGCGAGCACGGCCGCCACTACGCCCCGCGTCCGCCCCAGGCCTATCCGCTGGAGGACGCCCGCGACCGCCTGCGCACTTTCCTGCCCAGGATGGAGGAGTGGACGGCCCTGTCCGGCGTCGCCCCCGTCGAGCGCTGGGAGGAAGATCCCGACGGTCCGACGCCCGCCAGCTATCTGGCCTCGACCCTGTCGGCTAGCCTGGAGCTGGCCAAGGAAGGCGCGCTGACGGTGCGCCAGATGGGCGCGTTCGAAGAAATCTACCTGCGCACCCGGACGGACGTGGAGGAGGGGGCGTGATGATGGCCCGCTTCTCAAGAAACCTCCCCCTGTGGGGGAGGCGGCCGAAGGCCGGCGGGGGGGAGTTCTCAGCTTCCGCCCTTGGCCGACTTCGCAAGTATTCCCCCCACCGATCGCCGCGCGATCGCCTCCCCCACGGGGGGAGGTTCCTCGTCACCGGCCGGCGCTGCGCATGACCCTCGATCCTCTCTTCACCGAACGCTGCATCGAGGCTCTGCTGTTCGCGGCGGCCGAGCCGCTGAGCGTGGCCGACCTCGCTAAGCGCCTGCCGGACGGGGCCGACATCCCCGTCGGCATCGCCGACCTGCGCGCCCGCTGGGACGGACGGGGGATCGAGCTCGTCGAGGTGGCCGGCCGCTGGCGCTTCCAGACCGCCGCCGATCTCGCCTTCCTGATGACCGAGGAGCGCGAGGAGCCGCGGCGCCTCTCCAAGGCCGCCCAGGAGACCCTGGCCATCGTCGCCTATCACCAGCCCGTCACCCGGGCCGAGATCGAGGCCGTGCGCGGGGTGCAGGCCAGCCGGGGCACGCTGGACGTGCTGTTGGAGCTGGGCCTGATCCGCATGCGCGGCCGTCGCCGCACGCCGGGCCGCCCCGTGACCTTCGGGACGACGGACGCTTTCCTCGAGCACTACGGCCTGGCGAATCTAGGCGACCTGCCCGGCGTGGCCGAAATGAAGGCCGCGGGGCTGCTCGATCTGAACCTGCCGCCGGGCTTTTCCGTGCCCGATCCGATGGGGTTGCGGACCGACGGCGAGGAGGAGGACCCGCTGGACGAAGGCGAGACGCCGGAATTCGCTCAGGATTTCCTGGGCGAACTGGAGGGCGGAGAGCCGGGGCGTTGAGGCTGAGCCTGTCTTGGCCGGGGCGCAATGGCCGCGATTTGCACCGCTTGGCTCATGGCCATGCGGACGCCTATATTATCTGAGACATTGTAACGACACGCCGCAGCGGTTAAAGCGCCGCTGTCGCAAGGAGCACCGCCGTTATGGGTAGCATGAGCTGGATTCACTGGGTGATCGTGATCGCGGTCGTCGCCCTGCTTTTCGGTGGTCGCGGCAAGCTGTCCGGGATCATGGGCGACGCGGCCAAGGGCATCAAGGCGTTCAAGGACGGCTTGAAGGACGACACCAGCCAGGAAGTCGCCGACAACAAGTCCACGGGCGCGCTGCCGCGCACCGAGGCCGAGAAGGAAGACCTGCGCAAGTCGTAAGGTTTGTTTTCGCCGCGCCTTCCCCGGAGGGCGCGGCTTTGTTTTCCAAATCTCTCGGCCCAGGTCTCCACGGGGGAGCGCCGGGCCGGTCTGAGGCGCTTTCATGCTTCCTGATATCGGCGGCGCTGAGCTTCTGGTTATCGCCGCGGTCGCCCTGATCGTGGTGGGTCCGAAGGATTTGCCTGTTCTCCTGCGCAAGCTCGGCCAGTTCGTCGGCAAGATCCGCGGCATGGCCGCCGAGTTCCGCGCCAGCTTCGACGAGATGGCCCGCCAGTCGGAGCTGGACGAGTTGCGCCGCGAGGTCGAGGCCATGCGCGCCGGCCAGTACGCCAACCCGGTGCAGGCCGCGGTCGATCAGGCCAAGGACGCCACGGTCGACGAGGTGTTCGCCGACATCGACGCCAGCCTCAACAGCGGCGCGGTCCAGGCCCATCCCTACGCCGGGTACAATCCCGAGCCGGTCGCCGAGCCTGAAGTCGAGGTTCCGGTCAAGCCGGCCCGCAAGCGCGCCGCCAAGACTGTCGCCGAGCCGACCGTCGAGATCGTTTCCAAGACCTCGCGCGCCAAGGCCGCGTCCAAGGACGTCGGCGTCGCCGCCAAGGCTCCGGCCAAGAAGGCCGCCGCCCCCAAGGCGGCTAAAGCCGTCGCCGCCGGCGGGACGGCCGCCACCGTCGTCAAGCCGCCGCGCAAGCGCACCACCAAGACCGCCTCTTCCAGCTCGGACATCGTCTCGTGACCAATTCGATCGGATACGATCCCGAAGAGGAGATCGAGGCCTCGCGCGCGCCGCTGCTCGAGCACCTGACCGAGCTGCGCTCGCGCCTGATCGTCTGCGTGGTGGCGCTGTTCGTCGGTTTCGGCGTCTGCTTCTACTTCTCGAACCAGCTCTTCCTGTTCCTGATCCACCCGTTCGAGGTGGCCGCCGGCATGGTCGCGGCCGCCAAGGCGGGGGGCGCGCACCACAATCCGTTCGACCTGATCATGGTGCTGACCGGCATCAAGCCGCCGCCGGCGGACATCGCCCATCAGAAGTTCGTGTTCACGGCGCTGCTGGAGCAGTTCTTCACCAAGCTGAAGCTGTCGGCCTTCGGCGCCGTCGTCGTGACCTTCCCGGTGCTGGCCTGGCAGCTCTACCGCTTCGTGGCGCCCGGCCTCTACAAGAACGAGCGCGGCGCGTTCCTGCCGTTCCTGATCGCCTCGCCGGTGCTGTTCGTCATGGGCGCGGCGCTGGTCTACTACGTCATGCTGCCGTTCATCGTCTGGTTCTCGATGAACCAGCAGATCTTCGGCGACGCCATATCGGTCGAGTTGCTGCCCAAGGTGTCGGACTACCTGACCCTGGTGACCTCGCTGCTGCTGGCCTTCGGCCTGTGCTTCCAGCTGCCGGTCGTGGTGTCGCTGCTGGGCATGGCCGGGATCATCGACTCCAAGATGCTGCGCGCCGGCCGCCGCTACGCCATCGTCGGCGTGTTCATCGCCGCCGCCGTCCTGACCCCGCCCGATCCGATCAGCCAGCTGACCCTGGCGATCCCCATGTGCCTGCTCTACGAGATCGGCATCTGGTGCGTCTGGATCATCGAGCGCGGCCGCAAGAAGCGCGAAGCCGAAGAGAGCAAGGACGTCGTGGCGGTCTAACCGCCTTCCTTCTCCCCTTGCGGGAGAAGGTGTCGGCGATAGCCGACGGATGAGGGGGCTCTCAAAAGTCAGACGCCGCGAAAGCCGATCCGCTTTCGCGGCGTTTTTCGTTCGTGCGACCCCTCACCCGACCTCCCTCCGGGAGGCCACCCTCTCCCGCAAGGGGAGAGGGGACGTGCGAAAAGGTTGGCGCCCTTGGCGACGCGCCTTAGAGAAGGGCGTTTCTTAACGACTTCCTTCCGAGCGCTCCCGATGCACGACATCAAGGCCATCCGCGAAAACACCGAAGCCTATGAAGCCGCCTGGTCGGCCAAGGGCCGTTCGGGCGCGGCGTCGGAAGCCGTCAAGCTCGACGCCCAGCTGCGCGCCGCCCAGACCGCCCTGCAGGAAGCCCAGGCCAAGCGCAACGAAAGCTCCAAGCTGATCGGCGCGGCCAAGGCCAAGAAGGACGAGGCCGAAGCCGCTCGCCTGATGGCCGAGGTCGAGGCCCTGAAGGGCCGCATGGCCGAGGCCGGCGAAGAAGAAGCCCTTGTCGGCGCCAAGCTGAAGGACCTGCTGGCGTCTCTGCCCAACATCCCCGCCGCCGAAGTGCCGGAAGGCGAGGACGAGACCGGCAATGTCGAGCAACGCCGCTGGGGCGATCGCTCCAAGCTGCCGGCCGGCCGACTGAACGCCCCCAAGGACCACGTCGATCTCGGCGCGGCCCTCGGCGGGATGGACTTCGAGGCGGCCGCCCGCATGAGCGGCGCGCGCTTCGTGGTGCTCAAGAAGGATGTCGCCCGCCTCGAGCGCGCGCTCGGCCAGTTCATGCTCGACCTGCAGACGGTCGAGCATGGCTACACCGAGATCAGCCCGCCCGTGCTGGTCAAGGACGACGCCCTGTTCGGCACCGGCCAGCTGCCCAAGTTCGCCGAGGACCTCTTCCGCACCACCGGCGACCACTGGCTGATCCCGACCGCCGAGGTCTCGCTGACCAACATCGTGCGCGAGCAGGTCACCGGCGAGGAAGAACTGCCGCTGCGCCTGACCGCCCTGACCCATTGCTTCCGCTCGGAAGCCGGCGCCTCTGGCCGCGACACCCGCGGCATGATCCGTCAGCACCAGTTCCAGAAGGTCGAGCTCGTTTCGATCACCACGCCTGATCAGTCGGAAGCCGAGCATGAGCGCATGGTCGAATGCGCCGAGGCGGTGCTGAAAAAGCTGGAGCTGGAATTCCGCACCATGCTCCTGTGCAAGGGCGACATGGGCTTCGGGGCGCGCAAGACCTACGACCTGGAGGTCTGGCTGCCGAGCCAGGCGACCTTCCGCGAGATCAGCTCGTGCTCCAACTGCGGCGACTTCCAGGCTCGCCGCATGGACGCCCGCTTCAAGAAGGCCGGCGAGAAGGGCACGCACTACGTCCACACCCTGAACGGCTCGGGCCTGGCCGTCGGCCGCACCCTGGTGGCCGTGCTGGAGAACTACCAGGACGAGGGCGGTCGCATCCATATCCCGGCCGTGCTGCAGCCCTATATGGGCGGCCTGACCCACATCGGGGGCCCGGCTTGAGGATCCTCCTTACCAACGACGACGGCATCCACGCTCCGGGCCTGCAAAGCCTGGAGCGTATCGCCGCGGCCCTGTCGGACGACGTCTGGATCGTCGCGCCGGAATACGAGCAGTCGGGCGCCAGCCGGGCGCTGACCCTGTCGGATCCCCTGCGGGTGCGGAAGATCGACGCCCGCCGTTTCGCTGTCGAGGGCACGCCCACCGACTGCGTGGCGCTGGCTTTTCAGGAACTGATCGAGGGCAAGAAGCCCGACCTGGTGCTGTCGGGCGTCAACCGCGGTCAGAACCTGGCCGAGGACGTCACCCTGTCGGGCACCGTCGCCGGCGCCATCGAAGGCATGGTCCTGGGCGTTCCGTCGATCGCCCTGTCGCAGGCCATGACCTATTTCGCCGACGAGGTCGTCGCCCACTGGGAGACCGCCGAGCACTTCGGGCCCGGCATCGTGCGCCGGCTGCTCGAGGTCGGCTGGCCGTCTGACGTCGTCATGAACGTCAACTTCCCGCCGCTGCCTCCGGAACGGGTCGATGCCGTGGAAGTGACCCGCCAGGGCTTTCGCGACTCGCACTTGCGGCGCATGGAAAAGCGGACGGACCTGCGCGGTCGCGACTACTACTGGACCGGGTTCACCGTGAAGCCGTCCAATCCGCCGGAGGGCACCGATCTGAAGGCCGTGTACGAAGGGCGCATCTCGGTGACGCCCCTGCATATCGACCTGACGCACAACGCCACCGTCGCCGCCCTCAAGGGCGTGTTGGGCGGCGCGCCGCCCAAGCTCGCCTCCAAGTCGGAGAGCAGCCCGGAGCCCGGCCTGTGATGGCGAGCGCCAAGCGACCGGAAACGCCTGACGCGCTGCTGAAGCGGCTGCTCGACGCTTTGCGTGCGCAGGGCGTGACCGATCCCAACGTGTTGTCGGCGATCGAGAAGACGCCGCGCGATCTCTTCACCCCCGATCTCTTCAAGGAGCGGTCGTGGGAGGACTCGGCCCTGCCGATCGCCTGCGGCCAGACCATCAGCCAGCCGTTCATCGTCGGCCTGATGACGCAGGCCCTGACGGTCGAGCCGCGTTGCCGGGTGCTGGAGATCGGCACCGGCTCGGGCTACCAGACCGCGGTCCTTTCCCGGGTGTCGCGCCTCGTCTACACGGTCGAGCGCTATCGCACCCTGATGAAGGAGGCCGAGGCGCGTTTCGCCGTGCTCGGCCTGACCAACGTCATCACCAAATTCGGCGACGGCTGGGAAGGCTGGCGCGAGCAGGCGCCTTTCGACCGCATTATGGTCACGGCTGCGGCGCAAGAAGAACCTAAGGGGCTCCTGGCCCAGCTCAAGCCCAACGGCGTGCTCGTCGCACCCGTCGGACGTGGGCCGGTCCAGAGCCTTCGCCGCTATGCCGGCGACGGGAAGGGGGGCTTCACGGTCGAAGTCCTGTGCGAAGTGCGTTTCGTCCCGATCCTGGAAGGCGTCGCCCGCGAGTAGTGCGGGTTCGGCGTCCACAGGTTCGGTGACGTCGTGCGTGTTTGGTTAAGGTTTGATTCACCCTTGCGGCGGCGACTTGAAGGCTCCGCGAGGAAAGGAGAGGTCATGAGGCAGTTGTGGACGCAAGCGGCGGTCATCGCCCTGACGGCTGGAACGCTCGCGGCCTGCGAGACGACCGGCGCGCAGTATCCCACCCGCGCCAGCGAGGGCGTCAGCCCGCCCGTCGTCCAGGCTCCGCCGGCCGCCCAGACGCCGCCTCCGACCCAGGCGCCGCCGCCTGAGGACGACGCCCCGCCGGTGACCGCGCCGGTCGGCGCCGGCGCCGTGTCGAGCCAGCCGCTGGCTCCGGTGACGACCGCCGAGATTCCGCCGCCGCCCCCGCCGCCGGCCGACAGCCGCCCGCTGTCGCCGCCCGTACAGCACCAGCCGCCCGCCCAGCCCGCCCTGCGCCCGGTCGTGGTCACCACGACGAACGGCAAGGTCGTGGACGTCGGCGGCGCGCCGGAAGTTTATGTCGTCAAGTCGGGCGAGGGCCTCGACGCCGTCGGCCGCAAGATGGGCCTGTCGCGCGCCGAACTGGCCAAGCTGAACGACCTCGACGAGCCCTATCGCCTGAAGCCCGGCCAGAAGCTGAAGGGCAAGTCGACCAAGGCGAAAGCGTATGTGGTCGAGAGCGGCGACACCCTGAGCTCGATCTCCCGCCGCTTCAGTGTCACCCCGGCCGCCCTGGCCGAGGAGAACGACCTGTCGTCGGGCGCCTCGATCCGCGCGGGCCAGAAGATCCGCCTGCCGCAGGGCTACAAGGACAAGGGTCCGGCCAAGACCACGGTCATGCAGCCGGTTCCCGGCGGCTCGACCTTGCTGGCCGGCGCCGCGCCCGCGCCGACCTATTCGGCCCCGCCGATCGGCTCGTCGCGTCCGTCCGCGCCGCCGCCGTCGCGTCCGGTCGTCGCCGAGCGTGATCCGGAGCCGACCCCGGCCGCCACGACGACCACCACCGTCTCGATCGCAGGCAAGGTGATCGAGGTGGCCGGCAAGCCGAAGATCCATACGGTGAAGTCCGGCGACGCCATCGACTCCATCGCCCGCGACCTCGGCACCACCCGCAAGGACTTGGTCGAGGACAACGACCTGAAGGCCCCGTACGTGATCCGTCCGGGCCAGAAGTTGAAAGGCCCGGCCACCACCGACAAGGCCTATGTGGCCGAAAGCGGCGACACCCTGGCCGGCGTCGCCAAGCGCTTCAACGTCAGCGTCTCGGCGCTGTCGAAGGAAAACAATCTGCGCGCCGGCGCGTCGCTGAAGAAGGGCCAGAAGGTCGTCCTGCCCGACGGCTACAAGGACCGCGGCCCGATCCGCACGACGGTGACCACGCCCGCGCCGCGTCCCGCCGGTTCGACCACGACGGCCCAGGCGCCGACCAGCCCGCCGCCGACCACCGGCCTGCCGTCGGCTCCGCGTCCCTACACGCCGTCGGGTTCGACCCCGTCGACCACCTATTCGCGCCCGAGCGCCCCGGTGTCGGCCCTGCCGGTGACCCCGCCGCCGGCGCCGTCGCGCCCGATCATCGAAAGCAGCGCGCCGCCCACCGAGGCCGAGATCACCGCCGCCGGTCGCGGCCGCTTCATCTGGCCGCTGCGCGGCGAGACGATCTCCGACTTCGGTCCCAAGGGCACGGGCCAGCGCAACGACGGCGTCGATATCCGCGCCGCCGCCGGCGCGCCGATCAAGGCCGCCGCCTCGGGCGAGGTGGTCTATGCCGGCAATCAGGTGCCCGGCTTCGGCAACCTCGTGCTGATCAAGCACGCCGACGGCTGGGTGACGGCCTATGCCCACCTGGCCACCACCGACGTGAAGATGCGCCAGCAGGTCGGCCAGGGCGAGCAGATCGGCACCGTCGGTCAGACCGGCGGGGCCAGCGAGCCGAAGCTGCACTTCGAGGTCCGCTACGCCCCGACCCCGAAGGACAAGGCCAAGCCGATCGATCCTGGCCTGGTGCTCCCGCGCTAAGCGACGGCCTCAAGCCCATACGACAACGGCCTCCGGAGCGATCCGGAGGCCGTTCTTGTTTCCGCCCGAAAATCGGAAGGGAGGGTTACTTCACCACGCCGCAGGCGCTGCGTGCGCCGGCGCCGCCGATCGGCTGGCTGGTGTAGTCGTCGGGGCTGGCGTGGATGACGATGGCCGAGCCGTCGGCGTCCAGCAGGGCGGGGCGGCCGCGTCCGCCCTTGAGCGAGACGAGCTGCGAGAAGAACTCGGCGCTCGCCGTACCGTCGGCCCCGGCGTGGAGGTTGGGCAGGTCGCCATTGTCGTTGCCTTCGGCGCTCAGCAGGCCGTGGACCACCGTGGTCGCCGCGTGAACGTGGGCGCCGGCCGACTTGAAGTCGGGCGTTCCGCAGTCGCCCTTCTCGTGGAAGTGCAGGCCGTGCCAGCCCGGCGTCAGGCCCTTGGCCTCGATGCGCAGCAGAACGCCGCGCGGGCCTTCGGTGAGCGTCGCCGTGCCGATCGACTTGCCGTCAGCGCCCTTGATGTCGGCGGTCGCCGTGGCGGGCGCTTCGGCGGCGGAGGCCGCGGTGGCGGCGACGAGGCCGGCGGCCAGGAAAAGGGCGGTCAGACGCATGAAACTGCTCCTGCAATCAAAGGGACGCATGGGGCCGCGAAGGTGGCGCCGTCCGTGGTGGAATGCTAACTGTTTCCGACTGTTCCGTGTTCGATTCTGACGGCGAAAAATCCCCTTGAGCGACGATCAAAACACTCTGCCCCCTGAAGGGCCGCGCGGAGACATCGCCCCGATCAACATCGAGGACGAACTGCGCCGTTCGTATCTCGACTATGCGATGAGCGTCATCGTCAGCCGCGCCCTGCCGGACGCGCGCGACGGCCTCAAGCCGGTGCACCGCCGGGTGCTGTTCTCGATGCACGAGCAGGGCCAGACGCCCGAGCGTCCGTACGTCAAGTCGGCCCGCGTGGTCGGTGACGTCATGGGTAAGTATCACCCGCACGGCGACGCCTCGATCTACTTCACCCTGGTGCGCATGACGCAGTCGTTCTCGATGGGCCTGGTGCTCATCGACGGCCAGGGCAACTTCGGCTCGGTCGACGGCGATATGCCCGCCGCCATGCGATACACCGAGTGCCGCATGGCGCCGCCGGCCATGTCGCTGCTGGCCGACCTCGACAAGGACACGGTCGACTTCGCCGACAACTACGACGGCAAGGAGCAGGAACCGACCGTCCTGCCGTCGCGGATCCCCAACCTGCTGGTCAACGGCGCGGGCGGCATCGCCGTCGGCATGGCCACCAACATCCCGCCGCACAATCTGGGCGAGGTCATCGACGCCTGCCTGCTGCTGATCGACGAGCCGGACGCGACGACCGACCAACTGCTCGACCTCGTGCCCGGTCCGGACTTCCCGACCGGCGGCGAGATCATCGGCCGCTCGCCGCCGCGCAACGCGCTGCTGACCGGCCGCGGCTCGGTCGTCATGCGCGGCGTGGCCTCGGTCGACGAGATCCGCACCGGCCGCGAAGCCATCATCATCACCGAGATCCCGTATCAGGTGAACAAGGCCAACCTGGTCGAGCACATCGCCGAGTTGGTTCGCGACAAGAAGATCGAGGGCGTCTCCGACATCCGCGACGAGTCCAACCGCGACGGCATGCGCATCGTGGTCGAACTGAAGCGCGACGCCTCGGGCGAGGTGATCCTCAACCAGCTCTACCGCTTCACGGCGCTGCAAAGCTCGTTCGGCGTCAACATGCTGGCCCTGAACCGCGGCCGCCCCGAGCAGATGGGCCTGCGCAAGCTGCTCGAGGTGTTCGTCGAGTTCCGCGAGGAAGTCGTCGTCCGCCGAACCAAGTTCGAACTCGGCAAGGCCCGTGACCGCGGCCACGTCTTGGTCGGCCTGGCCATCGCCGTCGCCAACATCGACGAATTCATCCACATCATCCGCTCGTCCAAGGACCCGGCCGAGGCGCGCGAGCGCCTTGTGGCCAAGGCCTGGCCGGCTGGCGACATGCTGCCGCTGGTCGACCTGATCGCCGACCCGCGAACCGTGCAGGAAGACGGCGGCCTGATCCGCCTTACCGACGAGCAGGCCCGCGCCATTCTGGCCCTGACCCTGTCGCGTCTGACGGGCCTGGGCCGTGACGAGATCGGCAACGAAGCCGCGAGCCTGTCCGACGCCATCCGCGGCTATCTCGAACTGCTTTCCGACCGCGCCAACATCATGGCCGTGGTCCGCGAAGAGCTTGTCGAGGTGAAGGACAAGTTCGCCATTCCGCGCCGCTGCCAGATCGTCGACGGCGACGCCGACATGGAAGACGAGGATCTGATCGTCCGCGAGGACATGGTCATCACCGTCACCATGGGCGGCTACGTCAAGCGCACGCCGCTGGCCAACTACCGCACCCAGCACCGGGGCGGCAAAGGCAAGTCGGGCATGGCGACCAAGGACGAGGACGCCGTCACCCGCGTGTTCTCGGCCTCGACCCACGCGCCGCTGCTGTTCTTCACCTCGGGCGGCAAGGTCTACAAGCTGAAGGTCTGGAGGCTGCCGCTGGGCGCCGCCAACTCGCGCGGCAAGGCGTTCGTGAACCTGCTGCCGATCGAGCCGGGCGAGACCATCACCTCGATCCTGACCCTGCCCGAGGACGAAGCCACCTGGGACGGCCTGGACGTGATGTTCGCCACCCGCTCGGGCAGCGTCCGCCGCAACAAGCTGTCGGACTTCGTCGACGTTCGCCGCAACGGCAAGATCGCCATGAAGCTCGATGACGGCGACGGCATCGTCGGCGTGGCGGTCTGCAACGCCGACCAGGACGTGCTGCTGACCACGGCGGCCGGCCGCTGCATCCGCTTCTCGGTCGACGAGGTGCGGGTGTTCGCCAGCCGTGACTCGACCGGCGTGCGTGGCGTGAAGCTGGCCGATGGCGACACCGTCATCTCGATGGCCGTGCTGCGCAGCGTCGATGCGACCCCGGCCGAACGCGTCGCCTATCTCAAGCACCAGCGCGCCCTGCTGCGCGCCGCCTCGGGCGAGGAGGGCGACGAAGCCCCGGCGCCGGAGGAGGCCGACGAGGAGGCCGGCGAGGCCAGCCTGACGGTCGAGCGCATCGCCGAGCTGGGCGCGGCCGAGGAGATCATCCTGACGATCTCGTCGGAAGGCTACGGCAAGCGCACCAGCGCCTACGACTTCCGTCGCACCGGCCGTGGCGGCCAGGGCCTGGCGGCCCAGGATCTGTCCAAGCGCGGCGGCAGGCTGGTGGGCTCGTTCCCCGTCGAGGAGAGCGACCAAATCCTGCTGGTGACCGACGCCGGTCAGCTGATACGGTGCCCCGTCACGCAAATTCGTGTTGCGGCGCGGAATACTCAGGGCGTAACCGTCTTCCGCACGGCGGCCGACGAGCATGTCGTGAGCGTCGAGCGTCTGGCGGAAGCCGGCGGCGACGAAGGGCAGGGCGACGCAAGCGGGGCGGATGAGACCCCGTAAGTCAGAGGACGCAGGGGGTTTCATGCGCATTGGCCTCTATCCCGGGACGTTCGACCCGGTCACCAACGGTCACCTCGACATCATCGGTCGAGCGGTCAAGCTGGTCGACCATCTGGTCATCGGGGTGGCTGTGAACATCGGCAAGAACCCCCTGTTCACGCTCGAAGAGCGGGTCGCCATGCTGCAGCGCGAGACGGCCCACCTGGGCGGCGCGGTGATCGAGGTCCGTCCGTTCGACAGCCTGCTGATCCACTTCGCCCGCGAGGTCGGCGCCCAGATGATCGTCCGCGGCCTGCGGGCCGTGGCCGACTTCGAGTACGAATTCCAGATGACGGCGATGAACCAGCAGATGGATCGCGAGATCGAGACCGTCTTCCTGATGGCCGACCCGCGCCACCAGGCCATCGCCTCCCGGCTGGTCAAGGAAATCGCCTCCCTCGACGGCGAAGTCGGCAAGTTCGTCACGCCAGGCGTGGCGGCGGAGCTGATCGGGAAGATCAAGAACCGCTGACCAGATCCTCTCCCTTCATGGGGAGGGTCTTTCGCCCACAAGTCGTCGAAATCGTCGGCGCATATCGGCAGCGCTTGTCGTACCGCTTCGCGCGCTTTAACGCGGAGCGGGAGATCTGTTCGGGGAAATCCATGAAGTCTGCGTTCCGCGTTCTCGGCGTCGCCGCCCTGGCGCTCGTTTCGGCCTCGGCCGCGCCCATCGCCGCGTCGGCCCAAGTCGCTGGTCAAGTCGCCGAATGGCGCACGCCCGACCCGCAGAACGTGCTGGTGGTGGAGACCAACAAGGGCCGCATCGTCGCCGAACTGGTTCCCGAAGCCGCGCCCGGCCACGTCGAGCGGGTGCGGGAACTGGCCCGCGCCGGCTTCTATGACGGCCTGACCTTTTTCCGCGTCATCGACACCTTCATGGCCCAGACGGGCGATCCGAAGAACGACGGCACGGGCGGTTCGGACAAGCCGGACCTGACGGCCGAGTTCACCTTCCGTCGCGCTGGGACCGGCGGTGCGTTCGCCCCGGCCGGCAAGCTCGGCTCGCTGGAGACCGGCTTCGTCGGCCCGCTGGCCGTGACCAGCCAGTCGTCGATGCTGGCGGCCATGACCGCCGACGGCAAGGTGCAGGCCTGGGGCAACTTCTGTCCCGGCGTGCTGGGCATGGCCCGCGCCGGCGATCCCAACAGCGCCAACAGCCAGTTCTTCTTCATGCGCCAGACCTATCCGTCGCTGGACAAGACCTACACCGCCTTCGGCCGCGTGCTGTCGGGCCTGGACGTGGTGCGGGCCATCAAGGCCGGCGAGCCGGTGGCCGATCCGCAGGACAAGATGATCAGCGTGAAGGTGCTGGCCGACATTCCTGCCGACAAGCGCCCGACCGTGCAGGTGATGGACACCCGCAGCGCCGCCTTCGCCGAAGTGCTGAAGAAACGTCAGGCTGAGCTTGGCGTCGGCTTCAACATCTGCGACGTGGAAGTGCCCGCCAAGGTCAGCAAGTAAGCCGAGGTCCTGATGCGCCTGCCGATCGCCGTCGCCGCCGTCTCCCTGGCCGCCTTCGCGGCGGTCGTCCCGGGGGCGCAGGCCGCGTCCAAGGCCAAGCGGGCCAAGGCGGTCGCGGTCGTGGCGGCTTCCGGTCCGAAGACGTCGGACTGGCGCACGCCGGCGCCGGACACGGTGATGGTGATCGACACCAACCGCGGCCGCATCCTGGTCGAACTGATCCCCGAGGTCGCGCCGGCCCACGTGGCGCGCCTGCAGGAACTGACCCGAGCCGGCGTCTATGACCGCCGCACCTTCTTCCGGGTCATCGACCGGTTCATGGCCCAGACCGGCGATCCGGAGGACACCGGCCAGGGCAATACCGACAAGCCCAACCTGAAGGCCGAGTTCACCTTCCGCCGCGACCAGGACCTGCCGTTCGTCGTCGCCGCTTCGCCGGCGGGGACCGAGGTCGGCTTCCTGAAGTCGCTGCCGGTGGTCAGCCAGGGCTGGGCGTGGAGCACCATGACCAGCGACAAGAAGGTCGCCGCCTGGGGGACCTATTGCCCGGGCGTGGTCGGCATGGCCCGCGACGACGCGCCCGACAGCGCCAACAGCCAGTTCTTCCTGATGCGCCAGCCCTATCCGTCGCTGGACAAGCGCTACACGGCCTTCGGCCGGGTGATCTCGGGCCTCGACGTCGTGCGGGCGATCAAGACCGGCGAGCCGGTGGCCGATCCGCAGGACGAGATGACCACCGTGCGGCTGCTGGCCGACATCCCCGAGGCCGAGCGCCCCAAGGTGAAGGTGATCGACCCGAAGGGCGCCTGGTTCCAGGGCCAGATCGCCGCCGTTCGCAAGGCGCGGGGGGCGGACTTCTCGGTCTGCGATCTCGAGCTTCCCGTCGAGGTTCGGTAACCGGCTGGTTCACAGCCGCCGTTCGACGGGCTAAAGAGCGCCCAATATTCCAATCCGAAGGGACGACCATGTCGGCTGACCTCGAAAACACCCTGATCCTGACGCTGGAGACCGGCCCGGTCACCATCACCCTGCGTCCCGACCTGGCGCCCGGCCACGTCGAGCGGATCAAGGAACTGGTCCGCGAGGGCTTCTATGACGGCGTCGTCTTCCACCGCGTGATCCCGGGCTTCATGGCCCAGGGCGGCGACCCGACCGGCACCGGCCGCGGCGGCTCCTCCAAGCCCGACCTGAAGGCCGAGTTCTCGGCCGAGCCGCACGTGCGCGGCGTCTGCTCGATGGCCCGCACACCGGATCCGAACTCGGCCAACAGCCAGTTCTTCATCGTCTTCGACGACGCCACCTTCCTCGACAAGCAGTACACCGTCTGGGGCGTGGTCTCCGAAGGCATGGAACACGTCGACGGCCTGCCGAAGGGCGAGCCGCCCCGCGCGCCGGGCAAGATCGTCAGCGCCAAGATCGCCGCCGACGCCTAAGTCAGAGAGGGCCCCTTCGGAAACGGAGGGGCCTTTTTCCTTTCCGCCTCAACCGCGCTTGAGCGTGATCACCACCGGCAGGTGGTCCGAGCCGATCGACGGGCCGCGGCGCACGCTGACCGTCTTCCATTGCGAGCCGGCGTAGACGTGGTCGATCGGGAGCACCGGCGAGGGCAGGTCGCCGATCCGCAGGCCGCCCTTGGCAGGCCAGGAGGCGAGGGCGCGGGTGCGGCGCTCCAGTCCGAACATCTTGTCCTGGCGGCGCAGGCTCCACGACCAGGGCGTGGAGTTGAAGTCGCCGGCGACGATCATGCCCTTCTTGTCGAAGCGGGTGAGGATGTCGGCGAGGCGGCGGGTCTGGGCCTGCTGAGGTCCGGCCGGGATCGGCCAGACATAGTGGGCGGCGATCACGGTGAAGGGACCGTCGGCGTCGGCCAGGGTGGCCCAGGTTCCCGAGAAGTGATCGCCGTCCTCGTAGAAGCCGCCGCGGTCGATCATCCGCTTCTTGCTGAAGATCCAGGTCTCGCAGGGCTTCTTGCCGGCGCAGGAGACCGAGAACGGATAGAGCTTGCGCAGAGGCCAGATGAGCGGCCAGGACCAACCGCCGCCTTCCTCCACGAAGACTACGTCGGCGTCCTGGGCGAGGACCCAGGCCAGCGCCTTCTTGGGGTCTTCGTTGAGCGCCCAGGCGTTGAACTGCACGACCTTCAGCGTCGCCGGACCCGCGTCGTGCGGGCGGCGGGCGGCGATCAGTTCCGGGGCCATCAGGCCGCTGTTGAGCAGGACGGCCGCGACGCCGAAGGCCACGATCGCCCAGCGCTCGCTACGGCGCGAGACGATGGCCGCCAGAATCCCGCCGACCACGCCCAGAGCCAGCCAGAGCGGCGCGACGTGGGTGACGATGTCGAGCCGGTCGCTGAAGGCGCCGCCGAGGCCCGCCAGGCCCATGGCCAGCCCGGTGAGCGCCAGCGTCAGGGCCGCGCCGCGGAAGAACAGTCGGACGAGATGAAGGATCAACTGCATGCTCCAGCCTTAGCACGCGTGGACGACGGTTGCGTAAGCCCGCAAGCGCCGGAAAGGCCGGGCAGGGCGGTGCTGCGTAACCGCGCGGCGCCTCGTGCGGCCGCGGCGCGCCTTGACCTTGCCGCCCCTTCGTGGCCTTGAAGCCGGCCCATGCGCCTTTCCGACTTCGACTTCGACCTTCCCGACGACAGCATCGCCCTGCGCCCGGCCGAGCCGCGCGACAGCGCGCGCTTTCTCGTCGTGCGTCCGGGACAGGAGCTGGCGGACCACGTCGTCCGCGAGCTGCCCGATTTCCTGCGTCCCGGCGACGCCCTGGTGTTCAACGACACCCGGGTGATCCCCGCCCGCCTGTCGGGCTTGCGCGAGGGGCGCACGACCGGCGGGGCCGACGGCACGCCGGTCGCCGTCGAGGCCACCCTGCATCGCCGCATCGCGCCGGACCGCTGGAGCGCCTTCATGCGTCCCGGCAAGCGCCTCAAGGCCGGCGACCGCGTGGCCTTCGCCGCCGTCGGCTCGACGCCCTGCGAAGCCGAGCGCCTGGACGCCACCGTCGTCGAGAAGCACGAGGGCGGCGAGGTGGTGCTGGCCTTCGATCTTTCCGGCCCCGACCTCGACATCGGCATCGCCCGTCACGGCATGATGCCGCTGCCGCCCTACATCGCCGCCAAGCGGGCCGAGGACGACCGCGACCGCGCCGACTACCAGACCGTCTACGCCCGCGAGGACGGCTCGGTGGCTGCGCCGACGGCGGGCCTGCACTTCACGCCAGGCCTTCTGGAGGCCCTGAAGGCCAAGGGCGTCTCGCTGCACTTCGTGACCCTGCACGTGGGGGCGGGCACCTTCCTGCCGGTGAAGACAGACGAGGTTTCCGAGCACAAGATGCACGCCGAGTTCGGCGAGGTCAGCGGAGAGACGGCCAACGCCCTGAACGCCGTGCACGCCGCCGGCGGGCGCATCGTCTGCGTCGGCACCACCAGCTTGCGCCTGATCGAGAGCGCCACGGGCGAGGACGGGGTGGTCCGGCCCTTCGCCGACGAGACGGCGATCTTCATCACGCCGGGCTACCGCTTCCGCGCGGTGGACGTGCTGATGACCAATTTCCACCTGCCCAAGTCGACCCTGTTCATGCTGGTCAGCGCTTTCGCCGGCCGCCAGGTGATGCGCGCGGCCTATGAGCACGCCATATCGACGGGCTACCGCTTCTATTCCTACGGCGACGGCTCGTTGCTGTTCCGCGCCGAAACCGAGACCGTCTAGATGGCCGCCTTCCCCTTCGAGATCAAAGCCACGGACGGCAAGGCCCGGACGGGCGTGCTGAAGACCCCGCGCGGCGACATCCGCACGCCGGCCTTCATGCCGGTGGGCACGGCCGGCACGGTGAAGGCCCTGACGGTCGACCAGGTCAAGGACACCGGCGCCGACATCATCCTGGGCAACACCTACCACCTGATGTTGCGGCCGACGGCCGAGCGGGTGAAGCGCCTGGGCGGGCTGCACAAGTTCATGCGCTGGGACAAGCCGATCCTGACCGACAGCGGCGGCTTCCAGGTGATGAGCCTGTCGGGGATCAGCAAGGTCACCGAAGAGGCTGTGACTTTCGCCAGCCACATCGACGGGACCAAGCACGTCTTGAGCCCCGAGCGGTCGATGGAGATCCAGGCCGACCTGCTGGGCAGCGACATCGTCATGCAGCTGGACGAATGCGTGGCCTGGCCGGCGGAAGAGGCCAGGGCGCGTCAGGGCATGGAGCTGTCGGCGCGCTGGGGCCTGCGCTCGAAGACGGCGTTCGGCACGCGCGATACGCAGGCCCTGTTCGGCATCCAGCAGGGCTCGACCTTCGAGAGCCTGCGCAGGGAGTCGTCGGAGCGGCTGCAGGAGATCGGCTTCGACGGCTACGCCATCGGTGGGCTGGCGGTAGGCGAGGGCCACGAGGCGATGTGCGAGGTCTTGGACTATGCGCCGGGCCTGCTGCCGGCCGATCGTCCGCGCTACCTGATGGGCGTGGGCAAGCCGATCGATCTGGTGGAGGCCGTGGCGCGCGGCGTCGACATGTTCGACTGCGTGCTGCCGACCCGCTCGGGCCGCCACGGCCAGGCCTGGACCTGGGACGGGGCGATCAACATCAAGAACGCCCGCTTCGCCGAGGACGAGAGCCCGCTGGACCCGACCAGCGACTGCCCGGCCAGCCGCGACTATTCCAAGGCCTATCTGCGCCACCTGTTCAAGGCCGAGGAGATCCTGGGCCAGGTGCTGCTGTCGTGGCACAACATCGCCTTCTTCCAGGCCCTGACGGCGGCCATGCGCGCCGCGATCGCCGAAGGGCGGTTCGAGCAGTTCCGCCGCGATTTCGCGGCGCGGCAGAAGTAAGCCCTTCTCTCCTTGCGGGAGAAGGTGGCCCTGCAGGAACCTCCCCCTCTGGGGGAGGCGATCGCGCAGCGATCGGAGGGGGGAGTGACAGCGAACCTTCCACGGCCTCGAAAGCTGAAAACGTCCCCCCACCGGCCTTCGGCCGCCTCCCCCAGAGGGGGAGGTTCCTTGAGCGCATGGCTTCTCTTCCTCACGCGCGATTGCGCTGAGCTGATCGAAGGAGAGCGGAGCGCCCGGGCGACGCCCGGAGTGCTTTGTGTTGTTACCGTTTCGACGAAGCCTAGGCGCTCCGCGCGGTCGTTTGGCTGCCGGCTTCCCGGGCGGCGGCGCTCTTAACGCCTTACCAGGACCGTCCTTGGAGTTTCCTCTTCGGACGGCGACGAGGAGAGGGGCGCTCTGTAGTCCTCGCCCAAGCAGGCGACGGGCGGGCCTGGCCAGCGCCAGGTCCCCGGACGCGACGGATCTTCCCAATCCGCCCCAGCCCCGCTCGATCGCATCCCGCCGCCGCATGGTCGCTGGCCGCGCGCCCCTTCGGTGCGGCGAGACCCGTTGATTATGCAGCGGGTTTGAGCGCGTCTGATCCAGAGCGCTGAGAAAGTTGCAAGGGGTTGGATTGGTTGGGGTTTGGTTCGGGCGCGACGGGGATAGACGCTCACCAATCCCCATCAGCCCAACCCAACACCGCCTTCCTGGGCCTTGTGCCCAGGATCCATCGTTCAGTTGCTCAGACCTGTCGAGGACGGCCGAGGTTTGAGCGGTCGCCGGCATGGGCCCTCGCCACAGGGGCGAGGGAGGCGGAGTGGGCGGTGAAAAGCTTGGGTCCCCGCTTTCGCGGGGATTTTACGGGAGGGGGCGGTCGGCGGGTTGGAAGCTGAGAACGGCCCCCCTCCGTCGCTCCGCGACACCTCCCCCAGAGGGGGGAGGATCTTTACCCCACCGGTCCCTGTGGTCCGGTCGGCGGCGCGGGCTGCACCGGGGCCGGGGCGGCGGGAACCACGGGGTAGCGGGGTTTGCGCTTGGTCTTGGCGGTTTCGGCCGCTGCGGGCTCGGCCGGCGGGGCGTGGACGTCGGGGATGGGTTCCACCGTCGGGCCGACCACCGAGGGCGGCGGCTTGGGCGGCGGGGGCGGGGGCGCGTCGGCGCCGCCCATGAACGGGAAGCGGCGCTTCTTGGGCTCGGGCTGGGGCTCGCCACGGTGCTGGGGCGTGGCCGGCGGCATGCAGCCGCGCGCCTCGCCCAGACCCTTGAGATAGGCGCGACGCACGGCGCCGGAGGCCATGGCCGACTGGACGAGGCGGTCGTGCTTTTCGGCCCCGGTCAGCTTGCGGACCCAGCCGCGCATCGGGATCAGGTCCTGGGCGGCGCTGGCCATGGCCCCGAGGGCGGCGTCGCCGGCGGCCTTGCGTCCCCGGTCCATCAGGTCCTCGTCCTCGCCGGGCGGGACCTGGTCCATGTCGATGCCCAGGGCCGCGTCGAGCGGCTTGATCAGGGCGGTTAGCTGGCCGCAGCTGGCGGGCATGGGCCGGGCGTAGGGATCCTGCATGGCCTCCAGCAGGGCGGGCGGGATCTTGGTGCGCATCAGGTTGACGTCGCGCAGGGGCGCGGTCACCGCGCCGCCGATGCCGTCCTTGTTGGCCTCGGAGGTGGTCTGGATCTTTTCGGGCGGCGGCTCCGGAGCCGGTTCACGGGTGCTGGCGCAGGCGGCGAGCAGGGGAAGCGCGGCGGCGAGGAGGAGCAGACTTCGCATGACGTGACCCTAACGCGCGGAAAGCCAAGTCGTCATCCGCCGTTGAAGACGAATCGAGCGGCGCTTCCGAATGGTTGAGCCGAGTTGGCTTCGAACCAAGGCGCAGTTTGGGCGACGGACGCGCCACAAGGGTCTGGGTCCCCGAAGGGGAAACTTAAAACGCTATGGATTTCAAAGGGAAGGGTGGTGGGCCGGCTGGGATTCGAACCCAGGACCATTCGATTAAAAGTCGAATGCTCTACCACTGAGCTACCGGCCCGCTGTCGACACGGGGGTGGCCGTGAGAAGCGGCGCGGACCATAGTCGGGCCTCCCATGCGTCGCAAGCGGGGTTTCGTCCGATCACTGCAGCTTGCCGCATTATTTGTCCCACATATTGGTTTGATGTGGCGATATGTGAAATTCCTTGCGTCCGAGCCCGTTCTTCGGAATGGTCCGCCGCAGAATGGCGGCCAGCAGCCGCAGGCGATGGGGAGGGGCGACGGGGATGCAGCTGAAGCGACGCAGCGTTCTGGCCGGCCTGATTCTGGCGCCCGCGACCGCCGCCCTGGCGGGAGAGACGCCGATGACCGCCCGTAGGTTCGATTTCACCGCCAAGCCGCGCGAAGGTTTCACCCCGGTCGCCGCCGACCGTCTGTACGACGCCGCCTCGGGCTACGGCTTCGAACCGGGGGAGGGGCGGTCGTTCTCGGTCGCCGTTCCGGAAGGCGACTGGCGCGTGACCCTTGAGGTCGACGGCGGCGCCGACCTGACCGTGAAGGCCGAGTCCCGCCGGCTGGTGGCCGAGCAGATCCGCACCAAGGCCAAGGAGCGCCGCGAGGTGGTGTTCGTCGTGAACACCCGTAACCCCGCCCTGCCGCCGCCGCCCAAGAATGCTCCGGGCGGGACCGAGGTGATCCTCAATCCGCGCGAGAAGGGCACGCCCAACTGGGACGACCGGCTGACCGTCGAGTTCTGCGGTCCGGCCCCCAAGGTGGCGCGGATGACCGTGGAGCCGGCGAGCGTGCCGCGCGTCTTCCTGCTGGGCGACTCCACGGTCACCGACCAGCCTTTCGAGCCGGCGGCCGGCTGGGGCCAGATGCTGCCCAGGTTCTTCGCCCCGACCGTGTCGGTGGCCAGCCACGCCGAGTCCGGCGAGACGATGAAGTCGTTCCTGATGGAGCATCGGCTGGACAAGGTGCTGAGCCAGACGCGGGCCGGCGACTTCGCGCTGATCCAGTTCGGCCACAACGACCAGAAGGAAAACTGGCCCCAGACCTATGTCGAGGCGGCCACGACCTATCGCGACTACCTCAAGGCCTATGTCGGCGAGTTCCGGCGGCGGGGGACCACGCCCGTGCTGGTGACCTCGATGCACCGCCGGCGCTTTGACGCGGACGGCAAGATCATCAACACCCACGGCGACTATCCGGCCGCGGTGCTGGCCGTGGGCCAGGAATTGGGCGTGCCGGTCATCGACCTGGCGGCCATGAGCAAGGCCTTCTACGAGGCGCTGGGGCCGACGGAATCGCCCAAGGCCTTCGCCGACGGCGGCAAGGACATCACCCACCACGACAACTACGGCGCCTACGAACTGGCGCGATGCATCGTGGAGGGGATCAAGGCGGGCGTTCCGGACCTGGCGCGCCATCTGGCGGCCGACGTCGGATCGTTTGATCCGGCCAGGCCCACCCCGCCCGACAGCTTCGTCATGGCTCCCAGCGCGGCCCGTTCCAACGCGGCCCTGCGCGGAAACTGAGGTATCCTATGATCGATCGTCGCTCCCTGCTGGCCCTGGCCGGCGCGACCGCCGCCAGCCCGGCCCTGGCGCAAGGCGCTGCTCCTGAAGCCGTCCCGGCGGCGGCCAAGCCGACCCTGGAAATCCAGCCGATCTGGCCGGGCAGGGCGCCAGGGGGCGAGAAGGTGACGGCCAAGGAGCAGGTGATCCTGCGCACGCCGGGCGGCGATCCCAACGACACGGCCTTCCTGCACATCAACGACCCGGTGCTGATGATGCGCCGGCCCAAGAACCCCAACGGCGCGGCGATCCTGATGATCCCGGGCGGCGGCTATGTGCGCGTAGCGGTCAGCAAGGCCGGCGGAGCGATCGACCAGTGGATCGCCGACCAGGGCGTCACCGCCTTCGTCATGACCTACCGCCTGCCGGCCGACGGCTGGGCGGCCGGGCCGGACGTGGCCTTGCAGGACGCCCAGCGGGCCATGCGCATCATCCGCTCGCGGGCCGGGGAACTGGGCCTTGATCCCGAGCGCGTGGGCGTGATGGGCTTCTCGGCGGGAGGGCACCTGGCCGGGCGGCTGTCGACCCAGTTCAAGCGCCAGACCTATGCGCCGATCGACGCCATCGACACGCTGTCGACCCGGCCGTCGGTGGCGGGGCTGTTCTATCCGGTGGTGACCATGCAGGCGCCGTACGCGCACGGCGGCTCGCTGAAGGAGCTGCTGGGCGCCGACGCCTCGGAAGCGCGGCGCAAGGCGATCTCGCTGGAGCTGGACGTGCCGGCCGACACGCCGCCGACCTTCATCGCCACCGCCGCCGACGACAAGGTGGTGCCGGCCGACAACTCGCTGCTGCTGTACTCGGCGCTGCGCAAGGCCGGCGTGCCCAGCGAGCTGCACATGTTCGAGAAGGGCGGGCATGGGTTCGGGCTGACCGGTCCCAAGGGGCTGGACATGAGCTGGCCGCAGCTCCTGCCGCCGTTCCTGCGCCGCCACGGCCTCTATACGTGACCTTCGACGTCCGGGCCTTCGGCGCCGTCGGCGACGGGCAGGCGCTGGACACCGACGCGATCAACGCCGCCATCTCGGCGGCGAGCGCGGCCGGCGGCGGGACCGTGTGGCTGCCGGCGGGGCGCTATCTGAGCTTTTCCATCCGGCTGGCCAGCCGCGTGACCCTGCAGCTGGACGAGGGCTGCGTGCTGGTCGCCGCCGATCCGGCCCGTCACGGCGGGGCCTATGATCCGCCGGAGGACAATCCGCACGACCTCTACCAGGACTTCGGTCACAGCCATTGGCGCAACAGCCTTATCTGGGGCGAGGACCTGGAGGATGTCGCCATCGTCGGTCCCGGCCGCATCGACGGCGAGGGCCTGACCCGCGAGGGGCCGGGCTCGCGCTGGCGCCGGCAGGCCGGCGAGTTTCCGCTGAGCATGGTGGGGTTGTCCGCCGAGGCCATGGCCGAGCTCGTGCCCGAGCGCGCGGCGATGATCGGGCAGGGCAACAAGTCGATCGCCCTGAAGCGCTGCCGAAACGTCCGGTTGTCGGGCTTCACGCTCCATCGCGGCGGGCATTTCGCCCTGCTGGCGACGGGCTGCGAGGACTTGGCGATCGAAAACCTGCTGATCGACACCAACCGCGACGGACTCGACATCGACGGCTGCCGGCGGGTGCGGGTGGCTCACTGCCGGGTCAACACCCCCAACGACGACGCCATCGTGCTGAAGGCCTCGATGGCCCTGGGCGAGGCCATGCCGACGGAAGACGTCGAGATCGTGGGTTGCCACGTCTCGGGCTTCGACGCGGGGACGGTGCTGGACGGCAGCTTGGGGCGGGTCCAGCAGATCGCGCCGGACCAGGACCGGGTCACCGGCCGCATCAAGATCGGCACCGAGAGCAACGGCGACTTCCGCCGCATCCGCATCAAGGACTGCGTGCTGGAGCGCTCGCGCGGGCTGGCGCTGGAGACGGTCGACGGCGGGACCATCGAGGACGTCGAGATCGAGGACGTGCGCCTCGTGGAGATGACCAGCGCGCCGCTGTTCCTGCGGCTGGGCGCGCGGCTGCGCGGGCCGGAGGGGACCAAGGCGGGCGCGCTGCGTCGGGTGCGGGTGCGCAACCTTTCGGGATCCGAGGCGCGGGCCGACCTGCCGGTGATCCTGGCTGGCCTGCCGGACGCGCCGATCGAGGACGTGCGGCTGGAGGGGCTGGAACTGTCGTTCCTGGGCGGGGCCAAGGCGGTGGGCGTCGAACCGGCGGACCTGGCCGACGCCTATCCCGAGCCCAGGATGTTCGGCGACCCGCCGGCCTGGGGCCTGTGGGCGCGGCACGTGAAGGGCCTGTCGATCGACGGCCTGGCGCTGACCACGAATCCCGACGCCCGCGCGCCGGTGCGGATCGACGGCAAGATCGTGCCGCTGGACGCCTTTTCCCGCACGGCGGTCGGATAGCCGACGCTGGAAGGCGAGAGCTTGGCTAAAAGCGCCACCTTGAGTGCGTCCGGCCCTGCGGCCTAGCGTCGCGATGGGCGTTTCAGCGTTATCCGAGGCTTCGATTTTAGCACCTCGGACTCCTAGATGATGGACAAACGGGATGGATCGAGCCGTTCGATCCGTCGCGCCGTCGATCCTGGGGCCATGTTCAGAGCCAGCATCCTTCGCACCCTCGCAACCATCGCCGTCGTGGCGATCGTGGCGGTCGGGACGGACTACGTGGTGAACGTGTTGCTGCTGGCGCGGCCGTACATCTTCACGCCGTGGATGACGATGACCATCGTCGCGGTCGCCGGCGGGCCGCTCGTCTATTTCCTGCATAGCCAGCGCCTGAACCTGAAGGCGGCCAAGCGCGACCTCTATGAGAGCCTGAAGGTGCAGCGCCAGTCGGCCGAGGAGGCCGAGCGGCGGCGGCTGGAGGCCGAGCGCGCCCTGTCGCGGCTGCGCGAGCAGGAGTCGCTGTACGGCATCCTGGCCAACAACCTGACCGACGCCCTGTCGCTGTGGGACGCCAAGGGGCGGCGGCTCTACAACTCGCCGGCCATCGAACGCCTGACTGGCTACACGTCGGAGGAGTTCCTGGCCGCGCCCAACATCTTCGGGGTGGACGCCGAGGACGGCGCCAAGGCCGTGGCGGCCATCCGCCAGCTGAAGGACGCCAACGACAGCCGCACGATGGAATACCGCTTCCGGCACAAGGACGGCCGGACGATCTGGATCGAGAGCACCTATTCGCTGGTGCCGCCCGAGGACGGCGGCGGTTTCATCGCCACAAGCCGCGACATCACCGAGCGCAAGCGCTTGGCGCAGGACCTGGCCCAGGCCGCGCAGGAGGCCCAGTCGGCCGCCGCCGCCAAGGCCGACTTCCTGGCCAACATGACCCACGAGCTGCGCACGCCGCTGACGGCGATCATCGGCTTTTCGGGCCTCTTGCGGCAGTCGTCGGCCCTGGCCGAGGGCGACGCGCGGCAGGTGCGGCTGATCCACGAGGCCAGCAACACCCTGCTGGGCGTGATCAACGACGTGCTCGACTTCTCGCGCCTGGAGGCGGGGCTGGAGTTCGACGCCGAGCCCTTCCGTCCCTGCGACATGGCCCGCTCGGCCGCCGCCCTGATCGAGACCCAGGCCCAGGAGAAGGGCCTGCCCGTGCTGGTCGAGTTCGGGCCGGGCCTGAAGCCCCTGGTCGGCGACGCCGCGCGGCTGAATCAGGTGCTGCTGAACTTCCTGTCCAACGCCGTGAAGTTCACGAGCGAGGGGCGGATCCTGATCTCGGTCAGCCAGGAGGCCAGCGACGTTGGCCAGCGCCTGCGGATGGAGGTGCGCGACACCGGCATCGGCCTGCCGGGCGACATGCACGAGGCGGTGTTCGAGCGCTTCATCCAGGCCGACGCCGGCGTCTCGCGCCGGTTCGGCGGCACGGGCCTGGGTCTGGCGATCTGCAAGCGGATCATCGACGCCATGGGCGGCCGCATCGGCGTGGAGAGCACCCTGGGCAAGGGTTCGACCTTCTGGTTCGAGGTCGACCTGCCGATCACCGAGAGCGTCGCCGACATTCCGGTCGCGCCGCAGCCGGCGGCGCTGGAGCGGCCGGCGCGGGTATTGCTGGTCGAGGACAATCCGGCCAACCGCGAGCTGATCGGGGCGCTGCTGGCGCCGTTCGACGTCGAGGTCGAGACGGCCGTCGACGGGGTGGGGGCGGTCGACGCCTTCAAGGCCGGCAAGGCCTACGACCTTGTTTTGATGGACGTGCAGATGCCGGTGATGGACGGCCTGACCGCCACCCGCCGCATCCGCGCCCTGGAGCACGCCGGCCGCCACACGCCGATCGTCGCCATGACCGCCAACGTGCTGCCCGAACAGGTCGCCAACTGCCTGGCCGCCGGCATGGACGACCACCTGGGCAAGCCGATCAACCCGATGCGGCTGCTGGAGACGGTGGCGCGGTGGAGTCAGGCCGAGGCGGCGTAGATCTCAAGGAACCTCCCCCCGTGGGGGAGGTGATCGCGAAGCGATCGGTGGGGGGAGTTGTTGCGACCCTTCCAGCCCCTCGAAAGCTGAAAACGTCCCCCCACCGGCCTTCGGCCGCCTCCCCCAGAGGGGGAGGTTTCTAGACTCGTCCTTCTCCCCTTGCGGGAGAAGGTGTCGGCGAAGCCGACGGATGAGGGGTTGCACGAACGAAAACGCCGCGACGGCCGATCGGCTGTCGCGGCGTCTGATTTCTGAGAGACCCCTCACCCGACCCCCGCCTTCGCGGGGGCCACCGTCTCCCGCAAGGGAACAGCGTCAGGTGATGTCCGGGATGTGGTCTTCGCCGACGGCCGGCTTGGCCTTGGCGCCGCGGCCCCAGAGGGTTTCGTACTTCCAGCCGGTGAGGTCCTCGACGATGGCCTTGGACTCGGGGCTTTCGGCCTGCGTCGCGCCGGCGCGGAGGCGTTCGACTTCGTGGACCAGGACCTCGTGGGTCTTGGCGTTGAGGCGGAACTTCCAGGAGATCAGCATGCCGGCGATCATCACGATCAGCGGGCCGCCGACCATGACCAGCACGAGGGCGCGGATGGCTTCCGGCGACTGCTGGACAGGCGGAGCGCCCTTGGCGGCCGAGACGAAGCCGCCCAGGCCGATCAGGCTGGTGGTCAGCAGGATGGCGCCCGACTGGGCGATCTTGCGCACGAAGGTCATGACCCCGGCGAAGATGCCTTCGCGGCGCAGGCCGGTGACGGCCTCGTCGACGTCGGGCAGGTAGTTGTAAACGCCCCAGGGCACGAAGTTCAGCGTGCCGCGGCCCAGGCCCGCCAGGATGATCGGCAGGAACAGCCACAGCAGGACCGTCGGGTTGTAGCTCGCGCCGCCGGGCAGGGCGTGGAAGATGTTGCCGTTCAGCGCCGCCACGCCGGCCGAGAAGCCGGCCGGCTTGACCAGGTAGAAGCCCAGGAACAGCAGCAGGGCCGCGCCGACGAAGCTGATGGCCATGCGGTAGGCGGCGGTCGGGCCGGTCTTGATGATCACGCGGATGGCGACCATCACCGAGATCAGCTGGGCCACGTACATCATCGTCATGGCCTGGGAGATCACCAGGGTCGAGCCGACCATCACCGTGGCCACGAACAGCGGGAAGGCGGTGTTGAAGATGTCCTGGCTGATGTAGCCGCCCAGATAGAGCGACAGGTGCTGGCGGAAGGCCTTCAGCTTCAGGGTCGAGAACAGGTCGCGGAACATGTTGACCGGGATCAGGGCGGCCTTGCTCCAGTCCATCGGCTCGGGCTGGATCAGCTTTTCTTCCTCGGTGTAGGGGCGCTCCCAGGTGAACAGCACCACCAGCAGCACCACCAGGCTGAACAGGCCGCCGAAGATGGCCGCCATGATCAGGAAGGTGTTGGGGCTGTCCTTGCCGCCGAAGTGGTTGATGATCAGGGTCGGAAGGTACGAGGCCAGGATCGCCGAGGTCTGGGCGACCATCATGCGCACGCCGGCGAACTTGGCCTTCTCCTTGTAATCCTTCGTCATTTCCGCCGCGAGGGTTTCCCACGGGATTAGGAACATCGTGTAGACGAACTCGAAGAAGATGAAGGTCAGGAGGTAGTAGAGGAACGGCTTGCCGGTGACGAAGATCAGGGCGAAGGCCGGCAGCAGCGGGATGGTGGCCAGCAGGAAGATCTTCCGCCGCCCGACCTTCCGGCCGATCCAGGTGTGGCGCAGGTTGTCGGAGATGTAGCCGATCAGCGGGCAGGTGATCGCCTCGAGCAGGCGCGGCAGGCCCAGGATCAGGCCCGTCTCGACCGGCGACAGCCCGCAGAAGGTGATGAAGAAATAGGCCAGCCAGCCGGTGATCACGGCTTGCGCGCCGGCCCCCAGCATGTCGCCGGAGCCCCAGCCCCAATAGGTGACCCAGGACGGTTTGCGGGGGTCTGGCGTGGCCATGTTCGTTTCATTCCCAAGAAGAGGGGGTCTTGTCGCCCCCAAGTCCGGTCCGCTCCCAGGGAGCGGACCGGGTAGTTCGAAGATGCGCGAGCCTTAGATGAAGGCGCGCTGGAACTCGCCGAGGGCCAGCATGGCCAGCGACTGGCCGTAGGGCATCGAGGTCAGCGGGATGTCCTTGTAGCCCTGGATCGTGTCGAACACCGGGGTGCCGAACGAGACCTGCTGCAGTTCACCGGCGTCGTCGATGTTGGCCAGCACGCCCTTGATGGCGCGGATGGCGACGGCTTCGTATTCCTTGCCGATGTAGCGCTTGCGGACGGCCTTCAGGACGCCGTAGGCGAAGCCGGCCGTGGCCGAGGCTTCCAGGTACGAGGTCTTGTCGTCGATGATCGTGTGCCACAGGCCCGACTCCTGGTCCTGGAACTTGGTCAGGGCCTTGATCTGGGCTTCCAGGGCGTCGATCAGGAAGGCGCGCAGGCCGTCGCCCGGCTTCAGGTCGAGCAGCTCGATGAATTCCGGGATGGCGATCGTCACCCAGCAGTTCCCGCGGGCCCACAGGGCGTCGGCGAAGTTGTGACGGCCCTCGAAGGTCCAGCCGTGGAACCACAGGCCGGTCTTGCGGTCGGCCAGGTACTTGATGTGGACCATGAACTGGCGCTTGGCCTCCTCGACGAAGTCGGGGCGGTCGAGCAGCAGGCCGATCTTGGCCAGCGGCAGCACGCTCATCATCAGCGTGTCGTCCCACAGCTGCTGCGGGTTCTCGCTGTTGAAGACGATGTGCTGGAAGCCGCCTTCCTCGGTGCGCGGACCCTCGTACATGACGTAGTCGGCCCAGGTCTCGAGGTAGGGGATATAGGTGTGGTCGCCGGTGGCCTCATAGAGGTAGGCCAGGGTCAGGAACGGCGAGACCGTGTTGATGTTCTTGGTCGGGGTGCCGGCCTCGAAGCGGTCGGCGAACCACTTGGTCATGATGTCGAAGGCGCGCTCGTCGCCGTACATCTCGTACTGCTTCCACAGGCCGTAGAGGCCCACGCCGTGGGTCCATTCCCAGTCGTTCCAGCCCTTGGTGTCGATGACGCGGCCGTCGTCGAGGCGCAGCAGGAACTCGCCCGTCTCGTCGGTGATGTCGACGAGGTTGCTGATCAGAAGGGCGATCTTGGCCTTGACGTCCTTGGCCTCGATGCCGTGTGCGAGATTGGGCACGGTAGTCTCCTAAAGGGTAGGTCTGGCGGTAGGCGGGGGCCTACTGTTTGTAGTCGGGAGCCGGAACGCGGGCGACGGGCACGCCGCCTTCCACGTTGCGCAGCACTTCCAGTTTGACGGCTTCCAGGGCGTCGCCGGGGGCGCCGTCGCTGGTCACCGCGAGAGCGATGGTGTTCTTGCCGTGCTCGTCGATGATGCCGCTCGGCAGGACGAAGGTCCGCTGCGGGCCGACGTGGGCGATGAACTGGCCCATGTTCCAGCCGTTGACGAAGATCAGCACGCGGTAGCGGCCCGGCGAGCGCGGGGTCTTCGGATCGCCGATCGTCAGGCCCAGGGTCACGTCCTGGTCCTTGGGCAAGGCGAGGTCGAAGTTCGTGCGATACCAAGTGGTGCCGGCGTAGGGCTGGGTCGCGGCCATGTCGGCCTTGGCCCAGCTCTGGTCAGGGAAGCCCGGCAGGTGCCAGCCGTTGCGCTCGCCGTACTGGCCGCCTTCGTTCAGCGAGCCGCGCACCGGATCGGCGATGTCCTCGCCGCCCTTGTTGCCCTGGATCTTCCAGGCGATCGGCACGGCGAAGCTGTAGCTGGTCGGGCTCGACAGCGAGGCCGAGACCAGGCCGCGGGCTTCCTTGTGGAAGTCGTCGGCGTCGAGGTCCCAGTTGTGGCCGTTGTTGCGCACCATCACCGACAGCACGTGCTCGCCGTCGCCGCGCAGGGCTTCGGGCAGCTTGAAGGTCGCCACGCCCGTGGTGATCGGGCGGGGCAGGCCGCCGTCCAGCTCGTGCTGGCCCAGGAACTTGCCGTCCAGCCAGACCTGCAGCATCCCCGCGCCGCCGGCGCCGTAGTGGAGGGTCAGGGTGTCGATGTCGGCGCGGCCCTTGTAGCGGCCGCGATACCAGACGTCGCCGTTGTGGAAGCCGTGGGTGCTCATGTCGAGCGCCGGCTGGCCGGTGGGCGGACGCACGGTGGAGCCGCCGCGCTTGCCCTCGGCCTTGGCCCAGGCGCTGTCGTCGAAGGCCGGGTCGGACTCGGGCGAGCCGGCGGCGGTCTTCCATTCGAGCTTGGCGAGGTCCGGAACGGTGACGGCGGCCGGGCCGGGCAGGGCCTTGGACGCCAGCAGCGAGCCCGAAGCGGTGGCCTTGGCGGCGACGGCGGCGCCGTTCCAGCGGACGGACTTCACGCCCTTGGGGGCGAAGACTTCCAGCGGGCTTTCGGCCTCGGTGTCGCCGGTCAGGGACAGCACGCCGCCCTTGACGGCGGCGGTGCGGACGAGGCCGGGGCCGCGCTGCAGGGTCGGGCCGGCAGGCGTGTCCTGGCGCCAGAAGGTCTGGCCCGTCGCCTCGTCGGCCAGCAGCAGCACCAGGGGCGGACGGCCGCCGCCGGTGATGCGCACGCGGGCCAGGCCCGTGTGGCTGTAGGTCAGCTTCAGGTCGCCCTTGGCGGCGTCGAAGGCCGAGGTGACCTGGCCTTCCAGCACCTCGACCTTGGGTTCTTGAGCGTAGCGCAGGACGGTCTCGCCAGCCTCGCCGGCGCGGCCGTAGAGCAGGGCCAGATCGCCGCCGTTCCAGGGCAGGTGGGTCTGGATCTCGGAGGTCGAATAGACCAGCCGCTGGCCGCCCAGGTCGTAGCTGGCCATCAGCATCTTGCTGTCCTGGCCCTTGATCCGCGAGGGGACCACGTACTCGCCGTCGCGGGTCTTCAGCTTGAAGGTGAAGCTCTCGTCGCCGGTGGCGCTGCTGGGATTGTGGACGACCACATAGAGGTGGCTGCCGGTCTCGGCGTTGATGTTGTGATAGACGCGGACCTTGTCGTTCGAGACGGTGACGAACTCGCCCTTGTCCATGCGGGTCAGGTCCGGAACCGCGTTCAGGAACTGGCCCATCTGCTTCATGACCTTGGCCTTGTCGCGAAGCCCGCGGGCCTCGTCGATGGCCGAGCCGTAGTCGTAAGAGCTGAACACCACCGGGGCCGGCAGCCAGCCCCAGCTGGTGCCGCCATAGGTCATGTAGAAGCTCTGGATCGTCAGGCCGTTGGCGATGTTGGTGCCGTAGAACACCCGCTGGTAGCCGACGCCGCGATGGAGGGCGGTGCAGTCGTAGTCGCCGTTGCTGCCCCAGTAGTCGAACCAGCCGCCGCCGAACTCGGCCGCGAAGCCGGGGGTGTTGGGGCTGGCCGAGGCGCCGCCCTTGGCCCCGCCGGCGCCGTAGAGGCCCCAGTCGGGCGCGACGCCCGCCGCCGAGGGCGTGGAGTCGACCTTGCACGAGCCGCCCGGATAGCCGTCGAAGGCGTAGAGGTCGGTCGGGCCTTCCACCGTGCCGGGGACCTTGGAGTCCTTGGGCACCCAGTAGCCGTTGCGGCCCTTGTCGTTGTGGAACAGCGGGACGGTGATGCCGTCCGCGCGGGCCTTGTCGGCCAGCCATTGCATGTAGCGCTGCTGCGGGGCGCCGACGACGTCGAGCTCGTTCTCGATCTGGTGGGCGATGACCGTGCCCTGGCCGGTGGTCAGTTGGTGGCGGGCGATGACCTTGTTGATCTGGCTCAGCCACTCGTCGGCGGCCTGGACGTATTCCGGCGCGTCGGTGCGGGCGCGAGCCTGCTGGTTGACCAGCCAGCCGGGGAAGCCGCCGCGCGTCAGCTCGGCGTTCACGTAGGGCCCGGCGCGGGTGATGACGTAGAGGCCTTCTTCCTTGGCCATGGTCAGCACGCGGTCGATGTCGCGCACGCCGCTGAAGTCGTAGACCCCCTGCTTGGGCGAGTGGTAGCCCCAGTCGATGTAGATCGCGACGGTGTTGTAGCCGCTGGCCTTCATCTTCTGGAGGATGTCGCGCCACAGGTCGGGGCTGGGCACGCGGAAGGGATGGAACTCGCCGCCCCAGGAGTAGATGCGGGCGCCGTCGACCTTCAGGGAGTACTTGTCCCAGGTGATCTTGTGGGCTTCAGCCGGCTTGGTCGCGACCGCCTGGTCGCCGCCTTCCTTCAGCACGGTGAAGTGGCGGACCGTGCCGGAAAGCTCGGGCAGTTCCTGCTTCTTGGTCCAGGTGCGGAAGCCGTCCTTGCTGTCGGAGTACCAGTAGCGCTTGGCCATGTACTCGTCGAAATAGACGCGCCAAGCCCCTTCAGGGGTACGCGTGACGGCGGGGCCTTCGAGGAACTTGCCCCAGCCGGCCCAGTCGCCGCCGCCCTTGACCTGCCAGGGGCCGTCCAGCGACGGGGCGGTCAGCAGCTCGATGTACTTGGTGGTCTCGTTCTTGGCGAAGGCCTGGTACTGCGAGCCCTCGCGCACGACGAAGGCGTCGATGTAGTTGGGGCCCATGCCCGACAGCGGGCGCGGGGCGCTCCAGCTGGTCAGGTCAGAGTCCTGGGCGGTGATGCGGTAGGGCTGAAACTGGCCGCCGATGCCGGTGGTCGAGACCGACAGGATCAGGTGTTCGGAGCCGTCCTGGTCGACGAACCACTCGGGCGCCCAGCTGTTGGTGACGCCGGGCACGTCGATCGTCACGTCGCGCAGGAAGGTCCAGTCGACCAGGTCCTTGCTGCGGGCCAGGCCGATCGTGTTGCCGGTCCAGCCAGTGGTGTAGGCGACGTAGTAGAAGCCGTCCTTGCGCTTGAGCACGCTGGGATCGCGGATCAGCCCCTTGGGCGGGGTGTAGGCGAGCGGCTTCTGCAGGGTGAAGCGCGTTCCGTCGGCCGAGTCGTAGATGCTCATGTTCGACTGGCTGGCGTTGGTGAACGCCGTCATGACGTAGCGCGTCGGCTCGGCCAGCGCGGTGCTGGCAAGCAGGGCGGCGGCGAGGCCGAGGAAAGCGGTGCGCTTCACTAGCTCAGCCCTCGAAGAAGAAGACGGGCTTCAGCGGCCACTCGACGGGCTTGTTGTCGGGGTGGACCTCCATCAGGTCGGCCATGAAGTCCCACCAGCGCTTCATCACCGGCTGCAGGGGCAGGGCGCCCTTGTCGTTGTCCGGCTTCAGGCGCAGCACGGCGAACAGGCTCATGGTCTCTTCGTCGAGGAAGATCGAATAGTCGTAGATGCCCGCGCCGCGCAGGGCTTCGGCCAGGTCCGGCCACAGCTCGTCGTGGCGGCGCTCGTACTCGGCGGCGACGCCGGCCTTCAGCTGCATGCGGAAGGCGATCGGGCGACCTTCGATCTTGCTGCTCATGGGGGTGTCCTCCGGGCGTCTTTTTATGGTTGTCAGGCGATGCGGTAGACGTCGGCGGCCGTGCCGGCGAACAGGCGCTGGCGCTCGGCGTCGCTGAAGTCGGCCGTGATGGCGTCGTAGGCGCTGTAGAAGGCGTCGAAGCTTCCGTGCACCTTCTCGACCGGGAAGTTGCTGGCGAACATGCTGCGTTCGGGGCCGAAGGCCTCGATCACGTAAAGGACGAACGGGCGCAGGCTTTCCACCGTCCAGGCGCGGTCGACCATGGCCAGGCCCGAGATCTTGCAGGTGACGTTCGGACGCTTGGCGAGGTCCGCTATACCAGCGCGCCAGAGGGCCAGGCCGGCCTCGTCGCGGTCGGTCGGCATGCCGGCGTGGTTGACGATCAGCGGGATGTCGGGATGGGCGTCGGCCAGCGCGGCCGCCGTCGCCATCTGCGAAGGATAGAGCTGCAGGTCGAACGACAGGCCGTGGTCGGCCAGCAGCGCGAAGCCACGGCGCCAGGCCGGGTTCAGCAGCAGGTCGGACGGACCGTAAGTCTTGGCCGGGTCCTGGTGGAAATTGACGATCTGGCGGATGCCGCGAACAAGCGGGCGCTCGGCGTGGGCTTCCAGCAGCAGTTCGACGTTCGGATCGTCCAGGTTGGCGCCGGCGACGATCGCGCCGATGGGCGCGCCGGCGTCGGCCAGGCCTTCCAGCCAGTCGGTTTCGGACAGTTGCTTGTCGGTCGGCAGGCCGCACTCGACATGGACCAAGCTCTGGACGCGCCAGGGCAGGGCGTCGGCGGCGTAGTCGGCGGGCAGGTAGTCCTTCCCGGCGATCAGGCTCATGTCGCCGGCCGGATTGTTGGGCAGCGGGTCGTCCTGCAGCCAGGAATAGTAGTGCTTGTCGAGGTCCCACAGGTGCATGTGGGCGTCGATGATCGGACCCGCGTACGCCATGGTTCCTCCCTTTGAACCCGCCCGCCCCGAAGGGCGGGCGAGCCCGGATACAAAAGCTTAGAAGGTGGTCCGGCCGCCGGACGTGTCGAAGGTGGCGGCGGTGGTGAAGCTGCACTCTTCGCTGGCCATGAAGCAGACCATGGCGGCGCTTTCCTCGACTTCGCCGAGACGGCCCATCGGGATCTTCGAGCGCATGTACTCGACCTGGCTGGCGGGCAGCTGCTCGAGGATCGGGCTTTCGAAGGTGGCGGGGGTCAGGGCGTTGGCGATCACGCCCTTGCCGGCCAGTTCCTTGCCCAGCGACTTGGTCAGGCCGATCACGCCGGCCTTCGACGCCGAATAGGCGCTGGCGTTGGGATTGCCTTCCTTGCCGGCCACCGAGGCGACGTTGACGATGCGGCCGTAGCCGGCCGCCAGCATGTGCGGCACCACCGAACGGCAGCAGTAGAACAGGCCGTTCAGGTTGATGTCGATGACGCGCTTCCAGCTGTCGAGCGGGAACTCGTGCACCGGCACGGTGGCGCCGGTGATGCCGGCCGAATTGACCAGCACATCGATCTTGCCCAGGGCCTCCAGGCTGGCGGCCGTGGCGGCCGCGACCTGGGCTTCGTCGGAGACGTCGAGCGCGTAGGTGAAGGTCGCGCCGATCTCTTCGGCGGCGGCCTTCAGGGCTTCGGCGTTGACGTCCCACAGGGCGACCTTGCCGCCTTCGGCGACCAGGCGACGGGCGGTTTCCTTGCCCAGGCCCGAGGCTCCGCCGGTGATGACGGCGGCGCGGTTTGCAAAGCGGTTGGCGTAGACGGTCACGAGACGCCTTCCTTAGTCCAGGCGATGACTTCCTGGCGCTGGCTGCCGAGCTTCTCGATGCCCAGCTCCATGACGTCGCCGGCCTTGAGGAAGATCTTTTCCGGCTTCTGGCCTTCGCCGACGCCCGGAGGGGTGCCCGTGGTCAGGATGTCGCCCGGCTCCAGGGTGACGAAGCGGCTCATGTAGGCGATCAGTTCGGCGACGCCGAAGATCATCGTCTTGCTGTTGCCGGTCTGCATGCGCTTGCCGTTGAGGTCGAGCCACATGTCGAGGTTCTGGCAGTCGCCGACCTCATCGGCGGTGACGACCCACGGACCGACCGGACCGAAGGTGTCGCAGCCCTTGCCCTTGTCCCACTGCGAGCCGAGCTCCTTCTGGAAGGCGCGCTCGGAGACGTCGTTCACCAGCACGTAGCCGGCGACGTAGTCCAGGGCTTCGGATTGCTCGACATAGCGAGCGCGCTTGCCGATCACGACGCCCAGCTCGACTTCCCAGTCGCCCTTCTCGGCGCCCTTGGGCAGCATGACCTGGTCGTTCGGGCCGTTCAGGCACGAGATCGCCTTGGTGAAGAAGATCGGCTCGGGCGGGGGCTCCAGACCGGCTTCCTTGGCGTGGTCGGCGAAGTTCAGGCCGATGGCCAGGAACTTGCCGACATTGCCGATCGGCACGCCGTAGCGCGGCGAGCCTTCGACCACCGGCAGGGTGGCCGGGTCGATGGCGGCGATCTTGGCCAGGCCCTCGGGCGACAGTTCGGCGCCGGTGATGTCGGACACGTGGCCCGACAGGTCGCGGATCTTGCCTTCGGCGTCGAGCAGACCGGGCTTTTCGGCGCCCCGCGGGCCGTAACGCAGCAGTTTCATGATCTTCTGGCTCTAGGGGAAATGGGGGAGGAAGGGGCGCGGCTTACCGCGGATAGGGACGGTGCAGGGCGATGTCGCGGTTCAGCTCGACGCCGAAGCCGGGCGCGTCGCCGAGCTTGAGCTTGCCGTTGACCGGCACGGGCTCGCCGATCAGCTGCGGGTGGAACATCGGCACGACCTCGTCGGCCTTGGGCGCCATCATCAGGAACTCGGCGAACGGGCTGTTATGGCGCGTGATGACGAAGTGGTAGCTGTAGACCGACGAGCCGTGCGGGATCATCATCACGCCCTTGCTGTCGGCCAGGTTGGCGATCTTGATCAGCTCGGTGACGCCGCCGCACCAGCCCACGTCCGGCTGGATGATGTCGCAGCATTCCATCTCCAGCAGCATGCGGAAGCCCCAGCGGGTGGCTTCGTGCTCGCCGGTGGTGACCAGCATGCCCTTGGGGGCGTTCTTCTTGAGGTCGCGATAGCCCCAGTAGTCGTCGGGGCTGAGGGCCTCCTCGATCCACTTCAGGCCCAACTCGTGGGCCTTGTGGGCCAGCTTGGTGGCGTAGTTGAGGTCCAGCGACATCCAGCAGTCGAACATCAGCCAGAAGTCCTCGCCCACGCGCTCGCGCATGGTGGCCAGTTCCTGGATGTTCTTGTGCAGGCCTTCCTCGCCCTCGGCCGGGCCGTGGTGCAGGGGCATCTTGCCGCCGATGAAGCCCATCTCCTTGGCCAGGTCCGGACGGGCGCCGGTGGCGTAGAAGGTCAGCTCGTCACGGACCTTGCCGCCCAGCAGGGCGTAGACCGGCTCCTGGCGCAGCTTGCCCAGCAGGTCGTAGAGCGCCAGGTCGACGCCCGAGATGGCGTTCACGACCAGGCCCTTGCGGCCGTAGTACTGGGTGGAGAAGTACATCTGGTCCCAGATCTTCTCGACCTCGGTCGGGTCGCGGCCTTCCAGGAAGCGGGCCAGGTGCTTTTCGACGATGTAGGCGGCGGGCTCGCCGCCGGTGGTCACCGCGAAGCCGATCGTGCCGTCGACGGCCTCGATCTCGACGACCAGCGTGCCCAACACGTTGATGCCGAAGCTTTGGCGGCTCTGGCGGTATTCCGGATAGCGCGACATCGGGGTGGCGATGTGATCGTCGATCCAGTGGCCTTCGCCCTGGTCGTGATAATCAGCGCCGCCGCCGCGGACCACGAAGGCCCGGACATGCTTGATCAAGGGAAGCGGCATCTTAGTGCTCCAACAACGCCCGGTCGCTCGACCGGATCAACCCCAAACCGGGGGAGGGCGCGCCAGCGGGGCCGCCGAACGGCGCGAACACATGTTCGCGCTACCTCCCCAGAACATCGTATGACACGCTCGCCGCGGTAGATCCGTGACCCGAAGAGTCGCGAAGCGAGCCCTTGTCTTGCGTTCCATATTATGAGAGGTAGTGCTACAAAATGAAACCCAGCACGTCAAGGGGAGCGGAACCAGTGGCTGACGACGAAGGCGCGGCGACCAAGAGCCCAAGCGGCAGCCAGACGCTGTTTCGCGGCCTGGACGTGCTCGACGTGGTGGCCGACGCGGGCGCCATCGGCCTGCCGGCCCTGGCCGCGCGACTCGGCCTGACCCGCAGCACCACCCACCGTCTGGCCACGGCGTTGGTCGAACGGCGTATGCTCACCCAAACCCCGCGCGAAGGCTATAGCCTTGGCTCCAAGCTGCTCGAACTGGGCTATCTGGCCAGCCAGCAGATGGACCTGCCGCGCGTCGCGCGCCCGCACCTGGAAAAGCTGTGGGAAGAGCTGGAAGACACCGTCCACCTGGGCGTGCTGGACGACGACCGCGCTCTTTATCTGGACAAGCTGACCGGCCGCCGCCGCATCAACATCTCCTCGCGCGTGGGCGATCGCCAGCCGATCCGCTCGACGGGCCTGGGCAAGGCCCTGGTGCTGGACGACGAGGAAGCCCGCTGGCGGGCGCTCTATCGCAAGGAAGGCCCGGCCGCCGCCGGCGCGCCCAGCGAGGAGCAGTGGATCGCGTGGATGCGCGACTACTCCCAGCGCGGCATCGCCTTCGACTTGGAAGAAAACGAAGACCGCATCCGCTGCGTGGCCGCGCCCGTGCGCGGGGCGGGCGGTCAGATCGTCGCCGCGATCAGCGTCTCGGGCGCTGCTCAATACATGGACGACGACCGGATGACCGGCCTGGTGGACGACGTCCGCCTGGCCGCCGACGCGATCAGCCGCGATTTGGGCTGGAACGGTAAGCGGGGTTCGGGCGCCAAGACCTGACGCCTCCCGCGCGTGTGTATGACGGAGGAACTATGCTTCTGAAGGACAAGGTGGTGCTGGTGACCGGCGCCTCGGGCGGCATCGGCAAGGCGGCCGCCATCGGCGCGGCGCGTCATGGCGCCGACGTGGCGATCAACTACCACTCCGACGAGGCCGGCGCGGCCGACGCCGTGGCGCAGATCGAGGCCCTGGGCCGCCGCGCCATCGCCGTGAAGGGCGACGTGGCCCAGGTCGAAACCGCCCAGGCCTTCGTCGACGCCGCCGTCGCGGCCTTCGGCAAGGTCGACGTCTTCGTCAACAACGCCGGCATCTGCCCGTTCCACGCCTTCCTGGACATGCCGCCGGAAGTGATGGAGCGGACCATGAAGGTGAACCTGTTCGGCGCCTATTACATGGTGCAGGCGGCCGCCAACCAGATGGTGAAGCAGGGCCACGGCGGCTCGATCATCGCCGTGTCCTCGATCAGCGCCCTGGTCGGGGGCGGCATGCAGACGCACTACACCCCGACCAAGGCCGGCGTGCACAGCCTGATGCAGTCGACCGCCATCGCGCTGGGCAAGCATGGCATCCGCTGCAACTCGGTGCTGCCGGGCACGATCGAGACCGCGATCAACAAGGAAGACCTGGCCGACGTCGCCAAGCGCGAATACATGAGCGGCCGCATCCCGCTGGGCCGCCTGGGCGAGCCCGACGACCTGGCCGGCCCGATCGTGTTCCTGGCCTCGGACCTGGCCAACTACGTCACCGGCGCGGCCCTGCTGGTGGACGGCGGCGCGTTCGTGAACCTGCAGTAGTCCCGTGATCATCTCGTCGACCACCGACTTCCGCGAGGCGGCGCGGCGCAAGCTGCCGCGCTTCCTCTTCGACTACATCGACGGCGGCGCCTATGCCGAGCGGACCCTGGCCCGCAACGTCTCCGATCTCGCCGACCTGGCCCTGCGCCAGCGGGTGCTCAAGGACGTGTCCAGGGTCTCGACGGCGACCAGCCTGTTCGGCGTGGAGCAGTCCATGCCGGTGGTGCTGGCGCCGGTCGGCCTGACGGGCATGTACGCCCGGCGGGGCGAGTGCCAGGCGGTGCGCGCGGCTTCGGCCAAGGGCGTGCCGCTGTGCCTGTCGACGGTGTCGGTGTGCGACGTTGATGAAGTGGCCGCGGCGTCCAGCCGGGCGCTGTGGTTCCAGCTCTATGTGCTGCGCGACCGGGCCTTCATGCGTGACCTCCTGGCGCGGGCGGCGGCGGCGGGGGCGACGACGCTCGTCTTCACCGTCGACATGCCCGTGCCGGGGGCTCGCTATCGCGACGCCCATTCGGGGATGAGCGGTCCGAACGCCTCGGTGCGCCGGATGCTGCAGGCCGTGGGCCGGCCGCAATGGGCGTGGGACGTCGGCCTGATGGGCCGTCCCCACACCCTGGGCAACGTCGCTCCGGTGCTGAAGGGCAATACGGGCCTCGAGGACTTCATGGGCTGGCTTGGGGCGAACTTCGACCCCTCGATCCAGTGGAAGGACCTGGAATGGATACGGCAGTCCTGGAAGGGGCCGTTGGTCATCAAGGGCGTGCTCGATCCCGAGGACGCCAAGGCCGCCGCCGACATCGGCGCGGACGGCGTCGTGGTGTCCAACCACGGCGGCCGCCAGCTGGACGGCGTGCTGTCCTCGACCAAGGCGCTGCCGGCCATCGCCGAGGCCGTCGGCGACAAGCTGACCGTACTCGCCGACGGCGGTGTGCGTTCGGGCCTCGACGTGGTGCGGATGCTGGCCCTGGGCGCCAAGGGCGTCCTCTTGGGCCGGGCCGCCGTCTACGCCCTGGCGGCCAACGGGCAGGCGGGCGTGACCCAGCTGCTCGACCTGATGGAGAAGGAGATGCGGGTGGCCATGGCGCTGACCGGCGTCAATTCCGTCTCCGAGATCGACCGTTCAATCCTGGCGGAGACCCGCTGATGAAAACCGCCGCCGCCCTCGCCATCGCTCTCGTGCTGGGGGCGGTGCCCGCCGCCCTGGCCGATCCGAACCGCATCGTCATCGCCAGCGACTCCACCGCCGCCAACTACAACTCGGGAAGCTTCCCGCAGATGGGCTGGGGCATGGTGCTGAAGTGCTCGCTGAAGCCAGAGGCGGAGATCGTCAACCTGGCCCGCGGCGGCCGCTCGACCAAGACCTTCCAGGAGGAGGGGCTGTGGGCGGTGCTGATGGCGCAGCTGAAGAAGGACGACACCGTCCTGATCCAGTTCGGCCACAACGACGCCGACACCAAGAAGATCGTCCGTTTCACCGATCCGAACGGGGCCTATGCCGACAATCTGCGCCGGTTCGTGGCCGACGTGCGCACGGCCGGGGCCAAGCCGGTGCTGATCACCCCGATCGCCAAGCTGATCTTCAAGGACGGCCAGATCCAGGACACCCACGGTCCCTATTCGGCGACCGTGCGGCGGGTGGCGGCCGAGACCAAGACCCCGCTGATCGACCTGGACAAGGAAAGCCAGGCCGTCCTGCAGAAGCTGGGCGAGGCCGAGGGCGCCAAGCGCTTCATGATCTATTCGGCCGCCGACAAGATCGCCAGCCACCCCGAAGGCATCAACGACACCACCCACCCCAACGAGCTGGGCGCGCGCATGGCGGCCGGCATCGTGGCCAAGGGGCTGCGGGGGGCGAAGGTTCCGGTCTCCAAGCTGGTGCTGCCTGGCGTCGCCGACGCCTCGGCGCGCGGCGAGCCGAGCTGCGCGGGGCGTTAGCGCTCTCTCCACCGTAAAATCCCCGCGAAAGCGGGGACCCAGGCTTTTTCTGAAACGCGCGGCGCTCGACGACAAAACACCTGGGCCCCCGCTTTCGCGGGGGTTTTACGGAAAAGGGGAGAGCGGGGAGCCGTTCAGGCAAAAAGAAAGGAGCGCTGGCCAGGCCGGCGCTCCTGCGACCTCAGGGGGAACGAGGTCAGGCAGAACGGGGAAGGATCGAACTCGATCCAATGATCAATTCTCATAATATGGACAATTGATCGATATATTGAGAATATCACTGAAGTGGCGGACGTCAACCGCCGTTGCGTGGGGAAACGCCGTGAAACGACTTCTGCTGTCCGCCGCCCTGGTCCTGGCCCTGGCCCCGAGCGCGCCGCTGCTGGCCGCCCCCTCGAAAGCTTCGAAAGCCCGTCCCGCCGCCGCCGTCGCGACCGCGCCGGCTTGGCGCAGCGCCTGGGGCAATGCGCCGATCGCGCCGCAGGCCGTGGCCCGGCCGGGCGAGGCGCGGGCCTTCACCGACGTCACGGTGCGCCAGGTGATGCGGCTGAACGCCGGCGGCGACGCGCTGCGCCTGCGGCTTTCTAATGAGCTGAACGAGCGTCCGCTGGCGGTGGGGGCGATCAGCGTCGCGCCGGCCGACGCCGACGGCAAGATCCTGGGCGCGCCGATCGCGGTGACCGTGGGCGGCAAGAGCGAGTTCACGATCGCGCCGGGCGCGCCGCTGCTGACCGATCCCATCGCTCTGCCGGTCAAGGCCATGGACCGGGTGTCGGTGGCGATCTTCTACGTCGGGACCCAGGCCCCGGCCGGCCACCGCGTGCGGCTGTTCGTGGCCCCGCCCGGCAACCACGTGGCCAAGAGCCAGATCCCGGGCGAGGAGACACTGCGCGGTCCTGGCCTGGTCAGCGGGGTCGAGGTGCGCGGCGCCGGCGAGGCGCCGGTGCTGGTGGCGATCGGCGACTCGATCACCGAGGGCTCCGGTTCGACCGCCAACGCCGACAAGGGCTATCCCGAGCAGCTGGCCCAGCGCCTGGCCGCGCGCGGCGAGGGCTGGAGCGTGGTCAACATGGGCATCGGCGGCGGGCGGCTGCTGCGCGAGGTCTCCGGCCCCAGCGCGCTGTCGCGCTTTGACCGCGACGTGCTCAGCGTGGCGGGCCTGAAGGCGGTGCTGCTGCTGGAAGGCATCAACGACATCGGCCGTCCGGCCCAGCCGGGCTTTTCCGCCGACGCGGTGACGCCTGAGGACCTGATCGCCGGCTATCGCCAGCTAATCGCCCGGGCACATGCGCGCGGCGTGAAGATCTATGGCGGCGTCATCCCGCCGTTCGAGGGCGCGGCCTACTATCACGAGAAGGGCGAGGCCACGCGCCAGGCGGTCAACGCCTGGATCCGCACCAGCGGCGAGTTCGACGGGATCGTCGACTTTGACGCGGTGCTGCGTGATCCGGCCAGGCCCAGCCAGCTGCGTGTCGAGACCCACGGCGGCGATCACCTGCACCCCAACGACGCAGGCTACGCCCTGATGGCCGAAGCCATCGACAAGGCGCTGTTCTCGGCGAAGTAGCGGGTGCGGGTCGGCTTGTCGCGATGGTGGAAAGCGGGCTAGCTCCTTGCGGTACTCGTGTGAGGGGGCTTTTCCGATGAAGACCATCAAGTCGCTGCTGGCCGGCGCGTTCGTCCTGGCCGCGCCGACCCTGGCCCATGCGGCCGACGGCGACTCGAAAAAGTCGGCGGTGTTCATCGCCCTGTTCGCGGTGTTCTGCGGCGTGGGGACGGTGTTCCTGGCCGTGGCGGCCGGCAAAGCGAAGAAGAAGTAGGCGGTCTTTCCTTTCTCCCTTCCCCCTTGATGGGGGAAGGGCCGGGGATGGGGGTGACTGCCGCATTGGCGGCGGCGTGGCGTCTGACGCCGCACCACCCCCACCCCTGCCCCTCCCCCATCAAGGGGGAGGGGATCGCGGAAAAACCTCCGCTGCCTTTCCTGACACCATCCCACTCTTCCAAGCGCGATTGCGCCTGTCGCAATCCCCGGTAAGGTCGCTTCCAAACGGCTGTTTGGGGTGAAGCATGGCGACGCGAGGTTTGGGGCGGCGTTTCGGGTTGGCGACAGCCCTGGCCATCTCTCTGGCGATGGGCGCATCGCCCGTCCTGGCCGCCCCGAAGCCGGTCCTGCCAGCCGCCGCGCCCGAAAGCGTCGGGGTCTCGTCCCAGCGGCTCAAAAGCCTCGACGCCTTGATGAAGGACCTTGTCGCCACCGGCCACCTGCCGGGCGCGACGACCATGCTCATCCGCCACGGCAAGGTGGTCAGCCTCGAGACCTATGGCGCCCAGGGCTTCGGCGGCCCGCCGATGACCAAGGACACGATCTTCCGCATCTATTCCCAGACCAAGCCGGTCACGGGCGTGGCGATGATGATCCTGTTCGAGGAGGGCAAGTGGCGCCTCGACGACCCGGTGACCAAGTACATCCCCGAGTTCGCCAACCTGCGGGTCTACAAGGGCCTCAACGCCGACGGCTCGTTCGTCACCGAACCCGCCGACCGGCCGCCGACCATGCGCGAGATCATGAGCCACACGGCCGGCTTCGCCTATGGCCTGAACCCCGACAACCCGGTCGACAAGGCCTATGTCTCGACCGGGGTGCTGAGCTCCAAGAGCGGCCAGGAGTTCGTCGAGAAGGTCGCCAAGCTGCCGCTCTACGGCCCGCCGGGCAAGCAGTGGAAGTACAGCGTCGGCGTCGATATCCAGGGCTTCATCGTCGAGAAGCTGTCGGGCCAGAGCCTGCCGGACTTCATGCAAAAGCGCATCTTCGAGCCGCTGCAGATGAAGGACACCGGCTTCTCGCTGCCGCCGGAAAAACTGTCCCGCCTGGCCGACCTCTACATGTGGAGCGGCAAGGACAAGAAGATCGTCCCGGCCGAGGGCTTCATGGTGCTGGACGTCACCAAGCCGCCGGTCGTGGCCTCGGGCGGCGGCGGCTTGGTCTCGACCAGCACCGACTACGCCCGCTTCGCCCAGATGCTGTTGAACGGCGGCGAACTGGACGGGGTGCGGATCCTGTCGCCGGCCACCGTGAAGCTGATGGCCTCCGACCATCTGCCCGACGCGATCCTGGATGATCCCAAGGCCGGGTTCTCGAAGGCGACGGGCAAGGGCTTTGGCCTGGACTTCATGGTCGTCACCGATCCGGCCCGGGCGGGGACGCTGGCGGGGAAGGGGACCTACAGCTGGGGCGGCGCGGCCGGCACCTGGTTCTGGATCGATCCGACCAACGACGTGATCTTCCTGGGCATGATCCACGTGCTGGCCAAGGACGGCGATCCGGCCCTGCGCAATCTCGACGAACGCACGGCGACCCTGGTCTACCAGGCGCTGACGAACCCCGAAAAATAAGGCCCACGAAAGGGCTGGAGGAAACGCATGCTGGAAATGTTCTCGCTCGAGGGCCGGGTGGCGCTCGTCACCGGCGGGTCGCGCGGCATCGGCCGGATGATCGCCGAGGGCTTCCTGCGCTACGGCGCGGCGCGAGTCTACATCACCGCCCGCAAGGCCGGCGCCTGCGACGCGGCGGCCGAGGAGCTGTCGGAATTCGGCGAGTGCGTGTCGCTGCCCGGCGACATCTCGACCCTGGAGGGCGTGCAGGGCCTGGCGGCGCGGATCATCGAGCGCGAAAGCAAGCTCGACATCCTCGTGAACAACGCCGGCGCGGCCTGGGGCGCGGAGTTCGATGCGTTCCCCGAGGCCGGCTGGGACAAGACCGTCGACCTCAACATGAAGACGCCGTTCTTTCTCACGCAGGCCCTGATCGGCCCGCTGCGCGAGGCGGCCAAGGCCCGCGTGGCCAAGGTGATCAACGTCGCCTCGATCGACGGCCTGTCGGTGACCAAGGAGGAGACCTATCCCTACGGCGCCAGCAAGGCCGGCCTGATCCACATGACCAAGCGGATGGCCCTGCGGCTGGCGGCCGACAACATCGCCGTCTCGGCCATCGCGCCGGGCGCCTTTCCCAGCGACATGAACCGCGTCGCCCGCGACCACGCCGACGCCGTGGCCAAGCACATCCCCGCCGGCCGCATCGGCGAGCCCGAGGACATGGCCGGGGCCGCGATCTACCTGGCCTCGCGGGCGGGGGACTATGTGATGGGGGCCACGCTGGCGGTGGACGGCGGGGTGGCCTGGTCGCGGTAGACGACCCTCTCCCATGGGGAGAGGGAGGGTGAGGGGGTAAAATCTGGCCGATTGAGGCGCTGTCCGAGATCGGCCGGGGGCTAGGCGGCCAAGGGCGAAACCACTCACCCTCCCGCTGCTTCGCAGCGGGCCCCTCCCTCTCTCTAAGAGAGAGGGTTTAAACTACGGCTTCCCCGCCGCCGGCAGTTCGGTCAGCGGCACGGCGTCCGACAGTTCGACCTCGCGGACGGCAGGCGCGGGAGCGGCCTTGGGCGGGCGGGCGCCGCGTTCGCGGGCCGACATCAGCGACCAGCCGCCGGGCTTGAGGATCTCCAGCGGCGAGAAGCGGGCCTTGTAGGCCATCTTCTCCGAGCCCGGCACCCAGTAGCCCAGATAGACGTAGGGCAGGCCGGTCAGGCGGGCCTGGACGATGTGGTCGAGGATGATGAAGGAGCCCAGGCTCCGGCGGACCTCGGTCGGGTCGTAGAAGCTGTAGACCAGCGACAGGCCGTCGGCGAGGACGTCGACCAGCACGCAGGCCACCAGTTCGCCCGGGCCGCGGTCGACGGACGGGCGGCGATACTCGATCAGGTGGGTGCGGACAGCGGTGTCCTCGACCATGGCGACGTAGTCGGGCCAGGTCATCTCGGCCATGCCACCGTCGGCGTGACGGGCGGTGAGGTAGCGGCGCAGCAGCTCGAACTGCTCCAGCGTGGCCTCGGCCTCGACCAGATGGCGCACGAGGTCGCCGTTGCGGTTCAGGGCGCGGCGCTCCGAGCGCGAGAATTCGTAGTCGGCCGCGGGCGCGCGCGCCGACTGGCAGGCGCGGCAGGTCTCGCAGGCGGGGCGGTAGGCGATGTTCTGGGAGCGGCGGAAGCCGACCTGGGTGAGGCTGTCGTTGACGCCGGGACCGTCGGACAGGGGCAGGTGCGTGAAGACCTTCCGCTCCTGGCGGCCGGCCAGGTACGGGCATGGGGTCGGCGCCGTCAGGAAGAACCGAAGCTGTCGCGTCGGAAAATGCTGCGTCACGTCGTCCCTGTCCCCTTCCTTCGGCCAGGCCCCCGCCTATGCCTCAGGAGGGATTAGGCGGCATGCCGAGCCGTTGTGCAAGCAGGACAAACGCGTGACGCGTCATACGGTCACAGGTTGTCGGGCAGGACGGGCTTTTCGCGCAGCAGGACGATGGAGATCCGGCGGTTGCCGGCCAGGGTGGGATCGTCGGCGTAGAGGGGCTCGGAATTGGCCTTGCCCGACACCTGGTAGATGCGGTCGTCGTCGACGCCGGCTCCGCGCAGGATCTGACGCGAGGCGTCGGCGCGCTGGGCCGACAGGGACCAGTCGCTGTCGGCCTTGCGGCCGCGGGCGTCGGCGCTGGTGTGGCCCGAGACGGTGATGCGGTTGGGCAGCTGGTTGATGACCTTGGCCACGGCGCGCAGCAGCAGGCGGGCCCGGTCGTTGGGCTCCTTGCTGTTTTCCTTGAACATCGAGCGGCCTTCCTGGTCGACCAGCTGGATGCGCAGGCCTTCCGGGGTCTGGTCGATGAGGATCTGCTTCGACAGTTCGGCCAGTTCGGGCATGTCCTGCAGCGACTGGCGCAGCGACTGGGCGGCCGAGGCGAAGCTGTCCTGTTCCTTCTTGGCCAGGGCGTCGCGCAGGGCCTGCTCGCTGGCCGAGTCGAGGCTGGCGGTGGTCGAGGACTGGCCGTCCTGATCTGTCTGGTCGGGGGCTTCGGGGGCCATCTGCTGGACGACCGACATCTTGCCGTCGGCCTTGGCGCCGTCGTCGCCGAGCGAGGTGCCGCCCAGGATGCCGCCCGAGCCGCTGGTGCTGGACGAGATCGAGGCGGGGGCGAAATAGTCGGCGATGCCCTGCTTCTGCTCGGGGCTCGTGGTGTTGAGCAGCCACATCAGCAGGAAGAAGGCCATCATCGCCGTCACGAAGTCGGCATAGGCGACCTTCCAGGCGCCGCCATGGTGACCATGACCGCCGCCCTTCTTGATCTTCTTGATGATGATCGGCGCTTCGCCGGTCGACGCCATCGTGCTTAAGCCTGCTTAACCCTGTCGGGGCAACCTGACGGCAGGACGTTAAAATGGCGTTGCGATCGCAGGCCCGAGGGGCCAGAGACGGGGCCGAAACCACAGGGTGCGGCAAGGAGTCTCGCGCATGAAGACGGCGTTCATCGGCCTGGGAGTGATGGGCTTTCCGATGGCGGGCCACCTGCAGGCCGCCGGCCACGACGTGACTGTCTATAACCGCACGGCCGAGAAGGCCGCCCGCTGGGTTGAAAAGCACGGCGGAAGCAGCGATCCGACCATCGCCGGCGCCTGCAAGGGCGCGCAACTGGTGGCCCTGTGCGTGGGCAATGACGACGACGTCCGCGCGGTGACAGCCGAGATCCTGCCGGCGCTGGAAGCCGGCGCGATCATCGTCGACCACACCACCACCTCGGCTACGGTGGCGCGGGAGATGGCCGCGCTCGCCGCCTCCAAGGGCGTGGGCTTCCTCGACGCGCCGGTCTCCGGCGGCCAGGCGGGGGCCGAGAACGGCCAGCTGACGATCATGGTCGGCGGCGAGCAGGCTGTTTACGACGCCGCCGAGCCGGTGCTCAACGTCTACGCCAAGGCCATGCGCCGCATGGGTCCGTCGGGCGCGGGCCAGCTGACCAAGATGTGCAACCAGATCGCCATCGCCGGCGTCGTGCAGGGCGTGGCCGAGGCGCTGGACTTCGCCAAGCGCGCGGGCCTGCCGACCGACGACGTGCTGGCGGCGATCTCCAAGGGCGCGGCCCAGTCCTGGCAGATGGAGAACCGCTGGGGGACGATGTCGCGCGGTGAGTTCGAGTTCGGCTTCGCGGTCGACTGGATGCGCAAGGACCTGGGCATCACCCTGGACGAGGCGACCCGCAACGGCGCGGCCCTCGACATGACCCGGATGATCGACGGCTTTTATGGCGAGGTGCAGGCCATGGGCGGCAATCGCTGGGACACGTCGAGCCTCGTGGCGCGGCTGGACAAGAAGTAGGCGACGGCGAGGGGCGGGGGCCATGAGCGACGGAAATCCCAACCAGGCGAACGCAAACCTGACCGGGGTCTGGCAGGGGCTCTATTCGTATCCCCAGGCCTTCGCGCCGGTGTCGTTCACCGCCACGCTGCTGGAAAGCGGCGCGTGGGTCAGCGGCTCGGTGCACGAGGTCGCCGAGGACGAGCACGGTGCGGTCGAGGTGTTCGCGACCCTGCTGGGAACGCGCGAGGGCGCCGACGTGAGCTTCACCAAGACCTATGACGGCTCGGCCGGCTGGAACCACGACGTGTTCTACGCCGGGACCGTCAGCGACGACGGAACCGAGATCGAAGGGCGCTGGAACATTCCCGGCGTCTGGTCGGGCAAGTTCCTGATGATCCGCTCGCAGGGGCCGCGCGAGGCGCAGCTGCGGCAAGCCTTCGAAGACATTCGCGCCTGATGACCAGCATGAGCATCCGCATGATCCGCAAGTTCGCCGCCGGCCTGGCCCTTTGCGCCGGCCTGGCCTCGGCCCCCGCCTTTGCCGCTCCCGCCCCGGCGCCGAAAGACGGCGAGTTCGTGGTTCGGGACTTCAAGTTCCGCTCGGGCGAGACCCTGCCGGAGCTGCGGCTGCACTACACCACCCTGGGCGAGCCGAAGCGCGACGCGCAAGGGAAGGTGACCAACGCGGTGATGGTGCTGCACGGCACGGGCGGCTCGGGAAAGCAGTTCCTGTCGCCGCAGTTCGCCGACGAGCTGCTGGTTCCCGGCGGCCTGCTGGATCCGGCCAAGTGGTACGTGATCCTGCCCGACGGGATCGGCCACGGGAAGTCGTCGAAGCCCTCGGACGGGCTGCGGGCGAAGTTCCCGCACTATGACTACGACGACATGGTGCAGGCCCAGCACCAACTGCTGGTCGAAGGGCTGAAGGTTGATCGCCTGCGGCTGCTGATGGGCACGTCGATGGGCTGCATGCACGCCTTCGTCTGGGGCGAGGCGTATCCGGGCTTCGCGCAGAAGCTGGCGCCGTTCGCCTGCCAGCCCGTGGCCATCGCCGGCCGCAACCGCATGTGGCGCAAGATGACCATGGACGCCATCAAGGCCGATCCGGCCTGGAACGGCGGCGACTACACCGAGCAGCCCAGGCAGGGCCTGCGCACGGCCACCGACTTCCTGATCATCGCCGGCGCCTCGGCCCTGCCGATGCAGCTGGCCCTGCCCACCCGCGAAGCGACCGACAAGGCCCTGGAGGCCGACTTCGCCCGCCGCATCGCGGGGCTGGACGCCAACGACCTGCTCTATCAGGTGGACGCCTCGCGCAACTACGACCCGTCGGCGGGCCTGGAGAAGATCGAGGTTCCGGTGCTGTGGATCAACTCGGCCGACGACTTCATCAACCCGCCGGAGCTGGGCATCGCCGAGCGCGAGGTGAAGCGTCTGAAGCGCGGGGAGTTCGTGCTGCTGCCGGCCAACGAGAAGACCAAGGGGCATGGCAGCCACACCTGGGCGGTGCTGTGGAAGGACCGGCTGGCGGCGTTTCTGGAGAAGTAGGTCAGCCTGACATTCAGGAACCTCCCCCTGTGGGGGAGGCGATCGCGAAGCGATCGGTGGGGGGAGTGGCTGCTGGGCTTGCTCGCGCCGCGGCGGTTGAAAACGTCCCCCCACCGGCCTTCGGCCGCCTCCCCCAAAGGGGGAGGTTCCTGGAGGCGCAGGGGGGCTAGCTGACCAGCGCCAGCCAGGCCTCTTCGTTCATGATCTGCAATCCCCGCTCGCGGGCGGTGCGCAGCTTGGCGCCCGCGCCCGGGCCGGCGACCACTAGATCTGTGGCCTTGGTCACCGAGAGCACCACCCGCGCGCCCATCGCAGCGGCCAGGTCCTGGGCGTCGGGCCGGCTCATGGTGTCGAGCTGTCCGGTGAACACCACAGTGCGGCCGGCCAGCCGGCGCTCGGCGCCGGGCGGCAGGACGGGGCGGGGCGGCGGCGGGGCCTTCCTGGGGAGATGGCGACTCTGCGAGGGGGCGTAGCCGCCCTGGTCCAGCCGGCCGAGCGTCAGGCCGATGCGGCCGGGCAGGGCGTGGATGCCGTCCGCGCCGGTCTCGCCGGCGGCGGCCAGGGCCACCGCGCCGCAGGCATAGGCGTCGCCGGCCGCGTCGTGGTGCTTGAAGTCGATCCCGAGATGGCGGCCGACCACGTTCAGCTTGTGCGACACGAGGTCGGGCCAGACGCTGCGAGCCACCTGCACCGTGCACATGTAGTCGAAGGCCGGCGGCGCGACCCCGTAGTGCTCGCAGGTGCGGCGGATGACGCTGATGTCGAAGGCGGCGTTGTGGGCCAGCACCAGGGCGCCGTTCAGGTCCTCGCGCAGCCGGTCGAGCACGGCCGGGAACTCGTCGGCGTCGCGCACGTGGCCCGGGCCGATGCCGTGGAAGGCGATGTTGAACGGCGCGAACCGCATGTCCCACGGCCGGATGTAGTGGTGGTCGACGCGGGCGACCGCGCCGTCCTCGATCCAGGCGAGACCGATGGAGCAGGGGCTCGAGCGGGTCTCGTTGGCGGTCTCGAAATCGATGGCGACGATCTTCATCAGCCGGCGACCAGGGCCAGCCACTCGTCCTCGGTCATCACCTGGATGCCGAGGTCCTGGGCGGTCTTCAGCTTGGAGCCCGCGCCAGGGCCGGCGACCACGAGGTGCGTCTTCTTGGAGACCGACGAGGCGACCTTGGCGCCGAGGGCCTCGGCCTGGGCCTTGGCCTCGTCGCGGGTCATCTTCTCCAGCGAGCCGGTGAAGACCACGGTCTTGCCGGCCACGGCCGTGTCGGTCTTGGGCTTGGCCACGGCCTGGACGTCGAGCTGGGCCAGCAGGTTCTCGACCTTCTGGCGATTGTGCGCCTCGGCGAAGAAGCGGGCCAGGGACTGAGCGGCGACCGGGCCGACGCCATCGACGGCGGCCAGGTGCAGGTAGTCCTCGCCCGGCGCGCCCTTGGCGGCCTCGGCCAGGCCTTCGGCGAAGGCGTCCCAGGTTCCGTAGCGCTGGGCAAGGGCGGCGCGGGCCGGCTTGGTCAGCTTGGGAACCACCTGGCCGATCTTCAGCTCCAGGTCTTCCGACTGCGGCCAGGGATCGGCGGGCACGCCGGCGCGGCCGGCCTCGACGAGAAGATCGAGCGCCTTGGGGCCGACGCCGGCGGCGGTCGACAGCTCCAGATAGGTCGCGCCCGGCAGGCCCTTGGCGGCGGCTTCGGAGGCGGCTTGCAGGTCGGCGAACTGGTCGAAGTGACGGGCCAGGACGGTCGAGGTGGTCTCGCCGATATCGCGCGCGCCCAGGCCGTAGATCATCCGATCGAGGCCGATGGTGCGGCGGGCGTCGATGCCGGCGATCAGGTTTTTGACTGAGGTCTCGCCGTAGCCGTCGCGTTCGCGCAGGGCCGCTAGCTTTTCCTCGTCGCGGGCTAGGCGGAAGATGTCGGCCGGCTCGTTGATCCAGCCCTCGTCGAAGAAGGCCTGCAGCTGCTTTTCGCCGAGGCCCTCGATGTCGAAGGCGCGGCGGGAGACGAAGTGGCGCAGGTGCTCGACGCGCTGGAACGGGCAGGCGAACTCGCCGGTGCAGCGGCGCACGACCGACTCCACGCCGTTGGCGTTGATCTCCTGGTTCAGGGCCGTCTTCAGCGGGCACTCGCAGACGTGCGGGAACTCGTAGGGCGCCGCGCCATCGGGGCGGGCCTCGACATCGACCTCGACGATCTGCGGGATCACGTCGCCGGCGCGTTGCAGGACGACGGTGTCGCCGATGCGGACGTCGAGGCGGGCGATCTCGTCGGCGTTATGCAGGGTGGCGTTGGTCACCGACACGCCGCCGACGGTGACGGGCTTCAGGCGGGCGACCGGCGTGTGGGCGCCGGTGCGGCCGACCTGGATGTCGATGGCTTCGAGGATGGTCTTGGCGCGCTGGGCCGGGAACTTGCGGGCGATGGCCCAGCGGGGCGAGCGCGAGACGAAGCCGAGGCGGCGCTGCCGCTCCAGGTCGTCGACCTTGTAGACCACGCCGTCGATGTCGAAGGGCAGTTGCGGGCGCAGGGCCTCGAAGTGGGCGTAGACGTCGAGCAGGCCCTGCGCGCCCTCGACCTTCTGGGCCGGCGGGGCGGTGGTGACGAAGCCCCATTCCTGGAGCTTTTCCAGCGCTTCCCACTGGCCGGCGGCGAAGGGCTCCGACGCCAGGCCCCAGGCGTAGCCGAAGAAGCGCAGCGGCCGGGTGGCGCTGATCTTCGGGTCGATCTGGCGCAGCGAGCCGGCGGCGAAGTTGCGCGGGTTGGCGTAGGTGCGGGACCCTGCTTCCTCGGCGGCCCGGTTGAAGGCGGCGAAGGCCTCCAGCTCGACATAGACCTCGCCGCGGATCTCGATCACGTCCGGCCAGCCCGAGCCCTTCAGCTTGTGGGGGATGTCGGCGATGGTCTTGAGGTTGGCCGTGACGTCCTCGCCGACGCGGCCGTCGCCGCGCGTGGCGCCCTGCACCAGCACGCCCTTCTCGTAGCGGATCGAGGCCGACAGGCCGTCGATCTTGGGTTCGGCGGTGTAGAACACCGGCTCGTCGGCGCCGATGCGTAGGAAGCGGCGGATGCGGGCGTCGAACTCGGTGGCCTCGTCGTTGGAGAAGGCGTTGTCGAGGCTGAGCATCGGCACGCCGTGCTCGACCGGCGAGAACTGCGCCGAGCGCGCGGCGCCGACCTTCAGCGACGGCGAGTTCTCGCGGATCAGGTGCGGGAAGCGGGCCTCGATGTCGGCGTTGCGGCGCTTGAGCTCGTCGTAGCCAGCGTCGTCGATCGTCGGCGCGTCGTCCTGATAGTAGCGCAGGTCGTGGCCGGCCATCTCGTCGGCGAGACGCTCCAGCTCCTCGACGGCTTGGGCTTCGGTGAGGTCGGCGACGGGGATCAGGGGCACGGGCAGGCGAATCCGGTTGCGGTCGGCGGGGCACGATAAAGGAACCTCCCCCTCTGGGGGAGGCGGCCGAAGGCCGGCGGGGGGAAGTTTTCAGCTTCCGCCGCGTTCGGCCAATTTCGCAGATACGCCCCCCACCGATCGCTAAGCGATCGCCTCCCCCAGAGGGGGAGGTTTCCTATTCCAGCATCGCCAGCAGGGCGAAGCTGGCGAGCCAGTGCTCGCCCATGTAGTCGCCGGTGACGTGGGGCAGGGCGGTCTCAAGGTGCAGATCGGCCGCTTCCAGCGCGACGGCCTTCACCTCGGCCGGCGCATCCTTGGCGACGGCGCACCAGCACCAGGCGCGGGACAGCGACAGGCCGTCGAGGTGGGCGATCTTGCCGTCGGTGCGGTCGCTGACGCTGGGCGGCGCGAACAGCGTGGCGGGTTGGCGCTGGGAGAGGTCGGGCAGGAAGGCGGCGAACCAGGCGGCGAAACCTTCCGGGAGGAGCCGGCGCATGGCCAGGGCCTCGATCAGGGCGGGCGAGAGGAAGTCATCGCCCGACGGCTCCCAGGCCTGGCAGGCGCGATCTTCACCGTACCAGGCGGCGGCCTTGGCCGCGAGCAGGGCGCGGAAGTCGGCGTCGTTCGTGGCGTCGGCGTAGTCGGCGGCCAGGGCCAGGGCGAAGGCGGTGTTGGAATGCACGCCGGCCCGGATCGGATAGTCGGCGATCGGCAGGAAGGCGCGATAGCGGGCGATGAAGACGTCGGCCAGCGGCTGCAGGGTCGCGGCCCAGGGGGCGTCGTGGGCCAGCAGTTCGGCTTGCAGCTTCAAGAGCCAGGCCCAGCCGTAGGGGCGCTCGAAGCCGCGGCTTTCGGGGCGGGCCAGATAGGCGACCTCGGCGGCGACCTTCTGCGGCGTGAAGGCGTCGTCGAACAGGGCGCGGATGGCGGGGGCCTCGGGCAGGTCCGGATGCAGGCGCAGCAGGGTGGCCAGGGTCCAGTAGCCGTGGACGCAGGAGTGCCAGTCGAAGCTGCCGTAGAAGATCGGGTGCAGGGCGCGCGGGCCGAGGGCGTCGGCGTCGCCGGTCATCACGTGGTCGAGCTTGTTGGGATATTCGCGGACGACGTGGCCCAGGGCGGCCTGGGTGAAGCGCGAAGCGGTCTCAGCGGAAGGCGAGGACATACATCAGGACCATGTTGATCAGCAGCATCAGCACCGCCGTCGGCGCCTGGGCGCGGATGACGGCGTAGCGGTTCTTGAGCTGGAGGAGGGCGGCGGGAACGAGGTTGAAGTTGGCGGCCAGGGGCGTCAGCAGGGTGCCGCAGAAGCCTGACAGCATGCCGATGGCGCAGACCACGGCCGGGTCGCCGCCGAAGCGGTTGATCACCAGCGGCAGGCCGATGCCGGCGGTCATCACCGGGAAGGCGGCGAAGGCGTTGCCCATCATCACCGTGAAGATCGCCATGCCGAGGCAATAGGCGACGACCACGGCCAGACGGCTGTCGACCGGCGTGATGGCCAGGGTGATGTCGCCGATGGTCTGGCCCACGCCGGCCAATGCGAAGACCGCGCCCAGGGCCGCCAGCATCTGCGGCAGCAGGGCGGCCCAGCCGACCAGGTCCATCAGCCGCCGGCCTTCCTGAAGGGGCGCGCTGGCCGGCTGCCTGAACAGGCGCTGAGCCAGGATCGCGGCGACGACGGCGGCGATGGCCAGGGAGACCAGGGTCGCCTGCTTGGGATCGACCACGTGCTGGCCGTGCCAGGTCAGGGCCTTGAAGGCGAAGGTGCCTAGGAGGACGATGACCGGGATCAGCAGGGCCGGCAGGAACAGCTTGAGGCCGAAGCGCTGGGCGAGTTCGACCCGTTCCTCGGCCGAGGTGGTCTTGGGCTGGCCGACGCCGAGGCGGCCCGTGCCGGCCAGCAGGGCCAGGGCGACGACGAGGAAGCCGTTGCCGAGGTCGCCCAGGCGGTCGCCGAACAGGAAGCTGATCGCGAACAGGCCCCAGAAGGCGGCGTTGCCCCAGCGCTTGGGATTGGTCTTGTCGCCGGCGCTCATGGCGGCGAAGGCCGTGAACATGAAGCCGGCGAGCAGATAGACGAGGGGAAGGCCGATCATGCCTTCACTCCTCGGCGCGAAAGCTTGCGGTCGAACAGCAGCAGGCGCGCGCCGTGCACCAGGAAGGCGCAGATCGCCGTGGGGATGGCCCAGACCGACAGGTGCAGCGGCTCGACGATCAGGCCGTTCTGGTCGAGGAAGCCGACGATCAGCAGGATCGAGCCGATGGCCATGAAGATGTCCTCGCCGAAGAAGACGCCGACATTGTCGGTGGCCGCGCTCATCGCCTTGACCTCTTCGCGGGTCGGCTCGTCCAGCGGCGCCTGGCCCTCGGCGGCGGCCTCGGCCATGGGGGCGACCAGCGGGCGGACGGTCTGGGCGTGGCCGGCGATCGAGATCAGGCCGAGCGCCGCGGTCAGCTGGCGGGCCAGCAGATAGGCGACCAGGATCCGTCCGGCGGTGGCCGCCTTCATGGCGCGAATGGCCGTGCGGGCGCGCTCCTGCAGGCCCGAGCGTTCCAGCACGCCGATGGCCGGCAGGACGACCCAGACGATGCTGACATAGCGGTTCTGGTTGAACGCCTTGCCGAAGGCGGCCAGCACCTCCAGCGGGCCGAGACCGGCAGCCAGGCCCGAGGCCATGGCGGCGCAGACCACCACCAGCAACGGATTGAATCTCAAGGCGAAGCCCAGGACGATCACGCCCACGCCGATCAAGGGCAACATGCCGGCCGTCCCCCGTATACGAATCTGGATGGACCGTCCGACGGGCCGGCGGCGCTGGCAAGTCCGTTCCCGTGGAACACGGGTCGCTTGACCCGATCTCTTGACGGGGGCGCCCGTCGGCGCGACGCTCAACTCAACAATGATAACTTACGGGAGCAAGCGTCATGGCCGACGGTACCGGCGCGATCGCCGCATCGATCAAGGACAAGGTCAGCGAGGCCGAATGGCAGGCCCGCGTGGACCTCGCGGCCCTCTATCGCCTGGTCGCCCTGCACGGCTGGGACGACATGATCTTCACCCACATCTCGGCCCGCATCCCGGGGCCCGAGCACCACTTCCTGATCAACCCGTACGGCATGTTCTTCGGCGAGATGACCGCCTCGTGCCTGGTGAAGGTGGATCTGGAAGGCAATGTCATCGACAAGACGCCGTACTTCATCAATCCGGCGGGCTTCACGATCCACTCGGCGATCCACGCCGCGCGGGAGGACGCCCAGTTCGTCATGCACCTGCACAGCGACCAGGGCGTGGCCGTGGCCGCCCATGCCGAGGGCCTGCTGCCGCTGAGCCAGCACGCCCTGATCGTGACGCCGCAACTGGCCTATCACGACTATGAAGGCATCGCCCTGAACCTCGACGAGCGCGAGCGGCTGGTGGCCGACCTCGGCGACAAGCGGCTGATGATGCTGCGCAACCACGGCACCCTGTCGACCGGCCGCACGGCGGCCGAATGCTGGCTTGGGATGTTCTTTCTGGAGCGCGCCTGCGCCCAGCAGGTGATGGCGCTGAGCGCAGGACGCGAGCACGTGCTGCTCGCTCCGGAGGCGGCCCAGGCCGAAGTGCGCAGCCAGACCGGCATGGGCCTGGGCATGATCGCGGGCCTGGCCTGGCCGGGTTGCCTGAGGCAGCTGGATCGCGAGTCCCCGGGCTACGCGGACTAGAGCCTTCAAGGCGGCGCTTTGGCGACCGACGTTACGTCAAGGCGCCGCCATGAAAGTGTTGCGGTAGTGAAATAAACCGTAATTCTAGTGTCACTAGACGCGGGTCTAGGGTGAGGTCATATGTCGCCGCAACCTAGACTTTGAGGCCCGGTTCAACGGGGCCGGAGCGTAGCTTAGTGATCCGCAGGCACTTCTTCCTCATGGCGGCCGGCGTCGCCCTGCTTCTGATGATCGTGGCCGGCGGCGCCAAGCTTCTGCTGGGCGGCAAGGCCGAGGGGCAGGGCGGTCCGGGCGCTCGCGCCACCGCCGTCTCGCAGGTCAAGGTCGACAGCCGTCCGTTCACCGACCGCATCGAGGTGCTGGGCGTGGCCAAGGGCCGCCAGTCGGTGACCATCACCTCGAACACCACCGAGATGATCACCGCCGTCCACTTCCGCGACGGCCAGCAGGTGGCCCGCGGCCAGGTGCTGGTGACTCTGAAGGACGACCAGGAAAACGCCGGCATCGCCGAGGCCCAGGCCAATCTGAACCAGGCCGAGCGCAACTATCAGCGCTGGAAGACCCTGGCCGACAAGGGCATCGCTCCGCGCGCCACCGCCGAGCAGTACCAGGCCGCCTACGAGACGGCCAAGGCCAGCGTCGCCTCGGCCAAGGCCCAGCGGCTGGACCGCGTGATCCGCGCGCCGTTCGCCGGCCGGGTGGGCATCTCCGACGTCGCCCCGGGCACGCTGATCGCGCCGGGCACCGCCATCGTCAGCCTGGACGACGCCTCGGTCGTGCGCGTCGACTTCGCCGTGCCGGACCGCTACCTGGCCACCCTGCGCGAGGGCCTGCCGATCCAGGCCGCGCCGGACTCTCTGCCGGGCGAGACCTTCCAGGGCCGCATCGCCCAGATCGACACCCGCATCGACGAGGCCACCCGCGCCATCAAGGCCCGCGCCGAGTTCCCCAATCCCGGCGGCCGGCTGAAGCCGGGCATGCTGGTCAAGGTCGCCATCGACCAGGGCGTGCGCCAGGGCCTGGCCGCGCCGGAAGCGGCCGTGCAGTTCGAGGGGCAGCAGGCCTCGGTGTTCGTCGTCGCCAAGGGCGACAAGGGCCATGTGGCCCGCCGCACCAACGTGACCACGGGCCTGACCGCCGGCGGCTTCGTCGAGATCCGCTCGGGCCTGAAGGCCGGCGACGTGATCGTGGCCGACGGCCTCAACCGCGTGCAGGACGGCGGCGCCGTGCGTGACGTCAACAAGCCGGCGGGCCAGCCTGGCGCCCAAGCCCACAAGGCCGGCTGATGCTTTCCGACATCTCCGTCCGCCGCCCGGTATTCGCCGCCGTCGCGGCGATCATCCTGTGCGTCATCGGCCTGGCCGCGTTCGGCTCGCTGCCGATCCGCGAACTGCCCAATGTCGATCCGCCGGTGGTGTCGATCTCGACCGCCTATCGCGGCGCCTCGGCCGAGGTCATCGAGGAGCGCATCACCCAGGTGATCGAACGCCAGGTGGCCGGCATCCAGGGCATCGACCGGGTCAACAGCAGCTCGCGCGACGGCCGCTCGCAGATCAGCATCACCTTCCGGCTGGACCGCGACCTGGACGCCGCCGCCAACGACGTGCGCGACGCCGTCAGCCGCGTCTCGGCCAACCTGCCCGACCAGGCCGACCCGCCCCAGATCGCCAAGGCCAACGCCGACAGCTCGCCGATCATCATCCTGAACCTGACCTCGACCACGCTCGACCCGCTCGAGCTGGCCGACTACGCCGACCGCTATCTCGTCGAGCGGATGTCGACCATCGACGGGGTGGCTCAGGCCAACCTGTTCGGGGCCAAGATCTACGCCATGCGCATCTGGCTGAACGCCGACGCCATGGCCGCCCGCGGCGTGACGGTCAGCGACGTCGAGGATGCGCTGAACGCCCAGAACCTGGAACTGCCGGCCGGTTCGCTGGAGAGCAGCGCCAAGGACTTCACGATCCGCGTGGCCCGCGCCTACGCCAAGCCCGAGGAGTTCGCGCGCCTGCCGCTGCGGCCCGCGGACGCCAGCGGCTTCGTGCTGCGCCTGTCGGACGTGGCCCGCATCGAGGAAGGGCCGGACGAGCGCCGGCGCCTGTTCCGCGGCAACGACGTCGACCAGGTCGGCATCGGCCTGACCCGCCAGTCGCAGGCCAACGACGTGGCCATCTCCAAGGCCGTGGCCAAGGAAGTCGAGGTCATCAACCAGACCCTGCCGGCCGGCACCAAGCTGGTGGTGGCCGTGGACAACTCGGTGTTCACCGCCGAGGCCATCCACGAGGTGTGGATCACCATGGGCATGTCGGTGGCCCTGGTGGCGCTGGTCAACCTGATCTTCCTGGGCAGCTGGCGCTCGGCGCTGATCCCCTCGATCGTCGCGCCGATCTGCATTCTGTCGACCTTCATCATCCTTGCCCCGCTGGGCTTCTCGCTGAACCTCCTGACGCTGTTGGCCCTGGTGCTGGCCGTGGGCCTGGTGGTCGACGACGCCATCGTCGTGGTCGAGAACATCCAGCGCCGGGTGGACGAGGGCGAGCCGCCGCTGATCGCCGCTCAGCGCGGGTCGCGCCAGGTGTTCTTCGCCGTCGTCGCCACCACCATCGTGCTGATCTCGGTGTTCGCGCCGCTGATGTTCCTGCCGGGCTATATCGGCCGGCTGTTCGTCGAGCTGGCCGTGGCCATCGCCGCGGCCGTGGCCTTCTCGGCCCTGCTGGCGCTCTCGCTGTCGCCGATGATGGCCTCCAAGCTGCTGAAGGGCGCCCACGGCGGCGGCTGGTTCAACAAGCGCATGGACTGGGCGATGGACAAGCTGCGCGACAGCTACCGCGCCTCGCTCGAAAGCCTGCTGGGCGTGCGCGCGGCTTCACTTGCGGCCGCCGGAGCGGTGATCCTGCTGGCCGGCTTCGCGGCGCTGCTGTTCGTCAGCCTGCCCAAGGAACTGGTGCCGGCCGAGGACCGCGGCCGCGTCGACATCCAGATCAGCGCCCCGGAAGGCGCCGGCTTCGACTACACCTCGGCGATCGGCTCGCGGATCGAGAAGATCATGGGCCGCTATCGCGAGGACGGCGTCGCCGAGCGCACCATCCTGACCATCCCGCGCTTTGGCCAGAGCCAGTTCAACTCGGGCAACGGCGTGGTGGTGCTGAAGGGCTGGGGCGAGCGGAACAAGACCGCCGACGAGGTGGCCGCCGAGCTCAACAAGGACCTCTCGAAGATCACCGGCGTGCGGGCCGTGGCCAGCGTGCGCGGCGCCTTCCAGCGCGGCGGCGGCGGTGGCGGCGGCACCAATGTCGACCTGATCGCCGTCGGCAACGACTATGTCCAGCTGGCCGACTGGCTGAAGCCGATCCTGGCGGCCGCTCAGGAAAACCCGGGCTTCTCGCGTCCGCGCATCGACTACGAGCCGACCGCGCCGCGCCTGTCGGTGCAGATCGATCTCGACAAGGCCGCCACCCTGGGCGTCTCGGCCCAGGCCGTCGGCCGCGCCCTGGAGACCATGTTCGGCTCGCGCCAGGCGACGACCTACATCAAGAACGGCCAGGAATACGACGTCATCCTGCAGACCGACCTCGACCAGCGTCGCAGCGTGGCCGACCTCGACAAGCTGCAGGTGCGCACCAATTCTGGCGGCCTGGTGCCGCTGTCGACGGTGGTGAAGACCCAGCTGCGGGGCGACACCCCCGACCGGCCACGCGTCGACCGCCTGCGCTCGGTGACCCTGACCACCCAGCTGTCGCCGGGCTTCACGGTCGAGGACGCGGTGAGCTTCTTCCAGGCCCAGGCCGCGGCCCATCCGACCCCCGGCGTCAGCGTCAAGTGGGGCGGCCAGGCCAAGGACTATCTGGAAGGCTCGGGCGGCATCGCCATCGCCTTTGGTCTCGCTTTGCTGCTGGTGTTCCTGGTGCTGGCCGCGCAGTTCGAAAGCTGGATCCACCCCGCGGTGATCATGCTGACCGTGCCGCTGGCGGTGCTGGGCGGCCTGTTCGGCCTGCTGATGGCCGGCTCGACCATCAACACCTACAGCCAGATCGGCCTGATCATCCTGGTCGGTATCGCCGCCAAGAACGGCATCCTGATCGTCGAGTTCGCCAACCAGCTGCGCGACGAGGGCCTGAAGGTCACCGAGGCGGTGATCGAGGCGGCGGCCCTGCGCCTGCGCCCGATCATCATGACCTCGATCGCCACGGCCATGGGCGCCTTGCCGCTGCTTCTCTGGACAGGAGCGGGGGCGGGAAGCCGCCAGACGATCGGGGCCGTGATCTTCTTCGGCGCCATCGTGGCGACCCTGCTAACCCTGTTCATCGTTCCGGTGTTCTACAACCTGCTCGCCCGCTTCACGAAATCTCCGGAGTGGACGGCGCGGCAGATCGAGGACTATGAAGCGCGCGAAAAGGCGGGCGAGGGGCATACCTCACCCGTATAAAACGGGTGAGGAAGCATGGCTGACGGGTCTCTGACGGCCAGGCGGCAGGAAATAGCGCTGCTGCGGCGTCTCGAGGAACGCATTCTCTGGTTGGCGTCGTGGACGATCCACAACGCCAACCACCTGCGCGAAAGCCGCGACGGGCTGAAGGTGGGCGGCCACCAGGCCTCGTGCGCCTCGATGACCACCCTGATGACGGCGCTCTACATGAAGGCGCTGCGGCCGCAGGACCGGGTGGCGGTCAAGCCGCACGCCAGCCCCGTGTTCCACGCCATCCAGCACCTGTTCGGCCGCCAGAGCTTGGACAAGCTGAAGGCCTTCCGCGCCCTGGGCGGCGCGCAGTCCTATCCCTCGCGCACCAAGGACGTGGACGACGTCGACTTCTCGACCGGTTCTGTCGGGCTGGGCGTGGCGGTGACGGCCTTCGCCTCGCTGGCCCAGGACTATCTGGCCGCGCGGGGCTCGGTGAAGCCCGAGAGCATGGGGCGGATGATCTCGCTGCTGGGCGACGCCGAACTGGACGAGGGCAACATCTACGAAGCCCTGATCGAGGCCTGCAAGCACGACCTGCGCAACACCTGGTGGATCGTCGACTACAACCGCCAGAGCCTGGACGCGACGACCAAGGACCGGATGTTCACCCGCTACGGCGAGATCTTCGAGGCCGCCGGCTGGACGGTCGAGACGCTGAAGTGGTCCAAGCGCCAGCGCGAAGCGTTCGAGCGGCCGGGCGGGGCGGCGCTGAAGGCCTGGATCGAGACGGCGCCTAACGACCTGTATTCGGCCCTGACCTATCAGGGCGGGGCGGCCTGGCGCGAGCGGCTGACCGCCGACCTGGCCGGCGACGCAGACGCCCTGGCGCTGATCGCCGGCTACAAGGACGTCGACCTCGGCGAGCTGATGACCGAGCTGGGCGGCCACTGCCTGGAGACGATCCTGGAGGCCTTCGAGCGGGCCTCGCAGGACGACGCGCCGCGGTTCTTCATCGCCTACACGGTCAAGGGCCTGCGGCTGCCGTTCCAGGGCCACAAGGACAACCACGCCGGCCTGATGAACCCCACCCAGGTCGCCGAGCTGCGCGAGCGGCTGGGCGTGGTCGAGGGCGAGGAGTGGGACGCCCTGTCGGGCCTGTCCGCCGCCGAGCGCACGGCCCTGAAGGGCCTGGTGGCCCGCGCGCCCTTCGCGGTCGCCAACAACCGCCATTACGACGCGCCGAGCGTGGCGACGCCGACCGCCGACGAGCTGCTGGCGGCCGTGACTGGCGGCGGCGAGCAGTCGACCCAGGCGGCCTTCGGCAAGGTCATGTTCGACATCGCCGCCCGCAAGGACGAGTTCGCCGGCCGGGTGGTGACCACTTCGCCGGACGTGACGGTGTCGACCAATCTCGGCGGCTTCGTGAACCGGCGGGGCGTCTTCCATCGTCGCGCGCACGAGGACGTCTTCAAGCGTCGGCGCATCCCCTCGGCCCAGGTGTGGTCGATGGGCGAGACGGGCCAGCACGTCGAACTGGGCATCGCCGAGAACAACCTGTTCATCGCTCTTGCGGCCCTGGGCCTGACCGCGCCGCTGTTCGGCGAGCGATTGTTCCCGGTCGGCACGCTGTACGACCCCTTCATCGCCCGCGGCCTCGATGCCCTGAACTACGCCTGCTACCAGGACGCCCGGTTCCTGCTGGTCGCGACGCCGTCCGGCCTGACCCTGGCACCGGAAGGCGGCGCGCACCAGTCGATCGGGTCGCCCCTGATCGGCATGAGCCAGCCGGGGCTGGACAGTTACGAGCCCGCCTTCGCCGACGAGACGGCGGTGCTGATGGCCCACGCCTTCGAGCGGATCCAGGCGGCCGACGGCTGCTCGACCTATCTGCGGCTTTCGACCCGGGCCATCGCCCAGGCCGAGCGGGCGGACGAGACCTGGAAGCAGGGCGTGGTCGAGGGGGCCTATTGGCTGAAGCGCCCGGCGCCCGATACGCGGCTGGCGGTCGTCTATTGCGGGGCTCTGGCGCCTGAATCGCTGGAAGCCCATGCGGCCCTGCTGGAGGACGAGCCGGGCGCGGGCCTGCTGGCCGTCACCTCGCCCGACGTGCTGCACCGCGACTGGACGGCCGCGGGACGCTCGCGCTGGACCGACGGCGCGGCGCGGACCTCGACGATCGAGCGGCTGCTCGCCGACCTGCCGCGCGAGGCGGGCCTGGTGACCCTGATCGACGGGGCGCCGGCGGCGCTGTCGTGGCTGGGCTCGGTGCGCGGCCATCGCCTGCGGGCGCTGGGTCTGGAGACCTTCGGGCAGTCGGGGGATCTGCCGGATCTCTATGGGAAGTATCGGCTGGATGCGGAGGCGGTGCTGGACGCCTGCGCGGATCTGCTGGCTTAGGCTTCAGCGCCAACAAAGGCCGTCATCCCGGAAAGCCCGCAGGGCTTATCCGGGACCCAGGGGACTGGGCGCCGTGGCTGCTTTACCGCCCAAGCGGTCGCCGGCGCATTGCGTCGGCCCCTGGGTCCCGGCTCTTCGCTTCGCTACGGCCGGGATGACGAACAATATCGGTCGTGAAGGTGGACGCCTTAGCGCGTCCCAGGATCCGGCTGAGGATCAATCCCCACGATCAGGCCGTCGCGTAGCAGGTAGGCGATCACGGCGCTGTTCTGCGACCACAGGCGGCCGTCGGGGCGGCGCAGGGTGATCTCGACGTCGGCGTGGACCCAGCCGTCGGCCTGGGGCCGCACGCGCATCAGGCCGATGTCGACGCCGGCCATGGCGAACTGGCGCTGGAAATAGCCGCGCGCGGCCTCCATCCCCACGACGTCGCCGCCCTCGAGGATGTTGGCGAAGGCGATGTCGGGGTGGAGTTGGGAGACGACGGCCTCGAGGTCCCGGCGGCGCGTCGCGTCGAAGTGCCGGGTCAGCAACACTTCAGCCTTTGCCATGCCTCACGCCTCGTCACGCTCTTCGGCGACATCCATGCGCGCCACCCGGCTCGCATGGAAGGTGTAGATATGTCGCACGAGGATGTCGGACCAGAGACGGCCCTGCAGATTGGTGACGATCTGTTTGGCGGCGACCGCCATGCGGCCGTCGTCGAGCGGGACGAAATCGACCGGATTGGCCTCGACGCGCACCATCTCGTCGCGCCGTGACCAGAAGTCGCGCATCGCCTCCAGACCCTGCACGCGGCCGCCGCCGATCTGGTCGGGCCAGTCGATCGCCGGATCGAGCTCGGCGCAGAAGGCCTCGAAGTCCCCGCGGTTGAAGGCCGCGTAGAGCCGGGTCAGGAGGGCGATGCGGTCGTTCATTGAGTGGGAGCGGCCGGGGGCGTCGGTTTGTAGCCCGTCTCGACTTTCAGATAGGCGATCAGGTCGATCCGGTCCTTGGGATTGGCGAGCCCCGCGAAGGTCATCTTGGTGCCGGGCAGGGCGGTGCGCGGATTGGCCAGCCAGTGGTCCAGATGCTCGGCGTCCCAGGTGAAGCCGGCGGCCTTCACGGCGTCGGAATAGGCGTAGCCCGGATGCGCGCCGGCCTTGCGGCCGAAGACGCCGTAGAGGTTGGGGCCGGTCATGTTGGGACCGCCCTCGGTGATGGTGTGGCACGAGCGGCAGAGGGCGAACTTGCTCTGGCCGTTCAGCAGGTCGCCGGTGTTGTAGGGAGCGGGGAGGGCGGCCACGGCGGCGGCCTTCTCGGCGTCGGTCGGCGGCGGGGTCGCGGGCGCGGCGGGGGGCGAGGCGGTTTCGCCGGAAGTCTCCCCCTTGGGCGAGCAGGCAGCCAGAGAGACGCAGAGCATGGCCGCGGCCACGACGGTGAGGGTACGCATCACAATCCCCGATAGGCGTTATGTCGCAAGGCTTGCGACGCCGCGCCGCATTCAAATCCAAGCCGGTTTCTGACCCGTGAATTCATCGTGGAACGACGTTATTCGGTCAAGGTCTTGCCGCAGTCTTTTGGGGCTCCCTGCGACAACGCACGCTATCTAGCGAGATTCGCAGGAGAAATGTGATTTCGAGAACCGTGGGTATGCACGGAAGAATTTGACCACCGTTAACCATGATTCTACCCAAGAGAGGCGGGGAGCTGATCCCGCGCCAAAACAAGCGGAAAGCGTCATGGACTGGAACGAGGAACGTACCGCCACGCTCAGGAAGCTGTGGCTCGAAGGGTTGAGCGCCAGCCAGGTGGCCCGGCAGCTCGGCGGCGTCAGCCGCAGCGCCGTCATCGGCAAGATCCACCGTCTGGGCATCACCGCCCGCGAGACCCCGGTCCGGCCGCGCACCGTCGCCGTCCGTGTCTCCCGCCAGGCGCCGCGCGCTCGCGCCGCGGCTCCGGCCCAGGCCCGCCCGTCCCTGCGCCCGCAGGCCGCGGTGATGGAAGACCTGACCCCCACCGCCGGCATTCTCGACCTGTCGATGCACTCGTGCCGCTGGCCGATCGGCAATCCGGACGCCGGCGACTTCGGCTTCTGCGGCCGCGAGACCGCCAGCAAGCGCGCCTCCTACTGCCCGGATCACACCCAGGGGGCCTTCCGCCGCTTCCAGTCGCCGTCCGACATCGACGCCTGGACCCGCCAGAGCCTGCCGCAGGAACGCCGCGTCCTCTGACGCGCCTCGACAGCTTCTCACAAACCCTCCCAATTCAGGGACATCCCATGATCCTCATCGAGAACGCCGCCGGCAGCAGCCAGGTGATCACGATCATCGAAGAGTTCGCCGGTCACTCGATCTCGCGCGACCTGCAGCCGGGCGACGCCGCCCGTATCCCGGTCGGCCAGTTCAAGTCGATCGTCGTCCGCGAAACCTATCCGGACGATTGGATGAGCCGCGTGCGCAGCCGCCAGGCCGCTGCTTAGTGAGATAGCGTAACGACCGGATCTTCGCGGAACAGCGCGCTCGCCCGTAGGGAGGCTTGAGCAGGCGCTGAGGATCGCGACCCCGGCCGAAGTATCCGTATCAGTACGAGCCCCGCGAGCCGCTCTGGCTCGCGGGGCTTGTTCGTTTTTGGGTGAGCTCAGCAGCCGCCTTCGGCGATGGCGGCCAGGCGCGCCTCGCCCAGCACCGCGGTCGCGCCGGCACCGTCGCCCGACACCGCCTCGAGGGTCAGGCGCAGGCGGGCCTTGACGGCGTCCAGGCCCTGGCGATCGACCCGAAAGCCGAAGCTCTGGGCCGGGTCGCCCTTGCCGGTCGAGAAGGCGGTCTGCGGAAAGACGGCCGTGCGGCCCAGGGTCTGCACGCCTTGGGCGGTGACCAGCGCGAAAACGAGGTCCACCTGGCCCGAGCGGGGCGGGGTGTAGCCGTCGACGCGGGCCACCAGTTGCAGGCCGGGACAGCGTTCGGCCGCGGCGTCGCGGGCCAGGGCCGCTTCGGCCGGGCGGCCGACGACGGCGGTGGCGTTGGCGCTCGCCGAGCAGGCGAAGAAGCCGAGTGAAACGGCAAGGGTGGGGGCGAGGGCGAGGAAGCGCGACATGATCCTGTCTCCTGCCTCAGCTTCGCCCCCGCCTGTGGTCAAACGATGACGACCTCGACCTTGGCGTTGGCGACGGTCTCGGGGGCCGCCGCGCCCGACTTGGTGTCGATCGCGATCAGCCGCACGCGGATGTCGTCGCCGACCGTGACGCCCGCGGCGGTCAGGGCCTGCAGGGACGGGGTGAGGTCGGCCGAGGCCGAGATCCCTTCGCCGCCGCCGCCGTGGCCGGCATGGCCCTCGGAGCCGAAGAAGCCGATGGTCGTGACATAGCCGGGATCGCCTTCGCGCGAGCCGCCGCCGCTGCCCGGGCCGTCGATATAGACCTTCACCTCGACATTGTCGGACGACGGGGTCAGGCCGCTGATCAGGGCCAGGACGCGCGAGCCCAGCAGGGCCTGCGGCGTGCTCGCCGGCTGGGACTTGGTCGCGCCCAGCAGCGCCTGGCGGTCGCCGCCGGCCTGGGCGCTGGCCAGGAACTGGGCGCCGTTGTCGGTCGAGCGCTTGCGGGCGGCCAGGGAGCGCACGCCGAGGTCGGAGGCCGCCGTCGCCGAGCCGCGGGCGAAGATCTGGGTGACGCGCTTGTCCGAGATCTGGCTGGCCGCGGCCACGCCGAGGCGGGTGGGTGTCGCGCCGTAGGTGTAGCCCAGGGCCGTGACCTGCTGGACCTGGTTGGGGGTGGTCGACCACCACGAGCCGTTCGGGGCCAGGTAGTTGTTCTGGAAGACCATGTTCTGCCAGAGGCCTTCCTGGGTGTTCTGGCGGCCCAGGCCGTTCCAGCGCCACCAGATGCGGTCGATGTTGCCGTGGTGCATCTGGAAGATCGGGTCCATCGGCGAGCGGGTCGTCGGCATCCAGCCGCCCAGCCGCACGTGAACGAGGTTGTGCGGCGTGGATTCGAGCACCCCCTGGGTACCGGTGCGGGTGGTGATCCAGCTGGGGTCGAGGTTGTTCTGGCCGCGCGGGCGCGAGGTGCCGAACAGCTCGTAGTTGGTTTCGTTGTAGATCCGGTCCATCACCCCCTGGCCGACGATGTCGTCGGTCAGGACCACGCCGTTGTTGCGCGTCGGCTCGTAAAGCGAATTGGTCTGGCCGTTGTAGGTGGGCTCGGAGAAGGCCTGGGGCACCTTGCGGTTGGCCGTCCAGTCCCAGTAGGGCATGGCGAAGCCGAGATAGCCGGTGACCGAGCGGATCATCCGCTCGTACATGGTCACGTAGCCGCGGTGCCAGGGCAGGAAGTACCAGTTGCCGTGCGGGCACTTGTTGAAGCCGCGGTCGGTGCCGTGGATGTTGGCCATGTCGGTCCAGGTCGGGCCCTGGCCGGCGGTGCGGGCCTTCAGGATCCGCACCCCGTCGCGCAAGGCCACGACCGTCGGGTCGTTCAGCTTCAGAGAATTGATTTCCTTGCGCACCGGCAGCGGCGCGGCCAGCGCCGACAGGCCAGGCGCGGTTCCGGCGAAGACAGCGCCGCCGCCGAAGCCGACGAGTTTGAGCATGTTGCGACGCGTGGCCATGGCCGATCCCCCCGTTTTGCGGTCGTTGGGTTCGACTATGCCGCAATGTTTTGAGAATGCAATCTATGCGGGATTGTCGCGCGGCTGCGCGCTCGAGTGTCCGGCCGTGGCGCGGATCAGCTCCGACAGCAGGGCGCGGCCGCGCGGCCAGGCGCCGTGGCCGGACTCGACGTTGATGTGGCCCGCCCGGCCCAGATCGACGAAGCGCGAGCCCCAGCCGCGGGCGAAGGCCTCGGCGCGGTCGATGGCGACGTAAGGGTCGTCGCGGCTGGCGACCACCAGGCTGGGGAAGGGCAGGCGGCTGCGGGGAATGGGCGAGAAGCCGATCAGCAGCCGGCCCGCCGGACCTTCGCGATTGACGTCGGCCGGGGCCACGAGCAGGGCGCCTCGCACGCCGCGCCCGCCGGTGACCTGGGCAAGGTGACCGACCAGGGCGCAGCCCAGGCTGTGGGCCACCAGGATCGCGCCGGGACGGCTGCGCACGGCCTCGGCCAAGCTGATGGTCCAGTCGCCGAGGGTGGGACGCTCCCAGTCGGTCTGGTCCACCCGCTCGGCGTTGGGCAAGGCGCGCTCCCAGTGGCTCTGCCAATGGTCCGGTCCGGAGTTGTAGAGGCCCGGCACGATCAGGATCGGCGGATCGTCCGGGATCGATGACGACGGCGTGTCGCCGGGGCGGGACGAATGAGGAAAGGGCGGCGAGGCGAAGGACATCGCTAAACTCTTCAAGACGGGGCGCCGCCGGAGCGGGTTTTGTCCGCTTGTCGCTCTCGCAGGCCGCGTGGAGCAATTCAGATCAATTCAATAGGAATTGAGAACTGCTGATGACACCACGCTGGCAGCAGACCGCATTGCCCTCGTCCCGCGGAACGCCCAAGCTCCCGGTCCGTTGTGATCAACTGTCCGCGCGAGCGGAGCGTCTTCGCCAGGAGCGTGCATGAGTCCCGACGACACCCTGGTCCTGTCCGCCGTCGCCGCGACCGCCGACACGCCTCTGGCCCGTTACCGCGCCGTGCGCGAGCGGACCGAGACCCTGGCCGCCCCGCTGTCGCCCGAGGACCAGGCGGCGCAGTCGATGCCGGACGCCAGCCCGGTCAAATGGCACCGGGGCCATACGACCTGGTTCTTCGAGACCTTCCTGCTGGCGCCGTTCCAGCCAGGCTACAAGCCATACGACCCGGCCTTCGGCTACATCTTCAATTCCTACTACGAGGCCCTGGGACCGCGGCAACCTAGGCCCCAGCGCGGCCTGATCACCCGTCCGTCCTGCGCCGAGGTCGGGGCCTATCGCCGCCATGTCGACGCGGCCATGGCCCGCCTGCTGTCGGGTCCGCTGTCGCCGGAGATGCTGGAGCGGCTGGAACTGGGCCTGGCCCACGAGGAGCAGCATCAGGAGCTGCTCCTGATGGACATCCAGCACCTCTTCGCCCAGTCGCCGCTGCAGCCGGCCTATCGCGAGCGGCCCGGTCCGGCCCGTCCGGCGGCCAAGAGCCTGGGCTTTGTCGGTTTCGAGGGCGGGCTGGCGACGATCGGCGCGGAGGAGGGCGGTTTCGCCTTCGACAACGAGCGCCCGCGCCACCGCGTGTTCATCGAGCCCTTCCGCCTGGCCGACCGACTGACCACCAACGGCGAATGGCTGGGCTTCATGGAGGACGGCGGCTACGAGCGGCCGGAGTTCTGGCTGTCGGACGGCTGGGCCATGGTCCAGGCCCAGGGCTGGGAGGCGCCGCTCTACTGGCGGCGGGAGGAGGACGGCGGCTGGACCGAGTTCGGTCTCTCCGGTCGTCGCCCGGTGGATCCGGCCGCGCCGGTGGCGCACGTCAGCTATTACGAGGCCGCCGCCTTCGCCGTGTGGTCTGGCGCGCGGCTGCCGACCGAGGCCGAGTGGGAGCTGGCCGCGCGCTCGGGAGAGCGGCTGGAGCAGATGTCGGGCGAGGCCTGGCAATGGACGGCCAGCGCCTATGCGGCCTATCCCGGCTTCCGGCCGGGCGCCGGGGCGCTGGGCGAGTACAACGGCAAGTTCATGGTCGGCCAGATGGTGCTGCGCGGCGGGGCCGCCGGCACGCCGCCGGGCCATGCGCGGGCCAGCTATCGCAACTTCTTCCATCCCGGCCAGCGCTGGATGTTCGCCGGCGTGCGCCTGGCGCGCGACGGGGCCGGCGGGCGCGAGCGGACGATGGACACGAGTTTTCGAGACGACGTTCTGGCCGGCCTGGGCGCCAGCCCCAAGAGCCTGCCCAGCAAGTACTTTTACGACGCCGAGGGCTCGCGCCTGTTCGAGGCGATCACCGAGCTTCCGGAATACTATCCGACCCGCACCGAGACGGCGCTGCTGCGCGCCATCGCGCCGGAGATCGCCGCCCGCATTCCGCAGGGCGCGGCGATGATCGAGTTCGGCAGCGGGGCCAGCACCAAGACGCGGATCGTGCTGGACGCCGCGCCGCAGCTTTCGGTCTACGCGCCGATGGACATCAGCGCCTCGGCCCTGGACTCGGCGGCGGCGGCGATCCGCGCCGACTATCCGCAGCTGGAGGTCGCGCCGGCCCTCGGCGACTTCACCCATCCGCTGGGCCTGCCAGCGGCGGCGCGGGGACGGCCCACGGTCGGCTTCTTCCCCGGCTCGACGATCGGCAACTTCCCGACCGACGAGGCGGTCGAATTCCTGAAGGCGGCGCGCGACCTGCTGGGGCCCGGCGCGCTGTTCGTGGTCGGAGCCGACATCGCCAAGGGGCAGGACGTGCTGATCCCGGCCTATGACGACGCGGCCGGGGTGACGGCGGACTTCAACAAGAATCTGCTGGTCCGGATCAATCGCGAGCTGGGCGGGCGGTTCAACCTCGACGCCTTCGCGCACCGGGCGGTGTGGAACGCCGCCGAGAGCCGGATCGAGATGCATCTGGTCAGTCTGAAGGACCAGACGGTGGAGGTCGCGGGCCGGCCGATCGCCTTCGCGGCCGGCGAGACCATCCACACCGAGAATTCCTACAAGTACGACCCCGAGACCTTCGCCGAGATGGCGGGCCGGGCCGGCTGGCGCGTCGAGGCGCGCTGGATCAGCGAGAATCCCGCCTTCGGCGTCTTCGCGCTACGGTCCTGAGGATTGGCCGGAGAGACGGCCTCAATACGAAGAACAGCAAACTGCGGCTGGCCGCCAAAGCCTGCCTGCAGGCTTTGCGTTCAAATATCCGGAGCGCGCTGGCGCGCTCTGGAGAGCAGACAGCCCAAGAGCCCGGATCGGTCAGCCGATCCGGGCCCTAAAATCCTGATACGTGCGCCGCTACGCTCTGCCGCGCCGCCCGTCCCCCCCTCGGCCGCGGCATTGCTAGAGGTCGCGAGCGCCGAGGCGGCCGCCGCCGCGCGACGAGGAACCGCCCTTGCGGCCGGCGTTAGCGGCCAGGTCGCGGTCCTTGGCGAAGCTGCGTTTCTCGCTGGGGACGCTGGCGCCGCCTTTGCGAGCTATCTCGCGGCGGCGTTCCGGATCCATGGCGGCGAAGCCTCGGCGGCCCCGGGGCCGTTCGCTGTCGAGGTCCATGTCTTGCTCCTAATCGGGACTGGTCACGGGAGGAAACAGGCCCGGTCCGGCGCCGTAGGGCCGATCGTCTCCCGGCTGCACCGGAGGCGGCTGCTGCGGGACTTCGTCGGGCGTCGAGCCCGGCGGATCGTCCGGCGTTTGCGGCTCCAGAGGCGGCGGGGAGTCGGGGTCGGTCATGGCGTCGTTCCGGTGTTCCGGTGAAGTAACCGGTGAAGCCGAGTTCGGTTTCACGTGTCAGGCGAGACAAATGCGGCGTTAGGGACGATTGTCGCGCGAGAAGGCAGGTTGAGAGTGATGAGCAAAGGCGCCTTGAGGGTGGAGAAGACTTCAGTGTTTACAAGGCATTGGAAGCTTCTGGCGGGGTTTCTGGCAGGGCTTTTAGGGTGGGGTTTGGCCCGCCAAATGAATCTGCCCGGAAGCACGCATATTTTGATCGGCTGGGACGTCGGGGCGCTGATCTACGCCGTTTTGCTGTGGCGCCTGTTCCTCACGGCTGACGAGGCGAAGGTTCGCGCCAAGGCCGCGGCCGAGGACGAGGGACGTTCTATCATGCTGCTGATCGTGCTGTCGGCGATCGCCGCCAGCCTCGCGGCGGTGGTGGCGGCGATGATCGGCGCGCGCTCCGCGGCGGCCGCGGTCAAGGACCTGACGGCGGCCTGCGCGGGGGTGACCCTGCTGCTGTCATGGATCGTGCTGCACTCGGTGTTCGTGCTGCACTACGCTCACCGCCATTTCGGCGGCGGGGCGGGGAAGGGCGGGTTCGGCTTTCCCGGAGAGCCGGCCCGCACCTACAAGGACTTCGTCTATCTGGCCTTCAGCATCGGGGCGACCTTCCAGGTCTCCGACAACGACGTGCGCACCGGGAGCTTGCGCAACCTCGTCACCGCCCACGCGGTGACGGCCTATTTCTACAACACCGCGATCCTGGCGCTGGGGATCAACATCATCGCCGGGGTGGTGAGCGGTTAGAGCTCATCGACACCCCGGGATTCTGCCCCCTTACCCGAGTGTCCCCGCGAAGGCGGGGATCCAAGCCGAGGTCAGAGATGATCCGCGGCCGCACCACATCCTGAAAGCCAGCTTGGATCCCCGCCTTCGCGGGGAGGAACGGTTTCTTTGGGCGTGACGATCGGACGTATTTCGGACCGGCCCTAGCCCCGCGGCGGGGGACCGCCGCGGCCGCGACCACGACCCTTGCCGCCGCGCTCGTCGCCTTCGCCGTCGAGGATCTTCTGCATCGCTGTCTTGGGCAGCTCGGCCAGGGTCAGCTTGCCGTCGCCGTCCTTGTCGAGGAGCTTGAAGCGCGAGATCGCCGCCTTGGTCGCCTCGTCGCGGGTGATACGACGGTTGAAGTCGGCGTCGGCCCCCATCACCGGCTGGGGTTCGGCCAGCAGGGCGAAGGGCGTGGCGCCCAGCAGCATGTTGCCCAGGCCATTGGGACGCCGGCGCGGGCCGTCGCCGTCCGGACCGCCGCCTTCGCCGTCGCTCGGGGCTTCGACGGCCTGCTGCGGCATGGCCGAGGCCTGGACGATCTCGGGCGCGATGTTGCGCTCGTAGGCCGAGACCTCGAAGCCGTCGACGACGCCCGACTTGTCGACGTCGAGGCGGTCGAAGAAGCGCAGGGAGTCGGCGACGAACTCGTCGCGGGTCAGGGCGCCGTCGTGGTTGGCGTCGGCGCCGGCGAACCAGGCCGCGACTGGATAGGGCTGGCCAGGATCGGCGCGGAACGGCTCGCCCGCCGGGCTGATGAACACCTGCTTGCCGCCGGGACCCCCGTTGGGACCGCCCGGGCCGCCGGGACCGCGTCCGCCCTCGCCGGGAGGCGGGCCGAAGCCGGGGCGACCGCCGGGGCCGCCATTGGGCCCGCCCGGACCGCCGCCGGGGGGCGCGCTGGCGCAGGCAGCGAGCGACAAGGCGGCGAGGGCCAGAAGAGGCAGGGCGCGTGCGGTCATGGAAGAACTCCTTCCCACCGCTTGAAGCCGCGCCGCGTTGCGCTCTGATGTCGCCGCCGCAACAGTGCGGCTCGGAGCGTGGCGGCCGAAAGCGTCGGCGGTTTCGGCGTCCGCCACGCGCCCGATAGCGGCCTGAAGCCTCTGGCTTCAGGCCGGCAGGGTGACCTTGGCGCGCAGGCCGCCTTCGGGACGGTTCGACAGTGAGACGTCGCCGCCGTGAGCGCGGGCCAGCGAGCGCACGACGGCCAGGCCAAGGCCGATGCCGCCTGTCTCGCGGTTGCGCGAGGGCTCGCCGCGGAAGAAGGGCTCGAACACCCGCTCCAGTTCGGCGGCCGGCACGCCAGGACCGTCGTCGTCGATCTCGATCACGGCGCAGTCGTTCTCGCGATAGACCCGGCCGCGGGCCGCGCCGCCGTACTTCAGGGCGTTCTCGACCAGGTTGGTGACCAGGCGCTTCAGCGCGATCGGGTCGCCTTCGACGACGATCTTCTCGCTCTCCTCGGCCGTGGCGTCGCCGCCGGTCTCGGCCGTCTCGTCCATGACGCTTTCCAGCAGCGAGGCCAGTTCGAGCTTGGTGCGCTCGGCTTCCCGGCTGGTGTCGCGGACGAAGGCCAGGGTGGCCGAGATCATCGCCTCCATCTGGTCGATGTCGACCTCGAGCTTGTTCCTGACGTCTTCCGGCGCGGCCTCGATGCGGAAGCGCAGGCGGGTGAGCGGCGTGCGCAGGTCGTGGGCGATCGCGCCGATCATGGCGGTGCGGTCCTCGACGTAGCGGCGCAGGCGCTCCTGCATGTTGTTGAAGGCGTTCGAGGCGGCGTTGACCTCGGCCGAGCCCGACAGGCTGAGCGGCGGCGCGCGCGGGTCGCGACCCAGGCGCTCGGCGGCGGCGGCGAAGGCGGTGATCGGACCGGCCAGGCGGCGCGCGAACAGCCAGGCCAGCGGCGAGACGGCCAGCACCGACAGGGCCAGGATCAGCAGGATGCGCTGCTGCCAGCTGTCGAAGCGGAAGGTCGGCTTGGGCTCGACCACCATCCAGCGGCCGTCGGCCTGGCGCACGCCCAGCTCGAAGTCGCCAAACAGGAACGGCTCGTCGCGCATCATCGCGGCCAGGCGCTCGACGGGCGAGACGTTGCGCTGCAAGGCGGCTGGCGGAGGACCGCCGGGACCGGGCATGCCGCCCACGCCATCCGGCCCTGGGCCGGGGCCTGGACCCGGACCGACGGGTCCGCCAGGACCACCCCCGGGGCCGCCTTGGGGCGGCGGGGTCTTCTGCCGTTGGGTGCGCACGAAGAAGCGCGGGCCGTTGTCGGTGAGGATCGAGATGCGCTCGACCGGCACGCCCAGTTCGCGGCCGACGGCGGCCTTGAACTCGGCCCGGCGCGGGGAGTCGTCGTTGTCGAGCTTCATGCCCGAGCGATGACGGATGACCAGGGGGCGTCCGTCGCGCGGATGCACGATCTGGCCGGTCTTCAGCGCCCGGGTGATCTCGCTGAGGCGATAGAACTCGGGCGGGGGCGGCGGCAGGTTGAAGATGACCCCGATGGCGATCAGCTGCGCCGCCACCAGGGTGACGATCACAAGTCCCAGGGCCTGGGCGAACAGGGGAGCGTCGCGTCGCCCCGGGACTGCGAACTTCATGGCGTGCGAGTGACCTTGGGCGTGAACATGTAGCCCTCGCTGCGGATCGTGCGGATCAGTTCGCCGCCGCCGCCGTCGTCCAGCTTGCGCCGCAGGCGGCTGATCTGGACGTCGATGGCGCGGTCGTAGGCGTCGCTGTCGCGGCCACGGGCCAGGTCGAGCAGCTGGTCGCGGGTCAGGACCCGTTGCGGACGCTCGACGAAGGCGCGCAGCAGCGAGAACTCGCCGCTGGAGAGGTTCACCACCACCGACTGAGGCGAGCGCAGTTCGCGGCGGACGAGGTCGAGGCGCCAGCCGGCGAATTCGCAGGCCGCGCCCATGGTGTCGTCGCTGGAGCGCGGCTCGGCGCGGCGACGCAGGACGGCGCGGACGCGGGCCAGCAGTTCGCGCGGGTTGCACGGCTTGGGCAGGTAGTCGTCGGCGCCGAGCTCGAGGCCGACGATGCGGTCGGTCTCCTCGCCCATGGCCGAGAGCATGATGATGGCGGGGCCGTCCTGCGCCGCGAGGCGGCGGCAGATGGCCAGGCCGTCTTCGCCCGGCAGCATGACGTCGAGCACGACGAGGTCGACCGGGCCCTTGGCCAGGGCCTGCTCCATCGTGCGGGCGTCCTGGGCGGTGTCGACGACATAGCCATGGCGGACGAGGAAGTCGGACACGACGTCGCGAATGCCCGGATCGTCGTCGACGATCAGGATGCGGGCGCCGGCGCCCTTGGTGGTGTCCGCGACAGCGGCGGACTGTGCTGTGGTCGGGGAGGTGTCCATGACGGTCGTCCTTTCATGCCCCTGTCACCGTCAGATTTCACGCTTGCAACAGGCGCGCAACCTGATCGTGACTCCCTAGCGTCAAATCGCCACGGAGCATTTTCCATGAACCGACTCGCTACCGCCGTCTTCGGCTTGTCCCTGCTGGCCGCCGGCGCGGCCTTCGCCCAGCCCGGGCCGGGAGGGCCTGGGGGGCGCGGTCCAGACGCCGACGGCGACGGCGCCGTGACCGCCGCGGAATACGACGCTTTCGCTCTGCAGCGCTTCGAGCGCTTCGACGCCAACAAGGACGGCGTGATCGACTCGGCCGAGATCGACGCGATCAAGAAGCGCTTCGAGGAACGTGAAGGCGCGGGCGGCGGCTTTGGCGCGCGCATGCTGGCCCAGTTGGCCGCGCAGGACGCCGATCACGACGGCAAGATCACCAAGGACGAAGCCCTGGCCGCGGCCCGCGAGCAGTTCGCCAAGTCCGACGGCAACACGGACGGCAAGCTGACCGGCGACGAGTTCCGCATGGGTCCGCCCGGCGGCCGGCCGCCCCAGTAGGCGCTGATCAGCCCGGCGAGCGGTTCACCGGAGCCGTGTAGCCGGGCCCCTTCATGGCGGCGACCGCGCGGTCGCCGACAAAGGGATTGCTGCGGCGCTCGGCCCCGAAGCTCGACATCGGGCCATGGCCGGGCACGAAGCGCACGTCGTCGCCCAGCGGCCACAGCTTGCCGGTGATGGCGTCGATCAGGTCCTGGTGGTTGCCACGCGGGAAGTCCGTCCGCCCGATGGAGCCCTGGAACAGCACGTCGCCGACCTGGGCGAACTTCGTCTCGCGGTGGAAGAACACCACGTGGCCCGGCGTGTGGCCCGGGCAGTGCAGGACCTCGAACTGGGTTTCGCCCAGGGTGACGACGTCGCCGTCTTCCAGCCAGCGGTCGGGCACGAAGATGCGGGCCTCGGGCACGCCGTACATCTCGCCGCTCTCCTGGATGCGGTCGATCCAGAACTGGTCGTCCTTGTGCGGCCCCTCGATCGGGACGCCGGTCCGGACCTTCAGCTCGGCCGCGCCGCCGGCGTGGTCCATGTGGCCGTGGGTGATCCAGATCTTCTCCAGCGTCAGGCCCTGGTCGGCCAGGGCGCGCAGCAGGCGGTCGACCTCGCCGCCCGGATCGATGACGGCGGCCTTCTTGGTCTTGGAGCACCAGACGATCGTGCAGTTCTGCTGCAGCGGCGTGACCGGGGCGATGACGGCGCTGATCGGCGACTGGGTGGTCACGGGGGCGAGCTCCAAACGAAAACGGGCGGGATCCGAAGATCCCGCCCGTCTGAACTAGAGGCTATGGCCTCAAGATCAAGACCGTTCCTCGGGCGAACCCGGGGCCGGAGCGCCCGGCATCGGCGGCACCGAGGTGCCCGGCGCCTCGACGGCCAGTTCCGGCACGTCGATCAGGCCGCGGCCCAGGTGGCTCTTGCGGATGCCGTAGGCCAGGTAGATCACCAGGCCCAGCGCGCCCCAGATCGGCAGCACCAGCATCGCTTCCAGCGGCAGGTTGAAGTAGAGCGCCGCGCAGCCGACCATGGCCAGCGGGGCCACGACCCAGACCAGCGGCGTCTTGAACGGACGGTGGCGCTTGGGATCCTTCACCCGCAGCACCATCACCGCGATCGCCACCATGAAGAAGGCGAACAGGGTGCCGGAGTTGGAGATGTCGGCCAGCTGACCAACCGGGAAGAAGGCCGCCGCGATCGCGACGAACACGCCCGTGACCATGGTCACGATGTGCGGCGTCTTGAACTTCGGGTGGATGGCCGCGAGCTTCTCCGGCAGCAGGCCGTCGCGGGCCATGACGAAGAAGATGCGGGTCTGGCCGTAGATCATCATCAGGATGACCGAGGGCAAAGCGAGGTTGGCGGCCAGGCCCAGCAGGTTGCCGACCACGGGCCAGTTGATCTCGCGCAGCACGTGGGCGAGGGCCTCGTTCGAGCAGACCAGGCTGTCCTTGTTGGAGGCCAGGGCGCAGGCGGCCTGGAAGGCGGCCGAGCCGGGCTGGACGGCCGAGCCGTCGGCGCCGAGCACCGGCTGGGCGCCGATGGCGCCGATCGCGCCGGAGGCCACCAGCAGATAGAAGACGGTGCAGAGCGCCAGGCTGCCGATCAGGCCGATCGGGACGTTGCGCTGCGGGTTCTTGGTCTCTTCGGCGGCGGTCGAAACGGCGTCGAAGCCCACGTAGGCGAAGAAGATCGAGGCCGCGGCGCCGACGATGCCCATGCCGGTGGTGCCGTGCGGGCCGAACCAGCCGTTGGGGGCGAACGGCGAGAAGTTGCCGCTCTTGATGGCCGGGATGGTCAGCACGATGAAGGCGGTCAGGGCGGTGACCTTGATGGCCACCAGCACGGCGTTGACGCGGGCGCTTTCGGTGGTGCCGATGACCAGCAGGGCGGTCACGGCCAGGGCCACGATGATGGCCGGAACATTGACGATGCCGGCGCTGAAGTCGGCCACCGGCAGGAAGCCGTGCATCGACCAGGCCGGTCCAGCCTTGAGCAGGGCTGGCCACTGGAAGCCCAGGGCGTTCTCTATGAGGCCGAGGAAGTAGCCCGACCAGCCGGCCGACACGGCGCTGGCGGCGACGGCGTATTCCAGGATCAGCGCCCAGCCGACCATCCAGGCCAGCGGCTCGCCCATCACGGCGTAGGAGTAGGTGTAGGCCGAGCCCGAGACGGGGACCATCGAGGCCAGTTCGGAGTAGCAGAGCGCGGCGATGGCGCAGACGGCGCCGGCGATCACGAAGCTCCAGATCATCCCGGGGCCGGCCTTCTGGGCGGCGGCGGCGGTCAGAACGAAGATCCCGGTGCCGATGATCGCGCCTACCCCCAGCAGCGTCAGCTGGACCGGTCCGAGCGAGCGATGAAGGGATTTTTTCTCAGCCGTCGCTAGGATCGCATCAAGCGATTTTACGCGCCACATAGTTCCTCCTGGATAGGCAAGACTCCCCCCCGGGGGTCGCCTTTAGAAAATTTTGCGGACGGTGACCCGTTTATGAGCATGGGGTCAAGGCCGCGCCGCCGAAGCGCGTAAATGTTCTCCCGGGGGCAGGCTAGTCCAGTCCTGCTTGGCGTTGATCCCCAGCCCAGCTAAAGCCGGCGCGATGCTGCCCATTTTTCAGGCCATTCCCGCGCTCAAAGGCGCCTTGAGCCACCGCGAGACCGCCGTTCTCGTCGCCCCGCCCGGGGCGGGCAAGACCACGGCCGTTCCCTTGGCGCTGCTGGGGGAATCGTGGGTCGGCGAGGGCAAGATCGTCATGCTGGAGCCGCGCCGCCTAGCCGCCCGCGCCGCCGCCGCGCGCATGGCCCAGACCCTGGGCGAGGCCGTCGGCGAGACGGTGGGCTTCCGCGTGCGCCTGCAGTCGAAGGTGTCGGCCAGAACGCGCGTCGAGGTGGTGACCGAAGGCGTCTTCACGCGGATGATTCTCGACGATCCGGGCCTGGACGGCGTGGCCTGCGTGATCTTCGACGAGTTCCACGAGCGCAGTCTCGACGCCGACCTCGGCCTGGCGCTCGCGCGCGACTCTCAAGGGCTGCTGCGCGACGACCTGAAGATCCTGGTAATGTCGGCCACCCTGGACGGCGCCCGCGTCTCGGCCCTGCTGGGCGACGCGCCGGTGGTCGAGAGCCAGGGGCGGATGTTCCCGGTCGAGACCCGCTATCTGGGCCGCGACGAGCGGCAGCGGTTGGAGGAGCGCGTCGGCCGCGCCGTCGAGCGGGCGCTCGCGGAGGAAACCGGCAGCGTGCTGGTCTTCCTGCCCGGCCAGGGCGAGATCCGCCGGGCCGAGAGCTGGCTGGCCGAGCGGCTGCGGCGTCCGGACGTCGACCTGGCGCCGCTCTACGGCGCGCTGGACCCGGCCGAGCAGGACCGCGCCGTGCAGCCCGCGCCGGCCGGCCGCCGCAAGGTGGTTTTGGCCACCTCGATCGCCGAGACCAGCCTGACCATCGAGGGCGTGCGGGTAGTGATCGACGCGGGCCTCTCGCGCGTGCCGCGCTTCGACCCGTCCAGCGGCCTGACCCGGCTGGAGACCGTGCGCGTCGCCCGCGCCGCCGCCGACCAGCGCCGGGGCCGCGCCGGCCGCACCGAGCCCGGCGTCTGCTACCGCCTGTGGGACGAGCCGGAGACCCGGGCCCTGACGCCCTTCGCCCGGCCGGAGATCCTGGAGGCCGATCTGTCGCGTCTGGCCCTGGACCTCGCCCGCTGGGGCGCCAAGGACGCGGAGGGCCTGGCCTTCCTCGACCCGCCGCCGCGCGCGGCCTTCAGCGAGGCGCGCTCGCTGCTGACCCGTTTGCAGGCGCTGGACGCGGCCGGCGGGCTGACGGCGCATGGCAAGGCGCTGTCGAACATGCCGCTGGCCCCGCGCCTGGCCCACATGGTCGCCCGCGCCGCCGCTTCCGGACAAGCGCACCGCGCCGCCGAGATCGCCGCCGTGCTGAGCGAGCAGGGTCTGGGCGGGCGCAGCGTGGATCTGCGCCAGCGGCTGGAGGGCTTCGGCCGCGACCGCACGCCTCGGGCGCGTGACGCCCGGGCCCTGGCCGAGCGCTGGTCGCGCCAGGCCGGCAAGCCCAGCGGGGCCGATCCGTTGGACGACGCCCTGCTGCTGGCCGAGGCCTATCCCGAGCGGGTGGCCCGCGCACGCGGCAAGCCCGGCGAATACCAGCTGGCCAGCGGCCGCGGCGTCTATCTGGAGCCGACCGACGCCCTGGCCCGCGAGACCTGGTTGGCCGTGGGCGAACTGGGCGGGGGCGAGGCCCGCGACCGCATCCTGCTGGCCGCGCCGCTCGACGAGGAGGCCCTGCGCGCCGCCTTCGCCGACCGCCTGGTCGCCGAGGACCGGCTGGAGACCAGCGGCGGCGGCAAGCTGCGCGCCAAGCGCCTGCTGCGCCTGGGCAAGCTGGTGGTCGACGAGAATATCATCGACAGGCCCGACCCGGCCCTGATCGCCGGCGCCCTGGCCGATCAGGTGCGGGCCGACGGCCTTGCGGCCCTGAAGCTGGGCGAGCGGGGCAGGGGGCTGCTCGACCGCGTGGCCTTCCTGCGCGCGCACGACGGAGAGAGCTGGCCGGACCTGTCGGAAGCGGCCCTGGTCGCGCGGCTGGACGAATGGCTGGAACCGCTGCTGGCCGGCCGCTCGTCGCTGGTCAGCCTTGACGAGGCCACGCTGGAGGCGGCGATCAAGACGCTGATCCCGTGGGACATGCAGGGCAAGATCGAGGCCCAGGCCCCGGCGCGCTTCACCGCCCCCACCGGCTCGACCTTCGCCATCGACTATGGCGCCGAGGGCGGTCCGCGCGTCGAGGTGCGGGTGGGCGAGCTTTACGGCCTGGCCGAGCACCCGTCGGTGGCGAACGGCAAGGTCCCCCTGACCCTGGCCCTGCTGTCGCCCGCCCACCGCCCGATCCAGATCACCAAGGATCTGCCGGGCTTCTGGAAAGGCTCCTGGCGCGAAGTGAAGGTCGAGATGAAGGGCCGTTATCCCCGCCACGTCTGGCCGGACGATCCGGCCAGCGCGGCGCCGACGACGCGGGCCAAGCCTCGGGGGACGTGAGGGGCGGCCGACGGCGCCGGCCTAGGTGAACGCCTGCGCTATTGCGCCTGATCGGCGGTCAGCGTCGTCTTCACGCCGGCGTCCGGAGCGCCGTCCATGGCGTCGCGGCGATCGGCCTCTTTCTGCTTGTCCTTCTTGGCTTGGTCGTGATGCCACTTGATCGAGAAGAACATGCCGACGCCCAGCACTATGATCTTGAGTGGGAAGAAAACGATAGGAAACAGGTTTTCCCAGTCCACGACTTCACTCCACCAGGATTTTCGAAAGGCGCCGTGTGTCGCTTTTCTGAAGCGTGGGTGTCTATCAACTTTGTTCGCTCAGGTGTCGTGGACAAAGTGTCCAATCGCGACAGTCAGTCTGGCGCGGGCTTACACCTCGGAGCGAGCGTGGGCTCGACACCACCTTGGGGCGCGCTTATGGCTAAGCTTTCGTGTTCGTGGAGCGTTGGGGGATTGGATGCGTAGGTTTCTGATGTCGCTGAGCGTCGTGGCGGCGCTGGCGGGAGCTGTGTCTTCGGCTCAGGCCGGCGAGCAAGGCGACGCGATGGGAAAATGCCTGATCGACTCGACGTCGCCGAAGGATCGCGAGGCGCTGGTCGTGTGGATCTTCGCGGCGATGAGCACGCACCCCTCGGTGGCGGCCTACGCCAATATCACGCCGGAACAGCGGACAGCGATGTCGCAGCGGACCGCGACCATGATGCAGCGGCTGATGCTCGTCGACTGCCGCAAGGAAACCGCCCAGGCGTTGCGCGAGGATGGTACCGACGCAATCGGGCAGGCCTTCGAGGTTCTGGGCGGGACGGCCATGGAAGGGCTGATGAGCGACCCCAAGGTCGCTGCGAGCCTGGCGGAGCTGCAGGGCTTCATGGACGAGAAGGCGTTCGAGGGTCTGATCAACGAGGCGGCCAAGCCCGCCGCCAAGTAGTGTTGGCGCGGCCGGCGCGGGCAGGAGAATTCCGCTCTGAACCTTGCGCTCAACGACCCCCACGGTGCATGAGGAACCCCTGAAACGGCGAGGCCTGCTTCGCCGCCCCGCACTAACCGGCCTTCCGGCGACGGAGGGAGGATAAGAGACATGACCGAAGCTGCTTCCAAGACCATCAAGGGTCGCACCGGCGACTGGGAAATCGTGCTGGGCCTTGAGGTCCACGCCCAGGTGGCCAGCAAGTCCAAGCTGTTCTCGGGCGCGGCCGTCGGCTTCGGCGCCGGTCCCAACGAGCAGGTCAGCCTCGTCGACGCGGCGATGCCGGGCATGCTGCCGGTGCTGAACGGCTTCTGCGTCGAGCAGGCGGTGAAGACGGGCCTGGGCCTGAAGGCGCAGATCAATCTGAAGAGCCGCTTCGACCGCAAGAACTACTTCTATCCCGACCTGCCGCAGGGCTACCAGATCAGCCAGTTCGACCAGCCGATCGTTGGCGAGGGCGTGGTGGTGGTCGAGCGCGACGACGGCACGACCTTCGACGTGCGCATCGAGCGCCTGCACCTGGAGCAGGACGCCGGCAAGTCGCTGCACGACCAGGACCCCAACGCCACCTATGTCGACCTGAACCGCGCGGGCACGGCGCTGATGGAGATCGTCTCCAAGCCCGACATGCGCACCTCGGAAGAGGCGGCCGCCTACGTCAAGAAGCTGCGCACGATCCTCGTCTATCTGGGCACCTGCGACGGCGACATGGAGAAGGGCAACCTGCGCGCCGACGTCAACGTGTCGGTCTGCCGTCCGGGCGACTACGAGAAGTTCCGCGAGACCGGCAGCTTCAAGCACCTGGGCACGCGCTGCGAGATCAAGAACGTCAACTCCTACCGCTACATCCAGCAGGCCATCGAGTACGAAGCCCGTCGGCAGATCGAGATTCTGGAAGACGGCGGCGTGATCGACCAGGAAACCCGTCTGTTCGACCCGGCCAAGGGCGAGACCCGCTCGATGCGTTCGAAGGAAGAGGCGCACGACTATCGCTACTTCCCCGATCCGGACCTGCTGCCGCTGGTGCTGGACCCGGCCTGGGTGAAGTCGATCGAAGAGACCCTGCCGGAACTGCCGGACGCCAAGAAGGCCCGCCTGCAGAGCCAGTACGGCCTGTCGGCCTATGACGCCGGCGTGCTGATCATCGAGAGCGACCGCGCCGACTACTTCGAAGCCGCCGCCAAGGGCCGCGACGCCAAGCTGGTGTCGAACTGGGTGACCAACGAGCTGCTGTCGAAGCTGTCGTCGGGCGGCCACGAGATCGCCGCCTCGCCGCTGCCGGCCTCGGACATCGCCCAGCTGGTCGAGCTGATCGAGAACGGCACGATTTCGTCGAAGATCGCCAAGGAGGTCTTCGAGCACATGTGGGCCGGCGAGGGCCGCCCGGCCGAGATCGTCGAGAAGCGCGGCCTGGTGCAGATCAACGACACCGGCGCCATCGAGGCGGCGATCGACGAGCTGATCGGCGCTAATCCCGACAAGGCCGCGGCGGTGAAGGAAAAGCCCCAGGCCATCGGCTGGTTCGTCGGCCAGGTGATGAAGGCCACCGGCGGCAAGGCCAACCCGGGCACGGTCAACGACCTGCTGAAGGCCAAGCTGGGTCTCTGATTTACGGCCTGTTCCTCCCCCGCTTGCGGGGGAGGGGGCCGCCCCCGGGTCGCGCGAAGCGCGCGCCCGAGGACAGGCTCCGCGGTGGAGGGGGCGAGACTGGGCTCAGTGCCGGCCGTCGCCCCCTCCGTCGCGTCGCGTATCCGCGCCGCGCCACCTCCCCCGCACGCTTCGCTACGGGGGAGGAGTTTGGTGAATATCGAAAGGGCCCGTCGCGAAAGCGGCGGGCCCTTCTCTTTGGGGGACTCGAACAGACGCGCTCTATTGAGGCGTGGACGGGTCCTGCGGCGTCGCGGACGACGAGGCGGCCGCGTCGTCGGCCGACTTCTTGTGCTTCTTGGCCTTCTTGGCGGGCTTGGCCGCGTCCTCGGCCGCCGGGGCGGTGGTGGTCGAGGTGTCGCCCGTGGCGGTGGCCGAGGTGGGCGAGCCCGCGCTCGCGGCGCTGTCGGCCTGCGGCGTCGTGCTGTCGGTCGTGGCCGGCGCCGTGGTCGAGGCCGACGGATCGGTGGTCGTGGTGGTCGACGAGCCCCAGCTGCCGGCGCCGGTCGAGGGCGGGGTCTGGGACGACGGGTCGGCGGGGGTCTGCTGGGCGAGGGCCGATCCGGCGTAACCGGCGGCGGCGAGGGCGAGGACGGCGGCGGTAATGCGCAAGCTCTTCATCGGTAAGCGCCTTCGTGGCTGCGGCGTCGGACTGTGACGCGGAGCGAACGCTGGGGGCGGCTTGCGGCCGAAATGACCCCGCAATCGGGCTTTGCGGCCGCATGCGTGACGCACGCGCGGCGAGCGTGGCGCAAAAACGGCGCCCCAGGTGGAGTTCCCGGGGCGCCGCAAGAGCTTCTAGATGCCGTTCAGTGAACGACGATCTAGTTGTTGATGATCTCGAAGATCAGGCCGGTGGCGATGGCCGCCAGCACGTAGTCGTTGCCGGTGCGGTACCAGTAGTAGCCGCGCGGCGGATGACGCAGGTGGTAGCGGCCGTAGTCGTGAACGACGTAGCCGCCGCCGCGATAGTAGGGCGGCAGGTAGCCGCCGCGGCGCCAGGCGCTGTAGCCGGGGCGATAGTCCTGACGGCCGTAGTAGTGGGCCGGCGGGGCGCCGTAGTACCAGCGGTTCTGGTAGTAGTAGCCGTTGTAGCGACGGTCGTCCCAGCCGCGGTTGTCGCGACGGTCATCCCGACGATCCCAGCGGCTGTCGCGGCGGTCATCACGACGGTCGTCGCGGCGATCCCAGCGGCCATCCCGACGATCATCGCGGCGGTCGCCGCGGTCGTCATGACGGTCCCAGTTGCCGCGGCCCTGCGCCGAGGCGTCGGTGGCCATGGCGGCCATCGGGCCGGCGACCGAGGCCACGGCGGCGATGGTGAGCAACAGACGTTTCATGTGGACGTCTCCTTGTGGTCAGCGGTCGCCTTCCGGCGGCCAAGTCCCTCGACCTTGATGACCACGATGAGCTCCGCCGTCTGAACCCTCGCTGAACGGTCATGTCAGGATGCGTCTTGGCGTCGCGCGCGCGCATGGCCATGTTGGCGCGCAAGAACAGAGGTTCTCGGGAGACGCGCATGACCAGCCCCATCGAGCTGCACTATTGGCCCACGCCGAACGGCTGGAAGATCTCGATCGCCCTGGAGGAGATGGGGCTGCCCTACGAGATGATCCCGGTGAACATCGGCACGGGCGAGCAGTTCAAGCCGGAATTCCTGGCCATCAGCCCCAACAACCGCATGCCGGCCATCGTCGATCCCCAGGGACCCGACGGCCAGCCGCTCTCGATCTTCGAGTCCGGCGCGATCCTGCAGTATCTGGGCCGCAAGACCGGCCAGTTCTATGGCGAGACCGAGCGTGACCGGGTCGGCATCGACCAGTGGGTGATGTGGCAGATGGGCGGCCTTGGCCCGATGGCCGGCCAGACCCACCACTTCCGCCAGTACGCCCCCGCGATCATCGCCGACCAGAGGCAGCTGGCCTACGGCGCGATCCGCTACACCAACGAGACCCACCGCCTGTACGGCGTGCTCAACAAGCAGCTGGCGGGGAAGGATTTCGTCTGCGGCCAATTGTCCATCGCCGACTTCGCGATCTGGCCGTGGGTCGTGCCGTGGAAAAATCAGGGCATCCAGATCGAGGAATTTCCGGATTTGAAGGCCTGGTTCGACCGGGTCGGCGAGCGCGACGCCGTGCAGCGCGGCTTCAAGCTGGGGGCGGAGCTTCGCGCCGGAGGCCTGCAAGCGTCTGGAAAAGCTGCGGAACAGGCCCGCAGTGTTCTGTTTGGCCAACGGGCGCGTTAACCAACCATATACCGGAGTTTATCAGGCGTAACTTCAATGAACGAGGCGTGTATTCGCGCCTCGATTCATGATCTCTGCGCGCTTAACTATATGTTCAGCGAGCGAGGTTTTCTCTGTGTTCATGGCCGAGCTGAACCACTGGGGTGAGCTCGGGAGGACTGGGGAATTGAAGTCATGATGATGAGCATCGAACCGCCCGCCGCCGTGATGGGCCTGCCGCTGCCGAGCGCCGAGTCGACCGGCGACGAACTGTTCCGCATGGGCATGCTGTATTCGACCGGCCAGGGCGGCGCCCCGCTGGACTACGTCTCGGCGCACATGCTGTTCAACCTGGCCGCCATGCGCGGTTCGGTCGAGGCCAAGGTCTATCGCAAGGAACTGTCGCAAGAGATGGCTAGCGAAGACGTCGCCGAAGCCCAGCGCCAGGCGCGCGAATGGCTGGCTCACGGCTGAACCACGGTTCAGCCGTTCTAACTCTCGGGCCGGACGCCTCTGGATCCGGCCGTGACTTTAAGTGACTAGTTGCTCAGCCCGTTGATGGCGTAGCTGAAGCTGATCGGCAGCAGGTCTCGCAGATACTGCTGCATGAAGAGGCCCGCTTCGGACGCACCGCTCCGGGGCACGTAGACGATGTCGAAGCGGCGAAGAGGCACCAGGTCCACGCCGCGCGGATCGGTCAGACCCTGCAACAGGTTGGCCGTACGCATCATGGCCCGGCCGTCGGGACCCCGCCGGATGATGATCACCTGGCTGCGCTTGGACGAGCTCTTGAAGCCGCCGGCCTGGATGACGGCCCGCAGGGCGTCGCCGTCGCCGGTCATGTCGTAGACGCCGGGATTGCCCACCTCGCCGCCGACGAACACCTTGAGCGGCGCCGTGCTCTTGACCGAGACCTGCACCTGCGGACGCAGCAGCTGGCGGCCATAGGCCTGGGTCAGCGAACCTTCCAGTTCCTCGATCGTGCGGTCGGCGGCCATGACCGGACCGACCAGCGGCAAAGCGACGCGGCCGTCCGGCTGAATCACGGCCGACTTATTAAGCTCCGTCGCCGAAGGTACGCTCACCTCGATCTCGTCGCCCGGATAGAACCGGTAGGCGGGCTCGGCCTCGCTCCAGTCGGCGTAACCGATATTGGGAAACTGGCCGGTGGGGCGCGCGGCGGGCGTGATCGGCTCGCCGTCGATGTGGCCGCAAGCCGAGAGGCCGGTGCTCGCGAGCACCAGTGCCAGGGCGGTGGAGAGAGCGATGCGCCGATCCATGCGACGGTTCTTACCAAACATAGGTAACCAAACCTTAAGCCCGGAAGCCCCAGGGTTCGATTGAAGATTGGACCCATTGGATTCGCATGTCGACGAGCGCCTGGACCAGCGTGCCGCACGACCCGCCGTCGCGACGCGACTGGGCGGCGCGGGCCCGCTATGCGCCGACGGACTTCATCACGCTGCTGTGGCGTGAGCGCTGGCTCATGCTCGGCGTGTTCCTGGTGATCCTGTTCCTGGGGGCGGCCTTCGCCTTCACGCTGAAGAAGACCTACACCGCCAGCTCCAGCCTGTTCGTTCGCCTGGGCCAGGAATACGTCTACGAGCCGCGCGCCGGCGACGCCGCCCGCGGCGCGGTGCCTGACGTCGACCAGGTGATCCAGTCGGAAAGCGAGATCCTGGGCAGCGGCGAGCTGCGCGAGCGGGTGATCCGCAAGCTGGGCTTCGCCACCGTGTTCCCGGACGCCGCCGTCAAGTTCGCCTCGGCCAATCCCGAGCAAAAGCGCAAGATGATCGCCCAGGGGCGCGACAGCGTCGGCCGCAGCCTGAAGATCGAGACCGCGCCCGACAACTCGATCATCCGCCTGGCCTACCAGCACCAGGATCCGGAAACGGCCGAGAAGGTGCTCAACACCCTGCTGGAAGAGTACCTGATCTATCGCCGCAGCCTGCTGATCAACGACGACGACAAGGTGCTGTCGCGCCAGCGCGACAGCTTCCAGCAGCGCCTGGCCGAGACCGACACCGCCTATCAGGCCTTCCTGCAAAGCAACGACATCGGCGACTTCACCGCCCAGAAGACGGCCCTGACCCAGCTTCAGGCCCAGGTGGAGGGGCAGAAGTATTCGATCGAGGCCCAGCTCCAGGATCGTGAGGGCCGTCTGGCCTCGGTGCAGTCGGAGCTGGCGCGCACGCCGTCGGAAGCCGTGCTCTATCGCGACCAGGACATGTCGGCCTCGACGAAGCTGGCGCAGTTGAAGCTCGATCGCGAAGGCCTGCTGTCGCGCTACCTGCCGACCGCCCAGCCGGTGCGCGACATCGACGCCCAGATCGCCCAACTGGAGCAGGGCGTGGCCAGCGGCCGCACCAACGGCGAGGGCGCGCGTCGCAGCGGCCCCAATCCGATCTGGCAGACCCTGGCCTCGACCCGCAACGACCTGGCCGCAGAGGTCGCGGCCCTGAAGCAGTCGCAGGGCGCCTACGCCCTCCAGGCCCAGGAAGTGAACCAGCGTCTGCTGCGCCTGGCCGAGCTGGAGCCGGAGTTCAATCAGCTGACCCGCGACCGCGACGTGCTGTCGTCCAACGTCCGCGACTTCACGGTCAAGGAACAGCAGGACGAGGCTCAGCGGCAGATGTCGGCCGAGAGCAGCGACAACATCCGCATCGTCCAGCGCGCGGTGGCGCCGTCGGAGGGCAAGAGCCTGAAGAAGCCGGTGCTGGTGCTGGCCATCCTGTTCGCCGCCTTCACCGCCGCCTGCGCGGGCCTGGTGCGGATGCTGCTGCGCCCGGGTCTGCAGACCCCGGCCTCGGCCTCCCGCACCCTGGGCCTGCCGGTGCTGGCCACGGCCGGCGTCAAGCGAGCGGCCTAGAGGTTCGTTCCGGCATGGGCGATTTGGTCGCCTTTCGCGCGAACATGGTTAGGCATTAGTTTCTACGGTCTTCAACGCGCGGCGATTCGGACGAATGGTGGATTTGAACGTCGAGATGGCTGAACTGTGGGGGTCGCTCGGCGCCCCCGCGGCCGGCCGTGCGCACGTCGTCCAGTTCGTCTCGGCCCGGCGGGGGGAGGGGACCTCGACGGCCGCCCGCGAATTCGCCCGCTTCGCCGCCAAGCGCGCCGGCCGGCGCACCTGGCTGATCGACCTGGATCTGACCACCTCGCCGCAATACCAGGCCATCGCCGCCGATCCGGAACGCTATGGTCCGCTGGGCTCGGGCGCGGCCGCCAGCCCCGACGGCTCGATGTTCTTCACCGTCCAGCCTCCGGCGCCGAAGCCGGACGGCGGGGTGTGGCCCGACGCCAAGTACGTGGCCGCCCACAGCGTCGGCGGGCCGCGCTTCTGGGTGACCCGCTTCAAGCGCGAGGCCCTGCGCGGCCGCCAGAAGGCCCACATCCTGCCCGGCGTGGAATATTGGGCGTCCCTGCGCCGGCATGCCGAGATCATCGTCGTCGACTGCCCATCGGCCGACCGCTCGCAGGCCGCCCTGACCATCGCCCAGCACATGGACCAGACGGTCCTCGTGGTCAGCGCCCAGGAAGCCGACGTGCGGCCACCGGGCCTGCTGCGCGACGCCCTGGCCTCGGCGGGCGGCCGCTGCGCCGGGGTGTTCTTCAACCAGGCCTCGGTGACGCCGCCGAGCTTCCTGCGGGCCATCCTGCCGTGACTTCGTCCTACGGCGGGCCGGTCAGCGTCGCGCCGCCGAGACTCCTCTTCCCCCAGATCGCCATTTTCGCCGGCGCGGTGCTGCTGCTCCTGCTGTTCAGCGGCGGCTGGGAACTGCCTCTGGTGGGCGAGAACGCCGACGAGGCCGGCTCGGCCATCCTGCGCGTGGCCTATCTGCCGGCCTACGCGGCCGGTTTCGGCCTGATCGCTCTCGACCCGCGCAACAGCCTGCGCGTCTCGGTGCGCCAGCCGTTCCTGTTCGCCCTGATCGGCATCGTCTGCCTGTCGGTGCTGTGGTCGATCGCGCCCGACGTCACCACCCGCCGGGCCTTCGCCGTGACCTGCACCACCCTGTGCGGCGTCGCCCTGGCCGGACGCTTCCGCTGGCGGGAGTTGGCCGAGGTGATGGCGGCGACCTTCGCGGTGCTGATCGTCGCCTCCTACGTGGTCTGCATCGCCGTGCCGCGCATCGGGGTGATGACCGAGCTTTTCCCAGGCGCCTGGCGGGGCCTGTGGCGCGAGAAGAACGGCCTGGGCGGCATGATGGCCTTCGGCTTCTGCATCCTGTCGGCGGCGGCCCTGCTGAACCCGCCGCGGGCCAAGCTGTGGTGGGGTTTCGCGGCCCTGGCCGTGGGCCTGGTGCTGATGTCGACCTCCAAGACCTCGCTGGTGTCGCTGATGCTGGGCGTGGCGGCGCTGGGCTTCGTGCTGATCGCCCGACGCGGACCGGCGGCGGGAGCGGCGGCGACCTGGACGGCGGTGACCGGCGTCGTCTTGCTGGCGGCCTTCCTGCTGCTGGCCTCGGACGTCTTCTTCGCCATCCTCGGCAAGGACGCCACCCTGACCGGCCGCACCAAGATCTGGAGCGCGGCCATGGTCGAGATCCAGGACCGGCCCTGGCTGGGCTATGGCTATCACGCCGTCTGGGGCGACAAGAGCGGCTGGGGGCCGTTCGCCTGGATCAGCAAGAACGCCGGCTTCCAGGCCCAGCACGCGCACAATTCGTGGCTGGAGCAGTGGCTGGGCATGGGCCTGTTCGGCCTGGCGGCCTGGGGGCTGTTCTACATCCAGACCATGGCCCTGGCCCTGCTGGCGGTGTTCCGCGACCGGGGGGCCTTGCTCGCCTTCCCGTTCCTGGTCGTCTACAGCCTGGTGGCCCTGACCGAGAGCATCGCGGTGGCCTACAACGACTTCCGCTGGGTGCTGTTCGTGGCCCTGGCGGCGAAGCTGGCGTTCCCGGATCGGGAGCTGGAGCGGTAGGGGGGGTTCTTACTTCCGGCCGCCCCAATTTTTCTCCCGTCATTCCCGCCCTTGTGGCGGGAACCCCTCTATCGGCCGCAAGAGCGGATGAGGCGGCGTGCTGAGCACGCCGCTTGCGCCTCACATGCGAACGGAACCAGGGTTTCCCGCCACAAGGGCGGGAATGACGGGCGGATAGGGGAGTGGAGCCTAGATCCTCGACCACATCGCTGGCCGCTCGGGCGTTCGTCCCAACCGGTCCAGCGTCGCCGAGCGCAGGGCCACGACGCCGCCTTCCAGCGCCCGCCAGGCCTTCATTCGTCCACTGACGACCACGCGCTCGTCCCAGGCCGAGGGCCCGGCGGCGACCACGTCGAGGCCGATCTGGCGGTAGACGCCGCGGGCCGCCGCGATGGCCCAGGCCGAGCGGACGGGCAGGTCGCGCAGGCCCCAGCGGGCCGAGGCGTAGTATGGCTCGGCCGCGTCCACCAGGCGGCGGGCGAGGATGGCGACGTCGTCCCGACGGGCCGGGTCGGTCAGCTGCTCGACCGAAAGGTCCAGTTCCGCCAGCCATGCGCGGGGCACGTAGACCCGGTCGTTGCGGGCGTCCTCGACGATGTCGCGGGCGATGTTGGTCAGCTGGAAGCCCAGGCCCAGGTCCTGGGCGCGGCGCAGCGTCGGCAGGTCCTCGGCGGGCACGCCCATGACGATGGCCATCATCGCGCCGACCACGCCGGCCACGCCCCAGCAATAGGCCAGCAGGTCTTCCAGCGTCTCGTAGCTGCGGCCTTCGACGTCCATGGAAAAGCCGTCGATCAGGTCGAGCGCGTAGCGTTCGGGGATGCCGCGCCCCAGGGCCACGGCCTGGAAGGCGGCGAAGACCGGATCGGTCGGCGTCTCGCCGGCCAGGGCGGCGCGGGTCTGGGCGTAGAGGGCTTCCAGGCGCGCCGGCGCGTCGGCCACTGGGCTCATGCCGTGACCCAGGGTCTGGCCGTCGATGACGTCGTCGCAGTGGCGGCACCAGGCGTAGAGCATCTCGGCGTCGGCGCGGGTTTCCGCGTCGAACAGGGCGGCGGCGGCGGCGAAGCTCTTGGACCCCTTCTGGATCGCCTCGCGGCTCTGGGCCTCGATGTCCTGGGCTTCGAGCGCGCTCATTCGGCGGCCGGGGCCAGGGTGGCGAAGTCGTCGATCATCAGCCCGGCCGTGGCCTTGGCGCTGCCGACCACGCCCGGGATGCCCGCGCCCGGATGGGTGCCGGCGCCGACGAAATAGAGGTTGGGGATCACGTCGTCGCGGTTATGGGTGCGGAAGAAGGCGCTCTGGGTCAGGATTGGCTCCAGCGAGAAGGCCGCGCCTTTCCAGGCGTTGAGATCTTTCACGAAGTCGTCCGGGGTGATGAAGCGGCTGGTCACTAGGTCGGCCGAAAGCCCCGGGATGTAGTGCTTTTCCAGATAGGCCAGGATGCGGTCGCGGTACTTCGGCCCTTCGACCGACCAGTCGATGTCGGCCGTCTCCAGGTTCGGCACCGGGGAGAGGGCGTAGAAGGTCGAGCAGCCTTCCGGGGCCATGGCCGGGTCGCTGGCGGTGGGGTGGTGCAGATAGAGCGAGAAGTCCTCGGCCAGGGCGTTCTTGCCGTAGATCTCGCCGATCAGCTCGCGATAGCGGTTGCCGAAGCAGATGGTGTGGTGACGGATCTCGGGGTGCTGGGTCTTGAGGCCGAAATAGACCACGAACAGCGACGGGCTCCAGCGCTTGGCTTCCAGCGCCTTGCCGACCTTCTTGCCGCGCGGGTCCTCGCGCAGCAGGTGGCGGTAGGTGTGCATGACGTCGGCGTTGGAGGCGACCGTGTCGAAGGCCTCGAAGCCTTCCTTGGTGACCACGCCGGTGACGCGACCCTCGCGCACGGCGATGCGCTCGACCGGCAGGGACAGGTGCAGCTTGCCGCCCAGGTCCTGGAACAGCTTGGCCAGACCCCGGACCAGGGCGTGGGTGCCGCCGCGCGGGAACCACACGCCGCCGCGCCGCTCCAGGGCGTGGATCAGGGCGTAGATCGACGAGGTGGCGAAGGGGCTGCCGCCGACCAGCAGGCTGTGGAAAGACAGGGCCTGGCGGACGTGCTCGTCCTTCACGAAGCCGGCGACCTTGTCGTAGACGCTGCGCCAGGCCTGCAGCTTCATCAGCGACGGGGCGGCGGCGATCATGCTGCCGAAGTCGAGGAACGGCACGGCGCCCAGCTCGACATAACCCTTCTGGTACAGCTCTTCGGAATAGTCGTGGAAGCGGCGATAGCCTTCGACGTCGGCCGGGTTGCGGGCGGCGATCTGGCGATCCAGGCCCTCCTGGTCGTTGACGTAGTCGAAGACGTCGCCGTCTTCCCACAGCAGGCGATAGAACGGATCGACCGGCAGCAGCTCGACATAGTCTTCGATTCGCTTGCCCGAGACCTCGAACAGCTCCTTGAGGCAGTCGGGGTCGGTGACGACGGTGGGGCCGGCGTCGAAGGTGAAGCCGTCCTGCTCCCAGACATAGGCCCGGCCGCCCGGCTTCTCGCGGCCCTCGAACAGGGTGACGTCGAAGCCCTGCGATTGCAGCCGCACCGCCAGGGACAGTCCGCCGAAGCCGGCGCCGATCACGGCCGCCTTTGGACGGGGCGGGAGCGAGGCGTGGGCGTTCATGCGTCTTGTCCTCCGAACACGGAACTTTCGCGAATGCACTTCATGGCGGCCGGGATCGGCACCGGCGGCTTGCCGATCAGAATCCTCGCCCGGTCGCGCCAGGTCAGTCGGGCTGCATAGAAGCGCTGAATGAGCGGGACCGATAGCCGGTAGAAGCGCTCCAGCACCCGATAGCGCTCTTCCGGCGCGCAGGCGCGGAACAGCATGCGGTTCAGCAGGCGCAAAAAGCGGCGCTTGCGCCAGGCGGCCTTGGACTGGCTTTCGACGCAGACGCGCACGCTGGCGCTGGTGATACGGGGCAGGGCGGCGATCTTGTCGGCCAGGCGCGCGGCGTCGGGCAGGGAATAGCCGGTGGTCGGCTGGAAGAGGGCGGCGCGCAGGCCGACCTCGGCCACCTGGGGCCGGGCTTCCGCCCAATAGGCGTCGATGTCGCCGCCCAGGGCGATGGGCAGCACGCCGTGCTCCTCGCGCTCGACCGCCTCGATGGTCCAGCCCTGGGACTTGGCGTAGTCGATGATGGCTTCGGAGAGGGCGATGCGGTCCAGCGCGGGGCCGTCGCTATAGCGAGTGTCTTCCACCAGCAGGCGGCGGGCGTCGAGCGGCAGCACGTAGACGAAGCGGTAGCCGTCGGTCTGCGGCACCGTGGCGTCCATGATGATCGGGGCGGTCAGGCCGTGGGGCGCGGAAAGGCGAAGGTCCTGGCCGACGAACTTCTGCCAGCCCAGGGCCAGGCGCTTGCTGCGGCGGGCGCCGCGGCCGTCGATCACCGCGCCTGCGACGATGCGGCGGCCGTCGGCCAGCGTCACCTGGTGCGGATTGACGTCGACCACAGCGATGTTGGTCCAGGCGTCGAGGCCGAGAGCGCGGGAGACCACCTCGTGCAGGCGCCTGGAGGTGATGGCCAGATAGGGCGTGGGCAGGCGGCGGCTGTGGGCGGGGAAGCGCACTTCGTAGCCGGTCCAGCGATGGGCGATCAGAGGGCGCAGCCAGCCGCCGATGGCGGCGTCGACGTCGGTCTCGAAGTGGCACCAGGTGTGCTGGCCGCCGATGGTCGGGCCGCGCTCCAGCAACAGCACGCGCAGGCCCGGCCGCAGCGCCTTGAGGCGCAGGGCGATCAGGCTGTTGGCCAGTCCGCCGCCCACCAGGACGACGTCGGCGCGCAACGCGGCGGACGGAGATTCCATCCCCTCGGCTCTAGCACGAAAGAACGACGTCCACGCCAGAGCGTTCGCATGAACTTGGCGCGGGTTCACCGGTTGCACCTGGGCGGGCGAGGGGATAGGGGAGCGCGCACAGGAGCGCCCCCACATGACAGAAGCCGCCATCATCGACGGGAAGGCCTTCGCCGCCCGCCTGCGCGAGACCATCGCCGCCGAGGTCGCTGGCCTGAAGGCCGAGCATGGCCTCACCCCCGGCCTGGCCGTGGTGCTGGTGGGCGAGGATCCGGCCAGCCAGGTCTATGTGCGCAGCAAGGGCGAGCAGACCCTGGAAGCGGGTATGCATTCGGAAACCCACCGCCTGCCGGCCGAGACCTCGCAGGCCGAGCTGCTGGCCCTGGTCGAGCGCCTGAACTCCGATCCGGCCGTGCACGGCGTGCTGGTGCAGTTCCCGGTGCCCGACCACATCAGCCAGGCCGCCGTGGTCGCCGCCATCTCGCCCGACAAGGACGTCGACGGCCTGACCGTGGCCAACGCCGGCCGCCTGGCCAGCGGCCTGCCGGCCCTGACGCCCTGCACCCCGACCGGCTGCATGATGCTGCTGCGCGGCCAACTGGGCGAGCTGTCGGGCAAGCGCGCCGTGGTGATCGGCCGCTCGAACCTGATGGGCAAGCCGATGGCCCAGCTGCTGCTAGCCGCCGACTGCACCGTCACCATCGCCCACTCGCGCACCAAGGACCTGCCGGCCGTCGTCCGCGAAGCGGACATCGTCGTGGCCGCCGTCGGCCGCCCGCAGATGGTCAAGGCCGATTGGGTCAAGCCGGGCGCGGTGGTCATCGACGTCGGCATCAACCGCATCCCCAAGGACGACGGCAAGACGCGCCTTGTGGGCGACGTGGCCTTCGACGAGGTCAAGGCCGTGGCCTCGGCGATCACGCCGGTGCCGGGCGGCGTCGGGCCGATGACGATCGCCTGCCTGCTGGCCAACACGGTGCTGGCGGCCAAGCGGCTGAACGGGATCGGGGAATAAGATCGAGACCCTCTCCTGAAGGGAGAGGTGTCCGCGAAGCCGACGGAGAGGGAAGGGCTGAGGACTGTCAGCGCCTCGGAAGCTGAAAACGGCCCCCCCTCCGGCCCTCCGGGCACCTCCCCCAGAGGGGGAGGATCTTCTTCAATCGGCCCGCCGATAGACGATCAGCGAAGACTTGCTGAGCTTGACGGTCTTCACCGGCCGGTAGTGCGCGGCCAGCTGCGCGTCGACGATCCTCACGACGGTGAAGTTGAAGTCCTTGGCGCGGGGCGTGCGGTCGACGATGACGCCGGGACGGGTGGCCAGGACGCGGCGCACCTCGGTCTCCTGATCCATGCCGACGGCGCCGTGTTCGCGCAGCAGGTTCAGGTGGCCGGCGAAGGGCCAGCGCGAGGGCAGGGGCGCGCCGGTCAGGTGATAGAGGATGCTGTCGCCGTTCCAGACCCACAGACCTTGCGACAGGCCCGGCCGGATGGCGGCCAGCAACTGCTCCATCTCGTGCGCGTCGCCGCGCTTGGCCTTGCCCTTCACATAGGCGACGCCGTCGGCCGTGACGCCCAGGGCGATGAAGACGGCGGCGATCGCCAGGCCCAGCCGGCGGGAGCGGGTCGCGAACAGCGGGGCCATGGCCAGGGCCAGCGGCGCCAGCAGCGGCAGGGCGTAGTGGTCGAAATAGGTGCCGAAGATCAGGTAGCCGCCCAGCGCCGCCGCCAGCCAGCCGATCGCGAAGCCGAACGCCGTCCGGCCGCCGGGACGCGTGCGCCAGCCGCCGATCCAGGCGGCCAGGCCCACCGCCAGGAGCGGCGGGACTAGCAGGCGGGCGGCCTTCAGCAGGCGCGGGGCCAGCTCGGCGTCGCTGGCCTCGGCCCGGGCGCCGATCGACAGGAAGTTGGCGTAGATGAAGGCCTGGGCCTCGCCCCGCCAGGCGTAGTAGGCCAGGGCCAGCAGGGTAGGCGCCAGGGCCAGGCCGATCCAGAGCGCGGCGTCGGCCGCCAGGCGCGTCCAGGACCGCGAGGCGCGCCAGGAGACGCCCAGCAGCAAGACGCCGAAGGCGAAGCCCTCGAACACCACGGTGTATTTCAGCTGCAGGCCAAGGCCGATCAGCAGCATGGCCAGGCAGCCGAGCCTGCGGATCCTGCGCGGGTCGGCGTTGAGCGCGCGATAGGCCGCCAGGGCCGCGCCGGCGACCAGCAGGTTGTAGAACACTGGGGCCTGACCGCCCCAGCCGCCGGCCAACGGCAGCATCAGCAGGTAGACCACGCCCGCCGCCGTCGCCGCGACGATCCCGGCCGCCGGGGCGGCGAGGCGGGCGATCAGCAGGGCTGTTGCGGCTGCAAACAGGGTCGCGACGACCTGGTACTGCACGATGCCGTCGCCGCCGAGCAGGCGAATGGCGGCGAACAGCGTGAACAGGCCGACCGGCTTGCGGTCCCAGATGTCCACATAGGGCAGGGCCCCGTGCAGCATGCGGTCGCCGACCAGCAGGTAGAAGTTCTCGTCGACATGGAGCAGCGGATTGCCGAACTGCCAGGCGCGGATCGCGAAGGCGGCGGCGAGCAGCAGGCCGCCGGCCAGGAACCAGGCGCGGCGGTCGGGGGCGGGCGAGAAGGTCAGGCGCGGCTCTCCCCGGCCAGGGGCGAGGCGGTCTGGGTCTCGGTCTCGGCACTTTCGGGAACGTCGCGCCAGGTGACCCGGCGCGAGGCGTGATAGTTCCACAGCGCGCCCAGCACCGCGCCGCCGGCCCCGGCCAGCGCCCAGGACGCACCGATGGCGTTGAGGCCAGCGCCGGCCGCGTCGTTGATCAGAGCGCCGCCCAGGCACGCGGCGTAGAAGCTGAGCAGGCCGCGCCACAGGGCCGCGCCGCGCAGGCGCTTGTCGCGGAAGGTCAGGACGTTGTTGAGCCCGAAATTCCAGGTCATGGCCGCCAGTATGGCCAGGGTCTGGCCGCTCCAGAAGGCCATGTCGGCAGCTTGGGTCGCGCCCAGCACGCCCAAATGGACGACGAGGCCGCTGGCCCCGACCGCCAGGAACTGGAAGAGCCGCGCCGACAGTACGCCGTTGGTCCGCTTTTCGGCCAGCAGGCCGGCAAGATCGAAGATCACCCGCAGGTCGAGCTTCGACTCGCCGCCGGCGCGCGGCAGCAGGGAGGTGGGGATCTGGACGACGGCGGGGCGGCGCGCGCCCGAGGCGGCCACGTCGACCAGGATCTTGAAGCCGACACCCGACAGGCGCGAGCGCACGGCCTCATACCAGTCGCGGCTCATCATGAAGCAGCCGCTCATCGGATCGGCCAGGCGCAGGCCCAGCAGCAGGCCGGCCAGATTGACGCCGCCGCGGCTGATGGCGTGGCGCACGCCCGACAGGCCCGAGCCCGCGCCGTCGAGATAGCGGCTGGCCACGACGAGGTCGGGCTGTTGGGCGCTCATCCGGCGCAGCATGGCGCCGATCAGTCGCGGATCGTGCTGGCCGTCGCCGTCCATCACGGCAAGGGTCTGGCCGCGCGCCGAGTCCCAGCCGGCGATGGCGGCCGAGGCCAGGCCCCCGACGCCGTCGCGCTTGAGCAGGCGGATGGCGGGGCGACGCAGGGCCACGTCCAGCACGGCCCGGGCGGTGAGGTCGTCGGCGGAGTCGTCGACGACGATGATCTCATGGAAGACGTCGGCGAGGTCGGCGCTCAGCGCCTCGAGCACGCCGCCGATGGCCTCATGTTCGTCGAGGGTGCAGATGACCACCGAGACCTGCGGCCGGTTCCAGTCGGCGGCCGCGGGCGAGGCGGCACGGCGCGCGGGACGGATGGTGGTGGTGTGCTGACCCATGGGAACGGCGCTCCGTTGGAAGGAGCGTCAGGTTCCCGGAGAACTCTGCCGGCAGTTTGTTGTGTTGGTATCGGACGTCAGTCGAGCTTGTTACGACATTGACGCAAATGGGGATTCTGGCCGGTGTTATCCGGCCAGATATTCCGCCACGCGGCCTTCCAATTCGACCGCCAGGGCGCGGCCGACCGGGTGCTCGTCGGTCTTGATCTCGTCGCGCACGCAGGCCTTGATCGCGTCGATGTGAGCATCGACCAGGAACATCGGCGCCTGCAGGCGGGTGGCCGGATCGTCGATCAGCTTGCACAGCGAGGCCGCCAGGCGGGTGATCAACGGGAATTCGTAGGTGGCGCCCAGGCCCTTCAGGTCGTGGGCGCGGAGATAGAGGGTCTCGACCGTCTGGGCGGTGAGGCCGTCGGCTCGCACGCCCTGGCGGGCGGCTTCGAGCTTGGTGATCTCGTCGTTGAGCCATTGGGCGAAATTGCCCGACAGGCTCTTCAAGGCCGCTTCGGCCTTGGCGATGGCGGCCATGTCGATACCGCCACGCCCGCCCACCTTGAGCTTGAGCATGTTCGGCACCTGGATAACCTCAGCGGGCTTATTCATCGGGTCGCCTCCCCGTCGGCGTTACTTCGGGAACGGTCACATGCCAGGCGTTAAGAATGAGTGAGATCGCGATTTCACCCACACGAAAGCTTACGCAGAGAACTGTTCGGTCAGCACACGCTCCTCGAGACTGCGGCCCGCGTCGAACAGCATCGACAGGGTCGAACCCCGGTCTTCGGAAATGTGCACCTCGACGACGTCGCGGACTTCATAGTTGTCGGCCACGGCGCTGACGGGTCTCTTATCGCATTCCAGGACCTCGAACGTCACCCTCGCGTTCTGCGGCAAAAGCGCGCCCCGCCACCGCCTGGGTCGAAACGCGCTGATCGGGGTCAGGGCCAGCACCTGGGCGCCGATCGGGATGATCGGTCCGTGGGCCGACAGGTTGTAGGCGGTCGAGCCGGCCGGAGTGGCCACCAGGGCCCCGTCGCAGACCAGTTCGCCCATCCGCACCTTGCCGTCGATCGAGATACGCAGCTTGGCGGTCTGGCGGGTCTGGCGCAGCAGCGAGACCTCGTTGATGGCGAGCGCCCGGTGCTGGCGGCGGCGGGAATCGATGGCGACCATGGCCAGCGGATGGATGACGGCGCGCTCGGCCGAGTTGATCCGTTCGAGCAGCCCGTCCTCGCTGTACTCGTTCATCAGGAAGCCGACCGAGCCGCGGTTCATGCCGTAGATCGGCTTCTGGTTCAGAAGCGTCTCGTGCAGCATCTCCAGCATGAAGCCGTCGCCGCCAAGGGCCACGACGATCTGGGCGTCGTCGCCGGCGTCGCCATAGCGGGCGGCCAGGCGCTCGCGGGCCTCCTGGGCCTCGGGGCGGTCGCTGGCCTGGAAGGTCAGGCGAGTCGAATAAGGCTGGGCTTGGAACATGCCGGCCCAAGTGGCGGGATCGCCGGGTGCTTGTCAAACAACAGGCGGCGAAGCCTTCGTCAGGCGGCGTTGGCAGGCTGCGCCAGGCGCCGGCGGATGGCGTTCATCGTCGCCTTGTCGGGGTGGGCGAGCGACAGATAGCCCAGGCTGAATTCGTAATAGACCGCGATCGTCTCGCCTTCGACGGTCAGCGAGCCTTCGACGAAGTCCTCGTCGGGAACCTGGGCGGGCAGGCTCAGCGCGCCGCCGAGCCGACGCGCGATCTCGTCCAGCCAAGCGCGAAACGGGATCGTGAAGTCGCAGGCTTCGCCCCGGAATTGAAGCATCCAGCCGTACCGATCGTCGTGTGCGAGCGAAGCGGGGCGGGGGAGGCGCACCGAGGTCAGGCGGCGCTGACGGCCTGGCGGAACGCCATGGCGGCGATGTCCGGACGGAACGGGCCGAAGGCGCCGCTGGCCTTGCGGGCGGCTTCCGCGCCGCCGCCGGGACGGCCGCCGTTCAACTGGCGCACGTGCTCCAGGATGGTCGGGAAGACGCTGCGGTCGATGCCGACGGCCGAGCAGGCCAGGGCCAGCAGTTCGGGACGGTTGCTGTCGATGGCGCGGCGCACCTGGCGCACGTCGAAGCGGCCCAACCGCGCCATGGCGAAGACGAAGAGCGGCAGGCGGCCTTCGCGCAGCACGCGCAGCAGGTAGCCGGGGCGCAGCTGGCCGGCGGAGTCGAGCTTTTCGACCAGGGCCGCTTCCATCTCCTCGCGGTCGGCCTCGTCCTCGACGGAGAGGGCGCCGACGGCGGTGGGTTGCAGGCCAAGGTGGGCGGCGTGGGTGGCTTCGTCGACGGCGGCGCGCAGCTTGACCGGGTCGAGCTCGAAGCGCTCGGCCAGGGAGTCGCGCAGGGCGCGGCCGACCCACAGATAAAGCTGCTCGGCCAGCAGGGGCGACAGGCCCGGATGGCGGACCAGGGGCGAGCGCAGGGCCACCACGTCCTTGGCGTGGCTCACGAGGCGGCCCATGGCGTCCTGGCTGAGTTGGGCGGTGGTGTTGCCGGCCAGGGCGGTCAGCACGGCAGGCTCGGCCTGCGAAAGAATGGCCTCGACCACCGGGGCGCGCAGGCCGGGGCGGCGGGCGACCTCGATCTGGTGCTCCAGCGTGGCCTGCACCAGCAGGCGGATCAGGTCGTGGTCTTGCAGCACGGGACTGCGGGCGATGATCGGGCGGGCGATCTCGATCTCGTCGAGGGCCAGGATGTTGACCAGGGCCGACGGCGCCCAGGCCGCGTCGGCCAGGCGTTCGGCCAGGCGCTGACGGATGTCGCGCTCGGCCTCGACCACCAGGGTCATGAAGATCGAATCGAGCAGGATCTGGATTTCGGGCGCGGCGGGCTTGCCCTGGGCTTCGCCGGTCTCGCAGAGATCGATCACCCCGGAGAGCAGCCGTTCGCGATCTTCCGGCTCGCGGCTGCGGGCCAGGGCTAGAAGTTCGGCGGTCTGTACGGCTTGGCTCACGACCCTCCTCGGGCGCCAAACGAGACTATGGGCACCTTGGTGTTTCCAGATGAAAACATGCTTAAACAGGTCAAGCCACGGAACCGAGAGAATAGCGGCGCTCTGTCGCAGGTGAAGCGGGCGTCTTGAAAGAGGAAACGCGTATGGGGCGAGCACTGATCCTGGCGCTGGACCAGGGCACCACGAGCACGCGGGCGATCCTGTTCGACAGCGAAGGGGCCGCCGTGGCCGAGGCCGGGCGTCCGCTGCGCCAGAGCTACCCCAAGGACGGCTGGGTAGAGCACGACGCTGACGAGATCGCCGCCGCCTGCGTCGCCGTGATCCGCGAGGCGGTCGAGAAGTCCGGCGCGGACCTCGATGCGGTCGTGGCCCTGGGAATCACCAATCAGCGCGAGACGGTGGTGGTGTGGGACAAGACCACCGGCCGGCCGATCCATCCGGCGATCGTCTGGCAGGATCGCCGCACGGCCGAAGCCTGCGAAAAGCTACGCAAGGACGGCAAGGAGGCCGAGGTTACGGCCGTCACCGGCTTGCTGCTCGACCCCTATTTCTCGGCCACCAAGATCGCCTGGCTGCTCGACAACGTGCCCGGCGCCCGCGCCAGGGCCGAGGCTGGGCAACTGCTGGCCGGGACGATGGATACGTGGGTGATCTGGAAGCTGACCGGCGGCGCGCGGCACGTGACCGACGCCACCAACGCCTCGCGCACCCTGCTGTTCGACATCCAGGCTCAGGACTGGTCGCAGCCGATGCTCGACCTGTTCGGCGTGCCGCGCTCGCTGCTGCCGCAGGTGCTGGACTGCGCCGCCGACTTCGGCGAGGTGAGCGCCCAGGTGCTGGGTCAGCCGCTGCCGATCCGCGGCGTGGCCGGCGACCAGCAGGCGGCGCTGATGGGGCAGGGCTGCATCCGGCCCGGCGAGATGAAGGCCACCTACGGCACCGGCTGCTTCATGCTGATCAACACCGGGACCACCCGGCCGGTCTCGGCCTCGCGGCTGCTGACGACGGTGGCGGCGCGGGTGAACGGCCAGGCGACCTACGCCCTGGAAGGCTCGATCTTCGTGGCGGGTGCGGCGATCCAGTGGCTGGGCGAAGGGCTGGGGATCACCGGCGGTCCGCGCGCGGCCGAGGCCCTGGCCCGTGCGGCCAAGGCCGATCACGGTGTCGTCGTGGTGCCGGCCTTCACCGGTCTCGGCGCGCCCTGGTGGGACGCCAAGGCGCGGGGCGCGATCTTCGGCCTGACCCGCGACGCCGGCCTGCCCGAGATCGCTTCGGCCACCTACGACGCCTGCGCCCTGCAGAGCCGCGACCTGATCGAGGCCATGCGCGCCGACGCGCCGGACGCCTTCCTCGGCGAGGCCCAGCTACGCATCGACGGCGGCATGTCCAAGAGCGCCTGGTTCAGCCAGCGCCTGGCCGACCTGACCGGCCTGCCGGTGGCGAGGGCCAGCTACCAGGAGACCACGGCCCTGGGCGCGGCCCTGTTCGCGGGGCTGGGGGCTGGGGTCTACGATTCGCTGGAGACGGCCGCCAAGGCGCGCCCGGCCGCCGAGGACCTGAAGCCGGCCATGGCCGTCCACGCCCGCGAGGCGGCCTATGCCCGCTGGCTGGACTGTGTGCCGCGCGTGCGCTCCTAGGGGAGCGCCGCAAATCTCAAGACGTGTCGACAAGCGTCTCGCCAACCTGGGCGGGCATTGCTATGACATCGCTGTCAAAAGCAATAACCGCATAAGGGAGGCCTCACGCATGACCGCGACGCGCCGCACCGTCACGCTGGCTCTCGGAGCCGGCGCCGCATTCGCCGCCGGAGGCCTTTCCATGTCCGCCCAAGCCGCCGCCCCGACCGTGGGCGCCATTCGTCGCCTCTCGCCCGCCCTCGACGCGGTGATCGCTCCCAATACGAAGATCGAGATCCTGGCCGACGGTTTCGTCTGGTCGGAGGGGCCGGTCTGGGTGAAGGACGGCCAGTACCTGGTCTTCTCCGACGTGCCGGCCAACATCATGTACCGCTGGAGCCAGAAGGACGGCAAAAGCGTCTTCCTGCAGCCCTCGGGCTATGACGGCCCGCCGACCAAGATCTTCCGCGAGCCGGGCTCGAACGGCATGGCGCTGGACGCGCACGGCGACCTGCTGGTCTGCAATCACGGCTATCGGGCGATCACGAAACTGGACCTGAAGACCAAGGCCAAGTCGGTCGTCGTCGACCGCTACCAGGGCAAGCGCTTCAACAGCCCCAACGATCTGGCCGTAGCCAAGTCCGGCGCGATCTACTTCACCGATCCGCCCTATGGCCTGGAGGGCCTGGACGCCTCGCCGGCCAAGGAACTGAGCTTCAACGGCGTCTATCTGCTGCGGTCCGACGGCTCGCTGGCGGTGATCGACGACAAGCTGACCTTCCCCAACGGTGTCGCGCTCAGCCCTGACGAGAAGCGCCTCTATGTGGCGGTCTCGGATCCGGAAGGGCCGGTGATCATGGCCTACGACCTGGGCGCCGACGGCCTGCCGACCTCGCGCAAGGTGTTCTTCGACGCTTCGGCCCTGCACAAGGCCGGCGGTCCTGGCCTGCCCGACGGCATGTGCCTGGACACCGAGGGTCGCCTCTACGCTACGGGACCGGGCGGGGTGCTGGTGATCACCCCGGCGGGCGAGCTGATCGGCGTCATCGAGACCGGCGGTCCGATCGCCAACTGCGCTTTTGGCGAGGACGGCAAGACCCTGTTCCTGACTGCCGACAAGACCCTGGCGCGGGTGCGGCTCAAGACGACCGGGCTGGTCTGGTAGCCATGGAGGGCTGGGTGATGAACAAGCGCACGTTCCTTCACGCCGGCCTCGCCGCCGGCGCCATGGCCGCCACGGCTCCGGCCGCCGCCCTGGCGCAGGCGAAAGCCGAGGACCGCAAGCTGGGCTATGCGGTGCTGGGCCTGGGCTACTACGCCACCCAGATCATCATGCCGCGTTTCGCCGAATGTGAGCATTCCAAGCTGGTGGCCCTGGTCAGCGGCTCGCCGGAGAAGTTGGCCAAATACGGCGCCCTGTACGGGATCGCCGAGGCTAATCGCTATTCCTACGAGACCTTCGATCGCATCGCCGACAATCCGGCGGTCGACATCGTCTATGTGATCACCCCCAACAGCCTGCACCGGACGTTCACCGAGCGGGCGGCGCGGGCCGGCAAGCACGTGATGTGCGAAAAGCCGATGGCGACTTCGGTCGCCGATTGCGAGGCGATGATCGCCGCCTGCAAGGCCGCCGGCCGCAAGCTGATGATCGGTTACCGCAGCCGCTTCGAGCCGCACAACCTCGACGCCATCGCCCTGTCGCGCGGCGGAGCGCTGGGACCGGTGCGCACCATCGTCGCCGACCACGGCTGGACCGCCAGCGATCCGACCATGTGGCGCGTGAAGAAGGCGCTGTCGGGCGGCGGCAGCCTGATGGACATCGGCATCTACAGCCTCAACGCCGCCCGCTACCTGACCGGCGAGGAGCCGATCGCGGTCAACGCCATGGAGTCGACCGACCGCTCCAACCCGGTGTTCGCCGAGGTCGAGGACACGATCAACTTCCAGCTCCTGTTCCCCTCGGGAGCGACGGCCAACTGCGTCTCGACCTACAGCGCCAACTGCAACCGCTATCGGGTGTCGGGGCCCAAGGGCTGGGTCGAGATTGATCCGGCCACCAGCTACGAGGGCCAGACCATGCGGGCCAATCTCGACGGCCAGGCCAAACCGCGCACGCCGCCGGCGGTGAAGAAGAGCCAGTTCGCCGGCCAGCTCGATCACCTGTCGGAATGCATCCTCACCGATCGCGATCCGATCGTGCCAGGCGAGGAGGGGCTGAAGGACCTGCGGATCATCGAGGCGATCTACCAGGCGGCCCGCGAAGGCCGGACGGTGAAGCTGTGATGCGCCGCCTGATCCTCGCCGCGGGTATCGCGCTGTCGCTTCCCGCCCTGGCGCACGCCCAGCAGCGCGTGGCCCTGTGGCCCAATGGTGCGCCGGGCTTCGAGGCGCGCAAGGCCATCCCCGAACAGGCGGCCGAATACTGGGCCAAGTCGATCAACGATCCGTCGGTGACGGCCTATCTGCCGCCGGCCGACAAGGCCACGGGCGCGGCGGTGATCGTCCTGCCGGGCGGCGGCCACAAGATGCTGGTCATCCATCCGGAAGGGACCGACGTCGCCAAGGTACTGAACCCGATGGGGGTGGCGGTGTTCGTGCTGAAGTACCGCCTCAGCCAAGAGGAGGGCTCGCCCTACACCATCGACCACGCCCGCCAGGACGCGGTGCGGGCCGTGCGGCTGGTGCGCTCGCGCGCCGCCGAGTTCGGGGTGGATCCGAAGAAGATCGGCCTGATGGGCTTTTCCGGCGGCGGCGAGGTGGTGGATCTGGCCGTCTACGGCTCCACGGCCAAGGACCCGAAGGTCGATGCGGTCGACGCCGTCAGCGGGCGGCCCGACTTCCAGGTGCTGATCTATCCCGGCCCGGCCGGCATTCCCGACAAGATCCCGGCCGATACGCCGCCGGCCTTCATCCTGGCGGCCGACGACGACGAGTGCTGCTCGGCGCCGCCGGTGGAGTTGCTGGCCAAGTTCCGGGCCGCCAAGGTCCCGGTCGAGTTCCACCTGTTCCAGAGCGGCGGCCACGCCTTCAACATGGGCTTCCGCACCGACAAGGCCGCGATCAAGGCCTGGCCGGAGCGGTTGCGCGACTGGCTGGCCGACAACGGCTGGACGAGCAAGCGCTAGGACATTTCGACATTCGGGGTCATCATTTTTAATGTAAACGTGTTTCGGTGGGCAATACTTCGGGGGCGCGTGTCGGTAAAAGCTGTAGAGCGGTCATGCTCGGTCCGCAGCAATTAATATCCTTGATGACGCGCTGACGTATACCGCACATGTTCTGGCGCGATCTCATACGCTCACTCACCCAGTGCGACGAGAGCAGGAAACGACATATCCCGTGCAATTGCCGCTAAAGGGGCGGATCAATACAATATGACATTTATCGCTGCCAAACGTTTTGGGGAGCGGATCGTGATCGCTTCGGACACCATGATCTCAGCTAGCCAGGATGCGCGCCACGACATGATCCCAGGGCGGCTAAAGGCCGTTATACTCAACTCTTGCATGTCAGTGGGTTATGCAGGAGGCGCCAATCAAGGTGCTGATACAGTGCGCGCCGCTAAGAAATGTTTGGATGCGGGTGGATCGCAATCGGATGTCGAACAGCTTCTTGTTGAAGCTACAAAAAAACACTGTGGTGATCTGGAATTCGTTTTGGCCTCCCACAGCCATGGGGCAAGCCTGAAGCGGGTCTGGGAAGGTAGAATCTCGTTCGATTTGGATGATGTCTGCATCGGAAAACGGGATCTAAACGGCCGATTGGCGAGTGAAGAGAAGAGGGGGCCATTTTCATTTGTTCCTCATGACCAGGAGGCCGAAAGGGTCTTTGTGTCGGCCTTCCTCCGCCTTTTCGACGGCGTATTCGTAGACGATGGCGTGGGTGGATTTAGCTTTCTGCTGTTGGGCTCACCATATGGGCATTGCTATCTGCCCCACGTCGCCGTTGCGAACTGGGACAAAGTCGATATGTCCACAGGTTTGACGGATCGACATCTAGCCGATCAACGTAGCGGCATGACGCAGTGGGCATTCCACGCAATGGGAGCCAGGTTACGGGGCGTCGGGGTTGCTGGCGCGATGGTTCTGAATGCTGGGATTGGATATATCTACTCGCCATTGGAACGGGATGAGCCGTTCGAATGGCGCTTTCAGCCTTGGACGCCACCGAGCGAGGGCGTTTTGCTCAAAGCCTTCCAAAGCCAAATTGATGCGGTAGCAGACCGGGTTGGCGGTGGAGTCAATGTTGAGCCTCCACCTGAACCATCCATTCCGCCGTCTCCGGCACAGTTGGCTGAAGTTCAAGCTTATGCAGCGTCGCGACTCGTTCCGACGGCCGTCACGCTTCGAGGCGAGGGTCTCTGGGTTGAATGCGGTACCGCTGAGGCGGGTCAAGGCGTATTAGTTCAGTTTCAGGCCCTAGGGGCCGATCCCGTAAAGGTGTTGAGAACGACGATCGATCGAATGAATGCCAGCATTGTTGAGCGGGTGAGTTCTGGCGACGTGCTGTATCCCGGCAGTGAAGACCGTCACTTACTCTCCTAGTCGGCCGCGTCCACGTAAGCCCTCACCCGCGCGAACAGCTCCTCGAACATCGGCGTCGTCAGGCGTCCGGTGTTCGTGTTGAGCCGCGAGCAGTGATAGCTGTTGAAGATGCGATAGGGGCCGGCCTGGAACTCCGAGCCGTGGCCGGGGATCCCTGCCGAGGCCTTCAGGCCCAGGGTCTTCAGCACGTTGCGGCGAGAGACGTCGCCCAGGGTGACGATGGCCTTGAGGTTGGGGAACATGTCCAGCCGCGCCTTCAGGAAGGGGCGGCAGGTGTTCTCTTCGGAGGTCTCGGGCTTGTTGCCGGGCGGGGCGCAGCGGACGGCGTTGGTCACCGCGCTGCCGACCAGCTTCAGCGAGTCGTCGATGCGCGCCTCGAACTTGCCGGTGGCGAAGCCGTACTTGATCAGGGTCTCGTAGAGCAGGGTCCCGGCGTAGTCGCCGGTGAACGGGCGGCCGGTGCGGTTGGCGCCCTTGCGGCCAGGGGCCAGGCCCACGACCAGCAGGCGCGCGTCCTTGTCGCCGAACGACGGGGCCGGACCGTTGAAGTAGTCCGGATAGAGTTCCTCGTTCTCACGGCGATAGGCCACGAGACGCGGGCACAGCGGGCAGTCGCGGGGCGGCTCGGCCGGGGAGGGGACCACCTCGCCGACGATGTTGGAATGCTGCATGTCGGCGGCCCCTAGTATTCGTCTTCCGCTTCGCGCTCGGCCGGGGTGCGGGCGTCGGTCGAGGTGTAGCGCTGTTGCGGCGCGCGTTGCGGGCGGCCGATGATGTTGCCCAGGTCGTTGAGGTCGACGAAGTTGTCGGCCTGACGGCGCAGGTCGTCGCTGGTCATCGGCGGCTGGCTCTTCATCGTGGAGACCACGGTGACCCGGCGGCCCTTGCGCTGCACGGCCTCGACCAGGGCGCGGAAGTCGCCGTCGCCCGAGAACAGCACCAGGTGATCGACCGTGTCGGCCATCTGCATCATGTCCACCGCGATCTCGATGTCCATGTCGCCGCGCCAGCGCTTGCGGCCCTGGCTGTCGGTGTATTCGCGGGCCGGCTTGGTCACCAGGGTGAAGCCGTTGTAGTCGAGCCAGTCGACCAGCGGCCGGATCGGCGAATAGTCGTCGTTCTCGGCGATGGCGGTGTAGTAGTAGGCCCGCACCAGCAGGCCGCGCTTCTTGAACTCGTCGAGGAGCTTGCGGTAGTCGATGTCGAAGCCCAGCGCCTTGGCGGCGGAATAGAGATTGGCCCCGTCGATGAACAGCGCCAACCGCTCGGTCGGATAGAAGGTCACGGGTAAATCCTTGAAATATCGGCTTGATCGAAATGGTCTGGACGCGGCCGTGGTCGTCGCCCTCGGCTGCAATCTGCCTGGAGCCTATACGAGTCGCGAGGCCTTGTTGGAAGCGGCGGTTTCGGCGCTGGCCGGCGAGGGCATGGCGGTGGTCGCCCGCTCGGGCTGGTGGACCTCGGCCGCCTGGCCCGATCCGACCGGGCCGGCCTATCTGAACGGCGTCGTGCTGGTGGAGACGGACTTGGCGCCGGCCGAGGCGCTGGCGGCCCTGCATCGCATCGAGGCCGAGTTCGGCCGCGCCCGGGCCGAGCGCAACGCCGCCCGGACGCTGGATCTGGATCTCATCGCCCATGGGCGGACGGTGACCGACGGAAACCTCGTCCTGCCGCATCCGAGGGCGCACGAGCGATTGTTCGTCATGGGACCGCTGGCGGAGGTGGCGGCCGAGTGGGTTCACCCGGTGCTGGGGCGGTCGGCGGCTGAGCTGGCGGCCGAGGCGAGCGTGGGGGCGGATGCGCGGCCTGCTTAGTCGCACCTAACCCGTAAAATCCCCGCGAAAGCGGGGACCCAGGCTTTTTCTGAAGCCCGTGGCGCTCGACGATAAAACACCTGGGTCCCCGCTTTCGCGGGGATTTTACGGGGGAGGGCCTCTCACCACGCATAGCCGTGCAGGCGGATCTCCCGGGCGAAGATCTTCTCGATCCGCACGGCTTGGCGCAGGCTGAGCACCTCGCGGTAGGATCGCCGATCCGGTCGCCAGCCGCTCTTGGCCTTCACCGGCAGGCGGCCGGACCACGGCACGCCCAGTGTCTCGAACACGTCGCCCAGTTCGCGGTCGAGGTGTTCGTAGCGCAGCACCCGGTCGACCAAGGGTTTGCCGGAAAGCCGGCTGGCGTAGAGCGGCAGGTTCAGGGCGTAGTCGCCGGAGGCCAGGTAGCGGTCCAGGCAAAGCTCGCGATCGCCGCCGTGGGAGGCCGAGTTCCGCTTCATGAAGTAGTGCGACAGCGTCTTGTCCCACGGGTTCCGCTCCACGCAGAAGGTGAAGTAGTCGCGCCAGAGGTCGGGAACCCTGGCGGCGACCTGGGCCGCCGACATGTGGTTGGTGAAGCCTTGGGCGTTGCGCGGCTGGTGGCCGGGCTCGGGCGGATGGACGGGGGTGACGACGTCGTCCGGACCGCACAGGCCCGACAGATAGGCCTCGATGCTGGTGCCGGCGGTCTTGCGAGTCTTGATGAAGATGAAGCGGTGGCGGTGCGAAATGATCATGGCGACAGGGTCGGCGAACGCTGTTGCGGCCGATTTTCGGGATTCTGGACCTTGTCGCGGGCCTGTATCGAAGCGACTTCCCGATCGTGACCGTTGTTGCGACTGGACTTTGCGCCGGGGAGGGGGCATACACGCCGCCTCGCGAAAGCTGGGTTACAGCCGAAGCGGCGTTGCGTGACGCCGCACGGAGCCCTATTTTGCAAGAGCCAACGCTCAGCCCGAGGAATTCATGGCCCGCGTCACCGTCGAAGATTGCGTCGAGAAGGTTCCGAACCGCTTCGCGCTCGTCCTGCTGTCGGCGCACCGCGCTCGCGGCATCTCGGCCGGTGCGGCCCTGATGGTCGATCGCGACAACGACAAGAACCCGGTCGTCGCCCTGCGCGAGATCGCTGACGACGTGATCGATCACGAGGGGCTCAAGGAGCACCTGATCACCACGCTGCAGCGCGTCGACGAGCACTCGGAAGCCGAGGAAGAGGCCGAAACCCTCGCCCTGCTGGCCGATCCGACCCACATGCAGATGAGCGAACTGGAACTCGTTCGCGCGCTGCAAAGCGACCGCGACGGCGGTCAGGAGGAGCGGTACTGAGCCCCGACGGCGCAGACCCTCTGATCATTGAAGCGGCGCCCGCCGCCGCTCCGTCCGAACGCGCGCCCGATTCCGAATCGGGCGCGTCGTCGTCTCAGGCGCCCGTCAATGGCGCCGAGACCCCGGCCGAACCGGCCCCCGCGCCCAAGCCGCGCAAGTTCCTTCGCCAGTACGAGCTGATCGAGCGGGTCCACGCCTACGACCCGACGGCCGACGAGGCCCTGCTCAACCGCGCCTACGTCTTCGCCATGCGCATGCACGGCAGCCAGACGCGGGCCAGCGGCGACCCCTACTACGCCCACCCGATCGAGGTAGCGGGCATCCTCACCGAATACCGGCTCGACACCGCGACCATCGTCACGGCGCTGCTGCACGACGTGATCGAGGACACGCCGGTCACCAAGGAGGAGATCGGCAAGCTGTTCGGCGAGGAGATCGCCGAGCTGGTCGAGGGCGTCACCAAGCTTTCCAAGCTGGAACTCCAGGCCGAGCACACCCGCCAGGCCGAGAACCTGCGCAAGTTCATCCTCGCCATCTCCAAGGACGTCCGCGTCCTGCTGGTCAAGCTGGCCGACCGTCTGCACAACATGCGGACGCTGCATTTCATCAAGGCCCAGGCCAAGCGCGAGCGCATCGCCCGCGAGACGCGCGACATCTATGCGCCGCTGGCCCGCAACATCGGCTGTCACCGCATCTGCACCGAGCTGGAGGAGCTGTCCTTCCAGCACACCAACCCGGTCGCCCGCGACGCCATCGTCCGCCGGCTGGAAAAGCTGCGCGAGGAGCAGGGCGGGGCGGTCCAGCTGGTAAGCCAGGAGATCCAGGCGCGCCTGGAGTCGGCCAACCTGCCGGCCCGCGTCTTCGGTCGCGAAAAGGCGCCCTATTCGATCTGGCGCAAGCTGCAGCGCAAATCGATCGGCTTCTCCCAGATGTCGGACATCTACGCCTTCCGCGTGATCGTCGACAGCGAGGAGGACTGCTACCGCGCGCTCGGCGTCGTCCATCGCGCCTGGTCCAGCGTGCCCGATCGCTTCAAGGACTTCATCTCGACTCCCAAGCGCAACAACTACCGCTCGCTGCACACGACGGTGGTCGGCCCGCGCGGCATGCGCATCGAGATGCAGATCCGCACCGAGTCGATGGACCGGGTGAACGAAGAGGGCGTGGCCGCCCACTTCCGCTACAAGGACGCCTCGTACGGCCTCGACCTGGAAGGCATGGAGGCCGCCGGCGGCCGCGATCCGCTGGCCAACCTGCGCCAGCTGGTCCAGGTGCTCGAGCACGGCGGCGACAGCGAAGAGCTGGTCGAGCACGCCAAGCTCGAGATGTTCCTCGACCAGGTGTTCGTCTTCACCCCCAAGGGCAAGCTGGTCAGCCTGCCGCGGGGCGCGATGCCGCTCGATTTCGCCTACGCCGTCCACACCAGCGTCGGCGACACTTGCATCGGCGTGAAGATCAACGGCGAGCTGAAGCCGCTGCGCACCATCCTGACCAATGGCGACGTGGTCGAGGTGATCCGCGGCTCCAAGCCCGTGGTGCCGCCGGACTGGCGCTCGCTGACGGTGACCGGCCGGGCGCGTTCGGCCATCCGCCGGCACATCCGCCAGACCGAGAAGGAAGAGTTCCTGCGCCTGGGCCGGGCCTCGGTGGAGCAGATCTTCGAGCGCGCCGGCAAGAGCCTGAAGGACGTGTCGCTGCGGCCGATCCTTGAACGCTTCGCGCTGGAGAGCGAAGAGGCCCTGTTCGACGCCGTCGGCCGCGGCCGCGTGACGCCTAGCCAGGTTCTGGAGACTGCCTTCCCCGGCATGAAGGACGCCGAGCGCGAGGCTGCCACGGCCCGTCGCAAGATCGAGGGCGGCAAGGGCGCGCGGCTCTATGTGCGCGGCGGGGGGCTGACCCCTGGCGTGTCGCTGCACTTCGCCCACTGCTGCAGCCCGGTGCCGGGCGACCGCATCGTCGGCATCCTGCGCGAGGATGGTGAGGGCCTGGACGTCCATACCATCGACTGCCCGAAGCTGGCCGAGTTCGAGGAGCGCGAGGACCTCTGGCGCGACCTCAACTGGACGCCGGAAGCCGAGCGCGACACCGTCTCGCTGGCCCGCCTGCACGCCACCATCGGCAATGCGCCGGGCGTGCTGGGGCAGGTCTGCACGATCATCGGCGAGGCGGGCGGCAATATCGTCAATCTGCGCATGCACCACCGGCAGAGCGACTTCTTCGACACGGACATCGATGTCGAGGTGCGCGACGCCAAGCACCTGACCAACATCTCGGCGGCGCTGCGCACCTGCCCGTCGGTCGAGACGGTGGACCGGACGCGGGGTTAGAAAACCTCTCCCATAGGGAGAGGGAGGGGCCCATGCGAAGCATGGGAGGGTGAGGGGGTACACCCTCGCCGCATTGCCCCGGATCCGTGCCGGCACGCCGGCCGGCTTCGTAACCCCTCATCCTCCCACGCCTGCGGCGCGGGCCCCTCCTTCTCCCTATGGGAGAAGGGTTCTTCAAGCCGCTTTCACCGGCTGCTCGATCCAGAGGCCAAAGCCCACCGCCAGGCGGTTCCAGCCGTTGATGACGTTGATCATCAGGGTCAGCTTGACCTGCTCTTCTTCACTGAACTGGGCCGCGAGGTCGGCGTGCGCCGCCTCCTGGGTGTGGCCTTCGGACAGGCGCGTCAGGGCCTCGGTCCAGGCCAGGGCGGCGCGTTCGCGGGGCGTGTAGCAGGGCGCCTCGCGCCAGGCCGACAGCAGGTAGATGCGCTGCTCGGTCTCGCCCTGGGCGCGGGCTTCGGCCGTGTGCATGTTGATACAGTTGGCGCAGGCGTTGATCTGCGAGGCGCGGATCTTGACCAGTTCGATCAGGCTGGGCTCCAGGCTGGCGGCGATGACGGTCGAGGCGGTGAACCACGACTTCATCACGGCGGGAGCGGCGGCGAAGGGATCGAGCTTGGCGGTCATGGCGGGTCTCCTTTGAGAGGGTTGCGCCGTCATGACGAGGCGAGGACCGCGCGTGTGACGCGGCCTCGCGAAAAAAGTTTCAGGCCGCGTTCCGCAGCGCCGCCACCGCATCGCGGGTGGCCTGGGTCAGGGGCGAGGGCAGGGCGTCGAGCGCGAACCAGCCCCAGTCGGCGATCGCGTCCGGCTCCTGGATCGCGGGCTCGCCCACGCAGCCGTCGGCGCGGTAGGTGACGGCCAGCCAGTGGCTGTCGGCGGTGATCATGTCGGTGACGGCCAGCACCGGACCGGCATTGACCTCGATCCCCAGTTCCTCGCGGATCTCGCGCTCGGCGCAGGCGCGGCCGGGTTCGCCCCAGTCGAGCTTGCCGCCCGGCTGGCCCCAATGGCCGGCCTCGGGCTCGCGGCGACGCCGGACCAGCAGGATGCGGCCCTGGCCGTCGAGAATGGCCGCGCCGCAGCCGACGCGGGGGCGGAGAGGGGAGTCGCTCATGGCGCTGTCCTACGCCCCTTCGTCGATGGTTTGTAGACTCGCCGCGCTGGCCTTATATCCACGGCTCATGACCAACGACGACGTCCTTGAAGAATTCCGCGCCGCCGGCGCCCTGCGCGAAGGTCACTTCGTGCTGTCCAGCGGCCTGCACAGCCCCGTGTTTCTGCAGAAGAACCTGGTGTTCATGCGGCCCGAGCGGTGCGAGCGCCTCTGCAAGGCCCTGGCCGACAAGATCGTCGCCACGGTGGGCCATGTGGACGTCGCCGTCTCGCCGGCCGTCGGCGGGATCATCCCGGGCTACGAGACCGCCCGTCATCTGAACGTGCCGTCGATCTATGTCGAGCGCGAGGGCGGCGGCTTCAAGTTCCGCCGCGGCTTCCACCTGGAGCCGGGCCAGAAGGTCGTGATGGTCGAGGACATCGTCACCACCGGCCTGTCGTCGCGCGAATGCATCCAGGCGATCAAGGACGCCGGCGGCGACGTTGTGGCGGCCGCCTGCATCGTCGATCGTTCAGGCGGCAAGGCCGATGTCGGCGTGCCGCTGATCGCCCTGGCCAGCCTGGACGTGCCGGCCTATCCGGCCGACGCCCTGCCGCCCGAACTGGCCGCGATCCCGATCGAGGATCCGGGCAGCCGCCGGCTGAAGGGCTGAGACCCATGCTGCGGCTCGGCGTCAACATCGACCACGTGGCCACGATCCGCAACGCGCGCGGGTCGAGCTATCCGGAACCGGTGCGGGCCGCCGAGCTGGCGCTCGCGGCGGGCGCCGACGGCATCACCGCGCACCTGCGCGAGGATCGCCGCCACATCAGCGACGCCGACATCGTCGTGCTGACCGACCTCTGTCTCAAGCGCGGCAAACCGCTGAACTTCGAGATGGCGGTCACCGACGAGATGGTCGGCATCGCGATCGGGGCGCGGCCGCACGCCGCCTGCCTGGTGCCCGAGCGGCGCGAGGAGGTGACGACCGAAGGCGGTCTCGACGTGGTCAAGGGCGCCAACCGTATCGCCGACGCCACCGGCCGCCTGCGCGGTGTTGGGTCGCGGGTGTCTCTGTTCATCGAGGCCGATCCCGCCCAGATCCAGGCCTCGGCCGACGCCGGCGCCCAGGTGGTGGAACTGCACACCGGCGCCTATTGCGACGCTGCCCGGGCCGGCGAAACCGAGCGCGCCGCCGCCATCCTGGAGCGCCTGAAGGCGGGCGCGGCCCTAGCCGCCTCGCTGGGGCTGGAGGTGCATGCCGGCCATGGCATCGACTACGCCACGGTCAAGCCGATCGCGGCCATCCCGCAGATCGTCGAGCTGAATATCGGCCACTTCCTGATCGGCGAGGCGATCTTCGTGGGCCTGCCGCAGGCGATCCTGCGGATGCGGACTCTGATGGACGCGGCGCGGCTGGAGTTGGCGGCGTGATTATCGGGATCGGCTCGGACCTCAGCGACATCCGCCGGATCGAGAAGACCCTCGAACGCTTCGGCGAGCGCTTCACCAACAAGGTCTTCACCGAGATCGAGCGCAAACGGTCCGAGCGCAAGCCCGACCGCGCCTCCAGCTACGCCAAGCGCTTCGCCGCCAAGGAGGCCTGCTCCAAGGCGCTGGGCACGGGACTGAAGCAGGGCGTGCACCTGGCCGACATGGGCGTGGTCAACCTGCCGTCGGGCAAGCCGACCATGGCCCTGACCGGCGGGGCGGCGGCCAAGCTGGCGCAGCTGATCCCGGAGGGCATGGTCCCGGTGATCCATCTTTCGCTAACCGACGACCACCCCTACGCCCAGGCCTTCGTGATCATCGAGGCCCTGCCGGCGTCCTGACGGCGCGCGGCTTGCAGCGATCCCCTTCCGGAACGGCCGTTGCGCCGTTTCGAAACGGGGGGACTGCAACATGACCATCTGGACCGGCGAGGACGTCGAACCCAAGCGTTCCAATCTGGCGCCCTGGCAGCAGCGGCCGTTCGCCTGGCTGGCCATCGGCTGGGGTTTCCTGGCGCTGGTGCTGGTGGCGATCCTGGCGACCTTGACGCTCTAAAGTCTATCCAAGGATGGCTTTGGCGATCCGACGTCGGCCAAAGGGGGAGCGGGATCTCGCAATTTTCCTTCTCGATTTAACTTAAGGTTGAATTTTGGCCTCTGTTCCGGCATGGTTAATGCTCAGCGCCAGAGGCCCGGCGCGCCGTTGGGGGACGGATCGTGGCTTTCATTTCCGCATTCACGCGAACGATCGCTTCAACGCTTGCGATGGCGGTGCTGGCCGGTTGCACGACTGTGCAGCCTCAGGACACGCGGGTCAGTACCATCAACAACCAGGCGGCCGACTACGGCAACCAAGCCGTTCTTCTGAACGTGCTCCGAGCGCGACACCACGAGCCGCTGACATTCGTGTCGATCACGACCGCGCAGGGCGCGAGCACGCTTTCGGGACAGGCTGGCTTTGGCGGCTTCAATCTCGGCCCGCATCTCCATACCAATCCCAGGAGCTTTCTCCTCGGGCCGGACACGCTGACCCGTTCGGGGCAGAGCACGGTCAATGTCAGCGTGATCGACACGCCCGAGTCGTACGTCGCTCTGCTCACGCCGACCACGCCCGCCTCCTTGGCCCTCTTCATCAACCAGGGCTACGATCGCAGTCTGCTGTTCCTGCTCGCCATCGACCACATCCGCGTTGATGATGGAACAACCGTCAAAGACTTCCGGAACGACCCTTCCAGCGACAGTGATTTTGTAGAGTTTGGCGCACTTCTCTTCTCACTTCTCAGGCAGGGCCTGACCGCGGAGATCGATGTCACGGCGATGCCGACGGGGCGCTCGCTGCCGCGCAGTCGCCTGTGCTTCGACGGGGTGATCATCCCCCCGTACTACGCGCTGACGTCGAAGACGCCATGGGTCGCTGATCCGGCGGCGTCCACCTGCGACAAGGCCGATTGGCTGGAAGCTGTCGCTGGTTCAGCTTCGCAGAGCGGTGGTGGGACCGCGAGCGCCCCGACGATCGTGGCGACCGCCGATGGGGCGGCCTGGATGGCGCTCGATGGCGGCAGGAAGCTCGTCCGCGTCCGCGATGGGAAGACGGATTACTACGACATCAACGTGCCCAAAAAGGCGGAGACCCCCAAACCTTCGCCTCTGCGAGCCTTCAAGGTCGCGCACAATGGGATGACCTACGAAATCTACACGCGGTCGATCTTCGGCATCTACGCGTATCTCGGCCTGATCGGTCGCCTCTACGACGGCCGTGCTGCGCCGATCGACAACCTTACCGCCGATCCCAACTTCCTGCACATCACCACCGACAAGGCGGACTGCTTCACGAAGGTCGAGTATCGAAAGGCCGATTATTGCGTGCCTCGTGCGGCCGACAGCACCAAGGACGTATTCAATTTCCTGCGGCAGATGCAGGCCTTGAACACGGCGCCGTCTAACACCGCCACGACGCTGACCGTCACGACTATTCCCTAGTGAGCAAAGGATGCCGCATGTCCAAGAAACGGGAACCGCGCGTCGCTAGCGCGGAAGCGTCAGAATTGTCGGAGAAACAGATGCAGGACCTGCACCAGGCCTTGGCTGGGCTTGGCCTTGGGGATCTGCGGATCAGCGCCATGACAGTCAATCGAACGGACCGGGTCGCGGGCGGGTCATGCCACGTCGTGAAGTTGCCCAACGGCCAATTTCACATCGTTTGCGACTAGGGGCCGGACTGAAGACTGAGCGCCCAGTCGTCTGCTGCTGATGGCGCCGCCTTTCAGCTCGCCGGCGCCGCCTCGCGGCGATAGCGCGCGCTGCGGCCGTCGGAGCTGACGGCTTCGAAAGCTGTCACCGCGCCCTTGGCGTCGCGTTCGAACACCACGCGGCGGCTGGGTTCGTCCAGAACAGTGAAGCTCTCGCCGCCCAATGGCAGCAGCACGGTGACCGGACGCTTGCCGCGCTTCATGCCGATGCGGCCGTCGAGTTGGACGATATCGATGCCGCCGTAGCCGCCGACATAGTCGGCTAGGGGCTTGGCCGCAGGCGGCGAGGCCTCGGCGCGGATCGCCTCCAGCGCCCAGCGGGCGTCCTGAGCGTCGGGGCCGGCGGCGGTCTTGAGCACCGTCTCCAGCGCCAGGGCGCGGGCGGTCTCCAGCGCCTTGGCGGGCACAACCGCGACGTCGGGCTGCACGCCGTCGCCTTCCCAGTTGGTCTTGGTGATCGGGCTGATCGGCGAACCGTTGGACACGAAGACCGCGAAGCCGCCGGCCACCGGCACGGGGCCGCCCGGATTGGCCGCCCCGGCGCTGGCCTCGCCGACGATGACGGCGCGCCTGGCGTTCTTCAGGGTGTAGGCGAAGGCTTCGGCCGCGGAGCCGGTGCGCGGGCTGACGAGCAGATAGAGCGGCACGTCGAGGCGCGGGGCGGCGTACCAGTCGGTCGGGGCTTCGCTGGCCGTGCCCTCGCGGTACTTGAAGGTGTTGTAGATGTCGGCGCCCTTGGGCGTGAAGGCGCTGGAGAGGTAGCCGACCATGGCCGGCGAGCCGCCGCCGTTGTCGCGCAGGTCGATGATCACCGCGTCGGCGTTGGCCACCGTCTGCAGCGCCGCCTCGATGGCCTTGCGGGCAGGTTGGTCGGGCTGCCCGAACTCGAAGTCGGCGAACATCCGCAGATCGATATAGCCGAGATTGCCGCCCAGGATCTCGACCCGGCGCACGCCGTAGTTGGCTCGACGGAACGGGTCGGGCCGGGTGACGTCCGAGCCCGCCTGGGTAGGAGCGGGGCGAGGTGTCGATCCCGCGCCCCCCGGCGGCGGGCCGTCGGCCGAGGGCGGCGACCAGGAGACGCTGAAGTGGTGATCCAGCGGCCGCAGGCGCTCGCTGAGCGTGGTGGCCAGGTCGCGCGGGTCGGTCAGGCGGTCGTAGGCGCCCTTGGCGGCCTCGGCGCGCAGCTGGGCCGCGACGGCCGCGCCCTTGGCGGCGTCGTAGTAGTTGTCGGCGATGGCCTTGGCGACGCCGTCGACCACGGAGCGGGGCGCGACCTGCGCGGCCTGGACGACCGAGACGGCGCACAGGCCGGCGGCGAGGGCGAGAAGCGGGATGGACGGGCGCATGGCGGATCCCCTGACGAACCGCGCCGGAGAACATCATTCGTCGACTGTCGCGGCCAATGAATAATCTTTAAGGCGACCATCGTTCGGTTCGCCCAATCGTCGCCATGAAGCGTCACTATCGCGCCGATGCTTGCTCGCGGCGGCAACCGCGTCTAGCAAGACCTGTCGGGCTCGCCCGAACCCCATTCGCAAAGAGCCCCGCGCGCATGACCGAAGCCGTCGAGACCACGCCCCCCGAAGAAGAAAAGGGCGGCGCCGTCAACGAATTCATCGAGATCATCAAGACCGTGGCCTACGCCCTGGCCATCGCCCTGGTGCTGCGGGTTCTGCTGTTCCAGCCGTTCACGATCCCGTCGGCCTCGATGGAGCCCAACCTCTATCAAGGCGACTACATCATCGTCTCGAAGTTCTCGTACGGCTATTCGAAGCACTCGATCCCGTTCAGCCCGCCGCTGTTCAAGGGCCGCATCCTGGGCTCGACGCCCAAGCGGGGCGACATCATCGTCTTCAAGCTGCCGCGCGACGGCCACGTCGACTACATCAAGCGCCTGGTCGGCCTGCCGGGCGACCGCATCCAGGTCCGCGGCGGCGCGCTCTACATCAACGACAAGCCCGTCAAGCGCCAGGAACTGGCCGACGTGCTGGTCGACAGCGGCTACGGCTTCACCCAGCCGATGAAGCGCATCCAGGAAACCACGCCCGAGGGCCGCACCTACCTGACCCAGGCCGACGCCGGCCCGGACACCCAGGGCGACAACACCGGGGTCTATGTCGTTCCCGAGAACTGCTACTTCTTCATGGGCGACAACCGCGACAACTCGGCCGACAGCCGCTTCAACCCGGGCATCTCGCCGTTCAAGACGGATCCGGGCGCCTGCAAGTGGAACTACGAGAACGACCAGTACACGGGCGACTCGATCGGCGTGGGCTTCGTCCCGGCCGAGAACCTGGTCGGCAAGGCCCAGATCATCCTGCTGTCGTGGAACGCCGACGCGCACCTGTTCAAGCCCTGGACCTGGTTCCTGGACGCCCGTCCGAGCCGCTTCTTCCGCGTGCTGAAGTAACACCATGGCCGTGAAGGACAGACGGGTCGCCGCCGTCGGCGACCTGGAGCGCCGGATCGGTCATCGGTTCGAAGATCGCGAACTGCTCGAGCGGGCCCTGACCCACGCCAGCGTCGGCGACGGCGCCAAGGCCAAGGTCCGCGACAACGAGGTGCTGGAGTTCATCGGCGACCGGGTGCTCGGGCTCCTGGCCGCCGAGGCCCTGGCCGAGCGCTTCCCCAAGGCCAAGGAGGGCGAGCTCGCCCCGCGCCTGAACGCCCTGGTCAGCCGCGAGACCTGCGCCCGCGTGGCCAAGGGCGCGGATCTTGGTCCCGCCCTGCGCCTGTCGGCCTCGTCCAGCAAGATCGGCGGCCGCGAGACGGAATCGATCCTGGCCGGCGCCTGCGAGGCCTTGATGGCCGCGCTCTACCAGGACGGCGGGCTGGAACTGGCCCGCAAGGTGTTCCTCGACCTGTGGTCGGAGGAGTTCGACCGGGCCGGGCAGGGGCGTCCGCGTGATCCGAAGACCGCCCTGCAGGAATGGGCGCAGGGCAAGGGCAAGCCGCTGCCGACCTACCGCGTGCTCGAGCGCACCGGCCCCGACCACGCGCCGGTGTTCACCGTCGAGGTCCTGGTCAAGGACGTCGATCCAGCCATCGCCAAGGGCAAGTCGCGCCAGGAAGCCGAGAAGGCCGCGGCGAAGGCGCTGCTGGAGCAGGTGGGAGCGGGTTAAACCCCCTCAGTCGCTCCGCGACAGCTCCCCCAGAGGGGGAGCATCTGGCGCGGCGAAGATCCTCCCCCTCTGGGGGAGGTGGCCCAAAGGGCCGGAGGGGGTTTCGGGGGGAGGATTTTGGGCGCTGCTGTGCTACACGCACGCGCAATGACTGACTCCACCCAGAACACCCGCGCCGGGTTCGCCGCCATCATCGGCGCGCCGAACGCCGGCAAGTCCACCCTGGTCAACCGCATGGTCGGGGCCAAGGTTTCGATCGTCACCCAGAAGGTGCAGACGACGCGCTTCCCCGTGCGCGGCGTCGCCCTGTCGGGCAACGCCCAGATCATCCTCGTCGACACCCCCGGGATCTTCAGCCCGCGCCGGCGGCTCGACCGCGCCATGGTGCGCTCGGCCTGGGCCGGCTCGGAAGAGGCCGAGGTCACCGTGCACCTCGTCGACGTGCAGGCCGAACTGGCCGACCGCGCCCGCAACGCCACGCCGGCCGAGCACCGCGCCGTGCAGGACGTGCAGACCATCATCGAGGCCCTCAAGGAGAGCGGGCGCAAGGTGATCCTGGCGCTCAACAAGATCGACGGTATCAAGCGCGACACCCTGCTGGGCGTGGCCAAGGACTTCTTCGACGCCGGCGTCTACACCGACGTCTTCATGATCAGCGCCGAGACCGGCGCGGGCGTCGACGACCTGATGGCCAAGCTGGTCGAGGCGATGCCGGAAGGCCCGTGGCTCTATCCGGAAGACCAGACCGCCGACCTGCCGGCCCGCCTGCTGGCCGCCGAGATCACCCGCGAGAAGATCTATCTGCGCGTCCACGAGGAGCTGCCCTACGCGGCCACCGTCGAGACCACTTCGTTCGAGGAACGGGCCGACGGCAGCGCTCGCATCGAGCAGACCATCTATGTCGAGCGCGACGGCCAGCGGGCCATCGTGCTGGGCAAGGGCGGCCAGGTGCTGAAGTGGATCGGCCAGGCCTCGCGCGAAGAACTGCAGGACATCCTGGACCGCAAGGTGCACCTCTTCCTGCACGTGAAGGTCAAGGAAAACTGGGCCGAGGAACGCGGCCTGTTCAGCGACATGGGTCTCGATTTCGATGTTTGACGGACAGGTCGCTCCCAGCGTGGACCTCGACGCCTATTTCGCGCGGATCGGCTACGCCGGCCCGCGCGAGCCGACGCTCGAGACCCTGCGGGCGATCTGCCAGAAGCATCCGGACGCCATTCCGTTCGAGAACCTCGACGTGCTGCTGGGCCGGGGGATCAGCATCATCCCGGCCGACATCGACGCCAAGCTGCTGACGGCCCGGCGAGGCGGCTACTGCTTCGAGCAGAACGGACTGCTGAAGCGGGTGCTGAAGGCGCTGGGCTTTGAGGTCCAGTCGCTGATGGCGCGCGTCTGGTGGATGAAGCCGCCGGAAGCGCCGACCCGCGCCCGCTCGCACATGATCCTGAAGGTCACGATCGACGGCAGGGACTGGCTGGCTGACGCCGGTTTCGGCGGCTGCGTGCTGACCGCGCCGCTGGATCTGTTCTCGGACGAGGTCCAGGCCACGCCCAACGGCGCCTTCCGCATCGAGCCGGCCGCGCCGGAGATGGGCGGCGAGCGTCTGGTGCTGGCCGACCTGTCGGGCAAGTGGGCGCCGCTCTACCAGGTGGCGCTGGGGCCGTGGGACGACGTCGACTACGAGCCGGCCAACTTCTTCACCTACACCCACCCCAGCTCCCACTTCACCTGGAGCATGACGGTGGGCCGCACGACGCCGACCGCCCGCTACGCCCTGAAGAACAACCGCCTGACCCACCGCGACGCCACCGGCGCTCTGGTCGAGCAGCGCGACCTCTCGGTCGACGAGCTGGAGACGATGCTGCGCGACGTCATCGGCCTGCCGGTCGAGCCGGAATGGCGCGCGGTGCTGGAGAAGGTCGTGGGCTGGGGGACGCCCGCCTAAATGGCCCGGTTACGCTAAATGGAATGGGAGGACGACGCCTTCGTGCTGTCGGCCCGCGCCCACGGCGAGACGGGGGCGATCGTCGAGCTCTTGACCCAGGACCGGGGCAAGTTCGTCGCCCACGTGGCCGGGGCGGCGTCGCGGCGGATGAAGCCGTTCCTGCAGGCCGGGGCGCGGGTGATCGTCCGCTATCGCGCCCGCGGTCCCGACCAGATGGGTTCGGCCCAGCTGGAGCCGATGGGCGAGGGGCCCTCGTCGCTGTTCGACGACCGCCTGGCTTTGGCCGGGCTGCAATCAGCCGCTTCGGTCGCAGCTGGTGCGCTGCCCGAGCGCGAGCCGCATCCGGGCGCGTTCCTGGCGCTGGAGACCCTGATCCGAGTGCTGGAGATGCCCGACATCTGGCCGGCGGTCTATGTGCGCTACGAGGCGGGTCTGCTTCAGGACCTGGGCTTTGGCCTGGATCTCTCCAAGTGCGCCGCCACGGGCGACGTCGATGACCTGGTCTATGTCAGTCCGCGCACGGGGCGGGCCGTCAGCCGCAAGGCCGGCGCGCCCTATCAGGACAAGCTGCTGCCGCTGCCGCCGTTTCTGCTGTCGTCGCAGGGCGGCTTGAGCGACGGCGACGTCAAGGCGGGCCTCGACATCACCGGCCACTTCCTCGAGCAGTTCGTGTTCGGGCCTTTGAACAGGCCGTTACCGCCGGCGAGGATGTGGTTGCTGGACCGGCTGGGCGAGGCGGGGCGGCTTTAGGTTTCGACGCCGCGCTACTCCAACCTCCCGTCATTCCCGCCCTTGTGGCGGGAACCCCTGGTTCCGCTCGCATGTGAAGCGCCAGCGGCGTGCTTGGCACGCCGCCTCATCCGCACTTGCGGCTGACAGAGAGGTTCCCGCCACAAGGGCGGGAATGACGGGAGAAGGGGAGAGGGTGTTTCGCTACTCGATCCGCTCGTGGACGCCCTCGGCGCCGCGCACCCAGTAGCCGGCGGCCTTGATCTGCTTGGGCGAAAAGCCGCGAACCTCGACCAGATGCGCGCGCAGGGCCTTGGCCACGCGGGCTTCGGCGGCGAGCCAGATGAAGCCTTCCTTGTCGGCCGGCAGCACGGCGTCGAGCGCGGCAATGAGCGCTTCGGTGTCTTCGCCGCCGTCGCGGACCAGCCAGTGCGGCGTCCAGGCGGCCTTGGTCTCGACGGCCAGGGCGTCGTCCGCGGCGTCGACGATGGCCAGGGTGGTGATCGTCTCGCCGCTTTGCGCTTCCTCCAGCCGACGGCCGATGGCGGGCAGGGCGGTTTCGTCGCCGATCAGCACCAGCCAGGGCAGGTTCTCGGGAAGCAGGACCGAGCCGCGCGGGCCGCCGATGTTCAGCGTGTCGCCGACCTTGGCCGAGAGGGCCCAGGCCGTGGCCGGGCCGGCCTCGTGCACGGCGAAGTCGATGACCAGGCTCTGGGCGGCGTTGTCGAAGCTGCGGGGCGTGTAGTCCCGCATCACCGGCTCGCCGCCCTCGACCGGGAAGAACAGCTTGATGTGGTCGTCGAAGCCGGCGCTGACGAAATCGGCCAGATCGGGCGAGGCGAAGACCAGGCGCAGCATGCCGGGCGACAGGCGCTCGACGGCGGTGACGGTCAGCGCGCGGCGGCGGATCTCGTGGCGCACACGGCGCAGGGCCCAGCGGTCGGTCGCTTCGGCGGTTTCGGCGGGGGTGGTCATCGGCGGGATATCCTTTTCGGAGGATGGGAGTCGGCCCGGACGCTCGAACCCTAGACCCCTGCGTCCGCCCGGGGATGTCCGGCGGAGAAATAAAAACGGCGGGATCCGAGGAGCCCGCCGTTTCCAGGTCTTAGAAGAACACCTTGCGGACGCTCAGCTTCACGCTGCGGCCGATGGGGTCGAGGTAGTCCTCCTGGTAGCTGGTCGGGATCTCGCCGGTGGCGTCGCGCACCGTCTGCTTCTCGTCGAACAGGTTGGTGATCCCGAAGGTCACCCGCGTGCCGCGCAGCACCGGATACTTGGCCACCAGTTCGCGCCGGGCGCCGAGATTGGCGAACAGGCGCAGGTTCACCGTCGTCAGGTCCGAGAACTTCAGCGTGCCGGTCGAGCTGCCGGTCGTGCCGCCGTCGACCTGCGTGGCCTCCCGCCAGTTGGCGGTCAGGCGCGCGCCCATGCCCTGCTTGGTGAAGCCGACCTGGGCCTCGACCTCGTTGCGGGGCGTGCCGCCGCTGCTGCCGATGGCGTCGCCGCTCAACAGGTCGAGCGGGGTTCCGCCGTCATAGATGTAGATCCGCTCGCGCAGGCGCACGGTGTGGAACAGGGCCAGCTGCAGGCGCGCCGCGCCCAGGCCGCCGCCCCCGGGACCGCCCGGGCCGCCGGGACCGCCGAAGCCGCCGCCCGGTCCGCCGCCGAAGCCGCCCGGACCGCGATCGCCGCCGCCGGGACCCCGGTCGCCGCCGCTGCTGGAAGCCTGGTCGCCGGCGGTGCGGGTCTGGTCGGACGAGGTCTGGGCGTTGGCGTTGTCGCCGCTGCGCTGCTCGCCGCCCTGGCGCTGGAGGCCTTGCAGCAGATCCATGCCGGGAGGCTGGGTCGAGCGATCCGCGGTCTGGGCTTGGCCTTGCTGGCCTTGAGCGGCCTGGCCTTGACCCTGACCTTGGCGACCCTGGCCGTCCTGGCGTTCACGCCAGCGCTGCATCTCTTCCGGCGTCGGGGTGGGACGCGGCGGGGTCTTGCCGATCTGGTGGGAGTAGTTGAAGCCCCAGCGGATCTGCTCGCTCTCGCGCTTGGCGTAGTTCACCGGGCGGGCGTCGATGCGGATCAGCGTGCCGTCGCCGTCGCGGAAGAAGCGGTCGGGGAAGGCCGCCTCGGTCGCCGCCGTGGCGCTGGGGAACGATGAGATCGGATTGTCGATGCGGGTGCGCGTGTAGTTGGCGTTGATCGACAGGCCGTCGATGACCGGCGGCTTCACCGTGACGCCGAACTTCAGGACGTTGCGCTCTTCGGACTTCAGGTCGGGATTGCCGCCGCTGACGCGGGTGATCTCGACGCTCTCGCCGTTGACGTAGTCGAACACCTGCACGCCCGTGGTCGTGACCTGGGCCCCGCCCAGCTGCGACATGCTGGGGGCGTTCTCCTGGCGGGTTCCGGAGACGATGAAGCTGACCGGCTTGATCGGCGACCAGTTGAGGCCGCCGCCGACGGTGCTGAGGGTGCCGAAGTCCGACAGCTGGTTCACCGCCAGGTTCAGGTTGGCCGACAGGTCGCCGACCTTGGCCATGAAGTTGTTCTTCCGGCTGGTGATCGGCACGTCGAAGCTGACCTGGGCGTTGGCCGTGCCGCGCGACAGGTCGGCGTCGGTCTCGACGCCCAGACGGCGCGACCAGGAATCCACCCAGGCACCCTCGGCCCCAAGCTTGACCGTCGAGGAGATGTCGCCGCCCGGCAGGCGATACAGCGCGCCGTTCATCACCAGCTGGGTGTTGACCGTGTCGTTGATCGAGTGGGCGGTGTTGCGCTGGAAGCTGCCGGTCGGCAGGTCGGCATAGGGATCGAAGGTCGGATCCAGGGCGGTCAGGCGCGCCTGCAGGTCGACGACGCTGGCGTCACGGTCGCTGGAGGTGCGGCTTTCGTCGTGGTCGTAGTTGCCGGTCAGGTTCCAGCGCCACGACTTCATCGCGCCGTCCAGGGTGAAGCCGCCGTGGGCGTTCCACGAGCGGTTCCACTGCTCCATGGCGCCGAGGTCGGTCACATAGCGATAGAGGGTGGTGTCGCCGGCGTAGAACGGGCTGGTCGTGGGGACGTTCAGCCGGGCCTTCGACAGGCCCTGCAGCGACTGGCTCTGGTCGTAGGACAGGCTGCCGTTGACCGTGGCCGAGACGCCGTTGTCGAGCACGCGGTTGTAGACGGTGTTGTACGACAGGCTGTCGGTGCGCGGCTTCAGCGTGCGGTAGGATGAGACGTCGCCGTCATAGCGCTGGTCGGTCTCGGTCGGCTCGAGGTCGCGGTCGCTTTCCAGCAGCTTGTCGCTGTGGCTGTACTTGAAGGCGCTGTTCAGGCGGCCCTGGCGGTTGAGACGCAGGGTGCTGGAGTCGAACTGCTCGGTGGTCTGGCCGCCGTCGGTGGGACCGGCCAGGCTGACCTCGCCGGTGCGGGCGCGGAAGCGCTGGCGCAGCACGACGTTGACCACCTTCTGGTCGGCCGAATAGCCGTACTTCAGGGCCACTTCCTCGGGCAGGATCTCGACCCGCTGGATGGCTTCGGTGGGGATGTCGCGGATCTCGCCCATGCCGGAGATCCGGCGGCCGTTCAGCAGCACGACGGGCGAGCCGCCGCTGGCGCTGGTGGTCTGGGCCGACAGTTCCGACAGCAGTTCGGTCACCGAGCTGACGCCGAGGGAGCGGACGTCGGCGGCGGTGAAGGTCTCTTCCGGCTGGATGTCGCCCAGCACCGCGCCGTACTGGCGCTGGCCGGTGACCACGATGCCCTCGACCTCGACGTCCTCGGCTTCCTGGGCGACCTGGCGCGTCTGGGGGGCGGGCTTGGCGGCCTCCTGCGCGTACAGCATCGACGGCGTGATGCAGCCCAGAAGGCCCAGCAGGGCCATCTTCCTCGTCATTTCCTAAATCCCCACGGCTAGGCCGAATCCCTCGAGTTCAGCCTCTGTAACGCACTCAACCCCGACGCAGCCTGAACGAACTGGTTCAGGTTCGGTTTGGGTTCATCGGCTAAGGATGGGGGATGCGCATCCTGTTGGTCGAAGACGACGCGCCGTTGGCCGAGAGCATCGCCCAGGCCCTGCGCGAAGAGCAGTTCGCGGTCGATATCGCCGCCGACGGCGAGACCGGCGCGCACCTGGGCTCGACCGAAACCTACGCCGCCGCCGTGCTCGACCTGGGCCTGCCCAAGCAGGACGGGCTGTCGGTGCTGCGCTCCTGGCGCGAGCAGAACCGGCCGCTGCCGGTGCTGATCCTCACCGCCCGCTATGGCTGGACCGAGAAGGTCGAGGGCTTCAAGGCCGGCGCCGACGACTACCTGACCAAGCCGTTTCGGGTGGAGGAGCTGGTCATGCGCCTGCGCGCTCTGATGCGCCGGGCGGCCGGCCATCATGGTCCGAAGATCGCCTGCGGGCGGCTGACCTACGACGCCCAGTTGGGCGGGTTCGAGTTCGACGGCATGCCGCTGAAGCTGACCAGCTTCGAGTGGCGGGTGTTGTCGTGCCTGATCCTGCGCAAGGAGGTGGTGGTCGAGCGGATGGACATTCTGGAACAGGCCTATGAGGGCGACGCTGGCGGCGACTCCAACTCGCTGGAGGTCATCGTCGGGCGCCTCAGGCGCAAGATCGGCCACGAGATGATCGAGACGGTGCGCGGGCGGGGCTATCGCCTGACCGCCGGGGGCGAGCCGTCGTGATCGCGTCGCTGACCTCGATCCGCGCCCGGCTGCTGATCAGCGGCGTGCTGTTCACCATCCTGGCGGTGGTGCTGGCGGCCCTGACCATCCGCCCGACCCTCGACCAGTTCGTCCGCCGCAACGTCGACGCCAGCCTGGAATCCCAGATTTCGGTGCTGGCCCGGGCGGTGAAGCCCGACGGCTCGCTGGACCAGGACCGCATCCAGTCGGTCGGACCGTTCGTGCGACGCGGGGCGGGCTGGGCCTGGGTGGTCAAGGGACCGGCCGGGACGCTGCGCTCGCAGACCGTGGCCATGATGGATCCGCGCCAGAGCGCGGGCCCGTCGCCCTGGCCCAAGGCCGAGGGGCCGCGCCCCGATCGTGATCGCCCTCAAGGACCGCAGAGCGCCCAAGGCCCGCAAGGCGAACGCCCGCCTCGCGAGGCCCATCTCGAAAAGCCGCCGACCGGTCCGCTGAAGGAGTCGCGCCGCTGGCGCTCGCGCAGCGGCTGGAACGAGAGCTTCTATTTCCGCACCCTGACGGTGAACTCCAGCCGCGGCCCGGTGGTGATCACCGCCGGCGCGCCGCGCTACATCCGCGACCGCATGCGCGACGAGGGGCTGCGGCCGCTACTGCTGTCGCTGTCGGTGCTGGGCGTTGGCCTGCTGGCGGCGATGATCGGCCAGCTGGAGCTAGGCCTACGGCCGCTACGCAAGCTCGGAACCTCGCTGGCCGCCGTGCGGGCCGGCGAGCAGCAGCGCATAGAGGACCGCCAACCCAAGGAGCTGGAGCCGGTGGTCGCCGAGCTGAACGCCTTGCTCGACCACAACGAGGCGGCCCTGGCCAAGGCGCGCAGCCATGTCTCCAACCTGGCCCATGGCCTGAAGACCCCGCTGGCGACGCTGGCGGTGAGGCTGGCCGAGCCGGGGCGCGATCCCGACGGCAGCCTGGCCAGCCTGATCGCCCAGATCGACGGCGCGATCGGCCATCACCTGGGCCGGGCCCGCGCCGCCTCGCCGGGGGCGCCGGGGCGTCCGGCCCTGCACGTCAGGCCGCGCCTCGAGGATCTGGTCGCGGCCCTGTCGCGCATCCACGCCGCCGCCGGCGTGCGGGCCGAGCTCGACATACCCGACGACCTGTTCGTGGCTTGCGATCCGCAGGACTTCGACGAGATGACCGGCAACCTGCTCGACAACGCCTGGAAGTTCGCGGAGCGGACCGTGCGGGTGAGCGCCAGTCGCGACGGGGGCAGGGCGGTGCTGGTCATCGACGACGATGGCCCGGGCCTGACCGACGAGGCCGCCGCCGCCGCCCTGGTGCCAGGCAGCCGGCTGGACGAACGCGGAGCCGGCCACGGCTTTGGCCTGCCGATCGCGCTGGAACTGGCCGAGCTGCATGACGGGGCCTTGACCCTGGGGCGCGCGCCGATCGGCGGCCTGCGCGCCACCCTGGCCCTGCCGGCGCGCATCGGCGAAACCGCCGAGGGCTGACGCGCCGATCCCAATCCCGTGATCGGTCGACCAGGCGACCAACAAGCTGCGCCGATCTGTTAGGGTCACGGCGAGGGCTGTTGATGAAAACCTACACGTTCGTCTGTCTGGCCGCGAACCAGGTCGCCACGGCCGTCGATATCCAGGACCTGGACGAGGGCGGCTATCGCCGGCACGCCCTGTCGCTGCTGCGCGACCACGGCAGCGCCCAGGCCGTCGAGGTGTGGCGCGACGAGGCGGTGATCGACCTCGTCGAGCGGGCCGGGGCCGTTCTCGGGGCGCCGGCGGCCGGTTAGGCCGTAAAAAGCCCCCACGGCCTCGAATCGAGCGGCCGACATCTGCTAGGCTGGCGGGCCGAAACGAATCTGATTGATGAACAAGCCCGTCCTTCCTCCCCCCGGCGGTCCCGGCGACGGCGACCGCATCCTCGAAGAGCCGCTGACCGAGGCGCTGTCCAAGCGCTACTTGGCCTATGCGCTGTCGACCATCGGCTCGCGGGCTCTGCCCGACGTGCGCGACGGCATGAAGCCGGTGCACCGGCGCGTGCTCTACGCCATGAGCAACATGCGCCTGAACCCGGAGTCCGCCGCGCGCAAGTGCGCCAAGGTGGTCGGCGAGGTGATGGGTAACTTCCACCCGCACGGCGACCAGTCGATCTATGACGCCTTGGTGCGCCTGGCCCAGGACTTCTCCCAGCGCATCCCGCTGGTCGAGGGGCAGGGCAACTTCGGCAACATCGACGGCGATAACGCCGCGGCCATGCGTTACACCGAATGCAAGATGACGGAGGCGGCGACGCTTCTGCTCGACGGCATCGATGAGGACGCGGTCGACTTCCGCCCGACCTACGACGGTCAGGACGAGGAGCCGGTGGTCCTGCCGTCGGGCTTCCCGAACCTGCTGGCCAACGGTTCGGCCGGCATCGCCGTCGGCATGGCCACCTCGATCCCGCCGCACAACCCGGCCGAACTTATCGACGCCTGCCTGCTGCTGCTGAGCAACCCGGAAGCCACGACCGCCGAGATCCTCGAGCGCGTGCCGGGCCCCGACTTCCCGACCGGCGGCGTCATCGTCGAGCCGGCCGCGTCCTTGCTTGAAACCTACGAGACCGGCCGTGGCGGCGTCCGCACCCGCGCCAAGTGGGAGAAGGAAGAGACCGGCCGCGGGACCTACCAGATCGTCGTCACCGAGATCCCGTATCAGGTGAAGAAGTCGGATCTGGTCGAGCAGCTGGCCGACCTGATCGAGAGCAAGAAGGCGGCCCTGCTGGGCGACGTCCGCGACGAGAGCGCCGAGGACATCCGTCTCGTCCTCGAGCCCAAGTCCAAGAACGTCGAACCCGAAGTGCTGATGGAGAGCCTGTTCAAGCTCTCGGCGCTGGAAAGCCGGTTCTCGGTCAACATCAACGTGCTGGACGCGCGCGGCACGCCGGGCGTCATGGGCATCAAGTCGGCCCTGATGGCCTTCCTGGCCCACCGTCGCGAGGTGCTGACCCGCCGGGCCCGCCACCGCCTGGCCAAGATCGAAGCCCGACTGCACATCCTCGACGGCCTGCTGATCGCCTACCTCAATCTCGACGAGGTGATCCGCATCGTCCGCTACGAGGAAAAGCCGAAGGAAAAGCTGATCGAGACCTTCGGGCTCTCGGACATCCAGGCCGACGCCATCCTCAACACCCGCCTGCGCCAATTGGCCAAGCTGGAAGAGATGGAGATCCGCCGCGAGCACGCCGAACTGGTGGAAGAGCGCGACGGCATCCTGGCCATGCTGGCCAGCGACAAGAAGCAGTGGGACCTGGTCGGCACGGGCCTGCGCCAGGTGCGCGCGTCCTTGATCAAGATCAAGCATCCGCTGGACAAGCCGCGCCCGACCGGCGTGACCGGCCGCTCGGTGTTCGACGTGGCCCCGGTGGTCGACGCCGACGCCGCCATCGAGGCGATGATCGTGCGCGAGCCGATCACCATCATCCTGTCCGAGCGTGGCTGGATCCGCGCCGCCAAGGGCAAGATCGAGGACCCGTCGGAGTTGAAGTTCAAGGAAGGCGACAAGCTCGGCTTCCTGGTGCCGGCCGAGACCACCGACAAGCTCCTGCTGTTCACCTCGGACGGCCGGTTCTTCACGCTGGGCTGCGCCAACCTGCCGTCGGCGCGGGGGCATGGCGAGCCGGTGCGGATGATGATCGAGCTGGACGACAAGGTGAAGATCATCGACGTCTTCCCGTTCAAGGCCGGCCGCAAGCGCATCCTGGCCTCCAAGCAGGGCTACGGCTTCCTGCTGCCGGAGGAGGAGGCCCTGGCCAACCGCAAGGCGGGCAAGCAGGTGCTGACCGTAGACGCCTCGGGCGCGGCCTTCTGCCTGGAAGCGGTGGGCGACCAGTTCGCGGTGATCGGCGACAACGGCAAGATCCTGATCTTCCCGCTGGAAGAGCTGCCGGAGATGCCGCGTGGCAAGGGCGTCAAGCTGCAGGCCTATCGCGAGGGCGGCCTGCGCGACGGCCTGTCGTTCAACGCCGAGACCGGCGGCTTCTGGATCGACTCGGCTTTGCGCCGTCGTGACTGGGCCGACTGGCAGACCTTCGTCGGCCGCCGCGCCGGCGCCGGCAAGCTGGCGCCCAAGGGCTTCCCGACGTCCAAGCGGTTCAAGCCCAAGTAGGCTTGAGTGATGTGATATCGGCGAGGGCGTAGCGCGCGTAGGTAGGCGCCATGCTCTCGCCAACCACCTGTGAGATAAGTCGACTTATGAGCTTGTGGCGCAAGTCCGTCGGAGCCCTGGCCGGGTTCCTGGGTCTGGCCGCCGCCCATCCCGGGGTGGCGGGCGGCCTGCCGCGCGCCAAGCCCGAGGCCGCGGGCTTCTCGTCGGAGAAGCTCAAGCGGGTCGATGAGACCATGCAGCGCCTGGTCGACCAGGGCCAGATCGCCGGCGGCGTGACCCTGCTGGCCCGCCACGGCAAGATCGTCAGCGAGCAGACCTTCGGCAAGCGCGCGCTGGAAGACGTCCAGCCGATGCCGCTAGACGCCATCTTCCGCATTCGCTCGGAGACCAAGCCGGTCACCGGCGTGGCCATGCTGATCCTCTACGACGAGGGCCGCTGGAAGCTGGACGATCCGGTCACCAAGTTCATTCCCGAGTTCGAGAACCTGCGCGTCGCCAACGGCGTCGACGCCAGCGGCCGGCCGGTCCTGTCGCCGCTCAGCCGTCCGCCGACCATGCGCGAGCTGATGACCCACACGGCCGGCTTCGCCTACGGCATCGCCGACGATCCGGGCAGCCTCGCCGACCAGGCCTATTATCGGGCGGGCGTGCTGCAGTCGGACTCGCTGTTCTCGATGGTGCAGAAGATCTCGAGCCTGCCGATGTATTCGGAGCCCGGAAAGCTGTGGCGCTACAGCGTCGCGGCCGACATCCAGGGCCTGATCATCGAGCGGCTGTCGGGCCAGGCCCTGCCGGAGTTCATGCGCCAGCGGATCTTCAAGCCGCTGAAAATGAAGGACACCGCCTTCTGGACGCCGCCGGACAAGCTGGCGCGGCTGGCGGCGATCTATGACGCCGACCCCGTCACCGGCAAGCTCATGCCCGCCGTCGAGGGCGGCTGGCGCGACGTCTCCCGGCCGCCGCTGGCGCCGTCGGGGGGAGGGGGCCTGCTTTCCACCGCCCAGGACTTCGCCCGCTTCGCCCAGATGATCCTCAACGGCGGCGACCTGGAAGGCGTGCGCATCCTCGAGCCGGAGACGGTGGCGATGATGCGGCTGAACCACCTGCCGCCGAGCTTCCAGGTGACCACCGACGGCACCTCCGGCGTGCTCAAGCCCGGCCAGCAGAAGGCTTTCCCGTTCGCCCTGGGCATGGGCTACGGCATCGACGTGGCGGTGGCGGTCGATCCGGCCGCCTCGGGCGCGCCGGTGGGGCCGGGCACGATCAGCTGGGGCGGCAGCGCCGGCACCTGGTTCTGGATCGACCCGGCCAACGACCTCTTCTTCATCGGCATGATCCAGCGCCTTGGCGGGGTGGGCCCCGGCCTCGACGCCGAGACCCGCAAGTGGGTCTATCACGCGCTGGAGAAGCCGCCGGTGCGCCAGGCGGCCAACACGGCGACCGCGCCCGCCAAGCCCCCGGCCGGCCCCTCGAAGGGGCCGTCGACCGGCCGGGCGCCGGCCTCGCGCTGAGGCTCTAGCCCCAAGCGCTTGGTTTTCCCGCCTTTCCTCGCTATCACGCCCGCTTCGGCGGGCCTGCTCGCCTCCAGACTTCGAAAGCCGACCCGATGAGCGATACCCCTCCCGACCGTCTGTCCGCCAATCCCGACAGCCCCTTCTACGACGAAGCCGCCATGGAGCGGGGCGTGGGCGTGCGCTTCAAGGGCGTCGAGAAGAACAATGTCGACGAGTACTGCGTCAGCGAAGGCTGGGTGCGGGTGACCGCCGGCAAGACCGTCGACCGCAAGGGCAACGCCATGACCATCAAGCTGCAAGGCGAGGTCGTGCCGTACTTCCGCGACCTCGAAGCCCCGTCCGAGTAGGACGCGGGTGAGCGATCCCGATCTCCAGGCCATGGCCGACGACGAGCTGTCGCGCGGCATGACCCTGAGTTGGCGCGAGCTCTCGAAGGTGATTCCCTGGGGAGACACCTTCGAGGGCATTTCGCCGGCCGGCCGCCACGTCGAGGTCGAGCGGAACTACCTGTGGGCCGCCCAGGAAGGCGGCGACATCCTGTGCGAAGTCGCCGTCTATGGCGGCGAGAGCCGCTATGACCAGGGCGCCCGCGCCCGAGGCGTGATTTCCCGCCGCTGAACTCAACCTTCGCCGTGCAAGCGTCGCGCGCATGCGTTAACCATAACGCTGCTCGTCGAATGGCGCTTGCGGGAGGGGTGGGGTGTATCAATCCGAGTTTCCGGTCGAGACGCCGGTCCCGATCTTCGATCCGACCCTGCTGGCCGGCATCGTCCTGATCGCGCTCGCGGTCGCCGCCCTGGCCTATTGCGCGGGGCGCTTCACGGGTCGCAAGGGCCGGGACGAGCGCTGGCGCGACGTGCCCAAGACCATTCACAAGGCGATCCTGGCCCGCTGCGTGGCCGCCACCAGCGCGCCGACGGGCGAACTGCTGCGCCGCGCCGAAGAACTGGTCGCCGAGGTCGACGCCCGGGTCGGGGCGCTGATCGAGTTCGGCGCCGGCGGCAAGGCGCTGAAGGCGCTGAGCAAGGCCTGCGTCGGCGAGTTCCCCAAGCCCGAGGTCAAGGCCGAGCACAAACCGAAACCCAAGCCCAAGATCTGCACCTGCGGCGGCCACGACGAGGCCAAGGCGGGCCACGATCCCCATGCCAAGCCGCACGAGCCGGCGACCTGCAAGGCGCCCGCGCCCTGCCAGTGCGTGATCTGCTGCGCGCCGGTCACCGTCGGCGGCCTGGCCCTGGCGACGCCGCAGGTGAAGATCAGCAGCAAGCAGACCGTGATCATCAACGCCGGCGCCAGCCCGGCCCAGGCCGCCGCGCCGCATCGCTGCACCTGCGGGGCCGACGCCCACGGCAAGGATCACGACGACCACGAGCACGACGAGGACAAGCCCGAGCCGCCGCTGGAGTGGAACGAGCACATGCGCCGCCTGCGCCTGGTGGTGGTCGAGTTCGCCGACGTCTGGAACAGCCCCGACAACCTGCGCCTGCTCGAACGCTGCCAGAAGCAGCTGACCCACACCGAGCCGGCCCCGAAGTCCGCCCACGGACATGACGACGGCCATGGGGGCGGCCACGGCCACTGAACGGCGCCGCTTGGTTGGGCGCGATTAGGTGCGTATGCTCACGGCAAGGGCGAAATACCCGGTTTCCGCCACGGTCGAGGGCGGACGATTGAGAGCGTTTCCATCGCGGCGCCAGATCGATCGGCGCTCGCGGTGTGTCGCCAGAGCGTGATTCGGCGTAGAGACGGCTCCGTCTTCGCGGGCCGCGGGCCGAAGCAGGAGGAAAGGAATAGGCATGGCCGCGACGGTCTCATCCCTGACGCCGGGTTCGCCGGACGCCGCCAGTGAGCAGTTGTCGCTCTCGGACTACGTGCCGTACCGCCTGGCCACGGCCTCCAGCGCCGTCAGCCGCCTGATCGCCCGCGCCTACGAAGACCGCTTCGGCCTGTCGATCCCGCAGTGGCGGCTGATGTCGACCCTGATCGAGGGGCCGCTGACCCAGCACCAGGCCGTGGCGCGCACCGCTATGGACAAGGTCCGCGTCAGCCGCGCCGCCCAGGACCTGGTCGAGCGCCGCCTGGTGGCCCGCATCACCAATCGCACCGACCGCCGCTCGCATACGTTGGAACTGACCGCCGCCGGCCGTCGCCTGTTCGCCGAGATCCGCCCCCTGGCGCTGGCCTACGAGGCGGCCCTGCTGGCCGGCCTGGCCCCCGGCGAGGTGGCGACGCTGAAGCGGCTCATGGGCCGGCTCGAAGCCGCCGCCGTGCAGCTCTACGGCGCCGACGCGCCGCCTGACGCCGCCGCCGCGCCGCCCGCCGAAGACTGAGCCTCGAAGACGCCGCGGGCGATGGCCCGCGCCAGGGTGTCGGCCGCCGCCGAGCCCAGTCTTGTTAGCGCCACGGCGCGGCCGGGGCCGTCTCCCAGCGCTTGAGCGCCCGAAGCCAGGGCGAAGACCACGTCGCCGTCGAAGGGCGTGTGAACGGGCCTGATGGCCCGGGCCAGCCCGTCCTGGGCCATCATGGCCAGCCGGGTGCACTCGGCGGTCGTCAGGTCGGCGGTGACCGCGACCACGGCCAGGGTGGTGTTGGCGCCCTGCGTCAGCCGTCCCAGGGCCGCCAGCTTGGAATCGTCCGGGATCGGCTCGACCTGCGTTGGCGCGTCGGGCGCGGGGCGGACGCCGCCGAACTCGCCGTCGATCTCCCAGGGCCAGGCCCAGAAGGTTTCGCCGTCGGCCATTCGCACCGAGCCGACCGGATTGACCGCCGCCAGGGCGCCGACCACCAGGCCCTCGCCCAGGTCGAGCGAAGCGCTGCCGACGCCGCCCTTGGAGAGGCCCGCCATCGCCCCGACGCCGGCGCCGACCGAGCCCAGGGCGAAGTCCTCGCTCGCCGCGGCGGCGGCCTCGATGCCGAGCCAGCGGTAGGGCGGATCCAGGCCCCAGTCCTTGTCGCCGTCGTTGCCCAGATCGTGCAGCACGGCCGCCGGCACGATCGGGATGGCCGGCGAGGTCGGGGCCAGGCGGATGCCGTGTCCGGCCGCCGACAGGGCCGTGACCACGCCGTCGGCGGCGCCCAGGCCGAACACCGAGCCGCCCGACAGGCAGATGGCGTGGGCCTTGCTGAAATTGTTCTCCGGCCTCAGCACGTCGATCTCGCGCGTGCCGGGCCCGCCGCCGCGCACATCGACGCCAGCCGTCCAGGCCTCGGGGCAGAGCAGGGCGGTGACGCCGGAGGCCACGGCCTCGTCCTGGGCGTGGCCCACCGTCAGGCCCGCGACGTCGGTGATCAGGTTGCGCGGACCGGGACGGGGCATGGGGCTGAACTCCGCTCTAGGCGGGCATAGGCGTATAGGTCAGGCGGCAGACGGTCCAGCCGTCCATGCGGGCCATGGTGAAGGCCCCGCCGAGCTGCCGGGCCATGGCGTGGACGATGCGCAGGCCCAGGCTCTGCGACTTGGCCGGCTCGAAGCCGTCCGGCGGGCCGGCGCCGTTGTCGCAGATGGTCAGCACGTGGTCGGCGCCGTCCTGCTCCAGGGCCACGACGATGCGGCCGTCCGAACCGGACGCGAAGGCGTGCTCCAGGGCGTTGTTGAAGCACTCCAGCATGACCAGGGTGACGGGGGTGGCCTGTTCGGGATGCAGGGCCGTCTCGCCGCCCTCGACGCGCACGGCGTGGCGGGCGCCGGCCGCTTGCCCCGCGTCGTCCAGCAGGGCCTCGGCGAAGGACCGGAAGGGCGTCGGCTCGCCGGTCTGGTCGTGCAGCTGGCGCTGGATCTTGGCGATGGTCTCGATGCGGCCGCCGGCTTCGGTCAGGGCGTGCCGGGCGTCCTCGTCCTTCATGCCCGACGACTGCAGGCGCAGCAGGGCGCCGACCACCTGGATGTTGTTGCTCACCCGGTGGTGCATCTCGCGATAGAGCAGGTCGCGGCTGCGGGCGAGGTCGGCCAGGCTTTCGCGCTCGACCGCCAGCTTGCTCATCGCCTGGCGCATGCCGTCGATGAAGAAGATGTCGACCGCCGTGACGAAGACGTAGAACGAGATCGCCACCATTGTCGCGAAGTCGAACCGGAAGCTGTTGTACGGCGGGATGAAGAAGTACCAGGCCGCCAGGCCCGACAGGGTCGCGCACAGGATCGCGGGACCGCGGCCGGCGAAATAGGCGGTCAGCACGATGGCCGGGAAGAAGGTCAGGTACGGAAAGCCGGGCGGGAACCAGCTGTTGAGCGCCAGGCGCACGAAGAAGGCGGCCGCGGCGGCGGCGACCGCCAAGGCGTAGCGCAAAGCGATCGAGGACGAGCCCACGCGCGACATGATTTTCGAAAAGGCCCCGACTCGTACGGCGTCGAAAGCTCACGTCGCCGTTGGCGGAACTATTTCCTAAAACAACTTTCGGGTCACGCAAATCCCGACCGCCATGGTCCGAATACGGAAAGGCCCGCTCGTCTGGCGACGGGCGGGCCCTGCGTGATCACCCTTGGGTGGAGGATCAGAACTTCTTGCTGGCGTTCAGGTACCAGTAGCGGCCGGTCGAGTTGGCCAGCGAGCCGTAGTAGCCGAAGTTCGACGAGTTCAGCGGCGGATCCTTGTCGGCGATGTTGCGCACGCCGACGCGGAAGGTCGTGCCGTCCATGCGGCCGCCGTTCTTGAAGGCGTACTGGCCGTAGAGGCTGACCGTGGTCCAGTCATCAACCTCGTAGTAGCGGCCGTTCACCTGGGTCACGCCGGTGTCGTAGACCGAGCCGACGTAGTTGACGAAGGCGCCGGCGCCCCAGCCGTCCTTGCGCCAGGTCATGCTGACGCTGCCACGGAACTCGGGATTGCCGTCCAGGCGGATCTGGCTGCCGGCGCTCGAGATCGTCAGGCCCGACAGCGTGCCGTCGGCGACGGCCTTCATCAGGATCTGCTCGATCGGGCTGGCGGCCTGGTCGTACTTGGTCAGCTTGGCCACGTTGACGGAGACGCCGAAGTCGCCCCAGGGGGTGTCGTCCAGGTCGTAGTCGAGGCTGAAGTCGACGCCCTGCAGGACCCGCGGCTGCAGGTTCATGTAGGTGTCGTTGATGTAGGAGATCGTGCCGACGGTGTTGGTGCCGGTCGCGGCCTCACGCACCACGTTGGGGTTCGAGCTGCCCTGCAGGCGCAGCAGGTAGTCGTAGGCGATCTGGTTGTAGCCGCCCAGGATGCCGATGACGTTCTTTTCGCGGATCGACCAGAAGTCGGTGGTCAGGGTGACCTTGCCGAACTCGATCGGGATGAAGCGCGGCTGGTAGACGAAGCCGATCGAGGCGTTGTCGGCTTCTTCCGGCTTCAGGTCCTTGTTGCCGATGCGCACTTCCAGCGTGCTGGCGCTGGAGCAGGTGACGGCGTTGATCCGGCAGGCGGCGTAGTCGGTGCGGCTGTTCGAGACGGTCGCGCCTTCGCTGTAGAACTGCGGCAGGTTCGGGGCGCGGAAGCTCTGCGACACCGAGGTGCGGAACGACAGGCCTTGGCCGACCTTCCACAGCAGGGCGCCCTTGGGCTTCAGCACGTTGCCGAAGTCGGAATAGTACTCGTCGCGGGCGGCGAGTTGCAGGGTCACTTCCTCGACGAACGGGATGTTCATGTCCGACGAGATGATCGGCACGGCCAGTTCGCCGAAGATCGACGAGATCTGGCGGTGGGCCGAGACGTCCGGAGCCGCCGAGGCGCCCATGACGTCGCTGCCGTAGGTCACGCCCGTCACCGAGTTGGTGTAGGTGATCGTGCCGTCCATGCGGTCGTCGCGGTCGTCGCTGAAGGTCTCGCGACGCCATTCGGCGCCCAGGGCCACGCCGACGTCGCCGCCGGGCAGGCTGAACAGGTCGGCCTTGTTGACCTTGAAGTCGGCCAGGGCCAGCGAGGTCTTGCTGATGCGGTAGACGTCGATCAGGAACGAGTTGACCGTCGCCTTGCTGTTGGGCGTGCCGTCCTCACCCGAATAGTTGGTCAGCGAGCCGCCGTTGAACGGGTTGTAGGCGGTCGAGTCCGTGCGGTTCACGGCCGCCTGGAAGAGGGTGTTGCTGATGGCGTTGTGGGTGGCGTCCTTGGTGTTGGCCTCGGAATACAGCACCGCCGATTCCCATTTCCAGCCGTTCCACTTGCCCTTCACGCCGCCCAGCAGGCGGTAGTTGTTGTCGGTGACGGTGTAGGTGCGCGGACCCGCGTCGACCGGACGATAGGTGTTGATGGTCATCGCCAGGCCCGTGGTCGGCACGCCCGTCAGGCCCGAGAGCCGGTTGGGGTTGGCCGAACCGTCGCTGAGCGTGGTCGGGCCGAAGGGGTTCCAGTAGGCGTTGGCGGCGATGCTGATCGGCGCCGACGACAGCGGGGCCGACTGCTCGCGCTGGCCGGTGAACAGGGCGTGGTAGAAGCCGGCTTCGCCGAACAGGGTCAGGCCGTTGTCCAGGTCCTTCTCGGCGGTCGAGAACAGGTTGGTGCGCTCCAGCCCGCCCTTGAGGGTGCGCTGGGTGTTCTCGTCATAGCGCAGCACGCGGTCGGCCGTGCCGGTGATCGTGCCCGACTTGATGCAGATATCACCGCTGAGCGTGGCGCTGCTGCAGCCGGCGGCGGTGTTGGACACCGGCTCGATATGGAACACGCCCGACGAGGTCAGGGCCGTGCCGTTCTGGCGAACCACCGTCGAGGACGGGATCACCGTGAACGAACCCCAGGGGCTGGAGGTCGAGCGGTTGTCGAAGCTGGTCGAGCCGGCGAACAGCTCGTCCTCGATCTGGCTGCGGTGGTCTTCGCTGGCGGCGTAGTCGCGCTCGGTGGCCATCATCCGGCTGTGAGCGGTGTAGTTGCCGAAGAAGGTCAGGCGCGTGCCGTCGTCCAGGCGCGTGCCGGCCTTCACGTTGAACGAGCCTTCGCGATAGCCGGTGCCTTCCGAGCCGCCGACCTGGCTTTCGATCTTCAGGCCCTGGAACTTGGTGTCGAGCACGGTGTTGACCACGCCGGCCACGGCGTCGGTGCCGTAGATGGCCGCGGCGCCGTCGCGCAGGACTTCCACGCGCTTCACGCCCGAGACGGGCAGGGCGTTGGTGTTGGCGGTCTGCACCGGGACGAAGTTCTCGGTCTGGGTGCCGGGGTGCAGCACCAGACGGCGACCGTTCAGCAGCATCAGCGTGTTGCCGGTGCCCAGGTTGCGCAGGTTGATCGACGAGACGTCGCCGCGGGCGTCGTTGAGGTTGCCGGTGGTGCGGGCTTCCTGGAACTGGACGTCGCCGGCCTGCGGGATCGAGCGGAACAGCTCGTCGCCCGAGACGGCGCCGGTGGCGACGATCTCGGCCTCGCCGACCACGGTCACCGGCAGGGCTTCGGTGGTCTTGGCGCCTTCGATCTGGCTGCCGACGACGACGATGGCTTCGACTTCGGCGACTTCTTCGGGAGCCGCTTCAGTCGCGGCGGCTTCCGACTGGGGGCGGGCGGCCGGGGCGGCGCGCAGGGTGATGGTCTTGCCGTCGTCCGAGGCGACGACCAGGCCGGCGGCCTCGGACAGGCGCTTCAGCGCCTCGGCGTCCGGCAGTTCGCCGGTCACGGCCGGGGTCTTGCGGCCGGCGGCGGCCTCGTACGGGAACAGGACCTGCTTGCCGGTCTGCTTGGCGTAGGTCTGCAGGGCCGAGATGGCGTCCTGCGGCGGGATGTTGAAGGTGTGGCGCGAGCCCTGGGCGGCGGCCTGACCGGCGATGGTCAGGACGGCGGCCGAGGCCAGCAGCAGGCCGCGGACGGTCCGGCGGCGTTGATCGGTACGCATGGACAAGCTCTCGAGTCCCCTTTGTCCGCCGCGCCCCCTCGACGCGACGTTCTTACCGGCTTCGACGGGGGGCGTTACGGAAACCTCCAGTCGCCGAGTAAAATTTGTGGCGGAGGTGTGACGGGTGTGGCGCATAGGCAACGCTGGGGCGAGAGGCGCGCGATCTCATCCTCACGCGGCGGGCCGCTGAGTTGATGAAGGGGAGCGGAGCGCCCGGGCTACGCCCGGAGGTGTGTAGACGGATACCGTTTCGACGAAGCCAAGACGCTCCGCGCGGTCGTTTGGCTGCCGGCTTCCCGGGCGGCGGCGCTCTTAACGCCTTACCAGGACCGTCCTTGGAGTTTCCTCTTCGGGCGGCGACGAGGAGAGGGGGTGTGCTCTGTAATCCTCGCCCAAGCCGACGGCGGGCGGGCCTGGCCAGCGCCAGGTCCCCGGACGCGACGGATCTTCCCAATCCGCCCCAGTCCCGCTCGATCGCATCCCGCCGCCGCATGGTCGCTGGCCGCGCGCCCCTTCGGTGCGGCGAGACCCAGTGATTATGCGGGTGGTTTGAGCGCGTCTGATCCAGGACGGTGAGAAAGTTGCAAGGGACTGGATTGGTTGGGGTTTGGTTCGGGCGCGATGGGGATTGGCTGCGCTCTATCCCCGTCCGAGATCCTTCTCCCCTTGCGGGAGAAGGTGGCGGCCGAAGGCCGGCGGATGAGGGGTCTCTCAAATTTGAGACGCCTCACCCGGCCTGACCGCCGCACGCAGCTTCGAGGTCTAAGAGACCCCTCACCCGACCCTGCTCCGCAGGGCCACCCTCTCCCGCAAGGGGAGAGGGATCGGGGAAAGCCTGGGTCCCCGCTTTCGCGGGGATTTTACGGGGGAGAGGGCGGCAGGCGGTTCGGAAGCTGAAAACGGCCCCCCTCCGGCCCTTCGGGCCACCTCCCCCAGAGGGGGAGGATCTCGAGCTACCCCTTGCGCGCCAGGCGGATCACGCCGTCGTCGCCTTCGCTGGCCCGGACCGGGAAGGCGCTGGTGACGGCGGTGACGAAGGCCTGGGGTTCGGTGCTCTGGAAGTAGCCGGCCAGGCGCAGGTCGGCGATCGAAGGGTCGGCGATGCGGACCTTCTGGCGATTGTAGCGGTTGAACTCGGCCACGGCCTGGCTCAGCGACTGGCCGTTCAGCGCGATGGCCCCCTGGCGCCAGGCCAGGGCCCGGTCGATCTCGGCGTCGGACAGCGGCTGGGCGTGGCCGCCATGCGGGCCGTAGACCATGGCCGTGCCGGCGGCGATCCGCACTTCCTTGGCCGGACCCTTGCCGTCGGGCTCGATGTCGGCCGCGCCGCGGCGGACGGTGACGGCGGCGTTCTCGGCCCCCAGGCGGACGGAAAGCTCGCCGCCGCCGGTCTCGATGCGGGCGTCGCGGGCCTTGACCACGAAGGGGCGGGCGTCGGGGGCGGCCTCGAACAGGGCCTCGCCCTTGACCAGCTTCACCTCGCGCACGCCGTTGCGGTAGCGGACGACGACCTTGCTGTCGGTGTTGAGCTCGATGCGGCTGTTGTCGGCCAGGACCACGACGCGGCGCTCGCCGATGTCGGTGGCGTAGGCGGTCGAGGCGGTGGCGCTGAGCATGCCGGCCCCGAGGACGCCGGCGATGGCGACGGCCGCCGCCATCATCGTCCAGGGCGAGCGGCGGTCGAAGACGCGGCGGGCTTCTTCCTGCGCGAACAGGTCGGCGTCAGGCTTGGCGGCCACAGGCTTGAAGACGCGCAGGCGATCGGCCCGCTCCCAGGCGGCGTGCTCGCGCTCGAAGGAAGCCTCGTTCTCGAAGCTTTCGGCGCGCCAGGCCTCGAAGGCGGCCCGTTCGTCAGGCGCGCAGGCAGGATCGGACAGCCGCACCACCCACTGGGCGGCGGCCGCTCTCACTGCTTCGCGTCGCGATCCCGCTTCCCGACCCATGAACGTCCTTCGTCGATACGCACTGGCTGGGTCGCGCCCGGGCGGCCCAGCTTTTCGGAACAGTAGCGAAGCCCCTTGATCAGGTGCTTCTCGACAGTCGAGACGGACAGGCCCATGCGAACCGCTATCTCGCCCGGCGACAGGCTATAGACTTTCCTGAGGGTGAATACACGCCGACATTGTGTCGGCAGCTCGGCGATCGCCTCGCGCAGCTGGCGAAGCTCGTCGCGCGAGACCAGCGAGGCCTCGGGTCCGGGGGTCTCGTCCATGCCGCCGATCTGCTCGAAATCGGCCACGGCGGTGATGGTCAGCACCTTGCGGCGACGCAGGCCGTCGAAGGCGATGTTGCGGATGGTGCGCGAGGCGAAGGCGGCGGGATTGGTGATCTCGCGCCAGGTCTTGCAGGCGATCACCCGGGCGAAGGCGTCGTGGACCAGATCTTCCGGATCGGCCTCGCCGTTGCGGCAAAACTTGCGCGCATAGGCCAGAAGGCGCGGTTCCAGAGGCAGGATCTCCCTGCGGAACCAAGCTCGGCGCTGTTCGTCTTCTGGTGTCATCGCCCTCGTTTCCCCGGCCGGGAACCAACCCCGGCGAAGCCGTCGTGGCAAGAGGCGAACACGCGCCCCGACGGCGGAGAGGGCTTATGCGCCGTGTTTCCGCAGGTAACATTGCCAGGTGGGGCAAGGACTTGCGCCCGGTGGGGCGACGCCAAAAGATTCAGCAGATTTTTTGCGCGGCCTGTCCGTCAGGCGGGCGCTCGCGCCTCCTTCGGTCGAGCAGTCCGGAGAGCTCGCCCGCAAGGCGCAAATCTTCGACGAATTCGGCCCGCGCCCGCTCGCGGGCGTCGTGGTCGGGCAGGCGCAGCAGGAAGGACGGGTGGTAGGTCAGCACCGCCTGGGTTTGATCGGGCAGTTGCAGCGCCTTGCCGCGATTGGCGCCGATGGGGGTGGACTTGCCCATCACCGCGTGCGCCGCCGTCGCGCCCAGGGCAACGATCACCCGGGGGCGGACGAGGCGTCGCTCGGCGTCGAGCCACCAGCGGCAGGCCTGGACTTCGCCCCGGTCGGGGGTCTTGTGGAGGCGTCGCTTGCCGCGCGGCTCGTGCTTGAAGTGCTTCACGGCGTTGGTGACGTAGGTCTTGGCGCGCGGGACGCCGGCTTGTTCGAGCGCCTCGTCGAACACCTGTCCGGCGGGGCCGACGAAGGGGCGGCCGGCGAGGTCTTCCTGGTCGCCGGGCTGCTCGCCGACGAACATCAGCCGGGCATGGGCCGCGCCTTCGCCGGGCACGCCCTGGGTGGCGTCGCGCCACAGGTCGCAGCGGCGGCACAGCTGCACGCCGGCGGCCACGGCTTCGAGGCTCGTGGGAACGTCGCCGTTGTAGGATCCGTCGCGGGCCTGGCGCAGGGCGGCCTTCAGCACGCGGTCGGGAGCGGGCGAGGGCGGGGCGGCGACCATGGCGGCGGCGCGCTCCTGGGCGGTTTCGATCAGTTGCGGAATGAGCCGCGCCTCGGGAAGGTTGCGCCAATACCGCTTGGGCATCTCCTGGCGCATCATCTTCTCGTTCAGCCGCGCCGGGTTGAAGATCGAGGCGTAGTAGGTGCGCCAGAGCTCTTCCTGGGCGTCCTCGGCGGGCGCGTCGGCCGGATCGGCGCCGTCGGAGACCTGTAAGCTCTCGCCGTCCCAGGCCACGCAGGCGTCGGGCGTCAGTATGGTCCAGGTCATGGTGGTGAAGCGGCGGGCGAAGAACGGCGCGGCGGCCTCGGTGACGCGGTGGGCCGGCTCGAACCAGGCGGCGTAGGCTTCCGGCTCGGTCTCGATCAGGCGAAAGCGCACGAAGGCGTGCATCTTGTGGATCGCCCGGCTGACCGCCTTTTCCATGTCGCGGGCCTTGGCGACATCGGGATCGGCGGGGTTGTCGATCAGGCGGGGCTCGCGCTCCAGCCGCCAGAGCAGGCGATAGAGCAGGGCGAACCGTTCGCCCGAGCGGTGCAGGACGACGGACTTGGCTAGTTCGACGAAGGCGGGCGGGACGGTGAAGGCGCTGGCGGTGGGCGCGGCGGTCGGGGTGACGGGCGCGGCTTCGAAGAGGTCGCGCTCCACCGTCCAGATCACCGTCTCGGGCGGAACGCCTTCGGCCCGCAGCGCTCGCGCGGCCGTTCGCCAGCCGTCGAAGTCGATCTCGGAGGCCAGCCGCACCACGCGCATCAGAAGAGGCTCAGCTGGGCCGGCTCGACCAGGCGGGCCTTCAGGCGTTCGTCGTCGGTGGCCATGCCCGGCGTCCAGCCCTCGGCGACGACGAAGGCCTTGGCGCGCTTGACCACGGCCCCGACGCGCTTGAGGTCGTCGATCGTCAGCCGCGCCTGGCGCCGGGCCAGCAGGATGCGGTCGACGGCCTTGGCGCCCAGGCCCGGCACGCGCAGCAGGGTCTCGCGGTCGGCGGCGTTGACGTCGACGGGGAACCTGTCGCGGTTGCGCAGCGCCCAGCCGGTCTTGGGATCGACGGAGAGGTCGAGATCCTCGCCGGCGCCGATGATCTCGGGCTGTTCGAAGCCGTAGAACCGCATCAGCCAGTCGGCCTGGTAGAGGCGATGCTCGCGCAGCAGGGGCGGGCGGCTGGACGGCAGGCGGTGACTGGAGTCCGGGATCGGGCTGAAGGCCGAGTAATAGACGCGGCTGAGGCGATAGGCGCCGTAGAGCGAGGCGCTGCGGGCCAGGATGTCGCCATCCTTGGCCGCGTCGGCGCCGACGATCAGCTGGGTCGACTGGCTGCGGGCGAAGGTCTTGCGCGGCGCCGTGCGGGCCGGCTCGGCGCGCTCGTCGATGGCCAGACGCATGCGGCCCATGGCCCGCTTGATGTCGCCGACGTCCTTCTCCGGGGCCAGGGACTTGAGGCTCTCGTCCTGGGGCAGTTCGATGTTGATCGACACCCGGTCGGCATAGAGTCCCGCTTCGGCCGCCAGTTCAGGCGAGGCCTCGGGGATGAGCTTGAGGTGGATGTAGCCGCGGAAGTCGTGGTCCAGCCGCAGCGCCTTGGCGATACGGACCATCTCCTCCATCGTGTAGTCGCCGTTGCGGATCACGCCCGACGACAGGAACAGGCCCTCGATATAGTTGCGCTTGTAGAAGTTGAGGGTGAGGTCGACGACTTCCTGCACCGAAAACCGCGCCCGGGGCGTGTTCGACGACACCCGATTGATGCAGTAGGCGCAGTCGTAGATGCAGAAGTTGGTCAGCAGGATCTTCAGCAGGCTGATGCAGCGCCCGTCGGGGGCGTAGGCGTGGCAGATGCCCATGCCTTCGGTGGAGCCGACGCCCTTGCCGCCCACGGAGTCGCGCTTTTCCCCGCCCGATGAGGCGCAGGAGGCGTCGTACTTGGCGGCGTCGGCGAGGATGGAGAGCTTGCGGCGGATATCGAGAACGGCCATCCGCACAGTCTATAGTTCTCTATTTGTTCCGTCGAGTTCTGTGATGTCGCACTTGGCGCGGAACCGGCCAGGCGGCTCGCGCGATCCCTTTACGAAAAAGGGAGTTCGCAATGGCGCGCCGCAAGGAAGACTGGCCCTCGACGATGCTCGACGCCTGGGCGCTCGGGATGGAGGCTTCGGCCGTCATCGGCCTTAGGACCATGGTCCTGGCCGGCGGAGGGGCGCGGGCGCAGAGCGAGGCGATCCGCATGACCACCGAAAAGATGGCGGCCGCCGCCGACGTCGGGTTGAAGTTCTGGACCGGCGGCCTGCCTCAGGCTCCGGACGCGGCGACGCGGGCGGTCGTGAAGCACTACCGCGCCAAGGTGAGGGCCAACCGCCGGCGGTTGGCGAAGGGGTAGCCCCCTCAAATCGTCATCCCGGCCGGAGCGTAGCGGAGAGCCGGGACCCAGGGGGCTGGGCTGGGTGGTGGCTTCATCCGCCGGCGGTTGCAAGCGCGTAGCGGCGGCCCCTGGGTCCCGGATAAGCCCTGCGGGCTTTCCGGGATGACGAACGTGGGGGGAGGCTTGGGCGAGGTCTCAATCCGGCCGCAGTGACTTCGGACCCACCGCATGCACCCGCTTGCCGCCCAGCGCCCCGGCCAGCGGCGGGGCGGCGAACAGGTTGGAGAAGGCCTGGTCGAGGATGTTGAGGCCCCCGGTATAGGCGCCGAAGGCCGGCAGGATAAGGCGCTGCCCGTCGGTGACGAAGCAGCGCTTGCGCACGCTGCCGCGTCCGCTGGAGACGCGGGCGGCCGGGTGCAGGTGGCCGGCGACCTCGCCGGGCTGGACGCCGGGCTCGGGCTCGTGGCGCAGGATCAGGCCGCCGATGGAAAGCTCGTCGATGACCTGGCCGGGCAGGGCGCGGGGGCCGTCGGCGTCGTGGTTGCCCACCGCCCAGACCAGGTCGCGACCGACGGACAGGGCGCGCAGGCGCTCGGCGTCGTCGGCGGCCAGGCGATCCTCGGCCGCGCCGTCGTGGAAGCTGTCGCCCAGGAAGATCAGCGTCGCGGGCGTCAGCGCGGCCACCTCGGCCTCAAGCCGGGTCAGGGTCTCGCGGGTGTCGTAGGGCGGCAGCATCTGGCCGAAACGGGCGGCGTAGGACGAGCCCTTCTCGAAGTGCAGGTCGGCGACCACCAGGGCGCGCTCTGCCTCCAGCCACAGGGCGCCAGAGCCGCGCAGCAGCACCAACCGCTCGGACACCATGACCGTCAGGCCGCCGCAGTCGCTGAGCTGGAACTTCGTCAAGCCGAACACCTCAAGAGAGAGCCTCCGCGATCAGGTCTTCCTCCGCCTCGGCCAGGATCATGTCGCTGGCCGCGTCGCCGGGCGCGCGCTCGCGGCCGATCTCCAGCATGATCGGCACGGCGAAGGGCGAAACCTTGTCCAGCGCCGCATGGCGGATGCGGCCCTTGATGCGGGCCAGTAGATCCCCCAGCCGCGCCACGTCCAGCTGACCGGTCGCCGCATCCATGCGGGCGCAGCGCAGCAACAGGTGGTCGGGCTGGTGCTTGCGCAGCACGTCGTAGATCAGGTCGGTCGAGAAGGTGACCTGGCGGCCGGACTTCTCCTCGCCGGGATAGCGTCGCTCGATCAGGCCGCCGACCAGGGCGCAGGCCTTGAAGGCCCGCTTCATCAGGAAGCTTTCGTTGAGCCAGTCCTCGAGGTCGTCGCCGAGCATGTCCTGGTCGAAGAGGTCTGAGAGGTCGAGCTCGTCCATCGGCCGCAGCGACCAGATGTTGAGCGCATAATCGTTGCAGACGAAGCCCAGCGGCCCGACGCCCAGGCGGTCGAGCCGGCGGGTCAGCAGCATGGCCAGGGTGGTGTGGGCGAGGCGCCCCTCGAACGGATACATGACCATATGGAACCGCTTCCCGCGCGGGAAGGTCTCCAGCAGCATCTCGTCCTCGTCCGGGATCAGCGAGCGGAGCTTCTGGTAGGCCATCCACTCCTGTACGTCGGGGGGCAGGGCCAGCCACTCGGCTTCGTCGTGCATCATCTTGCGCACGCGCGACGCCAGATAGGTCGAGAGCGGGAACTTCGACCCGCCCCAGCTGGGCATCTTCGGGTCCTTGTCCGGCGCGGGCGTGACGAAGGCGTCGGCGCCCACCAGACTGTTGAACCGCCAGACCTGGCCGGCGAAGATGAAGGTGTCGCCGGGCGTCAGCTGCTCGAAATAGCCTTCCTCGGCCTCGCCGATCTTGCGGCCGCCCATGGGCCTTCTGCCGCCGCCGATCCTCACATTGACCACGGCCGGTGAGACGATGGCGCCGACGTTCATGCGGTGGCGCTGGATGACTTGCGCGTTGCGGGCCTTCCAGAAGCCGTCGGCGTCTTCCACGATCCGGCGGAAGCGGTCGTAGGTCTTGAGCGCGTAGCCGCCGGTGGAGACGAAATCGACGACGGTCTCGAAGTCTTCCCACGAGAGGTCGGCATAGGGGCCGGCGGAGCGGACCTCGTCATAGAGGTCCACGAGCTTGAAGGGCTCGGAGCAGGCGCAGCCCATGATGTGCTGGGCCAGGACGTCGAGGGCGCCGATCCGGGCCGGCTCGCCGTCGAGGTGGTTCTCCAGTATGGCGTCGGCGGCGGCGCGGCACTCCAGCATCTCGAAGCGGCTGGCCGGCACGAAGAGAGCGCGGCTGGGCTCGTCGAGGCGGTGGTTGGCGCGGCCGATCCGCTGGACCATCCGCGAGGCCCCCTTGGGCGCGGCCAGCTGGATGACGAGATCGACGTCGCCCCAGTCGATGCCCATGTCCAGCGTCGAGGTGCAGACCACGGCCCGCAGCTCGCCGCGGGCCATGGCGGCCTCGACCTTGCGCCGCTGCTCGGCCGACAGGCTGCCGTGGTGCAGGGCGATCGGCAGGCCCTCGTCGTTGAGCTTCCAGAGCTCTTGGAACGCAAATTCAGCCTGGAAGCGCGTGTTGACGAAAACGAGGGCCGTGCGGCTGGCGGCGATGATCGCATAGACCTCGGCCATGGCGTGCTGGGCGGTGTGGCCGGCCCACGGCACGCGGCCGCCGGAGACCAGGACCTCGACCACGGGCTGGGCGCCGCCGGAGCCGAGGACGAGGTCGACGGAAAGAGGAACCTCCCCCTGTGGGGGAGGCGATCGCGTAGCGATCGGAGGGGGGAGGGCGTCCGGCGTTTCGGAAGCTGAAACCGCCCCCCCACCGGCGCTTTGCGCCGCCTCCCCCAGGGGGGGAGGTTCCTTGGTTTCCAGACCCTCCCCCTGAAGGGGGAGGTGGCCCGGAGGGCCGGAGGGGGAAGGGACTGTTGAGGTGGATGTACTTCCCCCTCCGTCGCCTTTGGCGACACCTCCCCCTTCAGGGGGAGGGTTTTTACCCAGCCACTTCCGTACCAGATCCGGATCATCCACCGTCGCCGACAGTCCCACCCGGCGCATCCTCGGCGCGAACTGCTGCAAGCGCGCGATGTCCAGCGCCAGCAGGTCGCCGCGCTTGGAGGGCCACATGGCGTGAGCTTCGTCGATGATCACGCACGACAGGTCGGCGAAGTATTCGCGGGCGCCTTCCCAGGCGCAGAACAGGGCCAGCTGCTCGGGCGTGGTCAGCAGGATGTCGGGCGGGCGGATGCGCTGGCGGGCCTTGCGGCTTTCGCCGGTGTCGCCGGTGCGGCTCTCGGCGACGATGGAGAGGCCCATCTCGCGGATGGGCGTCATCAGGTTGCGCTCGACGTCGACGGCCAGGGCCTTGAGCGGCGAGATGTAGAGGGTGTGGATGCCGGCCGGCGTGTTGCGGGGCGCCCGTTCGGCCAGCGCGATCAGGCTGGGGAGGAAGCCGGCCAGGGTCTTGCCGCCGCCGGTCGGGGCGATCAGCAGGGCGTCGCGGCCGGCCTTGGCCTTCTCGACCATCGCCAGCTGGTGGGCGCGTGGGGCCCAGCCCCTGGTGGCGAACCAGTCTTGAAAGCGCGGAGGAAGCAGGTCGGCCGGAACCATCGACGGGGCTATAGCATGTTCCTGTTCTGTTTCTGGCGGGGAATCGACACTATCCACCGAACAGCGTGCGAAGTTTGCCCTGGCTCGCCAAGCTTCCTAGGGTCGGCCCCGCAAGTTTTCGGAGTTCGCCCATGTCCCGCGCCGCCCTTCTGCTGACCGCCGCCCTGGCCCTGCCGGGTCTCGCCCTGGCGCAGAGCGTCGACAGCGGCCCGATCGATCCGGCCAGGCTGTCGGAGATCACCCGGGTGCTGGCGTCGGACGAGTTCCAGGGCCGCGCGCCCGGCGGTCCGGCCGAGCAGAAGACCACCGACTACATCGCCGCCCAGTTCAAGGCGCTGGGCCTGGAGCCGGCCGGGGACGCAGGGTCCTACACTCAGAAGGTGCCGCTGGTGCACACCCGCATCGACGGGCCGATCGCCATGAGCTTTTCCACCGCCGGCGGCGCGGTGCCCCTCGCCCAGGGCGAGCAGGCCCAGGTCATGACCCTGCTGCCGGTCGACGCCGTGGCGATCAAGGACGCGCCGCTGGTCTTCGTCGGCTACGGCGTCAGCGCGCCCGAGCGCGGCTGGGACGACTTCAAGGGCGCGGACCTGAAGGGCAAGGTCGCCGTCTTCCTGATCAGCGATCCGGACCTGGAAGCCGTGGAGGGCGAGCCCGCCTTCGGCAAGTTCGGCGGCAAGGCGGCCACCTACTACGCCCGCTGGACCTACAAGTACGAAGAGGCCGTGCGGCGCGGGGCGGTCGGCGCCCTGATCGTCCACGAGACCCTCGGCGCCGGCTACGGCTGGAGCACGGTCAAGGCCTCGAACGGCGAGGGCTACGATATCGTCCGCCCGAACCCGGCCAAGGAGAAGCTGCAGCTGCAAGGCTGGATCCAGCGCGACACGGCCGTCGATCTCTTCAAGCGCTCGGGCCTGGATTTCGAGGCCCTGAAGACGTCCGCCCGTAATCCGTCGTTCAAGCCCGTCACGCTGAAGGGGGCGAGCTTCTCGGCCGCCTACAAGGTGGCCCATGAGGCCATGGTCAGCCACAACGTGGTCGCGCGCCTGCCGGGCACGACCCATGCCGACGAGAGCCTGATGTACGCCGCCCACTGGGACGCCTACGGCGTCGGCGCGCCGGACGCGCAGGGCAAGACCATCCGGGCCGGCGCGGCCGACGACGCCATCGGCGTGGCGGGCGTGATCGAGGTCGCACGGGCTTTCAAGCAGGGCCCGGCGCCGCAGCGCTCGATCCTGTTCGCCGCCTGGACGGGCGAGGAGCGGGGTCTGCTGGGCTCGGAATACTATGCCGTGAAGGCCGGCGACGCCGCCCTGGGCAAGATGGCCGCCAACTACACCCTCGACGTGCTGCAGACCGCCGGGCCGGCCAAGGACATCGTGCTGGTCGGGGCCGGCCAGAACGAACTGGAGCAGGGCCTGGCCAAGGCTGCGGCCGCGCAGGGGCGCACGGTGACGCCGGACGCCAAGCCGGAGCGGGCGCTGTTCTACCGCGCCGACCACTTCTCGCTGGCCAAGCGCGGCGTGCCGGTGCTGCTGGTCATGGGGCTGGGCGGCGGGGCGGACCTGCTGAACGGCGGCCGCGCGGCCGGCGACGCCTGGGTCGCCGACTACACCAGCCGCTGCTACCACCAGCCCTGCGACGCCTGGAGCGCCGACTGGGACCTGCGCGGCGCGGCCCAGGACGTGGCCCTGGTCTACGAAGCCGGCAAGGCGATCGCCAATTCGCGCACCTGGCCCGACTGGAACGCCGGCTCGGAGTTCAAGCCGGTCCGCGCGGCCAGCGCCTCGGCTCGCAAGTAGGGGCCTCAGGCGAGGCCCGCGCGTCTGGCGTAGGCCTCGCGCGCTCGGCCCGAGCGCACGAAGACGCGGGTGATGCGCTTGTCGACGCCCTGGATCAGGTCGGCGAAGTGATCGCTGGCGGCCTCGATGTCGGCGGCGGTCAGGTCGTCCTGGAAGTCGAGGGTGACGCCCAGCAGGATCTCCTGGGGGCCGAGGTGCATGCTCAGCACTTCGGTCACGCTCTCGATGCGCGGGTCGGCCTCCAGCGTCTCGCGCACGGCTTCGACGATGCGCGGGGAGGCGGCCTCGCCGGTCAGCAGGCTGCGGGTCTCGTTGGCCAGGAAGACCGCCACCACCACCAGCAGGACGCCGATGGCCACCGAGGCCGCGCCGTCGGCCCAGGGCAGGCCCAGCATGGCGCCGGCCACGCCCAAGGCGGCGATCGCCAGGCCGGCCAGGGCTGCGCCGTCCTCCAGCAGCACCGCGAAGATCGACGGATCCTTGCTGCGGCGGATGGCGGTGAAGAACGGGGCGTCGCCGCGCAGGGTCTTGAACTCCTTCAGCGCCACTAGGAACGAGCCGCCCTCGAAGAGGGCGGCCAGGCCCAGCACCACGAAGTTGATCCACGGCCGGTCGATGGCCTCGGGGCTGCGGATCTTCAATACGCCCTCGTAGATCGAGAAGGCCCCGCCCAGGGCGAAGATCAGCAGGGCGACGACGAACGACCAGAAATAGACCTCCATGCCGTAGCCGAACGGATGGCTGGCGCTGGGCTTCTTCCGGGCGCGGGCCAGGCCCAGAAGCAGCAGGCCCTGGTTGCCGGTGTCGACGCTGGAGTGGATGGCCTCGGTCAGCATGGCCGACGAGCCGGTCAGGGCGAAGGCGACGAACTTGGTCGCGGCGATGGCCAGGTTTCCGGCCAGGGCGGCGTAGACGACGATGTGGGCGCTGCTGCGGTTCGCGGTCGAGGCCATGGCGCAGCAACGCGGGCTGGCGGCGCGCGTTCCTGCCGGATCGTCGTTCCTCCTTTGCCCGGCCCCCTTTACCACTAGGCGGCGAGCCCTTACGCAGGGCGCTCTTTACCGGCCGCGACGGGCGGCCGAATCCACGCAAGGTCCTTTCATGCCCTCGGGTCTCGTCGCGCTTCTGGATGACGTCGCCGGCATCGCCAAGATCGCCGCCGCTTCGATCGACGACGTCGGGGCCGCCGCCGGCAAGGCGGGCACCAAGGCCGTGGGCGTGGTGGTCGACGACGCGGCCGTGACCCCGGGCTACGCCATGGGCTTCACCCCCGACCGCGAGCTGCCGATCGTGGCCAAGATCGCCGTCGGCTCGCTGCGCAACAAGCTCCTGTTCCTGCTGCCGGGCGCGCTGTTGCTCAGCGCCTTCGCGCCCTGGCTGGTGACGCCGATCCTGATGATGGGCGGCGCCTATCTGGCGTTCGAGGCGACCGAGAAGATCCTTGAGATCTTCGTCCATCACGACGAGGCGGTGGAGACCGAGGAACTGGCGCTCAGCGGTCCGGAACTGGAAAAGGAGAAGGTCGGCGGCGCGATCCGCACCGACCTGATCCTGTCGGCCGAGATCATGGCCATCGCCCTGGCCGACGTGTCGGACCAGTCGATCCCCGTGCAGGCCGCCGCCCTGGCGGTGGTGGGCGTGGTGATCACCATCCTGGTCTATGGCGTGGTCGGGCTGATCGTGAAGATGGACGACATCGGCCTGCACATGGCCAAGAGTCCGCGCGCGGCGACGCAGAAGTTCGGCCGCGGCCTGGTCAAGGCCATGCCGGTGGTGATGAGCAGCCTGGGCTATATCGGCACGGCGGCCATGCTGTGGGTCGGCGGCGGCATCATCGTGCACGGCCTGCACCACTTCCACCTGACGCCCATCCCCGGTTGGGTCGAGGCTGTGCAGCACTGGGCCGGCCTGGTTCCGGCAGTCGGTCCGGTGACGGGCTGGCTGGCCATGGCCCTGGCTTCGGCGGTGGTCGGCCTGGTGATCGGCGGCGTCATCGCCGGCGTGCTGCATTTCATTCCGCGCAAGAAGGCGCACTAGGGGCGGGGATGGCCGAACCCAAGCCGAAAGCCGTCAAGAAGGCCGCGCCGCGCAAGTCGGTGAACGCGGCCAACCTGGCGCATCTGGGGCCCGAGGCCCTGGCCGAGCTGCTGATGGAGGTGGCCGAGGGCCACGCGGCCATCAAGCGCCGGCTGAAGCTGGCCCTGCTGGGAGAGGTGGGGGCGGCCGATCTGGCGGCCGAGATCGACAAGCGCATCGACGCCATCGCCGACAGCCGCGCCCGCATCAACTGGCGCAAGTTCAAGGAATTCGTCCGCGATCTGGACGCCCACCGCGCCTCGGCCGCGGGGCGGCTGGGGGAGCTTGATCCCAACCTCGCCGTGCCGGTGCTGGTGCGGCTGGTGCGGGTGTCGGAAGACCTGGAAGGCCGGATCAAGGATCCCAAGGGCGAACTGGCGGCGGTGTTCGACCAGGCGGTCGTGGACGTCGCGGCCCTGTCGCCCAAGGCCCTGACGCTGGACAGCCGCTCGCTGGCCGACGCCCTGCTGGCCTTCGTCGAGGGGGCCTCGACCAAGCTGTCGGTCGATCTGCTGCGCGCCGCCGCCCCGGCCCTGGCCGGCGACGCCGTGGCGGTGCTGCGGGGCAAGGTGCGCGAGCGCCTGGCCGCCCAGCGCCGTCCCGACCCGCGCCTGCGCGCCGCCGCCCAGGTGCTGGCCGACCTGGAAGGCGACGTCGAGGGCTTCGCGGACCTGTTCACGGCCTCGCAGCTGGTGCTGCCGCCGATCGGCGCCCAGGTCGCCCGCCGCTACCTGGCCGTCGGCCGCATCGCCGACGCCCTGGCGGCGCTGGACGTCTCGGCCCCCGGCCCGGGGATCGTCGAGCAGGCCGATGTCGGGGCCGTGGCCTGGAACGAGGCCCGCATCGCCGTTCTTGAAGCGGCCGGCGAGCCGCTGGAGGCCCAGGCCGTGCGCTGGGCGAGCTTCAAGGCCACCCTGTCGGTCGAGATGCTGCGGGCCTTCCTCAAGGGGCTGCCCGACTTCGAGGACGTCGAGGCCGAGGACCAGGCCCTGGACTACGCGCAAGGCTATCCCGATCCGTACAAGGCGCTGGCCTTCCTGACCGCCTGGCCCTCGGCGGCCGGGGCGGCGCGGCTGGTCATGGAGCGGGGACCGGCGCTGCATGGAGAACGGACGCAGGTGCTGGAGCCGGCCGCGCGCCTGCTGGAGCACCGCCATCCGCTGGCCGCCACCGTGCTGCTGCGGGCCATGGTCGACGACGTGGTGCGCTACGGCCGGGCCGACCGCTATGCCGACGCCGCCCGCTGGGTGCTGGAGGCCGAGTCCCTGGCGCCGGGCCTGCCCGACGATATGGCCATAGACGATCACCCGACCTGGGCGCGGCGGGTGGCGGGCTACCGCCGGCTGTAGCGACTGGGGGCTGCGGCGTAGCGACGCGGCCTGCTACAAGCCTCTGATAAGCAAGCCTTAAACGTACGGGGCGCAGAGGTGGCGGTTCTCGTCCGCAGCCGCCGCGATGTCCCGATTGCCCTGGTTCCGCCCCGTACCCTCGACCCCTGAACTGATGAAGGCGCAGGTGCGCGCCTTCTCCAGGCAGGTGCCGATGATGTACGCGCTGGTGCTGGTCAACACGATCGCCCTGTCGGCGACCCACATCGACAACACGCCGCTGCTGCTGACCCTGGGCTTTCCCAGCCTGCTGACCGTGATCAGCCTGATGCGGCTGGTGACCTGGTGGCGGGCGCGCAAGACCGCCATCGACCAGGCCGGGGCCAAGCGCATGCTGCGCCAGACCCTGATGTTCGCCGGGCTGCTGGGCCTGGGCTTCACCTTCTGGGCGTTCAACCTGTTTCCCTACGGCGACGCCTTCGCCAAGGCGCACGTGGTGTTCTACATGGCCATCACGGCCATCGGCTGCGTGTTCTGCCTGATGCACATGCGGGCGGCGGCGTTCCTGCTGACCGCCATCGTCGTCGGGCCGATCACCGTCTTCCTGCTGGCCAGCGGCAATCCGGTGCTGACCGCCATCGGCTTCAACATGGCCCTGGTGGCGGTGGCCATGCTGGTCATCCTGCTGATTTCGTACCGCGACTTCTCCAATCTCGTGGAATCTCAACGGGGGCTCGAAGAGCGCCAGGCCGAGATCCAGAGCCTCAGCGACGACTATCTGCGCCTGGCCAACATGGACGGCCTGACCGGCCTGCCCAATCGCCGGCAGTTCTTCGCGCGCCTGCAACGGGTGACCGACGAGGCCGCCGCCCAAGGCCGCCGCTTCGCCGTCGGCGTGATCGACCTGGACGGCTTCAAGCCGGTCAACGACGCCTATGGCCACGCCGTGGGCGACCGCGTGCTGGTCGAGGCCGGCGACCGCCTGGCCCGCGACCACGGCCAGCCGCTGTTCGTGGCCCGGCTGGGCGGCGACGAATACGGCCTGATCATCGAGGCCGACCTCGATCCCGAAGCCTTGCAGCGCCTGGGCGCCGACCTCTGCGCGGCCCTGCGCGAGCCCTACTGCTTTCCAGGCGTCACGGCCCAGGTCTCCGGCTCGGTGGGCTTTGCCGTCTATCCGCAGGCCGCCAGCGCGCCCAACCTGCTCTACGAGCGCGCCGACTACGCCCTCTATCACGCCAAGCAGAACATTCGCGGCGCGGCGGTGGTGTTCTCGGCCGACCACGAGACGGCGATCAAGACCGCCGGCCTGATCGAGCAGGCCCTGCGCCACGCCGACATGGACGCCGAGTTCCGCCTGGCCTTCCAGCCGCTGGTCGACATCAAGGACGAGCGCACCATCGGCTTCGAGGCCCTGGCCCGCTGGACGAGCCCGACGCTTGGCGTCGTCTCGCCGGGCGACTTCGTGCCGGTGGCCGAGCGTTCGGGCCTGATCGCGCGGATGTCGCCGGTGCTGCTGGGCTGGGCCCTGGAGGCGGCGGCGACCTGGCCGGAGGACATCCGGCTGTCGTTCAATCTGTCGGTCCGCGACATCGCCTCGCCCGAGCAGATCGCCCGCATCATCGAGATCATCCAGGCCAGCGGCGTCGATCCCGGCCGCATCGACCTGGAGGTCACCGAGACCGCCGTCATGCGCGACTTCGACCAGGCGGCCCGCTCGCTGGCGGCGCTGAAGGCGCTGGGCGTGCGCATCGCGCTCGACGACTTCGGGGCCGGCTATTCCAGCCTCAGCTACGTGCACCGCCTGCCGATCGACAAGCTGAAGATCGACGGCAGCTTCATGCGCGGCCTGGAGGCGGCCGACAAGCGCCGCGCCATCGTCAAGACCATCCTCGACCTCTGCCGCAACCTGGGCCTAGACTGCGTGGTCGAAGGCGTCGAGGCGCCCGAGCAGCTGGTGCTGCTCCAGCCCCTGGGCTGCCGCGTGGTGCAGGGCTTCCTGTTCGCGCGGCCCATGCCGGGCGAGGCGGTTGCGGGCTATCTGGCGGCGGAGCGGGGCGCGCCGGCGCAGGACGCCGAGGGGCTGCGGTCGGCGGGGTAGGGGAGCGCGCCGGTCGGCCTAGTCGCCGAAATGGTTCGTCAGGCGCTTCAACACCTCGATCGCGGCTGCCTGCCGCTCACGAAGGTGGTCGGAAGCCGCAGCCTTGATCTCCGCGCGACGCAGCAGTTCGCGCAGAATGACCCGGCCCTGATCGTCCTTGGCGCGCCCGGTGCGAAGGCTTTCGTGCAGATGCGTGAGCTGTTCTTCCAAGGCTCGCACATAGTCACGCAGGTCGGCGGCGTCGTAGGCCGTCTCTGTCGCGGTCAGCCTTTCCGCGCCGAGCGTCCGCCGGCTGTCGCTCCAGATGTCATGGAGGACGGCGTGTCGCTCGAAGATTTCGACTTCGAGTTCCTCGTCCGAGAACCCTTCCAGAGCGGAGGCGTCGAAATCGGGAGCTTCGAAGACAAGCGACCACACCGGTTTGGCGTCCGGATCCTGGATGTAGCCGAACGGATGAATCCTGATCTCGGCCTGGCCGTCGGCGAAGACGCAGCGCGAATAGAGGCCGGAAAACTCGATCTTGGGGGCGGGCGGCATTGGGTGTCTCGGACGTGGGATGGTGCAGCTTGAGCATGGCGGGAAGCCCATGTCAGCCGGAACTCCGCGGCCGCCCTCATCGGCCGCCGGGCTGTCCCGATGCTCGTAACGCCGATCTTCGAATTCGTCCCCATACGATCAAACCCAGTAGCGCTGTTCGCCAAGCTGTGATTGCATCGAGAAAAATAAGGGGAGAGGAACGAATGGAACTGGTCCAATGGCCGGCGCTGATTGCGTTGGCGGTCGGCGTCGTGGTTTGGGGCGGCGTGATTCTGGTCCGCAATTGGCGCGAAGCGCCCGCGGCGGCCGAGGAAGACCTCGACTAGTCTTTCGAGATTTCATCTGATCGATCGCCAAGGCCGCCCGATGCTGGCGGCCTTGGCGCGCTTTGGCGTGTGCTGGCGTCGGCCGGCGGGCTCGACTAGCTTGCCGGCATGACCACGCCGCTTTCCGCCCTCAAGCCCATCGTCCTGACCACCGACGCCGGCGTCGCCTTCCTGCAGCGCCATCCGGCCACGCGCGAGGTGGCGACCGAGGCGACGGAGGCGGGGCTGCTGCGGGCGAGCCTGCACTTCGTCGACGCCATCGAGCCCCCGCCGGAAGAGCAATGGGCCATGCCTAACGCCGACGTGCCGGAAGGCCGGGAACATGACCTGAGCTTCAGCAATACCGGCCATTCGCCGCCTTACGGCTTCTGGATCACCCACCCCGACGTGCTGGCCTGGGCGACGGAGTTCGTCGAGGACGACGGCGCGGCGTGGGAGGTCCGGGTCTGGCTGAAATAGGCTTGGGGCCTGGACTGGGCGACGTTCGCCGGTCGGGCCTATTCATCTATCGCCTTCCTGGGCCTTGTGCCCAGGATCCATGGTTCCGCTGCTCAGATCTTCGCAGGACGGCCTGGATCTGAGCGGTCGCCGGCATGGGCCCTCGCCACGAGGGCGAGGGAGGCGATCGGGGGCAAGGACGCGCCGCATACAGGCGCGCCTCCTCGCGGAAGCCTACCGCCTGACGACACAAAACTCTTGTCAGATAAGCTGGTGCGGGCGGTCGGGGTCGAACCGACACTCCTTTCGGAACCGGATTTTGAGTCCGGCGCGTCTACCAGTTTCACCACGCCCGCGCTTCGCTGCTTGCCCGGGGGCGAAGCGAAGAGGCGACTTCCTAGCAGCGGTCGCCCGGAAGTTCCAGAGGCGTTTCACTCACCCCAGCCACGGCGCTTTCGCCAGCCGTTCGGCCAGGAACTCCATCAGCACCCGCACCCGCGCCGGGCGGATGGCGCTGGGCGGGGTGACCAGGTGCATGGCGATGGGGGGCGGGGTCCAGTCGGCCAGGACCTGCTCCAGGCGGCCGTCGGCGACGTCGTTCCAGACCATGAAGTCGGGCTGCATGGCCAGGGCCTGGCCCTCCAGCAGCAGGGCGCGGAAGACGTCGGCGTTGTTGGCGCGCAACTGGGCCGGCACGCTGATGGCGTATTGGCCCTGCTGGGGGTGCTCGAACCGCCAGGCGTCGCGCGAGCGGCCGCCGGTGTAGAAGAGGGCGCGGTGGCCGGTCAGGTCTTTCGGGTGCTGGGGCCGGCCGTGGCGGTCGAAATAGTCCGGCGAGCCGACCAGCATCACCCGCACCGGGCACAGGCGTCGGGCCAGCAGGCTGGAATCCTCCAGGGCCGAGATCCGCAAAGCGAGATCGAAGCCGTCCTCGACGATGTCGACCAGCTGGTCGGACAGGGAGAGCTCGACCGACACCTCCGGATAGAGGGCGAAGAAGTCGGAGAGGGCAGGGCCCAGATAGCCGATGCCGAACGACATCGGCGCGGCCATCCGCACCAGGCCGCGGGGGACGGCCGACTGGGCCGAGGCCTCCAGCTCCAGCGCCTCGCCGTCGGCCAGCAGGCGGCTGGCGGCCTCCAGCGAGCTCTGACCGCTGTCGGTCAGCGACAGCCGGCGCGAGGTGCGGTGGAAGAGGGTGGCGCCCAGCCGCTGCTCCAGCCGCGAGACGGCCTTGGAGACGGTGGCGTTCGACAGGCCCAGGTCCTTGGCGGCCCGGGCGAACGAGCCGGTCTCGGCCACCTTGGCGAACACGGCCCAGGCTTCGAAGTCGGGAAGCTTCATCATGTCAATTTTAGAAATGGTTTCTTTCGACCATTTCTATTTCGGTTCGGGCGATCTGTCTCCATCTTCCTCGTCAACGGAGACGCCGACACGGCTTCCCCACCTGACACACCGGGAGATCGATATGATCGAAGTTCGCAAGTTCGACAGCCTGGGCGGCGCCAATCACGGTTGGCTCGACGCCAAGCACCACTTCTCGTTCGCTGGCTACCACGATCCCAAGCGCGTTCACTGGGGCGCCCTGCGGGTCTGGAACGACGACACCATCGCCGCCGGCACCGGCTTCCCGCCGCACCCGCACAACGACATGGAGATCATCACCTATGTCCGCGAGGGGGCGATCACCCACCAGGACAGCCTGGGCAACAAGGGTCGCACCGAAGCGGGCGACGTGCAGGTGATGAGCGCCGGCACCGGCATCCGTCACTCGGAGTACAACCTCGAGCCGGGCGTGACCAAGATCTTCCAGATCTGGATCATTCCGGACCGCGGCGGCGAACCGCCCGCCTGGGGCGCCAAGCCGTTCCCCAAGGGCGACCGCTCCGGCAAGTTCGTGGCCCTGGCCAGCGGCTTCGAAGGCGACACCGACGCCCTGCCGATCCGCACCGACGCCCGCGTCCTGGGCGCGACGCTGAAGGCGGGTGAAGAGACCGAGTATTCGCTGGGCGACGGCCGCCACGCCTACCTCGTGCCCTCGACCGGCAAGGTCGAAGTCAACGGCGTGGCGCTGAACACCCGCGACGGCGCGGCGATCGCCAACGAGAACACCATCCGGGTGAAGGCTCTGGAAGACGCCGAACTCGTGCTGGTCGACGCCGCCTAAACCTTCAAGACGCGGCGCAGGTCGCCGCGTCTTTTCCTCCCCAACCTCAAAGAAGACTTCCCTAGGAGACTCTCATGGCCAAGGTTCTGGTCCTTTACTACTCGTCGTACGGCCACATCGAGACGATGGCCAAGGCCGTCGCCGAAGGCGCTCGCAGCACTGGCGCGACCGTCGACATCAAGCGCGTTCCGGAAACCGTGCCGGAAGAGATCGCCAAGGGCGCTCACTTCAAGCTGGATCAAGAGGCCCCGATCGCCACCGTCGCCGAACTGGCCGACTACGACGCCATCATCATCGGCACCGGCACGCGCTTTGGCCGCTTGAGCTCGCAGATGGCCGCGTTCCTCGACCAGGCCGGCGGCCTGTGGGCCCGCGGCGCGCTGAACGGCAAGGTCGGCGGCGCGTTCGTCTCGACCGCCACCCAGCACGGCGGCCAGGAAACCACTCTGTTCTCGATCATCACCAACCTGCTGCACTTCGGCATGACGATCATCGGCCTGCCCTATAGCCACCAGGGCCAGATGAGCAACGACGAGATCGTCGGCGGCGCGCCCTACGGCGCCACCACCGTCGCCGGCGGCGACGGCAGCCGCCAGCCGACCCAGATCGACCTGGACGGCGCCCGCCACCAGGGCGAACTGATCGCCGCCGCGGCTATCAAGCTGCACGGCTAAGAGACCGGGCCAGGTTCCTCCCCCATCCCGACCTGGCCTGACCGCCGCGTCGCGCTTCATCCTCCCCCCAGGAAGCGCGGCGCGGTTTTTCTTTGGAAAACGGCGGCTTAACCGCGTTTGGAAGCATCACGTTCAGCCTGATGCGCGAAGATGCTCGCACGCAGGGGACAGCGAGGCGGGCGTGGCGAAGAAGGACAAAGCAGTCAAGCGGAGGTCGGGAATGGCCGACTTCATGACGCTGCTGGTCTGCATCGCCTGCACCGTGTGGGCCTTCAGGACGATCGTCGGTCTGGCCGGCTGATTATCGCTTGGCCTTCGGGCCAGAAGGCGGCACTTGAGCGGCAAAGCCGTTTCAAGACCAGGATACCGCCGCCCATGCCCACCCAATCCGCCCAGGGCGTCACGATCGTCGATCACCCGCTGGTGCAGCACAAGCTGACCCTGATGCGGGACAAGGAAACCTCCACCAAGACCTTCCGCGCCCTGATGCGCGAGACCGCGACCCTGATCTGCTACGAGGTTACGCGCGAGCTCTCGATGGACGAGGTCGAGATTCAGACCCCCGTCGCCCCGACCAAGGCCAAGGTCATCGCCGGCAAGAAGCTGGTGTTCGCGCCGATCCTGCGCGCGGGCCTGGGGATGGCCGAGGGCATGCTCGACCTGGTGCCGTCGGCCCGCGTGGCCCATATCGGCCTCTATCGCGATCCGCAGACCCTCGAGGCCGTCGAGTACTACTTCAAGACCCCGGAAGACATCGCCGACCGCCTGGTCATCGTCGTCGATCCGATGCTGGCCACCGGCCACACGGCCGTCGCCGCCATCGACCTCCTGAAGAAGCGCGGCGTGCGCGACCTGCGGTTCGTCTGCCTGCTGGCCTCGGTGCCGGGCGTGGAGACCCTGCGCGCGGCCCACCCGGACGTGCAGATCTGGACGGCGGCGGTGGACGCCTCGCTCAACGACCACGGCTATATCGTGCCGGGCCTGGGCGACGCGGGGGACCGCACCTTCGGCACCCGCTGACCGGACGGCGCGCGTCGGCCCCAAAGCGGGGCTGTTTGTGCGTCTGCGCACTTGCGCGACTCCTCAGGCGGGTTAAGCAACGGCGTTAACCTTTCGGTACGCCATGCTTGTCACGCCGCCGCTGATCTATGTCGCAGACGACGACGCCCTGACGCGCGAGCTGGTCGAGATCCAGCTCGGGCGCGGCGGCTACGCCGTGCGCACCTATCCGACGGTGGAAGACCTGCTGTCGGCGGTCGAGGCTGCGCCGCCGGCCCTGATCCTGCTCGACGTGCGCATGCCGGGGCTTTCCGGCCTGGACGCCCTGCGCAGCCTGAAGGCCGTGCCGGGCGGGGCCGAGATTCCGGTGCTGATGCTGACGGGGGAGGGGCGGCTGGACCGCATCGTCCAGGCCCTGCAGCTGGGCGCGGCCGGCTACGTGATGAAGCCGTTCACGGGCAAGGCGTTGCTGGACCGGATCGGCGAGGTCTTGAGGGCCGAGGCGTAGGGTCGTCAGAGGGCCGCTCCCGACCGCGTCTAGTTCTTGGCGACGACCTGGCAGAAGAACAAAGGCGTCGTGAAAGACGACTTGGCGCTGACGGCGCCGTCTTGGCGGAAGCCGAGGCAGGACACGGTGTAGCGCACCGGTCGCGTGCAGATGTTCTCATAGGCTTGAACGGGTGTTCCGGCCCGGGTTTCAAAGCGCTTGAGGTCGCCGTAACCGTCGACGATCTGAACAGTCTCTTGGGGTGTCCGCACACCGGCGTCACGCAAGCAGGGGCCGAGATCTTTGAGGCGCTGCGCCTCTTGAGCGGCCCGGGAGGCTTGGTCGGCGGCGGCTTCGCGTCGTTCGCGCTCCTGCCGAGCCGCGATGATCTGCACGTCGTCGGTCATGGGCGGCGTCGTCTTGCAGCGCCCCATGTAGCCGACGTCCAGGCATGTCACGCGTCCCTCGGACAGGCTGACCCGGACATTCTGGGTATAGGCCTTATTGCCGAAACTTGCCTTCAGGCTGATCGTCACCGGACGTCCGGCGGTGTCCTTGGCCTGGACCTCGACCTCTCGCAGACTGCCAGCGTCATAGACATAGCGCGGCTGCCAGAAGAGGGTGGTGCGGTGGAGCGCGTCCTCCAGGAGTGCGTCATAGGTCTGGGTGGTCTGCTTGGGTCCATAGAGCAGGCGATCGCGACGCCCGCAGTAGGCTAGGCCGCCGCCTGCGCGATCCTCCGCGCACAGTTCGCCAAGCAGCCGCATCCGATAGAGGCCGCCGCCCATCGGACCTCGGGTCGGGATCACGTCGAAATTGTAACTGAACACCCAGCGGCCGTTCTTCAATTCCGGCGGATAGATGATGCCGCTGCCTTCGTAGGCCTGACCTCGCCAGCGGGTGATGCGGTTGATGGCGCCTGAGCCAGTCATTGTTTGCATCAGTTGCAGGACCGCAGGCGCTGTCTCAGCCTGGATGGCGTCGAAGCCGGCCGTATCTCCATGCCAGTTGTCGAACTGATTGATAGGGCCGATCGCTGGCACAGGTTGAAAGCGTTCCTGCGCCTTTGATTGGTCGAGACCGCCGCTTAGGATCAGGCCAACCATCGCCAGAGGCGCAGATATATGAACGCCCAGCCTTCGCGTCATGCCAGCCCCCTTGCATGTCAAGGTCAAGCTTGATCAAAAGCTCAGGGTTGCGTCAAGCGAGTTGCTATCGCTTGGCGGATGCCGGAGCCAAATAGCAAAAAGGCCGGGGATCGCTCCCCGGCCTTTCGTTCGTCAGGGCCGTGGGGCCGATCAGATTTCCTGGTTGTACTTGCCCACCCGGGCGCCCAGGCGGGGCTTCACTTCCTGGTGGAAGAGGGCCTTCATGTCGTCTTCCGACTGGGTGCTCTCGACCACGACCACCACTTCGGGCTTGTTCGACGAGGCGCGGACCAGCACCCACGAGCCGTCGTCCAGGTGCACGCGCACGCCGTTGACGGTGATCACCTCGGTGATCTTTCGACCCAGGATCGAGCCGCCGGCCGCGAACAGGTCCTCGTATTCCTTCACCACCTCGGCGACGACGCCGTACTTCTTCTCGTCGTCGCAGTGCGGGCTCATGGTCAGCGAGGTGAAGGCGATCGGCAGGGCCTTGCGCAGGTCCGACAGCTTCTTGCCCGGGTTGCGGTCGAGCATGGCCAGCACGGCGGCGGCGGCGGTCAGGCCGCAGTCGTAGCCGTAGCCCAGCGGGGCGTTCATGAAGAAGTGGCCGCTCTTCTCGAAGCCGGCCAGGGCGCCGGTCTCGGCGCTCTTGCGCTTGATGTAGCTGTGGCCGGTCTTCCAGTAGATGACCTTGCAGCCGTGCTCCTTGAGGATCGGGTCGGTGGCGTAGAGGCCGGTCGACTTGACGTCGACGACGAAGGTCGCGCCCGGGTGCAGCGGGGCGAGATCGCGGGCCAGCATCAGGCCGATCTTGTCGGCGAAGATCTCTTCGCCCTCGTCGTCGACCACGCCGCAGCGGTCGCCGTCGCCGTCGAAGCCGAAGGCCAGATCGGCGCCGTGCTCACGGACGGCCTTGGCCATCTCGTGCAGCATCTCCAGATCTTCCGGGTTCGGATTGTACTTGGGGAAGGTGTAGTCGAGGTCGGTGTCCATGCCGACGACGTCCGACACGCCCATGCGCTGCAGGGCGTCGACCGCGAAGGCGCCGGCGGTGCCGTTGCCGCAGGCGGCCAGCACCTTCAGCGGACGGCTGATCTGAGCGCGGGTGGCGACGTTGGCGATGTAGCGCTCGGCCTGGCCTTCGACGCGGATCAGCTTGCCGCCGTCACGCTCGACGAACTTGGCGTTCAGGACGATGTCCTTGAGCTTGCCCATCTCGTCCGGGCCGAAGGTCAGCGGTTTCTGGGCGCCCATCTTCACGCCGGTCCAGCCGTTTTCGTTGTGGCTGGCGGTGACCATGGCGACGCACGGAATGTCGAGGTCGAACTGAGCGAAATAGGCGGTGGGCGACAGGGCCAGGCCGATGTCGTGCACCTCGCAGCCGGCGCTCAGCAGGCCCAGGATCAGGGCGTTCTTGATCGACGAGGAGTAGGAGCGGAAGTCGTGGCCGACCACGATCTTCGACTGGCCCAGTTCCTGGATGTAGGTGCCCAGGCCCAGGCCCAGGGCCTGAATGCCCAGCAAGTTGATCTCGGGGCCGAACAGCCAGCGCGCATCGTATTCACGGAAACCCGTCGCCTTGACCAGCGGCTCGTTTTCATAAGCGGCGGTATTCGGAACCAGATCGGCGCGGGGAGTCGAGAACATAGGAGCTCGCTTCAATGAGTGGTGGGGTGCGTTTAGCTGTCGGAGTGGTTGCTTGCCACCCTCTTCGTATGACGATGATCGATCAATGTGACGGTTGATCGAGATTTGGCGTCGCGTCGGGCGCCTATTGTGCGAGACCGCCGGTGGCGGCGGCCGCGGCGTCGGCTTCGCGCTGGCGGCGTTGGTCGCTGCGGCGGGCCGAATCCTTCTCTCGCTCGATCAGCGCCTTCATCTCCGGGGTCTGCTGCAGGGGCGTGGAGCCGAAGGGGCCGGGCGAACGGTCGCCGTAGCCCTGCGGCCAGACCATGGCGAAGGCGATCATCGCCAGGGCGACGAGCGCGCAGAGGGGCATGAAGATGCGATCGGGCATGGTCCGGCTATAGCACGTCGTTCGTGGCGGGACAGGGGCGATGCTCGGCCAGATGCTTACGCGGCGTCATCCGCCCTTGCGCCACCGGGCGTCGCGCCGCTTGACGGCGGCCCCGCGCGGCCTTAGCCCGCGCTGGACCAATCAAGGGAGTTCCGATGCCCGTCCTCGTCCTGCTTCGCCACGGCCAGAGCCAGTGGAACCTCGAGAACCGCTTCACCGGCTGGGTGGACGTGGATCTCACCGCCGAGGGCGAGGCCCAGGCCCGCAAGGGCGGCGAACTGATCAAGGCCGCCGGCCTCGACATCGACGAGGCCTTCACCTCGGTCCAGACCCGCGCCATCCGCACCTGCAACCTGGCGCTCGACGCGGCCGCGCAAAGCTTCGTGCCGGTGACCAAGGACTGGCGCCTGAACGAGCGCCACTATGGCGGCCTGACCGGCCTCAACAAGGCCGAGACCGCCGAGAAGCACGGCGAGGAGCAGGTCACCATCTGGCGCCGCTCCTACGATGTTCCGCCCCCGGAGCTCGCACCGGGCGGCGAGTACGACTTCGCCAGCGACCGCCGCTACAAGGGCGCGAGCCTGCCCTCGACCGAGAGCCTGGCCACCACCCTGGTGCGCGTGCTGCCCTACTGGGAAGAGGCGATCGCCCCCAAGCTGAAGGCCGGCGAGAACATCCTGGTCGCCGCCCACGGCAACTCGCTGCGCGCCATCGTCAAGCACCTGTTCGCGGTGCCGGACGACCAGATCGTCAAGGTCGAGATCCCCACCGGCAACCCGCTGGCCATCGAGCTGGACGCCGATCTGAAGCCGGTGGGCGCCCGTTACCTCGACGAGGCCCGCGCCGAGAAGCTGCCGGCCATCGGCTGATCCAGGTCGTACGCAAGATCTTCCGGGGTTCCTTTCGTCCGAGGGCGAAAGGAACCCTAGGTCGTTTCAGGTGCTTCTTGCGCGCAGGAAGTGCCTGGAAACACGACGTTAATGCTGCCAGGCGCATCAAGTAGGCGTACCCTTAGGGGGAATAGACGCGAGCTTGCATGAACACCCCGGCAGCGGCAGGCCAGGAATACCGGCGCCTGACGCAACAAGAAGTGGACGTGATCTGCGCCAAGCACGACCGCCTGTGGTCGGCTCGGCTCGGTGGCGCGCGCGCGGTGTTCGCCTTCTGCGACCTGTCCGGACTGGTGCTGGCGGGTCGTAACCTGTGCGACGCCGACTTCACCGGCGCGCTGTTGGTCGGCGCCGACCTACGCCGCTGCAAGCTCGACAACGCCAATCTCTACGGCGCCGACATGCAGGGGGCGGACCTGACCGACTCCTCGCTGCGGCGCTCGGACCTGCGCGGCTCCAGCCTGCGCGGCGCCAACCTGACCGGCGCCGACATGTTCGAGGCCGATCTGCGCGAAGGCCAGATCGCCGCCGCCGACCGCAAGGAAGGCTTCCGCATCATCGAGCCGGTGCAGCGCGAGGCCTATGCGGCCGGCGCCAACCTCTCGGGGGCCAACCTCGAGCGCTCGCGGCTGTCGGGCATCGTCGCCACCAAGGCCGACTTCAGCGACGCGATCCTGAAGGACGCCAAGCTGGTGCGCGCCAACCTCAAGCAGGCCAATTTCAACGGCGCCAACATGGCCGGGGCCGACCTTTCGGGCGCCAACCTGTCCGGCGCCGACCTGCGCAACACCGTGCTGGTGGGGGTGAAGACCCTGTCCTGGAATGTCACCGGGGCCAGCATGGAAGGGGCGCTGACCGACAAGGCCTCGGGCGTCGACGTTTCCGACATGCCCTACGAGCAGATGATCGCCGACCACGCCCGCTGGTGCGAGACCGGCGGCGCCGAGGGCAAGCCCTCGTCGTTCGACCGGGCCGACCTGCGCAATCTGAAGAGCATCCGCGGCTTCAACCTGACGGCCCTGTCGGCCAAGGGCGCGGTGTTCTACGGCCTCGACATGGAAGGCGTGCAGATGCAGGGCGCCCAGCTGGAAGGGGCGGACCTTCGGGCCTGCAACCTGCGCCGGGCCGACCTGCGCGGGGCGCGCCTGAAGGGCGCCAAGCTTTCCGGCTCCGACCTGCGCGACGCCCAACTCGGTCCGCTGCTGATCGGCAAGGACCGGCTGCTGCCGGCCGACCTGACCGGCGTGCTGCTGACCAACGCCGATCTGGCCCGAGCCGACCTGCGCGGCGCCTGCATGGCCGGCGCGGACCTGTCGCGCGCCAACTTCACCAACGGCAACCTCAAGGATGTCGACCTGACCGGGGCGATCCGGCTGGGCGCGCGGGGGTTGGACGACGTCATCTGAGCAATTGTGACGAAAAGACGCGGCCTTAACCGTTCGCTCGTCGATTCCTGTTATCCGATGAAATTCAAGAGACTTACGCAGAGTCGGGAGGGGGTCCCGCAATGAACGCCGTGCAGAATCTTGCGGGCCGCCGCAAGCTCAGCCAGGCCGAACTCGACATGCTCGTCACGGCCCACGAGAAGTTCGTGACCGGCAAGCAGGGCGGCAAGCGCGCCTCGCTGCGGTTCATGAACCTGTCGGGCCTGGACCTGTCGTTCCGCAATCTGACCGACGCCGACCTGTCGGCCTCTATCCTCGACGGCTGCCGCATGGTGCGCACCAAGCTGGACCGCGCCAGCCTGTTCGGCTGCGACCTGCGCAAGGCCGACCTGCGCCAGGCCAGCCTGCAACGCGCCGACCTTCGCGGGGCCTGCCTGCGCGGCGCCAACCTCTCGCAGGCCGACCTGACCCAGGCCGACTTCCGCGAAGGCCAGATCGCCATCCCGCACCCCCGCAAGGGGCTCGACACCCTCAAGCACGAAACCCGCAACGGCGAGGTCGACGAGGTCAACTTCTCGGGCGCCACCCTGGACGGCTCGCAGTTCACCGGCGTCTCGGCCTTCAAGGCCGACTTCTCCGACTGCTCCCTGCGTGGGGCCAAGCTGTCGGGCGCCAACCTGAAGGAAGCCAACCTGGCCGGCGCCATCCTCGATAACGCCGACATCAAGGGCGCCAACCTGGAAGGCGCCAACCTGCAGGGCTCGGTGATGGCCGGGGTCGACACCTCGACCGCGCGGACCAGCGGCGCGCACATGACCGGCGCCCTGACGGCCTCGACGCCGGAAGCCGTGAACAAGGCCCGCGAACTCTACGCCCGGTGCTTGGCCAACCAGCAATGGTGCCAGACCGGCGGCAAGGAAGGGCAGGCGGCCCGTCTCGACGGCGAGGACCTGCGTCCGCTCGGCGATCGGCTGAAGGGCCTGCGCCTGACCGCCATGACCGCCAAGGGCGCCTGCATGGTCGGCATGGACCTGTCGGGCGCCCAGCTTCAGGGCGCGAACCTGCAGAACGCCGACCTGCGCGCGGCCAATCTGCGCGGGGCCGACCTGCGCGGGGCCAAGCTGACCGGCGCCAACCTGACCAAGGCCGACCTGCGCCAGGCCTATCTGTCGCCGCTGCCGCTCGGTCCCCAGCGCCAGACCCAGGTCAGCCTGGCGGCCGCCCGGATGCGCTACGCCATGGTGCAGACCGCCGACCTTTCCGAAGCCATCCTCGACGGCGCCGATCTGCGCGGCGCCGACTTTACCGGCGCCCGCATCGCCAAGGCCAGCTTCCGCGACTGCGACCTGAACCAGGTGCAGGGCGTGGAGTTCGCGCCGGCGGCTTAGCAAGATCCTCCCCCTGAAGGGGGAGGTGGCCCGAAGGGCCGGAGGGGGAAGCGGCTGCCGAGATGCCGCAATCACTTCCCCCTCAGTCGCTCCGCGACAGCTCCCCCTTCAGAGGGAGCATCTGATCATCACACCTTCGCCGGATAGACCGGGGTGATGTCCACGGGGATGTCCTTCAGCGTGGCGATCACGCCGCGGGCGTCGTCGTCGAGGTGGGCGTAGCGGTCGAAGAAGGCCACCATGCCGGCATAGTCGCCGTCGCCCTGCAGCTTGACGATGTCGGCCACCAGGTCGCGGATGCCGGCGGCCATCTTGGCGTCGTCGATGCGGTAGCGCTTGGCGGTCGGATCGTAGACGAAGGCGCCCTTGGCCTTGAGGTAGCCGTACTGCAGGGCCGCGCCCCGGCCGTGGGCCTCCTCGTCGCCCCAGCGGGCGGCGCGGAAGATGCCGGCAGTGTAGGTGGCGAACAGCTGCGAACGCTCGGCGGCCGGGATCTCGCCCTTGTCCATCATGAACAGGATGTTCCAGGCGCCCATGACGTCGGCCTTGGCCTCTTCGGCGGTGCCGGCGATGTCCTTCAGCTCGGCCGAGACGGTGGTGGCGCGGCCGGCGACGGTGATCGAGCCCGGGCCCAGGCTGTGCGACAGCTCGTGGAACAGGGTCTCCAGCGTCATGTACTTCTGGCTGACCAGGGCGGCCTGGTCGGCGACCAGCACCCGCGAGGCGATGGGCGAGAGGATGCCCTCGTACTTGGCGGCCAGCACGTTGGACAGGATCACCTTCTTGGCGCCCTTGGCCTCGCGCACCCGCTCGTCGTTGGGCAGGTTGAAGGCCACGGTCTGGGGTCCATGCAGATTGTCGCCGCCGCCGCGGATCTGCTCGGCCACGGCGATCGGCGAGGCCCCGCCGCGCTTGAAGTTCTTGTAGCTGTCGGCGACCGGCAGGTTGGCCTCCATGTCGCGCAGATAGGCCTTGTACTTGTCGAGGGCCTGGCTCTCGGTCGGGTTCTTCAGGGTGACAAAGGCCTCGAAGGCGGCCTTCTGGCCGATCATCTCGTCGGTGTAGGTCTCGTACGGACCGATGGCGACCTCGATCGGCGTGCCTTCCAGGTCCATCCAGGCCATCTCGGACTGGAAGTAGTCGTTGGAGCGGAACGACTGGGCGCGCAGGGTCAGGAAGCGCTTGAGGCTGGCGTTGGTAGTGACCTTGGCGGCCTCGTCCAGCAGGGCGGCGGCCTTGGTCAGTTCGGGCTTATAGGCCTCGGAATAGGGCACGGCGACCAGCTTGTCGCCGTCGCGGCGGACCACGGTGTAGGCGTCCATCAGCGACGCCTTCTGGTCGGGATGAGCGGCGAGATAGGTCTCGAACGCGTCCTTGGTCATGCCCGGCGGGTAAAAGCCGTGGCCGGGGCCGTCGGGGCCGCCCTGGGCGACCGCCTGCTTGTCGTAGATGGCCGTCATCTGGTCGGCGGCCTGGATCAGCAGGTTCACCACCTTGCGCTCCTCGGGGCTGAGGAAGGCGGTGTCGGTCTTCATGCGGATGGTCGCGTAGGTCTCGGGCGCGGCCAGGGCCGGGGCGGAGGAGAGGGCGGCGACCGAGACGCCGAGCGTCAGGGCGAGAGCCAGGGCGGGAGAAACGAGCGCGCGCATGGAAGGCCTTTGCGAAACAAGCGAAGGCGACGCTTACACCCGCCCCATGGCCAAGACGAGGCAGGCCCTTCTAAAAACGCCGCCGCTTCAGCGAGGCGAAGGCGTCCAGCATCACGGCGGCCAGGGCGGTCTGGCTCTGGGCGAAGGCCGGGTCGCTGGCGGTTCCCGACAGGCGCATGCCGTCGGGGCGCACGACGCTCCAGGTGTAGCGGCCGGCGGCGATGTCGAGCTCGACCTGGCAGTCGGAAGCGGGCGGGGCGGCGGTCAGCATGGGTGATCTCCTGTAGGGGCGAGATCAGACTTTGAACGCGGCCCAAGGCGCGGTGATGAACCGCCTGTGGAGATTCCGTGCAGACGCGCGGAGGGGGCTTCAGGCCCTCGGCAGCGACAGGGTGAAGCGCGCGCCAGGCCCGCCAGCGACATAGGCCGTCTCGCCGCCGTGGGCGCGGGCCAGGGAGCGGGCGATGGACAGGCCAAGACCCGTGCCGCCTTGCGTTCGGCGTGTGGTGAAGAACGCCTCGAACAGGCGGGCGGCGTCGGCGGGCGTCACGCCGGGACCGTCGTCGGCGACCTCGAGCACGACCTCGGCGCCGTCCTTGCGGGCGGCGATCGTCACCGTGCGGGCGCTGGCCTGGCGGCTGTTCTCGACCAGCACGGTCAGCACCGTCTCGATCACCGCCAGGGGGGCGGCGACCGGCGGCAGGTCGGCCGGCAGGTCCAGCGCCACGGCGAGGTCGGGGCCGGAAAGAGCGGCGGCTACCGAGCGGGCGGCGGCGGCGGGCGCGGCGGCGACGCCGGCCTCGGGCGTGGCCATGTCGGCGCGGGCCAGCTCCAGCAGCCGTCCGACCAGGGCCGAGAGGCGAGCGTTGTCGGCGGCGATGTTGGCCAGGAAGCGCTCGCGCTCGGCCTCGCTCATGGTCGGATAGTGGTCCTGCAGAAGCTCGATGGCCCCGCGCACCCCGGCCAGGGGCGTCTTGAACTCGTGGCTGAGGGCGGCGGCGAAGTCGCGCAGATAGCGCGAGCGCTTGTCGATCGCCGCGGCCATGGCCCGAAAGTCGTCGTACAGCGCCTGGATCTCGACGGCGGCGGTGGTGGGGGTCTCCGGCGGCTCGCCGCGGCCCTGGGCCATGGCGCGAGTGGCGGCGCTGAGCTGCTCGATCGGCCGGCTGACCCCGCGCGACACCAGGCCCGCCAAGCCGAACAGCACCAGCACGATGATCCCGGCGCCCAGGGCCAGCTTGCCGCGATCCTCGTGCAGCCCCTTGAACAGGCCACGCGGCGAGCGCGACAGCAGCAGCACGCCGACGGTTCGGCCGCCGACCACCACCGGCCGGGCGTGGTGCAGGCGCACGGCCGAGGCGCGGCTCAGCCACTCCCAGACATAGCGTGGGCGGTACTGGCCGATCCGCCGCAGCACGGTCTCCGACCGGCCGGACAGGGCGTCGCGCACCTCGGGCAGGGCCGACAGGTCGCCGCCGGTCCCCAGGCCCCGAACCACGCGGCCATGGGCGTCGGTCAGGACGATGGCGGCCAGGGTGCTGCGGGTGGTGTCGGCGAAGATGTGGTCGAGGCGCGCGGCGGCTGAGACGGCGTCGGGCTGGGGCGCGCCGGTGGGCTTCGGCGTCGGTCGCTCGGGCAGGATACGGGCGGCCGACAGGTCGATGCTGGGCTTTTCGGGGCGGTAGTAGGCAGGGTCTTCCGAATCCGGTTCGGGCAGGGCGGAAACCGGCGGCGCGTCAGGCCACAGGGCCGCCGCGGTCGCCGCCAGGGCCGCGCCCTGGGCGTTCAGCTCGGCCTCGGTCTGGCGCACCAGGGTGTTCTCGTAGCTGCGCAGGAAGATCCCGCCCAGGGCCGGCATGGCGGCGGCGAACAGCAGCACCGCCAGCAGGATCGAGCGCAGGCGCAGGGCCGGCCAGCGGCGCTTGACCGCGTCCTTGAAGGCCGACAGCGCCGTGATCACGCCTGGGCGTCCTGGCCCTGGCAGGCCCCCAGGCGATAGCCGACGCCGGGACGGGTCTCGACGACGTCGACCCCGCCCAGCCTGGCGAACTTGGCGCGCAGGTTGCGCACGTGGCTGTCGATGGTGCGGTCGGTGAGGGCGAAGCCCGGGCCACGCAGGCGGTCGATGATGGCGTCGCGGGTGAACACCCGGCGCGGGGCGCTGGCCAGGGTCCAGAGGATGCCGAACTCGGTGACGGTCAGCGTCGTTTCGGTCTCGCCCCAGGCCGCCCGCCAGGCGTCGGCTTCGAGGCTGAGGCGGCCATGGCTGACCAGCTTGGCCTCCTCGACCGGCGGCGGGGCGGCGGCCGAGGCGCGACGCAGGATCGCGGCGACCCGGGCGGTGACCTCGCGCGGGCTGAACGGCTTGACCACGTAGTCGTCGGCGCCCAGTTCGATGCCCAGCACCCGGTCGATCTCGTCGTCCCGCGACGACAGCAGCAGCACCGGCAGCTGGCCCTCGGCGCGGATGCGGCGGCAGACGTCCAGGCCGTTGAGGCGCGGCATGTTGATGTCCAGCACCACCAGGGCCGGCTTGTGGGCGGCGATCGCCTCCAGGGCCGCCTCGCCGTCGGCGGCCTCGACCGTGGCGTAGCCGGCCTTGCCCAGGGCGAAGGCCAGCAGCTCGCGGATGTGGGGCTCGTCGTCGACGATCAGGATCGGCTGAGTCATGGCGCAGATGTTCCGCTTGCGACGTTCGGGGTCAACGGTTCGCTGTAGGGTTGGGGCGGCGTTTCGAGGGCGCTGGGGCCGATCTGCTGGCCGCGGCAGTCCAGCGTGCCGGCCGGAACCAGGATTGTCCGGTCGCGCGGCGCGATCAGCAGGGCCTCGTCCAGGCGTCGCTGGCCGCGCCAGGACCAGCCGCGCCATTGGGCCTGGCGGGGCGAAAGGTCGTTCAGCACCGTCTCGCGCGACCAGGCCACGCGGGCCGCCAGCAGCGGGGGCAGGGCGGTGGCGCGGAGCTGGCTGAGGGCCACGACCGAGGCGGGGCCCAGGCGCTCCAGGTAGCAGACGTCCAGCGCCTCGCCGTCGCCGCCCAGTTCGCGGGCGTGGCGGACGTTCCAGGCGGCGGCGACCGAGCCGAGGTCCACCACCGTGCAGGCGGCCAGCACCAGGCCGGCGGCGGCGAGATTGGCGTTGATCAGCCAGCCGGCGCTCTTGGCGCGCAGCATCCGCCAGCAGATCAGCAGCAGGCCAAGGCCGACCAGCGCCATCCAGATCAGGGCCGCCAGCCGCAGGCGGGTGAGGGCGTAGACCTCCACATAGTCCACCGTGCGCAGGATCGACGAGGCGACCAGGAAGAGGTTCTGCGCCACCCACAGCACCACCAGCCGCCGCAGCCAGGTCGAACGCGCCGTGGCCGAGCCGGGCGCCAGGGCGACCAGCACGAAGAGGCCGGCCAGCAGGGCGGTGGCGATCAGCGGATAGGCGCCGCGATGGGCGTATTCGGCCAGGGTCACGCCCTGCGGCAGCGGCGCGCCCGACCACAGGAAGGCCAGGTCCAGGCCGTTCTGCAGGGCGAAGATGGTATTGAACACCACCAGCGACAGGCCCACCGAGGCGACGCTCAGGCCGGGCAGGGGCGCGGCGCCCGGCCTGGCGGCGGGCAGGCCCCAGAGGGGACGCTTGAAGCTGGGCCGCAGAAGCATCCAGACGCCGAACAGCACGATGACGGCGAAGCCGATGCGGGGCAGGTCGATCCGGGGGACGCGCCATTGAGCCACGGCCTGGGCGATCACCGGATTGGCGATGGTGAAGAGCGCCAGGAACACCGCGCCGCCGACGATGGGCAGCACCAGCACGGGCAGGCGGCGCAGGGCCGCGCCCGATCCCGGCGCGCGCTTGCGGGCCTTCAGGACGTCGCGGAACGGGGCGACGAAGCCCAGGACCAGCAGAGCTGCCAGCCGCTGCAGCCAGCGCCAGGTGTCCTCATGCCGACCCGCGCGGGCCGACAGCACCGCCACGGCGATGGCGATCGCCCACAGGACAAAGGCCAGCAGGCCGGGCGCCTCGATCATCACGACGCCGAAGACCGTCGCCGCCAGCAGCCAGGCCCAGGCGCGGCGCGCGGCCGGATGGACCAGGACGACGGCGATGGTCGCCAGCAGGCAGAAGCCGCCCAGGGTGGCGCCGGCGGCATAGCCCCAGAACAGCTGGTCGGCCGCCAGCACCAGCAGGGCGGCGGCCACCGGCTTCATCCAGAAGGGCGCGGCGGCGGGCGGCGGGCGGAAGGCTTTCATCGGAGGTCCCCATCAGCGGAGCCTTCCCGATAGCCGCGCGGCTTGCAGCCCCGGCGGCGAGGCCGTGCACGGCCCGCCCGATCGCCGTGCAGAACTGGTGCAGAGACGAAAAAGGGCGGCGCATCGCTGCGCCGCCCGAAGTCGGAGGGGACTTAGAACAGAGAGGGAAGAAAGTGGTCGCGCGCCCTTAGGCGGCCTGCTCGCCCTCGATCAGGCTGGCGGTGTCGGCGCCGGTGTTGATCGGGATGGTGCGGGCCTTGAGGGCTTCGGGCAGTTCGCGCTTCAGCGAGATGGTCAGCAGGCCGTCGGCCAGGGCCGCGTCGGTCACCACCACGTAGTCGGCCAGCTGGAAGCGGCGGTCGAAATTGCGCTCGGCGAGGCCGCGATGCAGGTAGCGCTTGGCTTCGTCATTGGCCGCTTTGCGGCCCGAGACGGTCAGCAGGCCTTCCTTGGCCTCGATCGACAGTTCTTCCGGCTTGAAGCCGGCGACGGCGATCTCGATGCGGTAGGAATTCTCGTCGGTGCGCTCGATGTTGTAGGGCGGGTAGCCGGAGGCGGCTTCGGTCTTGGCGGCGGCGTCGAGTTGCGCGGCCAGGCGGTCGAAGCCGACGAGCGAACGGTAAAGGGGCGACAGGTCGATCGTACGCATAGATATAGAACCTTCTCTTCAAGCAAGGTTGCGATGTGTGTTCGGACCTTCGACGACCCGATCTCGGCCTCGTCTGCGATCCGGAAGGCCCGGTTTTCCAGCGCCTTCGGTTGAATAGTTGGGAGGTCGATTTTCGACTTCAAGGGGTGCGTCATTCAGTTTCGGAATCGCTTGATCGCGGTTCGCGTGCGGCTAAGGTCGGCGCGCCCGGAACGCGGGCCGACGACGGAGACAGACGCCATGCCCGCCCGCCGCCACTTGCTCATTCTCGCCGCCCTTGCCGCGCTCGCGCCCGCCACCGGCGCCCTGGCCGCCGACGCGGCTCTGAAGACCGCCATCGCCGCGCCCGACCGCACACCCGCCAGCGTCGCCCGGGACGGCGCCCGTCACCCCTATGAGAGCCTGGTGTTCTGGGGGCTGAAGCCCGGCCAGACGGTGATCGAGGTCTCGCCCGGCGGCGGCTACTGGACCGAGATCCTAGCGCCCTACGCCAAGGCCACCAAGGGAACCTACGTGGCCGGCGTCGCCGACCTGGCCAATCCCAAGACCTCGGACGGCGCCCGCAAGGGCCGCGCGGCTTTCGAGGCGCGGTTCGCCGACGAGGCCAAGTACGGCAAGGTCAAGTTCGTCGATTTCGGACCGGTGGCCGCGCCGCTGGGCGCGCCGGGCTCGGCCGACCTGGTGCTCACCGCCCGCAACGTCCACAACTGGACCATCCAGCCGGGCGTCGCCGACAAGCTGTTCGCCGACTTCTTCGCCGTGCTGAAGCCGGGCGGCGTGCTGGCGATCGAGGAGCATCGCGCGGATCCGGCCGACGAGAAGAGCGCCGGGGCCAACGGCTATCTGTCGACCGCCACCGTCGTGGCCCTGGCCGAACGGGCCGGCTTCAAGCTCGACGCCAAGTCCGAGATCAACGCCAATCCCAAGGACACCAAGGATCACCCGTTCGGTGTCTGGACCCTGCCGCCGGTGCGCCAGTCGGCCCCCTCGGGCCAGCCGGCCGATCCGAACTTCGACCGCGCCAAGTACGACGCCATCGGCGAGAGCGACCGCATGACCCTGCGCTTCCGGAAGCCGGCGTGATCGGTCGAGGCGGGCGTCTTTTGGCCAAGGTCGCGGCCTAGGCTGGATCCATGCGTAGAGGGGGAGTGATGGATCCAGCGTATTCGTGGTCGCGTCGCGGCCTGATCGCCGCTGCCGGAGCCGCCGGCGCGGCGGGCCTCGTCGGTTGCGGCCGCAAGAAGGACGAACCAGCCAAGGCGCCCGCCGCCAAGCCTGCTGAACCCAAGGGCGGCGCCTCGACCCTGGCCGGCGCCGTGGCCGGCGAATGGCGCACGCCCGCCGACAAGGCCCGCGACGCTGCGCGCCATCCGGTGCAGAGCCTGGAGTTCTGGGACGTCCGTCCCGGCCAGACCGTGGTCGAGTTCTGGCCTGGCGCCGGCTGGTACACCGAGATCCTGGCCCCGTTCCTGGCGTCCACCGGCGGCAAGCTTTACGAGGCTGTGCTCGAGGCTGATCCCGCCGATCCCGCCGCCGCCGAGATCGTCGCCGCCTATCGCCGCAAGCTGGAGGACAAGCCCAGGCTCTACGGCAAGGTCGAGATCACCACCTTCGGCCGGGGCAGCGGCCCCGTCGCGCCGGCGGGAAGCGTCGATCGCGTGCTGTTCCTGCGCAACCTGCACAACTGGATGGCCGGCGGCATCGCCGAAAAGGCCTTCAAGGACGCGCTGGCGGCGCTGAAGCCCGGCGGGATCCTGGGCGTCGAGGAGCACCGGGGCGAGCCCGGCCGCGTGCAGGATGTGCTGGCCGCCGACGGCTATGTGCAGCAGGCCTATGTCGAGCAGCTGGCCAAGGAGGCCGGGTTCGAACTGGCCGGATCCAGCGAGATCAACGCCAATCCGAAAGACACCAAGGACCATCCGTTCGGCGTCTGGACCCTGCCGCCGACCCGCCTGTCGGCGCCGCGCGGCGAGCCGGCCGAGCCCGACTTCGACCACGCCAAGTACGACGCCATCGGGGAGAGCGACCGCATGACCCTCAAGTTCGTGAAGCCGAAATGAGCCGCCGCATCGCCAGGCGCGCGCTGGTCGCCGCCGCCGTCCTGACCCTGGCGGCCGGTTCGGTCGCCTTGGCCCAGGGCAACAAGGTCGCCCCGGCGGACAAGGTGTTCGGCTACCTGGAGAACTTCCTCAAGGTCCCGGCACCGGAGCGTTCGCGCACCCGCGTGTCCTACCGCGTGACCCGCGACGGCAAGCCCGCCGAGGGTCTGAAGGCCATGCTGGTCGAGGCGGGCGGGGCGCGTACGCCGCTGCCGATCAGCGCCGACGGCCGTTTCGAGCGCCTGCCGACCCTGGCCCAGCTGCAGGGCGGGGCGAAGGTCGAGTTCGACGCGCCGGCCGACGCCAAGTTCGGTTCGACCCTGATCATCGAACCGGTGCTGAAGCCGGCGGCCGAGTACGAGGCCGGCGAGCTGAAGGTGGTCCTGGACTCCACCAACGGCGTCATCGGCAGGGCGGCCGGGCCCATGGCCATGCTGGCGCCGAAGATGACCGGCTTCAGCTTTCCGGGCGCTTCCGGCGGGGTCGTGGTCGGCGCCGACGGCAAGACGCAGGCCCTGCCGCTGTCGGGCAAAGCCCCGATCTACCGGCTTTCCGACTTCAAGGGCGCGACCCGCATTCGCCTGTCCGGCGCGCCTTCGCAGGTGCGCTTCATCCAGAGCAAAAAATAGGGTGGAGAGCGTCTAAACGGTGTTTACTTGCGCGCCGCGCCCGGCCAGGGTGCACGCCAAGTTCTCACGCGCATTATTGAACGCGCAAATAAGAGGGAGATCGCGTTTCATGGCCACTCTGCAGGAAATCACCGACAAGATCAAAACCGCCGTCGGCGACGACAGCGGCCTCGGCAAGAGCCTGAAGTTCGACCTGAAGGGCGAAGGCGTCATCCTGATCGATGGCGGTTCGGTCACCAACGACGACGGTCCGGCCGACCTGACCATGACCCTGTCGAAGGAAGACTTCCTGGCTATCGGCGCCGGTTCGCTGGACCCGACCATGGCCGTCATGACCGGCAAGCTGAAGCTGTCGGACATGGGCGCGGCGATGGCGCTGCAGTCCAAGATGGCGGCGCTGTTCTCCAAGCTGCGCTAAGCCGATGGGGGAGCCCGCGCCTCTGGTCTCGATTCCCGAGGCGCCGGTTCCCGATCACGGCCAGGCCGAATGGTTTCGCGGCGCGGATGGGGCGACCCTCCGCGCCGCGATCTTTTCGCCTGAAGGCCAGGCGCGCGGATCGGTGGTCGTCAGCCCCGGCCGCAGCGAACCGATCGAGAAGTACTACGAGGTCGTCTCCGACCTTCTGGCGCGCGGCTTCGTCGTGCTGGTGCACGACTGGCGAGGGCAGGGGCTCTCGCACCGCATGCTGCCCGACCGGCTGAAGGGCCACGCGGCGGGCTTTCACGACTTTCTCGGCGACTACAAGGCTCTGCTGGCCGCCTTTGAGGCGCGTCTGCCCAAGCCCTGGATCGCTCTCGGCCACTCGATGGGCGGCTGCCTGACGAGCCTCGTTCTGGCCCATGGCGAGACCCGCTTTTCCGCCTGCGTGCTGTCGGCCCCGATGCTGGGCCTGAACAGCGGCGCCACGCCGGCCTTCCTGGCGCGGGGCCTGGCTTGGCTGGCCGCCCGCACGCCGCTGCGGGGCGACTATGTGCTGGGCGACGTGGGCGATCCGTTCAAGCACGTCTTCCCGCAGGACGCCCTGACCCACGATGCGGCTCGCTACGCCCGTCATCAGGCCCAGATCCGCGCCAACCCGGATATCGCGCTCGGCGGCATCACCTGGGGCTGGACCGATTTTGCGTTCACCGCCTGCGACTGGCTGGCCCGCGCGCCGGGCATCGAGGCCATCGCCATCCCGGTGACCATCGTCGGGGCGGGGATCGACACCCGGGTTCTGACCTCGGCCCAGAAGGCGATCGCCGCCCGCATTCCCAAGGGCCGCTACCTCGAGATCGAGGACGCCTTCCACGAGATCCTGATCGAGACCGACGACCGCCGCGCCCGCTTCTGGGCGGCGTTCGACGAGACGGTCGATCCGGTCGCTCCGCGATGAGCACGTGGCGGCCCAAGCAGGCGGTGCGCGTCGTCGCCATCGGCCTGCTGCGCTTCGAGGACCGGCTGCTGGTCGCCGAGGTGCGCAACGACGACGGCTCGGTGAAGGGCTGGCGGCCGTTGGGCGGCGGCGTCGAGTTCGGCGAGACCTCGGAACAGACGCTGCGCCGGGAGTTCCTGGAGGAGACGGGCTTTGCGATCGAGATCGCCGGCCCGCCGACGGTGATCGAGAACCTCTACGAGCATGAGGGCCACATCGGCCACGAGATCATGTTCGTCTACGAGATCACGACCTCGGATCCCAAGGCGATCGAGCGCGACCGCTTCCTGATCAACGAGAACAGCCAGGACGTCTGGGTCGAATGGCTGGCGGTGGAGCGGTTCGCCGCCGGTGAGCGGCTGCTGCCGGATGGGCTCAAGCTCTGAGATCCTCCCCCTCTGGGGGAGGTGGCCCGGAGGGCCGGAGGGGGGACGTTTTCAGCTTTCGAGGCGGCGGCGGGCTCATCAGCCACACCCCCCTCCGTCGGCTTCGCCGACACCTCCCCCAGAGGGGGAGGATCTTTATTTCGCCGACCTTTTCAGCGCCACGAGCGCCTCGTCGAGCACGCGCTGGTCGCCGGCGATGGCCATCTGGCCGCCGTGCTGGCCGATGGGAGCGCCGCGCCAGTCGGTGACGACGCCGCCGGCGCCTTCGATCAGGGGGATGGCGGCCTCGACGTCCCAGCTCTTCAAGCCGGCCTCGATGACCATGTCCATCGTGCCGGCCGCGACCATGGCGTAGGCGTAGGCGTCGCAGCCCAGGCGGGCCAGCTTGGCGGCAGCGCGCACCTGGCGCCAGGCGCCCAGCTCGGCGCCGTCGAAGCAGGCTTCCGGATCGGTGGTGGCGATGATGGCGTCGGTCAGCACGGCGCACGGACGCACGCGCAGGGCCTTTTCGCCACCGCGCGCCAGCAGGCGCGAGCCGAGGGCGGGCGAGCCGACATAGAGCTCGCCGATATAGGGCTGGCCGATCGAGCCCAGCACGGGACGGCCCTGATGGCGCAGGCCGATCAGGGTGGTCCACAGGGGCAGGCCCGAGATGAAGGCGCGCGTGCCGTCGACGGGGTCCAGCACCCAGACGAACTCGGCGTCCGGGCGGTCCTCGCCGTATTCCTCGCCGATCACCCCGTGCTCGGGATAGCGCTCGGAAATCAGCTTGCGGATCGCCGCTTCCGCGCCGCGGTCGGCCTCGGTCACCGGGTCGAACGCCGCGTGGCTTTCGCGCGGCAGGTTCTTGCCCGCCGCCTTGTCCTCCAGCCCATGGTCGGACCGGAACAGCGGCAGGATCGCTCCGGCGGAGGCGCTGTTGAGCTCGACGATGAAGGCGTCGAGGGCGGCGATGCGATCGGCGGAGAGCGTCATGGGCAGGGCTTTAGCCTGCCCTGGCCCGCGACGCTACTCCACTGAACCGCCCAACTGAAGCGTGGGTCAGGCTTCGATCTGCTCGACGCCGTTCAGCGACTTGGCCAGGTCCAGCAGGCGGCGGCGCGGACGCTCGCCGAGCAGGTAGTAGGCCCGGATCAGGTCGATCGTCTCCTTGCGGGCGAACATCTCGCCGCCTTCGGAGTCGTTGTGCGCCGGCGCGGTCTCGCGGGCGGCGACGTTCGACAGCCCGTCGTAGAAGTAGCCGACCGGCACTTCCAAGGCTTCGGACAGCTGCCACAGGCGCGCGGCCGAGATGCGGTTGGCGCCGCACTCGTATTTCTGGATCTGCTGGAAACGGACGCCCACGGCGCCGGCCAGTTGTTGTTGGGTCAGGCCCAGCAGCCGGCGACGGCGGCGAAGACGCTTGCCCAGGTGAGTGTCGATGTCATTGCCCATGATGGACCCTTGACCCCCGATGGCTTTTCCCCCGTCCCGAAACGGAACGGTCTGCCCTGACAGCCGCAAGTCGCGCGCCAAGCGAGGCCGAGTCGCCTGAAAGCACCGAAAGGAGCCAGTCATGGTCCCGATTGCGGCGATTTCTGGGTGATAAAATCAGACGATTTCAAAGACTTAAGATCGGGTGTTGCCTTGGGGTGACTTCCGTTCCGCGCTGTCCCGCTCTAGTAAGGGGCGATGTCCCAAGTCCGCGCTTCCCGCACCCAAGATTTCCTGTGGCGTATCGAGGCCATCGGCTACGACCTGTTCATGGGCCTGTTCCGGATGCTGGGCGTGGACGCGGCCTCGGCCCTGGGCGGCTGGTTCGGGCGCACCTTCGGTCCGCTGAGCGGGGCCCACAAGGTCGCCGACCGCAACCTGCGCCTGGCCTTCCCGGAAAAGGACGCCGCCTGGCGCGCCGGCATGCTGCGCAAGCAGTGGGACGGGCTGGGCCGCACGTTCGGCGAGTTCCCGCTGATGGACAAGCTGCTGCCCTCCACGGGACGGGTGGAAGTGGTCAACGCCGAGCGCCTGGCCCAGATCGCCCGCGACAGCGAGCCGGTGGTGTTCGTCTCGGGCCACCTGTCGAACTGGGAGGTGATGCCGGCGGCCATCGTCGATTCCGGGGTCACCTGCCAGATGACCTACCGGGCGGCCAACAACCCCTATATCGACGAGCGCATCAAGCAGAGCCGGTTCCGCTACGGCGTGCGGCTGTTCGCCCCCAAGGGCGGGGACGGCGCCCGCGAGCTGCTCGACGCCATGAAGCGCGGCGAGTCGGTGGCGCTGATGAACGACCAGAAGTTCAACGGCGGCGTCGCGGCCCCGTTCTTCGGCCACGACTCGCGCACCGCGCCGGGGCCGACGCGCCTGGCGATCCGCTTCGGCACCGTGCTGCAGCCGATGTCGGTGCAGCGCACCAAGGGCGCGCGCTTCCGGGCCGTGGTCCACGATCCCATCGTCCCGCCCAGCACCGGCGATCGCACGGCCGACATCGAGGCCGGCGTGCGGATGATCAACGCCTTCATGGAAGACCGCATCCGCGAGCGTCCGGAAGAGTGGTTCTGGGTCCACCGCCGCTGGCCCAACGAGGTCTATGCGGCGCTGCTGGCGGGTGAGATCCCGACGAACTGAGACCTTATACTCCCGTCATTCCCGCCCTTGTGGCGGGAATGACGGGAAAATAGGTAGGTGGCTGTCGAGCTAAAGCTCGATCGCGCCCTTGTCGGTGCCGCGGCGGAACGGGCCGCCGTAGTGCGGGTCCTGGCGGCGGCGGCGGCAGGGGCCGAAATAGTCGCTGCTGCGGATGAACGGCCGAGGCTTGAAGATCACCATGTCGATGCGGTCGAGCAGCGAGCGGGCCGTGACCGGCTTGACGACGATCTCGGTGACGCCGGCGTCGCGCGCCTCGAACACCCGGTGGCGCTCCGCGAAGCCGGTCAGCATGATGATCGGCAGGAACGGGTCGGTGCTGTCGGGCGAGTTGCGCACCAGCTGGGTGAACTGCACTCCGTCCAGCGGCGACATCTTGAAGTCGACGATGGCGATGTCGATCTGCCGATCCTTGAGGATCTGCAGGCCCTCGGCCCCGTCGATCGCCTCGTGCACGTGGCGCACGCCCACGCCCTTCAGGATCGTGCTGACGATGGCCCGCATGTGGTGGTTATCGTCCACCAGGAGGAAACGGAGCTTGTCTAGCACCGCGGACATGCGGGTTTACGCCTCATACGCGAAATTCAGGGCGGGCTGGGGATAACCATAACGACAGGGGGCTGTCGATAGGGGCTGTCCCCAAATGGTGAAGTTTGCGCCGTTCACTGTCGCATTCCCGCGTCAGCCACCCACAGACTGGGGTCGAGATTGCGGTCGCGCCACTTCAGGCGCCAGCAGAGGTGCGGACCGGTCGCCCGACCCTCCTTGCCGACCGCGCCGATCCGCTCGCCCTGGGCCACCCGCTGGCCGGGAGTCACGTCGATGCGGGAAAGATGCAGATAGGCGCTGATCAGGCCCTGGCCGTGGTCGATCAGGATCAGCCCGCCCTCGAAGTGCAGGCCGGTCTCGGCGAAGGCGACGACGCCGGCCGCCGGGGCGACCACGGGCGTGCCGACCGGCGCGGCCAGGTCGACGCCGTAGTGCGGGCGCTTGGGCTCGCCGTTGAGGATGCGCTGGCCGCCGAAGCTGGAGGAGCGGCGCGTGGCCTTCACTGGCCAGATGAAGCCGGTGCGGAAGAAGTCGCCGTCGGCGCGGCTGAAGAAGCCCGTCGCCTTGCGCGCGCCCTCGGCGGCGATGCGGGCCAGCAGGGCCGGATCGTCGGGCGTGACCTGCGACGGCGGCAGGCCGTCGATGCGCTGGATGTCGAAGGTTCCGGGCGCGATCGCCACGCGATGGCTGGCTGAGCCGTCGGGCGTCTGCACGGTGATCTCGGCGGTCGGCGGGGCGTCGCGGTCGAAGCCGACCACGAACCAGCCGTCGGCCGAGCTCTGGGCGACCGCAACGCCGTCCACCAGCACGTCGGCGCGGGGCGCGGTGCGGCCGACCGCATAGCCGCCCTGTTGCAGGCGGCCGTTCAGCGTCAGGCCGGGGGCCGCGGCGCGGGCGGAGAAGGCGAGGGGAAGGGCGGCGCCGACCAGGACGGCGAGAAGCCCCCGGCGGTTCAGGCCTTGGTCTCCTGCCAGCGCTTCAACGCCTCTTTCGGCGTGGCGTAGGCTTCCTGCAGCTCGGGGCTCCAGTAGCGCAGGGCCTCCAGCGGGATCTTGGCGCCGGTGACGGCGCAGACCACGTACTGGCCGGGGCTGAGAACGGCGAAGTCGCCGTCGCCATAATGCAGGACGGCCAGGCCGGATTTGCCGATGTCGCGATCGTAAGCGTTCATGGGACTCTTCTACGCCAAAGCGCGGGACTAGAACAGATCGCCCTGGCCGGGCGACGGCGGGGGCGCGGGTTTCGGGCGCGGAGCGGGCTTGGGCGCCGCCTGCGCGGCGGGAGCGGGCGGGGGAGGCGGCGGCGTCGAGCCTTCGCCGTCGATCACCGCGTCGCGCTCGCCCAGCTTGAACTTCAGGTTCACGCGCTCGCCGGCGGCCAGGTCGGCGGCCGAGCGGGCCAGGGTCCCGTCCATCTTGCGGACCAAAGCAAAGCCAAGCTCCAGCGGCCGTTCCGGGTTCAGCGACTGGCGCAGCTTGTCCAGGCCCGCCAGGCGGTCGGCCTCGCGGTCGAGGCGGCGGCGGGCGACGGCGTTGAGGCGATCCCACAGGGCCGGCAGGCGGGCGTGCTGGGCGGCGCGCTCGGGCGCGCGGCGGGCGGCGAGATCCAGGCGGCGCGACAGGTCGGACAGGCGCTCGGCCTTGGCCTGGCGTTGGCGGGCCAGGGCCTCGGGTGACAGGCGGGCGGTGACCTTGAGCAGGTCCTGGGCGTGGACCGAGGTGTTGCGGGCCAGGGCCGCGTCCAGCCGGCCGGCGGCGATGTCGAACCGCTGCTGGGCCAGCGCCAGTAGGTCGTTGGGGCGGGGCAGGCCGCGCGCGGCGGCTTGAAGACGCGTGCGGCGCTCCTCGACCACCCGGCCGGCGCAGCGCGACAGGCGGCGGTCGTAGTCGGAAACGAGGCCCCGCAGCTCGGCCAGCACGGGCGTGGCCATCTCGGCGGCCGCCGTCGGGGTGGGCGCGCGGCGGTCGGAGACGAAGTCGATCAGGGTGGTGTCGGTCTCGTGGCCGACGGCCGAGATCAGCGGAATGGTCCCTTCCGCCACCGTGCGGGCCAGGGCCTCGTCGTTGAAGGCCCAGAGATCCTCGACCGAGCCGCCGCCGCGCGCGACGATCAGGATGTCGGGGCGCGGGACCGGGCCTCCCGGCTGCAGGGCGTTGAAGCCGCGGATCGCCCCGGCCACCTGGCCGGCGGCGGCGTCGCCCTGCACGACCACTGGCCAGACGATGACCCGGCAGGGCCAGCGGTCGCGGATGCGGTGCAGGATGTCGCGGATCACCGCGCCCGTGGGGCTGGTGATCACCCCGACCACGGCCGGCATCGAGGGCAGGGGTTTCTTGCGCTCGGCCGCGAACAGGCCCTCGCCGGTCAGCTTGGCCTTCAGCCGCTCCAGCTGCGCGAGCAGGGCGCCGACGCCGGCGGCCTCCATGCTGTCGATGACGATCTGGTAGCGCGAGCCGGCCGGATAGGTGGTGATCTTGCCGGTGACGATGACCTCGAGCCCGTGCTCGGGCCGCACGCCCAGGCCCCGCACATTGCCCTTCCAGACCACGCCGTCGATGGCGGCCTTGTCGTCCTTGATGGTCAGGTAGACGTGGCCGTTGGAGTGGTGGGTGACCTTGCTGAGTTCACCGCGCAGCCGCACGAAGCCGTAGCGGTCTTCCAGCGTGCGCTTCAGCGCGAAGGCCAGTTCCGAGACGGAATAGGCGGGCGCGTTGGAATCGGGTGCGAGGTCGGTCATCGCGGACAACATAAAGCCCTCCCCGCGGAACGGGGAGGGCTGCATGGCGAGAGCGCCTTGCCGACGCTTCTCTTCTTGTTCGTATCCCTCTCGAAAGCCCGGCGGACCGGGCCTTCGGCGCGCTCTTGAGGCAGAGCACGCCCGGGCGGGTTAGCCGCCTACACCTAACCCTGGCGCGCTCTAGATGTAGCGGCGCAGCGAGCGGGCGAGCTCGGTGGCGCCGCCCTTCTTCTTGGTCTGCTGCGGCTGGTAGGCCACTCGGGCGTGCTCGACGCAGTAGGGGCCTTCCGACGAGCGACGCCCGCAGAAGGTGAAGCCGTCCGACGACGGGTCGCCGATCGGCCACTTGCACATGTGGGCGCCGAGGGTCAGCACGGTGGCCGAGCCCGGGGCTTCGTTGCGCAGGACCGGAACCGACGGCTGCTGGTGGGCGGCGACCGGAGCCGGGGCCGGAGCGACCGGTTCGGCGGCGACCACGCGGCGCGGCGCGGCCGGCATGGCGGTGGCGGCCGGACGAGCCGGGCGCGGCGCCTTGAAGGCCGGGCGAGCCGGTTGCGACGGCGCGGCGCGACCCGACAGGCCCAGACGATGGACCTTGCCGATCACGGCGTTGCGGGTGACCCCGCCGAGTTGTTTGGCGATCTGGCTGGCGGACAGCCCGTCCAGCCAAAGCTTCTTGAGGGTGGAGACCCGTTCGTCAGTCCAGCTCATGGCCTTCTCCGCCTAAAAAAGGCGCCACGACGAGAACCCCACCTCGCCATGACCCTACATCTGGTGTACAGCACGCCCCGCCGGCGGCTGACCTACCACATAGTGTAAAGAATGCGTTAAGACGCACAATAGGCGCCAGGTACTCTGTCCACAGAAACAATATATTGATTCTCGAAGCGGGACGCTTGCGCCCGACCCTTCCCAGGCGCACATGGCGAAGGAATTTCCAGGATCGAGCCGATGAGAGACATGGCAGACAGCGTCGTTCCGCCGCAGCCGCGCGACTATCATGGCTGGAACTGGAGCGGGTTCCTCACCCTCTACCAGCGCGAGATCCGCCGGTTCTGGAAGGTGGGCATGCAGACCGTGGCCGCCCCGGTGGTGACCACGCTGCTCTACATGCTGGTGTTCGTGGTCGCGGTCGGCGCCAGCCGCCCGGCGGTCGAGGGCGTGACCTTCGGTCATTTCGTGGCGCCTGGCCTGATCATGATGGCGGTGCTCAACAACGCCTTCGCCAACTCGTCCTCGTCGCTGATCCAGGCCAAGATGATGGGCCTGACCTCGGACTTCCTGACGCCGCCCCTGACCCCGCTGGAGCAGGTGGCGGCCTTCGGCCTGGGCGCGGCGACGCGGGGCGTGGTGGTCGGCGCGGTGACGGCCGCCGTGATCGGCGTGCTGCCTGGGGCTGGCCTGCAGATCTCGCACCTGTGGGCGATCTTCTATTTCGCGATCGGCGCGGCCCTGATCCTGGGCCTGGCCGGCGTGCTGGCCGGCCTGTGGGCCGAGAAGTTCGACCAGCTGGCGGCGGTGACCAACTTCGCCATCATGCCGATGACCTTCCTGTCGGGCACCTTCTACCTGGTCGACAAGCTGCCCGAGCCGTTCCGCACGGCCAGCCACTTCAACCCGTTCTTCTACCTGATCGACGGCTTCCGCTACGGCTTCATCGGCCACGCGGACGGCAGCATCGCCATTGGCGTGGTGGTCACGGCGGTGCTGACGGTCGGTCTCTTCCTGTGGTGCTGGGCGTTGTTCCGCAGCGGATATCGTCTGAAGAGCTGAGGCGGCTCTCTCCAAAAAGACCCCCACGTTCGTCATCCCGGAAAGCGCGTAGCGCTTATCCGGGACCCAGGGGACTGGGCTCAGCAGTCAAGTCAGGCGCTGTGGGCGGTGGCCGTCGCGGTGCGGCGGCCCCTGGGTCCCGGGTCTGCGGCGCATTGCGCCTTCGCCCGGGATGACGCGTTTTGGCGGGCGAAGGGGTTGTGAACCTACCGCCCCACGCCCTTCACCAGCACTTCCACCCCGCTGGTCGGGCCGTCGTTGATGACGGCGATGTGGGTGTCGTTGATGAAGCGCAGCTGGCCGTCCACCTCCACGCGGGCGGACACCGAGTAGCGGTGGTTGGGAACGATCGACGCCGGGTCGTAGGCCAGCTTGAACGCCACGGGCGGGGCGCGCGTCCCTTCGATCACGTCCTCGGCCAGCACCTTGGCCGGGGCGTCGGCCAGGCTGACGTCCTGCAGGCGGACGATCACCTTGGTCGTCGGCGGCAGCATGAGCCGCTCGCGCCAGACCACGGTCCCGGTGACGGCGGCCGGAGCGGGCGGGGCGGTCGTCGAGGCGCAGCCGATCAAGGCGGCCGAGGCGAGCAGGGTCAGGGCGAGGGCGGCCTTCATCGCGGATCCTCCGAGCATCTCCCCCTGCCCAAGGCTTAGGACGGATCGCTCGGCGGTGGCAAGGTAGCGGTCCCGCGTCGCCAGGGTGTGTCTCCGGCGCCCTGACGTCCAAAATTCACGGTCATTTCATTGACAGACCGGGACTTCCCGCCGACAACGTCGGGCCTTCCAGTCCCCGCGCGAAAGCCCGGGGGCTTCTTGCCTTTTGGGAGGCCGCTTTGAGCACTGCGACGTCGTCGAACCCCTCGCAACACCACATCATGGGCGTCTACAGCCGCGCCCAGCTGGCGTTCGAGCGAGGCCGAGGCGCGCGCCTGTTCTCGACCACCGGCGAAGAGTACCTGGACTGCGTGGCGGGCATCGCCACCTGCGGCCTGGGCCACGCCCACCCGACCCTGGTCGAGGCGCTGAAGACCCAGGGCGAGAAGCTCTGGCACGTCTCCAACATCTACACGATCCCCGAGCAGGAAGTGCTGGCCGACAAGCTGTGCGCGGCCACCTTCGCCGACGTGGTGTTCTTCACCAACTCGGGCACCGAGGCGATCGAGTGCGCCCTGAAAGCCGCCCGCCGCTATCACGCCGTGGCCGGCAATCCGGAGCGGATCGACATCATCGGCTTCGACGGCTCGTTCCACGGCCGCTCGTACGCGGCGGTCAACGCCTCGGGCAACGCCGGCTATCTGGACGGTTTCGGCCCGCGCCTGCCGGGCTTCATCCAGCTGCCGTTCGGCGACCTGGAGGCCCTGAAGGCCGCCATCGGCCCGACCACGGCCGGCGTCATCATCGAGCCCGTGCAGGGCGAGGGCGGGGCGCGGTCGCTGACCGAGGCCCAGCTGGTCGAACTGCGCGAGATCACCCGCGAAGCCGGCGTCCTGCTGATCTTCGACGAGGTGCAGAGCGGCATGGGCCGGACCGGCAAGCTCTTCGCCCACGAGTGGGCCGAAGGCGCCGAGCCCGACATCATGTGCGTGGCCAAGGCCCTGGGCGGCGGCTTCCCGGTCGGCGCCTGCCTGGCCTCGACCGAGGGCGCGCGCGGCATGACGCCGGGCACCCACGGCTCGACCTACGGCGGCAACCCGCTGGCCATGGCGGTCGGCGCGGCGGCCTTCGATGCGATCAACACGCCCGAGATCCTCGACAACGTGAAGACCATCGCCGGCTACTTCACCCAGCAGCTGAACGGCCTGAAGGACCGCTTCCCGGACGTCGTGCTCGACGTGCGCGGCAAGGGCCTGCTGATCGGCATCAAGCTGGCCTCGAACAACCGCGAGTTCATGGCCCTGGCCCGCGACCAGAAGCTGCTGGTGGCCGGCGGCGGCGACAACTGCGTGCGCCTGCTGCCGCCGCTGAACCTGACGCTGGCCGAGGCCCAGGAGGCCGTGGCCAAGCTCGAAAAGACCTGCGAGGTCGTCCGCGCCCAAGCGGCCGCCTGATCGCATCCCTGACCCGACGCCTCCGTCCCTGCGGCGGAGGCGTCCACTTCAGCTCATTCCGGAAAGGTGGCCTGAGATGACCGCCCCCCGCCACTTCATCGACCTCTGGAAGCTCGACGGCGCCACGCTGCGCCTGATCCTGGAGGACGCCAAGGCCCGCAAGACCGCGCGCAAGGGCTGGCCCAAGGGCCGCGTCGACGCCGACGCGCCGGCCAAGGACCATGTGCTGTCGATGATCTTCCAGAAGAACTCGACCCGCACCCGCTTCTCGTTCGACGCGGCCATGCGCCAGCTGGGCGGCTCGGCGATCATCTCGACGTCGTCGGACATGCAGCTGGGCCGCGGCGAGACCATCGAGGACACCGCCAAGGTGCTGTCGCGCATGGTCGACGCGGTGATGATCCGCGCCAACAGCCATGCCGACGTCGAGCGCTTCGCCCAGGTCTCGACCGTGCCGGTGATCAACGGCCTGACCGACAAGAGCCATCCCTGCCAGATCATGGCCGACATCCTCACCATCGAGGAGCATCGCGGCGACATCGGCGGCAAGACGATCGCCTGGGTCGGCGACGGCAACAATGTCTGCTCCAGCTTCATCCACGCCGCCCCGCTGCTGGGCTTCGAGCTGAAGATCGCCTGCCCGAGCGTCTATCACGCCGACCTGCACGACCTGGCCCGCGCCGCCGGCCTGAACGGCAAGGTGACGATGATGGAAGACCCCAAGGAGGCCGTGCGCGGTTCCGACGTGGTCGTGGCCGACACCTGGGTCTCGATGGGCGACACCGACCATGACGAGCGCCTCAAGGCCCTGGAGCCCTACCAGGTCGATGACGCCCTGATGGACCTGTCCAACGACGGCGTCTTCCTGCACTGCCTGCCGGCCCACCGCGGCGAGGAAGTCACCGACGCCGTCCTCGACGGCCCGCGCTCGCTGGCCTGGGACGAGGCGGAGAACCGCATCCACGCCCAGAAGTCCGTCCTGGCCTGGTGCTTCGGCGCGATCGGCTGACCATGGCCAGGATCGAGCTCGACAAGGACGTCCGCGAGGCTGTCCTGCGCAAACTGACGCTCTACATGCGCGACGAGCTCGATCGGCCGGTCAGCGGGCTGGAAGTCGGCTTCCTGCTCGACTTCCTGTCCGAAACGCTCGGCCCGGCCTTCTTCAACCAGGGCGTCCGCGACGCGCAGACCCTGATGCTGCAGAAGCTCGACGACGTGGTCTACGAGATCGAGAAGTCCCTGGACTGATCCCTCTCCCCTTGCGGGAGAGGGTGGCCTCCCGAAGGGAGGTCGGGTGAGGGGTCTCTCAAAAGCAAAACGCCGCGACAGCTGATCGGCTGTCGCGGCGTTTTTCGTGGGGGCGACCCCTCATCCGTCGGCTTCGCCGACACCTTCTCCCGCAAGGGGAGAAGGAGATTACCGCCGCTTCCCGCGCCTTACCCCCTTGGGCAATCCGCCGCGCGGCTTCACCGCCGCCTGACGTCGTGCGCCCAGCCTCGGCCGGGGCAGGTTCGGATCGGCCGGCACCGGGTCGCTGAGCATCTCGAACAGCAGGCCGCCGGTCACGGGCGTGGCCTCGCGCAGGCGGATCTCGACCGACAGGCCCAGCGGCCAGCGCTTGCCGGTGCGCTCGCCGACCAGCGAGTGCAGGCGCTCGTCGTGGACGAAGTATTCCTCGCCCAGGTTCGAGATCGGCACCAGGCCGTCGGCGCCGGTCTCGTCCAGCTTCACGAACAGGCCGAAACGGGTCACGCCGGTGATCCGGCCGCTGAAGGTCGCGCCCACCCGGTCGGCCAGGAACGAGGCGATGTAGCGGTCGGTGGCGTCGCGCTCGGCGGCCATGGCCCGGCGCTCGGCATGGGTGATGACCTCGGCCGTGTCCTTGATGCGGGCGATGTCCTGGTCGGTCAGTCCGTCGTCGCCCAGCCCCAGGGCGCGGATCAGGCCGCGGTGGACGATCAGGTCGGCATAGCGCCGGATCGGGCTGGTGAAGTGGGCGTACCTGGCCAGGTTCAGGCCGAAGTGGCCGATGTTGTCGCTGGAATAGTGGGCCTGCATCTGGGTGCGCAGGACCACCTCGTTGATGATCGCCGCGTGGGCGCTCTCGCGGGTGTCTTCCAGCAGCTTGTTGAAGCGCGAGGTCTGCGGCGCCTCGCCCTTGTTCCAGCGGATCTCCAGGGTCTGCAGGAAGTCGGCGAGGTTCTGCAGCTTCTCCAGGCTGGGCGTGTCGTGCACCCGGTAGATCAGCGGCGAGCGCTTGGCTTCCAGGCTTTCGGCGGCCGAGACGTTGGCCTGGATCATCATCTCCTCGATCAGCTTGTGGGCCTCAAGGCTGGCGCGGCGGGTGATCGAGGCGATCTCGCCGTCCTTGGTGATGACGATGCGGCGCTCGTCGCTCTCGATGGCCAGGGGCGAGCGCTGCTCGCGGCCCCTGCCCATCAGGCGGAAGGCCTCCCACAGCGGCGTCAGGATCGCGTCCAGCAGGGGCGGGGCCTTGTCGGGATCCTGGCCAGCCGGCGGCGGGGTTCCGTCGATGGCCGCCTGGGCCTGCTCGTACGACAGCTTGGCGGCGCTGCGCATCAGGCCGCGCACGAAGCGGTGGCTGGTCTTGCGGCCGGTCTTGTCGAACACCATCCGCACGGCCAGGGTGGCGCGGTTCTCGCCCTCGCGCAGCGAGCACAGGCCGTTCGACAGGGTCTCGGGCAGCATCGGCTCCACCCGGTCGGGGAAGTAGACGCTGTTGCCCTTGTCGCGGGCGTCGCGGTCCAGGGCCGAGCCCGGGCGCACATAGGCGGCGACGTCGGCGATGGCGACCCAGACGATCCAGCCGCCCTTGTTGTTCTCGGCGTCGTCGGGATGGGCGTAGACGGCGTCGTCGTGGTCGCGGGCGTCGACCGGGTCGATCGTCACGAACGGCAGGTCGCGCAGGTCCTCGCGGCCCGCCAGCGTCGGTTCCTTGGCGGCCTTGGCCTCTTCCTCGGCCTCTTCGGAGAAGCCGGTGGGGATGCCGTGGCTGTGGATGGCGATCAGCGAGGCGGCGCGTGGGTCTTCCTCGTTGCCGACCTTCTCCAGAATGCGGCACGGCTTGGGACCATAGCGGCCGGCGTGGCCGGCCTGCTGCACGACCACCAAGTCGCCGTCCTTCAGGTCTGTCACGCCCGGCTGACCGGGATCGAGGACGTAGCTGTCCTTGGACTTGCGATCGACCGGCTGGACGCGGATCTCGCGGCGCTCCTTGCGGATGACGCCCAGCACCTTGTGGGCGCTCTGGCCCAGGCGCTTGATCAGGCGGGCCTCGTACTCGCCGCTTTCCAGCTTCTCGAAGCGCACCAACAGGCGATCGCCGAGGCCGGGCGCGCCGGCGGCGGCCTCGCGGCGGTCGGGGGCCAGGCGCACGAGGGGGACGTCCTCATCGGCCTTGGTCAGCTTGACGAACAGGTCGCCGTCGGCGTCGCGCTCGATGACGTCGGCCACGCCGACCGGGGGCAGGGCGCCGGCCTCGGCGAGGCCGCGACGGCCGCGCTTGCCCAACTGGCCCTGGGCTTCCATCTCGCGGATCATTTCGCGCAGGGCGCGGCGATCGGCGCCCTTCAGGCCGAAGTGACGGGCGATGTCGGCCTTGGCGGCCTCGCCCGCGTCGCGCAGGAACGCCAGCAGGGTTTCCTTGTCGGGCAGGCCGGCGGGCGGACGGTCCTTGGCCGCGACCTTGTGGGAGGCGGTCTTGGGGCGCGCGGTCTTCGGAGAAGCGGTCTTGGGAAGGCGAGGTTTGGCCATTCCCCTCGTCTAAGCCGTTTCCCGGGCGAAGGAAACGAGGAGAACCTAGTAGAGGTCCTCGATCCGCTGCGGCGCCTGCTGGGCCGGCGGGACCTCGGGCTTCTTCTCGGCCGGGGCGGGCGTCGTCGGGGCCGGCGGGGCCTCGACCACCGGCGGGGTCTCGGCCGCCACCGGCTCGGGGGTCTCCTCGACCGGCTTGGTCACGGGCGGGGGAGGCGGCGCCTCCACCTCGACCGCGGCCGGCAGGGCGTCCTTGACCGGCACGCCCGACACTTCGGCCAGCGGCGCGGTCGAGACCGCGTCGGCCGGCTTGCCGGTGTCCAGCGCGCCGCGTAGCCCCAGGACGAAGCCCACGACGCTGACCGCCGACAGCAAGACCACCACCAGCGGCAGCGGCAGAGGACGTTCGAGCGTGGTCATGGCCAAAGTCTACTCCCCCCGACTGCCCTTCGTCACGCTTCGGTCTTGGCCGCGGCCTTCTTGGCGGCCGGCTTCTTGGCCGCCGGTTTCTTTGCAGCGGCCTTCTTCGGCTTGGCCTCGGCGTCGTCGCCCTCGGCCTTTGCGGCTTTCGCAGCCTTGGCCGGAGCCTTCTTCGGCGCGGCCGCCTTCTTGGCCGGCTTCTTGCCGCCGCCCTTGGCGACGCGCTCGGCCAGCAGGGTCACGGCCTCGGCCAGGGTCAGGGCGGCCGGATCCGCGCCCTTGGGCACGTTGGCGTTGGTGTCGCCGTGCTTGATGTACGGACCAAAGCGGCCCGACAGCACGCGCACCGGCTTGCCGTCTTCCGGGTGGGCGCCCAGTTCGGCCAGGGCCGCGGCGGCCGCGCGTTGCGGACGCCCGCCGCCGGCCCGCTTGTCGGCCAGGATGGCGACGGCGCGGTTCAGACCGACGTCGAACACCTCTTCGGCGTTCTCCAGGTTGGCGTAGGTGCCGTCGTGCAGCACGAACGGCCCGAAGCGCCCGAGGCCCGCCGTGATCGTCTTGCCGTCGTCCGGATGCTGGCCCACCTCGCGCGGCAGGGACAGGAGGCGCAGGGCCTTCTCCAGGTCCAGCGCCGCCGGCGTCCAGCCCTTGGGCAGGGACGAGCGCTTGGGCTTCTCGCCCTCGGCCGCGACCTCTTCGACATACGGGCCGAAGCGGCCGTTCTTCAGCCACACGGCGCGGCCGGTGGCGGGGTTGATGCCCAGTTCCTTGTCGGCGCTCTCGGCCTCGCCGTCGCCTTCGGCCACGCCCAGCTGGCGAGTGTAGCGGCATTCCGGATAGTTCGAGCAGCCGATGAAGGCGCCGAACTTGCCGGTCTTCAGCGACAGCATCCCCGTGCCGCAGGTCGGGCACAGGCGAGGGTTCGACCCGTCGCCCTTGTCGGGGAAGATGTGCGGGCCCAGGGCGTCGTTCAGCGCGTCGAGCACGTTGGTGGTGCGCAGTTCGGCGATCTCGCCGACGGCGGCGTGGAAGTCCTTCCAGAATTCGCGCAGGAATTCCTTCCAGTCGAGCTGGCCGTCGGAGACGAGGTCGAGCCGCTCTTCCAGCGAGGCGGTGAAGTCGTATTCCACGTAGCGGCGGAAGAACTGCTCGAGGAACGCGGTGACCAGGCGACCCTTGTCCTCGGGGATGAAGCGCTGCTTCTCCATCCGCACGTATTCGCGGTCGCGCAGCACGGTCAGGACCGAGGCGTAGGTCGACGGACGGCCGATGCCCAGCTCTTCCATCTTCTTGACGAGGCTGGCTTCGGAATAGCGCGGGGGCGGTTCGGTGAAGTGCTGGTCGGCGCGGGCCTCGATGACCTTGGCCGCGGCGCCTTCGACGATGGCCGGCAGGCGGGCGCTGTCTTCGCCCTCCTCGTCGTCGCGGCCTTCCTCGTAGACGGCCAGATAGCCGGGGAACAGCACCACCTGGCCGGTGGCGCGCAGGCCGGTGCGGCCGTCGTGGCTTTCCAGGTCGACCGTGGTGCGCTCGATGCGGGCGCTTTCCATCTGCGAGGCGATGGTGCGCTTCCAGATCAGCTCGTACAGGCGGCCCAGGTCCGGATCCAGGCGCAGCGAGCCGGGGTTGCGGCGCATGCTGGTCGGACGGATGGCTTCGTGGGCCTCCTGGGCGTTCTTGGCCTTCGACTTGTAGAGGCGCGGGGCGTCCGGCACGTAGTCCTTGCCGTAGACGCTGCCGATCACCTCGCGAGCGTCGGCGATGCCTTCCGGCGCGATCGAGACGCCGTCGGTACGCATGTAGGTGATGAGACCCACGGTCTCGCCGCCGATGTCGATGCCTTCGTACAGCTTCTGGGCGGCCTGCATGGTGCGCTGGGCCGAGAAGCCCAGCTTGCGCGAGGCTTCCTGCTGCAAGGTCGAGGTGGTGAAGGGCGGGGCGGGCGAACGCTTGCCGGGCTTCTTCTCGACGGCCTCGACCTTGAAGGTGGCGGCCTGCACGGCGGCCTTGGCGGCGAGCGCCGAGGTCTCGTTGCCGAGATCGAACTTGGTGAGCTTCTTGCCGTCGTGCTTGACGAGGCGCGCCAGGAACGGATCGGAGCCAGCCGAGACGTCGGCGTCGACGGTCCAGTATTCCTGGGTCCGGAAGCGCTCGATCTCGATCTCGCGGTCGACGACCAGGCGCAGGGCCACCGACTGCACGCGGCCGGCCGAGCGCGAACCGGGAAGCTTGCGCCACAGCACCGGCGAGAGGGTGAAGCCGACCAGATAGTCGAGGGCGCGGCGGGCCAGGTAGGCCTCGACCAGTTCCATGTCGAGGTCGCGCGGGGCGCGCATGGCCTCGGTCACCGCCGACTTGGTGATGGCGTTGAAGGTGACGCGCTGGATCTGCTTGTCCTTCAGCGCCTTCTTCTTGTTCAGCACCTCGAGCACGTGCCAGCTGATCGCCTCGCCTTCGCGATCCGGGTCGGTGGCGAGGATCAGGCGGTCGGCCTTCTTCAGCGCATCGACGATGTCGGAGATGCGCTTGGACGACTTGGCGTCGACCTCCCAGCTCATGGCGAAGTCGTTGTCGGGCTCGACCGAGCCATCCTTGCTGGGCAGATCGCGGATGTGCCCGTAGGAGGCCAGAACCGTGTAGTCGGACCCGAGGTACTTGTTGATGGTCTTGGCCTTGGCCGGGCTCTCGACGACGACGACGTTCATTACGACTCTGGGCTTGGGAGGTTGGATCGCCCCCGAAGCGAACCAGGGGACGAGCGCCGGAAAGTGGGGGCGAGCCTATGACAATGTCAACGGCGGCTGTGCGAACCTTCGCAATTGCCCAAGTGTCGCCTGTCGACCTCTCTCTTTAGAGAGAGACCGTCATGCGGCTTGACCGTTGATCAGTCGGCGCACGGTTTCGGGATCGGCCGCGATGGCCTTCAGCAGGGCTCGGGCAGGCGCGTCCGGCGTCGTGCGCTCCTGTTCCCAGTCGCGGACGGTGGCCAGCGGAAGTTGAAAGGCCTCGGCGAACTCGACCTGGGTCATGCAGAGCTTCATCCTGATGCCTTTGATCAGGTTCACCCGCTTGAAGCGCGCCAATTCCTCCTTGGTGAGCGGCTGGGCGTCGGGATCGGACAGGGCCGCGGCCATCCGCTCTTCCTCGGTCATCGACCGCAGGCGCGCCCAGTCCGTGTCACCTTTGGGTGGGATTGGATTTTCCGCTGAAATAACGATCCGCTTCGTCCCGGGAGGCGGTGCGGGCCGAGATGAGCCGGTAGTGGGTTTCGTCATGGGCGATGGTCACCACGAACAACAGGTTTAGCGAACTCAGGCCGATGATCCGCAGTCGTTCTTCCTCGTAGTCGGAACGGTCGTCGATTTCCTCGATGCGGTGCTCGTCCAGAATCGCGAAACAGGCGTCCTCGAAGCTGACGCCATGCTTGGTGAGATTGGTGCGAGCTTTCTCGATGTCCCAATCGAAGGTGACTTCCATAGTACGGGTATCCAGTACTTAGGGCAATCAAATGTCTTTCAAACCCCCGCCACCATCCCTCCGGGCAGCAGCTCGGCCCGGTCGGCCAGGGCCAGCTCCACCAGCGCGGCCATAACCGCCGAGGTCGGGGCCTTGGTCGCCCGCACCAGTTCGTCGCGCGAGACGGGCGTGGGCGAGAGCAGGGCGGCCAGGCGTTCGCGCAGGGCGTCGTGGTCGAGGTCGTCGGCCGCGGCGTCGGGATCCCAGGTGCGGTCGCGCTCGCGCATCGAGGGCGAGGCCGACAGTGAGCGCAGTACGTCCTCGACGCCCTCGCACAGGATCGCGCCCTGGCGGATCAGGTCGTTGGGGCCCTTGGCGCGCGGGTCGAGCGGAGATCCCGGCACGGCGAAGACGTCGCGGCCCTGCTCGGCGGCCAGGCGGGCGGTGATCAGCGAGCCCGACTTCAGCTCGGCCTCGACCACGACGACGCCCAGCGACAGGCCCGAGATGATGCGGTTGCGGCGGGGGAAGTCCTTGGCCTGGGCGCGGCGCAGGGGCGCGCTCTCGCTGACGATGCAGCCGGCCTGCGCGATCCGGGCGTGCAGGGAGGCGTGCTCGGGCGGATAGATGTCGGCGACGCCGCCGCCGAGCACGGCGATCGTGCCGGTCGACAGCGAGCCCTCGTGGGCCGCGCCGTCGACGCCGCGCGCCAGGCCCGAAACCACGACGAGGCCGTGCTGGCCCAGCTCCGCCGCCAGCTGGCGGGCGAAGCGCTGGCCGGCGGCCGAGGCGATGCGGGCGCCGACGATGGCGATGCTGGACTGGGGCAGGAGCTCGTAGTGGCCCAGCGCCCAGATCACCGGCGGCGGGGGATCCAGGCTCGCCAGGCGGTGCGGAAAGTCAGGCTCGCAGGCGCAGATCAGGCGGGCGCCGAGGCGCGCGCCGTCATCGAGTTCACGCAGGACCTCGTCTTCGGGCGGCGGCCGCAGCGGGGCCGCGCGGCCCGCCCGACGGGCCAGGTCGGGCAGGGCGATCAGCGCCCGCTCGGGCGAGCCGAAGCGCTGAAGAAGATGATCGAAGGCGACGGGGCCGACCGTCTCGGTGCGCGCCAGGCGAAGCCAGGCCAGGCGTTCCTTGTCCGAGAGGCCCCGCGTCATCAGGCTTCCGGAGGCGGCGTTTCGGCCGTCTTCTTCTTGCCGATGCGGGGCTCCTCGCCCTTGAGCAGTCGGCGGATGTTGTCCTTGTGGCGGATGTAGATCAGCACCGCCATGAACAGGCAGAGGCCCAGGATCGGATAGGGGCGGTCGGTGGCCAGGGCGAAGGGGGCGGCCAGGGCCGCGGCGGTCAGGGCGGCCAGCGAGCTGATGCGGAAGAGGGCGGCGACGGCCAGCCAGGTCGCCGCGGCCAGCAGGCCCACCGGCCAGGCGGCGGCCAGCAGCACGCCGTAGAAGGTGGCCACGCCCTTGCCGCCGTTGAACTTCAGCCAGACGGGGAAGATGTGGCCGGCGAAGGCCGCGCCGCCGGCCAGGGCGACGATCGCCGGATTGCCGTGGCTCAGCAGGTGAGCGAGGCCCACCGCGACGGCGCCCTTGCCGCCGTCGCCCAGCAGGGTGATGGCCGCCAGGTCCTTGCGGCCCGAACGCAGCACGTTGGTCGCGCCGATGTTGCCCGAACCGATCTTGCGGATGTCGCCGGCCCCGCCCAGGCGCGTGGCGATCAGGCCGAACGGGATCGAGCCGAGCAGGTAGCCCCCGATCACGGCGATCGCGAGGGTCAGATAGACGACGGGGGCGAGGCTTTCCAAGAAATGCTACCTTTGCGCGAGCGAACCATGGCCAAGCTTGCCAGCGCTGGCAAGCCCGTTTGCGCTCCTTATAGCCGCTTCGCGCGCCGGTTCATGCTTCCGTTTAGGAAGCGGGGCTTGGGCGGCCGGGCCGGCGTGCTCTAATGGACGGCGTCATGAAGGATCCGCGCTACGCCCGTCTGATTCCCATCCTCGCCGCCGCCGTGCTCGGCGTGGGCGGAGCCCTGGCCCTGGCCCATTTCCTGGGCGGGCCGTCTTCCGCCGACAAGCCCGCGGAGACGCCCGCGCCCAAGCCGGCGCCGGCCAGGCCCGCTGACGTCGCCACGGAGCCGGCTACGCCGAGCACCTTCCTGTTGTCGATCCAGGGGATCGTGCTGGGACCCGACGACTATGTCGACGCCTTCGGTCTGAAGCTCTCCGGGGCGAAGGTGACCAAGGTCTGCCGTGAGCCGACCGGCTGGTCCGTCGATCCCGCGCGCGGCGGAGCGGGGCTGGACGGCCAGGCCTCGGTCGGCGCCGCCTTCCTCGACCGGGACCATATCGGCGACCTGCGCGGCCTTGCCCTGGTCGAGGTCGTCGCTGGCGACGCCTCGGCGGTCGGCGTCTCCGGCTCTGCCCAGGTCGGCGTCTATGGCGACATGGGCGAGGCCCGCCAGATCAAGCTCGACCACGCCCGCGTCGCCCTGGTTCCTGCCGAGGGTTGCCCGGGCTAGCCGGGCCTCACCCCTCGGCGCGGTGCACCACCCGGCCGTCGACCACGGTCATCAGCACTTGGCCTTGCAGGCGGCGGCCGTCGAACGGCGAGTTCTTAGACTTCGACAGCAGCTTGGCGGCGTCGACGATGATCGGGGCGTCGAGGTCGCACAGCACCAGGTCGGCCGGAGCCCCCGGCGCGATGCGGCCGGTCTGGAGGCCGAGCAACGAGGCCGGCGACAGGGTTACGGCCTTGATCAGGTCGATCAGCGGCAGGCGCTCGTCGTGATAGAGGCCCAGCAGCGCCGGCAGCAGGGTCTCCAGGCCCACGGCGCCGGGAGCCGCCTGGTCGAACGGCAGGCGCTTGTCCTCGGCGGGGGCGGGGGCGTGGGCGCTGACGACGATGTCGATCAGGCCGTCGGCCAGGGCCTCGATCAGGGCCTGGCGGTCGTCCTCGCCGCGCAGGGGCGGGGTGAGCTTGGCGAAGGTGCGGTAGTCGCCGATGTCCAGCTCGTTGAAGCACAGGTGGTTGATCGACACGCTGGCGTGGATGCGCAGGCCCCGGGCCTTGGCGCGGCCGAGCGTCTCCAGCGCCTGGGCGCTCGTCACCTGGTCGACCAGCAGGCGGCCGCCGGTGGCTTCCAGCAGGGCGACGTCGCGCTCCAGCATGATCCGCTCGGCCATCGGCGAGATCGACGGCAGGCCCATGCGGGCGGCGAACTCGCCGCCGGTCGCGGCGCCGCCCTTGGCCAGCCAGGGGTCGAGCGGGCGGTGAGCCAGGATGGTGTCGAAGCCCTTCGCATAGGTCAGCAGGCGCTGCATGACCTTGCTGTCGGCGATCGGGCGGTCGGCGTCGGTGACGTAGACGCAGCCGGCCTCGCGCATCAGGCCGATCTCGGCCATCTCCTCGCCCTTGAGGCCCTTGGTGGCCGCGCCGGCGCAGAGGATGCGGGCGCTGTCGATGTCGCGCGCCCGGCGCAGCAGGAAGTCGACCGTGCTGGGATCATCGACCGCCGGATCGGTGTCGGGCTGGACGACGAAGCTGGTGACGCCGCCGGCCGCTGCGGCGCGGGCGGCGCTGGCCAGGGTTTCCTTGGTCTCGGCGCCCGGCTCGCCGGTCTTGACGCGCAGGTCGATCAGGCCCGGGGCCAGCATGGCGCCGCCGCAGTCGACGACGCGCACGCCCTTGCCGAGCTTGCCGAACTCGCGGCCCTTGGCGACGTCGGCGATGACGCCTTCGGAGACGATGACGCCGCCGGGGCCGTCATAGCCGCTTTCCGGATCGACCAGGCGGGCGTTGACGAAGGCGAGCGGCTGGGGCGCGTTCATCGGCCTTCCTCCTCGAGACGGTGGGCGAGGGCGGCGAGCACGGCCATGCGGGCGGCGACGCCCATCTCGACCTGGTCCTGGATCAGGCTGACGGCGGGGTCGTCGGCGACGTCGCTGTCGATCTCCACGCCTCGGTTCATCGGGCCGGGGTGCATGACCTTGGCCCCCGGCGCGGCGCGCGACAGCTTCTCGCGGTCCAGGCCGTAGAAGCGGAAGTATTCGCGGGTCGAGGGCACGAAGCCGCCCTGCATCCGCTCCAGCTGAAGGCGCAGCATCATCACCACGTCGACCCCGGCCAGGCCCGACTTCATGTCGTGGTGCACGGTCACGCCCCAGCGCTCGGCCTGGGCCGGCATCAGGGTGGGCGGGCCGACCAGGCGCACGCTGGCGCCGAGGATCTGGAGGAGGGCGACGTTCGAGCGCGCCACGCGGCTGTGCAGCACGTCGCCGCAGATGGCCACGGTCAGGCCCGACACGCGGCCGAAAGCCCGCCGGATCGACAGGGCGTCCAGCAGGGCCTGGGTCGGGTGCTCGTGCTGGCCGTCGCCGGCGTTGACCACGCTGCCGCTGACCTTCTGGCTGAGCAGGGAGGCCGCGCCCGACGAGGCGTGGCGCACGACCAGCAGGTCGGGCCGCATGGCGTTCAGCGTCACGGCGGTGTCGATCAGGGTCTCGCCCTTGGCCACCGACGAGGTCTTGGGGTTCATGTTGACGACGTCGGCGCCCAGCCGCTTGCCCGCCAGCTCGAACGAGCTCTGGGTGCGGGTGCTGTTCTCGAAGAACAGGTTCATCAGCGTCCGTCCCTTGAGCAGGTCGAGGGACTTGGACGTCTGCCGGTTCAACGCCACGAAGGCGTCGGCCAGGTCCAGGAGGTCGGCCGCCTGGGGAGCGTTGAGATCGCCCGCCGAAAGGAAGTGCCGCTTGGGGAACGAGAAGAGGCGCTTGCGGATCGTCTCGATCGCCGCGCTGGGGTCATGGGCTGAAGCCGTCATGAGCCCGCGTCATAGGCGGCTTTGGGCGGGAAGGGAAGGACAGTCTGGTCCCTCTCCCTTTGCGGGAGAGGGTGGCCTCGCGGAGCGAGGTCGGGTGAGGGGTTGAAGACGCTGTCAGCCGCCTTGGGGCGGATCGACGGGGCGAAGCTTCGAGGTCAGAGAGACCCCTCATCCGTCGGCTTTCGCCGACACCTTCTCCCGCAAGGGGAGAAGGGGCCATGCTCACTCCCCCCGGATCCCCCGCATCCGCTCCAGGGCGCCCTGCAGGATCCAGCCGGCGGCCATCTTGTCGACGACCTCGCCGCGGCGCTTGCGGTTGACGTCGTGCTCGTCGATCAGGACGCGGGTGACGGCGGCGGTCGACAGGCGTTCGTCCCAGAAGGTGATGGTCAGGTCGGGACGTAGGCGCAGCAGGTTGCGGGCCAGGGCGCGGTTGGACTGGCAGCGCACGCCTTCGGTGCCGTCCATATTGACCGGCAGGCCGACGACGATCCCGGCCACCTTGCGGTAGTCGATGATGTCGAACAGGGCTTCGGCGTCCTGGGTGAACTTGGTCTTGTGGATCACGGTCAGCGGGCTGGCGACGGTCAGAGTGACGTCCGACACGGCCACGCCGATGGTCTTTTCGCCCGGATCCAGGCCGATGATCGGCTTGTAGTCGGGGATGGCGGCGGTGAATTCTTCGATGTCGAGAACGGGCATGGGCGGCTTCTACGCCTTTGCGCCCGCCGAAGCGAGAGCGCCGCCGATGCGAAAAGGCCCTGGGAAGGGGAGGCTGGGCTTGTCAAAGACGACGCTAGGCGGGTAACCCACCCCTCGACTGTCTGTAACTGCAGACAAACAACACTACTGCTTGGAGAAGGCCCCATGGCCATCGACGCCGCGACCGTCCGCAAGGTCGCCCGGCTCGCCCGCATCGCCGAACCCGAAGAGCGCATCGAGGCCCTGACCCAGGAGCTCAACGGGATCATGACCTGGATCGAGCAGCTGGCCGAGGTCGACACCGACGGCGCCGAGCCGCTGACCAGCGTCGTGGCCGCCGGCCTGCCGCTACGCGACGACGTCGTCACCATGGGCGGCGAGCCCGAAGTGGTGACCGGCAACGCGCCGAAATCCGTCTCCAACTTCTTCGTCGTGCCCAAGGTGGTCGAATAATGAGCGCCCTCACCAAGCTCACCCTGAAGGGCGCCGTCGACGGCCTGGCCGCCAAGGAGTTCACCTCGGTCGAACTGACCAAGGCCCACATCGACGCCATCGAAGGCGCGCGCGGCCTCAACGCCTACATCCTGGAGACCCCGGAGCAGGCGCTGGAGATGGCCGCCGCCTCGGACGCCCGTCGCGCCAAGGGCGAGGCCGGTCCGCTGGACGGCGCGCCGCTGGGCGTGAAGGACCTCTTCTGCACCAAGGGCGTGCGCACCACGGCCTGCTCGAAGATCCTCGAGAACTTCGTCCCGGCCTATGAGTCGACGGTGACGTCGAACCTGTGGCGCGACGGCGCGGTGATGCTGGGCAAGCTGAACCTCGACCAGTTCGCCATGGGCTCGTCGAACGAGACCAGCTACTTCGGCCCGGTCACCAACCCCTGGCGCGGCAAGGGCAGCAACAAGGCCCTGACCCCGGGCGGCTCGTCGGGTGGTTCGGCCGCCGCGGTCGCCGCCGACCTCTGCCTGGGCGCCACCGCCACCGACACCGGCGGCTCGATCCGTCAGCCGGCGGCCTTCACCGGCACCGTCGGCATCAAGCCGACCTACGGCCGCTGCTCGCGCTGGGGCGTCGTCGCCTTCGCGAGTTCGCTGGACCAGGCCGGCCCGATCGCCAAGACCGTCGAGGACGCGGCCCTGCTGCTGAACTCGATGTCGGGTCACGACGAGAAGGATTCCACCAGCCTCGACATCGCCGTTCCAGACTTCACCCAGTTCGTCGGCAAGTCGGTCAAGGGCCTGCGGATCGGCGTTCCCAAGGAATACCGCGTCGACGGCATGCCGGCCGAGATCGAGAAACTCTGGGCCGACGGGATCGCCTGGCTGAAGGACGCCGGCTGCGAGATCGTCGAGATCAGCCTGCCGCACACCAAGTACGCCCTGCCGGCCTACTACATCGTCGCGCCCGCCGAAGCCTCGTCGAACCTCGCCCGCTACGACGGCATGCGGTTTGGCCTGCGGGAGGACGGCGCCAACCTGACCGAGATCTACGAGAACACCCGCGCGTCGGGCTTCGGCGACGAGGTCAAGCGCCGCATCCTGATCGGCACCTATGTGCTGTCGGCCGGCTATTACGACGCCTACTACCTGAAGGCCCTGAAGGTGCGCCGCCGCATCGCCGAGGACTTCGACAACGCCTGGCAGAAGATCGACGCCATCCTCACCCCGACCGCGCCTTCGGCGGCGTTCGGCCTGGGCGAGAACAGCAACGACCCGATCGCCATGTACCTGAACGACGTCTTCACGGTGACGACCAACCTGGCCGGTCTGCCCGGTCTGTCGCTGCCCGCCGGTCTGGACGCCAACGGCCTGCCGCTGGGTCTGCAGATCATCGGCAAGCCGCTGGACGAAGGCACGGTGTTCTCGGTGGCCGGCGCCATCGAAAAGGCCGCCGGCTTCACGGCCAAGGCCGACAAGTGGTGGTGAGCTAGCCTCGGCTAGATCAAAAGAAAAAGGGCGGCTCCAGCGATGGAGCCGCCCTTCGTCATTCCAGGCCCTTACTGGCCAAGCCCTTACTGGGGCGTGTTGGGCGTCGCGGGGACGACCGGGACCGGCGCGGCCGGGGCCGTCGGGGCGGGCACGGCCAGCGGGGCCGGCTCGGCGACGATCGCCGTCGGCGCGGCCGGAGCCGGCGTCGGGGCCGGGGCCGTGGCGCTCACATTGGTCGAGGCCTCTTCAGCCGACGGGGCCGAAGGCGCTGGTCGGGCGACGCGGCGGGCGGCCGGACGCGGCTCGGCGCGGGCGACTTCCGTCCGCGCGACCGGCGCCGGGGCGGGAGCGGGCGTCGCGGCGGCCGGTTCGGGCATGGCCGCCGGGGTCGGCGCCGGGGCGGGCGTCACCATCGGTTCGGCCTCAGCCACCTTCAGGCTTTCGTCTTGGCTGGCCGGCGTCTGGGCCGGCTGGCTCATCAGCCCCCAGGCCAGGCCGCCGACGGCCAGGGCCAGAACCGGCACGCCGACCAGCAGCGGCAGGTTGTTCGAAGTCTTCCGCTTGCGGGTCGAGGTGCGCGCATAGACGGGCGCTTGCGGAAACAGTGCAGAACCGTCGCCGGTAGCGGCGATTGCGGGCTCAGGACCATCGAGATTCAAGGCAGGCATTTGGATCCTCCTCAGCTATCCTTGTCGGGATAAGTAACGGGAGGTTGCGATCACGGTTCCGACTGTCGCGGAATGGTTCCGTTTCTGCCGGATTCGGGTCTTAATTCTTGTGGCGCTTGCTGGGCGGTTGGAGAAAGCGGCCCGGACAGAGGTTCACTTCCTCCGTAAAATCCCCGCGAAAGCGGGGACCCAGGCTTTTTCTGCAACCCACAGCGCTCGACGATAAAACGCCTGGGCCCCCGCTTTCGCGGGGGTTTTACGGATTGGGGGTAAGGCGAGCCGCAGTCGTCCTCAATACCCCAGCGCCACCCCGTCCTTGCGCATCTCGGTCGCCGCCGCATATCGCCCCGGCCAGCGCTCGATGGCCTGGTAGCCGCCGTAGCCGCCGGCGTCGGTCTTAAGCTTCCAGCCGATGGCCTCCAGCGCCTTGCGGGTCTGCGCCGGCACGCCGCTCTCCAGGTCCAGCATCTCGACGTCCTCGGCCGCGATCCCGGTCGGTTCGGGCGAGCCGCCGTGGTGCCAGCGCGGGGCGTCGCCGGCTTCCTGCACGCCCAGGCCGAAGTCGACCATGTTGCTGATGATCTGGGTCTGGCCCTGGGGCTGCATGTCGCCGCCCATGACGCCGAAGCTCAGCCACGGCTCGCCCTTGCGGGTGGCGAAGCCGGGGATGATGGTCTGGAAGGGCCGCTTGCCAGGCGCGTAGATGTTGGGATGTCCATCGGTCAGGGCGAAGAGCTCGCCGCGATCCTGGAACATGAAGCCCAGGCCGTCGGGCGACAAACCGGAACCCATGCCGCGATAGTTGGACTGGATGATCGACACCATCATGCCGTCCTTGTCGGCGGTCGTGAAATAGGTGGTGTCGCCCTTGCTCGGCGCCGTGCCCGGGAACGACGGCGTCCAGATCTTGTCCGGACGGATCAGCTTCGCCCGCTCCTTGGCGTAGTCCTTGGAGATCAGCCAGTCGATCGGCGAGGTGTAGAAGTCCTGGTCGGCGTAGAACCGCGCGCGGTCCTCATAGGCCAGGCGCTTGGCCTCGACGGCGTGGTGGATCGCCTGCGCCGACTGGAAGCCCATGCCGGCCACGTCGAACTGCTCGAGGATATTGAGCATCTGCAGGGTGGCGAGGCCTTGCGTGTTGTCGGCCAGGGCGTGGACGTCGACGCCGCGATAGCCGGTGGTGTGAACGCTGGTCCAGACGGCCTTGTTGGCGGCCAGATCCGCCTTGGTCATCCAGCCGCCGATGCGCTTGAAATAGGCCTCGATGGTGGTGGCGATCTCGCCCTCGTAGAAGGCGCGGCCGCCGCCCTGGGCGATCAGGCGGTAGGTGCGGGCCAGGGCCGGGTTCTTGAAGATCTCGCCTTCGACGGGGGTCTTGCCCGTGGGGGCCCAGACCTTCTTGAAGTTCTCGACCTCCTCGATGTTCGAGGTCGGGTTGGTGAAGCGCCGATAGCTGCCGGCCAGGTAATAGGCGACGTTCTGGGTGACCGGGTAGCCTTCCTCGGCCGTGGCGATGGCGGGCTCGAACAGGTCGGCCCACTTCAGCTTGCCGTAGCGCTCGTGCAGGGTCCGCCAGGCGTCGACCGCGCCGGGCACGCTGACGCTGACCGCGCCCCAGCTGGGGATCTTGCCGTCCTTGGCGCGGCTGCGCACCGTCTCCAGCGACAGTCCCTTGGGCGAGCGGCCCGAGCCGTTCAGCCCCACGACCTTGCGGGTCTTGGGATCCCAGAGCAGCACGTAGCAGTCGCCGCCGATCCCGCACGAGATCGGCTCGCACAGGCCCAGCATGGCGTTGGCGGCGATGGCCGCATCGGCGGCCGAGCCGCCCTTCTTGAGCACCGCGATCGCCGCCTGGGTGGCCAGCGGATGGGCCGTGGCCGCCGCGCCGTGGATCCCCCAGGCCGCCGAGCGCGAGGCGAAGCTCGCGCCATCGACGCGGTCGCCGCCGTGCACGTCGGGCCGCTTCCGGTTGGGATTGGGGCCGGCGAGGATCTGCGACTGGGCGTAGGCCTGTCCGGCGAAGGCGGCGGCCGGCAGGGCGGCGAAGAAGGTGCGGCGGCGCATAGCGAGATCCCCACGAAAACGGCGAGTCCGTTTCTAGGGGCGGCCGGGAAGGGAGGCTAGGCGTTGCGCGAAAAGTGGGTGGGGGCGGGAGAAAGACCCCCTCAGTCGGCTTCGCCGACAGCTCCCCCAGAGGGGGAGCATCTGCTCTGCTGGGCGTCGGACGAGATCCTCCCCCTCTGGGGGAGGTGGCCCGGAGGGCCGGAGGGGGGACGTTTTCAGCTTTCGAGGCAGTGGCGGAGTCCGCGAGAACACCCCCCCCACCGATCGCTACGCGATCGCCTCCCCCACAGGGGGAGGTTCGTCCATCTCTACCCCAGCGCCAGCTCGTCCAGCTCCTTGCCAAGCATCAGGGCCAGGGCCTCGACCACCAGCACGTGGTCCTGCCGCTGGGGCAGGCCCGAGACCGTCACCGCGCCGATGCAGCCGAGGCCCCGCACCAGCAGCGGAAAGCCGCCGCCGTGCGTGGCGTAGTCGCGAGTCGGCAGGCCGTGCTTGGCCTCCAGCGTTTCGCCCTTGGCGGCCAGGGCCAGGCCGACGCCGTAGGAGCTCTTGGAGAAGTGCAGCACCGTGTTGCGCTTGCGGCGCAGCCAATCGGCGTTCTCGCCGGTCGAGCCGGGCAGGGCGGCGTGGAACAGCGCCCGGTCGCGCAACGACACGTCGATGGCCAGCGGCGCCTTGCGGGCCAGGGCCGCGTCGCGCAGGCCAGCGCCCAGGGCCCAGGCGGTGTCGAGATCGAAGTGCGGAAAGACCAGCGCCGCCTCCTGGGCTGCGATGCGGGCGATGTCTTCTTCGTGGCTCATCAGGCGGTCTCGACGCTCAGTTCGCGGCGCTCGGCGGCTGAGCGGGCGGCCAGGTCCAGCAGCTCCATCACCTGGAGGGCCTCGCGGGCCGGCACGGGGTTGGGGGCGCCGGTCAGGATCGCGTCGCGGATCCCAGCGTAATAGGCCGCGTAGTCGCCGCGCGCGCCGGCCACGGTCTCGGTGGTCAGGACGTCACCGTCGGCGCGGGTCAGGGTTCCAGGGCGGGGATCCAGGCCAAAGCCCTCGTCGGCCGGGGTCAGGCCGCGCTTGAGGGCGTCTTCCTGGGCGTCGAGGCCCTGCTTTATGAAGCTGCCCTTCGTGCCGTGCACGGCCAGGCGCAGGTCGGCGGCGGCGGTCAGCAGGCTGCCGTGCAGGATCACCCGCAGGGCGTCATAGCGCAGCACGACGTGGAAATAGTCGTCGGCCCCGGCGCCCTCGCGTTGGACGCCGATGTCGGCGCTGACCGCCAGCGGCTGACCGAACAGCTGCAGGGCCTGGTCCAGCAGGTGCGGGCCCAGGTCGAACCAGGCGCCCGCGCCCGGGCCGGCCCGCTCGCGCCAGCGGTCGCGCACGGTCGGGCGGAAGCGGTCGAAATGGCTTTCGTACTGCGTGACCTCGCCCAGCGCGCCCTCGGCGATCAGGCCCCTGAGCGTCAGGAAGTCGGCGTCCCAGCGGCGGTTGTGGAACACCGACAGCAGCCGGTCGGCGGTTTCGGCCGAGGCGACCAGCGCCCGGGCCTCGTCGAGGGTGACGGTGAACGGTTTATCGACGACGAGGTGCTTGCCGGCGGCGAGCACGGCCTGGCCCTGCGGGGCGTGCAACTCGTTCGGGGTGGCGATGACGACGAGGTCGATCTCGGCGTCGGCCAGGGCCTCGTCGAGGCCGGCGACCACCTTGGCCTCGGGATGGTCGGCGGCGACCTTGGCCGGGTCGCTGGACACGACGGTGTGCAGCACCAGACCCGGCGTCGTGGAAATCAGCGGGGCGTGGAAGGTCTTGCCGACATAGCCGTAGCCGACGAGGGCGACGTTGAGCGGGGCGGTGGTGGTCGGAGACAACGTTGTCATGACATCCAATCTAGGCCGTGATCGCGGCGAGGTCACGGCGCCAGGAACGAATGATCCCCCGAAAAGGCTCAAGAAAAAGCCCCCGGCGCGGCTGCGTCCGGGGGCTTGGGTTTCAGTCAGGTCGCGAAGATCAGATCTTCACCGGCTCCATCTTGGGCGCGAGCAGGTGCACGACGAGCAGGGCGACGAGATAGGCGCTGCCGGCGACGATGAAGATCGGGGTGTAGGTGCCGATCGTCTCGAGGACCTGGCCGATGTACTTGGAGAACACCATGCCGCCCAGGGCGCCCAGCATGCCGCCGATGCCGACGACGGAGCCGACGGCGCCGCGCGGGAAGACGTCCGACGGCAGGGTGTAGAGATTGGCCGAGAAGCCCTGGTGGGCGGCGGTGGCCACTCCGATGATCAGCACGGCGACCCATACGCTGCTGGCGAACGAGGCGAACATCACCGGCACGGCCAGCAGGGCGCAGATCAGCATGGTCAGCTTGCGGGCCCGGTTGATGGTGGCCCCGCGCTTCATCAGGTTGGACGACAGCCAGCCGCCGGCCACCGAGCCGACGTCGCTGAGCAGATAGATGGCGATCAGCGGCGGGCCGAAGGTCTTGAGATCCAGGCCGTAGCGCTTGCCCAGGAAGTCGGGCAGCCAGAACAGGAACATCCACCAGATCGGGTCGATAAGGAACTTGCCCAGGGCGTAGGCCCAGGTCTCGCGCTTGGTCAGCAGCTTGCTCCAGCCGATCTTCTCGACTGGGTCGGCGGGGTCCTGCTCGATGTGGGCCAGCTCGGCCGCGCCCAGCTTCTTGTGCTCGCGCGGACGGCGATAGACCAGGAGCCAGATCGGCAGCCAGATCAGGCCCGCGACGCCGGTGACGATGAAGGCCATCTGCCAGCCGAAGGCCAGGACGATGCCGGGCACGACCAAGGGTGTCACGATGGCGCCGATGTTGGTGCCGGCGTTGAAGATGCCGGTGGCGAAGGCCCGTTCCTTCTTGGGGAACCACTCGGCCACGGCCTTGATGCCGCCCGGGAAGCCGCCGGCCTCGCCGATCCCAAGACCCATGCGGGCGAAGACGAAGCCGCCGAAGCCCTTGGCCGCGGCGTGGGCGATGTGGGCGATCTGCCAGATGGCGAAGGCCACGCCGAAGCCCCAGCGGGCTCCGATCCTGTCCATGATCTTGCCCCAGGCGAGGTAAGCCACGGCGTAGGCCAGCTGGAAGTAGAAGACGAGGTCGGCGTAGTGCTTCTCGTTCCACCCGAACTCATGGGAGAGATCGGCCTTCAGCAGCCCGATCGTCTGCCGGTCCACATAGTTGATGACCATCGCCGCGAACAGCAGGCTGACGATCACCCAGCGATAGCGACCGATCTTCTCGGATGGCGCGGGAGCCGCGGGGATGTCCATCGACGTCGTCTTCCTTACCCTAGTTTTGTTTTTCGTTGTTCGACCTGGGACGCGGGGTCCCGTCAGGCGGGGACCGCCTTGCAGCGCACCTCGCCCAGCGGGCCGAAGCTTACGGTCGATTCCTCGCCCGCGGCGATGTCGTGAATGCCGGTGCTGGCGCCGGTGGTGACGATCATGCCCTTCTTCAGCGGGCGACCGCGCGAGGCGACGTGGCCCAGCAGGAAGGCCAGGGCCGCCAGGGGCGAGCCGGGGATCGAGGTCGCGCCGCCCTTGCCGACGCTGACGCCGTTGATGAAGGTCTCGGCCGGCATGGCCTCCCAGCCGAGCTCACGCCAGTTGGCGATCACCGGACCCAGGATCTGGCCGTCGTTGTTGCCGAAGTCGGAGACCACGATGGGCGGGCCCAGTTCGTTGATGGTCTTCAGCGGGCTGCCGGCGATCTCGACGCCGAGGATCAGCTCGCCGACATAGTCGGCGGCTTCTTCGGCGGTCCACTCGGTCTTGCCCTCGGGGGCGTCCTTGGACAGGCGGATGATGAACTCGGCCTCGACGGCGCAGAAGCCGCCGGGAATGGCGCGGAACGGGGTCGGCTCGGCGCCGGCGTCCCAGACGTTGTTCTTGAAGATGCAGCCGGCCAGGCGATCGACGCCCAGGCGCTCGCGGTGCTGCGGCGGGACGAGACCCACTTTCCAGCCGACCAGCTCGTCGGGCCACAGGTCGATGGCGATGTCCTGCACCGCGTAGCCGTCGGCCATGGTCTGGGGCAGGGCCCCGCCGGGATAGCCAGGAACCGAGACGCCTTTGCGGCGGGCTTCGACGAATTGGGGGGCGATGGACGCCGGTGCGAATAGGTCGCTCTGCGCCTCAGAAACGGTCACGCCGCGTACCCTCCCTCGAATTACTCAATGCCGGCCCGTTGATCGGACCTGCGCTGTCTCTAATGGAAACCGGTGTCATTGACAATTGGTCCACTGAAACACGTCGGACGGGCTAGGGGAACCGTTCTCGAACTCGGAGACTCTTGTTTTCAGCGGAGGAACGGGAAATGATGCAGCCGCAGCTGGCCGAATATCGCCGCAAGCGCGATTTCCAGAAGACCGCCGAACCCAGCGGCGAGCGGGCGGTGGCCGCGTCACCGCACCTGCGATTCGTCATCCAGAAGCATGACGCCACGCGGCTGCACTACGATTTCCGGCTGGAGGTCGACGGGGTGCTGAAGTCGTGGGCCGTGACCAAGGGACCGTCGCTGGACCCGGCCGACAAGCGGCTGTCGGTCGAGGTCGAGGACCACCCGCTCGACTACGGCGACTTCGAGGGCACGATCCCCAAGGGCCAGTACGGCGGCGGCACGGTGCAGCTGTGGGACCGCGGCTTCTGGGCGCCGGAACCGGGCTTCGAGGATATCGGCAAGGCGCTGAAGAAGGGCGAGCTGAAGTTCGTGCTGGAGGGCGAGCGGCTGCACGGCGGCTGGGTGCTGGTGCGGATGAACTGGGACCGCAACGCGAAGGACGGGAAGGGTAAGCGCGCCAACTGGCTGCTGATCAAGCACCAGGACGAGGCCGCGCGGCCGGGTAAGGGCGCGGCGATCCTCGACGAGGACCGCTCGATCGCCTCGGACCGGTCCATGGCCGACATCGCCGCCGGCAAGGGCAAGTCGCCCAAGCCCTTCATCCTGAAGACCAAGGGGAAGGCCGACGCGGTCTGGAAATCCCGCACCAAGGCCGAGCGCGAGGCGCTGGCCAGGGAGGCCGAGGAGACCCGCAGCTTCGAGCCCCAGAAAACGACCGCGAAATCAAAGGCCAAGCCCGCGGCCATGCCTGGCTTCGTCGAGCCGCAGCTGTGCAAGTCGGTCGAGCGGCCGCCGGCCGGGGCGGGCTGGGCGCACGAGATCAAGTTCGACGGCTATCGCCTGCAATTGCGCGTCGAGGACGGCCGGGCTGTGCTCCGCACCCGCAAGGGCCTGGACTGGACCGACCGGTTCGCCGGGATCGCCGAGGCCGCCGCCGACCTGCCCGACGCCCTGATCGACGGCGAGGCCGTGGTGCTCGACGAGGCCGGCCAGCCAGACTTCGCGGCCTTGCAGGCGGCGCTAGCTAAGGTAGGGGAGGCCGAGGGCGGCGAGGGCGAGATCATCTTCTTCGCCTTCGACCTGCTGTTCGCCGACGGCGAAGACCTGCGGTCCCAGACCCTGCGCGAGCGCAAGACGCGGCTGAAGGCGCTGCTGGGGCAGGATGAGCCCCGCCTGCGCTATGTCGATCACTTCGAGACGGCGGGCGACGCCGTGCTGCTGTCGGCCTGCAAGCTGGAGCTGGAGGGGATCATCTCCAAACGGCTGGACGCAACCTATCGCTCGGGCCGCAGCGAGACCTGGACCAAGTCCAAGTGCCGGGCCGGCCACGAGGTGGTGATCGGCGGCTGGACGACGACGGGGACGGCCTTCCGCTCGCTGATCGCCGGGGTGATGCGCGGCGGCAGGCTCGTGCATGTCGGCCGCATCGGCACGGGCTTCGGCAAGGACAAGGTCGCCAAACTCCTGCCCAAGCTGAAGGCGCTGGAGACCGACCGCTCGCCATTCGAAGGCGAGGGCGCGCCGAAGAAGGCCGCCAACATCCACTGGGTGAAACCCGAACTCGTCGCCGAGATCGAATATGCCGGCTTCACTGGCGAGGGCGCGATCCGCCAGGCCGCCTTCAAGGGCCTGCGCGAGGACAAGCCGGCTTCGGAGGTTGAGGCAGACGCCGTGCCGGCCGCCAAGGCGGAATTGGCCAAATCGACGCGCAAGGCCGTCAAGGCGGCGAGGTCCAAGGGCGAAAGCGTCGTGCTGGGCGTGCCGATCTCCAAGCCCGACAAGCCCCTGTGGCCCGACGCCGGCGACGGCGAGCCCGGGACCAAGCTCGATCTGGCCCGCTACTACGCCGCCGTCGGCGACTGGATGCTGCCACATATCCAGGGCCGGCCGGCCTCGGTGATCCGCGTCCCGGACGGCATCGACGGCGAGACCTTTTTCCAGCGCCACGCCATGCGCGGGATGTCGTCGCTGATCGAGACGGTCACCGTCAGCGGCGACCGCCAGCCCTACATCAGGTTCGACCGCGTCGAGGCCCTGGTCGCCGCCGCCCAGATCGCCGCCGTCGAGATCCATCCCTGGAACTGCCAGCCGGGCGATCCCGAGGTCGCCGGCCGGCTGGTCTTCGACCTCGATCCTGCGCCGGAGGTCGGGTTCGAGGCGGTGATCGAGGCGGCGCGGGAGATGCGCGACCGGCTGGAGGAGCTGGGCCTCGCCAGCTTCTGCAAGACCACCGGCGGCAAGGGGCTGCACGTGGTCACGCCGCTGTCGGACAAGGTCCCCTGGGACCAGGCCAAGGCCTTCGCCCGCGAGGTCTGCGCCCGCCTGGCCGCCGACGACCCGGACCGCTACCTGATCACCATGAGCAAGAAGGCGCGGGCGGGACGGATCTTCCTCGACTACCTGCGCAATGACCGCACCAGCACGGCGGTGGCCCCGCTGTCGGCCCGGGCGCGGCCGGGGGCGACGGTGTCGATGCCGTTGAACTGGACGCAGGTGAAGGCGGGGCTGGATCCGTCGCGGTTCACGATCCGCACGGCGCCGGACCTGATCGCCAGGAGCACGGCCTGGGCGGACTACTTCGAGGCGGGCAAGCCGTTGAAGGCGGCGATCAAGCGGCTGGGGTGATCACTATCGCGCTCCCCCTTTCGTCATCCCGGCCGAAGCGAAGCGTAGAGCCGGGACCCAGGGGCCGCCGCAACGCGCTGGCGACGCAGGCAGCCTGAGCGCGCCGCAGAGCCCAGTCCCCTGGGTCCCGGATAAGCGCTGCGCGCTTTCCGGGATGACGAGTTTGGGGAGCGGAGAATAGGGGGAGCAACCCTTGCCCCTTCTCCCGCACCATGACACCACCGCTTGGTGACGCTTGCGACGACCAAGGACGAAGGACGGTTCACCGCGCTGGACGGGCTGCGCGGCGTCGCGGCCTTGGGCGTGCTGCTCTACCACATTGCCGACTGGTCGGGCCGACGCGGCCATTTCGCGCACGGCTATCTGGCCGTGGATTTCTTTTTCTGCCTCAGCGGCTTCGTGCTGGCCCACGCCTTCGAGCGGCGGAAGATCGGGTTCTGGCCCTATCTGGTGGCCCGTTGGGTGCGGGTCTGGCCGATGCTGTTCATCGCCACGGTGGCTGGCGCGTTGCTGACGGGCCGGCCGAACGTCGAGACCGCGGTCGACGTCCTCAAGGGCCTGCTGCTGATCCCCAAGTTCGCGCCGATGGTGGCGGGGACCTTCCCGTCGCTGTTCCCGTTCAACCCGCTGGCCTGGTCGCTGTGCCTGGAGGTGCTGGTCAGCCTGGCCTGGTTCCCGCTGCGCCGCGCGCCGGACATGGCGATCATCATGTTCGTGTTGCTGGCCGGCGCGGCCCTGCTGTTCGTCGCCGTGGGCATGGGCGGGCTGCAGACCGGCTGGGACCAGGCGACCTTCGGCCTGGGCGTGCTGCGCGCCTCGTTCCCCTTCGCCATAGGCTGGCTGTGCTGGCGGCATCGGGGAAGTTTCGCCGCGAGGAAGGCCTGGGTTCCAGCGGCGCTGCTGCTGTTCGTGTTGGTGCTGCCGGTGTGGCCAAGCCGCGTGGCCAACGGCCTCTACGACTTCGCCTGCGCGACCTTGCTGTTCCCGGTCCTGGTGCTGCTGGGCGCTTACGATCCCGGCGGGCGGCTGGCGCGCTGGTGCGAGCGGCTGGGCGGGGTGTCGTACCCGCTCTACGCCCTGCACTGGGCGTTCTGGTACGTGATGATCTCGATCTATCCGAACGGCTGGAAGCGCGACCTGCCGCTGTGGTTCTGCGTGCTGGCCTTCTTCGTGCTGCCGGCCGCCTCGTGGGCGGCCTGGCGCTGGGTGGAGACGCCGCTGCGCACCTGGCTCAAGCGCGTCACGCACGCGCTCTGAAGAAAAATCATCGTTGTTCGGTGTGCCTCGGGCCAGGATGTGCGTCATGCACTCCGGGAAACCTGTCGAGACGGACCGTGCGGCCGAAAAGCGAACATGACCTGGGGAGCCTCGATCGGCGCTATCGGCCCGCGCTGATGGCGTTCTTCATGCGTCGCGCCGCCAGCCACAGCGACGCCGAGGACATGACCCAGGAGTTGTTCGCCAAGCTGGCCCTGACCGAAGCCGGCCGGACCATGGACAACGCCGACGCCTACATCTTCCAGATGGCCGCCAACCTGCTGCGCGACCGGGCGCGGCGCGAGCGGGTGCGGTCGAGCTACACCGCCGCCGTCCGCGCCGAGCCGATCGACCTGGAGCCGCTGGACCCGGCCCGGGTGCTGATGGGCCGCGAGCGGCTGGGCGAGGTGTCCGAAGCCCTGCGCGAACTGCCCGACCGCACCCGCGCCATCTTCCTGCTGTTTCGCCTGGAGGGCATGAAGCAGGCCGAGCTGGCGGAACTCTACGGCATGACCACCAGCGGCGTGCAAAAGCATATCCTCAAGGCCATGGGCCATCTGACGCGTCGCACGAGGGCCGGCGAATGAACGGTCCCGACGACATGACCGGCGCTCCGCATGAAGAGCCCCTGGACGTCGCCGCCGCCTGGTGCGTGCGCCTGGCGGAGGGCGAGCTGACCGACGTCGAGCAGGCGCAGCTGGAAGCCTGGTTCGCCGCCGATCCCGAGCATCGCGCGCTGCTGGACGACGCCGTGTCGGCCTGGCGCGCGGTCGATGACCAGGCGATGAGCCCGGGCATGGTCGCCCTGCGCGGCGAGGCCCTGGAAGACCTGCGCCGGGCCCAGCGCGGCCGCTGGTCGCGCAGGCCCGGCCGCCGTGCGGTGATCGGCGCGGCGCTGGCCGCCTGTTTCGTCGCGGCCTTGGCCGGCGGCGGCGTGGCCTGGCGCGCCAGCCTGCCCGACGTCTACCGCACCACAGAGGGCGAGCGCCGTATCGTCGAACTGCCCGACGGCTCGCGCGCCTCGCTCGACGCGGCCACGGTGCTGCGCGTGCGCTACGACGGCGGCCGCCGGCGGTTGTGGCTCGAGGAGGGCCGCGCCAAGTTCTCGGTGGCCAAGGATCCGTTGCGGCCGTTCTCCGTGGCCGCCGACGGCAAGCTGGTGGTCGCCACTGGCACGACCTTCAGTGTCGAGAAGCTGCCCGGCCAGATGCGCGTGGTGCTCTACGAGGGCCATGTGGCGGTGCTGGACGGGGAGGGGGCGCGCGGTCGCCCGCCGCCCACGGTCAAGGTCGATGGTGCGCCTGCCGAGCGGCTGCTGACCCCCGACCACGAACTGGTCGCCTCGACGACGTCGGACACCACGGTGGTCTCGCCCACCGACCCGTCGCGCGCCGCCTCGTGGGAGAACGGCCAGCTGGTGTTCCAGGACGAGCCCATGGATCTCGCCGTCGAGCGGGTGAACCGCTACGCCCGCGAGAAGCTGCGGATCGCCGATCCGGCCGTGGGCCGGCTGAAGATCAGCGGCGTCTTCACCTCGGGCGACACCCGGGCCTTCGTCGACGGTGTCACCGCCGTGCTGCCGGTGCGCGCCGAGCCGTCGCCGGGCGAGACGGTGCTGCGGATCGACCGGGGCCAAAACGACCGGGGGCAAAAAAAGATCAGCGGCGCTGGTGAGTCTTCCGCAGACTGAGGCGTCTCACTCACCAAAGCGCCGCCAAAGAACAATGATCGGCGCGAGGGAGGGAAGTGATGCGCAAGAGCTTCGACCGCCGCCTCGTCTGGGGCGCCACCGCTACCGCCGCCGTCCTGGCGGCCCTGACCGCGCCGACCGCCGGCTACGCCCAGCAGCGCGCGACCTACAGCTTCGACATTCCGGCCCAGGACCTGGGCGGCGCTCTGCGCGCCTTTGGTCGTGCGTCGGGCCAGCAACTGGCCTTCGACGAGACCCAGATCCGCGGCAAGCGCAGCGGCGGCCTGAAGGGCAGCTTCTCGGCCGATGAGGGCCTCAAGCGCCTGCTGGCCGGCTCCGACATGGTGGCCCAGCCCACCGCCAGCGGCGTCTACGCCATCCGCGGCCGCAGCCTGCTGGTCGCCGCCAGCGCCACGGCCCAGGCCTCGCCGGCCGTCGTCACCGAGCCGCAGGCCGCTCCGCCCGAAGCGCCGTCCGAAGTTGAAGAGGTCATCGTCGTCGGCACCCCCGGCGGCGCCGGCATCGACAAGCTGTCGGCCAGCTTCGCGGTCAGCACCGTCAACGCCGCCGACATCACCAAGGCCTCGCCCAAGTCGAGCGCCGAGCTCCTGGCCTTGGTGCCCGGCGTCTGGGTCGAGACCTCGGGCGGCGTTGCGGGCGCGAACGTCTTCGTGCGCGGCTTCCCCGCCACCGGCGACGCGGAGTTCCTGACCATCCAGCTGCAGGGCGCGCCGATCTATCCGCCCTCGACCCTGTCGTTCCTCGAGAACTCGTCGATCTTCCGCGTCGACGAGACCATCTCGCGGATGGAGGCCCTGCGCGGCGGTCCCAACCCGATCTTCTCCAACGGCCAGCCGGGCCTGACGACCAACTTCATGCTCAAGGAGGGCGGCGAGGACACCAAGGGCCTGATCAAGGCCTCGACCTCCGACTACGGCCTGCGCCGCGTCGACGGCGTGGTCAGCGGCAAGCTGGCCGACGACCTCTTCTTCATGGTCGGCGGCTACGTCTCCCGCTCGCCCGGCGTGCGCGACACCCAGTTCGACAGCGAGAAGGGCCAGCAGTTCACGGTGAACCTCACCAGGAAGCTGGAGAACGGCAAGATCAACCTCTACGCCCGCGCCACCGACGACCACGGCGCCTGGTACCTGCCGTTCGCCATCAATGTGCCGGGCGTCGACAAGGGGACCTACACCCAGATCGGCGAGCTTTCGCGCCACCAGACCCTGCAGGTGAACGCCGACGGCACGACCCGCCAGTTCGACCTGGCCGACGGGCGCGGCTGGAAGGGCTACGTGGTCGGGGGCAGCTTCGAGCACGAGTTCGGCGACGGCTGGACGGTGCGCGACCGCTTCAGCTTCACCAAGGGCGACGCCAATACCTACGGCCTAGTGCCCGACGGCGGGGCGGTGACGGCGGCGTCGGTGGCGGCGGTCACCGGTTCTGCCGTGACCACGCGCGGCGGCGCGACCCTCGGCTCCAGCGACTATGTGCAGAACTGGGGCGCCTGGATCGTCGAGAAGGAGATCGAGGCGCTGACCAACGACTTCAGCGTCTCCAAGAGCTTCGGAACGCACGAGCTTTCGGCCGGCTACTACGCCTCCAGCTTCTCGTCGGACGACTTCTGGACGATCGGCAACTTTCGCCCGATGCAGGTCAAGGCCAACGGCGACTACCTGGCGACCGGAATCACCTGCGCCAATCTGGCGACCGCCGGCAGCGGTTCGGGCTGCTGGAACTACGGTTTGGTCTCGGCCGGCGACGGGCGGGTGGACGCGCTCTACCTGGCTGATTCCTGGCAAGCCACCGAGAAGCTGCGCATCGACCTTGGCGTCCGTCGCGAGCGGTTCAAGACCGACTATGTCGTCGATGACGGCAATGGCTATCCGGACGGCCTGGCCATCCGCACCACCGACTACAGCCACAGCAAGACGTCCTACACGGCCGGCGCCAACTACGACCTCAACGAGGTCTCGGGCGTCTTCGTGCGCTATTCGCGGGGCTACAAGTTCCCCAGCTTCGACAACTTCCGCGAAAACCTTACCGACACCCTGAAGGTCGACCAGTACGAGCTGGGCTACAAGCTGCGCAGCGGGCCGTTCGAACTCTACGCCACCGGCTTCGCCAACGAGTTCAAGGGCGCCAAGTTCGCCGACGTCGGCGGCATCCAGGAAAGCAACACCAACCGCGCCCGGGGCGTCGAGCTCGACGGCCGCTGGAAGTCGGACTTCGGCCTGTCGCTGGCCCTGAACGGCACCTTCCAGAAGACCGAGATCAAGCAGTCGTCGATCCCGGCCAACGCCGGCAACAGCGCTCAGCGTCAGCCCGACTGGCAGATCCGCTTCACGCCCAGCTGGGACGTCGCGCTCGGCACGGTGGACGCCACCTTCTACGGCACGCTCAGCGCCGTCGACGACCGCTACGCCGACAACGCCAACACCCAGGTGCTGAAGGGCTACGAGAAGCTCGATCTGGGCGCGATCTTCCGGGTGGGGGCCTTCGACGTGCAGGTGGCCGGCGACAATCTCACCGACAGCCACGGCCTGACCGAAGGCGACCCGCGCTCGACCAGCGGCGCCAACGCCCGGCCGATCCTGGGCCGGTCGGTGCGGCTGAGCGTCGGCTACAACTTCTAGCCATCTCGCGGGTTCTGTCCTGCAACGGTTCCTGCGCGCGGGCCGGCTTCCTCCCTGCCGGTCCGCGTCTTTTTCGATGAGGCCCCGATGATCCGCGCCCGCCTGCTCGCCGTCGTCTCCGCAGCGGCCTGGACGGCGCTGACGCCGCTCGCCCTGGCGCAGACCCCGGCGGCGGAGGTCCCGACGCCGGCCGACACCTACCAGGAGCTTTTCCACCAGGTGCAGACACGGCGGCTGTTCCCGGACGGCAAGACCTTCGTCGACGCCACGCCGAAGCGCGACCCGGCCGCCATCTTGAAGGCCTACCGCGCCCATGCCCGCTTCACCGACGCCGAGCTGAAGCGCTTCGTACGGGCCAACTTCGTCGTGCCCGAGGCCGGCGCGGCGCCCGCGCCCAGCGCCGAGCGCACCACCTTGAAAGCCCACGTCGCCGCCCTGTGGCCGCACTTGACCCGCGAGCCCGTCAGGCCGGTGGCCGGCGGTTCGGCTCTGGCGATGGAGAAGCCCTTCGTCGTGCCCGGCGGGCGCTTTCGCGAGATCTACTACTGGGACAGCTACTTCACGATGCTGGGTCTGAAGCTCGACGGGCGTTCTGACCTGGTCGAGAGCATGATCGACGACTTCGGCGGGCTGATCGACGGCTACGGCCACATCCCCAACGGCGCGCGCACCTACTATCTCAGCCGTTCGCAGCCGCCGTTCTTCTACGCCATGGTCGGCCTCTCCGAAGCGACCGACCCGGCGGTGGTCAAGGCCCGGGTCGACCTGATGCGGCGCGAGCACGCCTTCTGGATGGACGGCGAGAAGACGCTGGCCCCGGGCAAGGCGTATCGCCGCGTGGTCTCCCTGCCGGGCGGAGCGGTGCTGAACCGCTACTACGACGACCGCGTCACGCCGCGCGACGAGTCCTATCGCGAGGATCTGGAGACCGCCCGCGAGGCCTCGCTGGCCACGGGGCGTCCGCCGGCCGAGGTGTTTCGCGACCTGCGGGCCGGGGCCGAGAGCGGCTGGGACTTCTCCTCGCGCTGGATGGCCGACGGCGAACATCTGAAGACCATCCGCACGACCGCCATCGTGCCGGTCGACCTCAACAGCCTGCTGTACGGCCTGGAGATGGCGATCTCGACCGGCTGCGCCCGGATCGCCGACAGCCCGTGCGTCGCCGAGTTCGACGGTCGGACCAAGGCGCGCAAGGCGGCGATGGACGCGGTGCTTTGGGACGCCTCGCGCGGCGTCTATCTGGATTATCTCTGGACCGGCGGCGAGCGGATCGACGCCCTCAGCGCCGCCACCCTCTATCCGCTGTTCGTCGGCGCGGCCTCGCCCGAGCAGGCCAAGGCGGTGGCGATCGCGACCCGGGCGCAACTGTTGGCCTCGGGCGGCCTGCGCACCACCACCCGCCGCACCGGCCAGCAGTGGGATACGCCCAACGGCTGGGCGCCCCTGCAGTGGGTGGCCGTCGCCGGCTTGCGCCGCTACGGCGAGACGGCCCTGGCGTCGGAGATCTCGGATCGCTGGCTGGCCACGGTCGAGCGCGAGTACCGGGCCAGCGGCAAGATGCTGGAGAAGTACGACGTCGAGGAGGCCAAGGCCGGCGGGGGCGGGGAGTACCCGCTGCAGGACGGCTTCGGCTGGACCAACGGCGTGACGCGGGCGCTCCAGGAGAGCGCGGCGAACTAAAGCTCCGGCTCGTCGCCGCCCAGCCGCTCGATCTCCTCGACCAGGCCGTCGACGTTGAGGATGGTCAGGGTGCGGCCCTGCTTGGCGATCAGCCGGCGGGCCTCCAGGCGGTTCAGCTCGCGGGTCACGGCCTCGCGCTGGGCGCCCGCCAGGACGGCTATCTCGGCGTGCGTCGGAGCCTTGCCGAGCACCGCCTGATTGTCCTCGATGCCGGCCTCGGTGGCCAGGCGCACCAGTTCCATCTGCACGCGGCAGGGAGCGGAGACGGCGTTCAGCTCGAACACCCGGCTGCTCAGCGCTCGGACCATGGCCGCCAGGTCCTCCAGCACCGCGCGGGTGAAGTTGGGCGCGCCGGCCATCAGTTCGGCGACCAGCGGCTCGGGCAGGCGGCCGACGGTGGATTCGGTCAGGGCTGTGACGTTGGCCGAGCGCGGCAGGCGGTCGATGGCGGCGATCTCGCCGAAGTACGAGCCCGGCTGCAGGCGGCGATAGCCGACCTCGCGGCCCGAGCGGGCGTACTGATTCACCAGCAGCAGGCCGTTGATCACGATGTAGACCGCGCCGCCCGGATCGTGGCGCTGGACCAGCCGCGCGCCGCGCCGCACCGACAGGATTTCGACCCGCGGCACCAGGGCTTCGATCTCGGTCGGGCTCATGTGGCGCAGGAGCCGACTGTCCGTCAGCGCCTGCAGCCGAAAGGCGTTATCGCCATAAGCTGCAGCGTGCGGGGTGCTCGCGGGGACGGATGAGTCCATAATCGCCGCTCCAGAGTTCGCGTACGGGGAGAGTCGAGGGGCAATGGGGGACTTAAACTACAAGGCCTTCATCAGCTACAGCCATGGCGACGGCAAGCTCGTCGACTGGCTGCACAAGGGCCTGGAGGCCTATCGTCCTCCCAAGGGCGTGGGGGCGGCGGCTGGCCGGCCGCTGCGTCCGATCTTCCGTGATCGCGCCGAACTCTCCGCCGCCGCCGATCTGGGCGAGGCGATTCGCACCGCCCTGGACCATTCCGAGTTCCTGATCGTCGTCTGTTCGGAGGCGGCGCGCCGTTCGAAATGGGTCGGCGAAGAGATCCGGCATTTCCTCTCCTCCCACGGACCCCAGCGGGTGATCTGCCTGCTGGTCGACAGTCCCGAGGGCGGCGGAGAGGTCGTCGACTGTCTGCCGCAGGCCCTGCGCGAGGCCCTGCCGCCGGGCGGAGAACCTCTGGCGGCCGACATCCGCCCAGGCGGCGACGGACGCCGGCTGGCCTTCATGAAGATCGCCGCGACCCTGCTGGGGACGCGGCTGGACAGCCTGATCCAACGCGACGCGCGCCGTCGCACGCGCTGGATGACAGCGATCACCACCGGCGCGCTCGGCGTGGCGGTGGTGACCGGCGCCCTGGCCCTGATCGCCGTCGACGCTCGCCGCGAGGCCGACGCCCAGCGGGCCGAGGCCGAAGACCTGGTGGCCTACATGCTGGGCGATCTTCGCAAGAAGCTGGAGCCTGTCGGCCGGCTGGACGTGCTCGACGGCGTCGGCGCCCGGGCGCTCGCCCACTACGCCCATGTGCGCACCGGCGACCTGGACGATACGGAACTGGCCCAGCAGGCCAAGGCCCAGACCCTGCTGGGCGAGGTCCGCGTCAAGCGAGGCGATCTGAAGGGCGCGCGCCAGGCCTTCTCGCAGGCGGCGCGCACCTCCGAGGCCCTGTCGAACCGCGAGCCCAACGACGGCGCGCGGCTCTACGATCATGCCCAGAACGTCTTCTGGCTGGCCTATGTGGACTGGCGGCTGGCGCGGGCGACCGAGGCCGAGGCCGGGTTCCGGCGCTACGGCGAACTGGCCGAGCGGCTGACGCGCCTGGATCCGTCCAACGCCGATTGGCGGCTGGAGGTCGCCTACGCCCGCAGCAACCTGGGCACCCTGCTGTTCGAGCAGGGGAGGCCCAAGGACGCCCTGGCGGCGTTCATCGACGCCCGCGACCGCTTCACGGTCGCCTACAAGGCCGCGCCCGACGTCAAGGCCCACGTGCTCGACCTGGCCGACACCCGGGCCTGGGTGTCCGACAGCCTGCTGCGAATGGGGCGGGTCCGCGAGGCCTATGCCGAGCGGGTGGCGGTGCACGAACTGATGACGGGATTGCTGAAGAAGCAGCCCGACGACCGGCCGCTGATGGCCAAGGTCCTCGCCGGCCAACTCGCCTTGGCGCGGCGCGCTCTGGATCTCGGACGGGTCGAGGAGGCTGACAGGCTGATCGACGAGGCTAGTCGCGGCTTCATGGAACTAGTGGCGCTGGACCCCCAGAACGCCAATTGGCTGGAGTTCGCCGCAACGGCGGACATGGAGGCCTTCGACGTGGCGGTGGCGGCCGGCGACCTGACCGCGGCGCGCGCGGCTCACGTTCGCGCCAGCGAGCGGGCGGCGAAGTTGCGGGCGCTGAATCCGGAGGTCTACGCCTGGACCGCCAAGCTGAGCGGTCGCCTGCGAGCCCAGACCATCAGGCTCGCCGACATCGACGGCCGGCCCGATCTGGCCAAGGCCGCGGCGACCGAGATCGAGCGCTCGCTGGCGGCGCGTCCGGGCGTGAAGGGCGATGCGGATCGCGAAGCCCTGCTGCTGGGCGCGGCGCATCTGGCGCAGGGGCGGCCGGACGAGGTGCAGCGCCTGCTGGGTCCTCGTCAGGATAGTCTGACCCCGGAGGGACGGGACACCTTGGCCCGCGCACTGCACCGCCTGGGACGCGCCGACGAGGCTGCGGCGATCGTTCGCTCACTCCGCGCACAAGGTTATGCGAGACCCGATTTTGTTGCGTTCTGGCGCGATTCAGCCCTAGGTTAATTCGCCTCAAGGGGGAATTTTTCTATGCAAGGCAGCACTGTGACCGGGCCCGAGCCCGATAAGATCGTCGAAGTCATCGTCGGTCTCAATCCCGACAATCTGAGCTTCATGGACGTCGGGCCCAACCCGCCCGAACTCCTGGACCTGGACCTTTCGGAGCGCTGCCTCCTGAAGTTCCGCCTCAGCGACGACCTGTTGGAAAAGGGCTGGCGCTTCCAGCCGACGCCGATCTCGTTCGAGAACGACTGGGGCCAGAACTTCTCCAGCTACACCTGGACCAAGTACAATCCTGATCCGAACGCGGAGGGCATTCCCTACGCCGCGTTCAAGGTGGTCTTCGAAGCCAAGCGTCAGGGCATCTTCGTCTACAGCCTGTTCATGCTCGACGCGCTGGGCCAGGCCATCGACCTGGATCCGCTGATCGAAAACGGCACCGGCAACTGATCTGTCCGACCTGACGTCATTCGACGAGCTCGCCGCGCTGCTTCGGCGCGGCGAGCATCTTCAGGCCTATGATCTGGCGCGGCGGTCGCTGGACGACGGCGACCGCTCGCTGGTCCTGGCGCATGCCGCCGTGCTGTCGCTGGCCAGGGCCGGGGCGACCGACTTCGCCCGATCCGAATATGTGCGGCTAGGCTTGGCCGCTTCCCAAGACGCCGAAGCGCTTGCGCTCGGCGCACGACTTCTCAAGGACGTGGCGCTGGGCGCCGCCGGGGCGCGCCGCAGGGCCTTCGCCCGCGCTTCCGCCCGAGGCTACTCCGCCGCCGCCGCCCAGGGCGGGGGGCGCTATGGCCTCGTCAACGCCGCCACCATGAGCCTCGTCGCTGGCGACGCGCGCCTGTCCACCCAACTTGCCGCCCTGGCCCTGGAGCACGCCGGTGAGGCGGGGGAGGGCGAGGCCGGCTATTTCGACCGCGCCAGCCGGGCCGAGGCGCTGTTCCTGCTCGGCAAGCGCGAGGCCGCCGCCGACATGCTGGCCAAGGCCGTGGCCTGTGCGCCGGCCAGCGTCTCGTCCCACGCCTCCACCCTGCGGCAGCTGACCATGATCGCCGCCGAGACCGGCGGGCCGACCGCCTGGCTGGAGATCCTGCGCCCGCCCGCCGCCGCCCAGTTCACCGGCCACATGTTCGCCGCCCGCGATCCCGCCGAGGAGGCGGGGCTGAAGGCCCGCATGGCGCAGGTTCTGAGCGCCGAGCGTATCGGCTTCGGCTATGGCGGCCTCGCCGCCGGGGCCGACATCCTGTGGGCCGAGGCCCTGCTGGAGGCCGGGGCCGAACTGCACGTCGTCGCGCCGGTGTCGCTGGCCTCTTATGTGGAGACCTCGGTGCGTCCGTTCGGCGAGCGCTGGGTGGAGCGATTCGACGCCTGCCTGGCCCGCGCCGCCTCGGTGCGTTTTGCGTCCCGTGATCCTTACGCCGGCGACGACGAGGTCTTCGCCTACGCCAGCCGCTTCGCCGCCGGCTGCGCCATTCTGCGGGCCGAGGGCCTGTCGACCCGGGCCGTGCAGCTCGCGGTCTGGGACGGACGTCCGGCCGTCGGCCCCGCCGGGGCCGCCGCCGACGTCGCCTACTGGCGCGAGACCGGCCGGCCACAGGCGATCCTGCCCTTCGAGCGTCCCGAATCCGACGTCGGCGGCGCCGTAACCGCAGGGGGCGCCGACGGCCGTGGGGTCAAGGCCATGCTGTTCATCGACGTGCGCGGCTTTGGCGCGCTGCGCGACGACCAGGTGCCGGCCTTCTTCGAGGTGGTGATGGCCGGCATGGCCGAGGCGATCGGCGGCCTCGCCGCGCCGCCGGAGCATGTCGAGACCTGGGGCGACGGCGTCTTCCTGGTGTTCGGCCAGCCGTCCGACGCCGCCGAGGCGGCGCTTTGCCTGCTTGAGGCCCACCGCCGGCTGAACCTGCGCGCCCGGGGTCTGCCCCGTCACCTGGGCCTGCGCATCGGCGGCCACTACGGACCGGTGCACCTGCGGGTGAATCCGATCACCGGCGCCCAGGCTGTGGTCGGCGCCCACGTGGTGGTCGCGGCCCGAATCGAGCCGGACGTCGCCCCCGGCGCGGTCTATGTCAGCGAGGCGATGGCGGGCGCTTTGGCCACCAGCCACGCCGACAGATTCCGCTGCGGCTACGTGGGCAGAACCAAGCTGCGTAAGAGCTTTCCGCCGCTCTCGATCTTCAATCTTTCGCGCCGCTGAGCGCGAAGCTTCGGCCCTGTGACAAATTGCACAGCTGCCTAGCGGCGGTTGAGACATCGTGTCGCAGATCACGGACGGCCGGGCCAAAAGCCTCCAGAGCGGACGTCTCGCGATCGAAGGGACCCGGAGCCGTCCCGCCATGACGGCTCCGGGTTTTCCAGGCCATTGGCGCGCGAGACAGTCTTGGGGGGCTTCTCGCATGCGGGGCGGGGGTCGCTTGCGGCGCGCCGTGAGCGACCCATCGCCGACTCCAGTGCGGAGACGAGGGGTTTGCGACAGGTTCAGGACCAGACGCGGGGGCGGGGATGACCGGCCTGCTGCTTTTCGCGGGCGACGCCAGCGGACGGTCGGGCGCTGTCGGTTCCCTGTTCGACCTGGGCCTCGCCGACTGGCGTGACGTCGCCGCCCTCGGCCGTGTGGCCGCCGACACCCGCGCGGCCCTGAAGGCCTCGCGCCAGCGCCGTGACATCGTGGGTTTCCTGGGAGAAGTGGTCGGCCCCGCGCTGGAGCCGCGCCGCGGCGCCGAGCGCATCGAGCCGGGCGACCTGTCGGCCGAGGGCCAGCGCCTGTTCGACGCCTGGACCGAGCTCGACGCCATGCTGGAAGGGCAGGGGCTAGACCTGCAGCTGGGCATGGCGGCCTTCGCCCGCGACCTCGTCTCCTACGGCCGGGACGTCGCGCCGCTGTCCTATCGCAAGCTGCTAGGCCAGGAGCGCGAGGCCGCGCTGGACGCCCTGCGCCTGCAGGTGCGCATGCGCGCCGACCGCGCCACGGCGCTCGCCGCCCGCATGCGCGACTTCGCCACCCGCGCCGGGGCCTTCGCCGCCCTGTTCGCCGCCTTCGAGCGCGATCCGGCCGTGCGCATCTCGCTACGCGAGGCTCCCGAACTCTGCCTGGCCTATGACGACGACGGCCAGGCCCATCTGGAGCCCGTGAAGGGCGGCGCGGCCCGCCAGTTCTGGCGCCTGCGTCACGACGCGGCCTCCGACTCCCATCGCCTGCAATCGGCGGCCGAGCCGGCGCTGCACCTGCACATCGCGCCCGACGACAAGCTGTGGACCCTGGCCAACGCCTCGACGCCGTTCGGCTTCCCGCTGGTCAGCGAGGGGCCGCGCCCGCGCGTCGGGCCGCTGGACGGCCTGCCGCAGCGCGCCGATCTCTTCCTGATCCCGCCGCGCCAGGGCGCCTGCATCGAGAACGTCGCCTTTCCCAGCCACGCGCTTGACGTCGGCGGCGAGGGCGGTGTGCAGGCCGGGGCGGCGCTGCGGCTGTGGGAGAAGACCGGCCTGCCGTCGCAGCAATGGGCCTTTACGCCTACGCCGCGCTCGCGCCGCGAGACCGGCCTCTACGACCTGATCGCCTCGGCGGCGGAGCTGGCCCGCACGGTGGCCGGCGTTCGCGGCCTGCGGGGCGACTGGAACGCCGTGCTCGACGACCTGGAAGCCGGCCTCGACGCGCCCGCGACCGCTGAAGCCGACATCGACGGCGTGCTGGCGGCCTGGCGGCGCATGGCCGATCAGGCCGAGGCGGCGCTGGGCGAGTTCGAAGCCGAGACCCGCGCCTTCGACGCGGCCTGCCCATGAGGTCGATCTCTCCTCCGGAAGCGGGCCGTTCGACGATTACGCCGAGCCAGGAGCGAGGGGCGGAGCGCCCCGACCGCGCCGAAGCCGTCTTCGCGCCCCGCCGTGGGTCCCCGCTGGATCGCTGCCGTCAGGCCAGCGAACTGGTCGCCCGCGCCCTGGCCCGGGAAATCCACTAGCTCACGCTCAAAAAGTGGCTTGCCTGCATGCCGGCCGGGCGAAACCGTCCGGCCCGGGGCGTCCAGGAGGGCGGCGTCGCGATTCCGCGAGCCGCGACGCGACGGCGTGCTAACCGGCAAGCATCGTCAGGCTGGGCGGAAACGGAGCAGGGCATGAGAAAATCGGGTTTCGGCGGCGCCTCGTGGCGCGTCCTGGCTTTGGCGGGCGCGATGGCCGGCCTGTCCCTGTCGCCCGCGCTGGCGCTCGCTCCCGCTGTCGAGGCTGCACGTCCCGCCGCCGCGCCGGGCCTGCTGCCGGTGAAGACCGACGCGGCCAAGGGCGTCGTGCTGGTCACCCTGCCGGCGCCCGACGCGGACGGCGTCTCGGGCCGCTTCCTCTATCAGCCCAGCCTCAGCGGCGGCCTCGGCGCGACGCCGGTGGGCCTGGACCGCGCGGCGACCGGCGACACCCAGGTGCTGGTCTTCCGCCGCGTCGGCAAGCGGGTCCTGGCCGAGTTCGAGAACTTCGGCTTCCGCGCTGTCGACGGCAGCGCCGAAGAGCGGCGGACGGTCCGCGACAGCTTCCCGGGCTCGGTGGTGTGGTCGGGCGAGGTGGCCGAGGAAGCCGCCGGTGGCGGCTTCAGCGTCGACATCGCCGGCTTCCTGCTGCGCGACGCCTTCAACATTCCCGGCGCGATGAAGGACGCCAAGCAGGGCGGCTTCAAGCCCGCCCCGACCCTCAGCTATGTCGATCTGGCCCATGTCGGCGTCTTCCCCGACAATCTGGAGTTCGACACCCGCCAGACCTTCACCGCCGACGACGCGGGCGGCGAGGTCGTCGGCATCGTGCCCGACGCCCGCTCGGTGACCTTCGGCGTCCATCACAGCTTCATCCGCCTGCCGGGGCCGGGCTTTACGCCGCGTGTCTTCGATCCGCGCACCGGCACCTCGGCCCAGGTGCTGTTCGCCGACTACGCCGCCCCGCTGGACAAGCCGACCGTGCAGCGGCTGGTGCGACGCTTCCGGCTGGAGAAGACCGATCCGACGGCCGCCCGGTCGCCGGTCAAGAAGCCGATCGTGTTCTACATCGACCGCGGCGCGCCCGAGCCGGTGCGCAGCGCCCTGGTCGAGGGCGGACGCTGTTGGAACCAGGCCTTCGAGGCGGCCGGCTATGTCGACGCCTTCCGCGTCGAGCCGCTGCCCGAGGGCGTCGACCCGATGGACGCCCGCTACAACGTGGTCAACTGGATCCACCGCCAGACGCGCGGCTGGTCGACCGGAACGACGGTGGTCGATCCGCGCACCGGCGAGATCGTGCGCGGCGTCGTCCAACTGGGCTCGCTGCGCATCCGCCAGGACCGGATGATCTTCGAAGGCCTCGTGGGCGCCGACAAGACGGGGACGGGCGGGCCGGACGATCCGATCCAGATCGCCCTGTCGCGCATCCGCCAACTGTCGGCCCACGAGATCGGCCACGCCATCGGCCTGTCGCACAATTTCGCCGGCAGCGTGTACGGCCGCGCCTCGGTGATGGACTACCCCGCGCCGCTGGTGAAGGTCGACGGCGACCGGCTGGATCTCTCCGAAGCCTATGCGAAGGGCGTCGGGGCCTGGGACGCCTTCGCCATCGACTGGCTCTACTCCGAAGGAGCGCCCGGGAGCGACGAGGCCAAGCGTCTGGACGCCCTGGCGCGCGAGGCCCAGGCCAAGGGCTATCGCTACGTCTCCGACGCCGACGCCCGAGGGGCGTCGGCCGCCCAGCCCTACGGCTCGCTGTGGGACAACGGCGCCGATCCGGTCGTCGAGTTGGACAACGTGCTGGCCGTGCGCCGCATCGCCCTGTCGCGTTTTGGCCTGAACAGCGTGCCGGCCGGCGCGCCCGTCGCCGACCTGCGCCGCGCGCTTGTGCCGATCTATCTCTTCCATCGCTATCAGGTGGATGCGGCGGTGAAGTTCGTCGGCGGCGTCGACTACGGCTATGCGGTGGTCGGCGACGGCAAGGAAGCCGCGCCCGCCACCCCGGCCGCCGACCAGCGCCGGGCGCTTGCGGCCCTGGTGCGCACCCTGGACCCGGCCGTGCTCGACCTGCCCGACCCGCTGATCTCGCTGCTGTCGCAGGGCCAGTCGGGCTCGCGCGACAAGGCCTACGACATCGAGATCTTCCCGACCTCGGGGGCTGCGGTGTTCGACCTGCCGACGGCGACCGAGACCGCCGCCGACCACACCCTGTCGCAACTGCTCAATCCGGCGCGTCTCAACCGCCTGGTCGAGCAGAACCGGCGCGATCCGGGCCAGCTGGACGTCGCCGAGACGGTCGAGACCCTGCTGGCGGCGGTCGCCCCCGGCGGTCCCCAGGCTAGCGGGCGCACGGGCGAGCTTCGCCGCCGGGTGCGGGCGCGGCTGGTCGGCGACCTGGTCGCGGTGCTCGACGACAAGGCCCTGTCGCCCACCGCGGCCGCCCAGATCGACGCGGCCCTGCTGGCCTACGCCAAGCGCCTGGGCGCCTGGAAAGGCGAGGGGGCCGAGGCGGCCCAGGTGGCGCGGATCTGGCGCCTGCTGACCTCGGGAGACCGCAAGGCCCTGGCCGCCCCACGCGCCGGCGCGGTCGAAACCCTGCCGCCCGGCATGCCGATCGGCGCCGACGACTGCTGGTTTTGCGAAGCTGGTTCGTCATGAGGTGTGAGCGTCCCTGAGGGGACCCCGACCCGCACGAGGAACGCCCGTCCATGACCTTGCCCCGCATCCTGCTCGGAGGGCTCGCCGCCGCCGCGCTCTCGACGTCCCTGGCGGTCGCCCAGACCAGGCCGCTGGCCGTCGTCAACGCCGAGATCTTCGACGCCACGGGCGCGGCGCCCTATCACGGGACGCTAGTGGTCAAGGACGGCCGCATCGTCGCCGTCGGCGCGGGGGTCAAGGCGCCCAAGGGCGCGACCGTCATCGACGCCAAGGGCGCGGCCCTGCTGCCGGGCTTCTTCGACGTCCACACCCACTGGACCCCGAACGGCATTCCCAGTCTCGTGCCGAAGATCGCCGACGCCTATGTCGCCGCCGGGGTGACCACGGTGAACGACTTCCACCAGCAGCCGGAATCCTTCGCGCCGCGCCGCCAGTGGCTGGGGACCCTGACCGCGCCGCACGTCAACTTCGTCGCCCGCATCAGCACGCCCGGCGGCCACGGCGCCGATTGGGCCGACCAGGCCACCACCCGCTGGGTCGACACCCCCGAAAGCGCCAAGGCGGCGGTGGACGCCATCGCCCCCTACAAGCCCGACGCCATCAAGGCCTTCACCGACGGCTGGCGCTACGGCTCGGCGCCCGACAACACCAGCATGGACGCCTGGACCCTGAAGGCCCTGACCGACGAGGCCCACAAGTACGGCCTGAAGGTCCTGACCCACACCGTCACGGTCGAGCGCGGCATGGTCGCGGCCAAGAACGGCGTCGACGTCATCGCCCACAGCCTGCAGGACGAGCCGATCGACGTGGCGACCGTGGCGGCGATCAAGGCCTCGGGCATGGCCTACGCCCCGACCCTGGCCGTCTACGAGCCGGTCAAGCCGGGCGCCAAGCCGCCGGCGGATCCCGACAGCCCGCGCGCGCGCCAGGCCCGCGCCAAGTTCGGCTACGCGCTGTCCAACGCCAAGACCCTCTACGACGCCGGCGTGCAACTGGCGCTCGGCACCGACGCCGGCATGACCGGCACGCCGCACGGCTCGTCCAGCCAGCGCGAACTGGAACTGCTGGTCCAGGCCGGCCTGACCCCGGCCCAGGCCCTGACCGTCGGCACGGCCGGCAGCGCCAAGGCCATGAACCTGATCGCGGATCGCGGCACGCTGGAGGCCGGCAAGCGCGCCGACTTCGTGCTGCTCGGCGGCAAGCCTTGGGAGACGATCGCCGACGTCTACAAGGTCGAGCGGGTGTTCATCGACGGCCAGGCCGCCTTCGGCCCCGGCTTGGCGCGCTCGCCCGCCAACGACCGCATGACGCCGCCGGCCGTGAAGGCGACCGCCCTGATCGACGACTTCGAGCGCGCCGACGGCCGCACCAGCCTCGACACCCTGCGCCTGGACGATTTCGACGGCGGCCGAGACCGCAGCCTCGAGGTCTCGCAGGTCATCGAGCGCGAGGGCGGCGGCAAGGTGCTGAGCGTCGGCGCCCGCATGGCGACCAAGGACGACGCCTCGGCCGGCGTGCTGCTGCCGCTCACCCGAGGTTCGATGACGCCGGTGGACGCCAGCGCGTTCAAGGGCCTGTCGCTGTCCCTGCGCGGCGACGGCGGGACCTATGTGGTGGGCTTCAACACCGCCGGCGGCCGCTGGCAGGCCAAGGTCAAGGCCGGTCCGCAATGGACCAAGGTGACGCTGCCGTTCTCGGCCTTCACGCCGGCCTCCACCAAGGCCGAGAAGAAGGCCTGGACCGGAACCGACCTCTTCGAGGTGGGCGTGGAGGGCGAGCGCCCGGCCGGCGCCAAGCTGTGGTTCGAACTGGACGACGTGACCTTCTACTGAGGTCCGTTTCGCAGGTCTCTCCGAGGTCCGTCAGGCGGATTTCGGGGGCGTGGCGGTTTGACGCGGCGAGCGCTTGTCTCCCCAATGGAACAAGCGTTCGGCGGGCGACGGGGATGACGAATCCCCGTCATTACCGCGATTTAAGTGGTCTTGCGGCGGTCGGCGGCTCAAACCGTAACCAGCAAGGTCGCTTATTGGACCGCACGGAGACCGCCGATGGCCCGCATGGGCATGACACTCGCCGCCGCCCTGGTCATGGGTCTGACGACCCTGGCCGGACAGGCCCAGGCCAAGGCCTCGATCGAGGACAAGGACGTGGCGCGCCTGGTGTCGCTCGGTGGCATGTGCGTCAGCTGCGATCTGGCCGGTCGCAAGATGACCGGCGCCAAGTTCACCGGCGCCAACTTCGCCAAGGCCAACCTGATCGGCGCCGACCTGCGCGGCGCGGTGTTCTTCGGCTCCAACTTCCAGTCCGCCGATCTGACGCGCGCGGACCTGCGCGGGGCCGAGATGCGCGGCGCCAACTTCCAGAACGCCAACTTCTCCGGGGCCCGCCTGTCGGGCGTGGAATCCAGCGCCGCCAACTTCCAGAACGCCAACCTGGCCCGCGCCGACCTGACCTCGGCCGAACTGCACGGCGCCAATCTGGAGGCCGCCAGCCTGATCGACGCGCGCCTGGCCAATTCCGAGATGCATGGCAGCAACCTGGTCTCGGTCAACGCCCGCGGCGCCGACTTCAGCAACGCCGAGATCAATGGCTCCAACCTCACCGGCGGCCGTTTCGACCGCGCCCAGTTCCGCAACGCCTCGCTGACGGCTTCCAACCTGCGCGGCGGCAGCTTCACGGGCGCCGACTTCAAGGGCGCGGACTTCTCGGGCGTGCGCCTGTTCGGCGTCGATCTCAGCGGCGCCAAGGGCCTGACCCAGGATCAGCTCGACGAGGCCTGCGGCGACACCGCCACGCGCTTGCCGCCGGGCCTGTCGATCAAGGCCTGCGGACGTAGCCGTTCGCGGATCTCGATCATCCAGGGCATGCCCGCCCCGCCGGCGCCGCCCGCGCCTCCGGCCCCGCCCGTCTATCCCAAGCACTGACCGCCCCAAGCACTGACCGCCAAGCGGTTCCGCTAACATCATCCGGAACGCGGTTCTCACGGCCGCGTTTGCTAAGATGGTGAACGCTGCGTTGGCTAGGGACCTCGCGGCGATTGCGCAACAGCAGAGGTTGTGAGATCAAGACGCACGGCGCGGGGGGACACCATGCCACAGCATGACCTGAGGGAGGGGCAATCCATGCCCCTGCCCAGCTATTTGAGCTATTTGATGTATCAGACCGAGCAGCATCGGCGCGCCTTGGCGGCCGACCATGTTGCGAGTCACGGTCTGTCGTTTCCGAAATGGGTGGCGATGCTGTCGCTGGCCCGCTTCGGCGAGTGTTCGATGACGCGGCTGGCCAAGCTTTCGGCGGCCGACCGCACCACGCTCACCCGCTCGATCGACGGTTTGATCCGCGACGGCCTGGTCGAACGCGGCGGCGCCCCGAACGACCGCCGCAAGGTGGTGGTGCGCCTGACCGAGACCGGCGCGGCGCTGCTGGAGCAGATCCGCAGCGAGCTCGCGCCCCTGCACCAGGAAGCCTGTTCGGAGCTGAGCGCCGACGAGCAGTCGGCCCTGGCCTTCTATCTGAAGAAGATGCTGGGCGGCCTGATCCCGGAACCCGACTGGAAGGACGAGATCCTCTCGTTCGGCCCGCCGATCCCGTCGATGGCCTGACGGCTCCCGATCATGTCTGGAGCGCAATCTCCGATTAAGTGATTGCGCTCCATGGTGGAGCTCTCCGGCCGCTAGGGGCCGCGAAGGGGAGGTCTATCACATGACGGTCGAACAGGTTTTCGAGCACATCCGATCCTACGCCGAAAGCAGCATCGGCTTCGACGTGCAGGCCGGCGGCAGCACCTATCGCATGATGGCTTGGAACACGATGATCCAGGACGGCGGCCCGGAGTCGGGTGACATCGTCCTGGCCAATCTCGCCGGGACCATCGAGGGCGGCCAGCTCACCCAACTGAACCAGGGCGACGCCGCCTTCTTCGTCCAGCAGCAGGCCGACGGGACCCGTCTGGGCGTGGGCGTCAACGACTAGGCGACTTCGGCGCGGTCAGTCGTCGTGACGAACGCGGCCGCGCATCGACTTCACGCCTGACCGCTTGGTCTTGCTCTCCAGCCGCTTGAGCTTGCTGGAATAGGTCGGCTTGGTCGGCCGTCTCGGCTTCGGTTTCTCGGTGGCGCGACGGATCAGCTCGACCAGGCGCTCGCGGGCGTCCTGGCGGTTCAGCTCCTGCGAGCGATGGCCCTGGGCGAACAGCACCAGCACGCCCTCCTGGGTCATGCGGCTGCCGCCCAGCGCCGTCAGCCGGGCCTTGATCTCGTCGGTCAGGGTCGGGGAGTTGGCGACGTCGAAGCGCAGCTCGATCGCCGTCGAGGTCTTGTTGACGTGCTGGCCGCCGGTGCCCGAGGCGCGGGCGGCGCGCTCGACCAGTTCGTCCTCGTCGATGCGCAGCCAGGAGGTGATCTCGATCATCGCGGGACCACGCGGCGGGCCTTGACCACGGCCTGGTCGAGCGCCTGGAGGAACTTGCTGCGGTCCTGCGGGCCGAAGGCCTTGGGGCCGTTGGTGACCTCGCCCATCGAGCGCAGGTGCTCGCCGATAGAGCGGCTGGCCAGGGCCGAGCCGATCATGTCGTTGGTGAACACCCGGCCGTTGGGCGCGATGGCCGCGCCGCCGGCCTTGAGCACCCGGTCGGCCAGGGGGATGTCGTTGGTCACCACCACGTCGCCGGGACCGGCGCGCTCGGCGATCCAGTCGTCGGCGACGTCGGGGCCGGCGTCGACCACGATTTGCTCGATGGCGGGGGTGGCGGGAACGCGGATCCAGCTGTTGGAGACGACATAGGTCTTCAGACCGTTGCGGGCCGCGACCTTGTAGGTCTCGTCCTTCACGGGGCAGGCGTCGGCGTCGATGTAGATCGTCGTCATGGCCGCCCTATAGCACGGGTTGTGCGGTGTCAGGCCAGGGCCAGCAGGGCGGGGATCACTTCGTCCTTCAGCAGCGGCGCCAGGGGCAGACCGGCGGGCGGGGCGGCGGGATCGATCCAGGCTAGCTCCTCGATCTCGGCCCGGGCGGCGATGTCGCCCTTCACGGTGGCGAGATAGGTCGCCGACTGCACCGTGAAGCCCGCCTCGTTGGCGGCCGGAGCCGAGAAGCGGCCAAGCAAGGTCGCCGAGACCAGCCGACAGCCCAGTTCCTCGTCGAGTTCCCGGGCCAGGGCCGTCAGGTCGTCCTCGCCGGGATCGCGCTTGCCGCCCGGCTTCATGAAGATCGCCGTGCCGCGCTTGCGCACCAGCAGCATGGCGCCGGCCTCGTCGCGGATCACGGCGGTGACGATGTCGAGGACCTTGGTCATGGCCCCAGCATAGCCGCTTCGAAGATTCGGCACCTCAGGGCTGGGCGGCCGCCAGCACGTGCTCGGCCAGCAGTTTTTCGCTGATCGCATGCGGCTGGCGGACGTCGAAATTGACCGTGGTGACCACCGCCACCAGGTCGAGATCGGGCACGATGGCGACCTTGTTGCCGCCCGAACCGCTCATCAGCCAGGTCTTGTGGCCGGCGCCATCGGGGCCCTTGAGGGTCTGCAGCCAGATCAGATAGCCGTAGTCGACATCCGGCCGGACGTTGGCGTGCGGCGCAGTGGCGGCGGCCACGAACGAGGCCGGCAGCACCTGCTTGCCGTCCCACTTGCCGCCGTTGAGATAGAGCTGGCCCAGCTTCAGCAGGTCGCGGCTGCGCAGGCCAAGGCCGCCGCCGCCCTGGGCCAGGCCCAGGGGCGAGATCTGCCAGCGCTCGCCCTCGATCCCCAGCGGCCCGAACAGCGCCTCGTGGGCGAAGACCGGCAGGGGCTTGCCGACCGCGCCCTGCACCACGGCGCCCAGCGTCGTCACCCCGGCCGTGCAGTAGGAGAACGCCCGGCCGTAGGGCGAGGCCTCGGGCTTGGGCGCCCACTCGGGAAAGCCGCGCACCGGCAGGTCGAGATAGAAACCGACCCAGTCTTCGATCAGATACATCCGCTCCTCGTTGCCGCGCGAGAACTGGTTCTCGTCGTCACATTCGGCAATCGAGCTCATGGTCATCAGGTCCTCGACCGTGACCTTGTCCTTGCGTGGATCGGGATTGGCGGCCGGCGGGCGGCCCTTCAGGTAGGGCCTGATAGGCGCGTCGACGCTTGGAATGGCGCCGCGGGCGATGGCGGCGCCGGCCAGCATGGCGGTGACGGTCTTGGTGGCCGAGCGGGTGTTGCGGCGGGCTTCCGGGCCCTCGTCATCGTAATAGGCTTCGAACACCAGCTTGCCGTTGCGAGCGATCAGCACGCTGGTGATCTTCTGGAACTGGCCGGCCTTGATGGCCGCCGACATGGCCTCTAGCTTTTGCGCCGACATCCCCTCGGCGGCCGGCGTGGCGGTCGCCCAGTCCGGGGCGGCGTGAGCATACGAAAGCGGGGCCAGCGTCAGGGCGGCGGCGAACAGAAAGCGTTTCACGACAAAGCGACTCCGACTTGCACGCCCAAGCTCTAGGCGAGGGCCGGGGCCTCGTCTTGGACGCTTGAAACATATGGCCGCCGCCCGCACAGCCGCGCGAACTCGCCCGGCGTCACGCCATAGGCCAGGCGGAACTGGCGATTGAGATGGCTCTGATCGCAGAAGCCGGCGCTGAGCGCGATCTCGCCGATGGAGACGCGGCCCTGCATCAGAAGGTCGGCCGCCCGTTCCAGCCGCCGGGTCCGCAGGCGCTCGCCCGGCGCGGCGCCCAGCCAGCGGCGATAGCCGCGCGCCAGGTGGACTGGATGCACCCCGGCCACGCGAGCCAGGTCGGCCACGCCGATCGGCTGGTCGAAGGCGTCGGCCAGGAAGGTCTCGGCCAGGGCCAGCCAGGGCGGAGGATGGTCGCTGTCGCGCGCCGGCGCCAGGGCCTCGGCCGCCAGTTCCAGGCTCAGGGCCTCCAGCGACAGGGTTTCGGGATCCGTCGACAGCAGCGAGCGGGTCAGGCGCAGGGCCGCGCGGCGGGCGATCGGCCCCGTCAGCCGCAGGGCGTCGATCGCCGCCCGGCCGTCGGCCAGGCCCCGCCAGTCGCCCGCCCCGAAGCTGACGGCCAGGAAGTAGCCGCCCTCGTCGACGAAGCGGTCGCGATGGATCACGCCCGGCGGATTGTAGACCAGCACCGGACCCTCGGTGGCGGGACCCCAGGCCGTGGTCTCGTAGCGGCCGTGGGTGGCCAGCACGAAGTGGGCGTCGTCGTGGCTGTGCTCGTGCACGTGTTCGGCGCTGGTGGTGGCCGCCAGGTGAGCGAGGCGCACGCCCGGCAGCTGACGCTCGACGGTGGGCGCGCCGTAGAACCGTCCCGGTGCGAAGGCGGTTCTCGGCGCGGTCATCTCAGCCCAGCTTCTCCGCCGCCCAGGGGGCGAAATAGGTAATGATCCCGGCCGCGCCGGCCCGCTTGAAGGCGGCCAGGCTTTCGAGGATGGCGCGCTCCTCGTCGATCCAGCCATTGGCGCCGGCGGCCTTGATCATCGCGTACTCGCCCGACACCTGGAAGGCGTAGGTGGGCATGCGGAACTCATCGACCAGGCGGCGCAGGATGTCCAGGTACGGCAGGCCGGGCTTGACCATGACCATGTCGGCGCCCTCGGCGATGTCGAGCGCGACCTCGCGGATGGCTTCCTCGGTGTTGGAGGGATCCATCTGGTAGGTCTTCTTGTCGCCCTGGCCGGCGCTGAGCTTGGCCGAGCCGATGGCGTCGCGGTAGGGGCCGTAGAACGCCGAGGCGTACTTGGCTGCGTACGACATGATCAGGGTGTCGTGGTGGCCGTGACCCTCCAGCGCCCCGCGCAGGCGGCCGATGCGGCCGTCCATCATGTCCGAAGGGGCCAGGATGTCGGCGCCGGCGGCGGCCTGCATTAGGCCCTGCTCGATCAGGCGCTCGATGGTGGCGTCGTTGAGGATTTTGCCGCCCTCGACCACGCCGTCATGGCCGTGGTCGGTGAAGGGGTCCAGCGCCACGTCGCACATGATGCCGACCTGGGGGGCGGCGTCCTTCATGGCTTTCACAGCGCGGGGGATCACCCCGTCAGGATCGGCGGCGATCGAGCCGGTGGCGTCCTTCCGCGACGGATCGATGTGCGGGAAGATGGCGATGGCGGGGATGCCCAGGTCGCGGGCGCGGACGGCGGCCTTGGCCGCTTCCTTGACGCTCAGCCGCTCGACGCCCGGCATGGAGGCGACCGGAACGGTCCCTTCGCCCTCGTGCACCACCATCGACCAGATCAGGTCGGATGGCCGCACCTCGGTCTCGCGGACGAGGCGGCGGGTCCAGTCGGCCTGACGCAGGCGGCGCAGGCGCGAGGCGGGGTAGGGGGCGAGAGGCGGAACGGTCATGCGAACGGTTTCGCGCGCGTTGTCCCGGGAGGCAAGGCCGGAAGGCCCTTAAGGGACCCGCGCGGCGCCAGCCGCGCGAGAATGCACGACTACTCGGTCTTGTTGACGCTGGCCTGCTGGACGCCGTCGACGCGGGTCCAGACCTGCGACTTGCAGAACAGGCCGCCCAGGACGCAGCCCTTGGCGCGCATGGTGCGGGCGTCGATGAACTCGGCCGTGCCGTTCAGCGTCACCTTCAGCGTCGGAACAAAGACGCGGCCCCGCATGTTGCCGTTGCCGGTGGGCGCGAAGTCGCGCAGCACCTGCTGGCCGACCAGGGTGTCGTAGCCGCTCTTCTTGGCGTCCGCCTCGGCCTTGCGGCTGGCGTAGACGACCCAGCCGCACATGCTCTTGCCGCAGTCGGTGATGTGCAGGCGGATGTTGTCCTTGGGGTTGCGCCACACGCCGAGATTCTCTGCGTGAGCAGGCGCGGACACAAAGGTGAACAGGGCCGCGACCGCGGCCAGAGCGGTAATGAACTTTTGCATGGAACCGAGACGACGCCTCCGACAGCGACGATCTGATACCGAGAGGGTTCCGGATCAAGGGAGGTGCGACGTTTCGCACCCGATTTCGCTGCGGCGCCGCATTCATATTCGCCAACTGAGATATGATTGACACACTCCGCCCGGCGAGGCACGTCAGCGGCCAAGACGATGAGGGCGGATCTGCCCCGCATGGGAGGAAACGGCGCATGGATTTCGCGCTGAACGACGATCAAAGCGCCATTCAGGAGATGGCGTCCAGCTTCGCCGCGGAACGCCTTGCCCCGCATTCGGCCCGGTGGGACGAGCAGAAGCACTTTCCAGTCGACGTGCTGCGCGAGGCGGCCGCGCTGGGTTTCGCCGGCATCTATGTGCAGGACGACCTGGGCGGCAGCGGCCTTTCGCGCCTCGACGCCTCGATCATCTTCGAGGCCCTCAGCTACGGCGACGTGCCGGTCGCGGCCTATCTCACCATCCACAACATGGCCTCGTGGATGATCGACCGCTTCGGCTCCGAGGATCTGCGCCAGCGCTACCTGCCGCGACTGACGACGATGGAGCTGATCGCCAGCTACTGCCTGACCGAGCCGGGCTCGGGTTCCGACGCGGCGGGCATGCGCACCACGGCGCGCCTGGACGGCGACTGCTATGTGCTGAACGGCGGCAAGGCCTTCATCTCGGGCGGTGGGGTGTCGGACGTCTATGTCGTCATGGCCCGCACGGGCGGCGAAAGCCCCAAGGGCGTCTCGGCCTTTGTGGTCGAGAAGGGAACGCCGGGCCTGTCGTTCGGGGCCAACGAGCGCAAGATGGGCTGGAACGCCCAGCCCACCGCCCAGGTCAATTTCGACGATTGCCGCGTGCCGGTCGAGAACCGCATCGGCGGGGAGGGCGAGGGCTTCCGCTTCGCCATGATGGGCCTCGACGGGGGCAGGCTGAACATCGCCTCCTGCTCGCTGGGCGGCGCCCAGTTCGCCCTCGACACCGCCAAGGCCTATCTGGAGACCCGCAATCAGTTCGGCCGTCCGCTGAAGGACTTCCAGGCCCTGCAGTTCAAGTTGGCCGACATGGCCACCGAGCTGGAGGCCGCCCGCCTGATGGTGCGCCGCGCCGCCCATGCGCTCGACAACAAGGACCCGCAGGCCACCAAGCTGTGCGCCATGGCCAAGCGCTTCGCCACCGACGCCGGCTTCCAGGTCGCCAACGACGCCCTGCAACTGCACGGCGGCTACGGCTACCTGCAGGACTATCCGCTGGAGCGCATCGTCCGCGATCTGCGGGTGCACCAGATCCTGGAAGGCACCAACGAGATCATGCGGGTGATCATCGCCCGCGAGATGTTCCGGCAGTAGGCGACTTGTTCGGCGAGGCCGAGCGGGCTAGGCCCGAGCAGGCTTCGTCGCGAGGCCGCAGTTTCAGCGTCGGGACCCGCCATGATCTATCTCTGCCGCCACGGACAGACCGAGTTCAATCGCGAGGCCCGCTTCCAGGGCCAGACCGAGTCCGACCTGACCGTGCTCGGCCGCGCCCAGGCCCGCGCCATGGGCGACCTGCTGGCCGACCTGGTCGCCCGCGAGCCGTCCGACGCCTGGCGCATCGTCGCCAGCCCGCTGCGCCGCGCGCGCGATACGGCCGAGGCCATCGCCGAGCGCACCGGTCTTTCGCTGAGCTTCGACGATCGCCTGCTGGAGATCAGCGTCGGCGAGTGGTCGGGCCGTCTGCGCGAGGACATCCGCCGCGAGAATCCGGAGCTGTTCGCCAGCTACGAATGGGCTTTCCGCGCGCCCGGCGGCGAGACCTTCGAGGACGTCACCGCCCGCGTCGCCGGCTGGCTGGCCGAGCAGGCTCCTGAGGGCGAGCGCCGGCTGATCGTGGTCAGCCACGGCGTCGCCGGCCGGCTGCTGCGCGGCGCCTATGCCGGCCTGTCGCGCGCCGACACCCTGGCCCAGGAGGTGCCGCAGGACGCGGTCTATCGCCTGATGGCCGGCCAGATCGACCGCTTCGACTGCGCGCCCGTCGAAGACCCCGAATTCGCCTGAGATCCCAGATGACCGAAGCCCGCGAAGTTTTCATCAGCGCCAAGAAGAACGTTGGCCGGATCACGCTGAACCGGCCCCAGGCGCTGCACGCCCTGACGCTTTCCATGTGCGAGACGATGATCGAGGCCCTGCTGCAATGGCAGGCCGATCCCGAGATCGACATGGTCATGATCGATCACGCCGGCGAGCGCGGCTTCTGCGCCGGCGGCGACATCCGCATGCTCGCCGAAAGCGGGGCGGGCGACGGCGTCGAGGCGCGGAAGTTCTTCCATACCGAGTACCGGCTGAACCACCTGCTGTTCCACTACGACCGGCCCGTCGTGGCGATCATGGACGGCGTGGTCATGGGCGGCGGCGTCGGGATCTCGATGCCGGCCCACTACCGGATCGCCACCGAGCGCACGACCTTCGCCATGCCCGAGACCGGCATCGGCCTGTTCCCCGACGTCGGTGGCGGCTGGTACCTGCCGCGCCTGCCGGGCAAGGCGGGGCTGTGGCTGGCCCTGACCGGGGCGCGGATCAAGGGCGCGGACTGCATGCGCCTGGGGATCGCCACCCACTTCGTCGAGTTCGGCGCGGTCGAGGGGCTGAAGAAGGCGATCCTGGCCGATCATCGCCGCATCGACGAGACCCTGCGCATGTACCGCGCCGACGCCGGCAAGGCGCCGCTGGTCGGTTTCGAGCAGGACCTCAACCGCCTGTTCGTCGGCGAAAGCGTCGAGGAGATCTTCGAGTTCCTGGAGGCCGACTCCAGCGACTGGGGCAAGGCCCAGCTGGCGGTGCTGAAGACCAAGTCGCCCCAGACCCTGAAGGTCGCTTTCGAGCAGCTGAAGCGCGGCGAGGCCATGACCGACTTCGCCGAGCACATGGCCATGGAGTACCGGATCGGTTCCCGCGTCGTGCGCCGTCACGACTTCATCGAGGGCGTGCGGGCGGTGATCGTCGACAAGGACAACGCCCCCCGCTGGGACCCGCCGACGGTCGATGCGGTGGATGACGGCGATATCCAGGCGCTCTTCGCCCCGCTGCCGGCCGACGAGGAGTGGACGCCCCTGGCCGAGGCCTGACGGCGTTCGGGGGCGAGACATGCCCCAACGGCATTGCCGGTGGCGGTTCGCGTCGCTAGCTTGCCCGCAACTAAGAAGACCCTCCGGAAGGAAGACCATGCGTAAGCCGCTTCTCAGCCTCGTCGCCGCGCTCGCCCTGACCGCCTGCGCCACGACCCCGATGGGACCGGCCGAGCCGCCGCCGCCGCCTCCGGCCGACGCGCCCGTCGCCATTCCGGCCAACATCGTCGCCGCGGTCGAGAACCCGCTGCGTCCCGAGGTCGACAGCAAGCGCGACGCCGATCGCCTGCCGGCCCAGGTGCTGGCCTTCGCCGGCGTGCGCACCGGCGCCAAGGTGGCCGACTTGATCCCGGGCGGCGGCTATTTCACCCGCATCCTGTCGAAGGCCGTCGGGCCGCGCGGTCACGTCTACGCCTATGTGCCCGACGAGCTGACCAAGCTGGCCAAGCGCGAGCCGGCGGTGAACGCCATCGCCGCCGATCCGGCCTACAAGAACGTCTCGGTGATCCTCAACACCCTGCCCAACTTCAACGCACCCGAGAAGCTGGACCTGGTGTTCACCGCCCAGAACTATCACGACATGCACACCCCGCTGATGGGGCCGGCCGACCTGTCGGTGGTCAACCGCAAGATCTTCCAGGCCCTCAAGCCGGGCGGCGTCTATCTGGTGCTCGACCACTCGGCCCAGCCGGGCTCGGGCCTGCGCGACTCCGAGAAGCTGCACCGCATCGATCCCGAGACGGTGAAGGCCGAGGTCACCGCCGCCGGCTTCGTGTTCGAGGGCGAGAGCCGCGTGCTTCGCGACGCCGCCGACAAGCGCAACGTCTCGGTGTTCGACCCGTCGATCCGCGGCAAGACCGACCAGTTCATCTACAAGTTCCGCAAGCCGGCCGGGGCGCGTTAAGCGCCCCCGACATCGGACTGCAACGACAAGGACCGCGCCCACGTAGGCGCGGTTCGCATTTAGGGAGCGTAGCGATGACCAGGATCGCCTTCATCGGCCTGGGCAACATGGGCGGCGGCATGGCCGCCAACCAGGCCAAGGCCGGCCATGCCGTGGCGGCCTTCGACCTGTCGGCCCTGGCGCTGGAGCGCGCGGTCGGCGCGGGCTGCACGGCCGCCGAGTCGGTGGCCGACGCGGTGAAGAACGCCGAGATCGTCATCACCATGCTGCCGGCGGGGCCGCACGTCCGCGCGGTCTATGGCGAGCAGGTGCTGGCCAGCGCTCCGAAATCGGCCCTGCTGATCGACTGCTCCACCATCGACGTCGACAGCGCCCGCGCCGTGGCCCAGCAGGCGAGGGCGGCGGGCTTCCGTTTCGCCGACGCGCCGGTGTCCGGCGGGATCATGGCGGCCGAGGCCGGCAGCCTGGCCTTCATGGTCGGCTGCGACGACGCCGACTTCGCCGCCGTCGAGGCCGCGCTGAAGCCGATGGCGCGGGCGGTGATCCACGCCGGCGGCCACGGGGCGGGGCAGGCGGCCAAGATCTGCAACAACATGCTGCTGGGCGTGTCGATGCTTGGGACCTGCGAGGCCTTCGCCCTGGCCGAGAAGCTCGGTTTGGCCGCCGACCGCTTCTTCGAGATCGCCAGCCAGTCGTCGGGCCAGTGCTGGTCGGTCTCGACCTACTGCCCCGTGCCAGGCGTCGGCCCCGCCACCCCGGCCGACCGCGGCTACGAGGGAGGATTCGCCACGGCGATGATGCTCAAGGACCTGAAGCTGGCCCAGGAAGCGGCCGCCCGGGCCGGGGCCAGCACGCCCATGGGCGCCCAGGCCGAGGCCCTCTACGCCCTGTTCGACGCCAACGGTTTCGGCGGCAAGGACTTCTCGGCCGTGCTGCAACTGTTGCGCGGACGTCTTGCGGAGCTTGCCTGAACAAGGCAGGGTTGAGTTGGCCGCTCATAGAACCAATCGATGCGACACCAAGGCTAATTCCAATTTGTAGGTAGAGGCCCTTAGGTGGACACTACGTCGGCGCGGTGCGAAAAGCCGGGCTAGAAGAACAAGGACCGCCGGGCCTCGGTCCGGGGGGAAGATACGAGCATGGACTACAAAGCCGCGTTCACCGCTGCTGTCTCCCAGATCCGCAACGAAGGCCGCTACCGGGTGTTCGCCGACCTGAAGCGCCATCGCGGCGCCTTCCCGCGCGCGACCTGGACTCGCGCCGACGGCGGCGAGAGCGAAGTCGTGGTCTGGTGCTCGAACGACTATCTCGGCCAGGGCCAGAACCCCGTCGTGCTGGACGCCATGCACCAGGCGATCGACGAGCACGGCTCGGGCTCGGGCGGCACCCGCAACATCTCGGGCACCAACCACCACCACGTGGAGCTGGAAGCCGAGCTTGCCGACCTGCACGGCAAGGAAGCCGCGCTGCTGTTCACCTCGGGCTACGTCTCGAACGAAGCCACGCTCAGCGTCCTGCAGAAGATCCTGCCGGGCCTGATCATCTTCTCCGACGCCCAGAACCACGCCTCGATGATCGCCGGCATCCGCAACGGCGGCGGTCCGCGTCACATCTTCCGCCACAACGACCTGGCTCACCTGGAAGAGCTGCTGGCGGCCGCCCCGGCCGACGCGCCCAAGCTGGTGGCCTTCGAGAGCGTCTATTCGATGGACGGCGACATCGCTGACATCGGCGCCACGGCCGCTCTCGCCAAGAAATACGGCGCCATGACCTATCTGGACGAGGTCCACGCGGTCGGCATGTACGGTCCGCGCGGCGGCGGCGTCGCCGAGCGCGACGGCGTCATGGGCGAGATCGACATCATCGAAGGCACGTTGGGCAAGGCCTTCGGCGTCATGGGCGGCTACATCACCGGCGACGCCGAGGTGATCGACGCCGTGCGCCTGATGGCCTCGGGCTTCATCTTCACCACCTCGCTGCCGCCCGCCCTGACCGCCGGGGCCCTGGCCAGCGTCAAGTGGCTCAAGCAGCACCCCGAAGTGCGCGACGCCCACCAGGAGCGCGCCGCCACCCTGAAGAAGATGTTCCAGGACGCCGGCCTGCCGGTCATGGAAAACGACAGCCACATTGTTCCGGTGCTGGTCGGCGACCCCGTCCACACCAAGCTGATCAGCGACATGCTGCTGGCCGACCACGGCGTCTATGTGCAGCCGATCAACTATCCGACCGTGCCGCGCGGCACCGAGCGCCTGCGCTTCACGCCCACGCCGTTCCACACCGACGACATGATGCGCAAGCTGGTCGGGGCGATGGAAAAGCTATGGGCGCACTGCAACGTCGCCCGCATGGGCGGCCACGCGGCCTAACACCCCGCCTTGGGTTTCGATCTCGGTTACCTGCGCGAACTGGCCGAGGATGCGTTGGAGCATCCCGGCTGGTCGGGGCTGTCCGACTATTTCCGCTTTCGTCACCAGGGTCTGAGGCGCGAGGCGCTGGACGCTCTCGACCTGTTCATGGCCGGGGCCGTGACGTGGCCGCTGGCGCAGCGCGTCGCTCTGGTCGTCTGGATCGGCGAGAAGCGCATGGCCTATCGCGGCCAGCCCGAGGCCGTGCTGCCGGTTCCGCTGTTTCGCCTGCTCGTCCGCCCGACCCTGGAGGAATGGGCGAGCGCCAAGTCCGCCGATCCCTGGCCGCTGGTCTGGCTGGCGCGGCTGTCGAGCGGCGGCTCGACCTGGCACGCGCCGCCGCAGCCCTTCCTGCGCGAGGCGCTGGAGCGCGATCCGCTGTTCGCGCCCGCCCGGCTGGACCTCGTCGCCGCCGTCCTGGCCGACATCGCCTTCCATCAGCACGAACTGCCCGACGCCTATCTCGGCGACGCGCCGACGGACCTCGCGGCCTTGGGCGAAGCGCGGGGCCTGCTGGCCGGGCTCGACGATGACGCCGTGGCGGATCTCGCGCCCCGCATCGCCTGGGCGCGATCGGAAGCGCTGGCCTGGCTGGAGCGGGAAACGGCGGTCTGAGGGGCCGGGCCACATTCGGAGGCCTTGCCCAGTCTACCGAGCATCCCCGCGAAGGCGGGGATCCAAGCCGAGTCCGCGGATAGCCCACGGCCGCACTTCACCCTGAAAGCCCGCTTGGGTCCCCGCCTTCGCGGGGATTGGACGGATTGGGGGCGACAAGTCGATGAATGTCCGTCCGACCTGAGGCTCTCCGCGTGGCGGTTTCCCGCTAAAAGGCCGCTGCAAAGCCGCGCCGCTTGCTGCTGGATGGAGCCCTGTACGCAGAGGAATCGCACCCGTGAAGACCATCGTGATCACCGGCAGCAGCCGCGGCATCGGCTACGGCCTGGCGGAAGCCTTCCTCGAGCGGGGCTGCCAGGTGGTGATCTCGGGCCGCAACCCGACCGTCTTGGCGCAGGCCCTGGCCAAGCTGGAAGCCACCGGCGGCGCCGTCGCCGCCCAGGCCTGCGACGTCAGCAAGGTCGCCGACTTGGAAGCGCTGTGGAACACGGCCGTCGAGCGGTTCGGCGCGGTCGACATCTGGATCAACAACGCCGGCTCGGTGTCGCCGCGCGTGCGCCTGGACCAGGTGGAAGAGGCCGACATCGACGCCATCGTCGCCACCAACCTGCTGGGCGTGATCAAGGCCACGAAGCTCGCCATGACCCGCATGCTGGTCCAGCCCGGCGGCGGGGCGATCTACAATTTCGAGGGCTTCGGCAGCGACGGCATGACCGCCTCGGGCCTGACGCTCTACGGCGCCACCAAGCGGGCGGTGTCCTACTTCACCAAGTCGATGGGCAAGGAGCTGGACGGCACCAGCGTGCGGATCGGCACGATCAGCCCCGGCATCGTCGCCACCGACCTGCTGCAGGCCGAGATGAAGGACGCCACCGACGCAGACCGCGAGCGCTCGATGAAGCTCTACAACATCCTCGGCGACCGCGTGGAGACCGTCGCCCCCTACATCGCCGACGGCGTGCTGAAGGGCGAGGCCACGGCCGCGCCGGTGCGCTGGCTGACCATGCCCAAGGCCATGGGCCGGTTCATGACGGCGAGCTTCGTCAAACGGGACATCTTCTCATCGGTTTGAGGATTCGCGCGCTTCACACCCATGCTCCCAAACTTCGTCATCCCGGAAAGCCCGCAGGGCTTATCCGGGACCCAGGGGGACTGGGCGCCGAACTTGCAACAGCCTCTTCAGAGGTCGCGGACGCCGTGCGGCGGCCCCTGGGTCCCGGCTCTACGCTGCGCTTCGGCCGGGATGACGACCAGTTGGGGGCAAGAAGGAATGAAGGGGAGGGCGACTACGCCCTCCGGCGCACGCCCTTGCCCAGCCCGATCTGCTTGGCGAAGTCCGAGCGGCGGGCGGCGTAGGCCGGGGCGACCATGGGATAGTCCGAGGGCAGGCCCCATTTGCGGCGGTAGTCCTCGGGGCTCATGTCGTAGTGCGAGCGCAGGTAGCGCTTGAGCATCTTGAGCTTCTTCCCGTCTTCCAGGCAGACGATGTAGTCGTGCTGCACCGAGCGCGAGACCGGCACGGCGGGCTTGGCCTTCTCGGTCGTCTTGGCCGCGGCGGGCTCGCCGCCCAGGGTCTGGAGCGCGCCGTGCACGGTGCGGATCAGGTCGGGCACGGCGGTGTGGGAGACCTTGTTCTGCCCCACATAGGCCGCGACGATCCCGGCGCTCAGCGCCAGCAGGTCGGGCTCGTCCGTCAGTTCCGATCCCGTTTCGCCGTGAGAAACCGCCATACGCATCCCGCCCGTTCTGTTCGTTGCACTGAAAATCAGCCGGCTTGGCGGCAACACCCGGCCGGCTTCGTGAGCAACGCATGGTTACTGCGACGGTTCCGTGATTGATCGCGGCGCGAAGGACGCTAAAGAGAGCGCCGTCGACTCCCGACGCCGGGAGCGCCGCTACTGCCCGCTGCCCGCCCCAAGGAGCGCCCGATGACGACCTCGACCGACCTGACCAAGTTCTTCGGCGCCGATCTCGCGACCGCCGACCGCGACATCTTCGATCGCATTGGCCGGGAGCTGGGTCGTCAGCAGAACCAGATCGAGCTGATCGCCTCGGAAAACATCGTCTCCAAGGCGGTGCTCGAAGCCCAGGGCTCGATCCTGACCAACAAGTACGCCGAGGGCTATCCGGGCAAGCGCTACTACGGCGGCTGCGAATGGGTCGACGAGATCGAGACTATCGCCATCGAGCGCGCCAAGCAGCTGTTCGGCGCGGCCTTCGCCAACGTCCAGCCGCACTCGGGTTCGCAGGCCAACCAGTCGGTGTTCATGTCGCTGCTGCAGCCGGGCGACACCTTCATGGGCATGGACCTGGCCGCCGGCGGCCACCTGACCCACGGCTCGCCCGCCAACCAGTCGGGCAAGTGGTTCAAGCCGGTGTCCTACACCGTGCGCCAGCAGGACCAGCTGATCGACTACGACAATGTCGCCGAGGTCGCTCAGCGCGAAAAGCCCAAGCTGATCATCGCCGGCGGTTCGGCTTACAGCCGCGAGATCGACTTCGCCCGCTTCCGCGAGATCGCGGACTCGGTCGGCGCCTACCTGATGGTCGACATGGCTCACTTCGCGGGCCTGGTGGCCGGCGGCGTGTTCCCGAACCCGGTTCCGCACGCCCACGTCGTCACCACCACCACCCACAAGACCCTGCGCGGCCCGCGCGGCGGCATGGTGCTGACCAACGACGAAGCCATCATCAAGAAGGTCAACTCGGCCGTGTTCCCCGGCCTGCAGGGCGGCCCGCTCGAGCACGTCATCGCCGCCAAGGCGGTCGCTTTCGGTGAAGCGCTTCAACCCTCGTTCAAGGAATACGCCGCGCAGATCATCGCCAACGCCAAGGCCCTGGCCGAAGCGCTGGGCAAGTCGGGCGTCAACATCGTCTCGGGCGGCACCGACAGCCACCTGATGCTGGTCGATCTGCGTCCCAAGGGCGTGACCGGCCGCGACGCCGAGCACAGCCTCGAGCGCGCCCACATGACCTGCAACAAGAACGGCGTGCCGTTCGACACCGCGCCGTTCACCATCACCTCGGGCATCCGCCTGGGCACTCCGGCCGGCACGACCCGCGGCTTCAAGGAAGCCGAGTTCACCCGCGTCGGCGAGCTGATCGGCGAAGTGGTCAATGGCCTGGCCGCCAACGGCGCCGACGGCAACGCGGCCGTCGAAGCCAAGGTCCGCGAGGAAGTGCTGGCCTTGACGGCCCGCTTCCCGATCTACAACTAATGGGCTGAGGCCGCAGGGGAGGGCCCAAGATCATGCGCTGCCCATTCTGCGGCCACGCCGAAAGCCAGGTGAAGGACAGCCGCCCGTCGGAAGACGGCGCGGCCATCCGCCGTCGCCGCCTCTGCCCGGAGTGCGGCGGCCGCTTCACCACCTTCGAGCGCGTCCAGCTGCGCGAGTTGATCATCGTCAAGCGGTCGGGCCGTCGCTCGCCGTTCGACCGTGACAAGCTGATGCGCTCGATCTCGCTGGCCACCCGCAAGCGTCCGATCGACATCGAGCGGGTCGAGCGGATGGTCAACGGCATCGTCCGCCAGCTGGAAAGCCAGGGCGAGACCGAGCTTCAGTCCTCGGTCGTCGGCGAGATGGTGATGAAGGCTCTCAAGTCGCTCGATGACGTGGCCTATGTGCGCTACGCCTCGGTCTACCGCGATTTCCGGGAGACCAGCGATTTCGCGAAGTTTTTGGGCGAAGAAGGCTTGAGCGACGTCGCCGAAGACGAGCTATAGGCGCATTCTACGATTCGATTTTTCGGGTCGGCGGAAGACGGCCCATCGAGGCCTCCCGTCCGCCCAGGAGTTCAGAGGCATATGGTGGAAGACAGGATTCGTCTGCTGATCGTCGAGGGGCGCCGTTATTCGGGCCTTTCCGACGCGCTGCTGGCCGGCGCGGTGCAGGCGGTCGAGGCGCAGGGCGCCGAGTACGACGTCGTCACCGTGTCCGACGCCCTGCAGATCCCCGCCGCGATCGCCATCGCCGAGGAGGCCGGCAAGGGCCCGTCGGGCGTGCGCTACGACGGCTACATCGCCCTCGGCGCGGTCATCCGCGGCGAGACCTACCACTTCGAGATCATCAGCAACGAGACCGCCCGCGGCCTTCAGGACCTGGCCGTCGGAAAAAGGTTGGCCATTGGTTACGGCGTGTTGACGGTTGACGACGAGGATCAGGCCTGGAATCGCGCCCGCCTGTCGCAAGGCGACCGCGGAGGCCAAGCCGCTCGGGAATGCCTGGAGATCGTGGGATTGAAGCGTCAGCTGTCAGGACAAGCGCGATGAGCAAGCGCATCCAGCCTCGTTCCGTCTCGCGTCTGGCGGCCGTGCAGGCCCTCTATCAGATGGAAGTCTCCGGCGCCGGCGTCGACGCCGTCGTCCGCGAGTTCTCCGAACACCGCTTCGACCGCGCCGTCGAAGACAGCGAAGGCGCGCAACTGGCCCAGGCCGACGAGACCTTCTTCGCCGACCTGGTGAAGGGCGTGGTCTCCAAGCAGGCCGCCATCGACCCGGCCATCGTCCGCCGTCTGGCCTCCGGCTGGAAGCTGGAGCGCCTGGACGCCACCGCCCGCGCTGTTCTGCGCGCCGGCGCCTACGAGCTGATGAACCGCCCGGACGTTCCGACCGAGGTGGTGATCGACGAGTATGTCGAGATCGCCAAGTCGTTCTTCGAAGGGCCGGAAGCCGGCTTCATCAACGGCGCCCTGGACGCCATCGCGCGTGACGCCCGAGTCTGACGACGACTGGTTCGACGATCCCGCCCCGGCGACGGCGGCGGAGGACGACGAGTCGTGGTTCGACGACGTCCCGCCGGCGGCCGCGCCGACCGGTCCGGACGAGTTCGAGCTCATCGAGAAATTCCTGCGGCCGCTGACCAACGGCGACCCCGCCGCGCTCGACCTGCTGGACGACGCGGCGGTTCTGCCCTCGCGGCCTGGCTACGACCTGGTGATCACCAAGGACGCCATGGTCGCCGGCGTGCACTTCCTGGCCGGCGAGGAGCTCGACATCGTCGCGCGCCGCCTGCTGCGCACCAATCTCTCCGACCTGGCCGCCAAGGGCGCCGAGCCCTACGGCTATTTCCTGGCCGTCGGCTGGCCCTCGGGCACGACGGTCGAGGATCGCGAGACCTTCGCCCGCGGCCTCGCCGAAGACGGCCAGGCCTTCGGGATCAACCTGCTGGGCGGCGACACCGTCACCACCTCCGGCGCGCTGGTCGTCTCGGCCACCCTGCTGGGCTGGGTACCGCAAGGCGCGGCCGTCCTGCGCCGCGGCGCCAAGGCCGGCGACCGCCTCGTGGTCAGCGGCAGCATCGGCGACGGCTGGCTTGGTCTGCTGGCCCACTGGGGCGAGGTCGAGGATCCCGACGGCGGCCTCGTGCGCCGTTACCGCACGCCCGCGCCGCGCCTGGCTCTGCGTGAAGCCCTGCGCCAGTACGCCCACGCCGCCGCTGACGTCTCCGACGGCCTGCTGGCCGACGCCGGCCACATCGCCAAGGCCAGCGGCCTGCAGGTCAAGGTCGACCTCGACCGCCTGCCGCTGTCGACGGGCGCCCGCGCCTGGCTGGAAGCCCAGCCCGAGCGCGGCGAAGCCCGTATGTCCCTGGCCTCGGGCGGCGACGACTATGAGATCGTCTGCGCCATCCCGGCCGCCGACGTCGCCGCCTTCCAGGCCGCCGCCTTCGCCGCTGGCCTGCCGGTGCGCGACATCGGCGAGTTCGTGGAAGGCGAGGGGGTCGCGGCCCTGTTCAAGGGCAAGGACATCACCCCCCAGCGCCTGGGCTGGCTGCACGGCTAGGGAAGGCTTCGGCCTCCCTTTCGCGGCTTTTCATCGGGATCGTGCTGTCGTTCGCCCAGCGCTGGGCGAGACGTTTCTCGCTATCTGAATGCGGGAGTGAATTTGACTCCTGCAACCAAATGTTGCGCCATTGCAATAGTCGCTCGCAAAAGGCCAAGCTTCACGAAGCGCCGGTTTACGAGTGTGCGCTGAGCCCCTATCGCCGATGTCGCCCAACTCGGGCGTGTATCCTCTGGGGGGATTTCTCTTCATGCGTTTGTTCATAACCACGGCCGTGGCCGCCCTGGCCATCGCCGGCGTCGCTTCGGCGCAGGAAGCCAAGCCCGCCAAGGCTTCGGTCACCGAGCGCGGCCAGTACGTCTCGATCGCCGGCGGCGTCATCGGCAGCACGGATTTCGACTACAACTACGCGGGTCCGACGGTGTCGTCCGAGGCCGACGCCGGCGCTCAGGGCGTCATCGCCTGGGGCGCGTCGCTCGGTCCGAACTGGCGGGCCGAACTGGCCGGCGGCTATCGCAGTCAGAAGCTGGAAACCACCTATAGCGGCGGGACGCTGCAGGCCACCTGGGACGGCGGCAAGGCCCAGGTCGTCAGCATCGACATCAACGCCTATTACGACTTTCCCGTGAAGGGCAAGGTGAAGCCCTATCTGGGCGCCGGCATCGGCGTGGCCTCGGTGAAGATCGACGACGGCATCCTGGACGATCGGGGCGACGCCCTGACCCTGCAGGCCATCGCCGGCGCCAGCGTCGAGGTCTCGCCGAAGGTCTCGCTGTTCGCCGAGGGCCGCTACCAGCGCGTCGGCCCGGTCAAGGTCGAGGTCACCAGCGGCTCCAGCAAGACCGAGTCGGACTTCGACCTGTCGAGCTTCGGCGGCCTGGTCGGCGTGCGCTTCAGCTTCTAGGCGCAGGATCGACCCTGAACGTGAAGGGCGCGCCGGATCCCCGGCGCGCCCTTTGTCTTGTTCGGCGTGGGCTCCAGCGCCGCTCGGTAGCGAAACCTCAAGCCTTGTCGGTTAATGGCGTTGACCATGACCCGTCCCGCCATTTCCCGCCGCGCCGTCCTGGCGTTCGCCGCGCCGCTTGCGCTGTGCGCCGCGCCCGCCTTCGCCTCGGGCAAGAAGAAGGAGAAGGAAGGCGGGGAGGGCGAGAAGGAGAAGGCCGATCCGGTGATCAAGCTGGGCTCGATGGCCCTGCCGATCGTCGATGGCGGACGGCTGATCAACTACGTCTTCGTCGAGCTGTCCCTGACCCTGCCGCCCGGCGGCGACGTCACGGCCTTCGCCGGCGTCGAGCCCAAGCTGCGCGACGCCCTGGTCCGCGCGGCCCACAAGCAGCCGTTCAACAAGCCGGGCAGCTATGTCCTGCTCGACGAGGGCAAGCTCAAGAGCACGGTGATGCGTGAGGCCGCCGTCCTGGTCGGCAAGGGCAAGATCGCCAGCGTCACGGTCGGCAAGCAGACCCCGCGCAACTTCGTGCCGCCGCCCAAGCCGCCCGCCAAGCCGGGAGCGCCAGGGGCGGCCAAGCCCGCCCCGCAGGTCGATTCGGCTCCCATCGTCCCCTGATCCCTTCGCGAACGCCGTTCTCGCAAGCGGTTGCGCGCTTTGCGGGTGGATGGCAGTGTTTCCCCTTGGCGCCGATGTCGGGGCCAGTTCAGGGAGCATCGAGGGGGAATGAGGCCATAAGGCCCGCCCGCCGCTCCCGGTTGGGGGCGGTCGTATTCGCCTCGCGCCGGGAACCGCGACCCCTCGTGATTTGAAACACGAAGGGGCACTAAACCCATGAGTTCTTGGCTTTACGTAGCCATCGGCGCCGGGCTTCTGGCGGTGCTGTATGGCGCGGTTCAGACCGCCAGGCTTTTGAAGGCCTCGCCGGGCGATGCGAAGATGCAGGAGATCGCCGCGGCCATTCAGGAAGGCGCTCAGGCCTATCTGAACCGTCAGTACACGACCATCGCCATCGTCGGCGTCGTGGTCATCGCCTTGCTCGCCTTCTTCTTCAAGAGCTGGGAGCAGCCGGTGGGCTTCGCGCTGGGCGCGATCCTGTCGGGCCTGGCGGGCTTCGCCGGCATGCTGATCTCGGTGCGGGCCAATGTGCGCACCGCCCAGGCCTCTTCCGAGAGCCTGGCCAAGGGGCTGTCGATGGCCTTCACCTCCGGCGCCGTGACCGGCATGCTGGTGGCGGGCTTCGCCCTGATCGGGGTAGCGGGCTATTTCGCCCTGCTGCTGTCGGTCGGCCATGAGGGCACGGACCGGGTCGTCATCGACTCCCTGGTGGCCCTGGGCTTCGGCGCCAGCTTGATCTCGATCTTCGCCCGCCTGGGCGGCGGCATCTTCACCAAGGGCGCGGACGTCGGCGGCGATCTCGTCGGCAAGGTCGAGGCCGGCATTCCGGAAGACGACCCCCGCAACGCGGCCACCATCGCCGACAACGTGGGCGACAATGTCGGCGACTGCGCCGGCATGGCCGCCGACCTGTTCGAGACCTATGCGGTGACCACCGTCGCCACCATGGTGCTGGCGGCGATCTTCTTCACCGGCACCGACGTCGTCGGCTCGATGATGCTGCTGCCGCTGGCCATCTGCGCGGTCTGCATCGTCACCTCGATCGTCGGCGCCTTCTTCGTCCGGTTGGGCAAGAAGAACAACATCATGGGGGCCCTCTACCAGGGCCTGATCGTCACAGGGGTCCTGTCGATCCCGGCGGTGTGGTGGGTGATCCACCAGCTGGTCCCGACCTCGATCGAGCTCGACGGCCGCCTGTTCACCGCCGACAACCTGTTCTACTGCGGCCTCGTGGGCCTGGCGGTGACGGCGCTGATCGTGGTGATCACCGAGTACTACACCGGCACGGGCTTCCGGCCGGTGAAGTCGGTGGCCCAGGCGTCGGTGTCCGGCCACGGCACCAACGTCATCCAGGGCCTGGCCATGTCGCTGGAGTCCACGGCCCTGCCGGCCCTGACCATCATCGTCGGCATCGTCGTGACCTATAATCTGGCGGGCCTGTTCGGCATCGCCATCGCCACCACCACCATGCTGTCCCTGGCCGGCTTCATCGTCGCCCTGGACGCCTTCGGCCCCGTCACCGACAACGCCGGCGGCATCGCCGAGATGGCCGGGCTTCCGTCGGAAGTCCGCGTCACCACCGACGCCCTCGATGCGGTCGGCAACACCACCAAGGCCGTCACCAAGGGCTACGCCATCGGCTCGGCCGGCCTCGGCGCCCTGGTGCTGTTCGCGGCCTATACCGAGGACCTGAAGTTCTTCTCCGAGAACGCCAATCCCGGCAGCTTCTTCGACGGCATGGGGGCGGTCAGCTTCGACCTGTCCAACCCCTATGTCGTGGTCGGCCTGCTGTTCGGCGGCCTGCTGCCGTTCCTGTTCGGGGGTCTTTCCATGACCGCCGTCGGCCGCGCGGCCGAGTCGGTGGTGGCCGAGGTCCGTCGCCAGTTCCGCGAAAACCCGGGCATCATGACCTACGAGACCAAGCCCGAATACGGCAAGGCGGTCGACATCCTGACCAAGGCCGCCATCCGCGAGATGATCGTGCCCAGTCTGCTGCCGGTGGTCTCGCCGGTGGTGCTGTTCTTCGTCATCAACGCCATCGCCGGCAAGGTCGACGCCTTCGCCAGCCTCGGCGCCATGCTGATGGGGGTGATCGTCACCGGCCTGTTCGTCGCCATCTCGATGACCAGCGGCGGCGGCGCCTGGGACAACGCCAAGAAGGTGATCGAGGAAGGCTTCACCGACAAGGACGGCGTCCTGCACAAGAAGGGCGGCGACACCCACAAGGCCGCCGTCACCGGCGACACCGTCGGCGACCCCTACAAGGACACCTCGGGTCCCGCCGTGAACCCGATGATCAAGATCACCAACATCGTGGCCCTGCTGCTCCTGGCGGTGCTGGCCCACGGCTGATCTTGCGATCTGGCCGATACGGAAACGCCCCGGGCCTCAGGCCTCGGGGCGTTTTCTTTTTGCGCTAACCCACCATCGTCATCCCCGCCCTACGCTGCGCGCTTTCCGGGATGATGAGCGTGGGGGCGGCTAGGGAAGGGGAGAGCCCTCAGTAGCACTCTTCCGGATCGAACGCGTGGACCTCGGCCTCGCCGCCCAGCACGGTCGGCGTCGGCTGGGCGCCTCGGCGTTCCTCGCCGGTGAAGTCGTGGTCGATGCGCCGGCGGCGGCAGGGGCCGAAATAGTCGCCCACCCGCACGAAGTCGCGCGGGTTGTTGATGACCTCGTTGATGCGGTGCATCACCCCGCGCGCGTTGATCGGCTTGGCCAGGAACTCGGTCACCCCGGCCATCCGCGCCTCGTCCAGGCTGCGGCGGGTGGCGTGGCCGGTCATCATGATGATCGGCGCGTAGGGGTTGGGACTGGCCGGCGAGTTGCGCACCCAGTGCACGAACGCCAGCCCGTCCACCGGCTGCATCATCAGGTCGGTGAAGATGATGTCGACCTCGCGCTCGGCGAACAGCTTCAGGCCCTCGACGCCGTCGCCGGCCTCGAGGATCCGCCGCACGCCGGCGGCCTTCAGGATCGCCGACAGGATCCCGCGCATGTTGGCGTTGTCGTCGACGACCAGGATCGTCAACGCCCGCAGATCTGGCCCGCCCACGAACCTTCTCCCCCAGAGCGACGTCTGGTTGGGGCCAGGCGTCGGCTAAGCGTGAAGGTTGCTCCGCACGTGATTTAGCAAACGTTGATACGGCGACAAAAAGTCGCACGAAATCACGCGTTTATGGTGAAGCTGAGTGTCGGGTTGCCGACTTAGCGACGGTCGCCAGGACGGGTGCCGGGCACGCCCTCGTCGTCCTGCGGCAGCATGCCGCCACGGCCGACGTTGCCGAGCAGCTGCTCGAGGATGGTCATCTCGCGACCACGGGTCGGGGTCTCGCGACCGTTGTAGGCGATGACCTTGCCGTCCTTCAGGGTGAAGGTGTCGACCGAGGCGACCTTTTCGTCGGCGGCGTTGAACTTGATCGCCACCACGTCGCGCTTGATCACCCGCGGCTTGTAGAAGGCGACGCGGTCGGTCGTCTGCGAGACGTAGTACCAGGCGTTGTTGTCGAAGGTGGAGGTGGCCGAGGGCGAGCCCAGCTTTTCCATCACGGTCGACTTGCTGTCTTCGCCGACCTTCATGTCGACAGGCTTGGCCTCGATGGCCTGGAAGCCCGAATAGCTCGTCAGCGGCGTGCAGCCCCCGACGACGGCGGCGAGGCCGATGGCGGCGGCGGCGAAAACGGCGGGACGAAACATAGAGGCTCCGGAACCGGAAGAATGCTGGACTTTGACCTATCGCTCGCGCGGGCTTAGTTCAATGGCCCGCGTAGCTCGACAGGCCATCTATGGCCGGCTCGCGGCGAAATAGAGGCGTGGAATGTTTCTGGATCGGCTTCTGAAGCCTCGTGCCGCAAGGATAGCGGCAGAAAAGCTCTATGCCTCGGCGGTGGCCCAGGCGCGTTCGGTGAGGTTCTACGCCGATCTTGGCGTCCGCGACTCGCTGGAGGGCCGGTTCGAACTCTTCACCCTGCACGTGGTGCTGGTGATGGAGCGGCTGAAAGGGCAGGGCGAGGCGGCCGGCGAGACCTCGCAGGCGGTGTTCGATTCCTACGTCCGCGGCCTCGACGACGCCTTCCGCGAGATCGGCGTCTCCGACACCGCCGTCGGCAAGAAGATGAAGAAGCTGGCCGGCGCCTTCTATGGCCGGCTGAAGACCTATGACGAGGCCTTCGAGACCCTGCCCGACGCGGCCGGCCTCGACGCCGCCCTGGCCCGCACCGTGTTCGAGGAGCGCGGCGAGGGAGACATCGCCGCCGTGAGCGCCTATGTGCGGTCCGCGCGAGAAGCCCTGGCCGGGCAATCGCTGAACGACCTGCTGAATGGAGTGGTGCAATGGCCGAACGTCTGATCGATCCCTGGCCCAGCACCGTCACCCTGGCCCGCGTCGATCGCGGCGGGGTCGACCTGAAGCTGGCTCCCGACGAAACCGTGCGCAAGGCGATCGCCAAGCAGCTGGACCTCGTCTCGCTCGACCAGCTGGAGGCCGACGTCTATCTGCGCTCGTGGATGGACGGGGCCGAGGTCTCGGGCGTTCTGCGCGCCCGCGTGGTCCAGACCTGCGGCGTCACCGCCGAGGACTTCGAAACCCGCATCGACGCCCGCTTCAGCCTGCACGTGCTGCCGGCCAACAGCGAGCACGCGCCCCAGGACGAAGGCGGCGAGCTGGGCATGGACGCGGAAGGCGACGATCCGCCGGACGTTCTGGAAGGCGAGACGATCGACGTCTCGGGCTATGTGATCGAGCACCTGGCGCTGGAACTGGACCCGTTCCCGCGCAAGCCCGGGGCGGTGTTCGTGCAACCCGAGGAGCCGGTGGACCTTTCTCCCTTCGCGGCCCTGAAAGGCATGAAAGCAAAGGACGAAGAGGGCTGAGTTGGCCCTTTTCCCTCCGGGCGTGATATCACGCCCGGAATCAAGCCGGCCGCGTCGCGACCGTCACAGGAGTCGATAGCGTCTCGTGCCCCAACCCGTTGTCATTTCGGTCGACGCCATGGGCGGGGATCACGGTCCATCCGTGGTTGTACCCGCGCTCGAGATCGCCGCCAAGTCCCTGCCTGACGTCCGCTTCCTGGTGCACGGGGACGAGACGGCGCTGAACGCCGAGCTGGCGCGTGCGCCGGCCGCCCGCGCCGTGTGCACCGTCGTCCACACCGACAAGTCCATCGCCATGGACGAAAAGCCCGCCCAGGCCATGCGCCGGGGCAAGGGCTCCAGCCTGTGGAACGCCGTCGAGGCCCTGCGCTCGGGCCAGGCCGCGGCTTGCGTCTCGGCCGGCAACACCGGCGCCCTGATGGCGATCTCCAAGCTGATCCTGCGGATGAGCGCGGATCTGGAGCGCCCGGCCATCGTCGCCTCCTGGCCGACCATGAAGGGCGTCTCGGCGGTGCTCGACGTCGGCGCCAATGTCGAGAGCGACGCCGAGCAACTGGTCGAGTTCGCCATCATGGGCGCGGCCTTCCACCACGCCGTCCACGGCTCGACCCGCCCGACCGTCGGCATCCTCAATGTCGGCTCCGAGGACCAGAAGGGCCACGAGGAAGTGCGCGAGGCGCACCGCATCCTGCAGGACAGCCCGCACTTCGACTTCGACTATCGCGGCTTCGTCGAGGGCACCGACATCGCCTACGGCACCGTGGACGTGGTCGTCACCGACGGCTTCACCGGCAACGTCGCCCTGAAGACCGCCGAGGGCCTGGCCCGGTTCTTCGGCAATGAGATTAAGGCCACGCTGACCGCCGGCCCGCTGGCCATGCTGGGCGCGCTGATCGCCTCGGGCTCGCTGAAGAAGATGAAGCGCCGCCTGGACCCCGGCCGGGTCAACGGCGGACCGCTGCTGGGCCTCAACGGCATCGTGGTGAAGAGCCATGGCGGCGCCGACGCCAGCGGCTTCGCCTCGGCCGTGCGCGTCGCGGTGGATCTCGCGCGCAGCGACTTCACCGCCGAGATCGATCGTAACTTGAAGCGTCTGACCGCGGAAAAAGATCAAGCGGCAAAGGACGACGGCGCCGATGGCGTCGAAACCCAGGGAGCCGCCGAGTGAGCGTAGTCCGTAGCGTGGTGACCGGCGTCGGGGCCTATCTGCCGCCGGGGATCGTCACCAACGAAGACCTGTCGAAGGTCGTCGACACCTCCGACGAATGGATCATCGAGCGCACCGGCATCCGCCAGCGCCACAAGGCCGCCGACGACCAGGCCGTCTCCGACCTCGCGACCGAAGCCGCCAAGCAGGCGCTGGAGCGCGCGGGCAAGACCGCCGCCGACGTTGATCTGATCATCGTCGCCACCACCACGCCCGACCTGACCTTCCCGGCCACCGCCGCCATCGTCCAGCGCAAGCTCGGCGCGCCGGTGGGGATCGCCTTCGACGTCCAGGCCGTGTGCTCGGGCTTCGTCTACGCCCTGTCGGTGGCCGACGGCTTCGTCGCCCGCGGCCACGCCAAGTGCGCCCTGGTGATCGGCGCCGAGACCATGACCCGCCTGATGGACTGGACCGACCGCGGCACCTGCGTGCTGTTTGGCGACGGCGCCGGCGCGGTCGTGCTGGAGCCGGGCGAAGGGCAGGGCACCACGGCCGATCGCGGCATGCTGGGCTTCGCCCTGCGCGCCGACGGGACCAAGCAGGACCTGCTCTATGTCGACGGTGGCCCGTCCACCACGGGCACGGTCGGCAAGCTGCGGATGCTGGGCAACCAGGTCTTCAAGCACGCCGTGGTCAACATCTCCGAGGCCATCTTCGCCGCCGCCGAGAAGGCTGGCGTGACCGTGCCCGAGGTGGACTGGTTCATCCCGCACCAGGCCAACCAGCGAATCCTCCAGGGCGTGGCCAACCGCTGCGGCATCGACGAGGAAAAGGTCGTCTCGACCGTGGCGCTGCACGCCAACACCTCGGCCGCATCGATTCCCCTGGCCTTCGCGCACGCGGTGGATGACGGCCGGATCAAGCCGGGCGACCTGCTTCTGCTCGAGGCGATGGGCGGCGGTCTGACGTGGGGCGCCTGCGTCCTGCGCCTTTGATGGTCACTTACTGAGCTTGGCCATGGCCAAGCTTGACCTTGGGTTGGCGTCCGAGCTTCCTCCGCATATGAGGTGTCCGGCTTGACCCTTTGACTTCATGCGGTATTCGCGGCATGCAGTCTTGAGTTGACGAGGTCATGTCGCGCGAGATCGGGGCTTTCGTGCGCCCCGCAAGTCGGGCGACTGGTCGATAGGCGCGGGCAGCTTTCTCGTCCGCGTGTTGCGTAAGGGGGCGTTATGAAGGGTTCGACATTGACCCGGGCTGACCTCTGCGAGGCGGTCCACGAGGAAGTAGGCCTGACGCGTCAGGACTGCGCAGGTCTCGTCGAGCGTACTCTCGACCTGGTGGCCGAGGCCCTGGAGAAGGGCGAGACGGTCAAGCTTTCCGGATTCGGCGTCTTCCAGGTTCGCGAGAAGCGGGCCCGGATGGGGCGCAATCCCAAGACGGGCGAGCCGGCCGAGATCGAGCCGCGCCGGGTCATCGGTTTCCGCTCCTCCCAGGTCATGAAGGCGCGCATCGACAGCGCCCTGGGCGACTAAGGGATTCGATGCGGTGGCGAAGGGGCCCAACGCCTTCCGCACGATTTCCGAGGCCGCCGAAGAGCTAGGCGTCCCCCAGCACGTATTGCGTTTCTGGGAGACCAAGTTCTCCTTCATCCGCCCGATGAAACGGGCCGGCGGGCGCCGCTTCTATCGCCCGCAGGACATCGCCGTGCTCAACGGCGTGCGCGCGCTGCTGCACGCCGAGGGCTACACGATCAAGGGCGTCCAGAAGCTGCACCGCGAGCAGGGCGTCACCCATGTGATCGCCGCCGGCCTTGGCCAGAACGGCGCGGCCTTCCTCGAATCTCCCATCGGCGACGGGTTCGGCGATTCGTCCGTTTCGCAGGCGCCCAGCCCCGAACGCCGGGCTCGGCTGGTCGAGGCCCTGGACGACCTGACCAGCATCAAGGCCCGTCTGGACGGGCTTTTGACGCGTTCCTGAGACCTCGCGAAAAGCCCTCGATTTCCGATTGCCGAGTCGGGGAGCGGCGCCTATAAGGGCGCTCCTTCCGCGTCGGAGCGTGGCGCAGCCTGGTAGCGCACTTGACTGGGGGTCAAGGGGTCGCAGGTTCGAATCCTGTCGCTCCGACCATTCTCTCCCCGGAGAGAAGACCGCGGAAGAAACGCAAAGGCCGCCCTTCGGGGCGGCCTTTTTCGTTTTCGGATCAGCGCTGACCCCAGACTATCGCTCGCCGACGTTCAGCGGTTTGTCCGCCTTGCCCATCCAGGTGATCAGCGGAATGACCGGCAGGATCCAGCCCATGCCCAGCGCCACGAAATAGAGCAGGTGCACGGCGCGATTCAGGGGCAGGTGGTCGTAGAGGCTGGTGAAGGCCCAGATCCAGCCCAGCAGGATCGCGATGACGCCGATCGAGCCGATCAGCTTGCGCAGGCGGGCGGGAATGAGGGGAGCGCTCACGCGGATCTCCGGAAGAGGCCGAGGACGGCCAGGAACAGGGTCGCGCCCACGACGGAGACGACCAGGCTGCCCAGGAAGCCCGGGACCACCATGTGCAGGCGCTGGGCGATGAAGGCGCCGATGAACGAGCCGATCACCCCGATCAGCATCTGCATGAACAGGCTGTGGCGGCGCGCCAGCAGGGCGTCCGCGATCCAGCCGGCCAGGATGCCGATTACCAAGGCGACGAACACGCCCACGCCGCTCATCTCGACATCCCCCAGGAACGCGCTGCGCCCCCGCAGCAGGCGCACCATGCCATGCGACGCAGGGCGCGTCATGACCTCCTTAAGGGGCGGCTGGGCATGGACAGCGGCGCCTTGCGAGGAGTAGGGGCCGGGAGTAGGGGTCTTGCCGCCCCATTTAGGCCCAGAACAGGCGTTTTTTCGGCTTCATGACTTCCTTCCTGCGTTCCGACCGTTCCCGGCCCGTCGCCATCTGGCTGTTCGTCGTGGCCGCCCTGGTCTTCGCCATGGTCGTGGTCGGCGGCGCGACTCGCCTGACCGACTCGGGGCTCTCGATCACCCAGTGGAAGCCGATCATGGGTGCGCTGCCGCCGATGTCGGACGAGGCCTGGCGCGCCAATTTCGAGCTCTACAAGAAGATCCCCCAGTACCACCTGGTGAACCCCGACATGACCGTCGAGACCTACAAGGGCATCTTCTGGTGGGAGTGGGCGCACCGGCTGCTGGGCCGGATCGTCGGCGCGGCCTTCGCCTTGCCGTTCGCCTTCTTCCTGGTGCGCCGCATGCTGCCGCGCCGCCTGATCCTGCGCTGCGGGGCCATGCTGGCCCTGGGCGGCCTGCAGGGGCTGGTCGGCTGGTGGATGGTGTCCAGCGGCCTTTCCGAGCGCGTCTCGGTCGCGCCCGAGCGGCTGATGGTGCACCTGGGCCTGGCGCTCGCTCTCTTCGTGCTGCTGATCTGGACCGCGCTCGACGCCTGGAACGGCGCCCCGCGCGTCGAGGAGCGCAGCGAGTGGCGCGGCTGGGGCCTGGCCTTCCTGGGCGCGGTGTTCTTCCAGAGCCTGCTGGGCGCCCTGGTGGCCGGCAACGATGCAGGGCTCGTCTACAACGACTGGCCGCTGATGAACGGCTCGCTGCTGCCGACCGAATACGCCGGCAAGGGCCTGTGGGGCACGCTGGCCCACAGCCAGGGCGCGGTGCAGCTGCATCACCGCCTGATGGCCTATGCGGTGTGCATCGCCGCCATCGCCCTCGCCGTCGGCGCGGCCCGCGCCCGCCGCCTGCCGCACGAGGCCCGGATCGTCGCCTATGTCGTGCTCGGCGTGGTGCTGGTCCAGGCCGGCCTGGGGATCTGGACCCTGATGGCCGCCGTGCCGCTCAGCCTCGGCGTCCTGCACCAGGCCGGCGCGGCCCTGCTGCTGGGCGCGGCCACCACCTTCGCCTGGCGCGTGCGGCGGCCCTGAGCCGCCTCGCGCAAATCTCCGCGAACCATAAGCTTCGCCTCCCTCGCCCTTGTGGCGAGGGCCCATGCCGGCTTCCGCTCAGACCTTGGGCTTCCTGCGAAGATCTGAGCGGCTGAACGATGGATCCTGGGCACAAGGCCCAGGAAGGCGGTTTTAAGGGGCGGGAGGATTGTTCGGGCGCCCTTGTCGAACTCCCCTCGAAGAACTGTCACGAAACTCCAGCACAGGACCCTCATGTCCCTGCTGGAGATCCCCTCGTGATCCGCGTTCCCTCGCTCCTGGCCGGCGTCTGCGCCCTGGCCCTCGCTCCGGTCTTCGCCTACGCCGCCGACACCACGCCCGCCCAGGCCGCCGACAGCTACTACAAGGCCGGCGAGGCCGCCTTGGCCAAGGCCCTGACCGTCAACCCCAAGACCGGCAAGGCCAAGAACGTCATCCTGTTCCTGGGCGACGGCATGGGCATCTCCACCGCCGTGGCCAGCCGCATCTACGAGGGCCAGCAGCGCGGCGTCGACGGCGAGTCGAACTCGCTCGCCTTCGAGAAGCTGCCCTGGGTGGCGCTCTCCAAGACCTACAGCCACGACACCCAGGTCACCGACAGCGCCGCCGGCATCACCGCCATCACCACCGGCGTGAAGACCCGCAACAAGGTCATCGGCCTGACCGGGGCCGCCAAGCCCGAGGCCTGCGCCGACGAGGCCGCCAACCGCGTCGAGACCATCGCCGAGATGGCCAAGGCCCACGGCCTGTCGGCCGGCGCGGTCACCACCACCCGCATCACCCACGCCACCCCCGCCGGGACCTACGCCCACACCGCCTATCGCGACTGGGAAGGCGACGGCGACATGCCGGCCGAGGCCCTGAGCGGCGGCTGCAAGGACATCGCCCGCCAGCTGGTCGAGGCGCCGGCCAATCTGCGTCTTGACGTCGCCCTGGGCGGCGGCCGCTCGCGCTTCCTGCCGGAAGACAAGGGCGGCAAGCGCGCCGACGGCCGCGACCTGACCGCCGAATGGACCAAGGCCAAGGGCGGCGCCTATGTCACGACCGCCGACCAGTTGGCGGCGATCGACGCGAGCAAGACCGGTCCGGTGCTGGGTCTCTTCGCCGGCGAGCACCTGCCCTACGAGGTCGAGCGCCCGGTGCTGGGCGAGGGCGTGCCGACCCTGGCGCAGATGGCGACCAAGGCCGTCGACATGCTGGCCCAGAACCCCAAGGGCTACTTCCTGCTCGTCGAGGGCGGCAAGATCGACATGGGCAGCCACCTCAACAACGCCAAGCGCACGCTCACCGAGACCGTCGAGTTCTCGAAGGCCATCGAGGCCGTGCTGGCCAAGGTCGACTTGAACGAGACCCTGGTCATCGTCACCGCCGACCACAGCCACGGCCTGGTGATCTCGGGCTACGCCGCCCGCAGCGCCCCGATCCTGGGCCTGGCCGGCAACGAGGGCGAGCCGGTCGTGGCCGGCGACGGCAAGGCCTACACCGTGCTCAGCTTCGCCACCGGCCCCGGCGGCGCCGAGGGCAATGAGCTGCGCGCCGATCCGGCCAAGGAAGACCTCGACGAGGTCGACTACCACCAGCAGGCCCTGGCCAACCTGCCCAGCGCCGCCCACTCGGGCGAGGACGTCGGCATCTACGCCGACGGCCCGGGCGCCTATCTGGTCCGCGGCGTGGTCGAGGAAAGCTACATCTTCCAGGTCATGCGCCACGCCTTCGGCTTCGACGAGGCCAAGTAGGTCAGGGGAATGCAGCGCGATGCGGTATTTAGATACCGCATCGCGCAATCCCTTGCTCCACAAGGCTTTCCGAACTTTCCTGCGCGCGCATTGTTGACAGGCGGCGAACCCTTCGGTATCAGCCGCCCCTCACGCGGACGGAGCCGGTTCCCGGATCCCAACGCACAGGAATTACGGATCAATCCCATGCAAAAGACCACGGCTTCCCTGAAGCCCGCCGAGGTCGAGAAGAAGTGGATCGTGGTCGACGCCAAGGACGCCGTTGTCGGCCGTCTGGCGACGTTCATCGCCATGCGTCTTCGCGGCAAGCACCGTCCCGACTACACCCCGCACGTTGACTGCGGCGACTTCGTCGTCGTGATCAACGCCGACAAGGTGAAGTTCACCGGCAAGAAGCTGGACGACAAGGTTTACTACCGCCACACCGGTCACCCGGGCGGCATCAAGGAAACCACCCCGCGCAAGGTCCTGGAAGGTCGCTTCCCGGAACGCGTCCTGAACAAGGCCGTCGAGCGCATGCTGCCGAAGGAAAGCCCGCTGGCGCGCAAGCAACTGACGCACCTGCTGGTCTACGCCGACGCCGAGCACCCGCACCAAGCGCAGAACCCGGAAGTCATCGACTTCGCGGCGCGCAACGTCAAGAACACCCGGAGCGCCTAAGTCATGTCCGAAGCTCAAGGTTTTGACGCGCTGGCCAGCCTGTCCAGCAACCCCGCCGCGGCCGCTCCGGCCGAGCCGAAGATCGACGCTCAAGGCCGCGCCTACGCGACCGGCAAGCGCAAGAACGCCATCGCGCGCGTGTGGATCAAGCCGGGCACCGGCAAGATCACCGTCAACGGCCGCGACCAGGAAGTCTACTTCGCTCGCCCCGTGCTGCGCATGATGATCGCTCAGCCGCTGCAAGTGACCGAGCGTCTCGGCCAGTTCGACGTCGACGTCACCGTCGAAGGTTCGGGCCTGTCGGGTCAAGCCGGCGCCATCCGTCACGGCCTGTCCAAGGCTCTGACCTACTACGAACCGGCCCTGCGCCCGGTCCTGAAGCCGCACGGCTTCCTGACCCGCGACAGCCGCGTCGTCGAGCGTAAGAAGTACGGCAAGGCCAAGGCCCGCCGCAGCTTCCAGTTCTCGAAGCGCTAAGCGCGGTTCGCACGCGTTTGGAAGAGGGCGCTTCGGTCATCCGAAGCGCCCTTTTTCTTGCGTCCTTTTCTCGGGCCCGATGGCGCCCGAATACAAGCGCCGGTCACACGGCGCGGCCAGACTGGTCCGGACAGACGGCCCAGGCCGAGGAGTTGGCATCATGGCGAACACCCCGAAAGTCTTCATCGACGGCGAAGTCGGCACCACCGGCCTGCAGATCCGCGAGCGCCTGATCGGCCGCACCGACCTGCAGCTGATCTCGATCGACCCGGAAAAGCGCAAGGACGCCGCCGCCCGCGCTGAGCTGCTCAACGCCGCCGACGCGGTGATCCTGTGCCTGCCCGACGACGCGGCCAAGGAAGCCGTCAGCCTGATCGAGAACCCGCTGGTCAAGGTGATCGACGCCTCCAGCGCCCACCGCACCAACGCCGACTGGACCTACGGCTTTCCCGAGCTCGACAAGGAACAGCGCAAGAAGATCGCCGCCGCCAAGCGGATCTCCAATCCGGGCTGCTACGCCACCGGCGCCATCGCCCTGACCCGGCCGCTGGTCTCGGCCGGCCTGCTGTCGTCCGACCTGCCGGTCTCGTTCAACGGCGTCTCCGGCTACACCGGCGGCGGCAAGGCGATGATCGCCGAGTTCGAGGACGAGACCTCGCCGAGCTACACCAAGGTCGCCTACCGCATCTACGGCCTGTCGCTGACCCACAAGCACGTGCCCGAGATCCAGAAGCACGGCGGCCTGCTGACCCGCCCGATCTTCACGCCGGCCGTCGGTCGCTACGCGCAAGGCATGCTGGTCGAACTGCCTCTGCACCTTGGCCTGCTGGAAGGCTCGTGCTCGCTGGGCGACATCCACGCGGCCCTGGCCGCCCACTACAAGGGCGAAGCCTTCGTCGAGGTCGCCTCTCTGGACGAGGCCAAGAGCCTCTCCACCCTCGACCCCGAGGGTCTGAACGGCACCAACCGCATCAAGCTGTTCGTCTTCGGCTCCGACACCAGCGGTCAGGCCCGCCTGGTGGCCCTGCTCGACAACCTGGGCAAGGGCGCCTCGGGCGCCGCCGTCCAGAACCTCAACCTGGCCCTGGGCCTGGACGAGAAGGCGGGCCTCTAGGCGGCCGCCGCCGCTTCGTCGACTTCCCGACCGCCGCGCGGAGCCTTTCGCGCGGCGGAACGTTCCTCCGTCAGTTCGAGCGGGGGAGGCTGGATGACCATCGATCGCGACGCCGCCTTGGCCAGGGTCTTCCCCGGCGACAGCGAGATGGCGCGCCGAATGCGGGACACCGACTGGGCGGCCACGCCGCTTGGCCCGCCCGAGGCCTGGCCCACGGGCCTGGCGACGCCCCTGGCGATGATGCTGACCTCGCGCTTCGAGATGTGGCTCGGCTGGGGCGAGGATCTGCATTTCTTCTACAACGACGCCTACATCCCCACGCTCGGGATCAAGCACCCCGGGGCGCTCGGCACGCCGTTCCGCGAGGTCTGGCGCGAGGTCTATGCCGACGTCGAGGCCCAGGTCCGGTCGGTGATGGTCGAGGGCCAGCCGACCTGGAACAAGGCCCTGCTGCTGCTGCTCGAGCGCAGCGGCTACCCGGAAGAGACCTACCACACCTTCTCCTACAGCCCCCTGCGCGACGGCGACGCCATCCGCGGCCTCATGTGCATCGTCACCGAGGAGACCGAGCGGGTGATCAGCGAGCGGCGGCTCGACACCGTGCGGCGACTGGGCGAGTGCCTGATCGGGGCGGTGACCCAGGAGACGGTGCTGCAGGGGATCTGCGACGCCCTGGCCGCCAACACCGAGGACTTCCCCTTCGCCCTGGCCTATGTGCGCGACCCGCTGGGCGGGCTGGTCGGCTGCGCGGCCACCGACGAGGCGCGCGACCTGCTGCGCGTGCGCTGGCCGCTGGAGCGCGAGGCCGACGGCGTCCAGGACTATCCCCTGGATGCAGGCGTCGCCTATCCGACCGGCGCCTGGGCCGTCCCGCCGACCCGCGCCCTGATCCTGCCAATTCCCGGTCCGCACGGCGAGCCGGTCGCCACCCTGGTGCTGGGTCTCAACCCGCATCGCCGCGGCGATCCTGGCCTGCATGATCTGGCCAATCTGGTCGCCGACCGCGCCGCCGGCGCCTTCGCCCAGGCGCTCAGCGTCGAGACCGAGCGCCGCCGCTCCGACCGCATCTGGACCAACGCCCGCGACCTGATGGTGGTGGTCGACGGCCAGGGCGTCTTCCGCTCGGTCAGTCCCGCCTGGACCCGCATCCTCGGCCACGCGGTCGAGGAGGTGGTCGGCCGGCCGATGGCCGCCTTCGTCATGCCCGAGGAGCTGGACGTCACCTACGCCGCCCACGGCAGCATCATGGACGGCGCCCAGGTCACCGGCTTCGAGAACCGCTACCGCACCAAGGACGGCGACTGGCGCTGGATCTCGTGGAACACCGCCTTCGAGGACGGGCTGATCTACGGCTATGGCCGCGACGTCACCGACGAGAAACAGCAGGCCCGCCAGCTGAATCAGGCCGAGGAAGCCCTGCGTCAGGCCCAGAAGATGGAGGCCATCGGCCAGCTGACCGGCGGCGTCGCCCACGACTTCAACAACCTGCTGACCGTCATCCGCTCGTCGGCCGACCTGCTGCGCAGCCGCGACCTGCCGCCCGACCGCCGCCGGCGCTATGTCGACGCCATCTCCGACACCGCCGACCGAGCGGCCAAGCTGACCAGTCAGTTGCTGTCGTTCTCGCGCCGCCAGGCCCTCAAGCCCGAGCGCTTCAACGTCGCCGCCAAGGTCGAGGCCCTGGGCGACATGCTGCGCTCGGTGCTCGGCGCGCGCATGCGGCTCGAGATCGTGGTCGACTGCGAGGAGTGCGTCGTCGAGGCCGACGTCAACCAGTTTGAGACCGCCCTGATCAACCTGGCGGTCAACGCCCGCGACGCCATGGAAGGCGAGGGAGCGCTCACTGTCCGCATCGACGCCAGGGAGACCATCCCGGCCATCCGCGGCCACGCCGCCAGCCACGGCGACTTCGTCACGGTGGCGGTGATCGACGAGGGCTCGGGTATAGCGGTGGACGAGCTCTCCAAGATTTTCGAGCCGTTCTTCACCACCAAGGAGGTCGGGCGCGGCACGGGTCTCGGCCTCAGCCAGGTCTATGGCTTCGCCAAGCAGTCGGGCGGCGACGTGGCGGTCGACAGCCGCCGTGGCCGGGGCTCGACCTTCACCGTGTATCTGCCGCGCACCCGTGAGGTGGTCACGCCCCCCCGCCGCGTGTCGCCACCGCCGCGTGGCCGCCACGAGGGGCGCGTGCTGGTGGTCGAGGACAACGCCGCCATCGGCGAGTTCGCCACCCAACTGCTGCGCGATCTCGGCTACCACACGGAATGGGCGGCCAACGGCGTCGAGGCCCTCGAACGCCTGGAAAGCGGCGGCGACTTCGACGTGGTGTTCAGCGACGTGGTCATGCCGGGCCTGGGCGGGGTCGAGCTGGCGCGCCAAGTGGCGCGGCGTTGGCCCGGGCTGCCGGTGATCCTGACCAGCGGCTACAGCCACGTGCTGGCCACCGACGCCCGCCACGGCTTTCCGCTACTGCACAAGCCCTATTCGGTGGAAGAGCTGTCCCACATCCTGCGCCAGGTCGTCGGCCGGGCCGACGAGGCGAAGGTGGTCGCCGGAGCGGGTTAGGGAGGCGACCCACCGATCAGCGTGGCGGGATCGGCGTTGATCCCGTCGGCCAGCTTGCGCATCAGCCGCACCAGGTGATCGACGTCCTCGGCGCTCCAGTCCTTGAACAGCACTAGGGCCATGTGCGCCCGGGCCGCGTCCACGGCGTCGGTGGCGATCTTGCCCTGAGGCGTGATCACCGCCTCGCGCACCCGGCGGTCGGCCGCGCCGGCCTGCCGCTTGACGAGGTCCAGCTCCTCCAGCCGCGCCACCTGCCGGCTGACGGTGGAGTGGTCGCGCCCGACCCGGCCGGCCAGCTCCACCACGCCGATCGGCCCCAGCCGCTCGATCGAGACCAGCAGCGGAAACAGCGCCCGTTCCAGGGAAAGGCCGGCTGCCTCCAGCATGGCCGCGTCCCGCTCGGGCTCGTTCATCGCCCCGACCAGATCCATCATCGACCGGTGCAGCGAGGGCAGGGACTTCAAGATATGTGCATTTTGCACATTGTTTGTTGACATGCGGCGACCTCGAACGAATATGTGCATCATGCACATAATGAGGCCGACATGGAAGACCACAGCCCCATCGACGTCCTGATCTGCGGCGCGGGCGCCGCCGGCCTGACCCTCGCCATCGACCTGGCCCGCCGCGGCGTGTCGTTCCGCCTGATCGACAAGCTTGCCGCGCCCTTCGCCGGTTCGCGCGGCAAGGGGATCCAGCCGCGCACGCTGGAAGTGTTCGAGGACCTCGGCGTCCTGGAGGCGCTGGCGGCGGTCGGCGGACCCTATCCGCCGCAGCGCATTCATCGCGCCGACGGCGGCTGCGACGAGGTGCAGGAGATGGTCGTGGCCGCGCCCACGGCCCAGGAGCCTTACCGCACCCCCTTGATGGTCCCGCAGTTCGCCACCGAGGCGGTGCTGCGCGAGCGGCTGGCGGAGCTGGGCGGGACGGTCGAGTACGGCCGCGAATTGACGGTCTTCGACCAGGCCGCCGACCGGGTCGTGGCCCAGGTCCAGGGGCCGTCCGGACCCGAGACGATCGCCTGCCGCTACCTGGTGGGCGGCGACGGCGGCCGCTCCTTCGTGCGCAAGGCGCTGGCGATCGACTTTCCGGGCAAGACCCTGGGCGTGCGCGCCATTGTCGCCGACGTGGTGCTTGAAGGGCTGTCGTGCGACGCCTGGCATCGCTTCAACGAGGGCGACATGGCCCGGCAGTACGCCCTGTGCCCGCTGGTTGGCACGGACTTGTTCCAGCTTCAGGCCCCGATCCCTTCGGAAAGCGAAGTGGATCTATCGGCGGCCGGCCTGCAGGCCTTCATCGAGGCGCGCACGCCGGGAACCGAACTGCGCGTGCGGGGCGTCTCCTGGGCCTCGGCCTACGCGATGAACGCTCGGCTGGCCGACCGCTACCGCGATGGGCGCGTGTTCCTGATCGGCGACGCCGCCCATATCCATCCGCCCACCGGCGGCCAGGGCCTGAACACCAGCGTGCAGGACGCCTACAATCTGGGCTGGAAGCTGGCTGCCGTGCTGGCCGGCGCGCCCGAGAGCCTGCTCGACACCTACGAGGAAGAGCGCCGCCCGATCGCGGCCGGCATGCTGGGCCTGGCGACCGGCCTACTGGAAAAGGCCCGCCAGGGCGACATGCGGCGCGGGCGCGAAGTGCACCAGCTGGACCTGGGCTACGAGGCCTCGTCCCTGTCCCTGGAGACGCCCGGACGCCAGGAAGGCCTGCTGGCCGGCGATCGCGCGCCCGATGCCCTGCTGCGCGATGCGGCCGGCGCGCCAGTGCGATTGTTCGAGCTGATGCGCGGCCCGCACTGGACGCTGGTCGCGCGTGGCGCTGCTCCCATCGATGCGCGCGAGGGGCTGCGGATCGTCACGGTCGGGGAGGGCGGCGCCTTCGCCGATCCGGACGACACTCTGGGCCGCGCCTACGGTCTGGCCGGTGGGGATCAAGTGCTGATTCGGCCGGATGGCTACGTGGCGGCGGTGGGAACTGAGCGGGACCGGTTAATCGCCTATCTCCAGCGGGTGCTGCCGTCCTGATCCCTCTCTCTTGGAGAGAGGGAGGGGCCCGCGCCGCAAGGCGTGGGAGGGTGAGAGGTTTCACCGTTGGCCGGAAGACCTCTTGCCCCCTCAACCGACGACCCCACCCGCGCTTCGTTCGGAAAGTTTGTTACCTCTCACCCTCCCACCGCTTCGCGGCGGGCCCCGCCCTCTCTCAAAGAGAGAGGGAAGCAATCACACCCGCCAGCGATAGTGTCCCACCGGCTTGTGCAGCTTCAGCATCCACAGCGGCTCGTCCCGCGCGCCGGCGCCGATGTTGTGCACCACGCGGGGCTTGTCGGGGCCCTCGACCACGACGCCGATGTGCGGGCGGCCGTTGCCGAACAGGCGCCAGCTGACGATGTCGCCGGGCTCGGGCTGGTCGAAGTCGTCACCGGACCGCGCGGCCCGGCTGGCCTGCACGCGAGCGCCCTGGCGGTCGAGATAGGTTTCCAGGTTCAGCACGCGCCGGTGATCGATATTGGCGTCGGCGCTCTTCTGGCCCCAGGCGCGGCGGGCGGGATAGGCCGAGAAGGCCCGCGTCATGTCGGCGTGCACGCGCTCCTGAAGATCCACGTTCCAGGCGTCGCGGGCGGCCCGCACCAGCACGTCGGCGCAGACCCCGGTGGTGCGCAGCACGTCGCCGTGCGGATAGCCGATCGCCCGGTAGCTGGGATCATAGTCGGTGGTCACGCCCACCTGCGCCCGGGCCGCCTTGGCCAGTCGCAGGCCGTCGCCACGGCTCGCCGCGCCCAGCCAGGGGGCGGCGGCCAGCAGGCCCAGCGCTGTGCGACGATCGAACTCGAGCATGGCGGCAAGCTCCGCCGTGATCGGGGCGAGTTTTGGGCGAACGTGGGTCTTCAAGATGTTCCTTCTCCCCTTGCGGGAGAAGGTGGCGGCGAAGCCGACGGATGAGGAGTCTCTCAGAAGTCTGACACCGCGCCCGGCCTGACCGCCCGTCGCGGCGGACAGGTCTTTCGACCCCTCACCCGACCTCCTTCGGAGGCCACCCTCTCCCGCAAGGGGAGAGGGGGTATCAGGCCGCCGCGTTCGAGCGCACCCGCACGAAGCTGCCCGGGGCCTCCTCGAACGCCTTCAGCGGGCCCTTGCTCGGATCCCGCGCCGGGATCAGCTTGCCGGACTTGGCCTTCAGCCAGCCCGCCCAGTGCGGCCACCACGAGCCGGGGTGCTCCACCGCGCCCGACAGCCAGCCCTCGACCGAGCCGGGCAGGTGCTCGTTGGTCCAGTGCTGGTATTTCTTGGCGTCCGGGTGGTTGATCACGCCGGCGATGTGGCCCGAGCCGGCCATGGTGAAGGTCACCGGCCCGCCGAAGGCCCGCGCGCCGCGATAGACGCTGCGATAGGGGGCGATGTGGTCGTCCTTCGACGACTGCACGTAGATCGGCGTCTTGACCTTCGACAGGTCCAGCTGCTCCCCGCCCAGGCTCAGGCGGCCGTGGGTCAGGTTGTTGTCCTTGTAGAAATTGCGCAGGTAGAACAGGTGCAGCGATTTGGGCATCCGCGTCTGGTCGGCGTTCCAGAACAGCAGGTCGAACGGGCGCGGCTCCTTGCCCATCAGGTAGTTGTTGATGAAGAACGACCAGATCAGGTCGTTGCCGCGCAGGGCGTTGAAGGTGTCGGCCATCGATTGGCTGGGCAGGAAGCCGCCTTCCTGGTCCATCCGCTGCTCGATCTCCTTCAGCCAGGCCTCGTCGGTGAACAGCAAGAGGTCGCCGGCCTCGGCGAAGTCCTGTTGGGCGGCGAAGAAGGTGGCCGAATTGATCCGCTTGTCGCCGCGCGCGGCCATGTGGGCCAGGCCGCAGGACAGCAGCGTGCCGCCGATGCAGTAGCCGACGGTGTTGACCCGATCGACGCCGCACTGGGTCATCACCTGCTGGCTGGCGTCGTAGATGCCCTCCAGCATGTAGTCCTCGAAAGTCTTGGCGGCGAGCTGGCTGTCGGGATTGACCCACGAGGCCACGAACACCGTGAAGCCCTGGCCGGTCAGCCAGCGGATCATCGAGTTCTCGGGGCGCAGGTCGAGAATGTAGAACTTGTTGATCCAGGGCGGGAAGATCAGCAGCGGGATCTCGTACTGCTGCTCCGTGGTCGGATCGAACTGCAACAGCTGCAGGATGTCGTTCTGGTAGACCACCTTGCCCGGCGCGGTGGCGACGTTCTCGCCGACCTTGAACTTGGCCAGGTCCGTCTGGCTGATGGCCAGTTGCCCGCCGCCGCGCTCCAGGTCGGCGGCGAAGTTCTCCATGCCGCGCTTGAGGCTCTCGCCGCCCGTCTGCATCACCTCGCGCAGGGCCGCGGGGTTGGAGATCAGGAAGTTCGACGGCGAGAAGGCGTCGGTCAGCATCTTGGTGAAGAACTCGACCCGGCGCTTGGACTGCGGATCGACCGTCTCGGCCTGGGCCACCAGGCCGTTCAGCCAGTTCGACGTCAGCAGGTAGGACTGCTTCATCATGTCGAAGACGGGATTGGTCACCCAGTCGGGATCGGAAAAGCGCTTGTCGCCGTGGGCCGGGGCGACGACGGGCTTGGTCTCCTCGCCGACGGCGCGGCGGGCGGCCGACTGCCACAGCTCCATGTAGCCGTTGAAGAGGTCGGCCTGGGCGCGCAGCAGCCGGTCGGGCTGGGCCGCCAGGCTGCCGATCACCTCGTTGAGGGCCGGGCCGACGTGGAACGGGTCGGGCGACAGGGCCGCGGGCCGGTCGGCCTGGCGCAGGGCGGCCTCGGCGATCGCGCCCTGGGCGGTGACCGCCGCGCGGGCCAGGTTGGCCGACAGGGTCTCCATCATCCGGCGCTGCTCTTCGGTCAGCAGCGAGGCGATGTCGGGACCTGCCGAGAAACCGGCGGCGACCGATTCGGTCTTGGGCTCGGGCTGAGGCGGTGGAGGAGGGGGCTTTGGCGCGGCGGCGGGCTTCTTGGCGGCTGCGGCAGGGGCTTTTCTGGGCTTCGGCGGCGCCTTGGCGCTCTTGCCCGTGTCCTTGCCGGTGGTCCCGCCCTTTGCCATGCGCGTTCCTTCCGTCTGAATGTCGTCGATCGGCGGCCCGATTCTCGTTCGGCGCCTTCCGCTCGCCGCGATCATCGCATAAGACCTGAGACAAGATGAACGGCCAAACCGGTAAAATCGTACGTTACGGCGCCTCGCTGGCGGTCCTCGCGACCTTGCTGTCGGCGTGCGGCACGTCGCCGTTCACGCCGCCGCCGGTGGATCAGACCTCGCCGGTCGCCTCCGCCGCCGAGGCCGCGGCCCACCAGCGCGGCGTGCGGCCGAGCTTCGCCGACATCCCGGCGATCCCGACCGACATCCCCAAGCCCGGCCAGTACAAGGCCCAGGTGCAGGAAGAACTGGCGGCCGCCGCCCAGCTGAAGCGCGACACCGCGCCCGACACCTTCGCCCTGTCCGACACCGAAGGCTTCGCCGCCCGCGCCCAGCGCGCGGCCCGCGTTCCGCCGTCGGAGATTCCGACCGTCGCCGACCGCGCCGAGACCGAAGCCTTCGCCAAGGCTGCTCGTGGCCGAGCTACCCCGCCTCCGTCCAAGCCCCAATAGGGCGACGGAGGCATAATTTTCCTTGAACTGGCTTGGCTATGCCCCGCTCGGGGTCTATCCATGCCCGACTTTTCGCTCCTGCAGCGCCAGAGGGCGCACGAGCCATCATGACCGCCGATTTCCATCGCATCCGCCGCCTGCCGCCCTACGTCTTCGAAGAGGTCAACCGCATCAAGGCCCGCCTGCGCGGCCAGGGCGTCGACATCATCGACTTCGGCATGGGCAACCCCGACATGCCCACGCCCCAGCACATCGTGGACAAGCTGGTCGAGACCTCGCGCGACCCGCGCTCGGGCCGCTACTCGGCCTCGAAGGGCATTCCGGGCCTGCGCAAGGCCATGGCCGGCTATTACGACCGCCGCTTCGGCGTGAAGCTGAACCCCGACACCGAGGTGATCTCGACCCTGGGCTCGAAGGAGGGCTTCGCCAACCTCGCCCAGGCCCTGACCGCCCCCGGCGACGTCATCATCTGTCCGAACCCGGCCTATCCGATCCACGCCTTCGGCTTCATCATGGCCGGCGGCGTCATCCGCCACGTGCCGGCGCTCAGCCCCGAGCAGTACCTGTCCAACATCAGCCGCGCGGTGAAGCACTCGGTGCCGCCGCCCTCCGTGCTGATCCTGTCCTATCCGTCCAACCCGACGGCCCAGACGGTGGATCTGGACTTCTACAAGGACGCCGTGGCGCTCGCCAAAAAGCACGACCTGCTGGTCATCAGCGACGTGGCCTACGGCGAGATCTATTTCGAGGACAACCCGCCGCCGTCGATCCTGCAGGTCGAGGGCGCCAAGGACATCGCCGTCGAGGTCAACTCGCTGTCGAAGACCTACGCCATGGCCGGCTGGCGCGTGGGCATGGTGGTCGGCAACGCCCGCATCTGCGCGGCCCTGGCCCGCGTGAAGTCCTATCTCGACTACGGCGCCTACACCCCGGTGCAGGTCGCCGCCGCCGCCGCGCTTAACGGTCCGCAGGACTGCGTCGAGGAGATCCGCGGCATCTACAAGGGCCGCCGCGACACCCTGGTGTCGTCGATGAAGCGCGCCGGCTGGGACATCCCCAACCCGCCCGCCTCGATGTTCGCCTGGGCCAAAATCCCCCCGCAGTTCGAAGCCGCCGGCTCGATGCTGTTCTCGCGCCTGCTGATCGAGGAGGCCGGCGTCGCCGTCGCCCCCGGCATCGGCTTCGGCGAATACGGCGAGGGCTATGTCCGCATCGGCCTCGTCGAGAACGAGCACCGCATCAAGCAGGCCGCGCGCAACGTGAAGAAGTTCATCGCCAACGCCGACCAGATCCTCGCCAAGGCCCACAACAGCCTCGAGCAGGGTTGAACCAACTCGCGAAATCCTCGCCCTTCGACAGGCTCAGGGTGAGGATTTCGACTGCCAACGCCTGCAATAGCCCTCATCCTGAACCGTCGAAGGACGAGGGCGGCCCCCGGGCCGACTGGAAGACTAGGAACCGCACCATGACTCAGAAAACCTGGCGCGTCGGCGTCGCCGGCCTCGGCACCGTAGGCGGCGGCCTCCTGCAGTTCCTGGCCGAACGCCCCGACTTCGCCCCGGCCGGCGACCGCGCTGTCGTCACCGCCGTCTCGGCCCGCTCCAAGTCGCGCCCGCGCACGATCGACATCTCGGGCCTGGCCTGGTTCGACGATCCGGTGGCCCTGGCCAGCTCGCCCGACGTCGATCTGTTCGTCGAGCTGGTCGGCGGCAGCGACGGCCCGGCCAAGGCCGCGGTCGAGGCCGCGCTGAAGCTGGGCAAGCCCGTCGTCACCGCCAACAAGGCCCTGATCGCCGAGCACGGCGCGGAACTGGCCGCCCTGGCCGAGGCCAACAACGTTCCGCTGCTGTTCGAAGCCGCCGTCATGGGCGGCACCCCGGCCGTGAAGATGCTGCGCGAAGCCATGGTCGGCGACGACGTCGTCTCGGTGGCCGGCATCCTCAACGGCACCTGCAACTACATCCTCTCCGAGATGGAGAAGACCGGCCGCGACTTCGCCGACGTGCTGCGCGAGGCCCAGGCCCTGGGCTACGCCGAGGCCGACCCGACCATGGACGTCGGCGGCTTCGACGCCGGCCACAAGATCACCATCCTGGCCGCCCTGGCCTTCGGCTGCGCCCCCAACTACGAGGCCGCCGAGATCGAGGGCATCAGCGAGGTCGAGCTGCTCGACATCAAGCTGGCCAAGGACCTGGGCTATCGCATCAAGCTCATCGCCGGCACCGCCAAGTCCGACGACGGCGTCTCGGTGACGGTCCACCCGACCCTGATCCCGCTGACCCACCCGCTGGCCCAGGCCGGCGGCGCGCTCAACGCGCTGTTCATCGAGGGCAAGCGCATCGGCCGCATCTTCATCCAGGGCCCGGGCGCGGGCGCTGGCCCGACCGCCGCCGCCGTCGCCGCCGACATCGCCGACGTCATGACCAAGGCCGTGCGCCCGGTGTTCCAGGCCCCGGCCGGGGCTCTGGCGCCGTTCGTGCCGGTCGATCCGGCCCGCAGCGTCGGCAAGGCCTATCTGCGGATCATGGTCCGCGACGAGCCCGGCGCCATCGCCGCCATCTCCGAAACCCTGGCCGAATGCGGCGTCTCGATCGACGCCTTCCTGCAGAAGCCCGTCGAAGGGGCGGGCGGCGTGCCGATCGTGCTCGTCACCCATGCGACTCCGGAATCAAAGCTTCTCGACGCGATTACACGCATCGAAAAACTGCAGGCCGTGCTAGAGCGTCCCCGTCTTCTGCGTGTCGCACGCAACTAGAGACCGCGAGCAACAAGCGGTCCAGGGTATGAAGACATTGGGAATTTAGCCTCGCCACGGGCTGGGAGACACTGATGAGTTCTAACACCCTGGACCGTTCTCTGGTCCTGGATGCGGTCCGCGTGACCGAAGCCGCCGCCATCGCGTCTTGGACCATGGTGGGCCGGGGTGACGAGATGGCCGCCGACCAGGCGGCCGTCGACGCCATGCGCAATGCGCTCAACGACCTGTCCATCGACGGCGAGATCGTCATCGGCGAGGGCGAGCGCGACGAAGCGCCCATGCTCTATATCGGCGAGAAGGTGGGCCGTGGCGGCCCGAAGGTCGACATCGCCCTCGACCCGCTGGAAGGCACCACCCTGACGGCCAAGGCCATGCCCAACGCGCTGGCCGTGATGGCCTGGGCGCCCAAGGGCACGCTGCTGAACGCCCCCGACACCTACATGGACAAGATCGCCTGCGGCCCGGGCTATCCGGCGGGCGTCATCGATCTGGACAAGTCGCCGGCCGAGAACGTCAAGGCTCTGGCCGCCGCCAAGGGCGTCGAGCCGTCCCAGATCACCGTCTGCGTGCTCGACCGTCCGCGCCACGCCGAGATCATCGCCGCCGTCCGCTCGGCCGGCGCGCGGGTCAACCTGATCACCGACGGCGACGTCGCCGGCGTCATCAACACCGCCGATCCCTCGACCGGCGTCGACCTCTATCTCGGCTCCGGCGGCGCCCCCGAAGGGGTGCTGGCCTGCGCGGCCCTTAAGTGCGTGGGCGGACAGTTCCAGGGGCGCCTGGTGTTCCGCAACGCCGACGAGCGCGCCCGCGCCGCGCGCTGGGGCGTCACCGACTTCGACAAGAAGTACGATCTGCACGAGATCGTCCGCGCCGACGCCATCTTCGCGGCCACCGGCGTCACCTCCGGCGCCCTGCTCGACGGGGTGACCTTCAAGGACGGCTTCGTCCACACCCACAGCCTGGTGATGAATTCCTCGACCGGCGCCGTGCGCGAAGTGCGCATGAAGCGTCGGGTCTGAGGCTTATCGGGCCAGCTTTGATCGCTGGCCCGTTCCGCCACGTAATACTGTCGTACTAGTCTGCGAGTCGGCTCGCAGCCGCGGCGCGTTTCGCCGCCTGTCCATTCGAGGCCCTTCCTGATGACCGCCCTGATCGATCTCGCCAGCCACCTCGCCGGCGATCCCTCCAGCCCCGCGGTCAAGACCGTCGTCGCCGACATCGCCGCCGCCTGCGCTCGCATCAGCCGCATCGTCGCGGGCGGTGCGATCCTGGGCAATCTCGGCGCGGCCGGGGTTACCAACGTCCAGGACGAGGAGCAGAAGAAGCTCGACATCCTGACCAACGACCTGCTGAGCGACGCCCTGAAGGCCTGCCAGCCGGTCGCGGGCCTGGCCTCCGAAGAGTTGGAAGAGATCGAGCCGACCGGTCGCCAGGGCGGCTATCTGGTCACCTTCGATCCGCTCGACGGCTCCAGCAACATCGACGTCAACGTCTCGGTCGGCACCATCTTCTCGGTCCTGCCCGCGCCGGAAGGCCGCGAGCCCACCGAAGCCGACTTCCTGCAGCCGGGCCGTCACCAGGTCGCCGCGGGCTACGCCGTCTACGGTCCGCAGACCATGCTGGTCCTGACCCTGACCTCGGGCGTCGTCGGCTTCACCCTGTCGCCCGACGACCAGTGGCTGCTGACCCACGCCGCCCCGACCATCCCGGCCGACGCGGCCGAGTTCGCCATCAACGTCTCCAACCAGCGCCATTGGGCCGCGCCCATCCGCCGCTATGTCGACGGCTGCCTGGCCGGCAAGGAAGGCCCCCGGGCCAAGAACTTCAACATGCGCTGGGTGGCCTCGATGGTCGCCGACGTGCACCGCATCCTGATGCGCGGCGGGATCTTCCTCTACCCGTGGGACGCCCGCGAGCCGACCAAGCCCGGCAAGCTGCGCCTGATGTACGAGGCCAACCCCATGGCCCTGATCGTCGAACGCGCCGGCGGCAAGGCCACCGACGGCGTCACCCCCATCCTCGACCTCGCCCCGACCAAGCTCCACCAGCGCGTCCCGGTGGTCCTCGGCTCGGCCAACGAAGTCGACGAAGTCGCCCGCGAAACCGCGGCGGGCTGATCCTCCCCCTCTGGGGGAGGTGGCCCGAAGGGCCGGAGGGGGGCCGTTTTCAGCTTCCGCCGCCCCGACCGTCTCTCCCCCGTAAAATCCCCGCGAAAGCGGGGACCCAGGTGTTTTATCGTCGAGCGCGGCGGGTTGCAGAAGAAGCCTGGGTCCCCGCTTTCGCGGGGATTTTACGGAGTTGGGTGGGCAATACGCACGCTGCTCACACGGCGAACTCGGAAAAGAGTCCAACCAACTCAACGCACTACAACTTTATAACCCCAACTTATCCCCGCCTGCTCGAGCCGCCCCCATAATCAAACCCATCCCAGCCATGGGGAGGGCTCTTGGTACCGGCCCGAGTTAGCGGCTGTGATCGCATCGAGCGGGGCCGCTTGGAGCGTCATGGGAAGGGCGGGTTTGCAGGATCGCTCAGAAGGCGTGATTGGGCCGCCAGCCGTTCCGTGACGAGACAAGCGGGTCGACAGGGCCGGGATCGCTAAACCGACCTAACAGGATCAGCCGAGGCCGCCGCCGGATCACCGCGGGGCTATTGATCCTGCCCGTCCGGGGGAAAGGCTGGGCCTTGGGTTGAAACAACACCCGCGCCTCTGGCCCCTCCGAGCCAATGATGCGGCGGAGCGGTCGAACGAAGCCGAAACGCTAAAACACATCACGGTCTCCGGGCTCCGCCCGGCCGCTCCGCGCCTCTCCACACCTAACGCGCATATGCGCGGGAGCGTGAGAAGCCGTGTCCAAGCATCAAGAAACCTCCCCCTGTGGGGGAGGCGGCCGAAGGCCGGTGGGGGGACGGTTTCAGCTTCTTCCGCGTCGGCCGTCTTCGCACCCACACCCCCCACCGATCGCTACGCGATCGCCTCCCCCACAGGGGGAGGTTCCTGGGGACGGGAGAAGGAAGCCACGTCCGCTTTCGCCGCACCGGCGTGCGATGGATCGAATCCCCCAAACCCGTTAATCTCGTCCCATGCCCCAACACGCTGATTTCAGGCTGGTTTAGCCCATGGCCGACGGTCACGCCGTTCCCGTCGCCGCCGACGCCGACACCGCCTTCCTGGGCGTGACGCGCTCGCTGTCCGGCCGCGCCTGGCGCGAGCGCGCCGCCGATTCCGCGATCGTCCGCGATCTTTCCCGCCTGCACGGCCTGTCCGAGCCCCTGGCCCGGGCCCTGGTCGCGCGGGGGATCGACCAGGCCAGCGCCCGCGACTACCTGCAGCCGACCCTGAAGTCTCTGTTTCCCGACCCGTCCAGCTTCACCGACATGGACCGGGCGGCCGAGATCCTGATCGACGCCCTGGTCCAGGGCCGGCCGACCATGGTCTTCGCCGACTACGACGTCGACGGCGCCACCAGCGCCGCCCAGCTGGTGCGCTGGTTCCGGCACATGGGCGTCGAGCTGCCGATCTACATCCCCGACCGCCTGAAGGAGGGTTACGGCCCCAGTCCGGCCGCCTTCAAGACCATCCGCGACTCGGGCGCCGAGCTGGTCGTCACCCTCGACTGCGGCGCCGCCGCCTACGACGCCATCGCCAGCGCCGCCACGATCGGCCTGGAGGTCGTGGTCATCGACCACCATCTGATGCGCGAGGATCCGCCGGCCGCCGCCGCCGTGGTCAATCCCAATCGGCCCGGCTGCCAGAGCGGGCAGGGCGTGCTGGCCGCCGCCGGCGTCACCTTCATCCTGCTGGTCGCCCTCAACCGCGAGGCCCGCAAGCGCGGCCTGTTCGGCGAGGACCGGCCCGAGCCCGACCTGCGCCAATGGCTCGACCTGACGGCCCTGGGCGAGGTCTGCGACGTCACCCAGCTGGTGGGTTTCAACCGCGCGCTGACCGCCACAGGCCTGCGGGTGATGTCCAACTGGGCCAATCCGGGCCTCAAGGCCCTGCTGGAGGTGGCCAAGGGGCAGGGGGCGGCCAGCGTCTTCCACGCCGGCTTCATCCTGGGGCCGCGAATCAACGCCGGCGGCCGCATCGGTCGCTCCGATCTCGGCGCCCGCCTGCTGTCGACCGACGATCCGCTGGAGGCCCAAGCGCTCGCCGAAGAGCTCGATGCGCTCAACACCGAGCGCAAGGCCGTCGAGGCGGCCGTGGTCGAGGAGGCCGCGGCGATTCTCGAGCGCGGCAGCAACTTCAATCCCGACGCCCCGGTCATCGTCGTGGCCGGCGAGGACTGGCACCCCGGCGTGGTCGGCATCGTCGCCAGCCGCCTGCGCGAGCGCTATCGCAAGCCGACCATCGTCATCGGCGTCGACCGGGCGGCGGGGGTAGCTAAGGGCTCGGGCCGCTCGCAGCCGGGGGTGAACCTCGGCCGGGCCGTGCAGGCCGCCTTCGAGGCCGGCATCCTGATGGCCGGGGGCGGGCACGCCATGGCGGCGGGCCTGACCGTGCGTCCCGATTCGATTCCCGAGCTGCGCGCCTTCCTGGAGGAGGCCCTGGCCGGCGAAATGGCCGAAGTCGGCCCCGAGGCGGTCGAGATCGACGCCCTGGTGCAGCCGCGCGCCGCCAATCGCGCCCTCTGGACCGAGTTCCAGCAGATGGCCCCGTTCGGTCCCGGCAATGTCGAGCCGCTGTTCGCCCTGACCGGCGTGCGGCCCGAACGGGTCATGGCCCTGCGCGGCGGCCACGTGCGAGTCGACCTCGTCGGACCCTCCGGCGACCGCATCAAGGCCGTCTCCTGGCGCTCGGCCGAGACCGATCTTGGCCGTCGGCTGCTTGCCGGGGGCGGGGCGCTGCACGTCGTCGGCCGCCTGAAACCCGACGATTACATGGGCCGGGAAGGGGTTCAGCTGGAGATCGAGGACGTCGCAGATCCGCGCATGTGGACGGAATAAAAAAAACGCATCTGACCGCTTGCGCTCTCCGGGGAGCCTTTGTATATCCCCGGCTCCTCGCGGCGAGATGGTCCCTTCGTCTATCGGTTAGGACGCCAGATTTTCATTCTGGAGAGAGGGGTTCGACTCCCCTAGGGACTACCAGCCGCGAGGGCTGTACTTTTGAACTGCTGCGGATTACCTGCTTCTTCGAAGCATAGTGGTCCCTTCGTCTATCGGTTAGGACGCCAGATTTTCATTCTGGAGAGAGGGGTTCGACTCCCCTAGGGACTACCAACCGCAGCGTTCAAAATTTCCGACAGCATACAAAAGGCGCGACTAAACGTCGCGCCTTTCGCATTGCGCGCTCTCTGCATCATTTGGCCATTGACGGCTCTCCCTCCGCGAGAACAGTGTTATTCTTGTGGCGCTCGCTCCTTTGGGCTGTTTGGGCGAGCCAGAGGGGCGGAATGTCTGGTTACGACTTGGATGCATCGGCGGCGCACGAGGATCTCGTACGCATCAGCGGCCGCGTGAAATGGTTCGACGTCGGAAAGGGCTACGGCTTCATCGTTCCTGACGATCCGGGCCAGACCGGCCTGAAGGACGTCCTGCTTCACGTCACCTCGCTGCGCAACTGCGGCCGCGAGTCGGCGCTGGAGGGCGCCGTGATCGTCTGCGACGTGGTCAAGCGTCCCAAGGGCTGGCAGGTCAGCGAGGTCGTCGATCTCGACGAGACCTCGGCCCCGCCGCCGCTTGAGCGCCCCCGGCGCACCTTCGACGAGACCGCGCCCCGGCGCGACGGCCTGCGCAGCGGCTTCGGCGGCGGCGCGTCGCGCCAGTCCCTCGAGCCGGCCGGTCCGCCCGAGCGGGCCAAGGTCAAATGGTTCAACCGCACCAAGGGCTACGGCTTCGTGGTTCGCGACGAGGCGCCAGGAGACATCTTCGTGCACATCGAGACCCTGCGCCGCGGCGGCCTCGAAGACCTCCAGCCGGGCGACGACGTCATGGTCCGCTTCGCTCAAGGTCCCAAAGGGCTCGTCGTCGCCGAGATCACGGCGGCCTGAGGCCGCTTTCAGGAGCGGCGAGGGGCCGTCAGGCTCGTCGCCCGTTCCCCGGCTCCAGTGAGGCGCTCCTGGCCCTTTACGGAGATCCGCGGCGTCGCATCTTGCCGAAAGGCCGAGGACTTGGCCCGGGGCGGGGTAGGCCCCACATCAGGCTGCCCACAAAGTTGGTGCTGCTGCTCTTTTGTCCTGTTGCGTAGAATCGGAAATCGCTTACAAGGCAACCCCTTGCTGGTGTCCGGAGCGTAGCGCAGCCTGGTAGCGCATCTGTTTTGGGAGCAGAGGGTCGCAGGTTCGAATCCTGCCGCTCCGACCACCAGCTGGAGCCGTTTGGAGAGGTCCATGCTCGCCCGCATCTATCGTCCCGCCAAGAACGCCATGCAGTCGGGCAAGGCCAAGACCAAGGACTGGGTGCTCGAGTTCGAACCGACCTCGGCCCGCAAGCCCGATCCGCTGATGGGCTGGACCCAGTCGAGCGACATGAACGGCCAGGTCCGCCTGACCTTCGAGACCCGGGACGAGGCCATCGCCTACGCCCAGCGCCACGAGATCTCTTTCCAGCTCTTCGAACCCAAGGTTCCGAAGCGCATCATCAAGGCCTACGCCGACAACTTCGCGACCAACCGCAAGCAGCCCTGGACCCACTGAGGGCCTCCCGGGCTAAGCCGGCCAGCGCGCGCCCTTAGCTCAGTTGGATAGAGCATTCGCCTTCTAAGCGAACGGTCGCAGGTTCGAATCCTGCAGGGCGCGCCATTCCCGGACAAAACCCGGCACGACTAGAGCCGCCGATTCTACGCCGTTGTTGACGGCGAGCGTCCGCAGCAGCTCCACCTTCGATCCGCAGATCCGGGCTTCGTGCGGCGACACCATCTCCACCTTCTGCGCGACCGCGCGAATCAAGTCTCGGCGATAGGCGCCGTTGTCGGCCCTGAACAGTTCACGGGTCGCTTCCGAGAACCGGTTCAAAAGCTCCGGGGTCAGCGCAGGCATGATGTTCTCGATCGCCTTGGCGGCCCGCTCGGCGTCGCCCGCGGCCTTGTCGCGCAACGCCCGCAGCTGCGCGATGCGCGGCTTTAGCGAGGGATCGGTGGCGTCGAGTATGCCTTCTTCGATGGACGCATAGAGCCGTTGCAGGCGTTGCTCGACTTCGGTGGCGCGCTTGCGAAGATCCGCGACATGGCGGTGGCGCTTTTCGATCCATTCCGAGCGCCGGTCGATGATGTTGTCCATCATCGTGGCCAGGCGCTCGGGATTGAGCAGGCGGTTCTCCAGGTGGTCGATGACGGCGGCGTCCAGCAGGTCCATCCGCACGCTCATGCCCTTGCACCCCGTGGCCCCCTGCCGGGCCTTGGTGCAGCAGGTGTAGTAGCGATAGGTGCTGCTCTTGCCGGAGCGCAGGGTCATCGCATTTCCGCAGAGGCCGCAGAAGCAGATGCCGCCCAGAAGGATTGGGCTGTTGACGAAGCGCGGGGCCATGGCGAGCGGATTGCGCTGGGACATCGCCCGCTGGACTGCCTCGAAGGTGTCGCGATCGACCAGCGGCGGGACCGCCATGATCACCCGCTCGGACTCGTCCTTGGGCTCCTGGGTGGCGTAGTGGCGGCTGTTGAAAACGTGCTCGCCGATATAGGTCGTGCGGGTCAGGGTGTAGTGCACCGTACCGTTGCTCCAGCGCCCGCCGCCGCGCGTGGTGAGGTGCTTGTCGTTGAGGTAGGTCGCGATCGACTTGACGCCCATCGGGCCGCTGTCGTCGATGCCGTGCAGGGCCAAGCGGTAGATCAGCCGCACGGTCTCGGCCCCGATCGGGTCGATCTCCAGCTTCTTCTTGATCCGCTCGCCGCGCTGCTCGGCCGCGACCACCCGATAGCCGAGCGGGGGCAGGGAGCCGTTCCAGAACCCTTGGCGGGCGTTTTCCTTCATGGCGCGTAGCGTGTGCTTGGCGTTCTCTCGCGACTGGTACTCGTCGAAGAGGTTCATCATCTGCCGGACCATGACGCCCATAGGGTCGTCGCCGACCTCCTGGGTGATCGAGACGATGCGCACGCCGTTCTTCGCCAGCTTCCGGGCGTAGAATTCGAACTGGAACTGGTCGCGGAAGAAGCGCGAGAAGGAGTGCACGAGGATGACGTGGAAGGGCGGGGGCTTGGCCATCGCCGCGTCGATCATCTGCTGGAAGGCCGGGCGGCGATCATCGGTGGCGGTGTTGCCCGGCTCAACGAATTCCTCGGCCACGGGCCAGGCCTTGGCTTGGCAGTAGGCCCGCAGTTGCCGGCCCTGGTCAGGGATCGAAAGGTCGCTGTCGGCCTGTCGACCGGTGGAGACGCGAAGATAGAGCGCCGCGCTAGGCGCGGTCGGTGGGGGAGGGGTTCGACGCTTGGCCATCTCTGTCTTTCCGGCGGATCAGGGCAGAGGACCGAGCAATTCGGCCAGGACCTTCTCCAGATAGGCCTCGGTGACCTGCAGCTCGCGGATCCCGATGGGGATCTGCGCCGGCATGTCGTCCGTGACAGAGAGGGAGACACGCGAGACCGGCCTCCTTGGTAGTCGCGGCGGCAAAATATTTAGGTAGTCGAGGAAGTCGGGCGGTTCGGCCTCGGGGAGCGGCTTTCTGGGCATAGGCCGAGGGTCACTCTCACCTCGATGGGGTGCAAAGCCGATCTCAGGTTGGGCGTGCTGTGGCGCAGAGAGACAGGTGTTCGGCGATGTCGGCCGTCTATGAGCCAGCTGGCTTTTTGGTCGGGTGAACTAGCCGGCGGGCTTGGCCCACACCCCGCGTTGGGCCGCCTTGGCCTCGGCTTCGGGCTTGGCGTAGAGGCCCTTGCTGTAGCGGCGGTATTCGGTGGCGTAGCCCGAGCGGATCAGGGCCGCATTGATGTCGGGGCTGGCGCTCGACCAGCACTTGGCCACCGTGCGGCCGTAACGGTCCCGATCGACCGGTCGGCAGCCGACCCGGCCGCGGGTAAGGCGAAGCAGCTCGTCGCGGGCTTCATAGGCGAACGGTTCGGCCGGTGTGCTCCCGCGTCGCACCTCTGGGGCGTCGACGCCGAAAAGGCGGATGCGCTCGGTCCCGCAGCGCAGGGTGTCGCCGTCGTGCACGGAGGGTGCGGTGCAGGCGATGATGGCGGCGGCGAGAGGGGCGAGGGACATGGGCGGGCCTTAGCCTGCTTCGTGGCGGAGCGCTAAGGGGCGGTCGACGGCCGGCGACCGAACCTGACGCAGGGTCATGGTCCTTTGCCATCAGGCGGCGACTCGGGATGAGAAGGACGTCGTGTTGCGCGAGGACTGCTCATGACCCCAGAGGCCTTTTCGACCCTGGCCGGCCGGCTCGGCGCCGCCGTGCAGGTCCGCCGTGTGCTCGACACGACCCAGTTTCGAGTCGGCGGACGCGCCTTCGCCACGCTCAACTGGCCAGAGGCCGGGTGGGCCGTGATCAAGCTGAACCTCAGGGATCAGGCCTCGGCCATGGCGCTCAGCGACGCGGTGACGATCGAGCCGCGGCGGCCGCGCAACTCCGGCGTGACCCTGGTCTGGCTCAAGGGGATCGACGAAGACGCCATGGCCTACATCCTCGCCGCGTCGTTTGGCGAGGCCTACGCCAAGGCTTCGCGCGGGCGTCCGGGCAGGGGCCGCTGCGCCATGCTCGCCATAGCCAAGGACGCGGGGTGATCCGATGAGCGCCGGGGTCAAGATCGTCGCGGTGCTGGCTGCCAAAGACGGTATGGGGCAGGCGTTGGAGGCGCTGCTCCTGGGAATGGCGAGCGCTTGCCGGGCTGAGCCCGGCAACCTTCGCTGGGACGTCTGGCGTGACCAGGCCGATCCGACCCGCTTCGTGCTCGACGAGCTCTATGTCGATGACGCGGCCGTGACGGCCCATCGCGCCAGCGCCCATTTCGCCGCCTATCGGGCGAGGATTGGAGACCTGGCCGAGCGCACGGCCCTTGTGCTGGACCCGGCCGACCTCGGCTGAGCGCGGATTGACCGGACTGGTTCGGGTCCTAAAGTGCCGCGTCCGGCCGGCAAACGCCGCGACCAAGCCCAGCCAAGACGGGGGAGGGGATATGGCCAAGGAACAGGCGCTTCAAACGCTTCAAGCCTGGCATGACCTGCTGGAAAAGCGCGAGTTCGATCGCCTGCGGCCTCTGGCGGCCCAGACCGTCGTGTTTCGCTCGCCGGCCTTCTTCACGCCCTATCCCGGCGTCGAGGCGCTGGTGCACATCATCGCCACGGTCAACACAATCTTCGAAGAGTTCGCCTACCATCGGGAGTTCTGGACCGAAGGCTTTGACGCCGTCGTGCTCGAGTTCAGCGCCCGGATCGGCGACAAGACATTGAAGGGGATCGACATCATCTCCTTCGATGACGCCGGCCAGATCCGGGAGTTCGAGGTGATGATCCGGCCGGCCAACGCCGCGGTCGCCTTGGGCGAGGCGATGGCCGCAAAGGCCGGCCCGGGTCTGAAGGCCCTGTTGGGCAAGCCGGCCTAGTCGGCCAGCCGCACGAGCAGTTCGTTCATCCCGTCGCTGAGGGCGCTGCTCCAGGCCGGGTGCCCCGGCCCCGCCGCCTGGGAGATGTCTTTGGCCTGTTCCATGTGAAGGATGGTGCGCTCCCCGTTCGGCGCGCGACGGCTGAAGGCAAACTGGCCGCTGCCGCGCAGGAAGGCGCCGTCGCGATGGTGCAGGCTGATGAACCGCTGACCGTCGATGACGACGGCGTCGTCATCGGGGCCGCCGCGGCGATCGGCGGCTTGGCGCAGGGCGCCCCAGATCATCGTCATCTTCGTGGTCCTCCCGACCGGCTTCGATGGTTAACGACCATGCTGGGCAGGACGATTCCCGCCCAGGGCCAGGCCGACCGCGACGCGCGTTTTCAGTGGATCGATCGACTCGGCCAGCGCGCCGCATCCGTGAAACCCAAGCGAATGCAAAGGGTCGTGGCTGGTGTTGGCTTCAGGCATCGGCGGGCGGCTCCACCTGGCGCACGGCCCGCCACCAGGGCCAGCGATGCTCGCCGCCGCGCTCGACCTTCTCCATCTCGAACCAGGCCACGTCGCCCTCGAAGTCGGGGACGTATTTGGGATCGACAAAGTCGGCCGGGCCCTTGAGGCCGCCGACGGTATGGAGATGGTAGTTTAGCGTGCGGCGGGTTTGGGAGGCCCCGTAGCCTTCCTCGACCGCGATGCGCGTAAGGCGGGCGATTGTGCGCAGAAAGACGCGAGGCACCCTTGGTGCCGTTGGCGCCCTTGGCGCGCGAGGGCGCGCGCGCGGATCGGCGCGGTTGGGGGGCATGGGAAGCTCCAGAATGTTCCGGCATTGTTCTCATTTCGCACGAGTGCTCGCAATGCGCGTTTGCGGCGAGATCGCGATCCTGCGACCTTGAGGCGTTGTGCTCGGCCACCCGGGGCTCCCGCCGGGCGCTTTCGCGCCCGGCTTCACCCGATACGGAGAGCGGCCGGCGGTCACGCTCGGTCCCGAGCCTTTCGGCTCTCCTACGGGCGCGCCGCCTGGCGGGCGACCCCTTAAGCGAAGAGTGGGGTCGCCGCCGGCCGCTCGACGCGGACGTTCCGACACGCGCTTTGCGCGGTCTCCTTGCCGGCTTCATTCGTCATGAGCGCGCGCTGACGCGCGCGCGCATCCGTCTTTCCCGCCGCTGCCGCGGCCCTTCTCTGTTTTGGCGCTCCGCGCCCGGGTGGACTTGGGGCTCCGCCCCCGGCGCGCTTCGAACCGGCTTCCGCCCAGCTTCGGACCTTTAAGGCCCTGCAGCCGGGTCCCCGCGAAGCCGGCGCCTCCGCTTGCACCCCGGTCTCGCCGACGGGCAAGGGTTCGATGACGAACCCCTGTCTTTAAGGATGAGGACCATGGGACAAGCTGCTGAAATCCTTGAGCCTCGCATCTATGTCGCCTGTCTGGCCGCCTACAATTGCGGCCAGCTGCATGGCGCCTGGATCAAGGTGGAGGATGACCAAGAGGCCGTGCTGGAGGCGGTGGCTTTGATGCTGGCCGCCTCGCCGCAGCCGGGGGGCGAAGAGTACGCGGTCCACGACTATGAGGACTTTGGTGGGGTGGAGATCGGCGAATATATGCCGATGGCCAAGGTGGTGGCGATCGCCGCCTTCCTGCGCGAGCGCGGGACGCTGGGGGCCTTGGTGCTGGACCACTTCAATGGCGATCTCGACCAGGCCGAGGAGGCCTTGGAAGACGGCTATCATGGCCGGTTTTCCAGCCTCGCCGACTATGTCCAGATGCTGACCGAAGAGACCATCGAGATCCCTAAGGCCTTGCGCCTCTACATCGATTACGAGGCCATGGCCCGGGACGTCGCGATCAATGGCGACGTCTTCACCATCGCCGCCGACCAAGGCGAGGTGCACGTCTTCAGCGCGCGGTAGGCCAAGGGCTTGACGCGGCTGGGAGGTCAGGGCGGCGTGGCCGGTGGCCGCGCGCGCCGGCGCTTTGGGCGCCGGCGCTGAGGGCAAGGAGGCGACCGGCCAACGGGCGAAGAGCACGGTTCGCGAGCGCTCTGGCGGTCGTTCGGTGAGTGAGTTCCGTCGCCTGGCGAACTCTCCGTGGAGCCAAATGCCGATCAGCCCCGTTAAGCCTCCGAGCGCTTGACGGAGACAGACCATGACCGACCACGCAGACGAGGCTTTCCGCGCCGCTCTGATCCCGGTCATCCCCCACATGCGCGCCTTCGCCCGCTCGCTGTGCGGCGACGCCGCCGCTGCTGACGACCTCGTCCAGGACGCCCTGGCCAAGGCCTGGCAGGCGCGCGCCAGCTTCCAGCTGGGGACCAACATCAAGGCCTGGGCCTTCATGATCCTGCGCAACCAGTTCTATTCGGAAAAGCGCCGCTCCTGGCGCCAGCAGCCGCTCGACCAGGAACAAGCCGAGCGCACGCTCAAGGCCTATGACGATCCTCATGCGGTGCTGGAGCTCGACGATGTTCGCCGCGCCATGGCGCTGCTGCCCACAGAGCAGCGCGAGGCCCTGATCATGGTCGGCGCCGGCGGACTGCCCTACGAGGAAGTCGCCGAGATCGTCGGCGTGGCGGTCGGCACCATCAAGAGCCGGGTCAGCCGCGCCCGCGCCGCGCTGGCGGCGATTCTGGCTGACGGCCTCGACAGCGAGGGCTATGTCGCGCCGGCGGCCGGACCGATGGCCGCTATCCTTGGCCAGCTGGACGCGCTGCGCGGCGGCCGTCAGGTCGCCTAGGCGGCTTCGTCTTCACCAGGCGTCCGCGAGCCGCCCGCCGCCAGATCGCGGAGGATGGCGGCCAGTTGCGTTGAACTGCGCCGCATGCGCTGAAGGCCAAGGGCCCGCTTAGGATCGGTCTCGCCCTCGGCTTCGAGCCGCAGACGCTCGGCCTCGTGATCCAGATCGTCGGGTGTGCGCATCGCATCGCCAATGTCGTCAGCGGACTGGCGCGACGCAACGTGTCCGGAAGAAGGAAAGTGCGGCCCGGCGTCAGTCGGGGGGGCGTAAAGCCGGGCCGCTTGGTGTCGGCAGGACCACGAATGGCGCTGCCTGGACGGCTATAGAACCGCGCCGGCCTGAACTGGTTCCCGGCCAAGGCGAGGCCTGATCAAATGGCTGCTCGGTCAGCCGCGCTTGCGAAAGGTGCGAAAGGTCACCGAGTAGCGCAGGGCCTCCACCGGGGGGATCGAATGCTCCCAGGCCTCGCGCGCGGGGCCGCCCAGGATGTAGGCCGAGCGCGGCTCAGGCCGCAGCGTGAACCGCTCCCAGCCTTGGCCTGAAGGGCGGCGAAAGCGGAAGGGGCAGGAGGCCAGGAGCGACACCCCGGCGATGATCTCAAACTGGGGACGGTCGCGGTGCCAGCCGATGCCAGCGCCCGGCGCATATTCGATGGCCAGGGCCTGCTGGAAATCCTCCGGCGCTCGCCCGGCGAGCCTCGCGACCTTGGCCCGCAGCGGCAAGAGGAAGTCGGGGATCGGGGCCGCCGGCTCCAGCACCTGACGGGCGAAGTCATAGGCCCAGCCGAACGAAACCACCCGGCGATTGCCCTCGTAGCCGTGAAACTGGAACGGCGCGAAGGGCAGGGCGGCGATCGCGCCGGCAAGATCGCGCTCCTCGTCACGGGTGATCAGCTCATCCTGGTAGACGAGCCCTTCGGGACCGGCCTGGCGCGGCGGGGCGACGGCGAGATCCTCTGGGGCGAAAAGGCTGGGTTGATGGGACGTCATCCTAAGCCTCAGACGGGCAGGGCGGCCTGTCGGGCCGTGGCGGCCGCGGCCGCGGCGTCGAAGTTGGAGACGGTCACGCCCAGCAGGCGAACGCTGGCACGCAACGGAAAGGCCGAACGGACGAGATCCAGGCAGAGGCGCCGCAGGGTTTCCTGCTCGACGATCGCCCCCGACAGCGAGCGCCGGCGCGTGGCCTGCTCGAAGTCGGCATACTTGATTTTGACCGTCGCGGTGCGGCCAAAGGCGCTGGTCTTCTGGCACCAGGCAAAGACCCTGTCGGCCAGGGCGGCGATTTCGGCCTCGATGGCGCCGGTGTCAGCCAGGTCGGCGGCGAAGGTCGTTTCCGACCCCGACGACTTGCGCTCACGGTCCGGATTGACCGGCCGCTCGTCGACGCCGCGGGCGATGCCGTAGAACCAAGGACCCGACTTGCCAAAATGCTCCTGCAGGAAGGCCAGCGACTGGCGATTGAGATCCTCGCCGGTGTGGATGCCCAGGCCCTTCATCTTGGCGGCGGTGACCTCGCCCACGCCGTGGAAGCGGCCGATCGGCAGGGTCTGGACGAAGGCCTCGCCCTGGCCTGGCGCCACCAGGAACTGGCCGTCGGGCTTGTTCTGGTCGCTGGCCATCTTGGCCAGGAACTTGTTGTAGGAGATCCCGGCCGAAGCGGTCAGGCCCGTCTCGGCGCGGATACGCTCGCGGATGATCCTGGCGGTCTGGGTCGCCGTGGCGACGCCGGCCTTGTCGCCGGTGACGTCGAGATAGGCCTCGTCCAGCGACAGCGGCTCTATGAGGTCGGCGTAGTCGGCGAAGATCTCGTGGATCTGGTGGGAGACCGCCCGATAGACCTCGAAGCGGTGGGGGACGAAGACCAGCTGCGGGCACTTGCGCAGCGCCGTGCTCGACGGCATGGCCGAGCGCACCCCGAACTTTCGCGCCTCGTAGCTGGCCGCGGCGATCACGCCGCGCGCCGCGGGCGATCCGACCACCACCGGCCGGCCGCGCAGGGCCGGGTCATCACGTTGCTCCACCGACGCGAAGAAGGCGTCCATGTCGATATGGATGATTTTGCGCGGCGACGACTCCATCACCAGGTCAGTCTAGCCGATTGAGAACGAAATGGGAACTTGTTGGCGCTTGCAGGCATCGTGACTTGGGCAGCATGGGGCGGGGTTCCCGCGCGGCGCTTTCGCGCCGCGCTCCACCCCATGGGGAGAGCGGCCGGCGGTCACGCTCGGTCCCGAGCCTTTCGGCTCTCCTACGGGCGCGCCACCTGGCGGGCGACTTTGGGTCGCCGCCGGCCGCTCGACGCGGACGTTCCGACGCGCGCTTTGCGCGGTCTCCTTGCCGGCTTCATTGGTCATGAGCCCTCGCAGGCGAGCGCGCAGTAATCTTCAGGCCGCGGCCGCGGCGGCGGGCTCTCGCCCGTCTCCCTGGTCGAGGCGCTCCGCGGCTCCTTCTTTGTCTTGGGCGCTCTGCGCCCAGCGGGGCTTAGGGCTCCGCCCTCGGCGCGCTTCGGATCGGCTTCCGCCCAGCTTCGGTCCCTTGCGGGCCCTGCAGCCGGGTCCCCGCGAAGCCGCCCCTCCGCTTGCACACCCAGGTCTCGCCGACGGGCGCCGGGTTCGAGCGCGCCTTTTGCGCTCGAACCCCGACAGCCCAAGGAGGCTTCAATGACCGAGGATGACCATACCGCCGCGATCGCGGCGCTGAACGACGCGTGCCGCGCCGAGCCCGGCGCGGGCTGGGTGCTGACGAGCGGCGTCCAGGCCTTGTCCAAGGCCGATCTGGCCAAGGCCGTCGCCGCCGTGACCGCCTTCGACCACTTTCCGGAGGGGGACGACCCTTACGGCGAGCGCGATTTCGGCGCGTTCGATCTTGGGGCCGAGCGGCTCATCTGGAAGATCGACTACTATGACCTCGACCTCTGCATGGCCTCGCCCGATCCGGCCGATCCGGCCGTCACCAAGCGGGTGCTGACCCTGATGCTCGCCGAGGAATACTAGAAGGCCGAGCCCGCCGCGCCCGTTGGGCGCGGCGGGCTTTGGCGGCGCGTGAACGAGACGAGGAGGGCCGGGCAAGCGTGCCCTGGCCGGGGCGGCCGATCCTTTGGGGATCGGCCGCTTTTCGTTTCAAGGCAGGTACGTAGGAGCCGTTGCTGGGGCCGGGTTTGGTCCTCTACCTTCGACGGTCCAAGGTTTTCAGGGGCTTCTCTCCAGCAGGCCGAGTTCTTGGCACGGGCGAAGCCACGCGAATTCGCCTGGATTCTCCTCTGGGTGGAGATTGATGTCTCCAGGCCAAGATGCGAGAGGCGCTGGTAAAGGAGTCACGTCGATCGGAGAGGCGGTTCGCGCCTACGAGGCGACAAGCCGCTGAAGGGGCCGTGATTGTCGTTACTTGAAGCTTGGCGTTGGATGGCGCCTTTCCCTCAAACGCTGCGATTTGCCCGCATGGAGCTTATCGCAAGTGATTTCGATCCCCCGATTATCGTGGGCGCCGGCGAGCTACGCTGCCCGACCTCCCAAACGTTCGAATATACGTTAACGGGCATGCCGGCTGATCCCGCCTACGCCCTGCTACAGGTACGAAAGCACGAATCTGATCCATACGATGGTCTCTTGCGCTGTCGCTTGCTTGTTGAGGATGACGAGGGCAGATCCTACAACGCCGGTTGGACTATTCCGAAAGTGCGCTTTAGCGCTGAAGGAGAGGGGGCTTGGACCCTCCACGGAGAGTGCCAGGGTTTAATGACGGACGACCCGTCGGCTCCCTCTAGCGTATCGGGAGCGACAGAAGTCGAGTTCCTGATCCCCCGAAATCATCGGGTCGCTCTGCTCTTGAGACGTTTTGTTTCCACGACCTTGGCCGAGGGCGGGCGTGAGCCGATTTATCGCCTTTCTGTCCTTGGTGAACAGGTCACCTTTCGTTTCGACCCGGATCGAGACGTTCTGTCGATTTCAACGCCCGGCGGGGGAGTCTTGCCGCTGACCTACGCGGAAAATTGGCTCGGCGAGCCTCTCCGCATTCTCTTTGGTCAGCTCGCCTTTCCGCGTCTGGTCGCGCGAGCGTTTCCGAACGGCGGCGCGATGATCGCCCAACGCCCCTCGCCAGCATGGTCCAAGGACTCCGATTGGGGCGCGCTCTGGGATCTTGATAACCTCACCGACAGGGACGCCTTCTGGACCCTATACGGCCAGCTACTAAGTTACATTGCCAATGATCGCGACAGCGAAGGACGCCCCAATTGGGAAGCCAATACGATCACCCGTCTCTACGAGGAGGTGATCCAGGCCTCGCATGGGTCGCGTTGGGTGTGGGCCCTGACCTTCGCCAGCAGCATTGAAGGCCTGGTCCGTTTGCTAACGCCGCGTGGAACCGCGCGCCCCGATGCTCACACCGCGGGTATAGCTTCTCTGGTGGCGCATATCGGTCAGTGGCCGGCATCGACCGCTGCAGAGAAGCATCTACGCGGTGTTGCGGTAAGCGCGGTTCATCGCACGGCTGAGACGACGCCGAAGTATGTTCTCGATCAATTGGAAATCCGGGGCGTCGTAAGCAAGGAGCAGATCAAGGCGTGGGGCAAAGTTCGCAATGCGGTCATGCACGGCTCACTGGTATCGCCCTACTCCAGTCGAGAGGACGATGAGCTTTTGCTCCATCTCGCTGCGCTGATGAAGGGGCTGACCCGAGAAGTTGTCCGCCCTAACCGACTACCCGCCGATAGCCTGGGTCAATCGCAACCTTGATGGATGGCTGGCCGGTTTGGCTTCGGCAGGATGCTGATTTAAGCCTCCGCCGCGATCTGGCGCAGGGCCTGCTCGAAATACTCAGCCGGCTGTCCGCCCGAGATCAGGTGCCGGTCGTTGATCACCACCGCCGGCACCGAACTGATTCCGGCCGCCTGCCACGCGCGCTCGGCCTGGCGGACCTCCTGGGCGTAGCGGCCCGAGGTCAGGACCTCGTGGGCCGCGTGCGGGTCCAGGCCCGCCTTCATTGCGGCCCGGACCAGGGTCTCATGGTCTGAAGGGTCCTGGTTGTCGGTGAAGTAGGCTTCGAACAGGGCCTTTTTGAGCGCCGTCTGGTCCCCGACCTCGCCCGCCCAGTGTAGCAGGCGGTGGGCGTCGAAGGTGTTGTAGATGCGGCTGTTCTCGTCGGTGGCCATGGTGAAGCCGACGGCGGCGGCCCGGTCGCGGATCGCTTGGCGATTGGCGTCCGACTGCTCGCGGGTGGCGCCATACTTCCTGCCCACGTGCTCGACGATGTTCTCGCCCTCGGGCGGCATGTTCGGGTTGAGCTCGAACGGCTGGAAATGAATTTCGGCGTCGACCAGGTCGCCGACCCGCTCAAGCGCCGCTTCCAGGCCGCCCAGGCCCACCACGCACCAGGGGCAGGAGACGTCTGAGACGAAGTCGATCTTCAAGGGCTTGGTCATGGCGTGGTCCGATAGGGCAGGGACGACGGATATGGGGCCTGCGCCGCAATTTGCACCGTCTAGGTCGCGGCCGGCCGGGGGACGCGAGCCCGGCGGTTTGGCTGATCAGTTTGATCGTCACGCTTTGCACCGGAGGCGTTCAGAGGCGGCGAACCTGGTGCGCCGCCGTTTTGCCTGTCGTAACGCTTGCCAACCCTCTGACCGTAACTGTTGTCGCTTGCGCCATCTTCGGCGCCTGCAGTTAGCCGGCTCCTGAGTTGGCGGTATCGTTCCCCCAAATGGGCGCGTCCAAAGCCGGCTTGACGCATGCCGAGCCGGCAGGTTCGGGCCTAGACGCCGTAGCGCTTGTTGCCGCCCGAAGTGATGCAGTAGCGCCCGCCACGCGGGCCGATGCAGACGCGCGAACCCGAGCACGGACAGCCGCCGGCGTCGTAGTAGCTTGGAGCGCGGGCGCGGCGGGGCTTGCGCGGGGCCGGCGACATCAGCCGCGTCGAACGGCTTGAGGCGCGGCCATAGGCGGCGCGTGGGCTAGATGTGCGTGTGCTTGTAGCGCGTGAGCGCCCGACATCGCTCAGGCGCTCGGATGGGACGTCGGCGCCAAGATAGTCAGAAGCGGCCCAGCAGCGGGCGCCGCGTGCAGTCTCGACTCGCGACCAGGTTTCGCCGTGCTCGATCACTTCGACGGCCTGACCGTGGCTGAGGCGGGTGACGATCTTGGCGCTGGGCGAGGGGGCCTGGCGGCAGTTGAGCGAGGTGGCCAGCACATAGACGGTGTCGGCGGCTTGGCTCGCGCCGGCCGCGCCGAGCCACAAGGCCAAGGTGATGATCAAGGTGCGCAAGACGGATCGTTCCCCCAAACCGTAGTCCAGGGTTGTCCATAGTGGCAAAGCATCACCTTGGCGAGAGCGGGCGCCGCAGGACCGAGGGACCATCCCTGCGGAGGCCAGGACCAGGCGGCGCCGAGCCGTCAGCCGTTGACGGCGTCCTTCAGCTGCTTGGCCGGCGTGAAGGCGACCTTCTTGCTGGCGGCGATCTCGACGGCCGCGCCGGTGGCCGGGTTGCGGCCGGTGCGGGCCGGCTTGTCCTGGATCTTGAACTTGCCAAAGCCGGGGATCGAGACTTCCTCGCCCTTGGTGGCGGCCTCGGCGATCGCCTTGAAGACGCCGTCGACCAGGGCCTTGGCCTGGGTCTTGGTGATCTTGTCGTCGGCGGCGGCCAGGGCTTCTGCAATGTCGGCGGTGTTCATGGGAAATCCTTGAGTGGGGGAATCGAAACGCGGACCCTGCGTCGCCCGCGCGCCCTTGTCACCTCAGTCCTGGCCGTAGGAAGCCTCCTCCCAGGCGTCGAGCGCTTCCAACTGCGAGCGCTCCCAGCCCTTGGAGCCCAACCGTAGGGCTTCGCGCGCCCTTGCGATCCAGACCGGGTCGGCGATCGGCGCCTCGGCAAGCTCGCGCATCGCCTCCGGCGTGGTTTCGAACGCTGAAGGCTTATCGGGCCTTTCAAGTTCAACCTGGTCGGCGGGCGCGCGTTGCTCGGCGCGTATCGGGGGGCGCTGTTTGGAGCTGTCGTGCGGCCAGGTCGCGAAGACCTCGTCCTCGGCCATGCCGGCGGCGCGCGCTTCCCATCGAGCGACCACGTCCATCATCGCCGGATCAAGCTGGGGCCTGTTCCAGCGCGCGGCCCCCTTCAGGCGAAGGAACGGCTCGGGGTGGGCCAGCACCGTGTAGACGCGATCGGCCACCTCGATCATCAGCGCCTTCATCTCCTCGTCGTCCAGACGCGAGACCCGCGACCAGACGATCTCGCCATAGGGCGTGACCACCTTGACGTCGCTGTAGTCGCCCACGGCCGTGGTGGGCGAGACGCCCGCGTGCAGTTCCTCCAGGCGCGAATTGCGAAAGCCGGTCTCGACCAGGGCCAGGGCCAAGGCGCTGCGCCATTCGTCGTCGCTTGTGCGGGGCTTTTGGGCCATGGGCGGGCGTCCTTGAATCGCTTGTCGCACCATGCCGCCGGCCAGGGCCCGAGGGAAGGCGCGGCCGTGCCGGCGGCAGGAGAGGGACCATCTCCGCGAAGGCCCGGTCCGGGTCGGGAGGTTCGTGTCAGCGTTCGACCGGGCCCGTTTACCGGTCCACCCGAGGGCTTTTTCCGGCTGCTGCTGCAGCCGTGGGACTTAGGGCTCCGCCCTCGGCGCGCTTCGGATCGGCTTCCGCCCAGCTTCGGTCCCTTGCGGGCCCTGCAGCCGGGTCCCCGCGAAGCCGCCCCTCCGCTTGCACACCCAGGTCTCGCCGACGGGCGCCGGGTTCGAGCGCGCCTTTTGCGCTCGAACCCCGACAGCCCAAGGAGGCTTCAATGACCACCTCTGAGACCCCCGCCACTGCCGCCAGCAGCGGCAAGGCCGCAGGTCCCGCCCGCATCGTCGTCCAGTACGGCGAGGTCCGGGATATTCCGCTCAATCGCCTGAAGGCCTCGCCCAAGAACGTCCGGCGCGTGGGCCACAGCGCCGAGGTGATCGCCTCGCGCGCGGCCTCGATCACCTACAAGGGCGTGCTTCAGCCGCTCGTCGTCGAGCCCGAGGTCAAGGACGGCAAGGAAACCGGCTACTACCTCGTCAGCGCCGGTGAAGGCCGCCGCCAAGCCCTGCGCCTGCTGGCCAAGCGCAAGGCGCTGGCCAGGGGGGCGCCGGTGCGGTGCGTGGTCGATACGACCAACGACCCCGCAGAGGTGTCGCTGGACGAGAATCTAAGCCGCGAGACGAACCAGGTGGCGAAGGCGTACGGCGAGAACAACTCGATCATCGACAACTGCCATATCCGCACCACCCTTGGCGCAAACGACGAGCGGACGGCGCGCCGCATCAGCGACAGTCTTGGCACCGCCACTGAGATGCGGGCGATGAAGAACTACGCTGGTCACAGGCTGTCGCCATGGCTCGGTCATCTGATGGTCAGCCGCCAGGAGACGGCCAGGCCGTTGATGACGCCGGGCGAAATTCTGCAGATGCCGGCGCACGAGGCCATCATCCAGATGGCTGGCTTGCCGCCGATCCGCGCGCGGAAGGTCCGCTACTACATGGACGCTCGGCTTTCGAAGCGGGTCCTGCCCCCGCCAGAGCCCGGGAGGATCGCCAGCAGCGGACCCTCGCCCTGGGGCCAGGTCGTCGGTGGCGCCGCAGCAATGGGAGGGGGAACGCGTTCTGTTGACGACGAGGGCGGCCATCGCATCGAACCGGAGTTCGAGGCGCCTTCCGAGCCTGTACGGGAGGCGCCCGAACCTGAGGCTTGGCTCGACCCTGATCCTGACGCCGACGAGTCCGCCCAGGCTGAGCAGAGCCGCCGGTTCAGGCTTGCGGCAAGGCAGGCCAGTCTCGACCCCGATGACGGCATCCCGCTGTGAGGCCGCGATGAAAGTCCAGGCCAAGGTCTTCCTGTCCCACGAGCTCGTCCTCGCGCTTGATGAAGCGTCTCGGCGGATGAAGCGGTCTAAGTCGGAGATCATCCAGGCTGCGGTCGCCAGCTACTTGTCGCCGGACAGCAACGAGGTGGCCGAGGCCGCGGTGGTCCGACGCCTCGATCGGATCGGCCGGGAACTGGAGCGCCAAGGGCGCGATCTGACGATCTCCAACGAGGCGATCGCTCTGTTCGTGAAGGCCTGGCTGACGGCGACGCCAAGCCTTAGTGCGGGGGATCAGAAGGCGCAGAGCGCCAAGGGACAGGAGCGGTACGCGGGGTTCTTAGATGCGCTGGCGCGCCGACTGAGTTCTGGGCGGCTCCTGCGGGCTGAAGTTCTCGATGAACGAGCTGCGACTGACCCATAGCTGCGGTTCGAGCCGTCTGCTGAGCGACGTGAAGCCGAAACCGACAGCTGATGGAACTGCTCTACCTGCGGCACAATCGATCAATGTGAGCGAGTGGCGAACTATTTAGCGGCCGGGAAAATGCTGTCATTTGTCCAGACCAACGGTCACTGACCGACGATTCCGACTCGCGCCGCGGGAGGATGATCAGGGGAGGGCCACCTGAAACCGATTTCTACAAGGGTTACGCTACGTCCCGTGCGGGCGGGTTTCCTAGTCGATCCTGTGGACCGTAAGGCACTTAGCCGCGTGCTGCGGATGGCGGCCTGCATGTGGGGAGGCATGCTGTGCCCCCTTATTCCGGTGGGACGAACTCTTCCCAAACCGTGGCGAGGCGAACCTTTCCGCCGACCGACACCGCTCAAAGTGACACGCGGCTATCTGAGGTTCTTCGAGCCGGACGTCTTCGTCCAAACCGCGGACGGTCAGTTCGAGCTCGCCGGCATGAAGGCCGATGTCGGCTACGGTGTAAGGCGGAGGTACATCGACTTCGATGATCTGATCTACCAGGAGATCAACGCCGCACCGGCCCTGACCCTTGGCGTCGATATGTTCAGCGTCTATGCGCACCTCTACCGAACGGAGTTCCAATTCCAGAGGCGCCATCCACGCAAGAATCTGATGTTCAAATCCGGCGACCGGATCGGCGAGGCCTTCTGCGAGACCGCCTATGGGATGTTCCCGGACAGCGTTGGCCTGGACCATGTCGCGCGTAGTTTCCACGACGCGGTAGAGGCCGAGGTCGTTTCGCCGGACGCGGAGGCCTGGCGGGCGATCACTACCGGTGCCTACTATCCCCTAAGGTATACTCTACAAGGGCTTGAGACCCGCTTCGATGGGCATCGCAACCCGTCCCTATTCATCTTCGATCCGCTAAACGGCGCCGATGTAATCGATGCTTGGAATTTCAGGCTAATCGCGCGCGATCCCGTCATGGTAAATGTGCACTGGCTGGAAGCGTCGCGCGATCTCATTCTTGAAATGATCAACGCGAACCATCGGCCTTTGCCAACCAATCCCAACGGGGTGATGATAGGGACCACCCTTCACATTGCCCGCTCGCTCGACGCCGAAGCCGTGGTTCGTCGGCTTGATCTGCCGCTTTCCACTCTGCCCCCGCGCTCGCTGTCTGTGCAGACTTGGTACGAGCCGCTATGGCAGGAGGTGGAAGATGATGGGATCTACCGCCCAAAGGCTGTCGAGGTCTCAGCTGACCGCCGCGAAGCTCAGATCGCGGCTTCCGTGGATGGCCGCGCGACGATACCGGTTCCTGTCGTGGCACCAGCGTTCGAAACGCGGTGGACCGGTCATGGCCCGGCCTGGATCAACGTAATTCGCGCCCGAAGCTATGGCGCCGACAGTCCTTTCGCCGAAGCCCTTCCGTCGGCGGCGCTCGGCGAGGCACCGGACTATCCTCTGCGTGCGTCTGAGCCTCAATTTCCGACGCGCGAGGGCTTGGTGACCTTCCGCAATTTCGCGACGGAAACCGGTCTGTTCGAACTCGCTACCCGCGAACAGGCGGTCGTTAGTTGGCTAAAGGGGCAGGGCGTGGCCGCCACGACTTCGGAGGCAGGCCGGATTACGGACCAGGTCATTTCGTCGCTCGGTGGTCTTTGGGGAACCCACCGGATCAAGCATCCCGAGATCATCCAGTTGCTCGACAAGATGGCACGCAGCCGCGTCGTGCGGACTGGAGGAGACAGCGAGGAGTTTCCGGATTCCACCGCGCCGGCCAAGACTTGGATCGACACCCTGAAACGGGTGGACCAGAAGCGATTGACGCCCCACGATCAATCCCTTCAGCGACTGGTCGATGCCAATGTGCTTAAGCTCGGCCTAGCTCCGCGCTGCAGTCATTGTACCAAGGAGAACTGGTACAGCTTGGACGATGTGGCCTCGACTCTCAGATGCGAGCGATGCCGCAAGGATTACGCTTATCCGCAAGGCAAGCCGTCCGCCGCCCCGTGGAAATACCGGCTAGTGGGGCCGTTCGTGACGCCGCACTTCGCCCAAGGCGCTTACGGCGTGGCGCTAACCCTGGCCTTCCTTGAACGATTGTCGTCGATGGCGCCTTTCACCTACACGACCAGTCTCGATCTTGTCACAGGAGCCGGCGCGCGGCTGGAAACGGATTTGTTCGCGTGGTGGGGCGGGGACAACTTCGGACGGGCCGCCCGGGATCCCTCGACCGTGGTCGGCGAGTGCAAGAGCCTTGGAAACGACGGATTCAAACCTCAAGATATCTCTCGGCTGAAAGCTCTGGGCGAGACCTTGCCGGGTGCGTACTTGGTGGTCTCGACCCTTAAGCGTCAGTTCTCGACCGAGGAGGTGAGGCGGCTTAGGCAGTTATGTCGCTGGGGCTGGAGCCGGGCCAGCGCGGACCGCAAGCCATCCCGGGTGATCGCCCTCACCGCTGTCGAACTGTTCGGCAACGGTCCGCTCTCATACGACTGGAAGGAGGCGGGCGGGACTCTTGCGAAACTCGCCGAAAGGTCTGGCCACGTCTTCGACCTGACTCGTCTGGCGGAGGTCACCCAACGCGGTCACTTAGGGTTTAGCGATGCGGAAATGTCTGTCATGCGCTATCCACCGCGCAAAGGATTGTCCCCGACGGCCCGCAGTATGCTGATTGGCCTCGCCTGAAACGCTGACAAATAGATCGCTGAAAAATCCGGCTTCTAGTGTCTTCAGAATCTTCCTTCGAAACTCTGAATTGAAGCGCTTGACCGATGTCCGCGTGTAGCGCGGCCTCACTAGAGATGCGGGTGCTTAGGCAGGCCTGGGCGGCCCTGATCCCTTGCTGTGCAGCAGAGTCTAGCGCCAAGTTAGACCTCCTCACCTCCTTCGTCATCGGCGGCGCAAAATAAGCGATCTTCGATTTCGGGCATGCGCTCGGTGGCCGCTGCTTCACGCCAGAGCGACATCACTGCAGGATCGACGCGGCCGGCGGCCTCAAGCGCGCGAAGGAGCCGAGCGGCGCCGCGGCGGGCGTGGCCAGGGTCATAGGGTAAGGCCGCGCGCACCTCTTCGTCACCCGTCTCGTCAAGCAGGGTTTTAAGAGCCCGCTGCAGTCGCGCATCGATGTGAGGGGGCACGTCTGAAGCATGCTGTTCGTAGGCGACGGCCATGAACTCCAAGCCCAGGCTCATGGCGTTCTTTGACCGGGCCACGACCGCATCGGAGGCCACTTCCCAGATCTCATCTGGCAGCTTTGCGCCGCCTGGCTTGAGGCGCAACCAGCTAAGGCCGCCGCAGACCGCAGCTTGGATGGCAGTATCTTCGCCATCCCAGGCAGCGACAAGCAGGCGCTGAGCCTCAATCTGGGTCATCTCGTCAGCCTTGACGAGGATGGCGGCAGCGATCGCTTGTTGCACAGGACCTGGTGCGGCGAAGTGCTTTCGCACGAGTTTCCGTGTCGATGGATACTTGAGTGCGAGCGACACCATCTCCTCGAACAGCCGCCAAAACTCGAGGTCCAGCTTCTCGGGCGTGGCGAAGAAGGGGATGGGGTGGCTTTCCTCCGGTTCGGGCGGCGTGGCGGCTTTCGCCAGGACGAGTTGCAAAAGAGGAGCAAGCTCACGGGGGCTCAGGTGCAAAGGCGCCGAGTCCCCAGCGATCGCCCCGTTGATTTCACCGACGGGATCTTTGCCTGTGAAGGTCGATAATCCCAGCAGGCGGGCCCGCACCGCTTGCTGCCCATCCTTGCCCCGAGGGCTTGGCAAAAGAGCGAAAACCCATGGCCGCAGAGGTGTTTGGCCAGGAAGGCCCCCATCAATGAAGGACTCGTCCCACAAAGCGTCGATATAGGCTTGGTCCTCCTCGGGGCTGAGCATCCCGGCCTTCCGCAGTCGTTGCATACGAAGCGTTGCAGCCCAGCGGGTTTGGGCCTCTCGCACCTTGCTGGTCGTTACGGCAATGATCGATGCGAGCTCTGGGTCTCGTTGAAGAGGTCCAGCCTTGATGAAGACGACATCGCATGGGTCGAAGCGCTCCCCACGACCGGTTGGGATATCGGTCTCGAGAAACTGGCGACGCATGTGAGCTTTGGCCGATTTTGGAAGGGCGACAAAGGCTCGTCTGAGCAGGTTCTGGAGCGGCTTGCTCGTCGAAAGTCGGGCCTCCTTGCTGCCATAGAGGCTCAAGCCCACCTCAAGGGCGGGGAGGGCCAAACTGCGACGACGTACGACAAGGCGCGATAGCATCTCTAGGACGACCACTAGACGCGGTTCGGCTGACCGCCGCGTTCTCGAGTCTATGACTCTATCGCGCAGGGACCGGCTCCCAACGAGGAGGCGCTGGCCCCAGATCTCAGCCTCCTCGTCCGACAGCGCACCGACCGCGTCGCGAGAAAAGACCACGTCCATCGAGCTCTTTTCTGGTCCGCCAGCAGACCGAACGAGTGCGCCGATCGCCCGTCCTGTGTCGAGGGTGTGCAGCCATATGCCGGCGCCGGCGATCGCAGAGGCCGCGACGCTGTTGGGCGGGATGCGAGCGGGTGTGCCGGTTTCCTCGAAGAAGCGGAGGGCTTGCAATGCCGTCAGGCGCGTGATTATGGCGCCCATCGTGTTCCAGTGGCGGGTGGTTGTGCTGTTCCCCACGTCGAAGCCCCGAGTGATCACCTCTTCGACAGGAAGGTTGGGGGGGATGTGGTTCATCTCGGTGTCGAACCACTGGACCTCTTCATCGGCCGCACACCCTTGCGCCGCGAGCATGAGTAGACGGTCTGAAAAGGTGTCGCGTTCAGCGAGGTTTCTTTCCCAGTCCTGGAGCTGCGATGCGAGCGATGCTGATCGCAGCCGCAGCGCGTACGCCTCTCGCGACCAAGAGGCGATGTCCTCCTGATCCTTGTCCGTGCGGAGCCGGATGGCCGCCAGCGCTTCTCGTGAAAGCGCCAGCGCTTCTTCAACCCTATCGTTCTCAGCGAGTAGGGCAGCCTTGCGAACAAGCCAGAAGGGGTCACCGTCTGGCTCCCAGGCCGACAGTCGTTCGTCGAGGAGGGTGAAATCCAGCCCGTCGCGCGCGATCAGGCATCGCTCGAACTGAAGGCGCTCTCTTGCCTCGACCGCGGTTGCGTTCACTTCCAGCCAGGTCTCCCACTTGGCGAACGCGACCGGGTCTCCTGTTTCTCGTGCCCGGCGCATCAGCGCGGTCGCCAAGCTTACGACCCTTTCGCCGGCTTCTCCGGAGGCAGGAAGAGGTGAGAGCTTCTCTAGGAGATCGCTGATCGGCTCGGCGAGATCTCTAAATAGAGGCGCCAATGCGATCTCGCTCAGCCAGTTCATCTCGTAGGCGAGCGGTAGCGCGAGTTCCGGCTCAAGCGACGTTAGCGCCCGGCGAGCTTCCGGGATCGCGGACTTCAAAAAATGCCAGATGCGGTCGCGGGCCCGTTGCGGTGCCGTCACCCAGCCCGGGTAGAGGCAACGGTTGTGCGCAAAGGTTGGAAGGATCTCACTTCTGACCTGCTCTTCGGTCCAGTTACCCTGCATCGGAGCTAAGGGAAGGTCGAGCGGCGCCATTGGATCGGCTACCGGTTTGACCAACGCGAACTTGCCCTTGGACGGCGGCGCCTTTGGCCAGCGGATTTTTCGATAGGGGCGTGATGCGGTCAGGCGCTCGATGAACCATTGCGCGGCCATGGCATGACGTCGGTTTGCTGGCCAGTCCGCATAGGCCTCCAACTGAGACAGGTCGACCGGTTGGACACCGCGCTTTTCCAGCATTCTCCGCTGCGAGCCCGTCAGGTCCAGCGCGCCGACCAGATAGATGGTGGGGGCGTGCTGACCGAGTTGATCGCGCACCCACCCCGACCAGTATAGGAAGTTGGGATCATCGCCGGAGAAGCCCACAAGGACCAGGACGTTCTCCATGGTCGCCTGACGCGCCAAGTTGACGAACGGCGCAAAGCGAGCCGGGTATGTGCGGAAATCTTCCTCGGTGAAGATGAACGGGCGATGCGACGGAAGGCTACCGTGGAGCTTCACGATCCTGGGGGCCGGTGACATTGGAATGTCAGCGGTTGTGCGGACAGTCCGGTAGACGCGCTCCTCGACGAGTTCCGCGGCACGTTCAAGAAGGGTGTCCCAGTTGGTGGTGAGAACGTCCGCCCAAGGTAGTTGGAGTAGCGACTTGTGGAGTTCGCCCGGGCCGAAGGCAGTATCGGGAACACGATCAGAGATCAGTCGATTCAAGCTGTCTCGCCCGAACTCGGCCTCATACTCCTGCGCAATCCGGAGGGCGGCGCTCGTTGCGGCTGCTCCGTCGCCAAGCTTCTTGCGTCGCTGGACTTCAGCGTCGCTGTCGCCCGGATAAAGGTCGGCGATCATTCGATGCACGAGCATGGTCCAGCCAGGCATGCTGGTTTGGTTGTGGCGTAACGGGGTGGCGTTGGCGCTGAAGCCTGCGCCGACAAGTACGGCGGCTTTTCCCGAAGCTGCCCGCGACCAGAGTGCGGTTGTGATGCGTTGGACGTGGTGTTCGTCGGCGAATGGCAATTACCGGCTCCGATTGGAATCTGTCGTTGCGGCTGCAGGTGGGGTGGTCGCCTAGGCTAAGGCATGCAAACGATACGACCAAATCTAAGGTGTTGCGGTTCGCTCGTCTCAACATTGAGGTGCAGGTTGTCCCTGTGCGGGAATGCGGCGGACAATTGGACTGTCGCAGAACTCTCCAATTCCATCTGCGCGATTCTGGTCGGATTCCACGAGGCTTGCTCTCCGACTTGAACGTCCTGTTCCTGGCCGGCCAACAATGTCTGCTGCTGGCGCAAGCCTTTCCTCGTGCGCTTAATGATATTGCCCAATATGCGGTGGTCGAAACTTAGGCCGGCCTAGGCCAAGTAATTTGGATGGAAAGGCACTGCGATCGTCGCGGTGTTCTTCCGGCACCGGTAGGTCGGACCCGCGGTCCCTAAAAACTGCCAGGCTGCTTGGCGAAGACGGGCTGTCCGGTGACCGTCTCAAGGAACGCCTGCGGCAACACCCGCTCGGCCACGGCGAGGAAGGCTTCGATCAGCGCACGAAGGTGATCCAGGTCGCCGTCTTGTATCCTCCGCCAAAGGCTGGGCCGATAGCGGACGATGATCGAGAGGGCGTATAGTAGGACGACGCAGACGACGCGGTAGTGCCCGACGTTTTGAAATATCGGCAGGAGCAGCGCCGAGCGAGTGAAGGGGCTGTGGTGTAGCGCCAGAGAACCCCAGGCGTTGGGATGTTCGGCATGGTCCACGAGCACCCGGAAATGTCGGCCATCGCCTTTTGAATCCACCTCCTGAATATCGCTGATCGGGCCTGGAAAGGCCGCGATGTCGGTGGGGCTGAGGCGCCCGAACTGGTCGACGAGGCGGATATAGGATCGGGTTGGCCGCGCCGCGCCGCGATGGAGGCCAGAGAGGTTGGCTTCCATGTCTCCCGCGGGATGCACCCAACGTGGCGGGCTGTCGAAAATGTCGGCGAACAGATCTGAGACCTCCGGCAACGTGGCGAACAGCTCCTCAATCGTGATCCTGACGGTCGGATCGATTTTGGTCAGGTCCTGCGTCGTCCTAGGACGCTTGCTGGGGACGTTCACGATTTCGATGCCGATCGCGTTCATCCAGGCCAAGAAAAAGCCGGACTGCAGCGCACCGACCACGATCGTTTGCGCGCCGTCGTTATCACCGTCGAACGTATAGAGGCCGTGCCCTTGCTTGGTGCTGCTCTCCAACGTGTCAAGTGTGTCGGCACCCTTGGGGAGCGCGAGAATCTCGGCGAAGGCGAACGCCAGGGCACCGTAGTAGAGATTTACGACCCTCTGCCCGACCGCGTGTTCGTCTCCCCGTTTGAAATAGTCCGCCGCATTGCGCAAAGCATATGAAATGCCCTCGGCCTTGGCCCGTAGAGTGCTGCTTTCGAGCTCAACGCCTTCGCGTCGCGCGCGCTCGGCGATCATCCGCTCGGCCAACGTTACGCTTTGCAGTTGCCGGACGCGTAGCCACACCGCATCGATCGGCGCTTCCGAAAGCAGTAGCCGCATTGGCCGGCGACCGACCGGCCCGAAGTCCTTCGGTTCGACAGCGGCGAACTTCCCGTCGCTGCTCGACTGGTTCCAATCCAGAAGAAGCGCATGGAACGCCTCGACCGACTCCACGGGCTTGTCGAGCCCATGGGCGAACGACTCCTGCATGTAGGGTTGGCCGTTGAAGTAAATGTGCTGGACCTGGGTCGCGACCCGACGATAGACGGCGTTGTCTGTCGCGCAGCTGTAGAGCAATGCGATCTTGTGGCTCGCCGCGCCCCGGCTGGCCGCGATGATCAGGTACTCTCCTGCGAAGACCTCCTGCTCCACGGCCGCGGCCCAACCGTGGGTCCGCAGTGGTGCTAGGATTTTCTGCTCGGCATCCCGTTGCAGGAGATCGAGGCGGAGGCGTTTTCCTGTATCGATCACGGTCTCATGTCTCACGCGATTGGGGGGCTCGGACGCCCATCGATTGTCGATGACCGGCGCACCTATCCGGCAAACGGCCTGCGTGCCTCCAGGAAAAGTTACGGCTCAGGGACGCCCAGAACAAACAATCCTCGAGGCTGAGTTCTTTAGGTTTGGCTCCCACGTCCGTGGTGAGCGATCCATAGATCCATGCCCTCGGTCACTTCGAAGGCATCTAACATCTGCTCTCCGACCAGACCACAATGTCAGCTCGTGGCGCGACCACACCGGAGAAGTGGGCGCCCCCAACCGCAGGAACGGGTCGCGAACCGGAGCTGGTTCCGCCGCCCGTTTCGGACGGTCAGATCGCTGTCGCGACCGCGTCTCTGCTTTGGTCTGCGGCTCAGCCTTGTGGCTTCTCGGGCCCGTCGGCTAGGGCTTTGACCAGCTCGAGAAGCCGGCTTCGCAGTTCCCGGCTTAATTCGGGAAAGCGGGCCGCGAGTGCTTGTCCCTCATCAACCGCCTGCATCTCTTCCAAAGCGGCTCCAAGGCGCGCGGCATTGTCTTCGCTCGGATCGAACTGCTCGAAAAAATAGGCGACAGGCACGCCCAGCACCTTGGCGACGGCTGATATCTGTTCTGGAGGGAGGCGGGACAGGCCGCGTTCGCATCCGTCGATCGCGCCGAAACTCAATCCGACGTCAGCGGCCAGCCCATCCTGCGACAGATTGAGGAGCTTGCGTCGCATTCGGATGCGACCGCCGACATAGCGGTCGACAGCGGCGGCGACATCATCAGGCTGAAACAAGGCGATCCTCGGCGTCGAGTGCTTGGCGCTCACAGCAAGGACGGCGCCGAAGGCTGTCCACCTCCAGGGCGGGGACGTCGAGCGCGTTTCGATCCGCCGTTTTCCTGTCTTTGTACGCCTGGGTACGACGGGTCGATTTGGCTGTTGAGATCGGCCGATCCTGCGTCTTCTTACTCATCCCCGTAGCAACGGGGACCCGCCGTGGACCTTTCCGAAACCGAGACCGGACGTGAGCGCAGCCGCCAGATGCTGCGCACCGCCTTGGGGCCTTTGCTGCTGGCGCGGCTGGAGGACCCGGGTGTGGCCGAGGTTATGCTCAATCCCGACGGTCGGGTCTGGATCGACCGCTTCGACGCGGGCCTGGTCGACGCCGAGCTGTCGATCGGGTCGGCCGACGCCGAGCGGATCCTGCGCCTGGTCGCCCATCACGTCGAGGTCGAGATCCATGCGGGCCGGCCGCGACTGTCGGCCGAGCTGCCGGGGACCGGCGAGCGCATCGAGGGCTTGCTGCCGCCGCTGGTCGCCGCCCCGACCTTCTCCATCCGCAAGCCCGCCAGCCTGGTCTTCACCCTGGCCGACTATGTCCGAGCCGGCGTGATGAGCGCCGAGCAGGGCAGGGTGCTGCGCGACGCGGTGGCCATCCGCGCCAACATCCTGGTCGTGGGTCCAACCTCCAGCGGCAAGACCTCCCTGGTCAACGCTTTGCTGGCCGAGGTCGCCGCGTCAGGCGACCGGGTGGTCATCGCCGAGGATCTGCGCGAACTGCAGTGCGCGGCGGAGAACCAGGTGGCGCTGCGGACCCGTGAGGGCGTGGCGAGCCTGTCGGATCTTGTGCGCTCGTCGCTGCGGCTGCGCCCCGACCGGATCATCATCGGCGAGGTGCGCGGGGCCGAGGCCCTGGACTTGATCAAGGCCTGGGGCACGGGCCATCCGGGCGGGGTGGGGACCCTTCACGCCGGCACGGCTCTGGGCGCGCTGCTGCGCCTGGAGCAGCTGATCCAGGAAGCGGTGGTCGTCGTGCCGCGCGGCCTGATCGCCGAAACCATCGACCTGATCGCGGTCCTGCAGGGGCGGGGCCGACAGCGCCGCCTTGCGGACCTCGCGCGCCTGGATGGGCTCGCGCCCGACGGCGCCTACCAGCTCAGCCCCGCCTGAGATCCCGCCCCTAAAACCCCAGGAGTTTTTGAAGATGTCCACGCGAGAACCCTCGCGCCTGCGCGCACGCCTGCTCGCCGGCTCCATGCTCGACTGCCGCGGGGGCGTTCCGCCCCTGACCATCGCCGCCCTGCTGGTCGCCTCCTCGGCCAAGGCCGCCGGCTCCTCCATGCCCTGGGAAGAGCCGCTTCAGCGGATCCTGGAGTCGATCGAGGGTCCCGTCGCCAAGATCATCGCGGTGATCATCATCATCGTCACGGGCCTGACCCTGGCCTTCGGCGAGACCTCCGGCGGCTCGCGCAAGCTGATCCAGATCGTCTTCGGTCTCTCGATCGCCTTCGCCGCCAGTTCCTTCTTCCTGTCGTTCTTCAGCTTCGGCGGCGGGGCGCTGGTCTGATGGCCGGCGATCGCGCGATGGGGTTTGCCGCGCCCGTTCACCGAGCGCTTTGCGAGCCGATGCTGCTGGCCGGCGCCCCGCGCGCGATCGCCCTTGTCAACGGCACCCTGGCCGCGGCCCTGGGGGTGGGTCTGCGGCTGTGGATCGTCGGCCTTGCGGTCTGGCTGGTCGGGCACGGCCTGGCGGTCTGGGCCGCCAGTCGCGATCCGCAGATCTTCGACGTCGGCCGCCGGCATGTCCGGCTGCCGGCCTACCTGGAGGTCTGAGCCATGCTCGATCTTCGGGAATATCGTCGCCGGCCGGCGCGTCTCGCTGACTTCCTGCCCTGGGCGGCCCTGGTGGCGCCGGGCGTGGTTTTGAACAAAGACGGCTCGTTCCAGCGCACCGCTGAGTTTCGTGGGCCGGACCTAGACTCGGCAACCGACGCCGAGGTCGCCGCCGTCGCCGCGCGGCTGAACGGGGCGCTGCGCCGGCTTGGCTCGGGCTGGGCGCTGTTCGTCGAGGCTCGCCGTGATCCGGCGGGCGCCTATCCCGACAGCACCTTTCCCGACCCGGTCTCGACCCTGGTCGAGGCCGAACGCAAGGCTGCCTTCGTCGAGACCGGCGAGCACTTCGAGAGCCGCTACTACCTGACCCTGACCTATCTGCCGCCGGCCGATCGGCGGGGCCGGGTCGAGGGCCTTTTCGTCGAAGGGCGGGCAGGAGTGGGGCTCGACTGGCGCGCCGAGCTCTCCGGCTTCGTCGACCGGTCCGACCGGCTGCTGGCCTTGCTCGACGGACTGATGCCCAAGGTCGGCTGGCTTGATGACGCTCAGACCTTGAGCTTCCTGCACGGGGCGATCTCGACCGTGCGCCAGCGCGTGGCGGTCCCCGAGACCCCGATGCAGCTGGACGCGCTGCTGGCCACCGAGCCGCTGGCCGGCGGCCTGCAGCCCAGGCTTGGACAAGCGCACTTGCGTGTCCTGACCCTGACCGGCTTTCCGGCCGCGACGACGCCTGGCCTACTCGATGAGCTGAACCGGCTGGGCCTCGCCTACCGCTGGAGCACCCGGGCCCTGTGCCTGGACAAGACCGACGCTGCGGCCTTGCTGGGCAAGATCCGGCGCCAGTGGTTCGCCAAGCGCAAGTCCGTCCTTGTCTTGCTGCGCGAGGCCCTGACCCAGGAACCCTCGCCGCTCGTCGACAACGATGCGGCCAACAAGGCCGCCGATGCGGATCTGGCCCTGCAGGACCTCGGCGGCGATGCGGTCGCCTACGCCTATGTCACCGCCAGCCTGGTGGTTTGGGACGAGGATCCCGCGGTCGCCGACAGCAAGCTGGCGCTGGTCGAGAAGGTTATTCAGGCCCGGGACTTCGCCGTCATCCGCGAGAGCGTCAACGCGGTGGAGGCCTGGCTTGGCACGATCCCGGGCCACGCCTACGCCAACGTCCGCCAGCCGCCGCTCTCGACGTTGAATCTCGCGCACATCGCGCCGGTGTCGGCGGTCTGGGCCGGTCCCGAGCGCAACATCCATCTGGATGGCCCGCCGTTGCTCTTGGCCCGCACCGCCGGCTCCACGCCGTTTCGCCTGAGCCTCCACGTCGGCGATGTCGGTCACACGCTGGTGGTGGGGCCGACGGGCGCGGGCAAGAGCGTGCTGCTGGCGCTGCTGGCCCTGCAGTTTCGTCGCTATCCGAAGAGCCAGATCTTCGCCTTCGACTTCGGCGCCTCAAGCCGCGCCGCAGCGCTGGGCATGGGCGGCGACTTCCACGACCTCTCCGGCGAGGGCGGGGCGGTGGCGCTTCAGCCTCTGGCGCGGATCGACGATCCCGACGAGCGAGCCTGGGCGGCCGGCTGGCTGGCCGCCGTGCTGGCCCGTGAGGGCGTGGAGATCACCCCGGCGGTCCGCGACCATCTGTGGACCGCTCTTGGCAGTCTGGCCAGCGCGCCGGTCGCCGAGCGGACGCTGACGGGCCTGGTGGCGCTGCTGGCCAGCCAGCCCCTGAAGGCTGCCCTCGGCCCCTTCATTCTGGGCGGTCCGTTCGGCCGGCTGCTGGATGGATCGGGCGAAGCCCTGGGCAGCGCCGACGTCCAGGTGTTCGAGACCGAGGGTCTGGCCAGGAGCGCCGCAGCCCCCGCGGTCCTGACCTACCTCTTCCATCGCATCGGCCGCCGGCTCGATGGTCGCCCAACCCTGATCCTGATCGACGAAGGTTGGCTGGCGCTCGATGATCCGGCCTTTGGCGACCAGCTGCGCGAGTGGCTCAAAACCCTGCGCAAGAAGAACGCCTCGGTGATCTTCGCCACCCAGTCGCTGGCCGATGTGACGGGTAGCCCGATCGCCGCCTCGATCGTCGAGAGCTGCCCAACGCGGATCTTCCTGCCCAATCCCAGGGCCATGGAGCCGCAGGGCGCGGCCGCTTACGGCCGCTTCGGTCTGAACGAGCGCCAGATCGAGATCCTCGCCCGGGCCACGCCGACTCGCGACTACTACCTGCAATCGCGGGTCGGCGATCGGCTGTTCGATCTGGGCCTTGGCCCCGTGGCCCTAGCGTTCTGTGCGGCGTCCTCCAAGGCCGACCAGACCGCCATCGGCGCGGTGCTGGCCGCAGTGGGGAGCGAGGGCTTCGCGGCAGCCTGGCTGAACCTGCGGGGTCTTCCCTGGGCGGCCGATCTACTGACTTCGGGGGCGGCGGGCGCTTCCCCTTCCTTCCCGGAGAGCCTGCCATGACCCTTTCCCGACGCCGCTTGGCGGCGGCGCTTCTGACTGCGCCAGCGGCCGCCTGGCTGACGCTGGCGCCGCCGCTGGCCCAGGCGCGGATCGTCGTCTTCGATCCGACCAACTACGTCCAGAACGTGCTGACGGCCGCCCGCGCCCTGCAGTCGATCAACAACCAGATCAGCTCTCTGCAGAACGAAGCCCAGATGCTGATCGGCCAGGCCAAGACCCTGGCGAGCCTGCCGTACTCGGTGCTCTCGACCCTGCAGGCCCAAGTCGATCGGACGCGTCAGCTCCTGGGCGAGGCCCAGGCCCTGGCCTATGACGTCGCCTCGATCCAGAAGGCCTTCACCACCAACTATGGCGCCGTCTCGCTGTCGGCGTCCGATGCGGACCTGACCGCCCGGGCAGACGCGCGCTGGACGACGGCGATGGCCGGCTTCCAGGACGCCTTGAAACTTCAGGCCGGCGTCGTCGAAGGTCTCGGCGCCAGCCGCGATCAGCTCACCACTTTGGTGGGGGCCAGCCAGGGCGCGGTCGGCGGATTGCAGGCCGCCCAGGCCGGCAACCAGCTCCTCGCTCTTCAGTCGCAGATGCTGGCCGACCTCATCGCCCTGGCCGCCGCCCAAGGTCGCGCCCAGGCGTTGGAAGCCGCCGACCAGGCCGCCGCCCGCGCCGACGCCAAGGCGCGCTTCGCCAAGTTCATGGGATCGGGCTCGCAATGAGGTGGGCCATCGGTCTTAGCGTCGCGGCCTGGATCCTGATCGGCGCCGTCGTGGTCACGGTTCGCGGCCAGCATGAGGCTGTGCCCATGGCGCCGGTGGAGGTCGCTGGCTATCGCGGCGATCCCGAGCTTGGACGCTGCCGCGATCTGGGCGAGGCGGCAAAGGACGATCCAGCCTGCCGGCGGGCCTGGGCGCGCGCTCGGGCCCACTTCTTCGGCGAGGCCCGGCCATGACCGACACCGGCGTCATCGACCGCTTCTTCGACACCTACGGCCGCTACATCGACAGCGGGTTTGGACTGCTTGGCGGGGAGGTCGCTTTTCTGTCGACCACCCTGGTGGCCATCGACGTCACCTTGGCCGCGCTCTTCTGGGCCTGGGCCCATGGCGAGGACATCCTCGCGCGGCTGGTCAAGAAGACCCTCTATGTCGGGTTCTTCGCCTTCCTGATCGGCAACTTCCACACCCTGACCGGCATCGTGCTGTCGAGCTTTTCGGGCCTTGGCCTCAAAGCGGGCGGGGTGGGGACCTCGGCCGAGGATTTTCTGCGACCCGGCAAGCTTGCCGCTCTAGGCCTGGAGGCCTGTAAGCCGATCCTGCAGGCCGCCAACGACCTGAGCGGATTTCCAGGCTTCTTCGAAAACGCCGTCCAGATCCTCATCTTGCTGATCGTGGCGCTCCTGGTGATCGTCTCGTTCTTCGTCATCGCCGTGCAGATCTTCGTGGTGTTGATCGAGTTCAAGCTCGTCAGCCTCTGCGGCTTCGTCCTGGTGCCGTTCGGCCTCTTTGGGCGTACCGCGTTTTTGGCCGAAAAGGTCCTGGGCAACGTCATGGCCTCGGGCGTCAAGGTCATGGTGCTGGCGGTGATCGTCGGCATCGGCTCGACCCTGTTTTCCGAGTTCACCAGCCAGGCTGCTGGCCAGCCCACGATAGAAGACGCCCTGGCCATGGCCCTGGCGGCTCTGACCCTGCTGGGCCTTTCGATCTTTGGTCCTGGGATCGCCTCGGGCCTCGTTTCCGGTGCGCCGCAGCTGGGCGCCGGCGCGGCCGTCGGCACGGGCATGGCGGTCGCCGGCATGGCCATGGCTGCGGCGGGCGCTGCCCAGATGGCGGCCGGCGCGGTCTCGGGCATGTCGTTTGGCGGTTTCGGCGGCGCGGGCGCGGCCGGTGCGGCCGGGGCTGCGGGTGGTCGTCTGCCGCCGCCTGGGAATAGCGGAGCCTTGCCGCCGCCAGACGGCGGCGGTGGACCCTCTGGCCCGCCACGTCTGCCGCCGCCAGGCGACAGCGGCGGAGGAGGGGGCGCGGGCTTTTCCCTGCCGCCGCCCAAGACCGGCAACGACGAGGGCGGCGGCGGAGAGGGCGGTAGCGGCGCGCCGATGGTCCCCGTCTGGGCCCAGGCGCTGGCCGATCGTCACGCCCTGACGCGCGGCGCGGAGATGGCCGCCCATGCGATCGGCGGCGGTCACGACAACGGCGGCGACGCCGCCCCCAGCCTGAAGGAGGACTAGGATGAACCCCTTGAAGGGCGCGGCGCGCTATGGCGCGACACCGCAGCCGGAAACCCCTTACCAACGGGCGGGCCAAGCCTGGGACGAGCGCGTTGGCTCCGCCCGCGTCCAGGCCGCCAACTGGCGCTTGACCGCGCTGGGCCTGTTGATGGCCAACACCGCGCTGTGTGGTTCACTGGCCTGGCTGGCGACCCGCGGTTCGGTGACGCCCTGGGTCGTCGAGGTCGATCGGCTGGGCGAGCCTCGCGTCGTGGCGCCGGCGATCCAGGGCGCCAAGCCGACCGACCCGATGATCGCCTGGACCCTGGCGCGGTTCATCACCGACGTGCGAGCCGTCTCCACCGACCCGGTGGTCATGCGCCAGGCCTGGCTTCGAGCCTACGACTTCACCGACGCGGCCGGCGCTGCGGTCCTTTCGGACTACGCCCGGCGCGCCGATCCTTTCGCCCAGGTTGGCCGCGCTCAGGTGGTGGTCACCGTCAGCAGCGTGGTGCGCGCCACGCCTGGCAGCTTCCGGGTCGCCTGGACCGAGCAGCGCTACGCCGAGGGCCAGCTGGCCGCCACCGAGCGCTGGAGCGCCATTCTCACCCTCAATCTCGTCGCGCCCCGCACGCCCGAGGGCCTTCGGTCCAATCCACTGGGCGTCTTCGTGTCCGGCATCGCTTGGTCCAAGGAGTTCGGCGCATGACCCGCTCGGTCCTGATGGTCTGCCTGGTGCTGGCCAGCCCTTGTGCGGCCGCGCCCTCCGCACAGCTGGAGGTCCCCGGCGGCGCCAAGCGCTTCGACTACCGCGAGGAGGCGGTCTATCCGGTGATCGCCACGCCGGGTCGGATCACCGATATCGTTCTTGAGCCCGGGGAGGCCCTGGTCGGCTCGGGACCCGTAGCTGCCGGCGACACCGCCCGCTGGGTCATCGGCGACACGATCAGCGGCCAGGGCGCTGGTCGGCGCGTCCACGTGATGATCAAGCCCACCGCCTCGGGCTTGGCCACGAACCTCATCATCAACACCGATCGGCGCACCTACCACCTGGAGCTTCGTGCTTCGGCCCGGACCTGGCTGTCGCAGGTGTCCTGGCGATATGTGGCGGCTGTGGAAGCGGCGGTGCCGCCTTCGATCGTTCCGGTCGTCGTGCCCGATATGGTCTTGGCGCCGGCGGTCCCGGCGCGGCCGCTCAATACCGCCTACAGGATCAGCGGCGCCCATCCGAACTGGCGTCCAGTGGCGGTGTCGGACGATGGCCAGCGCCTCTTCGTCGACTTCGGCCCGGCCGTGGCCATGGACGACCTGCCGCCGCTCTATCGCATCGGCCCTGACGGCAAGACCGCCGAACTCGTCAACTACCGCGTCGAGGGGCGGCGGATCATCGTCGATCGCCTGCTCGACCGCGCCGAGCTGCGCCTAGGCGCCAAGCGCCGGGCCCAGGCTGTGCGCCTGACGCGCCTTTCCCCGATCAAGGAGGCTGGCCAATGAACCAGGATGCCGAGCAGGCCGAAGAAGCCATCGCCAAGACCCTGCGCCTGCGAGGCGCTCAAGTTCCTGTCGCGCGGGTCTCGCGCAGGGCTCTGGTCATCGTCGGGGCCGTACTGATCGCCGGTGTCGCCGGCGCGCTGGGCTGGTCGCTGATGGAAAAGCGCAAGGCAGCGCCCGTGGAGGCCAAGGTGACGACGGCGCGGCCGCCCGAGACGGTCACCGCCTTGCCGCGCGGCTATGTCGGACCGGCCGGCACGCCCGCGCTGGGACCGCCGCTGCCGGGGGATCTGGGCCGGCCGATGCTCAGCGCCGCGCGGGCAAGGGAGGGGGAGGCCAAGCCGGCGCCGGTGGTTTCGGGCGCGAATACGCCGGCCGTGGTTCCGACGCCGCCGGTGGTCGATCCGCGGATCGAAGCCGAGCGCCAAATCCGTAGAGCGGCGATCCAGAGCAGCCTCTTCGTCGCGGCGGTGGCGCAGGGCGCGCGCGAGGCTGTTGCGGCCGCGGCCCTGGAACCCGCGGTCGCGTCGCCGGGCGACAAGGCGGCATCCGGCGATGCGCGTCTCACCAGCATCGAGCGCCTCCAGCCGCCGGCCTCGCCCTATGTGCTGCAGGTCGGATCGATCATTCCCGCCGCCCTGGTGACGGGCTTGCGGTCTGACGCGCCGGGTATGGCGATCGCCCAGGTCACCCAGGACGTCTACGACAGCCTGGGCGGCGGCTATCTCCTGATCCCCAAGGGCTCGAAGCTGGCCGGCGAATACGACGCTCAGGTCCAGGCCGGCCAAAGCCGGCTGCGCGTGGTGTGGACGCGCCTGACCCTGCCGTCGGGCAAGTCGATCGTTCTGGACAAGCTGCCGGGCGCCGATGAACAGGGGATGGCCGGCCTGCAGGATGGCGTCGACCGTCATGGCGGCCGGGTTCTGGCCGCGGCGGGGCTTTCGACCCTGCTGGCCATCGGGAACGAGGTCGGCTCCTCCAGCGAGGAGAGCGACATCGCCCGCGCCGTTCGCCGGGCCGGCGCCGACACCGCAAGTTCCGCTGGTCAACAGATGGTCGGCAAGAGCCTCGATTTGGCCCCGACCCTGACCATCCGCCCCGGCGCGCCGCTACGGGTGCTTCTGACCCGCGACCTCGTGCTCGAACCCTATGTCGACGAAAGGAAAGCGTCATGAGCGGCGGCAAGCTGAAGCTGGGGGCGCTGGAGGACGACACGCCGGTGAAGGTGACGCTGGACCTGCCGGCCAGCGTCCATCGTGACCTCGTCGCCTACGCACAGATGCTCGCCTCCCAGACGGGCGGCAAGTCGGCCGAGCCCGCCAAGCTCGCGCCGAGGATGCTCGAGCGGTTCATGGCCACCGATCGGGTGTTCGTGCGAGGGCGGCGGGGGCGGGGCGCCTAGGCGGCCTCGTCTTGGTCGGCGGGAGGCCCAAGCGCCGCCATCAGCCCTAGGATTTTGCGACGCCGGTTCGGCTCGAGCCCGGATAGCAATTGCGCCAGCGCGATGCCGTCGGGGCTCGCCAGCAAGGCGGTGATGGCTTGAGCCTTCTCCATTTGCGCCGTGCTCGGCGCTTCTTCGGCGTCGGTCGCCGGCAGCCCCTCGAAAAACCACGCTGGCTGCGCGCGCAGGACGCCGGCGAGCCGATAGAGCATCGAGGCGCTGATGCGGTTGGCGCCGCGCTCGTACTTCTGGATTTGCTGGAAGGTCAGGTTCAGCCCGAGGGCGAGTTTGGCTTGGCTGATCCCGAGCGACTTGCGGCGAAGACGGATCTTTGCGCCGACGTGCTTGTCGACGGGGTGGGGCGGATTGCGCGGCGGCAAGTGTCTCTCCTGTTGACCTCAACTCTGGAGGAGACACTTCGGAGGCGCTGATCGGGTAGTTGCTTGGTCGAAAAACCTTGAGAAGCCGTCGAGCCTCTGAGTTCACGCTGTCCGGGTCGTCGTCACGTCGTCTACGCAAGCCGGTTGGCCGTCGCGAGGGTGCGCCTTATCTCGCGCGGCGGTGGATGACGGCGCCGTGTCCTTCCTGGCCCGTGACCTCGCCCCAGGCCTTGAAGATCGCCTCCAGCAGGGGCCTTGGCAGTTGGCTTCCGCCGCGGGAATGGGGCGACGGGAAACTGTTTCGAAAGCCGGGGTGTTCGGCGGGCGAGGCTAGCGGCGGACCATCAGATCGTGCCGGGCGGAGGTCTGCTTCATCGCCAGGGCGGCCGTTGACGGCTCCGATGGGATCGGCGGGCGCCAGGGCGTCTTTCCCGCCGATTTAAGCCGGCGCGTGAAGGGCCGTCCACACGAACCCAAGGCTTGGGGCGCTGCCCCCAGCGCGCTGCGAAGCGCCTTCCGCCCAGCTTCGGGCTTTGTCGTCCCCTCGCGATCCCTTCGACATCGAAGCCCTACAGCCGGGTCCCCGCGAATGCGCTTCTTCGCTTGCACCCCCGGTCTCGCCGACGGGCGTCCGGTTGCAGGCGCGCTTTGCGCCCGCAACCGGAGCCTTGAGAGGGGTAGATCCATGTCAGACCGCAGTTCCGCAACCATCACCCTGGGCGGCGTCGTGACCAGGGCGGACCTGGTCCGCCTGGTCGATCTCGCCCAGGACGAACGTCTCTCGACCGATTGGGACGGCGAGGTTTTTCAGGCCGATCACCTGGTCGCGGGGCAGCCGCTGCGCCTGATGGCCCATGAGGTCTCAGGCGGGGCCTTCTACGAGCTGGAGGCGTGGTGTTTTGCCTTGAATGTCGCCTTCGTCCGCTGGAGCGGCGGCTATGCGGGAAGCTGGTCGGCCGAGCGGGTAGTCTATACCGGCGACGACGAGCTGGGCAGCTACATCGCCGACGAGATGGATCGCATCCTGATCGACGAGGCTACGATCCGTGAGCTTGGCTCGTTTGAGACGATCATCGACTACTTCGCCGGGGCTGGGTTCGAGGTTCCGCCCCTGGTGGTCGTGGACTGACTGACGGCGGCTGGCCGCCTTGTCGTCCTAGCGCGGCAGGGCGGCCAGCAGCGCCATTGCCGCTCCGCCGGCGAGCAGCAGCGCGATGAGCAGGCTGGCCCATCCGGCGGGCGTAAGCAGGCGGGCGGTTGGACGTGAGCGAGGGGGCATGGCGTGAGGGTAGGGCGCCGCGCACGGCGGCGCTAGGCGTGGCTTTAGCGCCAAGGCGGTCTGGGCGCCAAAAGCCCAGGCGATGAGGAATCGCCCTAGAGCGGCTCGATGAAAAAGGAAGAGATCGACAGCCTCCTCGACGACATGACCGCCGAGGCGGCCGAGAAAGGCGACGAGGGCCTGAAGCCCGGTCTGCTTTATCTGAACGCAAACCTCTACGGCACCGAGATCCGCACCGAGACGGTGTCGGCCAAGAGAGGCCAGCGCTATCGCGGCTTGCGCGTGTTCGTGGCCCGGGCCTACGAGACCGAGGTCATCACCCGCGCCGAGGTCGAAAAGCGCGGCCTGGCGGTCGGCGATTACGAAGACCTGGAGCCGGCCCCGGCGCGGATCGCAAGCATCTAAGGCCCACCCCGTCGCCAAACGCATTGCTGTGGTTAGGCGATCACACATCGATGATGACCGCGTGCGATCGCTTCAGATATCTTCGATCTTGCACTCGATCATTGGTGGGGCGCTGGGGGCGACAATGGCCACGATCGTGCCGGGGGTATCGTTCCAGTCCGCAGGCGCAGCGTTGGGGAAGAACGAGGTCAGATGCATCCAAGCCGTCTGGCGATCGAGCGTGACGGTCTCAATTTCGCTAGCTTCGCCGCCGCCGATCCAGATGTCGATCTCGTCGCCGTTGTCGCAGTTTGCTTTCGCCTCATTGAGAAAGTCGATCAGTGGGGTAGGGGCGTTGTCGAGATTGTCGGCGTGGATGATGCCAGTCCAGCCGGCGCTTTGTTGGCAATGGCTACGGCGATGCAGGGACCCACACCGTCGGTCTCGACACCCGCTTCTTCGACCCCCTCGACGAAGCTGTAGTTGAAGCTGAAGCCGTAGGTGTTCTGTTCGATAAATTTCAAGACCAACTCCTAAACAGGCGCTGTTGCCATATGCCTGCACGAAGACCTCAGCCGCTTTTCGCGGCCGAAAACAGCACGCTCCGATCGTCGTCTTCGCTCACCATGAGCCGCCGACGACGACCAAGATAGGCGGCTGCCTCGACATGGACGCCGGCCCAACCTTGAATGAGGAAGACGAGATCCCGCCGCTGCTCGGCAACCTTTTGGTCCCACGAGGCGCGGTCGATCGAGGAGGGGAAACTAGACGATCGCGTCGAGGTCCGCCGCGGCGTGACGCTCAGGAATGCCGCCAGAGACCTTGTTAACGAGCTTGCCGCGATGCACGCCCGGACGGCGCTCGAGGAGATCGACCCATCGCCGAATATTGGCGTAGTCCGCCGCCGACAGGAATTCTGCTGCGGAGTAGGCGTCGTTGAGAAGCCCGCCGTACCAGGGATAGATCGCCATGTCGGCAATCGTGTATTCGTCGCCAGCGACGTATTCGGTCTTGCCCAGCCGGGTATCGAGGACATGGAGCTGGCGCTTGGTCTCCATGGCGTAGCGATCGATGGCGTATTCGATCTTGAAAGGCGCATAAGCGTAGAAATGGCCAAAGCCGCCGCCGACAAATGGCGCCGAGCCCATCTGCCACATCAGCCAGTTCATCGTCTCGGCGCGCCTGTAGTGCTCCGTTGGCAGGAACACCCCGAATTTTTCTGCCAGGTAGAAGAGGATCGATCCGCTTTCGAAAAGGCGCGTGTGAGGATCGGTGGATCGATCCAGGAGGGCGGGGATCTTGGAATTGGGATTGATCGACACGAAGTCGCCGCCGAACTGATGGCCCTCGCCGATCTTGATGAGCCAGGCGTCATATTCGGCTTGCGCATGGCCGGCCGCGAGCAACTCCTCAAGGAGGATCGTGACCTTCACGCCGTTGGGCGTCCCCAGCGAATAGAGCTGGAATGGGTGCTGGCCTACGGGGAGCGTCTGATCATGCGTAGCGCCCGAGATCGGACGGTTGATGTTGGTGAACTGACCGCCGCTCTGATTGTTCCAGGTCCAGACCTTGGGAGGCGAGTAGCCGCTGGGTTGGTTATCGAGCGGGGCAGGGGCGTTCATGAGTAACCTCGGAGGATGTGTGCGGCGTTGTCAGCGCCTCACTTAGTGAGTTGGCGCTGGATCCAAAGTCCGACCCGCGAGGAGACCTGTCCATCGCTCGGGCAGGATGTGATGGCGAACGTCCAATTTTCTGGAAGCGCGTGATTGTCGGCGATTGGTGGAGAGCTGGCCGCGCCGGCGCCATGGCTCACCCTCGGTTCAATGGGTCAAAGCGAAATGAACGCTTGGTGGACGGGGCGGTCGGTCGCCAGGGAGCCGGCGTTGCGAAAGGTCGCGGCCAAGCCCGACTGGTAGGCGACGAAGTCGGCGTCGAGCGGCGCTGGGCGCCAATGCTGCCGGTCAACGGTGTAGTGGGCCACATCCTCCGGGGCGCCGGTGGTCTGGGCTAGGGCCTTGGCCGCGACGGCCGGGTGATCGTTGGTCCAGGCCGAAGCGTCTCTGACCCGCTTCAGATAGTCCTTCAGCAGCGACCGGCGCTCGGCGATGGCCTGTTCGGAAGCGACCTGCAGCAGGTAGTTGCGCACCAGCCCAAGCCCGTCGACGCCAAGGCGGACCGGATCGTGCAGCAGAGCCGCGGCGATGAACGGCGGCCAGGTGGCCCAGCCGTCGACCGCGCCGGCCCCCAGGGCCGCCTTTCCCTCAGCCGGCGACAGGAAGGCCCAGTCGACGTCGGCGGGCGTCAGGCCAGCCTTCGCCAAGGCCCGCAGCACCAGGAAGTGGCCGGCCGAGCCGCGCGGCACGGCGATCTTCTTGCCCTTCAGGTCGCCTGGACCATGGATCGACGACGTCTTGGGGACCAGCACCCCAGAGGCGCCGGCGGCATCCTCGGCACGCTGCGCCTGAACGGCCTTGATGGCCTTTCCGGCTTGGTAGGCGAACTGGAACGAGGCGTCGCCGGTGGTGGTGACGTCGACGGCGCCGGCGGCCATCGCCTCCAGCACCTCCTGGCCGGTGGCGAAACTGCTCCAGGCGATCTCGTAGGGCGCGCCGGCCAGGACGCCGGACGCCTCCAGCGTCGCGCGCATCGGCCCTGTCAGGGCGCCGACCCGCAGAACGGCCGCGGGCGAGCGCTTGCAGGCCGCCAACAGAAGGGGCGCGCCCAGGACCGAGCGGCGCGAAAGTTGGATGGTCATCAAAGCCTCACCACGGTTTTTCCCAGGCTCCTGCCGGCGATCAGATCGACGAAGGCCTGCGGGGTCGCGTCCAGGCCGTCGCGCACTTGGGTCTCGGTCTGGATCGCGCCGCTGCGCAGCCAGTCGCCGACGCTGCGCTGGAAGGCGGGCCAGAGGCGCTGATGGTCACGTACGTGATAGGACTTGAGCTCGACCTGCGAGGTCATCATCCGCCAGGTCCAGGCGCCGGCCCGTTCCGAGAAAGGCGTGGCGCTATCATAGGCCGAGACCATGCCGCAGACGGCGACCCGGCCGTGGGGATTGATCAGCGACAGGGCCGCATCCAGCAGGGCGCCGCCGACATTGTCGAAATAGACGTCCAGGCCGTCGGGCAGGGCGGCCGCGAGGCGCTCGCGCCAGTCGGCCTGCTTGTAGTCGATCACGGTCTCGACGCCGGCGACGTCCGCCAGCCAGGCTTGCTTGTCCGCCGAGCCGACGGTGGCCACCGTCCGGCAGCCGATCAGCCGGGCCAACTGGACGGCGAGGCTCCCCACCGACCCGGCCGCCGACGAGACCAGGACGCTTTCGCCAGGCCGGGCCCGCGCCACTTCGATCAGGCCGACATAGGCGAAGAAGCCGCCCACCCCCAGCGGTCCCATGTGCCATTCCAGCGGATCCTCGCCGGCTGCGATCTTGCGCGTTTCCTCGCCGCGGCCGACGGCGAAGTCGCGCAGGCCCTGATAGTGGCCGACGAGTTCGCCCGGCGCATAGCCGGGGTGGCGGGACTCCACGACCTCGCCGATCGAGAAGCTGTGCAGTCCTGCGTTCAGAGGCGCGGTTCCGTTGGCGAAGAATACCCGCCGCACCGGGTCGATCGACAGCAGGCGGTTGGCGATCAGGAACTCGCCCGGCGCGAGGTCAGGCAGGGCGATTTCGGCGATGGCGAAATCGGCGGCGCTCAAGGGGCCGGCCGGACGGCGGACGATGTGCACCTGTCTGGCGGTGCGGGGACTGGACGTCATGGCGGCTCTTCCAGGAAGTCAGGGGACGGGCGGTTCGACCGGGATAAGGGCTGGACGCCGCGGTCCCGGGGACGGCGGCGTCCGAGGTCGGCGTCAGAAGCTGTGGCGGACCTCGAGATAGACCGTGCGCGGGTCCGTCCAGCTTGCCGAATAGAAGGTGGCGTAGGCCGGCGAGCCGTTGGTCGTGCCCAGGCCCGACCAGACGAGATAGCGGCGGTCGAGAAGGTTGCGGCCGCGCAGAGCCGCCCTCCAGGCGCCGTCGGGGCTTTTCCAGCCCAGGGCCGCGTCCAGGAAGGTCTGCGGCGGCATGCGGTTGTAGGGGCTGTTGGCCGCCGTCAGGAAAGTTGCCCCTTGGTAGGAGAGGTCGACCCCCAGCGTCAGCTCGCCAGGCAGGCCGACGGGCAGGCGGTAGTCGCTGGCGATCTTGCCCTGGAACTTGGGCGCGTTCGGCAGGGGCGAGCCGGAGTGCGCCGAGGTCGGTACGATCGCACCGCCGGCCAGGACCACCTGGCTGTACGTCCCGCGATAGGTGTCCAGCTCCGTGTCCAGCCAGGAGGCGGTGGCGTCGAGACTCCAGTCGCTCGTGACCTGGGCCGCCGCCTCCAACTCGATCCCCACCGAATGGCCGTCGCCGGCGTTGAAGCGCCGGCTCATCGCCGTCAGCGGGTCGTAGGCGCTGATCTGGATGTCGGTGAAGTCGTTCCAGAACACCGCGCCGTTCAGGCGCACACGCCCGCCCGATAGGTCGCTCTTCACCCCCGCCTCGTAGGTGGTCACCTTCTCGGGCGCGTAGGGCGTGGTGGCCTGACGCGAATTGGACGGGCTGTTGGCGCGGAAGTCGAAGCCGCCGGACTTGGCGCCCTGGCTGATAGAGGCGTAGGCCTTGACCCCCGGCGCGGCCTGGAAGGTGGCCGACAGCCGGGGCAGCAGCTGGGTCCAACTCTTGTGGGCCTTCACATGCCAGGCCGTCGCGGCCGGCGAGCCGTAGAGGATCGCCAGCTCGTCGGCGACCTGGGAGACGTCGGTAACCGTGAAGGTGTGGTCGCCGCCGGCGATCAGCCAGCTCAGGGTCTCCTCCGTCGTATGGCGTTCGACATTGTAGCGCAGGCCGCCGGTCAGGGTCAGGCGCGGTGTCAGGTCGTAGTCGGTCTGGACATAGGCGGCGGCGTTGTAGGTTTTCTGGTCGATGGCGGCGTGGACCGGCGTGAAGACGATCCGGTTGGGCGAGCCATAGAAGGTGGTCGAGGCGTTGACGTTGCGTCGGGTGATCCAGTCTTCGTAGAGCAGGTAGACGCCGGCCACGACGCGGGCCTTGCCCGCCGTTCCGCTCAGCTTCAGGTCCTCCGACCAGGCGTTGTCGTAGTAGCGCAGGGGCGAGGAATTGCGGGCGAAGCGGTCGCCGGTGTTGTCGTAGTTGGCGTGGTCCTCGAACACCCGCCAGGCGGTGACGCTTGAGACCTGCCAGCTTGGCGATGCCCTGTAGAGCGTCGTTGCCGTCACGCCGGCCTGCCGATAGCGGTTCTTCGGGTAGATCGGCGAATTCAGCGCGTACTTGTCGGCGTTGAGCAGGTTGCCGTAGCCGCGGTTGAGGCTGTCGTCGGCCGTGCCGTCCACGGCCAGGGTGAAGTCGAGGTCGGCGGTCGGCGTGAACCGCAGCTTGGCGCGGGCCTGGGTCAGGGCGATGTCGTTCTCGCGACGGTCCAGGGTGCGGTTGTAGTCGGTCCCATCGCGCTGGTGGCGGCTGATGGCGAAGCTGCCATAGACCTTGTCTTCGACGATCGGACCGCTGACCAGGACGCCCAGCTTGATCTCGTCGAACGAGCCGTAGCCACCCAGGAGCTCTTTGCGGACCTGGTTGTCGGGAACCACTGTGGTCAGCCGCACCGCGCCGCCCTCGACCTGATGGCCCAGGTGGATCACCGGGCCGCGATCGACCTGGATGTCGGCGATGTCCAGAAGCTCCTGCATCGCGCCGAGATTGCGGGTGATGTAGACCCCGTCGACGAAGGTGCCGACCGAGGGCTCGCCCTGGGCGTCCAGCTCGCCGATGCCGCGCAGGAAATACTGGGCGGCCGAATAGCTCATGGTGTTGCGCGGCTGGTAGAGGTTGGGCGTCAGGTTGACGAGGTCCAGCGTGCTGGCCACGCCCCGCCGCTCAAGCACGTTCGCCGTCAGCACCGAGATCGAGGCCGGGTCGCCCTGGGCCAGGGCCGCCTTTCGCTCGGCTTGCTTGGCGGCGGTCACGACCACGCGATCGACCTCGGCCGCCGAGGCGTCGGGCGCGTCCGCAAGGTCGGGGTCGGCCGCGTGGGCGGCCGAGAGGCTGAGAAAGGCGAGCGCGGCCCCCGCAATGAGGCGGCTTTTGAGGCGCGGAGGCGCCGGCGTTTGGATCTGTCGCAAGGTGTCCCCCAGAACTGGTTTCGGCTTGCGGCAATTCCACGGTTGGGTGGGGCGATCAAACGATTATGTTGAATATAAGATATTGAATTATAAGCAAAAAATGTTGAATTGACGTGCGGATGCGCTCCCGTCGCGGCGCGGCGGAAGGACGTGGTCAATGCGGCGGTTTCCATCGTTCAAGAGGCGGCGCTGATGGCGTCCGGCGGTCCGTGCGGCCAGGTTGGGCGGCCAAGGCCCAGACGCTCGCGCAAGCTGGTCGTGCGGCTTTCGGGGGCGATGCGACCACGCCGGACAAGTTCGGGCAGGACCAGATCGATGAAATCGGTGAGGCCGCCAGGCAGGGTGGCGGGCATGAGATTGAACCCGTCGCATCCGTAGGCCTCGAACATCGCCTCCAGCGCATCGGCGACGTCGATGGGATCGCCAACCACCTGCCAGTGGCCACGACCGGGCGCCAGGCGCTGATAGAGTTGTCGAACGCTGAGCCCTTCACGTCGGGCCAGGTCCAGCACCAGCGACTGTCGACCCCGGGCGGTCTGCGATGGCGGGCGGGCCGGCAAGGGGCCGTCGAGATCGAGCGGCGGCAGCGGGTCACCGCCGGACAGGTTGCGCAAGAGGTCCAAGCCCACGATCGGATCGACCAGGGCCTGCAGGGCTCCAAGCTTGGCCTGCGCCTCTTCCCGGGTTGGAGCCACGATCGGCACGACGCCGGGCAGGATCTTGAGGTCGTCGGGTCTGCGGCCGTGGGCGGGCAGGCGGCTCTTGAGGTCGGCGTAGAAGGCTGCGGCCGTCTGGGGGCTGGACTGGGCGGTGAAGACGAGGTCGGCGGTGCGGGCGGCCAAGGCCTTGCCGGGCTCGGAGCTTCCGGCCTGGACGATGATTGGCCGCCCTTGTGGCGGCCTGGGAATGTTCAGGGGGCCGCGAACCCGAAAGTGCTCGCCAGCATGGTCGAGGCGGTGGAGGCCGTTTGGATCGAAGAACCGGCCGTTGCTGCGATCCTCGACGAAGGCCCCGTCGTCCCAGCTGTCCCAAAGCCCGCGGACGACATCGACGAATTCCTCGGCCCGGGCATAGCGGTCGGCGTGCGGGATGGGCGCCTGGTGTCCGAAGTTGAAGGCCGCGCCGGGGTCGGCCGAAGTGACGGCGTTCCAGCCGGCTCGCCCATCGCTGAGATGGTCGAGGGAGGCGTACTGGCGGGCCAGGACGTAAGGATCCGAAAAGCTGGTCGAGGCGGTGGCGACCAGCCCGATCGTGCTGGTGGTCGCGGTCAGGGCCGAGAGCAGGGTGAGCGGCTCGAAGCCGTAGACGCCGTTATGGGCCTTGCGGCTGGCGGCCTCCGGCGACTCCAGCTGCACCTCCACAAAGTCGGCGAGGAAGTAGAGGTCAAAGCCGGCAGCCTCGGCCTGGCGTGCGAGGGTGACATGTTCGTCCAGCCGGCGCAGGGTCCAGGCGGCCGGATCGCGCCAGCCGGCCACATGGTGGCCGGCTGGGTGCACGAACAAGCCCAGGATCATCTGTTCGCCGCGCCGGCGCATCTGCCCTCCTTGCCCTTCGGACGGGAGGCGGACCCTAGGCGTCGATGGCCGGGGCGATAATCCTGGCGATTGTCCGGTTATTGCGGACGGATTGGTCCGCTATGCCGCGCTCAGGCGCTGGGCTGAAGACTGAGCGGGCAGCAGGGCGCCGGCCAGGAAATCAACGAACAGCTTGACCTTGGGCGAGTTGAAACGGCTCTGCGGCCACAGCGCCCGAAAGACGCCGCGATGAGCCACGTACGGGTCCAGGATGGGGACCAGGCGTCCGTCCTGCAGCTGGGCGTGAACGGCGTAGTCGGGCAGGCAGGCCAAGCCCATGCCCTGTTCGGCCATTTGCACCAGGGGCTCGATCGTGCTGGCGACCACGCTGCGCGGCAGGTCCAGAGAGAGCTCCGCGCCGTCCCGCAGCAGCCGCCAGGGCGCCAGCTTGCCGGTCGCCGGATACTTGTGATGCAGGCAGGCGTGGCCGAGCAGATCCTCGGGCGTGGCGGGCGCGCCATGGCGCGCGAAATAGGCCGGCGCGCCGACCAGCCGGTGGCCGAAGGTGCCCAAGGTTCGGGTGATCAGTTGGGAGTCGCTGGCCTCGCCGGTGCGCACCACCACGTCGAAGCCCTCGTTGATCAGGTCGACGATCCGGTCGGTGAAGTCGAGATCTAGCTCGACGGAGGGATAGGCCCTCATGAAGCCGGTCAGGGCCGGCATCATCAGCATGCCCACCAGCGGCAGGCTGACCCTGAGACGCCCGCGCGGCGCGCCCTGGCCCTCCGTCAGCTCGGCCTCGGCCTGGGCGATCTCGCCCTGGATGCGCTGGCAGCGCTCGAGAAAGACCTCGCCCTCCGGCGTCAGGGCGATGGAGCGGGTGCTGCGATGAAAGAGCCGCACCCCCAGCCGCTCCTCCAGCCTCGCTATGGCCTTGCCGACGCCCGATGACGAAATGCCGAGGTTGCGCCCCGCCAAGGTGAAGTTACGCGTCTCGGCGGCCTGGATGAACACATTGAGCTGGCCGAAATTATCCACGCGGGGGGTCCTCTACGACTGTCTGCGACGGCCCTCGTCGCCATAGAGACGGGGACGCGCGCCCGTAGGCAAGTGAGGTTTGCTCAACACAAGATTGTGCAGCCTCAATGGTCGGTCCGATGGTCGCTTCGGACTCTGTGGTCCGCTCTCTGTGGACCCCAACACCGCTTCCGCCGCCCGGCGGCCAAGGCCGATGATGTCTCGCCCGCCGTGCGAGGACGCCATGGACAACGTGATCGGTTTCATTCTGGAGCTCGACAAGCTCAAGGGCGTGACCCGCAAGGTCAAACCGCTGGGGCTCGATCGCTACGAGAACCCCGCCGAGCACAGCTGGCAGATGGCCTTGGCCGCCACCGCGTTGCAGCCCTATGCCGCCGAGCCCGTGGACATCTCGCGGGTGATCTCGCTTCTGCTGGTGCACGACGTTGGCGAGATCGACACGGGCGACGTCATGGCTTTCGTCGAGACGGGCCTTTCAGAGCGCAAGGTTGCTGAGCGACAGGCCGTCGAGCGGATCTTCGGCGTCCTGCCGCAGGGCCAGGCCTGGACGCTGATCGCGCTGTGGGACGAGTTCGAGGCCGAGGAGACGCCCGAGGCGCGCTTCGCCCACGCCATCGATCGGGCCATGCCGGTGCTGCTCAATCTCGCCAACAACGGCCAGAGCTGGCGCGAGAACGGCATCAGCCACGACCGCGTGGTCGCGCGGGTGGCCGAACCGATCCGGCGGGGCTGCCCCAGTCTGTGGAGCCATATCGAAGCCAGGCTGGGAGCCGCGCGCCAGGAGGGTCTGTTCGGTGCCTAAGGCTGCTAGCTCCGAGACGATCCTGGCCTTGGCGGCGGGGATCGTGCTGGCCTCGATGATCGCGATCAACAGCCGCCTTGCGCACTTTTCGTCGCCGCTCTTCGCATCCTGGCTCGCCCACGGCGTGGGGACCGTTGCAGCATTGATCGCCGTCGTGGCCTGGCGGCGAGCAGCGCCTAACGCGGCGGTCGCGGCGTCGCCGCCCGGCGGCGGGCGCTGGCCGCGCTGGATCTATCTGGGCGGGGTGCCAGGCGCACTGACCGTCCTGCTGGCGGCGATCACCGTCAACGGACCGCTGGGTTTTTCGGGGACCCTGGCGCTGATGCTGGCCGGCCAGATGCTGTTTGGCGTCGCCGCCGACCGCTTCGGGTGGCTTGGCCTGGAGCGGCGCGCGCCGACCGCCGGCGGACTCCTGGGCCTTGGGCTGGTGCTGACCGGCAGCCTCGTCATCATCGCCGCGGCGGGCTGACCATGTTGATCGCCGTCCTCATCGCTCTGTCCAACGGCCTGTGCATCGGCGTCAGCCGCGGGATCAACGGCCATCTGGGCCGCCGCGAAGGCGCCTTGCGCGCCTCGCTCTGGAACCACGTCGTGGGCTTCGTCTTCCTGTCGGCGCCGATCGCCCTGCAGGGGGCGGGGGCCTTCCACGTCGGCCCTGCGCCATGGTTTGCGTGGATCGGCGGTGTCCTGGGCGTGGCTTTCGTGGCCCTCAACAGCCATGTCGTTGTGCGGCTGGGCGCCAGCCGGACGGCCGGCCTGGTGGTCGGGGCCCAGATGCTGACCGGCGTGGTGATCAGCAATCTAGGCGCGGCGATCGACGGACGCACCCTGGTGCGGCTGGCCGGCGCGGCCCTGATCGTCGCCGGGATCTGGCTGGCCAACAATCCGGGCGCGATCGCGAGACTGCGCCCGGCGCTGGCGGCTCAGACGGGCGAGCCGAAGTAGCGGTCGCCGAAATCGCCGATGCCCGGCAGCATGTAGGCGTTCTGGTTCAGCCGCTCCTCGATCGCCGAGGCGACGATCCGCAGCTTGGGAAAGCGGCTGGCCAGCACCGTGACCCCCTCGGGGGCGGCGATGAACGCCACGAAGACGATGTTCTCCTCGGCCACGCCCTGTTGCAGCAGCAGGTCGATGGCCGCCACGGCGGTGCCGCCGGTGGCCAGCATCGGATCGAGCAGCAGCACTTGGCGGCCGGCGATGTCGGCCGGAAGGTTCTGATAGTAGAACTTCGGCGTCTTGGTGACCTTGTCGCGCTGGATCAGGATCTTGCCGATCCGTACGCCGGGAATAATCGCCCGCAGCTCGCCCTCCATGCTCTCGCCGGCCCGGATCACCGACACCCCGCAGATGTGCTCGGCGAAGGCCAGGCCCTCATAGGCCCGGCCTACCGGGGTTTCGACTGAGCGCGGCGCGAAGGGCAGCAGGTCCAGGGCGCTTTCGAGCAGCAGACGGATGATGCGGCCGCTGTAGTGGACGAAGTCGGCGCGCGAGGCGGAGCGATCGCGCACGACCGTGTGCAGGGCGCGCAACTGCCGCGTCTGGGGCAGGACGTGCAGGCCCGCCTCGATTGATGGACGGGCCGAGGCCGGAGCTAGATCGAGCGGCATGGGGGTCTCCTTCAGGCCTCGTTGTCGGCCGGCTGTTCGAAGCTTTGGGGCAGGAGCGGGGTCTTGGTGAACTGGGCGGCGGCGATGCGGTAGAGCGCGCGTCCACCCGATCGCCGCCACAGCTTCTGCAGGACGTAGGCGAGCTTGGGGTTGTGCTCTTCCTCCTCCAGCACCGCCCGCGCGACGATCGCCCGCCAGTCGTCAGCCCGCTCGGGGCTGTCGACCTCGTCGCGACCGGGCAGGGCGGCGGCCAGGGCCTCCAGCTTGCCAGGCTTGGGAACCAGCTTTTCGCCCAGCGCGATGGCCAGGGCCCCGACCCAGTAGCCCTGGTAGGCGGCGCGGGCGTCGGCCGGAGCCAATCGCGACGCGATTGTCTCGACCGCATGCAGGGCGGTGATCAGGTGCAGGACGACGAAGTCTCCGGGAAAGGCGAGGTAGAGCAGGGTGACTGCTTCGAACAGCGCCTCCCAGTCCTCCGCTGCCGGCGCCTGGCCCTGGCCCGCGCCCGTCGCCCATGGCGGCAGGCCGTAGAGCAGCGGGTGGCCGTGGGCGGCGCTGCGGGCGATGCGGTATTGCAGGCCCGAGCGGGCCAGCTCTGGATGGATCGACTGAGCGTCGGGCGAGCGGGTGTCTGCCTGGGCCGCCTGGAGGCGCTGCGCCGGCGCCGGATCGGCATGCCAGGCCCGCGCGATGCGCAGCAGGCTGTCTTGCGGGGAGGTGTCTTCAGCCGCGGCCGCGTCCGGCGTCGCCCGCTCGGCATGGACCGGGACGTGGGTGAAGACCAGGTAGGCCAGCCCCTCGATCGCCATCCAGCGGCTGCAGGCGTCCAGTCCCCAGCCCAGGTGAATGGTGGCGTGGGTGAAGGCGCCGATCCAACCCGTCAGCAGCTGCGGACCATAGAGCGCGACGACGCCGTCGAGGCCCAGCCGCCGTTCCTCGGCGTCGAAGAAGGCGCAGAGGGCCGAATAGCCCCGCCGCTTGCCCAGGAAGTCGCGCCATGTCTCGCGCGTCACCACCAGGTCGGAGGTTCGGGCCGGCTCCAGCCCGTAGCCGTAGGTCGTCAGCTCGGCGTAGTTTTCATAGTAGGCCAGGATCTCGTGGGGCGGCGTTCCAAGGCCGGCCAGGGCCACGACCGCGTGCTTGGCGTGGTTGGTCAGGTGGCCGTTGAACTCGATATGATAGGCGCGATCGGCCAGCAGGGTTTCGATGATGTTCCCGCTCATCGGACGAGCTCTCCCTGGGCGGCTTCTCGAGGCTGAGGCGCGCTCAGCGCCGCATAGGCCGCGGCCAGCTTGCCGCCGAGATGGGCGGTGTGGACCAGGACGGCCGTATTGGCTTTCGAGGCGCGGCCGTCGGTGGCCGCGTCGACCGCGCGCATCAGCCGTTTGGTCAGTCCCGCCCCGCTGACGCCTTCGGCCTCGGCGCTGGCGACGGCGTCGGCCACGGCCGCCTCGATCGCTTCGCCATCCAGGGCCTCGGCCTCCGGGATCGGGGCGGCGACGAGCACGCCGCCGGTTCCGCCCAGGGCCCAGTGCAGGTCGATCGCCCGGGCGATGGTCGAAAGATCGTCCAGGCGCTGAGGGCTGGGCACGCCGCTGGAGCGGCAATAGAAGGCCGGCAGCTCGTCGAAGCCGTAGGTGACCAGCGGCACGCCTTGGGTCTCCAGCACCTCGGCGGTCAGGGCAAGGTCGAGGATAGTCTTGGCGCCGGCGCAGACCACGGCGACCTTCGAGCGGGTGAACTGCACCAGATCGGCCGAGACGTCCCAGCTCTGGGCCGCGCCGCGGTGCACGCCGCCGATCCCCGCCGAGGCGAAGACGGCGATGCCGGCCAGCTCGGCGATGGCCAGGGACGAGGCGACCGTGGTCGCGCCCTTTCCGCCGCGCGCCAACGCGAAGGGCAGATCGCGGGTCGAGACCTTGGGGATGCCGGGCTCGGTGGCGAAACGCTCGATCGCCTCCCGGTCCAGGCCGACCAGGAGGCGGCCGTCCTCGATGGCGATCGTGGCCGGAACCGCGCCGCCGGCCCGCACGGCCGCCTCGACCGCCAGGGCGGTTTCGACATTGTCGGGATAGGTCAGGCCGTGGGTGATGACGTTGGATTCCAGCGCCACGACGGGCCGGCCGGCGGCGAGCGTGGCGCGGACCTCGGGCGCCAGCACCAGCCGTTCGGCCAGGCGATTGGGATCGATCTGGGGCAAGCCGTCCTCCTTCAGGCGAAGTCGTAGCCAGGGCGGCGCACCAGCAGGCCGGCCCGGTCGTGCAGTTCGGGAACCACCACCCGATCGCGCCAGATGTCGGGCGTCACCGGTTCGAGGGCGACGGAGACCGTGGTCTCGCCGACGTCGAAGGTCTTGGTGATCAGGTCGACCAGGCCCTCGACCAGGGTCTGGCGGGCCTCGGGCGTCAGGTCGCGGGGGAAGTGCTTGATGTTGACGTGGGGCATGATCAGGCGGTCTCGACGAGGGGGCTGGTGGCGAGGCGGACCGGAGCGGCCAGGGCGCGGGCCAGGGCCGCGACGCCGGCGGGCTTGAGCAGGGCGTAGTGGTCGATATCGAGCTCGATCACCCTGGGCGGGGCGGCGCTGTAGCCGCTCGCGCCTTCGATGAAGGCGTAGTCGTCGCCCCGGGCCTTGAAGAGGGTGACGGGCGCCTTGATCTGGCGGTGTTGCAACTCCTCGAAGCTGTAGCGGAACTGATAGGTCGCCCGGACGATGGCGGCGATGCGCACGGCCAGTTCGGCGTCGAGGCCAAAGCGCGCCGAGACGAAGGCCGCAAGGCTCGCATCGTCGCGGACCTGCTGGCGCCAGGCCTCCAGGTCCGGATGATCCAGCGCCCCGGCATAGACCGAGAACAGGATCGCCGAATAGGCGGGGTTGTCGTAGCGCGGACCGGCGGGCGTCGCGGGCAGGTCGAGCCTGGGCGAGCCCGGCGCGATCAGGTGCAGGGCCTCGACCGTTTGGCCCGCCTGTTCCAGTTGATGGGCGGTCTCGAAGGCCAAGCGCGCGCCGAAGGAATAGCCCCAGAGGGTGTAGGGGCCCTCGGGCTGGAGCTTGCGGATCACTTCGATGTCGGCGGCGGCCATGGCCTGGATGTCGCCGTGCGGGGTCTCGCCGGCGTTGATTCCCAGCGCCTGTAGCCCAAACACCGGGCGCTCGCCGCCCAGGCCCTTGGCCAGGGCGCGCAGGTTCATCGGATAGCCGCCCAGGCCCGGCCAGCAGAACACCGGCGCGCCGGTTCCATGGGCCCGAAGCGGCGCGGCCCGGGAGGTCTGCTGCGTGTCGCCCGCCTCTATCTTGCGCGCCAGGGCGGCGATGGTGGGGGCCTCGAACAGCGCCTGCAGTTTCAGCGCCGCGCCCAGGGCGGCGTTGATCCGATGGATCAGGGAGACGGCGGTCAGCGAGTTGCCGCCCAGGGCGAAGAAGTCGTCCTCCACCGAAATCTGGTCCAGCTTGAGGGCGGCGCACCACAGCGTCTCGATGGTCTCCTCGGCCTTGGTGCGCGGCGCCACGTGAGCGCTGGCGTTGCTTTCGCCCAGCAGATCGCGGCGGGCCTCCAGCGCCTTGCGGTCGACCTTGCCATTGGCGGTCAGCGGCAGGGCGTCGAGGATCACCAGACGGCTGGGGGCCATGTAGGGCGGCAGGGTCCGTCGCAGGTCGACCGCGATCAGTTCGGCCGGCCCCTGCATGTGGACGGCGTCCTCGTTCATTCCTTCGCTGTCGATCTGGTGCTGGGACAGGCGGCCGCCGACGCAGAAGTACGAGGCCCCGACCTCACGCCCCAGCAAGGCGGCGATGCGCCGGGCCGAGGGCAGGTCTTCGCCGGACTTCGACGAGTAGCCCGACGACATCAGCCCCAGGGAAAGGCCGTTGTGCTGCAGGCGTTGCAGCCAGCGACCAAGCTCGATGTAGCGCAGCCAGGCTTGCGGATTGTCGCTGGTCAGGGTCAGGCCGAAGCTGGCCCGGTCGTAGACCTGCTGGTTGATGGCGATGACATGCTTGCGCTCAATGTGGCCGTCGGCGACGTGGACGAGCGTCCCGTCGGCGTTCAGCTTGTGTTGGCCGGGGGGCAGGCCTTCGAGCCGTCCGTCCAGCGACTGGACATGGGCGGCCAGGTGCGGCGTCGGGGCGGCCGCGCCCAGCGGCGAGACCGGGAAGGCCCCCAGATAGACGTCGCCTTCGCGGCCGGTCAGGGCGGCGGCGAGAGGGCCGTGCTCGATCGGCGTGCCGATCGCCAGGCCGCGCTCGCCCAGGACCTGGTCGAACAGGCCCAGCATGTGGCCGGCCTCAAATTCCAGCACCTCCTGGACGTTGCTGCGATAGACCGCCGAGATCGCCGGGCGGCGGCCGACCAGATGCAGGGTGACGCCTGGAATTGCCGAAGCGGCGTTGGCGATCCGGGTCAGCCGGTGATGGACCGGATGATAGTAGTAGGTCCCGTCGGCCAGGGCCGAGAGGCCGACGACTTCCAGGTGCAGCTGTACGGCGTAGAGCGCGCCGGGCGAGGCGTAGGCGTATTTGGGCAGCAGCCGTTCGGGGCTCTGGTGTTGGCCAAACTCCCGCAGCAGGGCGCCCAGCGCGTCGAGCGACAGGCGCTCGGGCGGGCTAGACGGGGCCTGGGCGGGTTTCGCCGCGAGCAGGGCCTGGACGTTGGCCAGGTGGGTGGAGCCGCCCTCGAAGAAGCGGAAGGTCTTGCGGGCGAAGGCGCGGCGTCGCTGGACAGGCGTCGCTTCACGACCGGGTAGGTCGACGGCGGCTAGGCCGGCCAGCTCGGCGTCCTGCTTGAGGCCGGGATTGGAGAGCTGCGCGCGCACCTGCAGGCGGCTGGCCTTGGACTGGTGATGGGCGCTGGCCCGGCCCTGATCCATCAGCGCCGCCTCGCGCGGGCTCAGCTCGACATAGGCGATGAGGTTCTTGTCGCCGCGCGCATCCTCCTGGGCGACGACGGCGGCGGTCTTGACCCAGTCGTGGGCCTCGATGGCCAGGCGGACCTCGTCCAGTTCGATGCGAAAGCCGCGGATCTTCACCTGATCGTCGGCCCGGCCGACGAATTGCGCCGCGCCGTCGGGGGTGACGAAGACGAGGTCGCCGGTGCGGTAGAGCCGGGCGTCGGGAGCCTCGGGGCGGAACGGGTCTAGGATGAAGCGGTCGGCGGTCAGGTCAGGTCGATGCAGGTAGCCGCGCGCCAGCTGGGCGCCGCCGATCCACAGCTCGCCGACAGCGCCGTCCGCCACCGGCCGGCGATCGGCGTCGAGCACATGGTAGGTCGTGTCGGCGGCGGGGCGGCCGATGCTCACCGCAGCGGCCGGATCGCCCACGGCGCCGCGCTCGACGCGCCAGCTAGAGCTGTTGATGGTGCACTCGGTCGGACCGTAGAGGTTAGTCAGGCTGGACCAGGGCAGGGCGTCCAGCGCGGCGCGGGCCAGGGCGTTCGACAGCGCCTCGCCGCCGCTGAACAGGCGCGCCAGCGTCCGGGCCAGGGGGAGGCGCTCGGTCTCGACCAGGGCTCGAAGCAAGGTGGGCACCACCTGCAACAGGGTGATGCGATGTCGTACGACGAGGTCGATCAGCAGGTCCGGATCGCGATGGGCGCCGGGCGGGGCGGTCACGACGGTGACGCCTAGGGCCGGGGCCAGCAACTCCCATTGGCCGGCGTCGAAGCTGATCGGGGTCTTCTGCAGGAGCGTCTGGCCCGGACCCAGGCCATGCTCGCGCGCCAGCCAGCGCAGCTGCCCGACTATGCTGGCCTGTTCGATCATCACCCCCTTGGGCCGGCCGGTGCTGCCGGAGGTGTAGATGACGTAGGCCAGATCGCGGGCGCCCGACAGCGCTAGCGCTCGCCGCGGCGTCTCTTCGCCTCCGACGGCGAGGGCTTCCTCGATGACGACGATCGTGGCGCCGGGTGGGGCGAAGGCTTCGACCGTGGCAGCGAAGCGGGCCTGGCACAGTACGATCCGCAGGCGACTGTCCTCGATCATCAGGCGCAGGCGCTCTTCGGGATAGTCCGGAGCCAGAGGCAGATAGGCCGCGCCCGACAACACGATCCCCCAGACGCCAGTGATCAGCGCGGCCGAGGGTTCGGCGAATAGGCCAATGACTGCATCGCTGGCGGCGCCGGCGGCGATCAGTTGGGCGGCCACGCGGCTGGCTCGTTCGACAAGGTCGCCGGTCGTCAGGCGTGTTTCGCCCTCGACCACGGCGACGGCGGTGGGATCGGTATCGGCCCTGTCCAGCAGGAGCGCGGCCAGGGTTTCCCGCGGGGCGGCGCCGACGGAGGCGGTAATGGAGGCGGCGGCGAAGATGGTCATGATCACCTTGCTCAATGCTACTGGCGCGCCTCGTCAGGCTCCGCTTTCAGTTGTGCGGAGGCGATCGCGCCAAGTCGTGCTGCGACTTGCGTCCCGAATTCGATGAATAGTTTTTGATCCGTCGATCGCGCTCGTGGCTTGGGCGCGTATTCGTCAGATTTTCTATTTGGGTATACCGGCTTTTGCGGTGCGGCAACGGCGCGTGCATCCGAGCACTTCAGACGAGCGGGTCCGAAATTGTTACCCCTGAAGCGTCGACCGCTTGACCCAAGCGGCGGTGTAGACATGCGAGCGATCCGCCGCCCAGCGCCCCTCGATCCTCAGCTCGAGGCCTGCGGGAATAGGCAGGGCGCGTGTCCGCCGCAGTGCGAAACGGCCCCCGCCTGGCGTGATCAGGTCGAAGTCGATCTCGAAGTCGCGGAAATCCAGCAGTTGCCCGGTCAGCGCGTACTGGCACTTGTAGGCGGCTTCCTTGGCCGAGAAGGCCAGCAGCGGCCAGTTCCCCGCCGTGGGGCCGGGCAAAGCAGCGAAGTGCGCCAGTTCGATCTCACCGCAAACGAGTTCGACGCCTTCGACGAGTGGAACGGCGGCCTCGACGTCGACCCCGAGGGCGCAGAGGTCGCCTGAGCGGGCCGCGACGGCGCAGCACAGGGTCTGGCAATGGCTGATGCTGCCCGTCAGGCCTTCTGGCCACGAGGGAGGCGAGCTGTGCGACGGCATGGTCGCAGGCGCTCCCAGTTCGAATAGAGCGTCCGCAGCGCAGAGGCGGCCCAACTGGCGATCGCGCCGGCGCGCGGCCTGTAAATCTTCGGCGCCGATCGCGTCGCGCGACCGCGTCGCGACCGCGACGGCCGCGGGGAAAAGGTCCCGGAGAACCGTCTCCGCCGCTTGCGCCAGGATGGCTTGTTCCGCGCCGATCAGCTTGACCAATCCGAACTGGAAGGGGCTCCGGCCACCATCGTCTGGCAGCGCAGGCCGGTCCAATGAGGAGGGCTGATAGGGAGGTTGAGGCGGCGCGATCGTAATCTGGCCGGCCCGGTTGGCGCCTAGGCGATCTCGCGCGTCCGGCCCTTAGAGATTTCCCACGCCACCATCGACCAGGAGACGGTTCCCCAAACGAACGAAGACTCGTCCGAGGCTAGGAAGACAGCGGCATCAGCCAGCTCGCGGGGCGTTCCCATCCGCCCGATCGGCACAAGAGCCGCGATCTCGGCCTTCAATGCTGCTTCGGCGACCTTCTCGAGTCCGAGCTTGGCCAGTGCCGGCGTCTGCGTGGGTCCTGGGCTGAGGCTGTTGACCCGCACGCCTCGGCCGTCGAGTTCGCCAGAAAGGGTGCGCGCCAGGGAGACCAGGCCAGCCTTACTTGCGGCATAAACACTGGATTGCGGCAGGCCGATGCGGGCGCTGACCGAGCCGCACAGGATCACCGAGGCTGGCGAGGCCAGGATCGGGGCCAGGGATTGAATTAGGAAGAGCCTTGGTTTTTGTCGAACGGAGAGCCGGGGCGGGTAGGGGCGGCGTGATCAGCCCGAAGTTGTTGAAACAAGTCCAATAGCTGGGATTGGAGCAAGCAGAACAGGTTGTGAAACGATGTCTACTATAAGTGATATTGTTGATTATAGAAGCTGGGTTTCATGCCTTGGATCGATGGTCAATGGCCGCGGGCTTTGGCGCGGGTGAGGCAGAGCTGCGCCGATCGCTTGCGGGAAGCCCCGGGCTGCGGTCGCCGCCCAGGGCTTGGAGATCGGCGAGTACGAGGACCTGACGGAGGCGCCTACCCGGGTAATCGTCACCTGAGGCCTTGCCTGGGAGCCTGGCCAGCCGTCGCGGGTTGTCTCTGACCAAGAGATTTTCATGATCGACGAAACCCCCACGACGGCTCTGGCGAAAGATACGCCCGCGACGGCCCAGCCGGGCGCCTTGGAAGCCCCGCCGCATCCCGCTCTCGATCCCAACAAGAATACCGAAGCCACCCACGATCCCACGGCCGATGATCCAGGCAACGGCGCGGATTGAGCGCTGGGCCTTTCCGCTTTTCTCGGATAGGTGGCATTTTACGCTGATAGGTTGAGGTGGCGCAATGGGCTGGTACGACGACGAGGACGTGAGCCGGCTGCCCGACTGGGCGGTCGCGCCGATGATGTGGCTGCTTTGCCTGGCGGCCGCCTTGATGCCGAGCCTGTGCTCGTGGCCCTATGCCAATGGCTCGCGCCAGCGGCCCCGCCTTACGTGCCGTTCTTCGCCTATGGCGTGGGCTTTGGGGCAATGGTGGCGGCGGTCAGGCCCTGGACCGCGCGGTAGATCAACGCCTGCTGGATCACACTGGTCGAGGCGGGGTGTCGTAGGGGCGGCCGTCATCAGGCGCGGGCGTTGGTGGGAGAGGCGCCGGATCCTCGAACGGGATCACCGGATCGTTGTATTCGGGACCTGGCGAGCCAGGCGGGATTTCCAGCGGCGGCGCACCGGCCGGGGGATCGGGGATCGCGGGCGTCGGATCGGTCATAGGGCCTCCTGACCAGGGAACGCCCCAGCGCGGTCTAGCGCTCCGCCGATGGATCAGGCGAACAGCCGGCGGCGAAGGACGACCCGGCGCGCGTCGGGGGCAGACGATCTAGCAGAACAAGTTCGCGCGGCCGCCAGGCGACCGTTGCAATGAGGCTGCGAGATATCCTGGTGCATGGCGTTCGGGGCAGGTTGCTCGGGGCCAACTAGGCTCTTTGCCAGTGACCGCCCAGGACACTGAGCGGCTTGGAAGCGGTCAAGATCAGTTCGAACGGGTCGGCCGGGTCAGCCGGCGTGCAGCCCCGGGTCTGGCGGACGATGCCATAGGGCAGGCATATGTAGCGCCGGATCGGGTCTTGTGACAGTTAAGCGCAAGCCGCGCTGGTGTAGGATAAGCATGCAACCTCTATCTCCGACCTTGATCGAAACCCTGTTGAACATGACTGTGTTCGCCGTGGCGATATACGCTCTGATCCACTGGACCTACCCGACGCTAGAGCAGAAGCTCGATCTTCAGCGGCGCGTCGCCGCGCTTGTCGACGCGGCTCATAACTTAGTGCGTTGGAAACGGCTGGCCTGGCTGCAGCCGATCCTCAGACGAGCCGCTCTGAACGCGGCGAGCAACATGGCCACCCAGCTCCTGCAAACGGTCATCCTTCTGCCGGCCCTAGCCGCGCTCTTTGGCTCCCTCTGGCTCTACCGCGCCGTGCCGCTTTTCTGGCGTTTCCTCGTCGAGCAGGCGCCGTGGCTGGCTGGCGGACAAAAGCATGTCGTCGTCCTGCTGGGGGCGATGGTGTTCATCGCCGGCTACCGCGTGAGAGAGGGTTATGCTCAGGTCTATGGAGGCGTCGAGATCGGAATCTCGCTGGCGGCGCTCTATCTGGTCGGCAGCCTTCCAAGCTTTTCCGAAGGGCTGCTGCCATTCGCCACTGCCGCCTATATCGGCGTGCGAGGCCTCGATAACATCAGCCGCGGCCGCAAGGCGGCCGAGGCGCGACGCCTGGAGCGAGAGGCTTCCCTAGTTGGTTGACCGTTGGCGCTCCAGTCAGGCCGGGTCATAAGCCGCTATCCTTAAGGTGGTGTCGCTTAATGATTCGTCCCTTGCTGCTAGTCGCTTCGATCCTGTCGCTGTCAGCTTGCGGCGGTTTCTCGGAACAGGCCAAGCGCGACGCGACCGCCCTGAGGCGCAGGCGTCTGCGGCGCCCGGCCGTTCTCAGCGATGATGATCTTGGTCGGGTCTGCCGCGCGGCTATCGGCGCGACCAACGGGCGCGACCCAGCGATCATCGAGGTCGATCGTGTCTAGGGCGACGTCGTCTATGTCGGCTATGTCCGACCCGACGACGGCAAGGTCTGGAAATACCGCTGCAGTGCGCAGGATCGGCGCATCCTTTGGGCCTCAATGGATCTGGCCCGTCCCGGAACAGGCCCCGGCCGGAGGGGGGCTTTCTTGGAAGCTTGCTTGTCGACCTCGGGCCACGAAAAGGACGCTCCGATCGATCCATTGGGAGCGACGACAACGAGGATCAGGCTGTTGGCCTTTTGTCTGGTCCTGCGTCCTGCACCGCGCGGGCGATCGTCGACAACAGCGCGGCCATGTCCACTGGCTTGGTGAGAACATCGTTCATGCCGGCATCCAGGCAGGCCTGACGTTGATGGTCCATGGCGTCGGCGGTGAGGCCGATGATCGGGATAGCGTCGAGGCGAAGATCTGAGCGCGCACGGCGAGCAGCTTCGAGGCCGCCGAGCACGGGCATGTTCACGTCCATGAGGATCAAATCGAAGGGCTCCGCGCCAAGCCGATCGAGCGCAATTTGCCCGTTCTCGGCTTCGACGAGGGTGCATCCCAACGGGGCCAGCATCAGCCCGATCACCTTGCGGTTTACTGGATGATCCTCGACCAGCAAAATCTTCAAACTCGCCGGCGGGGGCTCGGAGACCTCATTCGCCTCCGGCATGCTCGGCGGTTCCGTTAGCGGGAGCTGGCAACGGAAGCTCAAGGTGAAAGTCGAGCCTTCTCCCTCCTGGCTCTCGACCGCGACGTCGCCGCCCATCAGCTTGGCCAGTCGACGGGTGATGTTGAGCCCCAACCCGCTGCCTCCATACCTCTGTGCGGTTGTCGCATCGGCCTGCTCGAAGGCGCCGAACAGCCGCGCGCAAGTTTCCGGCGACATGCCGATGCCCGTGTCACTCACCGAGATATGCGCCATCACCTCATGGTCGCCGGAGGACTCGCACCGCAGACGCAAAAGCACGCCGCCCATCTCGGTAAACTTGATGGCGTTCGACAGCAGATTGGACACGCATTGACGCACGCGCACAGGATCGAAGATCAAAGTCGGTGGCGTATCGTCGATGTCGAGAGTCAGGCTGATGCCCTTCTCTGCGGCCAGTACGCCGTGAATCCTGACCAGTCGCTCGCATTTGCGCGCCAGGTCAGCGGGCAAGGGCGCGATCTGCAGTTTGCCCGCCTCGATCTTGGACAGGTCCAGTACGTCGTTGAGCAGGGTCAGAAGATTGCGCCCAGAGTCCTCGATGAGCTCCACCTGCTCGCGCTCTCCTGGTTCGAGGGGCTCGAGTTTCAATGCTTGGGCCAGGCCAAGCATGCCGTTGAGGGGGGTGCGCAACTCGTGGCTCATCGTGGCGAGAAATGTCGATTTGGCCTCGCTGGCGGCCTCGGCGCGGGCTTGAGCCTGAGCAAGCGCCCGGGCTGTTCGTCTTTGCTGGAGCACGAAGGCCACCGCGCCCAGTGTGATGACCCCGAACAGGCCGGCGACTAGACCCCAGGCGAGCGACAGGCGGCTCTGGAACTGGGCTTGGCGTCCGGCGCGCTCGCCCTTTACCCGCTCGGCGTCCAACGCCGTCTGGAGGGCAGCGGCGATATCCGTCATTTTGCGCTGGTGGTCGTCTTGGAGGCGGACAAGCGTCTCCTCGCGGGATTTTTCCAAGGCGTCGAACGCCGCCAGTCCCTGGCCTTCCGCCCGGAGAAGATAGGACAGGCTCAACTGCTCGGCATCGCGTCCGCGCGCGGCGGGTGCGGCCTGCAAGCGGGCAAGGTCAGCCCGCCCATCGGCCACGTCCCCCATACGGGCGCGGGCCGCTAGGCGCAGTCGCAGCGCAGAGACCGCCCAGCCATCGTTGGCCTGGTCCAGAGCCTGGGCGACTGGCCGCAAGCATTCGACAACACGCCGGGGCGCATCTTGAGCGTCGGCGATCGCCGCGCAGAGATAGGCGTTGAAGAAGGGGGCCCGGGGGCCGCCCGACGTGGCGATCAGGTCGCCGTGAAGCCGCCACAGCATCTGCGCCGAGGCGAATTCGCGCGCCCTCACCGCAAGGAGCGCTAAATTATAGACCCGTTCGGCATCCTGAGTGGCCGAACCGATCCGGCGATCGATTGCGGCCGCGTCTGCAAGGTGATCGAGGGCGCCGTTGTCATCGCCAAGTTCGCTCAACACCCGAGACATCAGCGTGTGCGCTTCGGCCACTATCGGCTGGGCAAGGGGTTCGTTGCGGGTTGCGTCGAGCAGCCGCGCGCCCGTACGTGTCGCACTCGCCCACTGATCCCGACTGGCGGCGATCCGTAAGCGCTCCAGTTCGATGACGTGATCGACATCGTCATTCTCTCTGGCGATGCGCTGCCACGCCGTGAAATCAGCCCTGCGCCCTGGGCCGTCGGTCGCGGCCTTTGAGGTGGTCAACACCGTGACCATGGCCGCAAGAGGCTGATCATGGTCACGCGCAGCGACAGCGCGGACGCGAGCCGCCCAACGCTCGAAATCGGCGCGTTGACCGTTGTTGCGGTAGTAGCTGAGGGTGCGCCACAGGCCGTAGAACCGTTTCCTGCCAGTCGCATTTATCGTGGCCGCGCCAGCCGCTTCGATATCGGCTGACGAAAGCCGCCCGTGATGCGCGCGGATCTGGTCGCCAATGACTTGAAGCCGCTCAGCCCGTGGTGAAGCCATCGCAACGCCGCTTATCAAGGCAAGGACGAAGGCCAGCGAAAGGAGACCATACGCCAGGTGTCGCGCCTGGCGTTCCGCGCGACCCGCCATCAACCACATGTCGAAACCAACCCAGTCGCCCCAAAATGGGGACCTCAAGCTACAGCAAATCGAACGGGCGTGCGCAGCGCGCCCAGCCGCCAAGAACGTCATCCGGAGCGCCGTGCAAAAGGGTGGCAAGGCGCGTAGGCTGACAACCGTTAGACGGCGCCGCCTCTCTTGCTCCGCACAAAAAGGGACATCCGGCGCTAGAAATTTTCTAGCGTCTCCTCATTCCCAATCATGATCGCCGTCACGCCATGCGACGTCGGCGTCTGGGCTCTGGCCAAGGCCATGGACTTGACCATCCCGGTCGCCGGCATCGGCGGTGACCAGATCGTCAAACTGCGCTCGATCCGCTTTGGCGGCGTGTGGGAGAAAGAGCATTCTTAATGTGCATGTTCAGCTCGATCAGCATCGAGATTTCTGCCGTGCGCGCCGCCGGCGCTCTACGATACCGCCTGGGCACTATCCGCCATCTTCCTGATCCCACCGGTACTAAGGGTGATTTAGAAGGAAATCTCAGAATGCGAGCGGTGGCAGACGGTCGCAAACCTGACCTTCAACCGTCGCCAGCCTCGCTCCGCGTACGCCAGCGCCCAGTGAAATCAACTTTGGCAGAGGCCTCCTTGGAGTCTCCCGAGGCGCATGAACCACCCCGCTCGCCCCATAGAGGTGATACTGCCGGGAAGTATCACCACGCCGCCCGTGTCCTTGCTGCCGCAAGCTTTTAAGTCTTCCTTCCATCGCCCGGTATAAACCGTCGGAAGCGAGAAGCCCCCAAAGAGGGCGCCTAATACTGCCGCTTCATCAAACCCCTAGGACATGACCCGCACGCCGCTGAAATGAGCCAGCGTGCCTGGGCCGATCCAGAGCGCCACTGCGCCCTTGGCGTCGGCGCCGTGCTTGAGGTCGCCGACGATCAGGGTCGGCTGCTTGGCGCCGTCGACATGCAGCCGAGCCTTGGAGCCCGCCACCACAATCCGAACGTGCGTCCAACGCCCAGGTTCGAGATCGACATAGGTCTCGTACTTGGACGGGGCTTCGGCGCGCAGCCGCTCCCAGGGATGGTCGGGGTGCGAGATATACTGGACGGCATGGTTGCGGCGTAACTGGTCGTCGGCCCGGCCGTTGGTTGGACGCAGATAGATGGCCTCCAGCTTGGCCCCGTCGCGCACCCGGAAAGCGACGCCCACGAAGCCTCGCGCCGTGGCGCTGGCTGTGGCGCTCGGGGAGCCGCTTATCCAGGCTTCGATGACGCCGTCGCCGAACACGGGCGTGTCGAGCACCACCAGCCGGTCTAGCTCTGGGACGTTCTCCAACGCCGTGGCGCGTAGGGCCGGACGGTTCCTATAGTTCGTCCGCATCGTGTCAACGCCAATGGCCCGGATTACTCCGGTCTCCAGCCCCGTCCCACCGACGACGCGTGGTGCGGCTAGCGCGGCCAGGGAATTGGCTGAGGCTATCGAGATCGCGGAGCAGCCGATCGCGGCCCGACGGGTCTGAGCGTTGCCGGACATTGGACACTCTTGGTGGTGGACGAAACCACCTTCATCGTCGCGCATGGCCGGATCAAGGCCATGCTTGGCGGGGGCGAACCCGACCAGGAGTCGATGAGAAACGGCTTCATCATTGTCCGCCCTCAGGCTCGATGGCTGCACCCCTGCTCATTCGGCCCGTCGCGGTCTACATGTAGGCAAATGGCGCTGCCTTGCCTCGTCCGCCAACTCGATGACGGCGTATAGTGGAGGCTAATGGCCGTTTTCGTCCTCGCGCTTCTCCAAGAACCGGTACGCGCTGGGCGCCTCGCGTATAATCAGACCTCGTCCTTCGGAAGTGTCGGCGACTTCGAATTCATAGCCGTCGGCGCCCGGCGTAATTGTCACCAGGGCGATCCCGCCGTCGTCATTCTTGTGGCTGGCGACTTCGCTAGCCCAGCCGCCGAAGTCGAACACCGTCTTATCGCCCTCGCGCCGGACGACAAGATCGCCCAGGTCGGCGTTGGCGTAACGCCCCGCGAGCCCGTTGACGATCGCGCGGTCGGCGGGCGCGGTCAGGGTCCTGCGGCCTTCGCCGCGGCTGGCCCTGAAGGTCTTTCCGTAGTTGGCCAGATCGGCCGCCGCCCTAGGTTCGCCGTCGAACAACACCTCCAGCAGTCTTCGCCGAAACGCCGAACGCAGCGCCGTGCCAGAGTCAGCGTTGATCAGAATGACCGCGCCGACGCCTTGATTGGGCAGCCAGATCATGTCGGCGCGATAGCCATACTGCGTGCCGCCGTGGTGAATGACCGGCACGCCCCAAATGCGGTCGATCTTCAGGCCCATACCGTAATATTCGTCGCTGCCTTCGGTGACCTGAGGGGTCCGGCGCGCCAGCAGCGGGCCCTCGGCGATATAGCGCTCGCCGTTCGGCAACCGCCCCTTGGCCAGTTCCATGCGCACGTAACGCAACATGTCCCGCGTCGTGCTCCACTCGCCACCGTCCGGACGCGATGGAATGCCGGCGGCGTTGAGGCCCATTACGGCGACCTGCTGGCGGCCATCAATGTCGAGGGCGTGCGGTGCGGCATGGTTGCCCGCCAGCGCCTTGGCGTAGTCGAAGGTGGTGCGTGACATGCCCAGCGGATCGAACACCAGCGCCTGCATGGCCGCATCATAGGCCGCGCCGAGCTCGCGATCGGGCTCGCGCACGTGGGCGCCCAGATAGCCGCCCGAAGCCGCCAGCAGATTGGAGTATTGGTAGAGGTCGCCAAAGCCGCTGGTCGGCTGCATGGTCGACAGCCAAGTCAGGACGGTTGACGCCTGGGCCTGGTCGCCCTGGAATATCCACGGCAGGTCTTGGCGCGGCAGGCCCGTGCAGGCGCAGACCAGATGCTTGACGCGCACCTTGGCCGTCGTGGCCGTGTCGCCCAGGCGAAAGGCCGGCCAAAGCGAAGAGACTGGGGTGTCCCAATCCATCTTGCCTTGCTCGACCAGCTTGGCCAGCATCAGGGTTGTCAGGGCTTTGCCGTTCGAGCCGATCATGAAGGCGGTGTCGGCGTCGACGTTCTCGGGCTTGCCCAGTTCGCGCACGCCAAAGCCGCCTTCGAACAGGATCTTGTCGTCCTGGATCAGCCCGAAGCCGACGCCGGGAATGTCGAGCTCGGCGCGCGCGGTTTCGATCAGGTTCTTCAGGGCCGCCAAGCGGGTCGCATCGATCTTGTGGGCCGGTCGCCCAGCAAAAGACTCGCGCGCGTAGCCAGCGGGCAGCAGCTTGCCGAGGATAACCTCAACCTGGGAATCGCGCTTTTCGAGCACCTCATCGGTCATGTCGTGGAGCACCACCGTCCATTGGTCGCCGTTGCGCAGCGCCCGGACCCAGATCGTGCGCGCTTGTCCGGCCGGCGCCCGGTAGTTGTAGACGCGGATCTGATCCCAGCCGTCGCGAACAGGGCGATCCTTCGCGCCCGCCAAGGCTGGCGCGGCGGCAGGACGATAGGCCGCCCAGGCGGCGGCCACCGCCGCGTCGGCCTCACCGCCGGTCGTATCGAAGACCAGGATCGAGGAGCCGCTCTCGGGCGCGTCCAGACGGATCACGCCGGCGGCTTTTTGGACGGACCATCCTCGCGGCGCGACCAGGCCTGTCCCGTTCAAGGTTTTGAGTGGCGTGTCGGCCGCCATCACAGAGGCGGCGATCGTATTCGGAGAGGGAAGAGCCCGGGCGAGGCCGGGCGCAGTGGCGATGACGCCTAGGGCTGCGACAAAGGCCATTTCACGCCATCGGGTGCGACGCTTGCCGAAGCTTGGGCTGGCAGGCAGAGCCATTGGAGAGTGGCGCACAATGGCCTCAATGTCAGGGGTTGCTGAACGCTCGGGCCAGGCCCGCTGGTGGGCCCGGTCTTAGATCGGGCTGGACAGGAAGCTGTGTCAGCCGGCGATGGGCAATCAAGTTACAAGCCTGAAAGGTAGAGGTGCGGGGCAGGGGCGTTGCCCATCGGCGCAACCCATCGCTGGCGCGTCCTCAAGCCTACGTGTTCTGCAGTGGCGCGACCGCGTCGAAATAGTCGTTGCCGCCCTCGTCTATAAAATGGCCCGACAGGGCCAAACCTGCCTGGTCCAGCAAGTGTCGATATTCCGCCTCGCCCAGCGACAGCGAGGGACGCGCCGTCAGCGTGTCCGACCATTCGCAAGCTTGGCGCGGGGCGCTGAACAGAAAGCGGCCGCCAGGCTCCAGTGTCCGCGCCACGCGGTCGATCACCTGGCGCTGATCTTCGGCCGGCAACAGAAACAGCAGTCCGATCGCGACCGCGCCGTCGAATTTTCGCTGGAACAGGCCGCTCGTCTCCACGGGTTCACAGGCGACCTCGGCGAAAGGAAATCGACGGCGAAATTCCGCGATCATAAGGGGAGAGGCGTCGACGCCGAATATCCGAAAGCCGTCTTCGACAAGCGCGGCGGAAATCGGAACTCCAGAGCCGCAGCCTACGTCCAGGACCTCACTGCCCGGCGGCAGCTGTTTAGCCCATCGGCGCACGGTGCCGGCGCCGATGGGCGATCGCATTTGCATGAACCTCTGCGCGACGGCGTTCCAGCCGTGGGAAGGATCGATGGGCATGGGTCACATCGGCGCGGTTGAAAGGTGAGCCCATCGGAGCCGAGGCGCGCAGCCTCCAACGCTCGTCGTGGAGATGACGGAGGCTCCGTCCGCGGTCCTGCCGTCGTCAATCGCGGACAAAGGTTTCGCCCTCGAAGGTCAGGCGGCCTGGCCCATCGAACAGGATTGTCTGGCCTTGCAGCGGCACAAGCTCCACCCGGACGGTCTCGGGCTTGGTGAAGGCTTCGGCCAGATCCGACATCACCCCGATCCGGACCCTCATGCGATCGCCCTCTTGCGTGACCGCGATCCGTCCCATGGCCGCGTTGGCGTATGTTCCGACGTAGCTGTCCATCGGCCGGGAGAGCGACCAGGGCCGGGCGGCGCGTTCGGCGCGAGCCGCCGCCAGGCCGGCCAGTCGCTTGTCGCGGCGGGCGGCCAGTTCCGCCAGTTCCGCATCGTAGTGCGCCTCCAGATCCGGACGGCCCGCGAACCGGTCGTAGACATAGTCCGCCACCAGATCCGCCAACTCCCCGGCGATGAGATCTTCGTTGGCCATCACCGCCACGCCCAGCTTGCGATCGGGCATGAACGAGACATGGGCGCGCGAGCCGGCGAAATTGCCGAAATGGTGGATCAGGACGTCATCGCCATAACGCCCCGTTTGCCAGCCCAGGCCGTAGCCGTCACGGGTGTAGGGGCCGAAGACCACCTTCTGGCCGACGACCGAACGGTGGGTCGAGTCCACCAGTCCGACGGGGAACAGGCGCCGGCCGTCCAGGACGCCGTCATTGATCTGGATCTCCAGCCAGCGGGCCATGTCGCCCGCGGTGGAGACCAGGCCGCCCGCCGACTGCAGGGTGGCGTCCGTCTTCTGGAGCCGGCTGGGCTCCAGGGCGCCGGTTGGGCCGGGCACGTGGCCGGACGCGACGACGCCCTTCCTTCGAGCCTTGGAAATCCAGGCGGTCGTGTGGGTCATGCCCGCCGGCGCCAGGACGTCGTCGGTGACGAGCGCGCGCCAATCGCGGCCGAACCGCGCTTCGATCAGGGTGGTGGCCAGATTGTAGCCGGTGTTGGTGTAGCGGAACGTCCCATGGGGCGCTGTGGCGCTCCTGACCGTCCGAGATAGCAGCGCCTGCATCACCTCTGGTGTTTGCTCGCCGGAGAACGCCGCCCGGAAGGCGATCGGCGCGTTCTCGACGCCGGAGCGGTGGCTGAGCAGGTCGGTCAGGGTAATCGTGCTAGCGATATCGGGCGGCAAGGACGTGGCGCCGATCCAGTCGGCCAAGGGGACGTTCAGATCGAGGTCTCGTCGCGCCGCCATACCGGCGATCGCCAGGGCCGTGAACGACTTGGTGGCCGAGGCGATGTAGAAGCCCGTTTCGGCGTCGACAGGAGCGCGGGTGTCAACGTCGGCGACGCCATAGCCAGCCGTGATCACCGCCTGGTCGCCGTCGACGACAGCCAGAGCCAGGCCCGGCACGACGCTGACGCGCGCCATCGCCTTGCGCGTGAAGGCGTCGATATCCTTGGCTTCTGGGCTGGCGTGCGGCGCGGCCAAGCCCAAGGTCGCGAAACTCCACAGGCCAGCGGCCAGTAGAAGCGCGATGGGTATTCGATGACGGGTCATAGGGTCTTTCGAAGTTGGCGGGATCGCTTAGCCAAGCCATTCGGCGCCGCCGACGTCTTGAACCGATGAAACCGTCGGCCTCAGCGCCTAAGCAGGCGCCGCAGCGCGCCAGGCGACCAGCCGGAGGTGGCCGTGACGGCGCGGGTCATGTGCGCTTGATCGGCGAAGCCGGAGGCGTAGGCGACCTCGGCCAGAGCGAGATCCGAGCGAATGATACGATCGATCGCGCTGGCTACCCGCCAATCCTGGCGAAACTGCGCGGGCGGGCGACCGAAGGCGGCCCGAAACGCCCTCGCAAAGGCGCTTGGATGGCGCTCCATGTCCCGAGCCAGTCGCGCGATCGGGGTCCGGGGCATTTCGACCAGCCGATGTCGCGCCTCGTTGAGCCACGCCGGTATGCAAGCGGGCCGATCAGCACCGTGCTGCGCCCCCCAATCCCGACCGTCCTCGGCCGCCGCCTGCTCCAAGAACGTTTGCCCAGCCTCGCGGCTGCTGCACGTCGCCACTTGATAGCGATGCGGGGGCGTAGCGCCGGCGTCGCCGTGAACAGACAGGATGAGCGCCCCAGCCGTGCCGAACAGGTTTTGATGTTCGAAGCCGCTGGGCTTGCGGCTCAAGCTGACCCTATCGACGGCCAGCGAGCCATAGAGACTATCCTCGACATAGCCGCCGGCGAGCAGCAGCGACACTTGCCAGCAGTCATGGCGGTGTGCGCGAGACTCTTCGCCGGGCTCATAGTGGCTCAGCACCAGTTTATGGTCGGGCGACGCGGAAAGAACCGTGCTGATCGGCATGTAAAAATAGCCTCCGCAGACTAGAGGCGCGATCGACCCTTTTTGGAGGCGCGGGCTTGCTATTTAATTTTCGCACCGTCGCGAGCCTGCCAGAGAGGCTGCCCGAAGCAGGCGCTTCATCGCCAGCCGCCCCCAGACCTAGCGTCACGTTTCTGGAGCCGTTCGAGGGGCCGCTATTGGCGCGACCCGGCCAGCGATACAGACCTCCCGCTCGGTAGAGAAGGGAAAACTGATGTCATCGGCTTGGTCTGCTGTCGCCCTGCCAGGCGCTCTAGACAAATTAGCCGCGCTCAGCCTTCAAGCGAATACGTAGGCCGCTGGGCCGTCGAAGCCGAGGTCACGTGTATTACTGGCGCGATCTCGCCCGAGGGTCCGAACGTGCATGCGATCGTGATCCGCCGCAAGTCCGCGCCGTGTCGCGCGAGCGCAGCGCTCCTCGGCTCAAAGATCGGCCTGGTCCCGCTCTAGAAATGCTCGTAATAAGGGTGTGAAAATAAATACATCTCAAGAGTGCGTGGTGTTGTGTTTTCCGGCTCAGGCAAGCGGTCGTGTGGGCGATCGCGAATGGGGACACATCATGCGCGCATCGATCCTCGGCAAGCTGGGCGCCGCCGTAGCCTTCACCCTTGGCGTGGGAGCGGCCGTGCCGGGCGGGGCCTTCACCCAGAGCGTCAGCCTGGGGCCCGTCAACGCCGTGCCGATGGGACACGAGTGGCTGACCCGCATGTCGGCCATCGAGCTGCTTGGCTATTCGCCGGCCAGCGCGCCCGACCTGCCCGACCCCAACGACCCGCGGCGCGGCTGGACCGTGGGCGGCGGCAAGGCCTGGAACACCGTCCTGAACGGTCCTGGCCAGGCCGAGGCCCAGCGCATCCGCAGCCAGCGATGGAACGACACCCGCTACGCCTCGCGCTACAAGGCCGTCTACGACGCCATCATCGGCGAACGCTGGGTCGACCTGGCCGGCTACAGCGTCGCCGAATCGAAGAAGTGCTGGGACGCCGTGGCCCAGGAGCCGGCCGAGGTGCAGTACGATCACTTCATGCGCCGCTACGACGACAACGGCCCGGACGGCGGCGTACGCGCGGCCAAAACCTCGCAACAGCGCTTCGTCGACTACTTCGTCGCCGCCGCCACGGCGCCCAAGTCGAACATCGCGGTCTATGACGGCGGGGTGACCTCGTCGCTGGTGACGGTCGACCGCAACTACTTCCTGTTCGGCCGGGCCGTGCACCTGTTCCAGGACTCGTTCAGCTCCGAGCACACGGTGCGGATCGCCAGCGACAACTATATCAAGGTGCGTGAGGTCAAGAGCTACCTGTGCGCGCTGGGCTCCGAGCAGCACAGCCACTCGAACTGGGCCGTGGCCGTCGACTATTCCAGCGGCGACGTGATCTGGAAGGCCACGGTTGACGGGCGGCTGAACCCCAGCTGGGACGCCTATAAGGCCAGCAACATGAAGCCGACGGCCCTGGTCGCGACCGAAGCCAGCAAGGACCTTTGGGCCGCCTTCATCCGCACCATGGGCCTGCCGCCGGCCCAGCGCGCCGCCGCCGCCCGGGCCGAGGCCAACACCCTGGTCAAGAACTGGCTGAGCTACGACGAGACCGAGATGCGCGGCTGGTACGCCAACGCCGCCAACCGTGGCGACACCTACGTGCTGGCCGCCGGACAGACCGGCAAGGGAATGACCCAGGCCCAGTGCATGAGCAAACTGGACTTCGGAACCACCGACCAGGCCGCGGCGGTCCGCCAGTTGCAGGACACCCAGCGCCAGTGCCTCTACAACGCCCTGCCCAATCCCGGCTATGAGGACCAGTTCGATCCGCAGACCCGGATCTGGTACAACTGGCGCTGGCGCAACGGGCCGATCGCGCCCATGAGCCCGACGCCCGCCGGCTGGCAGATCCCGACCCAACCGGCCAGCACCAGCACGGTCGTGCGGATCCAGAGCGTGGCCAACGGCAAGTACATGATCGCCCCGGACGGGGTGGTCCCCGACTCGCTGATCTACAATCGCGACGGAACGCCGCTGGACTTCGCCCGGATCGGGCCCAACACCAACACGATGTTCCGATCCGCCCAGGACCCGATGCTTTTCCTTGACTACCGGGCCTTGACCGGGGCGGTGAAGCTGTTCGCCCCCGGCAACGGGACCCAGCCGGCCACCTACGACCTGCAGAGCGCCGGCCAGGGCACGTCGATCCGCAACACCTACTGGAACCAGTACATCTGGCTGTCAGGCGACGAGCCTTATCTGACGCGCACGGGCAACCCTAAGAACGCCAACGCCCAGTGGCGCATCCAAGCCCAACCTTAAAGACGAGCGTGACGTGCGCTTCTAAGCCCAATTTGCACGGACTGGTCTGGATGAAGCGTTCGGCCTTGCCGTTAAGGCCGAGTGACGTCTTGCCCATGCGTGGGCGAGGATGTCGATTCCGCCCCGACGCTTGCGCGCCGCTTTAGCGATGCGCTCACCGTCTTCTGCCGCAGAGTGGTGTGGAGGTTATTCTCCGAATCTAGGCTTGCCAGCTTTCGACACTAGGCTGGAAAAGGGTGGCGACGCCGAGGAGCGTACCTTCAGCACCTAGCTGCTCTTCGAGAGACACGGTGCCGCAAAGGCGATAACTCAGCCGCCGGAAAGAGGAGGATCCGGAATGGCTTCGCAAAGCGCTGCGAAGCCGTCCATCCGCCAACCTTCAGGATACTTTGTAAAAAGGCCGATGCAGTAGAAGTCCGAGCTCATGGAGTAGCGAAAGCCGGAGCGCGTCATTCGCAGCCGGAACGTGCAACGCGCCTCCGGACCCAGTTGCTCGCGAGCGCGACTGCATTCTATCCCGGCCACGGTTCTCGCTGGTTCAGCTCCACAGAGAGCGTCGTCTGGGCAACGCTGATGAGCGATGAATTCGGCATACAAGCGGGGCACGTCTTCGGACGACGGAGTCAGACCGGCATCGCTGCGCTCGGAACCGCGATCCGCAGGGGTGGCGTCGTCCTTAATGTGAGAGCCGTCGTCGAGCTTCAGGGATGGAACGACAGGAGCCCCTGCACAACCTGCGGCCAGAGAGACGAGCACAAAAATGAGGGCGATCCGCATCGGCCAAGCCTACGCTTTCAAGTGGGTGCCGCAATGGGGCGCGAATTGTCGCCGGCGCCGAGGGCGGACCTTCATGGCGCGCCAGCCGATCCGCGACCTGATCCCCAGCGCGTCACCGAGACCCCGCGAAGCGACGGCTATCAACTCTTGCTATAGCAATCATTTCTTCTGATGCGCGCTAGACTCTGTCCGATCTATACCGGTCGAACAGGCAGAGATCTGCGGCGAACATGTGGGGAGCATCATGGATGAAGAGGCTATGGAGACTAGTATGCGCGGTCGCCTTCACGGTCGTCTGTCAGGGGGCGGTCATGGCTGAGCCGGTCGGCCGTGTGACCGGCATTGGCGGCGTGTTCGTCAAAAGCAAGGATCCCAAAGTGCTGGCGAACTGGTATCGCGATGCCCTTGGCTTGGATGTCGCCGCCTGGGGCGGCGCGGCGCTGCCCTACGATGCGCCGGGCCACCCGCCTAAGGTCTCCTGGATGGCTTTCCCACAGACATCCGACCACATGGCGCCGTCAACCCGCGAGTTCATGATCAACTTCGCCGTGGATGACATGGATGCGATTATCGCTAGGTTGCAGGCGTCAAACGTCGCCATTTTAAAGCGCGACGACGACAATGCCTTCGGACGGTTTACCTGGGTGCAAGATCCCGACGGCACGCTGGTTGAGTTGTGGCAGCCTAAATGAGCCCTACGGACCTGGCGCGGGTTCGGCCCCACGCCGCCATGGGGTCAGAACCTCGTAGCGGGTCACGTCGGTGGCGCCGGACCGGGTGGGGCGTATCAGGTCTCGTTCGGCAAGATGGATCACCGCGGCTTGAACGCTGCGCTTCGACAAGCCTGTCCGCTCCGCCAACTGGGCGTGACTGAGGCGAGGGCGGGTATCGCCCAGCGCCGCTAACGCCAGATAGACCAGAAACGCCGAGGCCCGGTGATCGTGGCCGACCAAGTCGCGCATGAGAGTGTCGAGGACGTAGGCGTCCAGCGTGTACAGCTTGTCGCTCATCGGACTAGCCGATACCACGCCGGTCTCTGGCCGCAAGTTGACGGCCTGCGGCGCGGAACGGCCTAGTGATCAAGAAGCTCAACTATGTTGGAATCCCAACCAGAGACCAGGATCGGGCCCTAGCCTTTTGGACAGGCGTCATGGGGTTTATCATCACGACGGATCGCCCGATCGGCGACAGGCGCTGGATTGAACTCTCCATCCCAGGCGCCCAAACCGGCATCTTGCTCTTCACGCCAGAAGGTCACGAAGACAGAGTTGGCACCTTTTTCAACGGCTCCTTTGGCTGTGAAAGCGTGCATTACGAATATGAACGACTGCTGGAAAAGGGCGTAGCTTTTTTAGGGCCGCCTGAATTAAAGCCGTTCCCTCATGTCTATTTCCAAGATCCCGATGGAAATACGTTCTTCTTGTCGAGCCGATAAATGAAGATCGTTGAATCGTGACGACCTGTTCCCGAAATATTCGCTTGCCGTGAAGCTCGCTGACCGTCGGCTTCCTGGAGCGATGCCAAATTCCGCTCTTGGCGCACTACGGCAAACCGGATGAAGGTTCGGCACTGCCACTCACTCTCCCGAAGACCGTCGTTTCCCTGTCTTTGTACGCCAGGGTACGACTGGCCGATTTGGCTGTTGAGATCGCTCGGAACCGGGTCTTCTTACTCATCCCCGTAAGCAACGGGGACCAACCGTGGACCTTTCCGAAACCGAGACCGGACGCGAGCGCAGCCGCCAGATGCTGCGAAGCGCCCTGGGGCCGCTGCTGCTGGCGCGACTGGAGGATCCGGGCGTGGCCGAGGTCATGCTCAATCCCGATGGCCGGGTCTGGATCGACCGCTTCGACGCGGGCCTGGTCGACGCCGAGCTGACAGTCGGGCGGGCCGACGCCGAGCGGATCCTGCGCTTGGTGGCTCACCACGTCGACGCCGAGATCCACGCCGGGCGGCCGCGACTGTCGGCCGAGCTGCCGGGGACCGGCGAGCGCGTCGAGGGATTGCTTCCGCCGCTGGTCGCCGCCCCGACCTTCTCGATCCGTAAGCCCGCCAGCCTGGTCTTCACCCTGGCCGACTACGTCCGCACCGGCGTGATGACCGAGGTGCAGGGCAGGGTGCTGCACGATGCGGTGGCCATCCGGGCCAACATCCTGGTGGTGAGACCCACCTCCAGCGGTAAGACCACCCTGGTCAACGCGCTGCTGGCCAAAGTGGTCGCGTCAGGCGATCGGGTCATCATCGCCGAGGACCTGCGAGAGCTGCAGTGCGCGGCGCAGAACCAGGTGGCGCTACGGACCCGCGAGGGCGTGGCCACGCTCTCGGATCTGGTACGCTCGTTGCTAAGGCTGCGGCCCGACCGGATCATCATCGGCGAGGTGCGGGGCGCCGAAGCCCTCGACCTGATCAAGGCCTGGGGCACGGGCCATCCGGGCGGGGTGGGGACCCTGCACGCCGGTTCCGCGCTGGGCGCGCTCCTGCGGCTCGAGCAACTGATCCAAGAGGCGGTGGTCGTCGTGCCCCGCGGCCTGATCGCCGAAACCATCGACCTGATCGCGGTCCTCCAGGGGCGGGGCCGACAGCGCCACCTTGCGGACCTCGTGCGCCTTGAGGGGCTGGGCCCAGACGGCGCCTACCAGCTCAGCCCCGCCTGAGACCCCGCCCCTAGAACCCCCGGAGAATTGTTGATGTCCACGCGAGAACCCTCGCGCCTGCGCGCACGCCTGCTCGCCGGCACCATGCTCGACCGCCTCGGCCACCTTGGTCGAGCCGCCCCCGTCACCGTCGCCGCGCTGCTGGCCGCTTCCTCGGCCAAGGCCGCCGGCTCCTCCATGCCCTGGGAGGAGCCGCTGCAGCGGATCCTGGAGTCGATCGAAGGTCCCGTCGCCAAGATCATCGCGGTGATCATCATCATCGTCACGGGCCTGACCCTGGCCTTCGGCGAGACCTCCGGCGGCTCGCGCAAGCTGATCCAGATCGTCTTCGGTCTCTCGATCGCGTTCGCCGCCAGCTCGTTCTTCCTGAGCTTCTTTTCGTTCGGCGGCGGGGCGCTGGTCTGATGGTCGGCGATCGCACTATGGGGTTCGCCGCGCCCGTCCATCGGGCCCTGACCGAACCGATGCTTCTGGCCGGCGCTCCGCGCGCGATCGCCCTGGTCAACGGCACCCTGGCCGCGGCCCTGGGGGTGGGCTTGCGGCTCTGGATCGTGGGTCTCGCCGTCTGGCTGGTCGGCCATGGCCTGGCGGTGTGGGCTGCTCGCAGGGATCCGCAGATGTTCGATGTTGGCCGCCGGCATGTCCGACTGCCGCCCTACCTGGAGGTCTGAGCCATGCTCGACCTTCGCGAATACCACCGCCGGTCCGCCCGCCTGGCCGACTTCCTGCCCTGGGCGGGCTGACCCGATCGGCTCCGCGCTCTTATTTTTGAATTTGCTGGAACGTCAATTCGAGCGCTTGAGACAGCTTGGCTTCGCTCACCCCGAGCATCTTGCGACGAAGCCGGATCCTGGCGCCGACACTTTGGTCGACGGGGTGTGGCGGTGTATAGGACGGCAAAGGTCTCTCCTGCTGAGTTCATCACTGGAGAGACACGCGCGCCCAGGGCGCCGGGTAGTTGGTCGCGGAATTTTTTTAGAGCCAGCCCTTGGGCCCGGAGCGGGGAACTGACGGGTGTATCGGCGTTTGTCGGTAACGATCCGCGAGTTCGACCCCAAGCTGGCGCCGCACGCCGTGTCGGTTCTAGCGGGGCAGGGCGGCCAGGGCGAGAAGCGCCGCGCCGCAGACAACGAGCGCCGCGACCAGCAAACTGGTCCAGCCGACCGGGGTCAGCAAGCGAGCGGTGGGGCGCGAGCGAGGGGGCATGGCGCGAGCTTAGAGGGCGCTGACCAGCAGCGCTAGGCGTCGCCTTGGGAATTCCACCATTCGGCATAGGGCGTATGGTTGATCAGCCGGCGATTGAGGTCAGGGGCGCCATCGGTCCACCAGACCGGCCCCCGCTCGCCCAAGGCGTGCTTGGCGTCATCGACCCGCTTTCGGGCGTGGGCGAGGCTTCTGGCGTCATTGGCGTTCAGCGCGGCTTTCACCGCTCGACGGGCATGCATCAGCTGAGCTGTCAGTTCTTCCCTGCGCGGCGCCGACAATGAGGGATCGGTACGCCGCCAAAGGCGGCCACGCACGACGATGTATCGGCCGTCGGGCGTGATAGGCGGCCCAGCCTTCACCGGGAAAGCTCCAACCACGCCGGCGCATGGTCGCTGGCGCCGTCCTGCCCGCGCACCCACCGATCGACGCCGGCGTCGATGATCGCGTCGGCAAGGTTCGGCGAGGCTAGAAGATGGTCGATACGCAAGCCTTTGTCCTTGGGCCATCGCTCGCGCAGATAGGACCAATAGGTGTAGGGCGCGCCTTGTGGGTGAACAGTGCGCAAGGCGTCCGTCCAGCCTTGCGAGAGGAGGCGGCTGAAGGCCTGGCGGCTTTCTGGGCGCAGCAAGGCGTCTGCGCCATAGGAGTGCTTGGGATAGATGTCGGCCTCGGTCGGCACGACATTGTAGTCGCCGGCCAGGACAACGGGCGCGCCGCTGTCCAGCAGGCCTTGGGCATGCGCGATCAGTCGCTCGAACCAGGCCAGCTTGTAGGTGAACTTGGGGGCTGGAACGGGATTGCCGTTGGGCAGGTAAAGACAGCCGATCAACACGCCGTTCACGGCCGCCTCGATGTAGCGCGCCTGCCCAGGGTCGGGATCATCCGGCAGCGCGGTTCGGGTCAGGACCGGCGACATGCCACGCGCCAGGATCGCCACGCCGTTCCAGGTGCGCTGACCTTTCCAAACCGCGCCATAGCCCATCTGCTCGAGCGTCTGGGCGGGAAAGCGGCCTTGCTCGGCCTTCAACTCTTGCAGGCAGACTACGTCGGGCTCGGCCTCGGCCAGCCAGTCGATCAGGTTGTCCAGGCGGGCGACGATATTGTTGATGTTGAACGTGGCGATCCGCAAAGACGGCCTCAGTCGGCTTTGCCGCGAGCGGCCTTTGGAACGGGGTCCTGCTGACGGCGTGTCTTGCCCAGAGCCGCGGCCAGCAAGGTCTTGGCCGTATCACCCGCCCCCCTGACCCAAGCGGCCAAGGCCTTGGCCTCGGCAAGGCTGGCCGGCATCGAAGCCATCGGCATGGGCTCATGGGGATCGTCCGGCATCGGGCCTCCTGATCCTTGCAATTCCTCGCTCGCCGCACCTGTTCCAATCTCGCGTTGCGCCGGCCGCGAAACGGTTTGGCAAGATCGGGGATTCGTCTCCCACGAGGAAAAGGGAGCACCGCATGTCCAAGCGTGAATTGATTGAACCCACACCGGGCGACAAGCGCTACGTCCGCCGCGACGATAAGGGCCAGTTTTCGCAGTCCGACGATGTGGGCCGCTCGTCCGCCGCCGACCAGCGCCAGCATTCGAGCCATGACGCGGGCCGCGGCCAGGGTGACAAGGGCGACCGCCGGTCCTGAGGCTGGGCGATGCCGTCGGCGGTGATCAAGGCCTTCAGCTACGACCCCAAGGTCGAAATCCTGACGATCACCTTCGTCAGCGGGCGCGTTTACGCCTATCTGGGCGTGCCCGCGGCGGTCGCCGACGGTCTGCGACTGGCTTTCGCCAAGGGAGAATACTTCAACGCTCACATCCGCGACCGTTATGGCGCAGCGCCGGTCGCGGTTGGAACCGAGCCCGCCCAAGGATCGCTGTTCTAGGATCCGCCGTGCAGCTTCGGGCGGACGGGAAGGCCGGCCCGTGGGCTTGCCCTCTAGCGCCCGCATGGGCCGGTCGACCTCTGGCCGAACGGCCCCCGGCTTCCCATATCTTGGGTATGCAAACAGCACGCGCGGCCTTGGCCGCCCACTCCCTCCTGGCCCAGGACGCCGACATGGCGCGCCTCGAGGGACAGCTCATCGATCTCGACGATGTCGCCGCCCGTCGCGAGCGGCTGCTGGCCTATGCCGCCGAAACGCGCCCTGTCGTCGTCTATCGCTTCGTTTTTCCGCCTGGCGCAACCGTTGCTGGCCTTGGACGAGGCCATGAGCGCCGCGACGCGGCTGACCAGCTGCACTTGCTCGTGGGCCTGACCGGGGCCGGCGTCACCCGCAGCCAAGGCGGCCTGGCCGCCCGCATTCCTAAGGTGCTGGCCTCGCGCTTCGAGGCGTTAGCGGGCCCGCTGATCGCCGATTGGCTGGTCGCGCTCGATCTGGGCGAAGACGCTCTTTAAGCGGGGGTGTTGCGAAAGGTGCGGAAGGTAACCGAATAGCGCAAGGCTTCGACCGGAGGGATCGAATGCTCCCACACCTCCCGCGCGGGGCCTGTCAGCACATAGGCCGATCGGGGCGCTGGTCGAAGGGTCGCGCGCTCAAAGCCGTCGCCCAGCTTGCGCCGGAAACGAAACGGACAGCTGGAGCCCAGGGATACGCCTGCGACGATGTCGAACTGCGGTCGGTCGCGATGCCAGCCAATGCCGGCCCCCGGCGTGTGTTCGATCGCCAAGGCTTGACGGAAGTCTTCAGGGGCTCGTTCAGTCAAAGCCGCGACCCTCTCGCGCAGGGGCAGCAGGATATCGGGGATGGGAGACGCCGGCTCCCGGACCCCGCGGGCGAAATCGTAGGACCAGCCGAACGAGGCGACGCGGCGATTGCCCTCATAGCCGTGAAACTGGAACGGCGCGAAGGGCAGGGCGGCGATGGCCTGGATCAGAGCGGCTTCCTCGCCGACGTCGATGAGGTCGGGCCGATAGACGAGGCCGTTGGGCAGGCCGGTCGCAGGGGCGGGCCGCGGCGCATCCGGCAGGTCGAACAAGGCGGGCTGATTGGGCATGAGACTCATATGGGGATCAGCAGAAGTTGCGGCTGCGGCGGGCCCAGGCCAGGTCGCCGCCATCGGCGCTGCGATCCTGTAGGCTGGTCAGAAGGTCGCTCAGGTCGTGGAGCTTGTAGGCGACTAGGTGAACGACCTCGCCTTCGCGCTGGGTGCGGCCGTCAACGCCGATCAGCCGCGCCCCCAGCGCGATGCGTCGCTGCTGCTCGTAGAGCGTCTTCCAGATGACGAGGTTGGAAACGCCGGTCTCGTCCTCGATGGTCATGAAGAGGACGCCTTTGGCCGTCCCCGGCATCTGGCGCACAAGGACGAGGCCGGCAGTCTTGATGAAGCGGCCATCGCGCGCCTGAGCGGCGGCGCGACAGGGCGCACGGCCCAGCGCTTCGAGATCCTGGCGCAGTAGGGCGAGCGGATGGCGGCGCAGGGACAGGCCGACATGGCTGTAGTCCTCGACGATCTCGCGCCCCTCGGTCATCGCCTTCAGCGTCACCGCCGGCTCGTTGAGCGTATTGGCGCCTGGCTGGTCGAAAAGCGGCAGGGCGGTGTCCCTGAGCGCCTTGATCGCCCAAGCGGCTTGGCGGCGATCGCCCTTGAGGCTGGGCTGAAAGGCGTCGGCTTCGGCCAAGCGCGACAGAGCGCCGGTCTTGGCGCCCGAGCGGCGCCAGACCTCGTCGATCGAGGCATAGGGCTGGTCCTGGCGGGCCAGGACGATCCGGGCGGCGTCCTCTTCGGATAGGCCCCGGACCATTCGCAGTCCCAGGCGCACGGCCAAGGATCCGTCGCACCTCTCCTCCAGAGTGCAGTCCCAGCGTGAGGCGTTGACGCAGATCGGCCGGACTTCAACGCCGTGTTCGATGGCGTCGCGGACGATCTGGGCGGGCTGGTAGAAGCCCATCGGCTGGCTGTTGAGCAGGGCCGCGCAGAAGACTTCCGGATGGTGGCATTTGAGCCAGGAGGAGGCGTAGGCCAGGAGGGCGAAGCTGGCCGCGTGGCTCTCTGGAAAGCCGTAGGAGCCAAAGCCCTCCAGCTGGCTGAAGGTCGCTTGCGCGAACTCGGGCGGATAGCCGCGCGCGACCATGCCGCCGACGAGCTTGTCCTTGAAGTGACTGACCCCGCCGGTGAATTTGAATGTGGCCATGGCCCGGCGCAGCTGGTCGGCCTCGCCGGGCGTAAAGCCCGCGCACTCGATGGCCACCCGCATGGCCTGCTCCTGGAAGAGCGGCACGCCCAGGGTCTTGCCCAGAACCTTCTCCAGCTCGGGTTTGGGGTAGGAGACCTTCTCCTTGCCTTCACGGCGGCGAAGATAAGGATGGACCATGTCGCCCTGGATGGGCCCAGGGCGAACGATCGCCACCTCGATGACCAGGTCATAGAAGCTACGGGGCTGCAGGCGCGGCAGCATGGCCATCTGCGCCCGGCTTTCGATCTGGAAGACGCCAAGCGTGTCGGCCCGGCGGATCATCGCATAGGTGCGCGGGTCCTCCGGCGGGATCGCGGCCAGGTCCAGATCGATGTCCTTGTGGGCCTTGAGCAGATCCAGGCCGCGCTTGAGGCAGGTCAGCATGCCCAGCGCCAGGACATCGACCTTCATGAACTTCAACGCGTCGATGTCGTCCTTGTCCCACTCGATGATCTGGCGCCCGTCCATCCTGGCCGGCTCGATTGGCACGAGCTCGTCCAGGCGGTCCTCGGTCAGGACGAAACCGCCGGGATGCTGGGAGAAATGGCGCGGGGTGTTGAGAAGCTGCTGGGCCAGCTGAAGGGTCAAGCGCAGGCGCCGATCTGTCAGATCAAGGCCAAGCTCACGGGCGTGCCTCTCCTCGATCTCCTCGCGGCTGAAGCTCCAGACCTGGCTCGACAGGGCCTTGGTCAGGTCCTCGGGCAGCCCCAGCACCTTGCCCACGTCGCGCACCGCGCCGCGGGGCCGAAAGCGCTGGACGACGGCGACGATGGCGGCGCGGTGGCGGCCATAGGTCTCGAAGATCCATTGCATCACCCCCTCGCGCCGGGCGTGCTCGAAATCGACATCGATGTCGGGCGGCTCGTCGCGTTCGGCGCTGACGAAGCGCTCGAAGAGGAGGTCGTTGCGGTCCGGATCGATGCTGGTGATGCCCAGGACGTAGCAGACGGCCGAATTGGCCGCCGAGCCGCGGCCCTGGCAGAGGATGTCCTGGCTGCGGGCATAGGCGACGATCGAATTGACGGTCAGGAAGTAGGGTGCGTAGCCGAGGGCGCCGATCAGGGTCAGCTCGTGCTGAAGGATCTTTCGGATCTCTGGGGGCAACCCGTCGGGAAAGCGCCGGGCCGCGCCCTCCCAGGTCAGGCGCTCCAGGGTTTGCTGGGCGCTGCGACCGGCGGCGATGACTTCATGCGGATACTGGTAAGCCAGCTCGTCCAGCGAGAACCGGCACCGTTCGGCGATGGCGGCCGAGGCGGCCAGGGCCTCCCCGTGACGCGGGAACAGCCGCTGCATTTCGGCGGGCGCCTTCAGATAGCGGTCGGCATGGCGGTCGCGCCGAAAGCCGACGTCGTCGATCGTGGTTTTCTCGCGGATGCAGGTGACGACGTCCTGCAGCAGGCGGCGGGCCTTTTCGTGGAACAGCACCCGGTTGGTCACCACGGGTGTGACGCCAGCGACGCGGGCGAGGATTTCCAGTTGATGGAGCCGCAGGGCGTCGCCCGGCCGCCGCCGCAGGGTCAGGGCCATGTAGGCGTCGGGACCAAAGACGCTCGCCAGCTTCTTCAGCTGCAGGGCCGTCAGCTCGTCGGCGCTGTCCGGGACGAGGACGGCGATCAGCCCCTCGGCGTGGTCGGCCAGGTCGGCCAGCTCAAGGTCGCACTCGCCCTTGCCGGCCCGCGCCTTGCCCAGGGAGAGCAGGCGGCAGAGCCGGCCGTAGGCTGGCCTGTCGGTGGGATAGACCAGCACCGTCATGCCACAGCGCAGGACAAGCTCGCAGCCGACGATCAGCCGAATGCCTGTCGCCTTGGCGGCGATATGGGCGCGAACCATCCCAGCCAGGCTGTTGCGATCGCAGATGGCCAGGGCGCGATAGCCCAGGCGCGCGGCCTCCTCGAAGAGCTCGCCGGGCGAGGAGGCTCCGCGCAACAGCGAAAAATGCGAGGCACACTGAAGCTCGACATAATCGCCAAGCCCATCAAGGTCTTGCGAGCGTGGCCTCATCCGAACACCCCGACGATGAACCAGCGCTGGCTGCCGGTTTCGAGGTCCTCGCCGTCGCCGTCCCGATAAATCCAGTAGCGTTCGCCGCCCTGGTCCTCGACCTGGTAGTAGTCGCGCGACCGCGCCAGTTCGGCGTCGGCCTTCCACCATTCGCCAAACACCCGCTCGGGTCCGTCGGCGCGGCTCACGCGCCGCCGCACGCCGCGCCAGATGAACGACGCGGGCGGCTGGTCGGGCAGCAGGGCGACCGTGTCGATCGGCTCGGGATGGCGGAAAAGCCGCGTTGGGCGCGGCCAGTCGGCGGGCCAGGAGAAGGCGGCCGGACGCTCCAGGGCCGGCGCCTTCCGCACGCTCCGCTCGGGTAGGTCGCTGTCGGCGCTGGCCAGACGATAGACGCGCTCGGGCCCCAGGCGATTGGAGAGGGTATCGATCAGCGCCGACAGGTCCGCCCGCGCCCGTGGAGCCGCCAGGGCGTCATCCTGCCGGTAGGTCAGGGGCTCGGCGCCTGGCGCGGCCAGGACCATGCGCTCGACCCCAAAGCCCGGATCGACCCGCTCCAGCTTCTCGATCAGGAGCCTGGCCAAGCGCAGGGCGTCGCGCGAGGGCGCGGCCATGCCCACCCGTGCGGTCTCGATCCGGTTATCGACCCGGAAGAAGAAGGCGTCCACGACCTTGGCGCCCAGGGTCCGCGCCTCCAGCGCCGCGCAGAGCTCGGCGGTCAGCTCGGTCAGGTAGCGCGCCATCGTCTCGCTGGCCCCGATCGGTTCAGCAAAGACCCGCGTCGCCCGTAGGGTCTCGGGGGCCAAGACCGGTTCGATCGGCTCGGCCTCACGGGCCAAGGCGCGGTCAAGCCGGCGCACCGGGTCCAGTCCCAGGCGATGGGTGAGCGGACCCTTGGGCGTCGCTTCAAGCTCGCCGATCGTGTCGAAGCCGAGCTTGGCCAGAGCGGTGATGAGATCGGCCGGGAGCTGCAGCGCCGCGGCGGGCAGCGGATGGAGATCGCGACCCACCGCGCCGGCAGGGCTGACGAAGACGGCCCGCCGGCTGAACCGCGCCAGGGCGTGCGCGCCGCCCCAGCTGTCGGCGATCGCCGTCTGGGCCGACAGACCGGCCTTGGCCAGCCGGCGGCGGATGTCGATCAGCATGGCCTCCTCGCCGCCGAAAAGATGCGCGCAGCCGGTGGCGTCGATGACCAGACCGTCGGGGGGATCGGCCGCCACCGTCGGCGAGTAGAGGCGCTGGGCCCACAGGGCCAGCCGCAAGAGGGCGGCGCGATCGCCGTCGGCGTCCAGGTCCTGCAGGACCAGGCCGGGGGTGAGGGCGGTGGCGTGGGCGACCGCCTGGCCGATGCGCAAGCCGGTCTTGGCGGCGGCGAGATTCATGTGCGCGATCGCGCGGCGGCGACCGACCCGTCCGACCATGGCGATCGGCGTTTCAGGCGGCGGCGCGCTTTTGCCTTGCATCCGGATCAGCCGGTCGGTCGGCCAGCGGGGCAGGAAGACGGAGATGACCCGTTGCGTCACAGGCTTCTAGCTCGATGTCGAAGGCCTCGCCGGCGCGGCAGCGAAGAAGTTCCAAAAACCAGCGGAGACGGCCCACGCCGGGAACAGGCAGCGGCGAGGAGGGCAGGGCCGAAACCCGCCAGCGGGTCTGGGCCGCCGTGGGCTGGCCCAGATCGGCCGCATCGGCCACCCGCCGCCATCTTCGAATGGCGATGCATAATGTCCCGCTCTTCTCTGCGGCCAGCTGCAGCCGTCGCGAGGCGGTCATCGAGAGCTTGGCGACCTCGCCAACCACGCCCACCAGGCTGCCTGACCGCAGGCCTTCCTCCATCGCCGCCAGGACCTGGGCCTCCTCGCCGGCCTCGGCGAACACCACCCTCTCGGGCGGCAGGCCGACCTGGGCGAGGGAGGGCGCGAAGAGATCGCGCTGGCGAAGGCACCAGAGAACATCGCCCTGCGCCCGCGCCAGGAGACCGGCCGCAAAGCGCGCGGCCGCCGCGCCATGCAGGGCGCCGTCAGCGCCGCCAGCCACCTCGTGCAGGGCGCCCAGGGCCAGGCCCCCGCCCGGCAACCTATTGTCCAGCGTCGGTATGCCGAAAGGCAGCACGCCGCGCGTGGTCTGATCGGCGGTCTCGATGGACCGGACCTGGCGGCGAAGCGCGTCGAGCGCGGCGGGTGCGATGGCTTGGGACATGCTGACAAGAATGGACTTGTTCCATCTTTGTTCTCACGCCGGGCGGCGAGTCAATCAGCTCCAGGGTGCGACGTAGGCGCGCGCGTTCACCGAGGCCCTGTAGCTTCAAGCCTTTGAGCGGAATCTAAAATTTCGCGGCGCGCTCAAGCTGCGACCGAGCTTGTCGTGCCTCAGGCCGCCAAGGCGTCCGCGTCGGCGTTGAGAAGTCGCAACGCGGAGGGCGCAAGCGTCGGGTCGGCCGCGACCAGGTCCTTCATGGCCGCCGCCACCAGAACCGCCAGGGTCGGGCTGTCCTCGGCAAGCGACGTGGCCAGGGCGACTATGGTGCGAAGATCAGGATCGAGCAGCCGCTGGCGCTGGGCCTCCACCCGGGCGCGCCATCGCCCGTCCGTCTTTGGAAGGTCTGCCAGGACCCGGTCGCAGTCGTCGATGAGCGCGGCGATCTTCCGATCCACCCCGATCATCCCCGCGCACATCCGAAACCTTGCCTCGCTCATAGGCCTAAGCTTGGCGCCGGGCGTTACGGAAGCGCTACAAACAGGGAGCTTTTGCTGAACATGCCTGGGGTCGCTATGCCGACTGCTATTGAGGACGCTGGGGCTAGGAGTGCGGTTTTGCGCTCCGACAGATGCTCGGCGTCGACGCGCTACGCTGGGGCGGAAAACATCGCGCACGACGCCTTGGCGGATCTGCACGCCGCGCTTGAGGCGTTTGGGTCCAGGCCCGCATAGCCCGTCACAGAATGTCACGCATCAGCCCCACCGCTACGCTCTCTCGATCGAAACCTGATCGCCGAACTGGTGCTGGATTGCGGTCAGCAGGGGCGCGCGCCGCCCCAGATGCAAGCGGCGGGCCGTGCGGACATGACATTCATGGCTCCCGCTTTCGACCAGCGGGACCAGAGCGTCCGGCTCAATGGCGGCGAATGGCGTTCCATCTGGAGCGTGCGGGCCTGTTACACGCGGGCCGGCCGTGGAACCTGTCACATCTTGAGGGCCTCAGCGACCACGTTGCGAGCCTCGGCCTGGACCTTATTCAGGTGATCCGGGCCAAGAAATGACTCCGCGTAGATCTTGTAGACGTCCTCGGTGCCTGACGGACGGGCGGCAAACCAGGCGTTCTTGGTCGTTACCTTCAGTCCGCCGATCGCCTCGCCATTACCCGGGGCCTTGGTCAGGGCAGCAGTGATCGGCTCGCCGGCGAGGCTGGTGGCGGTGACGTCGCTGGGGCTCAGGGCGGCTAGGCGCGCTTTCTGTTGGCGGTCGGCCGGGGCGTCGAGGCGGGCATAGGCCGGAGCGCCATAGTTTTCGGTCAGGCCGGCGTAGAGCTGGCTGGCGCTCTTGCCGGTCACCGCCTGGATTTCGGCGGCCAGCAACGCCAGGAGAAGGCCGTCCTTGTCCGTGGTCCAGACCGTGCCGTCCTTGCGCAGGAATGAGGCGCCGGCTGATTCCTCGCCACCGAAGCCGACGGAGCCGTCCAGCAGGCCTGGCACGAAGTGCTTGAAGCCGACCGGCACCTCCAGCAGACGGCGGCCAAGGCCGCCGACCACGCGGTCAATCATCGACGACGACACCAGGGTCTTGCCTACCGCCACATCCTCCGCCCAGGCTGGGCGATGGGCGAACAGGTATGCGATGGCCACGGCGAGGTAGTGGTTGGGGTTCATCAGCCCGCCGTCGGGGGTGACGATGCCGTGGCGGTCGGCGTCGGCGTCATTGCCAGTGGCGACGTCGTACTTCGATCCGGTTTCCATAATCCCGATCAGGTTGGCCATCGCCGACGCCGATGAACAGTCCATGCGGATCTTGCCGTCGGTGTCGAGCGGCATGAAGGCCCAGCGCGGATCAACCGCGTCGTTGACCACGGTGAGGTTAAGCCGGTGACGGTCAGCGATCTCGCCCCAATAGGCGACGCTGGCCCCGCCCAGAGGATCGGCGCCAATGCGAACCGCGGCCGACCGGATGGCGTCCAGATCGAGGATCGCGGGCAGATCATCAATGTAGCGGGCGAGAAAGTCGTAGCGCCCGGCACCGGCCACGGCGCGCTCGAACGGAATGCGCCTGACATCCTTCAACCCGCCCTCCAGGAGTTGGTTGGCGCGAGCGGCGATCGCTAAGGTCGCGTCGCCGCCCGCCGGGCCGCCTGACGGGGGATTGTACTTGATGCCGCCGTCGCGGGGCGGGTTGTGCGATGGGGTCAGCAGAAGGCCGTCGGCGCTGCCCGGCGCAGTGCGATTTTGGGCGAGAACGGCGTGCGACACCGCCGGCGTCGGCGTGAAGCCGTCACGGGCGTCGATCAGGGTCTCCACACCGTTGGCGACCAGCACCTCTATCGTCGTTCGCCATGCCGGCTCTGACAGGGCATGGGTGTCGCGGCCCAGGAACAGCGGACCGGTGATCCCTTGGCTGGCGCGATATTCAGCCACCGCCTGAGCTATGGCCAGGATGTGGTCCTCGTTAAAGGCCGCGTCCAGGCTCGAGCCTCGGTGTCCGGAGGTCCCGAAAGCCACGCGCTGGGCGACGTCGGCAGGGTCGGGATGGATCTCGAAATAGGCGCGCGTCAGCGCATCAAGGTCGGCGAGATCCTCGGCGCGGGCGCGGCGGCCAGCGTGTTCATGCATAGGGAGCACCTGGAGGCGATTGGCCGGCTAGAAAGCCCTGCGACGATGGATTGTTCCAGCGACGTTTGACGATCAGACCTGCTGTTGCGGGTGGGGCCTGGCCGGTCCAGGAAAATGCCTCATGTCTCCCGCTCACATGCCATGTCGGCGAGCTGGATCGACCAAACCAGCGTGATCATCGCGTCTCCTCCCATTGAGCTGTAGGAGGCCAATGAAGCGCCGTCGATCATCGAAAGATGGCGGCTATGGGGGCGACCCAGTCCGAACGCGGTGCGCCAGGCGCGCCGCCGAAGGGCGCGGCGGCGGAATCTCACCATCCAACGGGATTCAATTTGAGGCCAAGGCTGCGGAACAAGCTGAGCCGCTGCGCATTTCATAGCGGTCAAATCCCCTTTGACCGCACTACCGCGAGGCCCTGGCGACGTTCCCCGAGCGCCAGGGCCTTTTGCTGGCGCTATGGCAGCGCTGGGTGTCAGAACCCTTGAAGGGGGTGTCGTAGCAACGCTGCTTGTTTGGAAGGGGGCGACGCCGTCGTGTCACCAAGGCGCATCAATGTAGCGTCATTGGCGGCCGATCTCGAAGGGCGAAGCATTCGGTGAGCCACGTCTTCAGAGGCGACGTTCAAGAAAGATCTCGAAGGGGCGTTCGACCAGGGCGGCGATCTCGGGTGGAAGCACAAATCCCGTTCGGTCATCGGTGATCATGCCCAACTGCGTGGCGTGCGCCGCAAGAGCGCGCTGGCGGCGTTCGATCAGGTCCGCGCAAGCCAGGCCCCAGACATTCCTGGCGCCATGACGCTGCAGGAGGTCTGGATCCGTCCACCCCCAAACCAGATACTCCATCAAGGCGACATCACGCGCCAGCATGCCGGCAAGGTCGGCGCCGAGCATCGCGGCGGCGAGGTGATCACCATGCGCCTCGCCGCGCCAGGGGGTCCAGACGCTCCACGGTGTGAAGGCGCCGCACCAGTCCTCCAGCGTCTCCAGCGTCTGTTGATAGGCTGCAAGTCCCCTAGGCCGCGGGCAGCCGTCAGGCCAATCGAGGAAAAGAATGTCGCTCCTTGGTACGCCCAGCACGTCGAGCGCCTGAATGGCTTCGGCTCGCCGCTGCTCGGCCAAACGTTCGGGCGACCAAGACGGCGAGCGCGGGTGAGAGCCCTCGCCATTCGTGAGGAAGGCCACCCGAGGACGCAGGCCGTGGTCGGCCGCGCGGGACAGAAGACCGCCACAGCCAAGGGTTTCGTCGTCCGGATGCGGCGCGATCACAAGCATGGCCGAAAGGCCCTCCAGGACGCTTTCGTCGATCGTGTAGGCCTGGTTGACCAAAGCGTCCCAGGCCGTCTCGCCGGCAGGCGTCACCATATCCCTTTGTCTCCACATCGACCGGCGGCCCGCGATCTCACGTCGCTCAAGGTAAGGGCGCCGCATTCTCCGGTGCGCACCGAGCGGCTTTGCGCGGATGAACAGGGACGGGGATGCATCGCGGGTTTCCTGGCGAGAGCGAAAGCAACGCTGCTTCGTAGGCTTTGATCCCGATCCGCTCCAGGAGTTTGCGGCTGCGTCCGCTAACGGGTCGAGAGCGCCATCGGAACAAGCATCGACACGCACTGGGCATGGGCGATCGTAACTATTGGCCAGTTTGATCAAAAGCAGCGGATCTGCAGGCCTCAGGGAAGGATGAGCGCCGTTCGCTATCGCGCGGTCCAGTGCTGTGCTGGCCGGGCGTTGTCGAATTGCCGACAACACCCCTGCAGCGGCAAATCGCGCAGCTGAGCTTTAAGGGAGAGGCGCGAGCTTCGGCTTTTGGCTCAGGCGGTAAAGGAGCGATCAGGCTTCCGCGGATCCAAAATCCGAAGGCGTGCGGCGTACGTCTGGAGAAAGCTTTGCGAGCGCCTGGCGGATGCGATCGAGCAACTCGGCGCGCCGGTAGGGTTTGCCGATCACATCCAGGGAGGGGCGGGCTGGCCCTTCGGCGAGCAGATCCTCGTTGTAGCCGGTGGTCAGGAGGACGGGAAGTTCGGGACGCAGGCGCTTGGCGTTCTCGGCCAGCACAATGCCGTTGCTGCCCCCTGGCATGACGATGTCGCTAAACAGCAGATCGAAGGCGTCGGGCGCGGCCGCGAGGACGGCCAGGCCTTCGTCGCCAGAGGAGGCCGTGGTCACCCGATAGCCGGCGCTCCGCAAGATTTCTGCGCCAAGCGCTTGCACTTCGAGGTCGTCCTCGACCAGGAGGATGCTCGCCTCGTTCTTTGGTGCAGGATCGGCGGGGGCTGGCCCGGCGGCCGCAGCCGAAAGCTCCGGGACGCTGCGCTCGGCCGCGCCCGGCACGGCCGGAAAGATCAAGCGGATCAGCGCGCCCTTGCCAGGTTCGCTCTCGATCTCCAGCCGTCCACGCGACTGCTGAACAAAGCCATGCGCCATGGCTAGGCCAAGCCCGGTGCCTTTCCCAACGCCCTTGGTGGTGAAAAAGGGCTCTGTTGCTCGCTCGAGAACTTGTTGGGGCATGCCCTCGCCATCGTCGAGAATCTCGACGGCTACATAATCGCCGCTGGGCAATTGCCGCGCCTCAGCGTCGCCATTGAGGTGGAAGGTCCTCGTCGTGATGGTGACCACGCCGCCGTCAGGCATGGCGTCGCGGGCGTTGATGATGATGTTGAGCAGGGCCATCTCGAAGTGGTCGGCGTCGACCAGGACGGCCGGCAAACGCCGCTGAAGGTTCAGTTGGACGTCGACCTGGGCGCCGACGGTCGTCTCGATCAGCTCGCCGAAATTATTGATCAGGTCGGAGAGATTGACCGCGGTCGGTTCCAATCGCGTCTTGCGGGCGAAAGCAAGGAGCTGGCGCGTGAGCTTGGCGCCACGTTCGGCCGCCGACCGTGCGGCATCGATATAGCGCAAACTACGTTCGTCCAACGGCCGCGAGGCCAAGAGTTCCAGGTTGCCGTTGACCACCTGCAAAAGATTGTTGAAGTCGTGGGCAAGGCCAGCGGTCAACTGTCCGATCGACTCCATCTTTTGCGATTGGCGGTAGGCCTGCTCGCTGTGGCGTCGCCGGCTGACATCGAGCTGACTGGCGAAAAAGTAGAGAAGCTCGCCGGAGGTGTCGTACACCGGACCGATGAACACCGAATTCCAAAACGGTGTGCCATCGCGTTTGTAGTTGAGGATCTCCACTGAGACGGCGTCTACTTTCTTCACCGCTTCTCGGATCTCGGCGATGACATCCCGGTCCGAGCCTGGGCCCTGAAGAAAGCGGCAGTTGCGGCCGAGGATCTCGGTCTCCTCGTAGCCGGTGAGATCGAGGAACGCCTTGTTGGCGAAGACGACGGGGTTATCGTCCTTGTTGGGGTCCGTCAGGATCATCGGCATGCGCGTCATCTCGACCGCGGCGAAGAAGACGCCTCCGCGCTCGTTTAGGTCGGGGCGGGTGATGGTGCTCTCGCGCCAATGGCGCATGCCAGGCGAGCCTAGCGGTTCGGACGGCCCGTCATCCAGGGTCCCCGCCGCGGGCACGCCGCGGCTCTGGCCGCCGCCTTCGATGTCTTCTTGAGGGAGGAGGGGCGAATGATCGTCGTCGGCGGCGGTCAAGTTGGTCTTCCAGGCGGCGCTTTCTCGGCTTGGAACGCGTGTCGCGCCCGCTTGGTTCGGCGCTTGCAAGGGTCGCTTCTCACAAGCGTCTTCACGTTGAGCCGCCTTGATGTGCCAGCAAGTGAGCGACTTGCTCATGCTGGCTTTTTGGGGGGCGGCGCTCGCCAGTCTGAGGGCCGGGGCGTCGCGCCGTGGGAAAGGCCATTTAGCGGCTGCAAGAGGGCCGCTTCAGGCGGGCCAAGCGGTTAGAATTTTTCGGTCGGCGTCTTGAAGCGCTCCCGCCGCGCCCTAACTCACCGCTTGCTGCCGGGCGCCGACAGGGCCTGGCCCTGGGGCGCGAGATGACGCTCAGCGCCCCTCATGTCCAACTTGCTTGCGAGGAGATGGAAATGAGCACAGCTTTTGACGTCACGCCTCTCTATAGCTCGCTCATTGGTGTCGATCGTTCGGTCGATTTTCTTGAGACTGCCCTGCGCGCTGAAGCCAGCGCCACTTATCCTCCTTACGACATCGAAAAGATCGGTGAGGACCGCTATCGCATCTCGCTAGCGGCGGCCGGCTTCGCGTCGACGGATCTCGAGGTCTTCGTCCAGCCCAATCTTTTGGTGATCCGGGGAGCGAAAGGCGCGAGCCCAGGGCAGGCGGTACGAGCGTTCCTCCACCAGGGCCTGGCCCAGCGCGCGTTCGAGCGACGGTTCGAACTTGCCGACTATGTCGTCGTAAAGGACGCCATCCATGCCCGTGGCGTCCTGACGGTCAATCTCGCCCGCGAGGCGCCAGAAGCGTTGAAGCCCAAGCAAATTCCCATCGCGTTGGGCGAAAGCCACCAAGCGCTGGAAGACCGATCCGCCACGACGCGTAAGGCCGCCTAGGGAGACCGCCATGCCCGTGAACATCAATGCCGAGCGGCCGCGCTCTTTGCCTACGCGGCCGGCCGTCGGGTTCCTTCACCCGCTTGAAGTTGTGAAGGACCAGGACTTGAACCCCGTCGAAAAGCGGGAAATCCTGGCGGCCTGGGCCTCCGACGCCAGCGCGGTCGAGCATAGGCCCAGTCAGAGATGGCTCTTGGGAACCCCCGCGCCGGTGCCGCTCAGCGAGATCCTATCCGCGTTGCGCCGCCTAGACCGCGACATGTTCTCTTGAGTTGGGGCGGGAGGCCGGCCAGCGCAGGCCGGCCGCCATTCGTCCCGCTCACTGTTCTGAGTTAGTCCTATGCCCTCTTTGCTCTTGGTCGAGCCGTCGGGCGACGGCTGGATTGTCCGCGGCGACTTCAGCGACAGCCCCCTGACGTACTCAAGCGGCGCCCGCGCCGAGCAGGCCGCGCGTGATTTGGCCCTTCGCCTTGCAGAGGCCGGTGAGCCGGTGGTGCTCGATATCCGGCTGCGCGACGGGGGGCGCGCCGGGCGTTTCTTGTTCCCGCCACATGAGGCGAAGACCAATAGGGTGGCGCTGCTGCGCGCCTAGCCAGGCCGCGAGCGTGCTGGCCGCCTAAACCTGTCCGACGGGGCGATTGGTCAGGGGCGCCAGCTACATGGTCAAGCTCAAGCCATGACGATCGGCGGCGCCTAGCCGGTCAGGCAGGTTTTCTGGTCGACGCCCAACTGGCCCTTTGGCGAAAAGCACGGGTTTCCCCAGGCCAGGAGAAGTTGGGCATCGGCGGTATCGGGCGAGCAGAACGAATGCGAGCGCTGCGCCTCGTCGTCGTCCGAAAGAGTGTCCGCCTTGGGGGCTCGCCACGTGGCTTCTTTCGACGCCTACGCCCTAGATCCCTAAGGCGCCGGGTAAGGCGCGGTCGGCCTGGGCGCGGACACGCGCCGCGCCCGCGTTGCGCCCTCAAGAATTAGGCCAGCGGCATCCGGAGGTTAAAGCCCAAGGGAGCGCCACGAAGCACAAACCTCTCGAGGCGGGCGCCGGGCGGTCTTCAACGCACCGCACGCAGGCGCGCAACCGCGTAGGTCGGGATAAGCGCCAAGGGCTCGCGCTCGCCGGCGGCCGACGCCAGCCAACGCGCCAGAGGCTTGAGGCTGACCGGGGCCCGGAAGGTCCGGCCGTCCTTGCTTACGGCGATCGACGGCGGCTGCTGGTCGTGAAAATCTATCGCCAGGTCGAGCGCCCGAGGCGCGCCGCCTGAGCGGGTCGCCGTCCAGTCTATGCTGGTGGGGCCAAGGCGGCTGGGGCGATCGAGCACCAGACGCTCGGGCTCGTAGCCCGCGCCGCGAAGGGCCGCGAGCGCCAGATAGAGCTTTTCCTCGTAATCGATCACGACCTTGGTCACCGCGCCCCTCCCCAGAAGCCGGACCATGGACGCGCCGAACGCGAGTCCTGTCAATCAGACGAGGCCGCGACCAAGGGTCTCAGACCACGGCCGCCCAGAACGGCGCGCCGCGCGTCAGATCGGCGATCGAGCGGCCGTCGGGCAGGGCGGTGTCGTCCCACCAGTCCGGCGTGATGCTGGGCGCGCCGCTCGCCAGACAGGCGGGCGCGCAGCCGACGCCGGCGATAACGACCAGTCGCTTGGATCCCGCGCCGCGCTCGAAGGCGACCACCTGCTCTGCGCGTCGGCCCCGGACCGCCAAAGCCTGCAGCGGTGCGCGAAAGACATCGGGATGCTGGCGGCGCAGGTGCAGGAGCTGCTTGATCAAGGCCTGCTTTGCGCCGCCGTCGCGCCAGTCGAACGCTCCCGGCTCGCTCTGAAGGGCCTTCATTCGCGCCGTGTAGTCGACCGGCCGCCGGTTGTCGGGATCCACCAGGCTGAAATCCCAAAATTCGGCGCCCTGGAAGAGATCCGGCACACCCGGCAGTGTCAGCCGCAGCCCCGCCTGCACCAGGCTGTTGGCGACGCCGGCTGGCGCGATGGTCGCCACCAGCGCTGCGCAGTCGTCACGGAAAGCCTCCTCCGGGCCCTCAAGCAAGCCTCGCAGGTAGTCTTCACAGATTGCTTCATAGGCCTCGTCCGGAACGCTCCAGGCCGAGCGCAGCTTGGCTTCGCGCAGGGCCTTGCGCTGCCAGCCGGCCAGGCGGTCGGCAAAGGCGGTCAGGCCTGCGCCATCCGTCGGCGGGAGGTCCAGAGGCCAGGCGCCCAGGATCGTCTGGTGCAGCATGTGGGCGTCGCCGGGCTCCATCGGGCCAGGCGGCGCGAGGTCCAGCCAGGCCTGGGCGCGAGCCGCCCAGGCCTCTGGCATGTGGCTCAGCACCGCCAGGCGCGCGCGGACATCCTCCCCGCGCTTGTGGTCGTGGGTGGCGGTGGTCAGCAGGCTGTCGGGGAAGGCCCGGCCGCGTGCGTCGGCGAGTGCCAGGAACCGGGCCGGCGATGTCGACAGGCGTCCAGGATCGAAACCGACATCGTTGCGTGAGAGGAGCCGGCCGTACCGATAGAAGGCGGTGTCCTCCACAGCCTTGGCGGCGACGGGCGCGCTGAGCTGCTCGAAGCGTCGAATGGCCTGCGCCCTGAGATCGGCGGGAAAGTCGCCGTCCGCCGCCAACCAGCGGCGGATCTGCGCCAGGGCGAAGGCCGAGGCAGGCTCCGCCGCGGCGGCGCGATCGAAAGGATCCTGCGTCGCCTCGTTCGTCTCGTTGGCATAGGTGCGATAGGTCGAGAAGGCGGTGATCAGCGCCGCCAGGGCCCGGCGAAGGCCTGGCATCGGCAGATCCCGCGTGGCGATGTCGGCCTGGGCGAGCCGATGGAAGGCTTTGGCGGCTGCATCCAGCTGGGCGGCGAAATCGCGGGCGAGCACCTCACGGCGAGCGGCGTGCTCCTCGATCGCGAAATCTTCGGGGCGACCGCTGACGGCGTTCCACAGCGCGGCCAGCGGCTGCGCGCCCGCCGACGCGTGCTGGACGGCGGAAATCTCGTTCATGACCTCGTAGCCGGTCGTGCCGTCCACGTCCCAGTCGTCGGCCAGAGCCTCGCCGCTTCCGAGGATCTTCTCGACGACCATCCAGGGCGTCCGGTCGGGCGCGGCCTCCACCAGCGCCTGTCGCAGGCGCCGAGCATAGACGCCGGGCAGGGCCAGGCCATCGACATGGTCGACCCGCAAGCCGTCGATCAGTCCCTCGCGGTAAAGCCTCAGCGGCAGGGCGTGGACGGCGTCGAAGACGGCGGGATCTTCGATGCGCAGGCCCGCCAGCTCGGTGATGTCGAAGAAGCGCCGCCAGTTGATGGCGTCGCCGGCCGTGCGCCACCAGGCTAGCCGGTAGTGCTGCTGCTCTAGAAGCTCGTGGAGGCTAGCGCCGTCAAAGATGCTGGCCAGGCGCTCTGGATCGATGTCGGCCACCGTGTCGGCTCCGACCGCCGCCAGGACGCTGGCATAATCCTCCCGCCTCAGCGGAAAGCGGTGGGCGCCATGAGCCAGGACGGAGAGGCGGCCAAGATTGGCTTCGACGTCGAGCACGATATCGCCGGCCGCAAGCGCCTGGGCATACGGCGCGCCCAGGAACGGGGCCAGCACCTTGCCGGCAAGATCGAGATCGGCCGGGGCCCAGTCGATATCGAAATGGCCGGCGTAGCGACTGGCCTGGCCGTTTTCGAGCACGTCCAGCCACCAGGCGTTGTCGCCGCCGCCGACCGCGACGTGGTTGGGCACGATGTCGAGCACCAGTCCAAGGCCGTGGGCGCGAAGGGCTTGGACGAGGGCCTGAAAGCCGTCTTCGCCGCCCAGGGCCGGATTGATGGTGGTGGGATCGGTGACGTCGTAGCCGTGTGTCGATCCCTGGCGCGCCGTCGCGATGGGCGAGGCGTAGAGATGGCTGATCCCCAGGGCGGCCCAATAGGGGGCCAGGGCGGCGGCGTCGGCGAAGGTGAAGCCGGCGTGGAACTGGACGCGGTAGGTTGCGGTCGGGGTCATCGCGGTCTCTGGGCGCGCAGCCGCTCGAGGCGCGCGGCGACTTGAGGTGAAGCAAGCAGGGCCGGGCTTGGCTGGGGAAGCCGGCGGCGCCAGTTGGGATGCAGGTCGACGACGCCCGGCAGGTTGGGCGCCTCGTCCAGGCCCGCCAGATCCTCTATCGGGATCAGGGCCAGCTCGCACGGGGTCGCGGCGACCAGCTCGAGAGCCAGATCGACGGCGGCGTCAGCAGCGTCGGCGGCTTGGGGGGCGTCGGCCGCGGTCGGCGGCGCGCGCGTCAAACCCGCATGATCGGCCGCCTGCCAAAAGGCCTGACGCTCGGCGGCGCGCTCCAGGGTTTCGGCGTCACGATCGCCAGGCGCGTCCAGACGGCGGCGCCAGTCGATATCGCGGCCGCGCCACCAGCCGGCGACTGGCGCCAGGTCATGGGTGCTGGTCATGGCCACGGCCAGGCTGTCCCATTCGCCGGGCGGCCTGAACCCGCCGTCGGTATCTCGTTCGAACGGCAGGACCCGCATGCCCAGAAGGCCGCGTTCGGCCAGACGCTCGCGAAACCCGGGCGGGACCACCCCAAGGTCCTCGCCGATCACCACCGCGCCGGCCCGGTGCGATTCCAGGGCGATCAGGCTAAGGAGGTCGTCAATGGGGTATCGCAGATAGGCGCCCTGATCGGCGCCGCCGCCGTCGGGCACGACCCAGAGCCGGCCCAGACCCAAGGCGTGGTCGATGCGTACCCCGCCCGCATGGCCAAGCGCCGCGCGCAGGGTGGTCAAGAATGGCTCATAACTGCCTTCGATGAGGGCGTCCGGGGCGAAGCTGGTGATGCCCCAGGCTTGGCCCGCAGCCTGGAAAGCGTCCGGCGGCGCGCCAAGCGTCAAGCCCATCATCAGGTCCTGCGGGCGGCTCCAGGCGTGCGCGCCGCCAGGATCGAGGCCCACCGCAAGATCGGTGATCAGCCCAAGCCCAAGACCGGCGGCCTTGGCGGCGGCCTGGCTCTGGGCCAGGCCAAGATCGGCCAGCCACTGAGCGAACAGGAAAAATCCGATCCGATCGCCCAGACCCAGGGCGTCGGCCTCGCGTTCGGCGCTCTGAGGGCTGCGGAAAGGCGCGGGCCAGGCTCGCCAGTTTCCCGCCCCGAAGGTGGGCGCAAAGCGCTCGTCCAGCGCCTCGAACAAGGCGTGCCGCTGCAAGGCTTGGCCGCCCGCGGCGATGAAGTCGTCCAGGCGCGGGTCGCCGGCGAACACATGATAGGCCGCGTTGAGCCTGGCAAGCTTGGCGGCCGCACTGGCGCTCCAGTCGATCAGGGCCTCGCCCGTCGCCGCAGGGGCTGTCCCGCCTATGCTGCTGGGATCGGCAAACATGATATTGAGGCGGTCGCGGCTGGAGGGCGAATAGGGACTGCAGCGCTGCGGCGCGGCCGGGAAGAGCGCATTGGTCGGGCTGATGGCCAGGGCGTCGGCGCCGGCCGCGCCGGCGGCCCTGGCGAACGCGGCCAGAGACGAAAAGTCCCCGAAGGCGCCGCTATCGCGCAGGGCGTAGAGCTGGACGCCAAGACCCCAGCCAGGACGGCCGAGAAGATCGCGCGGCGTCAGGCATCGCGCAGGACAGACCGCCAGGTACAGGCGCTGCTCGTCCACATCCAGCCAATGGTAGCCCGGCGTCTCGATCTTGACGCTAATCTGGCCGTCGCTGGCTGCAAGATCGAGGGTTTGACCGTTCTCGAGCGTCAGGCGGGCATGGCCCGATGCGCTGGCAAGGCTGAAGGGCGCGCCGGCCTGCACGATCATGAGGCCGCCGCGGCCGCGGCGGCCAAGCCGGGCCAGGGCCTCTTGCGGCGCCTTGGGATCATGGCCAAGGGCGGCGAGCACCGCCTCGATCGTCTCGCGCCCGACCTGGCGTTCGACCCCGTTGAAATCGGTCCAGTCGACCAGGATGCCGACGGCCTGCGCCAGCGCCAGCAACGGCTCGCGGCTCACGGCGCGGCCTCCAGCCAGGCGACAAAGCTGGCGGGCGCAAGCAGGCCGCCGCTCGGGGCTGCGCCAACCACGGCCAGCGGCGGGCCTTCCGGCGCTGCTGAGAGCACCGCCGGCTCCTCGCCAAGATTGACGGCCAGTGTGAAGGTCTTGGTCTCAAGCCGCCAGCTGGCCTGGACGGCCTTGGCGCCGATCGCCTCGGCGCCAAGGCTGATAGCCGTCTCGATGTGAGGCGCAAGGTGCTCGCGCCGCAAGCGCAGGAGGTGGCCGACGAGGGCGCGCCAGGCGGCTGGGTCGGCGCCGGGGCGCGGCCATGAGGCCTCGAAGGTTTCCTTGGCGTTGGGGTCTGGGATGGTCGCGCGGGCCTGCGGATCGGCGAAGGCCGGGAACTTGGCGAACTCGCGTCGGCGACCCTCGCGCACGGCGTCGGCCAGGGCGTCGTGAAAGTCGGTGAAGAACAGGAAGGGGCTGGTCGAGCCGTCCTCTTCCCCCATGAACAGCATCGGGATCTGCGGGCCAAGCAGCAGCAAGCCCATGGCCGCCTGCAGGCGCTCTGGCGCGACCATCTGCGTCAGTCGCTCGCCCAGGGCGCGGTTGCCGACCTGGTCGTGGTTCTGCAGGAAATTGACGAAGGCGGTCGGCGGCAGATGCCCGCTGGAAAGACCGCGCGGTCGGCCGTCATGATTGGGGGAGGGCTGGCCCTGATAGATGAAGCCTTCGGCAAGACAGCGCGCCAGGCGCTCGGCGGGGCGGTCGGCGAAGTCCTGGTAGTAGCTGCTGGTCTCGTCGGTGAGCAGGACGTGGACGACGTTGTGGAAGTCGTCGTTCCATTGGGCGTCGAAACCGGCCGTCAGCCGGGCGGCGTCATTGGCTTCGTTCTCGAGCACCAGATGGATCGGTCGCTCGACGATGCGCGAGCGGATCTCGGCCGCCATGGCGTCGAGAAAGGCGTTGTCGCCGATGGCGTGGACCGCGTCGAACCTCAGGCCGTCGAGCTTGTAGGTCTCGAGCCAATAGAGCGCGTTGTCGATGAAGTAGCGCGCCACCGCGGGCGTTCCGAAGGCGATGGCCGGACCCCAGGGCGTCTTGCGATCCTCGTCGAAGAACGCGCCGGCATAGAGCGGCAGGTAATTTCCGTCCGGGCCGAAGTGGTTGTAGACCACGTCCAGCAGCACCATCATCCCAAGGCCGTGGGCTTTGTCCACGAGGGCTTTCAGCTGGTCGGGCGAGCCGTAGGCCGGCGCCAGGGCGTAAGGCAGGACGCCGTCATAGCCCCAGTTGCGTGTGCCGGAGAACGCGTTGAGCGGCATCAGCTGCAGGGCCGTCACGCCAAGCCCGGCCAGGTCTGGCAGACGTTCGGCCAGCCCTTCAAAGCCGCCCATGACCCCGCAATGGACTTCATAGAGCACCGCGTCGGACCACGGCCGTCCTGGCCAGTCGGCCTGTCGCCAGCGATAGGCGCCATGATCCACAAGAAGGCTCCAGCCATGGACGTCGCTGTCGAGGGCCTGTCCGGCGGGGTCGGGAACGGCGAGTTCCTCATCAAGGCGAAAGCGATAGCGAGACCCTGGCGAGGCGTTGGCCTCAAGGCCAAACCATCCCTCGCCGAGCGGCTGCATCGCCTGCGCCGGAGCCCCGTTCAGCTCGAGAGCGACGCTCGCGCGGCCGGGGGCCCAGAGCGAGAACCGCACCTGGCCCGGCGCCGTCCAGGATGGACCGGCCCGCGCGGTCATGCCGCAGGCTCGACCGCGCGCAGCACCACCGCGCCGCCGCCGGCCAGGTCCAGGGTCTGGCCGACCTCCTCGGGGGGCGCGTCCGGCTCGGCGCTGTCGATCAGGCGCTCGAACGTCAGGCCCTCGCCGGGCAGGTTGAAGGTCAGGGTCTCGGACGCGCCGTTGAGCGCCAGCGCCAGGAGTTCAAGGCGGCCATCGCCCAGCCTGCGCGCGCGCCGCATCACCAGGGCCCGACCCTCGGGGTTTTGCCAGTCGCCCTGCGACAGGCGCTCGCCGCGCTCATCGAACCAGTCGATGTCCAAAACGCCCGGCGCGATCTCCTCCTGGCCGTAGAGAAACGCGCCGGCGCGCAGCAGGGGATGGGCTTTGCGCAAGGCGATCAGCCGGGCGGTAAAGGCGATCAGCGACTGGCCCGCCGGGCTGGCCGCCGTTGTCCAGTCAAACCAGCTGATGGCGTTGTCCTGGCAATAGGCGTTGTTGTTGCCCTGCTGGGTGCGGCCAAACTCGTCGCCGCCCAGCAGCATCGGCGTGCCGAGCGCGGTCATCAGCGTCGTGAGCATCGAGCGCTGGACGCGGCCGCGCTGGGCCAGGATCGCGTCGTCCTCGGTCGGGCCTTCGACGCCCCAGTTACGCGAATAGTTCTCGCTGTGGCCGTCCTGGCCGTTCTCGCCATTGGCCTCGTTATGGCGGCCGTCATAGCTGACAACATCCTGCAGCGTCATGCCGTCATGGGCGGTCAGCATGTTGATGCTGGCCCAGGGGCGGCGCGCGCGCCGATCGAAGAGATCGCCCGAACCGGACAGCCGCGCGGCCAGATCCGGCCGCTGACCCGCATCGCCACGCCAGAACCGACGGGTGGTGTCGCGGAACTTGTCGTTCCATTCAGCAAAGCTAGGCGGGTGCTGGCCCAGCTGATAGCCGCCCGGACCGATATCCCAGGGCTCGGAGATCAGCTTTAGCCGGCCCAGCACGGGATCCTGGCGCAGGACGTCGAAGAAGGCCGCGCCCGGCGAGAAGCCTGCGTCGCCCTCGCGGCCTAGCGTCACGCCCAGGTCGAAGCGGAAGCCGTCCACTCGGAAGGACTGAGCCCAGTAGCGCAGAGAGTCGGCCACCATCTGGATGACCCGAGCCGAGGCCATGTTCAGCGAGTTGCCAGTGCCGGTGTCATTGATGCAGTGGCGCGGGTTGTCGGCGACCAAGCGGTAGTAGGTGGCGTTGTCGAGGCCGCGCAAGGACAGGGTCGGCCCCATCTCGCTGCCTTCGGCGGTGTGGTTGTAGACGACGTCGAGAATGACCTCGATGCCGCTGGCGTGCAGCCGGCGTACGGCCAGGCGGAATTCATCGTGGCTGCCGCTGGCGAGATACCGCGCCTCCGGCGCGAAGAAGGCCAGGGTGTTGTAGCCCCAGTAGTTGGACAGGCCGCGCTCCTGCAGGAAGCGATCCTGGGTGAAGGCGTGGACCGGCAACAGTTCCAGCGCCGTGACGCCCAGGCGCTTGAGATGTTCGATGACCTTGGGGTGGGAAAGGGCCGCGAAGGTGCCGCGATCCTTAGGGCCGACCTCTTCGAGCAGGGCGGTCAGGCCCTTGACGTGGGCCTCGTAGATCACCGTCTCCGACCAGGGCGTGTTGGGCCGGCGATCGCCTTCCCAGTCGAAGGCGTCGGCGGTGACGACCGACTTGGGCATGGCCGGGGCGCTGTCGCGACGATCGAAGGAAAGATCCGCGCGCGGCGAACCGACATGGTAGCCGTGCAGGGCGTCGGTCCAGCGAAGCTGGCCGGCCAGGCGGCGGGCGTAGGGGTCCAGCAAGAGCTTGTTGGGATTGAACCGGTGGCCCTGTTCGGGCGCGTAGGGGCCATAGGCGCGAAAGCCGTAGAGCTGGCCAGGGCGCGCATCGGGCAAATAGCCGTGCCAGACCTCGTCGGTGCACTCGGGCAGGGGATAACGGGCCAGTTCCTTGCGGCCCGATGGGTCGAAGAGGCAAAGGTCGATGCGCTCGGCGTTGGCGGAGAACACCGCGAAGTTGACGCCAAGACCATCGAAAGTGGCGCCCAGGGGATAGGGCGATCCGGAGTCCAGGCGTTCGGGCGAGGGGGTCAAGCGCTAGGTCCTTCGTAACGGAGATAGACAGCGGCCAGCGGTGGCAAGGTCAGGTCCAGGGCCGGGCCGTCGGGATGGGAGAAGGCGCTCGCCCCGCCTCGGTTGCCAAGGTCGCCGCCGCCATAGACGGCCGCGTCGGTGTTGAGGATTTCGGCCCAGCGGCCTTCCAGCGGAACGCGCACCCGCCGCATCTGCGGCTGCGGCGTCATGTTGACGGCCACGATTAAGGGCGCGCCGCCATGGAAGGAGCGGCGCTCGAAGACGAAGACGCCGTCGCGATCGTGGTTCTCGGCGATCCAGCCAAAACCGCGCGCATCCGCATCGGTATGATGCAGAGCGCCTTCCTGGCGATAGACACGGTTGAGATCGCCGACCAGGCGTTGCAGCCCGGCGTGCTCAGGCGTCTCGAGCAAGGCCCAATCGAGCTCGCCGTCGTGGTCCCATTCGCGCCACTGGCCGATCTCGCCGCCCATGAACAGCAGCTTCTTGCCGGGATGGGCCCACATCAGCGCCAGGAGCGCGCGTAGGTTGGCGAACTGTCGCCAGCGGTCGCCCGGCATCTTCGACAGCAGCGAGCCCTTGCCGTGGACGACCTCGTCATGGCTGAGCGGCAGGACGAAGCGCTCGGTGAAGGCGTAGGTGAGACCAAAGGCCAAGTCTCCGCCGTGCCAGCCGCGATGGACTGGGTCACGGTGCATGTAGCGCAGGGTGTCGTTCATCCACCCCATGTTCCATTTGTACGAGAAGCCAAGACCGCCCTGATCGACAGGCGTTGTCACGCCCGGCCAGGCGGTCGACTCCTCGGCGATGGTGATGGCGCTTGGGAAGTGCTCGCTGACCGCCGCATTGAGCCGACGCAGGAAGGCTATGGATTCCAGGTTCTCGCGCCCGCCATGGATATTGGGCGTCCACTCGCCGGCCTTGCGGCTGTAATCGCGGTAGAGCATCGAGGCCACCGCATCGACACGCAATCCGTCGATGTGGAAGCGATCGAGCCAGTAGAGGGCCGAGGCCACCAGGAAGCTGGCGACCTCGTCTCGGCCCAGATTGTAGATCAGGGTGTTCCAGTCCGGGTGGAAGCCCTCGCGCGGATCGGCATGTTCGTAGAGGGCCGTGCCGTCGAAGCGCTCCAGCCCGTGGGCGTCGCTGGGAAAGTGGGCCGGGACCCAGTCGAAAATGACGCCCAGGCCCGCCTGATGGCAGCGATCGACGAAGCGAGCCAGTCCCTCGGGCGCGCCATAGCGTGCGGAAGGCGCGAACTGCCCGAGCGGCTGGTAGCCCCAGGAGCCGCCGAAGGGATGCTCCATGATCGGCATCAACTGAACATGGGTGAAGTCGAGGCCGGCGACGTAGGGGATCAGATGGTCGGCCAGGGCGTCCCAGTCGTGACAGGCCTGACCGTCCCAGGGGCGTCGCCAGGATCCGGCGTGGACCTCGTAGATCGAGATCGCCGCGCCGGCGTGATGGCGCGCGGCGCGGTCGGCCATCCAACCGTCGTCTCCCCAGGCATGGTCGAGTAGGGGCGCGACGATGGAGGCGGTGGCTGGCGGGGTCTCGCTGGCGCGAGCGAGGGGGTCGGCCTTGCGGCGCACGACCCCGTCGGCGCCTTCGACATCGAACTTGTAGCGCTCGCCAGCGGCGAGGCGCGGAATGAAGATCTCCCAGACGCCCGCCTCATGGCGCAGGCGCATGGGATGGCGCTCCCCGTCCCAGCTGTTGAAGTCGCCTACCAGGCTCACCCGCCTGGCGTTGGGCGCCCAGACGCTGAACGCCACGCCCTCGACACCTTCAAGCGCGCGGGGAACCGCGCCGAGCCGATCGGCCATGCCCATGACTTCGCCCTGTGCGATCGCCGTCAGGTCGGCTTCTGAAAGCACCGGACCAAAGCCATAGACGTCCTCGGTTTCCCAAGCGCTGTCCGGCCACAGCACGCGCAGAGCGTAATCTGCGGTCGGCTTGACCTCGCCGACGAAGAGGCCCGGCGAGGCCTCCTGAAGACGGCCAAGGCGTCGGCGGCTCTTGCGCGAGATGACTTCGACACCCGCCGCGCCGGGCTGAAACGTGCGCACGACGTCACCGTGGCGTCCAAGGTAGCCGAACGGATCGGACGCCCAGGCCACCGCACTCTCCAACCCCACCCGCCATCTCCAAATTGCTGCGAGTGCACAACGATCAGGCGATCAATCTGTGCCGGGAGCCATCAAAAAATATTCCCGGAACCCTTGGTCTCTCCCGTTGTTTCCGAGGCATCTCAAGGAGTAGCGGCGATGGCGTTCGGGGCGTGGCAGAGCTTATTGTGCAGTTGCGAGGAAGCGCATCAGGGTCCTGAATTCGGCGCCGTCCGATGAGCGCCCCCAGCATCCTTTCGGTCGCTGCGGAGATTTTCCCCCTGATCAAGACCGGCGGCCTGGCCGACGTCGTCGGGGCGCTGCCACTGGCTCTGGCGCGCGAGGGCGTCAAGGTCGTGACCTTGGTTCCCGGCTATCCGGCGGTGAAAGCCGCGCTGGAAACGCCCAGCGTGGTCCATCGCTTCTCTAGCCTGATGGGCGCGCCGGCGCGGTTGCTGCGTGGGAGGGCGGGCGCTCTGGACCTCCTGGTGATCGACGCGCCTCACCTCTATGACCGACCGGGCAATCCCTATCTGCAGGCGCCGGGGGTCGAATGGCCTGACAACGGTCAGCGCTTCGCTGCTCTGGCCAAGGTCGCCGCCGAGATCGGCCTTGGTCTCCTGGCCGACTACCAGCCCGACGTCATCCAGGCCCACGACTGGCATGCGGGCCTGACCCCGGCCTACCTTCACTATGCCCAGAAGGAGCGCCGTCTTCGGGCGCCGCCGGTCGTGCTCTCGATCCACAATCTGGCCTTCCAGGGACTGTTCCCGGCCAGCCTGCGGACCAAGCTCGGGCTGCCGGCGGAGGCCATGGCCATCGACGGTGTCGAATACTGGGGCGACATCGGCTTCCTCAAAGCCGGCATTCAGTTCGCCGATCAGGTCACCACCGTTTCTCCAAGCTACGCGGCGGAGATCACCACCGAAGAGGGCGGCATGGGCCTGGGCGGGCTCTTGAAGGCCCGCGCCAAATCGCTGGTCGGCATCCTCAATGGCATCGACGCGGACGTCTGGAACCCCGAGACCGACACCGACATCAGCGTTCGCTACACGGCAGAGACGCTCGAACGCCGCGCCATCAACAAGCTGGCCCTTCAAGCCAAATTTGGCCTTCGTCCGGACGCCGAAGCCCCGCTCTTTGGCATTCTCAGCCGGCTGACCGACCAGAAGGGCGTCGATTTGCTGCTGGGCGCCCTGCCGGTGCTGTTTGCCGAGGGCGCCCAGCTGATTGTCTGCGGCCAGGGCGAACCGCGGTATGAGGCTGCGTTTTCGCAGGCCGCCGAGCGCTATCCCGGCGCCATGGGCCGGTTCTTGGGCTACCGGGAAGACCTCGCCCATCTCATCCAGGCCGGCGCTGACGCGATCCTGGCGCCGTCGCGTTTCGAGCCCTGCGGCCTTACCCAGCTTTGCGCCATGCGGTATGGGGCCATCCCGGTCGTCTCGCGCACCGGTGGGTTGTCAGACACCATCATTGACGCCAACACCGCCGGGATCGCCCGTTCGGCCGCCACCGGCGTGCAGTTCGCGCCGGCCACCCAGGACATGCTTGAAGACGCCATCCGCCGGACCTGCGCTCTTTACCGCGATCCGGTCAGCTGGCGGCGCGTCCAGCTCAACGCCATGGCGTCCGATAGCTCCTGGCGCGTGTCCGCCGCCGAATACGCCGCGCTTTTCGCGCGCCTTGCGGCGCGGCCGGTCCGCGCTCCAGTCCAAGATGCGACCACCACGGCGATGGTGTCGATCGCGCCGGCGAGCCCTAGCGAACCGCGCAGCTTCGCCGCTTACGAGGCCGGTGAGCCCAGCTGCCCCGGGCCAGCGCCTCGACGGGCTCCAGCTCGCCGGACATCGCCCAGGAGCAAGGCGGCGACCCCGAGCCTGCGTCGGGTTGAAGAACGATGATCGTCGCCGAACTGATCAAGCTGCTGCAGGAGTGCCACCCCCAGGCCGTGGTGCTGATCCCGGCCGACCCGTCCATGGGGCGGGCGTGCGAAAAGGTAGCCGACGTCGCCAGGATCGACGCCAGCCAGTTCCCCGACGGGCCAGCGGCGCAAGGCGGCGTGGTCCGGCTATCGAGCTTTCCCGTCGATCTGCTGATCAGCGGCTTCGACCTCGCCGAGCAGGCCGGCAGATAGCGGGTCTTAAGGCGGACTGGAGAGACCTTGGGGGTTTTCTGCCCGGGTCAGGTGAAGTTGATCCACTCCGGTTCGCGAACAAAGGCGTGCCGGGGCAAGCCGGTCATAGACCGAAGCCGCCGAAGATCCAGCAGGTTGATCGTGCGCACGCCGCGCTGGATCAGGCCGGCGCGCTCCATCGCGCCGAATTTTCGGCTGACATGGACGGGACTAAGGCCCACCAAATCCCCGACCTGGCCCTGGGTCAGCGGGAAAGGCATGGTTCCTTGATCGGCCAGACCAAGGGCGCCCAAGCGGTCGAAGAGCTCGACCAGCATGCCGGCGATGCGCACCGATCCGTCGGTCTGCCCCCATCAGAGCCAGGGCTTCCATCAGCGTTACGCGCTCACGCTGGGCGCCTAGAAAATGCGCCGCCGCGATGCGCGGAAAACGCGCCAATACCCCCATCAGGTCTCCGCGTGATACCGGTCGCACTGTGATCGGGGTGATCGCCGTCAGGCATTCGGCCGTCCGGGTCACGCAAAGGCTTGGCGTACCCAGGACATCGCGCGGAAGATGGATCTTGACCGTCTGCTGGCGACCGGAAGCGACCGTGATCGACGACGCGACCCAGCCGTCGACGAGCAAGAAAAGGTGTGTCGGCTCGGTTCCGTCGCGCTTGAGCACATGGTCTCGTGGGAGATGCTGTGCGGGACCCAAGATGGCCGTCAGCGCCGCACGTTCGGCGCCGCTAAGATCGAAGACTTCGTCAAGGTGTCCCCTCGTCGCCCCGGGCGCCCCGGCCCGCGCCGCTGCTTGCTCATCCATGGGTCCCGGATCGCCAAGAACCCAAGGTCGCGCATTATCCTAGGTTATGGTTTGTGACGATCGATCAGCGAGGCTGCCGCGAGCGCACCCGCTGCGGCCATGTCGCCATACTGAGCCTCGTCGCGTCTATCTTGCCTGGAGCCGGGTGTCATTTTCCACCCACGCAAGGCGGCCTTGCCGTATCGCTTTGCCGCTGAGGCGGAACCACACCAGCCCAAAGCGTGAGCTGGTCGGCCAAGATCTTCGCGGGCGAGCGGTGCAGACGAGGCTTGGGAAGGTGGGGCGCCGCTCCGGTCGGACCCCGGCGTTTCGATCGCCAGCCGCTCGAAAAATCGCCTCAATAGCGCCCTGGCGCCGACGGCGTGGGGTCCGGCGCCGCCCTCGGCAGGCGCCTGGCGTATCCAAGTTTCTCGAGTTTTGCGCCTGTTTCGAGGCGAGCTAAAATTCCCATTCGGCAGCTGAAACCGAATGCGGCGCCGCGCGATCCTATCAAATGATCATTATCGTCGCGCGGTCGAGGGCAGGCTTCGGCGTCTTGGTAGGGAGCGACCTGGTCGAGGAATTCGACCAGGCGGACATGGCGAGGGCCTGCGCGGCAAGACTATGCGAGGAGGCCAGTGCGCGGGGCGAAAGCTTCAGCTGGGTCGATGTCAGCCAGGCGTCCGCGCCGCTGGCGATGGGCCGAACGCCATGAGGGCCCTAGGCGCACGAGGCAGGAGAGCTTGGCGCGTTGATGCGCCGGCTCATCCCGCCTCACGTGGATGACTTGCCGATTGAGGATGAATTGGCGCGACGAGCGTGGAGCGGCCTGGCCAAGGCCGGCAAGCGCTTGCCCGTCGCTTGAGCTGTAGAATTCTGAGCCAGCCGCTGCGGCAGGGGAGGCCGCGGCGAGCATGTTTTGGCCATTCAGCTGAGCGGTGGAATGGCCGCAGGTGGCTAGGCCCTCGCCCTTACCGCGTGCGGATCAGCCGCCGCCTCATAGATCGACCTTGGCGTTGTCGCCCATTTGCGGGGCCGCGCCGGTCACCGCGGCCAGGACCATCTTGACCAGCGCCACTGTCTTGCCGGGGCTAGCCCAGAGCTCGCCCTGATCGGGGGTGAAGGTGATCAGACGGATGGATGGGTCGCTGGCGTCCTCCCACCAGGCCTTGTCGAAGTCGGACCACAGCGCCGTGATCTTCTCGCGGTCGTTGCTGAGCCGCGCCGAGCCGGCCATCACCACATACTTGTAGTGGCTGTTGTCTGCCCAGGCGCAGGAGACGGCGGGGAAGTGCTCGATCTGGTCGTTCTTGCCGCCTTCGACATCGACGAGGAAATGGACGGCGTGCTCGTCGCGGCGCACCCGGGCCGAAAGCGGCCGGCTGTGCTGCTGTTCGCCGTCCCAGGTGGTGAACATCGCGATGTCGATCTTTTCCGCCAGCTCCCAGATCCGGTCGGCCACCTCTTGCGGCGGCTTGGGATTGTCGTCGCTACGTTCCTTGGTCATCGCGGATCCTTACGGTATGAACAAAGTCAACGCGCCGGCGCGCGGCTGTGTTGCAGGCTTAGGGACAAGTGCGGTTTCTGGCCGGCCCGGCGATCATCCAGCGGGCGGCGGCAAGACCGCGGGACAGTTGAGGCGATCGTCTCTAGCCGCTCAGCGCGCAAAGCAAGGCGTGGACTAGCGCGCGGCGCTCGGCCTCGCCGTCGCTGGCCTTGGCCACGACGAGCTTGTCCTCACGGACCGTCAGGACCTCGCGCCACCGCGACAGGGCGGTCATGGCCTCTGCCGGCGAAGCGCTGGCCGGGGTGAGCGACACCCCCTTGGGGCCGGCGCGCACCTGACGCACGCCCGCGCTTTTGGCCAGGCGCTGCAGGCGCGCGTGGTCAAGCAGTGTGCCGACCGGCGGGGGGAGGACGCCGAAGCGATCCTCCAGCTCTCCCTCGAAAGCGTCGATCTGGCCTTGGTCCTCCATTCTCGCAAGCCGTGCGTAGAGATTGATCCGGGTCACCGCGTCGGGCACGTAGGCGGTCGGGATCGCGCCGGGCTTGCCTATCTGCAGATCGGGCGTCCAATCCTCGGCCCCGGTCTCGCCGCGCTCCACCCGCAGGGCTCTGGCCAGCAAGCGCTGGTAAAGCCCCGCGCCGATCATTCGCATATGTCCGGCCTGATCCTCGCCGACCAGATCGCCGCCGCCGCGCAGATCAAGGTCGCGGGCGCTGATGGCCAGGCCCGATCCCAGGCGATCGAACGCCTCCAGCGTCGAAAGCCGCGCGCGGGTTGCCTCGGAAAGGTCCTCATCCGGATCCGACAAAAGATAGGCCACGCCTTGAACGCGGCCCCGGCCGACCCGGCCGCGCAGCTGATGAAGCTGAGCCAGGCCAAAGCGGTCGGGCCGCCAGACCACCATGGTGTTGGCCCGCGGCACGTCCAGCCCGCTCTCGATGATGTTGGTGGCCAGAAGAACGTCCCCGTCGCCATCGGCGAAGCCTACCATCACCGCATCGGCCGCCTCGGCGGCCAGATCGCCGTGGGCCACACGCACTTGCAGCTCAGGGACGAGGCTGGCCAACTGGGTCTGCAGCAGATCGATGTCCTCGATCCGCGGCGCGACGACGAAGCTCTGCCCGCCCCGGCGCTTTTCGCGCATGAGCGCCAGGCGCAGGCTGGCCGCATCGAAAGGGGCCAGGAACGTGCGGATCGGACGCCTGCGGGCGGGCGGGCTGGCGATGACGCTGACATCTTGCACGCCGATCATCGCCGCTTGCAGGGTGCGAGGGATCGGCGTGGCCGTCAGGGTCAGGAGATGGCCGTCCACGGCCATGGCGCGCAATTTCGCCTTCAGCGCCGCGCCGAACTTCTGTTCCTCGTCGATGATCATCAGCCCAAGGTCACTAAAGCCGATGTCCTTGCTCGCGAGGGCCTGTGTGCCGATCACCACGCCGATCTGGCCCGCTTCCAGGCCCTGCTTGACCGCCTTGGCTTCGGCGGGACTGACCAGGCGCGACAGCTGAGCCACGCCGATCCCCGTGCCGGCGAACCGCCGCTTGAAGGTTTCGACGTGTTGGCGAGCCAGGACCGTCGTCGGGGCGGCCAGCGCCACCTGGCGCCCGCTCAGGGCCACGGCCGCGGCCGCCCGTAAGGCCACCTCGGTCTTGCCAAAGCCGACGTCGCCGCACACCAGACGGTCCATGGGCCGTCCACTGGCGAGGTCGGCCAGGACCGCCTCGATGGCGGCCGACTGATCGGGCGTCTCGGGATAGGCAAAGCGAGCGGCGAACTTGGCGTAGGCCGCCTTGGGCGCGACGATGGGCGGGCAGACCCTTTCCTCACGCGCCTTGGCCAGGGCCACCAGTCGGGCGGCGGCCGCTTCCAGGTGTTGATGAACCTCGGCGCGCCGCTTGGACCAACCCTCGCCCTTGAGCCGGTCGAGGGTTACCGCGCTCTCTTCTGCCCCGTAACGCCAGACGCGGCCGATCTCCTCGACGGGCGCCTGCAGAATGTCGCCGCCATGATACTCCAGTTGCAAGGTGTCATGGCCTACGCCGTCAACCTCGATCCGGGCCAGATCACGCAGCACCCCCACCCCGTGATCTTCGTGCAGGACGACGTCGCCGGGGCGAAGTTCGGGTTCGACCAAAAGATCCTGCAAGTTGGTTGCGCCGCGCGCGGCGGTGCGCCCGCCGACCACGTCGCTGGCGGCGATCACGGCAAGCTGGTTGGCCGCCTCGATGAAGCCGGTGTCGAGGTCAAGCTCGATGCTGACCACTGTGTCCAGGGAACTGGCGAGCGCCTGCGCCCAGTCGGCGCAAGGCAGGGGCTTGAGGTCAAGGCCGCGGGCCAGAGCACGGGCAAGCGGCCGAAGCTCCTGCCCCAAGCCTGTCAAGACCACGCGACGCCCGGCCTGACGATGATGGTCGACGAGATCGCAAAAGGCCCGGCCGGGATTGCGCTGGAGAGCAAGGTTCGTCACCGGTTCGAAGCCGCGCGTCTCCAGGCGCACGGCCGACCAGCTGGCGAGCGCGGCCTTCAGGTCCGCGCCCAGGAGGTTGAGGTCTCCGGGCGCGCCAGGCTCAGGGCCCGCCCCGCCAAGCGTCTTTCGCGCCTCGAAAGCGTCCAGCACGTGCGCCTCGACCTCGTCCAGGCGCGCTGCGGCCTTGACGTCCATGGAAAGCCTGGCCTTGGGCAAAAGCTCGAACAGCGAGACCAGTGCGCCGTAGTGGTCGACCATGGCGTGCTCGGCCCCGGCTTGCCGCTCGGGAACCGCGCCATCGGCGCCGGGCCTGAGGATCAGCTCGCTCGCCGGGCCAAGGCGGAGGGTTTCGAGCTCGCCTGAAGAACGCTGGCTCAAGGGGTCGAAGGTTCGTATTTCGGCGATCCGGCCAGCGTCGAGCGCGATACGCACCGGGCAGGCGCCGTCCGCGGGAAAGATGTCGATGACCTCGCCCAAAAAGGCGATCTCGCCGGGCTCATCGATGCGCTCGTCGGCCACATAGCCAGCGGCTGCGGCGAAGTCGCCAAGCGCCTGGCGGTCGAGCACGGCGCCGCGCCGAAGTTCAAGCACCGTCTCGCGCGCCAGCGCCGCCGGCGGCAGCTTCTGGACGATAGCCTCGGGCGAGGTGACCAAAACCCGCCGGCCCGCCGGCTGCGCAAGTCGCCCAAGGATCGACATGCGCCGCCCCATCACATCCCGCGAAGGCGAGGCGCGATCATAGGGCAGGCAGTCCCACGGCGGCAGCACCAGGACCTCGAGACCGGGGGCGAAGCCAGCCAGGGCCCGGCCGATTTCCTCGGCGCGGCGTTCGCTGGACGCCAGGTGAACGAGGGTGGCTTGACCCTTGGCGGCCTTGCGCGACAGGGCTAGCGCCACGGCTGAAGCGGGCGGTTGGATGCTTGGCGCGCTGGGCCCGCGGTGGTTGCGAGCGCCCGGCGCCAGGATTTCGCCCACGGTGGGGATGGGGCTCGCGGCCTGCGACATGAAGAAGAAACTCTTGAAAGACGCGCCCGCGCCGCCGCGAGCAGGGCCGAAACACGTCATGCCACAGGAGGTTGCAAGCGCTGCTCAAGGAGGTGTTTACGAGGGCGCCCGGCGATCTTTTGACTGGCCGCAGCATCGATCACGGAACGTTCGCGGGGAGGGCGCCGTTCAGCCTGCCCGACGGCAGCGCTTGGGCGTTGGTGCAGGCGCGAGGATCGCAAATTGGGGCGAGCAGAAGCACAGCCGTGGACCCGGCGTCTCAGGCGCCTAGCGGCGCGGGATGAGATCATACAGGGGCTCGAATGGGCCGGCCGGCTCGGCTACGCCGCCCGCGGCGTTGTCTATCTGCGCCTGGGCGCGATCGTGCTCATGGCCGCTGTCGATCTGACGCCGCGGGCGCGCGGCGCCAAGGCGATGCTGGCGGCCTGGGCCGCCTGGCCGCCTGGTCTGGTGATCGTGACTCCTGTCTCGCTAGGCCTGCTGGGCTTTGCGATATGGCGCGGCCTGCAGGCCGGCCTCGACGCCGATCGCCATGGCGTCTCCCCTAAGGCGATCGCCGTGCGCGTTGGTCAAGCCGTCAGCGGACTGATATACGGCGGGCTTGGGCTCTGGGGCCTGGAACTGCTCGACGCCTTCGAGGATGTCGCAGAGGCCGATGAGGAACAGGCCGCCCACGGCGCGGCCGCCACCGTCCTGAACTGGCCCCACGGCGAGGCGCTGCTGCTGGCGGCGGGCCTGACGCTCGTCGGGGTCGGGATAGGCAACCTCGTCCAGGGCCTGATACAGGATTTCTCCAAGCGCTTGACGTGCGATGCGCGTCTCTGCCGCGTCGTCGCGCCGCTGGCCCGGATCGGCTATGGGGCGCGGGGCTTGGCCACCCTGCCGGCCGGCGTCTTCCTGCTAAAGGCGGGGCTGGAGGCGCGTAGCGCTGACGTTCACAGCTGGGGCGGCGCTTTGCAGGCGCTTGAGCGCCAGCCGTTCGGATCCTGGGTCTTGAGTCTGATCGCCTTGGGGCTGGCGGCCTTTGGTCTCTTTGGTTTCGTAGAGGCGGTTTTCCGACGCATCCGTCCCGCCCAGGCGCTCATCTGATGGCCAGGGACGATCACATCGCTCGGGCCAAGGCCGCTTCGCGAGAAGCCCGCGCGCCCACCCCCGCCAAGCGCGGTCCCTTGCTGGCGCGCAAACGCAATCTCAAAATGGCTCGCTCGGCCCACGCCTATGTCCGGGGCAGCACGGTCAAGTTCTACGACTGGCTCGAGGCGCGCCCCTCCGGTCTGCCCAGCGGCCCGCCGGTGTGGATCTGCGGCGACTGCCACCTGGGCAATCTGGGACCGCTGGCCAGCGCCAGGGGCGATGTCGACATCCAGATCCGCGATCTGGACCAGACCGTCGTCGGAAGTCCGGCTCATGATCTTATTCGGCTTGGGCTGTCGCTGGCCTGCGCGGCGCGCGGCTCGGATCTGCCTGGCGTTATCACCGCCCAGATGATGGAGGCCATGGTCGATGGATACGAAGAGGCCCTGGCAGGTGATTTCGAGGCCGAAACGCCGCATCCGCCGATGATCGGCGCGGTTGTACGCGAGGCCGAACGCCGGACCTGGAAACATCTGGCGGCTGATCGTCTGCGGGGCGCACGTCCCGTGATCCCTATAGGCCGGCGCTTTTGGCCGATCACCAGGACCGAGCGCGACGAAATCGAGGCGATCTGCGCCAGCGATCCGGTCCGCGCGCTTGTCACCAGCCTCAAGTCCCGCAGCAAGAAGGACGACATTCGGGTCTTGGACGCGGCCTATTGGGTCAAGGGCTGCAGTTCGCTCGGCCGACTGCGCTTTGCCGTGCTGCTGGAGGTCAATGGCGGCGGCGGCGAGCCTGACATCTGCTTCCTCGACATCAAGGAGGCCATCAAGGCCGCCGCGCCACGCGATCCGGAAGCCTCCATGCCGCGCGACAACGCCGAGCGGGTGGTGGCGGGAGCCTTGGCCTTGTCTCCCCATCTTGGCCAGCGCATGGCCTCAGGCCGACTGCTCGACAAGGCCGTGTTCGTGCGCGAGCTGATGCCCCAGGACATGAAGCTGGAGATCGTGGGCCTGGCGCCGGCCCAGGCCATGGAGGCGGCTCGCGCCTTGGCTGGCGTGGTGGGCCACGCCCATGGCCGTCAGATGGATGGCGCCGCGCGCAAGGCCTGGATCGCCGACCTGTCGCGCAACCGGTCCGGCGCCTTGGATGCGCCCTCCTGGCTGTGGTCCAGCGTCGTAGATCTGGTGGCCGTGCACGAGGCGGCCTATCTGGAGCATTGTCGGCGTTACGCCCTTGGCCTGGTCCAGGACTGAGGGGAAGGGGAGAGAGCGCTCATCGGGACAGCGCTCTAAGGCGCTTGTGGATATCGGTGGCGGCGATGGCGGCCTCGGCGGCGGCCACCGCGATCTGATTTAGCCCGCGCACGACATCGCCCGCCGCATAGAGGCCCTCGACCGAGGTTTCCTGGTGGGCGCTGACGATGAGGTTGCCGTCGTCGTCGTGAGCCGCGCCCCACGCCGTCGCCAGGCCCGCTTGCATTTCGCAGCCGAGGGCCAAGTAGAGGCAGTCGAAGCGTCTTGGCGCCTGATCGCTGCGCGCTACGGCGACCGTCTCGGGTCCAACGGTCAGGTCGGCCAGCGTGATCGGCATGATCTCCACGCCATGTTCGTCCAGGGCCTGCCGATCGGTGAGCATGGCTGGATCGCCAAGGTGCAGCAGGGTGACCCTTGGCGAATAGGTCGTCAGGAACGCGGCCTCGCGCGCCCCCAGATCATCCTCGCCGAGCACGGCGATGGCCTGATCGATGGCCTCGTAGGCGTCGCAGATCGGGCACATGCGCACCTTGGCCGCCTTGATCGCCGCCTCCATGCCGTCCAAGTCCGGCAGCCGGTCAACGACGCCCGTAGCCAGCAGCACGAAGCGTGCGCGCACCTGAGCGGAAGCGCCGGCCAGATCGCCGCGCGCCGTCTCCAGCGTGACCTCGAAATGCTCGGCCATGCGTGACAGACTTTGGGCCCGCGCGGCTCTGCGCTCGGCCCCGTAGAGCCTTGCCTGCCGGTCCATGTCGGCGAGCAGTTGTCGCCCGCCGACGCCGCCGGGGAAGCCTGGCGTATTGTGGCTTTCGGGGATCCAGTCGGCGCGCGGTGGCCCGCCGTCGAGGATCAGCACCTTGCGGCGAAAGCGCCCAAGGTACGTCGCCGCGGTCAGACCGGCCGGACCCGCGCCGACGATGATCACGTCGTAGTCATCGATCCTAGGGGCGTCCGGCAAAGCGGCGGCTTTCGTCATGGGGGCGTTCATCTGGTGGCCGGTGGCGCGTTAACGAGCGCTCTCCAAGGCCGTTCCGGATGGAAGGCGAGGTCGCCGCTCTGGTTTGGAAACTGGCGGCGCCGAGCAGGCGCCTGGTGGGAACGTCGGGCAAGCCGCGCCGTTCAGTTGCCGCCCCGCCCCGGGGGCGATCGCGAAACCGATGGAGACGCCGACCATGGCCCGATATTCACTTTTGACCGCCGCCGCCTTGGCCGCCCTGACCCTCGTCGCCTGCCAGAAGAAGGACGCCGAACCCGCCCCGGCCGATCCGGGCACGAGCAACGCGGCCGTCAACGCCGCGCAGGACGCCGCCTCCACCGCTGTGGGGACGGCGGCCGCGGTAACCGGGCCGATATCGACCGACGCCTTCGTCACCAACGCCGCGATCAGCGACATGTACGAGATCCAGGCCGGCCAGATCGCCCAGCAGAAGGGGCAGACTCAGGCGGTCAAGGATTTCGGCAAGCAGATGGTCACCGACCACACCGCGCTTTCCAACGCCCTCAAGCCGCTGATCATCGCCGCTGGCAGGACCGCGCCGGCCGGACTGGACGAGCGCCGCAAGGGCCTCATCGACAACCTCAACGCCGCGGCCCCGGCCGACTTCGACAAGGTCTACCTGACCCAGCAGGAAGCCGCCCATAACGAGGCCCTGACCCTCATGGAGGGCTATGCCGATCGCGGCGATGACGCGGGACTAAAGGGCGGCGCGGCCAAGGCCCTGCCCAAGATCAAGGCCCACCTCAGCCACGTCCAGGGGCTGGCCTCGGCCGCCCACTAAGCATCATTTGATAGGAGACGCCCCATGGACCTTTTTTCCAAGATCGTCGACAGGATCTTCCATCACGACAAGGCCAAGGCTCCTTCGGCTGAGGCGCCCGCGCCCGCCACGGCCAGCGCGGTCGCGCCGGTCGCGCCGGCTCCCGCCTCAACGGGCCAAGCGCCGTCCGCGCCATCCGCTCCGGTGTCGAGGCCGTCCTGACGTCGATGGCCGAGATCGACGGCGGCGGCGGCAACTGGCGCACCTCGATCGTCGACCTGCTCAAGCTCCTCAAGCTCGATTCCAGCCTGCAGGCGCGCAAGGAGCTGGCCGACGAGCTGGGCGTCCATGCCGGCGAGCCCGGCAGCGCCGAGCAGAACATCGCCCTGCACAAGGCGGTGATGAAGAAGCTGGCCGAGAATGGCGGACAGGTTCCCGACAGTCTCTACAACTAAGGGCGGCCCCGTCGGCGCGGCGGTTTGCCGCGCCGACGGGCTTCCACCGTCTGCTGGTAAGGCTGTGAGCCAGGACCATCTGCAGCAGTGCCTCATCGTGATGGCCAAGGCCAAGCACGGAGATCTTTCATGGACAATGGTGGCAACGACTGCAGGGACTTCGCGATGCCTGGTGTCGCCGTGAGGACGCCTGGGCGCGCGGGCGTTGGCGCCTTTGTCGTGGACGCACCGCGAGAAGGGGAGAACCTTGCCGCCTAGAGGGTCCGAACCGCCCCCGTCGCTGCTCCGCAGGCAGGCTGTCTGGAACCATGACCGTGGTGGCGAACAGGTGTTGGCGCAGGCGATCACTCGGTAGGGAAAAGTCTAGCAGTGGCCAGGATGAGATCGCCGCGCCGGATGAGGGTTTATCAGGCCCAGTTCGGCTTCCACGACAGCGTGGTCGCCGCGCCCAATCAGGCCGCCGCCTTGGCCGCCTGGGGCACGCGCCAGAACCTCTTTGCCGAAGGCCGCGCCAAGATCAGCGACGAGCCCGACGCCGTCGCCGCGGCCCTGGCCCATCCGGAGATCCCGCTGCGCCGCGCCATCGGATCCAAAGAGCCTTTCAGTCTCCAGCCTAGCTTGCCGGATGTCCCTGAACCGCCGCGCCGGGCCGAGCCGAAGCTGAAGGTGGCGGCCGCGTCGCCGCGGCCGGCCAAGGCCAGGCCGCGCGCCAAGGTGCAGGCGCCCGACCGGGCGAGGCTGGAGGCGGCGCAGGCTGCGCTGAGCGCGATCGATCGCGATCGCCTGCAGCGAGAGGCCGAGCTTCAGCGGCGGCGCGAGGCGCTGGAGACCGAGGCGCTTGCCGCGCAGAGGGATTGGGCCAAGGCGCGCAAGGCCGCGGAGAAGGCGCTGGAGGCCGCGGTGCGCGCCTATCGCGCCGCCGGCGGAGACGCCTAGCTTGCCTTGCGGGACTTGTGAGCGGGAGCCGCCTTGGCCGCGCCCTTGGTCTTGGCGCTTGTGGCGGATTTGGCCCTTGGCTTGGTCTTCGCTTCGGGTTTGGCCGACGCGGGCGCCTTGCCGCCGAGGCTGGCGCGCAGGGCCGCCATCAGGTCGACGACGTTGGTGTCTTCGGGTTCGGCCACCTTCTCGACCTTGTGGCCCTTCTGCTTGGCCTCGATCAGATCCTTCAGCGCCTCCTCGTAGCGATCGACGAACTGGCTGGGGTCGAACGGTCCCTCCTGCTGCTCGATGATCTTTTCGGCGATGGCGATCATCGCCTTGTCGGGCGCCTTATCGCTGATGGCGTCGAAGATCTCGCTCTCCTTGCGCACCTCCGCGTCCGTGCGCAGCGTGTAGGCCAGGATCCCCTTGCCACGCGGCTCCAGCGCCAGGAGGCGCTCGCGCGTCGACATCACCACGCGGCCAAGGGCGATCTGCCCGGACTTGGCCATCGCCTCGCGGATCACCGCGAAGGCCTCCTGGGCAAGCTTGCCGTCAGGGGCGAGATAGTAGGGATTGTCCCAGTACACCCGATCGATCTCCTCGGCGGGCACGAACCGTTCGATGTCGATGGTCTTGGTGCTCTCCAGCTTGACGGCGTTGATTTCGTCCTGGGAGAGCAGGATGTACTCGCCTTTGGAGACTTCGTAGCCCTTGACCAGCTCCGACCGCTCGATCGGCCCGGTATCCGGATCGGTGGTGATCATCTTGATCCGGTTGTTGGTCTTCGGATTGATCAGGTTGAAGTGCACCTCGCCGCCGCTGTCGGTGGCGGTGTAGAGGGCGACCGGGCAGGTCACGAGCGAGAGCCGCAGATGTCCCTGCCAGGTCGGGCGATACGCCATGTCGAGCATCCTTACCGCCCACCGGGGCTCACGAATTTAAACGGCGGGCGCCCTGATTTGTTCTCAGGCCGAGCAGGGCGCGGTCTCGCCGGTCTCCAGGTCGATCCGAAAGCAATGCTCGCCGCCGCTATCGAGATCGCGCACCACGACGCTGATTTCGCCGTCGTCGTCCGGCGCGATCGCCAGATCCTCGACATAGGCGACCGCCGCCGCTTCGTAAGACAGCTCCTGGACAATGCGCGCGCGGTGGGCCCCAGCGTGGCGGGCATGCACGCTAAAACGCCGGTCGTCGTTGGCGGCCTTGCTCATCTTGGGTCTCCTTGAGCCATCAACGCGCAAGGTCGCCGAAGGATTCGAGACTTGGCGCAGGAAGGCGCGCTCCGCGCGCGAACTGCTCTCGCCGCTAAACGCCAGACGGCCGCCAGGTCGCCGTCGGCGTGCGCCGCGCCGCATCGCGGCCTCATCGCGCGAGGCGTGGGGCTCGTTCTCGCTCTTTCCGTGACTGGCGCGGATTTCGAGCCGACCTGGGCTTGGCCGATGGCTGAGGGCCAAGGGCAAAGCCGTCGGCGGCCGGGCGCGTCCAATGACTACCTGACGGTGGGCGCCTCGACGCCGTTGCCCAGGCGCAAGCGCCCGTGCGGCCCGGCGACCGGCGGGGCGAAGGGCCGTCTAAGACAGCTGCGTCTTGAGCTGCAGCGCCGACGCTTTGCCGCCCAAGAGAGAGGCGCGGACCTTAAGATCAAGCCTCCCGCCTGACTTGGCCTTCAGCGGCGATGCCGGGTCTCTAGTAGACCTTGCGCACCAGGGGCTCACGCGCCCAGATCCTGCCGGCCTGCGCCGCGACGATGAAGTCGCCCACGGCCTTAGTCGGCAGGTTGATCAAGCCGCCGTCCGCGTCGGGATTGGCGTCGGAGAGGCCGCCCTTGACGAAGAGCGGCGCGGCCGCAGGCAGATAGGCGATGACCTTAAGGTGGCCAAAGGCGTCGCGCACGAAATTGACCGCCGCGGCTTCCAGCGCCAGAGCCGCGCCGCTTTCGTCCGAAGGCAGGACGGCCACGGCGTCGAACAGCACCGAGGGCCCGCCATCGACGCGGAAGTCCGCGGGGATCAACTGGCCGCCGGCGCTTGTGACCCCAGTAATCGTCGGAGCGATGATGGCCAGCTTCGCGCCGGCGTCTTCGACCGCCGCTTTCAGCGCGTCCAGCACAGCGTCGTCGACACCGTCGGTGACCAGGGCGCCGACCTTGCGGCCCATCAGGCCCGGAGCGGCCTTGGCCAGGATGCTGAGCGCCGGCGAGGGCTCCAGGTCCTGGGCCGGAACCGGGGCGGGGGCCGGAACGATCGGCTCCTTGACTCCAAGTCCCGCGGCGACCCGCGCCGCCAGGCTCTCGTCGATATTGACCAGGCGCGACAGCATCGCCGCACGCACCCGCGCGACATTGCACTTGGAGAGCTCGAAGATCAGCGCAGCGACGATGTGATCGCGCTCGGGCTGGGTTTGGCTCAGAAAGAACAGGCGCGCCTGGCTGTAGTGGTCGGCGAAGGTCTCGGGGCGGACGCGCAGTTGCTCACCGGTCTCCAGATTTGGGAAGGTGCGATAGCCGCTGGCCTGGCTCTCGCGCTTGATATCCTCGCCCAGGCTGGAAGGCTCATAGTTCACCTGGCCCTTGGGCACGCCCATCTGCATGTGGCCGTCGCGTTGCAGATTGTGGAAAGGACAGCGCGGCTGATTGATCGGGATCTGGTGGAAGTTGGCCGAGCCCAGGCGCTTGAGCTGGGTGTCCTGGTAGGAGAACAATCGCCCCTGCAGCAGCGGATCATTGGTGAAATCGATGCCCGGGACCACATGCGAGGCGCAGTAGGCGACCTGCTCGGTCTCGGCGAAGAAGTTGTCGGGGTTGCGATCCAGAACCATGCGGCCGACGACCCGTAGCGGGATCACCTCCTCGGGGATGAGCTTGGTGGCGTCCAGCACGTCGAAGGGCAGGGCGTCGGCCTCTTCCTGGCTGAAGGTCTGCAGGCAGAATTCCCACTCGGGAAAATCACCGCTGTCGATGGCTTCCCACAGGTCTCGGCGGTGGAAGTCCGGATCAGCGCCATTGATCTTCAGGGCCTCATCCCAAACGACCGACTGGGCATTGAGCTTGGGCCGCCAGTGGAACTTGACGAAGGTGCTTTGGCCCGCGGCGTTGACCAGCCGGAAGGTGTGGACGCCAAACCCCTCCATCATTCGATAGGAACGCGGGATGGTGCGGTCCGACATGATCCACATCACCATGTGCAGGCTCTCGGGCGTCAGCGAGATGTAGTCCCAGAAGGTGTCGTGAGCGGTCTGGGCCTGGGGGAACTCGCGATCGGGATCCTGCTTGGCCGCATGGATCAAGTCGGGAAACTTGATGGCGTCCTGGATGAAGAACACCGGGATGTTGTTGCCGACGAGATCGAAGTTGCCTTGCTGAGTGTAGAACTTGACGGCGAAGCCACGGACGTCGCGGGCCAGGTCCATCGAGCCCTTGTTGCCGGCCACGGTCGAGAAGCGGGTGAAGACGGGGATGCGCTCGCCGGGCCGCTGGAGGAAGTCGGCGGTGGTGATCTCCGACAGGTCCTCCAGGCATTCGAAAAAGCCGTGGGCGGCCGAGCCGCGGGCATGCACCACGCGCTCGGGAATACGCTCGTGGTCGAAATGCATGATCTTCTCGCGCAGGATGAAGTCCTGCAGCAGCACCGGACCGCGCGCGCCGGCCTTCAGCGAGTTCTGGTTATCGCCGATCGGCACGCCTTGATTGGTAGTCAGCTGCGTCGCCTCGTCGGCCGCCTGCTGGTGCAGCTCTGCGCCTGGCGCCACGAGGGTCTCAACGCCGAGCGTGGTGTCGGGCGTGTCAATCGGGCGCTTGGCGGCCGAAGGCTTGGACTTGGTGGGCATGAGAAGATCCTGACGGTTCTGAGCGGGCCGAACGGCCTTGGCGTTTGGGACTGGCCAGCAGGCCTTAGGCGGCGGGCGGGGCGAGCTGGGCCATCAGTTCGGCCTTGCGGGCCGACAGCTTGGCGCCGAGCGCGACAAGATCCAGGTCGGTAGCGCGCACCTCGGGAAAGAGCTCGCTTTCCTCTTCCTCGACATGGTGACGGACCTGTTCGCCGAGCACCTTGACCTTGGCGTCGTAGAGCGGCTGTCCGGGCGCTCCCGCCTCGATCTGGGCGATCAGGGTCTTGGCGCCCATGTGCTCGACGACGGCTTCGTCGATCAGGTCGCCGTCGCCCGTCGCCTCGCGGGCCGGCGGATAGAAGAACTCTTCCTCGATCTGGGTGTGGACCTTCAGGGCCAGGCAGATCTTGTCGGCCAGAGCTTTCTTGTCGGCCGCGTCGGTGAGGCCTTCATAGGCCTCGAAATACTCCTCGACCTGGCGATGATCGGCCTCCAGCAAGGCGATGGCGTCCTGGCCTCGCGCCTTGGGGGCGGCCTGCGCCTTGGTCGCGGCGCGCGCGGATTTCTGCTTGGCTTTGGTCTTCGCCGTGACGGCCATGGTCGATGTTCCGGATGGGGGAAGGACGCGGTCTTAACCACCCGTCCATCCGGCTGTTCCGGCAACCATCAAACGATGGGTCCGCGCGGATCGCCGGGTTTCCCACCCGACGCCAAACGCAGTTTTAGGCGCGATCCGTCAGGCTGGAGCGCTCGCGCGCAAGCGCACCGACAACCCGTCGTGATTCCAGTCGAAAACGATCTGGCCTTCGACCTGGCGCGCCAGGCTGGCCATTAGCCGCGAGCCGAAGCCCGAGCGCGACGGCGCAGTCACGGAAGGACCCTCGCGCTCCTCCCAGGCCAGCGACCAGCCCTGTCGCTCGCTGGCCCAACTGACCTCCAGGCGGCCCCCGCGCACCGACAGCGCTCCATACTTGGTGGCGTTGGTGGCCAGCTCGTGGAGGATCATGCTCAGGGGCTGGAGCTGGTCGGCGGGCAGGGCGATCTCGCCGCCGGAAAGGCGCACCCGGGCGCCCGCGCTGATCGCGGCGGCCAGCTCCTCGCGAACCACCTGGCCAATTGTTCCGCCGCGCCATTGGGTCCTGGCGAGCGCCGACTGAGCCCGCGCCATGGCCTCGATGCGCCCGTGGATGGCCTGGCGGAACTCGGCGGGGTCGGCCGCATCGGTCAGGCGCACGATCGACTGGATGATGGCCAGGGCGTTTCGAGCCCGATGATCGACCTCGCGCATCAGCAGATCGCGCGCGGCCTCGGCGTGCTTGCGGGCGGTGATGTCGATGGCCGTGCCGACAACGCGCAGGCACCGACCGCCGGCGTCGAACACCCCGCGCCCCTTGGCGGCCACCCAGCGTTCGATTCCGTCCTCCGCGCCGATGGTGCGATATTCGACATCGTAGAGGTGCCGGGCCAGCGGATCACAGGCGGCCGCATAGGCCCTGGCTGTCGGCTCCAGGTCATCGGGGTGGAGCCCGCGGTAGAAGTCGTTCAAGGTGACCGGCACGCCGGGCGAGTAGCCAAATAGCGCCCGGACACGGTCGTCCCAATAGAGCGCCCCATCGCCGTTATCGACGTCCCACAACCCCACCTCGCCAAACTCGGTGGCCAGTCGCAGGCGCGTCTCACTCTGCAAAAGCGCCCGTTCGGCCTCGAAGCGTTCGGTGACGTCGGAAATCACCGCATAAAGCCCGACCACGCCCTCGTCGGCGCCGCGCCGCGGGATATAGTCGACCTGCACGTCGCGCGGTCCGCTGGCGGGATAGTCGACGCGGCTTTCGAACCTCACCCGTTCCCCGGCCAACGCCGCGCGCAGGTACGGTTTGACCCGGTCATAGGCCGCGCCCAGCACCGCCTCCACACGCTGGCCCTGCAATGCTTCGCGCGGCTGTCCAAACCAGGCCTCGTAGCCACGATTGATGAAACGGTAGCGCTCGTCGCGATCGACATAGGCGATCAACAGCGGCGCAGCATCGGTGATCCGGCGCAGCTCGGCCTCGCTGTCGGCCAGCTCCGCCTGAGACGCGACCCGCTCCACGAAGGCCCATGAACGCTCGGTCACCTCGCGCACCAGGGCCAGCTCCCGATCGGTCCAGAAATGGGGACCCTTGTGATGAACCGCCATCAGCGCTCGAAGGGCGCCATTGCGCACCAGGGGCATGCATATGGTCGCGCCGATGCCGATAGCCTGGAAGGTGGCCGCCTCATGGGCGGCGATTTCCGCGAGATTGTCGTTGATGACCAGCGGCAAGCCGCGCGAGAGGTTCTCCACCGCCATCTTGCCAAAGTCGGCCAGCCGATAGCGACCGACGATCGAGGTCGAGCCGGCCGCGGCCCAATCGCCGCGGATGGTGAAACCGTCCTGGTCGGCATCCATGTCGGCATAGGCGCAGATCGCCACGCCCATGTGCTCGCCGATCATCTGGGCCGCGCGCATCATCACCGCTTCGGCCGTCGGCAAGGCCGAGGTGGCCTGGGTCAGGCGATCCAGGAAAAGCAAGGTGCGCTCGCTCTCCTCGCGGCGGGCGCGTTCCTGCGCGGCCGACGTCGTCTCGACGCATACGCACAGCACGCCGGGAACTTCGTCCGCGATCGGTATCGGGCTGTAGGAAAAGGTGAAGCACGCCGGTTCGGCCTGGTCGCGTCGGTGAAGTGTGACCGGCAGATCCTCGTAGAACGCGGCTGCGCCGCTGAAAGCCGCCTCGATGATCGGCTCGATGGCGGCGCGCACCTCCGGCCACACCGTCCAGAAGGGCTGGCCCAGCGCCGCCGGGTGCTTGTCGCCGAGAATGGGACGATAGGCGTCGTTATAGATGAGGATCCGCTCGGGCCCCCAGACGAGGAACATCGGAAACGCCGCGCCCAGCACCACATCGACCTGCTGGCGCAAGGCTTGGAGCCATGTCGAGGGTCGGCCCAATCCCGCCACGTCCCCATCTGTCTCAAGCAGCTTGGCCACTTCGCCACCCGCCAGGATTTTGGAGACGTTGAAGCTCATGAACGGGCGGCGATCCGGCAAGGCGAGGTCGAGAGTCGGGCCGTCCTTGCATGCAGCAGCCCATCCGGCACGACAACGTCAAAGCAAAGCTTCGGTTGCGACAGGCGGGATTTAAGCGCGCTCAGGCGCCCGTTTTGCTGTCCGGCGTAGCGACCGGCTTGGACTCGGGCGAGTTCTTTTGGCGCAGGACAATCGACAACACCACGAGCACGGCGGTGGACAGGAACTCGCTTTGCCAGTTCTGGAAGGATTCGAACCAAAGCTGCGGGTCGGCGAGATAGGCCAGGACGCCTTTGGCGACCTGACCGTGCTCGGCCGCCTCCTGTGCAGCGTGCTGGGCGCTGAACGTCCAGTGCAATACGAAGGCGGCCAGGAACAGGCCGGTCAAGACTAGACCAAGCGAGTGGGCGTAGAGCCAAGGCAAGAGCCCTACGCGTCGGGCCAGCGACGGGGCGTCTGGATCGGTGCTGGGCAGGAGGTCGCGCTCTGGGGCGTCGGGGTCCTTGGATTCCGATGATCCACGCTGGACGAGATAGGCCGTCAGAATGACATAGACGGCCATCTGCAGAAACTCGCTCTCCCAGTTCTCGAAGACTGCCGAGACGAAAGCCGGGTCGGATAGATAGCTGATCAGTCCGATCCCAGGCTCGCCATGGCGCCGCAGATCCTCGAGCGCCACACGCCATCCCGTCAGCCACTGACCGACCAGACTGGCGGCGAACATCGCCATCAGCACCAGGGTCAATCCGTTGCGCTTGAGAAACCGGGCCATGATGACAAAGCCGCCAGACGGGCGGCCAAGTTCCCTGATCATCATTTGCTGCGACGGCTCACACGGGCTCTAGGCCAGGTTGGCGGGAAGGCAGGGCCGAGCGCGCCTGATCGCGCGTGATGGGCGCAGGACCCGACACCGCGCGAGGGTCCCGCGCGTTCAGGCTGACCACTGGCGAGCGCCTCTGAGCCGCGTTAGGCGCCGCCGCTCCCGCGATCCGGACTGTGAGTTCTGCTCCTCCCCGGCGTGGATGGGGTGATCGAGGATCTGTGGGGCTAAAGCTTGGCCAGGACGGCCGCAACGCGGCTGTAGTCCCAAGGCCAGGCACCGCCGCGCGGCCAAAGGCCCCGAGGAAAGTCCATCGATCGGCGCGTAGCCCGCCACAGATCGGTGTTGTGGCGGGCCGTACATCTCGCCCGACGCAATCGTCGATGAAAAGCGCTGCCTGGTGTTCCCTGTGCGTGTGCGGGCTTGGAAATTACAACTAAGCATTGACGGTTGCCGAGCTTTGCTGTCGGCTGAAATGAGCCGCATCGGTCGAGATCGTGACGGGCAAAAAGCGAGTGATCGACTTCTCTGGTCGCCAGTGGCGAAGACCATCAGCGAGGCAGGGAGGGGGAGCAGCGAATGTGCATAACTGCGATGGTGTTCTGATGCTTTCACCTCTGTCTGTGATGGGGCGCGTACGTCGTCATGCAAAGGTCACGAGCGCTGCGTTGGCTTTCTGCATTGGCATATGTTTTGGCGGCGCGCGCGCGATTGCAGGGGATGCTTGTGAACGTCCATCTGCAAACGCTGAAATCGGGGCGATCCTCGCGGATTTGAACCGGATCGTGACGTCACCTGAAAAGCTGGAATCGGAAGGCGATCCAACGGTCAGTCGGGTGATTATTGGGCTCGGTAGTATCAATAGTCGTCTTGCTGTGGCGGTGCGCGAAAAAAGTATAAGTACTCATAGTTTTGAAGATTGTGCCCGGAATGCGCTGGCGATCGGTTTGTATAGGGTTTTGGCTAGGTCGGCGGAGGGTGATTTTAATTACGACTATGGTCGTCAATATTTGGCATTCGAAATACTTTTTGGAATTAAGGGGCCGTTTTCAAGTTACATTAAAGTTGCGCCGAATACCCTCTGGCGGGGAAGCGGCAAGGAGCCGCAGGAGCTTCGGTGGGGTGGGGCGGATCGGTCTGCCGAAAACGCCGTCGCTAACCTGACTGCGGTTTGCTTGGTCAGGCCGAATGAATTCCAATCATCGATGCTCAGTTTGGGCTTTGATCGCGATGACGTCCTGGGCCTTCAGCGCTCGTCTGATCCGCGAATTTCGGTGCAGGGCAGGTGGCTGGTTGAAAGCTGCATGAAGGGTGAGGGGTAATTATGGCGGCAAATGTTTCGAGCAGCAGCGCTCCGGCCACTTCCCTTCCTTATCCTAAATCTACATTGACGCAGGCAAACGCGCCTGGCGGAGCGTGGTCTCGAATTACGTTTGGCTCTACAGCTACATCGTACACAACAATTACTGCGGCTGTGGATTTCACGCAAAATGGTGTAACGCGGCAGGTAAATGTCCATTTTCTAGGATTTAGTAACGATGACATTCCTAGCATGGTTCTTCGCATACTAAATGCAGCAAGGGCAGATCCTAGCGCTGTTGGTATAATATTTGATACGAGCTTCAATCCGGAATCTGTGAGTCCGGTATCTGATATTTGGTATTTCGCATACAGCGAAAACGCAAAGATTCGAACGGGTGGGAAGACGCAACGCTGGATGGATACCGCCTCCGGCAATCGAATGATTGCGACGGCGATTCCGGAAGACAAATGGCTCACGGAAATTCAGTCGGGCTACGCTAATGACAAGTCCGCGTTTATGGCTGCTGTTGCCGAAATGATCGGCCATGAATTGCGGCATGGCGCGAAGGATAATGCCGGTCATTCGTTTGATGTGCCGTACAGCAGTATTCCTCATGGCTCGGCGGCACAAATAGTCGATTATTTCACCAATATTCTTAATACGTATGAGTCGCAGACTGCATACGCTTATGGGCTTAGTTTCTCAAAATTGGTTTCAAGCGCGCTCGGATACAGCGAGAGAACTGCGTCTGTAGTGCATAAGGACCTTTATCTAAGTGGCCTCCCGGGGCAGATAAAAGATAAATTCGCGATCGCGGTTGATAGATATCTGCAAGAAAATCCTGTTTTGTCTCAGGTCGAGATCGATTTGCTGAGAAGCGCGGGTGTCATCCAGAAGAAAAGATTTTTCGGCGGCTGGACCGCCGATAATGTTGAGGCGGCTCTTTCGGATACCGCGCTAGCGATCAAATCTGTCATGGGGACTTCAGCAAGTGCCTCAGGCGGCACTATAGGCGGAGCGGCTGCCGCGAAAGCGCATGTCGCCGCGGGAGCGAAAGCCATATCGGCCGACCGGGAAGACAATGTCGCTGTCGTTGCGCAGAAAGTAGGAAAGCTGCTGGACGACGCGGCTCGCTGGGGGGTGCTGGGGCAGACGATAGGCTCGCAAATTGGTACGATGCTGGGAGGCGGCAATGCGATCGTCGCCGGAGTATCCGGAGCCGTTTTTGGCCAGGTGGGCCTGCAGGTCGGTCGACAGTTGGCGCTGAACGCCGGAGCTGGCGCGGTGTCGGCCGTGAGCATTGGCGTGCAGAAAACCTTCACCGCAAAAGGGCTGACCACGGCGCTGTCGAGTGCAGGCATTGGTTTTGTCAGCTCGACGCTGACCAGCGAGTTGCGCCAAGCGTTGAATCTCAATGGCACGCTTGGCGACGTGTTCAGCACGATGACCGGCTCTGTCGTCAACACGGTTGTTAGCAACATCTACTACGGGGGTGTTGACGCCGCCTTTAACGGCTTCAAGGCTGGATCTGTCTGGAACACGCCAAAGGTCACCGGCGGTGAGTTGAGCGGCGGAGCCGGCGCCTTCGCGGTCGCGGCCGTCGCGAGTTTCCTTGGGGCGAAGCTAGGCGCGATGATCGTCCAGCCGCGCACTCAGGCCGCAGGCATTTTGTCCTCGCTAGGCAGCGCCGTAGGGGGATGGGCGCTATCATCGGTCGGCCTGTCGATCGGCACAGCCGGGACGTCGCTCGGCGCATCCATATTCGGCAGTAGCTGGATGGCGGCGAACTTCATCGCGCCTGGCGTTGGTGCGTTGGTCGGCTTTGTCTTGGGGGCGTTGATAGGCAACCTTTTCGGTAAGAAGAAACCGAAAACACCATCTGCAAGCGCCGAAACCGTGCTGCAGGTGCCTTACGCCCAATATCAACTCGGAGCGGTCACTACCGCCAACAACGGCAACCGCGACCTCGCCACATCGATGGCCACGGCGGCTCGCGATACGCTCAACGGCCTCATCGGCAACATCGCCAATAACCAACAGATCGCGTACGTCTCGAACCTGAACGGGTTAGCGACCGACCAGCGCTATGGCCATTCGGGCAGTCAGATCTACGTTAAGATCAACGGCGTCCAGACCAACTTCGCCTCGGCCGATCAAGCGGTCGAGTACGGTACTCTCGTCGCCATCAAGAACACCAAGATCGTTGGTGGCGACCTGTTCGCAAAGCGGGCCATCGCTCGATCAACTGTCTCGGACATCACCTCTCTTCTGGGGGAGATCCAGACCGGCAACGACTATCGAACCTACCTCCAGTATCGTGGCCTCATCGACGCCGAGCTTAAGAAGGGCTGGAACAGCCTTACCGATGCCGAGCGTACCTACTACGATCAAAACACTTCGCTGATTGAAAAGGTATTTTCTAAACTTGATACCCCGCTAACAACGGCGGATGTCACTGCGTACAACGAAAACAAGAATATTATTGATTCCATCATTGCTAAATCATCGCCTACCTTTTTCGTGGCCTCTTGGCAGGCGACCCTCCAGCGCGTGGGCGAGCTCGGCCTCGATAAATGGTCCAACTCCGACTTCTACGGCGGTCTGCGCGGGTTCCTCGACAGCTTCGACCTGAAGGGCCACGGCACAACCTACGAGAACGTTCGCATTCATGCGACTGGCGTCGGGGCCGAGATCCAGGCCCGTAGCGCCAACAGCGACGGCCTATTCTCGCTCTTGCCGCAGGCCAAGGACGGCCCAGGCGACAACGACATCCTCAACGCTCGCTTCGACAACGGCCTGCAGGGCTGGGACATGGCGACTTGGCAGGTGGCCAATCCGCAGCGCGGCGTGAATCTGAACGCTGACTGGTCGGGCAGCGGCAACGACGTGTTCTGGACGCATATGCCCGGCACGCCAGCGGCGGGCTCGGTAATTGATGTGCGCTCGGCGCTGATGGTCTCGATCGCGGGCGTCACCTACGAGGCGTCGGTCAAGGCCGCCAACCATCGAGGCCTGGCCCAGATGTACGTCGAGTTCTACGACGCCAATATGAACCACCTGGGCTCGACCTATATGAACGGTCAGGGCCTGGAAGGCGGTTCGTGGCAAGGGGATCTGGCCAACTACAACACCATCGGTGGCACAGTGACCGCACCGCCTGGCACGGCCTACCGACGGATGGTGCTGCGCTTGGTGGCGACCGGCGCCGAGGCGCCCTTCGGCTTCTTCACCCAGCCGACCTCGCGGGTGGCCAACGCGGCGATCTCCGACTGGAACGCCAAAGGCGAAATCGTCAGCATCGATGTCATGACCAAGGTCGGCTACACGCTGACCGACCCGGGCGCGACGACGTCGGGAAATGATTTCGTCGACCAGCGCCTGGCGACGGGCGGAGTGACCATCGACGACACCCACTCGGTCTATGTCGAGGACGGCTACTACCGCTGGAACGACTGGGATGCCTACGAATGGATCGACACCTCGTACTGGACGACGGGTGACGGCGGCGACGACATCTTTGTCGGCGGCGCGGGCGGCGACTATCTGTACGGCCGCAGTGGTTGGGACTGGCTGGATGGCCGTAGCGGCAACGACTACCTCGACGGCGGTGACGGCAACGACACCTTGATCGGGCGTGATGGCGACGACGCGCTGATCGGCGGGGCTGGCGACGACTACCTCTCGGGCGGGCAGGGGACTGACAGCCTCGATGGCGGGGCCGGCGACGATATCCTGGCCGATTTCGTGGGCTCGGAGGTACTGCAGGGCGGCGACGGCGATGACACCTTCCTAATCGCCGAGGACGCCACCTTTAATTGGTTCTGGGGCGGCTATGCTGATCCCAACAGCGATCCGAACGGCAAGGATACGATCAGTGCTGAGCGCCTAGGTTTCGGCGTGGCCTTCGATCTCGACTACCGTCCACCTGAATGGAACGGTCATCCCGACGCCACGGCCGGCAACCCGATCAGCCGCATGGCCGTGATCACCAACGCCGTCACCGGCGCCTGGGTGACCAACGAGGGCCTGCTGAGCATCGAGAACGCCACCGGCTCGGACTATGGCGATCGCCTTTACGGCACGACGGGCGACAATGTGCTCAAGGGCTTGGTCGGCACCGACCAGCTTTGGGGGCGCGACGGCAACGATACAATTGAAGGCGGCGTTGGCGCGGATGTCATGGAAGGCGGCGGCGGCTATGACTGGCTGAGCTACGTCGGGTCTTCGGCGGGGGTCTATGTCGATCTCTCGACCGGCGAAGCGTTCGGTGGCGACGCCGAGGGTGACGTCTTCTCCGGCTTCGAAGCGGTAAGGGGTTCCAAGGCCGCCGACCAGCTCAAGGGCTACGATGGCGGCGACAATTGGCTGGAGGGCGGGGCCGGCGACGACTGGCTTATCGCGACCACGGGCGCCGACGTCTTCGTCGGCGGCGAGGGCAAGGACTTCGTTGATTACTCCGCCGCCACCGGGGGGATCACGCTGAACCTCGGCGGTTATACGGCCAGCGGCGTGGTCACCGGTTATGGGTCCGGGGGCTTGGCTTCCAGCCAAGCCTATATCGGCGTCGAGGGGGTGGTCGGATCGAATTTCGCGGATTCGATGACGGCCGGCGACGGCGATCAGACGTTCATCGGCGGCAAGGGCAACGATGTCTTGCAGGGCGGCGCCGGCGCCGACACCTACATCCTAAACCGCGGCGACGGCTCCGACACCGTCTACGAGGATAACCTTGGCTGGAACACCTTCAGCTTCGGCGGGGACATCACCGTCGACGACCTGTGGATCGGCGCCGCCGGTGGCGCCAGCGGATGGCTTGATATCGGCATACGTGGGACGGGCGACGTCATCCGGATGGTGGCTTTCACGGGCGCCTATCCGATCCAGGGCAACAACAAGCTCAAGTCCGTGGACATGAATGGCGCGGGGCAACTGGACGTCGCCGCGATCGAATACGCGATGGCCGGCGATGACAACGCCAATCCCAGCCTCTATGGCGGCAGCAACCGCGCCGACCTGATCTTCGGCTACAGCGGCAACGATACGATCTACGGCGCCGCCTCCGGCCAGATGGAGACTAAGGGCAATGTCATCGTCGCCGGCTGGGGCAACGACGTAATCTACACGTCTGGCGGCGACGACCAGTTCGCCTACGATCGAGCTCGCGACGCCAACGGCGCCGTAGTCGCCAATGTCGATACCATCTACGACACCGGCGGCGACGACACCATCGTGTTCGGCGCTACCATTGAGGCCAAGGACTTGATCTACGAGGTGGTCGGCAACGACCTTTACGTCGGCGCGCGCGACCTCTCCAACACCGCGCTGACGGCCAGCCAGGTCGCCGACCGGATGCAGATCGTCGGCGGCGGGGTCAAGTACGTGACCATGGACGGCTACTCCAACACCGTCCTCTACGAGAGCTTCAACACGGTCGAATACGTGCTGGCCGGCGGGACCTCGATCGACCTGCGCAAGCTCGACATCGCCTGGACCCAGAGCATCACCTACAACTACGACTACGCCATCCGATTGCTCTGGACCTGGACGGCGACGGGTTGAACCTGTCGGCGGTCGACAGCTCCGAGGTCGTGGTCAGGACGGCGGGCGGCGGGATCTCGCAGATCGGCTGGGTGGGTCCCACCGACGGCTTCCTGGCGGTGGACCGCAACGGCGACGGGGCGATCAACCAGCTGTCGGAACTGTCGTTCGTGCAGGACAAGCCGGGCGCGACCAGCGACCTGGAAGGCCTGCGCACCTGGGACACCAACGGCGACGGCCTGCTGGACAAGAACGACAAGGATTTCGGCAAGATCCTGCTGTTCGTCGACGCCAACCAGAACGGCCGCTCGACGGC
>NZ_JBWKNV010000002.1:0-923537 GCF_059415745.1 Caulobacter sp. GW821-FHT10A10 | reverse complement strand
TTCTAGTGAAGCAATCCTGCCCAGTCAACCAACTCTTTTCGAAACTTTCCGAAGAACCGAAGCTCCCCAGAAAGCAACAAAAGCGCTCCCTCCCGAAGACCCTGAGGTCGTCGGCAATCCAGCTGCCCGAGTCGATTGAGGCCGCGGAATTTAGCGATCCAGCGCCGAAAATGCAAGTCGAAACCTTCATTTCCGAAGCTGCGAAGGCGTCCCCCGCGGCGAGGTGCGGCTTCTACGTGGGGCCTCCGCCGGCCGCAAGCCGATTCCGCCCGCCCCGCGCCCTTAGCTGTGGGCGGATCTGTGCATGGAACCGTGAACGGAACAGCTTGCGCCCCGCCCCGCCGTGGCTCCATAGAGCGCTCTATAGAAGAGGGGTCGTCTATGTTGTCCCAGAAGGCGCGCTACGCCCTGCGCGCGATGATCGAACTGGCGCGCGCCGAGGAGCAGGTCACGGCCGGCGAACTGGCCCTGCGCGCCGACGCGCCCCGCAAGTTCCTGGAAGCCATCCTGCTGGGCCTGGCCCGCCACAAGCTGGTGACCAGCCGCCGCGGCAAGTTCGGCGGCTACCTGCTGGCCCGCCCGGCCGCCGACATCAACTTCGCCGAGATCATCCGCCTGGTCGACGGACCGCTGGCCCTGGCCCCCTGCGTCAGCCGCACCGCCTTCCGCCGCTGCGAGGACTGCAGCGACCTGGTGACCTGCGCCCTGCGCGAGGCCCTGCTGCGGGCGCGCGACGCCACCGCCGCCGTGCTCGAGGGCTACACCCTGGCCGACGCGGTCACCGGCACGGGCGCCGAACTGATCGGCTGACGCGCCTCTCTCCATATGTAAGGGCGCTCTCTCATATGGAGGCGCTCCCTATAGAAAAGAGAGCGCCCTCGCCCGCCCCGGCCTCAGCCGGCGGCGATATAGGCCTTCAGGCCATCGGCCTCGGCCTGGGTCTCCTGGATCTTGTACTTCACCAGGTCGCCGATCGAGATGATCCCGACCAGCCGACCGCCCTTGGCCACCGGCAGGTGGCGGATGCGCCGGTCGGTCATCTTGGCCAGCAGGGCCTCGATGGTCTCGTCCGGCTGGGCGAAGATCACGTCGCGGGTCATGCAGGCCGAGATCGGCTTGGTGAGGGCGCCGGCCCCCTCCTTGGCGATCTGCCGCACGATGTCGCGCTCCGACAATATGCCGGCGATGCTTTCGTCGGCCTCCAGCACCACCATCGCCCCGACCTTGCGGGCGTGCAGCAGGGCGGCCGCCGCGCCGACGGTTTCCTGCGGCGAGGCGGTGAACACCAGGTCGCCCTTGTCCTTCAGGATCTGAGACACCAGCAAAGCTCAATCCTCCCTTATGGTTCTTGGAGAACGAGGGTCTCGCAATCCCGCTCCGGGATCAATGGCGTAAGAGACGCCAAAGGACGCGCGGCCCTCCGATCGACCGCCCCAACCGCCGCGCGGCGCGCGTTTAACCAATTCTGGATACCTTGGCGCCTAGGATTGGCGTGTCCGGTTTTGGCACGGGGGTTGCTTGCGATCCCCTGGCAGACAGTCGCGGAGCCCGTCATGGCCTCAAATAAGAACAACAAGCCCCTCGTCCGGGCCTACGGCGCGGCTCTCGTCGCAGCCGGAGTCCTGATTTCGGGCGCCGTTCCGGCCTTCGCCCAGAGCGTCAGCACCAATTCGGCCTCGTACAACGCCGGCTATGGCCGCACGGCGGGGCAGGAAAACCAGATCGTCGACTATTCGACCCGCGACGCCAACGGCAATCGCGTCATCGTCGACGGCGTCATGCTGACCGGCAGCGACCAGAGCGTCTATTCCAGCCGCAGCTCGTCGGGCTCGCTCGACAGCTATTCGGGCGTCGGCAGCCTGGGCGGCTATTCCAGCTCGACCGCGATCGGCAACAACCTGACGGTCATCACCCAGGGCAGCAACAACGTGGTCATCGTCAATTCCAAGCAGGTCAACAACGGCAATGTCACCGCCGGTTCGTCGACCAACGGCGGTGTCTCCAATGGCAACTAAGCGGATCCTCCTGCTGGTGGCCGCGGCCTGCTCGGCGCTCAGCGCCTGCGGCGGCGGCGTGCCCAAGCGCCTGGACGCGGGCAACTACGCCCGGCCGATCGGCACGGCGCCGGTCACGGCCAACCCGACCCCCTATTCGACCGCGCTGAACTGCCTGGCCAGCTACGCCCGGCAGAACCGCGTCGCCGCCCCGCGCATCGCCGTGGGCCGCATCGCCGACTACACCGGCAAGGAAGAGTCCGACGGTTCGGGCCGCAAGGTCACCCAGGGCGCCTCGCTGATGGCCATGACCGCCTTCGCCAAGGCCGGCATGCCGATGGTCGAGCGCTTCGACACCTCGGTCTCCGAGCTCGAACTGAAGTACGCCAACAACAAGCTGATCTCCGACCGCCCGGCCCCGACGCCGGACGCCCCGGCCGACTATCGCAAGATCGTCGCCGGCCAGGTCGCGGGCTCGGACTTCTACCTCGTCGGCGGCGTCACCGAGCTGAACTACAACATCCACTCGGCGGGCGCCGACCTCTATGGCGGCGACCTCGACAGCGACGGCCTGAAGGCCAACTTCAAGCGCCGCCTGTTCGTGATGAACATCGCCATGGACCTGCGCCTGATCAACAGCCGCACCCTGGTGGTGGAAGACGTCATCTCCTACCAGAAGCAGGTGATCGGCCGCGAAGTCAGCGCCGGCATCTTCGCCTTCGCCAACAACAACGTCTTCGACCTGTCGGGCGGCAAGGGCGCGCTGGAGCCGGTGCAACTGGCCGTGCGCTCGCTGATCGAGCGCTCGGTCGTCGAGATGAGCGCCAACCTCTACGGCATGCCCGGTCCCCAGAGCTGCCTGCAGTCGGATCCGTTCGGCGCCGACACCGTCGGCGTCACGGGCGCCTACACGCCCGCCTACAACAACCTGGGAACCAACAATGCGCAGACCCGCGAAGATCCGTCTCGCTGGAACGATCGCAGCGATCCCTCTGTGCGTCGCGGTCGCTACTAGCGTCGCCTTCGCCCAGGGCCAGGTTCTCAACAACCAGGTCAATCTGGGCGAGGTCTTCACCGAGCAGACCCTCAACGTCGTCACCGTCGAAGAGGGCGTCAGCGCCACGACCACCGCCACCGGCAACGCCGTCGGCATCGGCGGCGAGCGCGCCGACGTCAGCGCGACCTCAAACCAGGTGAACTCCGGCTCGGTCTACGGCCACGGCGTGGTCAACGCCTCGGGGTCGATGGGCGCCTCCAGCGACGTCACCACCGTGGCCACCGGCAACAACGGCTCGGTCGACATGACCGAGGCCACCTATTCCGGCTTCACGGTCCAGACCAACAGCGGCGCGGTCACCGCCCGCGGCCAGGTCGAGGGCGAGACCGCCCAGGCGGGCGACCTGACCATGGCCACCCAGGCTATGGGCAACGCCCAAGGGCTCTATCTCGACAACGGCTCGGCCGGCGCGCGCATCAGCCAGGCCAATTCCGGCGACGTCCTGGCCGACGGCGGGGCGATCGTGCAGTACGTGAGCGGCACGTCCACCGTGGCCGGCGCGGCGGCGGGCAACAGCATCGCGATCGGCGGCTACAACCAGTCGGCCGCCCGGGTGATCGCCGACCAGGGCAACACCTCCGACCTGGTGCAAGCCAGCAAGTTCACCGCCTATGGCAACAGCTACCTGACCAGCACGGCGACCACCGCCGTCGCCAACGATCTGTCGGCCAGCAACACCGGGCCGCTGCTCGACGTGGCCAACCACCAGTACAACACCGCCTATGTGCGCTCGCAGGCCGAGACCAGCTCGTATCTCTACGGCGCGGCCCAGGCCAGCGCCAACGGCGTGGGCAACAACGCCATCGTCGGCAACACCGGCGCGGCCCTGGTGCTCGACAACGTCCAGACCAACGACGGCGGCGGCGTCGAGGTGATCGCCAGCGCCACGGGCGACACCGGCTACGACATCGGCGCCAGCGCCACGGCGGCCGGCAACTCGGTCACCGGCTATGTCTGCAGCCAGTGCGGCGGCTCGATGAGCGTCTCCAACGACCAGTCCAACAGCGCCGACGTCTCGGCCCGCTCGACCACCACGGTCACCGGCTCGGCCCGTTCGGTCACCGGCACGGCCAGCGCCACGGGCAACAACGCGGCGTTCTACATCCGGAACTGACTTTGCTCCTCCCCGGTGAAACGGGGGAGGTGGCGCGCTGCTGATACGCAGCGTGACGGAGGGGGCGAGACTGGGCTCCGCGCATTCCCCTCCTCCGTAAAATCCCCGCGAAAGCGGGGACCCAGGTGTTTTATCGTCGAGCGCCGTGGGTTGCAGAAAAAGCCTGGGTCCCCGCTTTCGCGGGGATTTTACGGATGTTGGGGTGCTGACGGGGATAGAGCGCCCTCAATCCCCGGCGATCTCGAACCAAACTCCAACCAATCCAACCCCTTACAACTTTCTCAGCGTTCTGGATCAGACGCGCTGAAACTCGCTGCATAATCAGAGCTGTCCCGTCGCAGGGAGAGGGCGCAAGGATCCGGCCCGAAGCGTGCGGCGGTGATGCGATCGAGCGGGGCTGACGGAGCGGCGAGAGCCGGGCCTGAAGGCTTAAATGAGGATGGGGGACGTAAACCCATCCGTCGGGGGTCTGCCTAATAGGCTCCCGCCCGTCCAAGGGTACGCGCCCTGACGCACTCCTGGCCGCATGAACGGGGGAGCCTTGCGAGGGAAGGGGTGAAGGGCGGAAGAGGCCCGCGCGCCCCGGCCTGAGGTCAAATGATCGCGCGGGGCGTCTAAGCTTCGTCGAAACGGTATTTAGAACTCACACATCCGGGCGAGGCTCGGACGTCCCGCGCCCTCTCCATCCCCTCAGCGGTTCACCGCGTGAGATCGCCAACCCGCGCGCCCAGGAACCTCCCCCCGTGGGGGAGGCGGCCGAAGGCCGGTGGGGGGCCGTTTTCAGCTTTCGAGGCGTCGGACGATCAGCAACCACTCCCCCCTCCGATCGCTGCGCGATCACCTCCCCCACAGGGGGAGGTTCCTCGGGGCGGCCGCCACCTTCTCCCGCAAGGGGAGAAGGATTTTACCGCCCGTACACCGCGTCGCGCAGTTCGCGCGTCACCTGGCCGTTCATGCCTTCGAACGCGGTGTTGGTCAGCAGCACCACGGTCAGACCAGCCTTCGGATCCACGAACCAGTTGTGTCCATAGACCCCGCCCCAGGCCAGCGTGCCGACGCCTTGCGGCGTCTTGGCCACCGCCGGATCGTCGAGCACGGCCCAGCCGTAGCCGAAGCCCCAGCCCGGCCCCTGGGTGGCGGCCTTGATCCCGGCCTGGTCGGTGGTCATCAGCTTGACGCTGGCCGGCTTCAGCACCTTGCCGCCGCCCGTGCGCACGGCCTCCAGCAGGGCCAGCACGTCGCCGGCCGTGCCGACCATCCCCGCTCCGCCCGAGGGGAAGGCGGCCGGATCGGTAGCGCGGCTGGGGGCCATGCGCACGGCGGTCGCGCCCAGCGAGACGTCCTGATTGTCGGTGATCCTTGTCGGCGCCGGGCTGGCGTTGGCGTAGGGGGTGGCGAGACGCGCCGGGTCCTTGGCCTGGAAGCCGGCGTCCTTCAGGCCCAGCGGTCCGGTGACGGTGCGCTCGACCACCTGCGGCAGCGGATGGCCGTCGGCCTTTTCGGCCACCAGCCCCAGCACGTCGATGGCCAGGGAGTAGCGCCAGGCGCTTCCGGGCGCGAAGGCCAGCGGACCCTTGCCGATACGGGCGACATTCTCGTCCAGGCTCAGGCCCGAGATGTCGAGCCCGTCCGAGACGCCCAGCTTGTGGTAGGGGTGCTGCGCCGTCTCCGACAGGCCGTAGGTCAGGCCAGCCGTATGGTCGAGCAGCTGGCCGATGGTGATGGTCGGGGCCGAGCCGTCGGCCAGGGCCGGCTTGAAGTCGGGCAGCCATTTGGTCACCGGATCGGCCAGCGACAGCTTGCCCTCCTCGACCAGCCGCATGATCGCCACGCTGACGAACGGCTTGCTGACCGAGGCCAGGCGGAACACCGCGTCTTCCCGCATGGGGGCGGCCGCCTCGCGGTCGGCCAGGCCCACGGCCCGGTGGTAGACGAGCTTGCCGTCGCGGGAGACCAGGGCCACCGCGCCCACCAGCCGCTGGTCGGCCACGGCGCGGTCGAGCACCGCGTCGATGCAGGCCGCCAAAGCCGCGTCCTGGTTCTGCGCGACCACCGCCGGCTTGCCCACGGCCTGGGCCTGAACCATCGCCGGCGCGCCCGCCAGCACCGCCCAAATCGCCAGGGGGGCCGCAACGCCCGCAAGCCATCGACGCATTTCGCTGCTCCCTCGCCGCCGGACGCCCGGCCTTTCTACGGAGTGGGATGCGCGCCGGGCTTGCGCAAGGCCGGAACCGCGAGTTTCCCACAGGCTTGCGGCCCGATGTTGCAAACCGGAAGTCGCCCCGGCCGAATCCGCCGCCGCGCGGCCTTGCTTGCGCCACGCGCGCCGCCCAAGTTGAGCTTCGACTTCTTCCGCAATCGATCGGTAGCCATGATATCCGTCTCGCGCCTGGCGCTCGTCGTCTCCGCCGGCCTGGCGCTCACCGCCTGCTCCACCCTGCCTTCCGTTCTGCCCGGTTCGAGCAAGAAGGCCGACGCCCCGACCGCCTCGGCCGCGCCGCCTGCGGCCCCGGCGCCGATCGCCCCGGTCAAGACCTCGGGCCCGCAGTTCTCCGACCTCAAGCCCGGCCAGTGGCCGCACGAGATTTCCGACGTCGCCGTCGATCCGGCTATCCGCTTCGGCGTGCTGCCCAACGGCATGCGCTACGCCCTGCGCAAGAACGCCACCCCGCCCGGCCAGGCCGCGCTCAGGCTCTGGTTCGACGCCGGCTCGCTGATGGAGGCCGACGACCAGCAGGGCCTGGCCCACTTCCTTGAGCACATGGCGTTCAATGGCTCGAAAAACGTGCCCGAAGGCGACATGGTCAAGATCCTCGAGCGCAGGGGCCTGGCCTTCGGGGCCGACACCAACGCCTCGACCAGCTTCGACGAGACGACCTACACCCTAGACCTGCCCAAGACCGACGACGGCACGGTCGACGACGCCATGATGCTGCTGCGCGAGGCGGCCGGCGAACTGACCATCGATCCCGCCGCCGTCGACCGCGAGCGCGGCGTGGTGCTGTCGGAGGAACGCACTCGCGACACCCCCGGCTACCGCGTCTTCAAGCAGGGCTTCGCCTTCAACCTGGCCGGCCAGCGCCCGCCCGAGCGCCTGCCGATCGGCACGACCGACGTCATCTCCACCGCCCCGGCCCAGCGCATCCGCGACTTCTACCAGGCCTGGTACCGGCCCGAGAACGCGGTGTTCGTGGCCGTCGGCGACTTCGACCTCGACGCCATGGAGGCCAAGATCAAGGCCCGCTTCGGCGACTGGAAGGCCGTGGGCGAGCCGGGCAAGCGCCCCGACCTGGGCGCCGTGGCCCAACGCGGCCTGACCGCCAAGGTCATCGTCGAGCCGGGCTCGGGCGAGTCCGTGCAGATCGGCTGGGCGCAACCGGCCGACCAGCGGATCGAGACCAAGGCCACCGACCGCGAATACATGCTGGAATCCCTGGGCATGGCGGTGCTGAACCGCCGCCTGCGCGCCCTGGCCCGCGGCGAGACCCCGCCGTTCATCTCGGCCGGCGCCCTGCGCAACGACCAGTACCACGCCGTCCAGATCAACGGCCTGTTCGCCCAGGTGAAGCCGGGCGACTGGAAGACCGCCCTGCAGGTGCTCGACCAGGAACAGCGCCGCCTGGTGCAGTTCGGCGTGCGCCAGGACGAGCTCGACCGCGAGATCACCGCCATGCGCGCCGGCTACCAGGCCGCCGCCGCCGGCGAGGCCACCCAGCGCACCCCGGCCCTGGCCGGCGCCATCGTCGGCAGCCTGGGCGACCGCGACGTGCCGACCAGCCCCTCGCAGAACCTCGCCGGCTTCGACGCCATCACCAAGGACCTCAAGGCCGACGCCGTCTCGGCCGCCGTGCGGTCGCTGTTCGCCGGCCAGGGCCCGCTGATCGTGCTGCCCACCCCGACCGCCATCGAGGGCGGCGAGGCCACGGTCACCGCCGCCTATACGGACTCGACCAAGACCCCGGTCACCCCGCCGGCCGCCCCGGTGGTCACGGCCTGGCCCTATGCGGTGTTCGGCCCGACCGGCAAGCCGGTGGAGCAGAAGGACGTCGCCGACCTCGACACCGTCTTCGTCCGCTTCGAGAACGGCGTGCGCCTGACGGTCAAGCCGACCAAGTTCCGCGACGACCAGATCCTGGTGAAGGCCCGCATCGGCAACGGCCTGCTCGACCTGTCGAAGGCCGGCCAGAGCCCGCTGTGGTCGGCCTCGTCGATGATCGAGGGCGGCCTCAAGCAGATCACCGCCCAGGACATGGAGCAGGTGCTGACCGGCAAGGTCTGGAACGCCGGCCTCGGCGTCGAGGACGACGCCTTCGTGCTCAGCGGCCGCACCCGTCCCGAGGATCTCTCGACCGAGCTGCAGGTGCTGGCGGCCTACGCCTCCGACGCCGGCTGGCGGTCCGAGGCCTTCAACCGCATCAAGACCTATTACGGCACGATCCACGACCAGCTGGAGCGCACCAACAGCGGCGTCGTCGGCCGCGACCTCGCCGGGCTGATGCACCCGAACGACGGCCGCTGGACCTTCCCCAGCCGCCAGGACATCGCGGCCGGCTCGATCGACCAGTTGAAGGCCGCCGTCGGCCAACCCCTGTCGACCGGCCAGATCGAGGTCGTCGTCGTGGGCGACACCACGGTCGAGAAGGCCGTGGCCGCCGTGGCCGAGACCTTCGGCGCCCTGCCCGTCCGCGCCGGCGCACCGGCCCCGGCCGAGGCCAAGCAGGTCGGCTTCCCCGCCCCGTCCAAGACCCCGGTGATCCGCACCCACAAGGGCCGCGCCGACCAGGGCCTGCTGTTCATGGCCTGGAAGACCGACGACCTGTTCAGCGACCTGCAGCGCTCGCGCAACATCCAGGTCCTGGCCCAGGTGATGCAGCTGCGACTGATCGACGAACTGCGCGAGAAGCAGGGCGCGACCTATTCGCCCTCGGTCTCGGCCACGGCCAACGCCACCTTCCCCGGCTGGGGGTATCTGGGCCTGTCGGTCGAGGTGCCGCCCGAAAAGCTCGACCAGGTGGTCGCAAGCGTCCGCAAGATCGCCGCCGACCTGCGCGACAAGCCGGTCAGCGCCGACGAGCTGGAACGCGCCAAGCTGCCGCGCATCGACCAGCTGGAAAAGGCCCGCGAGACCAACGAGTACTGGCTGGGCGCGCTCTCGGGCGCCCAGACCGACCCGCGCCTGCTCGACGCCACCCGCTCGGTGATCGCCGGCCTGCAACGCGTCTCCGCCGCCGACGTCCAGAAAGCCGCCCGCAGCTTCCTGTCCGACGACAAGAGCTGGACCTTCGAGGTCAAGCCGGAGAAGTGACCATGATCCTAAGCTGACGGTTTGAGCGACCCTTAGAAGCTGTGCTACTTTGACGGAATGTCTGCTCAGCTTACTTTGCTGCTTTCCGGTGCTGCGATCGCGATATGTGCGGTCGTTCAGCTGTTTGCAGGCGTGGCCTTTAAGCGCGCCTACGATGATCTAACTAAGCTGCCGCCAGTTGTACCGCCGGTTTTAGAGGCCGTGTCGAAGCCCGCGAAGGAAGCCACCGAAGCACCGAGCCCTGTGAAGGCGCGACAGCCTGCGCGCACCGCAGCCTCTCAGATAAATGAATTCGAAGGGAAAGTCGGTTCGGTCACATCGACCAATCAGCAAGGGGGCATCACTGCGGGAAATGTCGGTACAATTAACGTGGGCACGCCAGAGCGTTAGCGCGCTTGTGCTTCTAGGAGCGTTAGCATTGGAAGACGCGTTTGCCGCCGAATTGCGTGTAGAAGAGCCAGCTACCTCTCCTGCCGCCCAGATTGGATCTGTCAATTCAACCGGCCAATTGGGCGGGATGACAATCGGGAATGTCTCTCAGCTCAATCAGACCGTAAGTCCGACACTCGTTCGCGGCCCCCTCCTCGAAAAATTCAAAACATCATACGTGACAGGATCTAGACTTTACAGAGAACTAGACACTCCATCCAACGATGCGAATTTGCAGTCCCTCATAAATTCTTGTGATCTTTGGTTGAACGAAACCGCTAATTGGTTGCGTCGCGACCTTGGTGACTACCCAGCTGAGCGCTTTTTGTTTCGCCCACCCATGATGTCGTTTAGCTATGGAGGTGGTCCGGGTGAGCTCGCTCACGTAGCGCAGAAGAGAGGCGAGATCCGACAAGCACTCTCGCTGCTTTTGATCAACTTGGATCAGTTAATGCGAGAGCCTTCGCTTTACCCTGATCCCTCCTCTCAAAAGCCGATGAAATAATAGTCCCTTTTTGCAGATCCTTCTCTGGAACATCGACGTAGTGGATAGTCGTAAGGTCAGCGTGTCCTAGCGCTACTGAGCCCTGACAGAGGAAGTGGCGGCATACAAAGCGCCTAGCTTCGCCCCCTCCACCACTTCGTGATCCCCCTCCCCAGCAAGCGGGTGAGGAGCAAAAGAAAAAGGCCTCCGCTCTTTCGAACGGAGGCCTTTCTCGTTTCGATGGACTGGGGTGCTAGTAAACCACCCCACCGACGCCGCCGTCGAGGCTGAGGCTCATGCCCGACGACCGCGTCTCCCGCACCGTCTCCTCGCGATAGGCGGTGTAGGTCTCGGTGGTCAGGATGCTCAGGATCTTCACGCCGGCGCCGTAGCGGCGCAGCAGCGAGCGCTCGTTGCAGTCGCGTGCCGGACGCTGCGGACGGCAGACCAGGGTGCCGCCTTCGCCACCACGAATACCAGGCGTGTGATAGAGCGCCTCGTTCTTCTGGCAGATATAGGTCTGGGCGCCGCGGCCGCCGGTGCTGACGTCGATCGTGCTGTCGTACTCGCCGATCACGTACTGCATGCGGCTGCCGGCGATGCAGCGATAGAGCTCGCCGTCATAGAGGTCGTCGATGTCGCGGTCGGGGGTGACCTGCGAGGCCGGGTGCGGGATGTCCTTGTCGTCCAGGCAGACGGCGCGGACGACGACGCGCTTGAACTTGGTGCGGGTGGCTTCATAGGCCGTGCGGCGGGCGGTCTCGCCGCCGACGACGTTGAGGCCGTCGATGTAGCCGGTGGCCTGCGGGCCCGAATAGTAGCCGCCATGCGCGCCGCCGCCGTAATAGACGGTCGAGCTGGCGCCCGCGCCGGCCCCGGCGCTGCTGCCGGCCGACGCGTTGGCCGAAGCGCTGGCGTTGACGTTGACGTTCACATTGACCGAGGTCTTGCCGCCTCCGCCGCCACCACCGCAGCCGCTGTTGCAGCCGCTAGGCGGCTTGGGCGGGCGCGGCGGCGCCGGCGGCGGGGTGCAGCAGCTCGGAGGCGTGGTCGTGCAGCCGCTGTTGCACTGGGCGTAGGCGACGCCGCCCACGAAGAGTCCGGCCATAGCCGCCCCGATGGCGATCCACAGCTTGGACACGGTCAGTTTCGGCGCCGTCATGGCGTCTCCCCTTCACACAGCGTGCGTCTTCCAGCCGGTTCACCAGCAAGAAGCGCGCCATGGACCCGCCGCGCCTCGACTCTGTGCCAAGACGATACGACGGGGCCCCTGGCCCGGTTCTCCTAGCAAGCCCCATGCGGTCGATCTGGACCGCGAAGTGGACCCGCCAGGGGACGACGATGTTCCATCCAAGCACGGAACGGTTGATAGACTATTGGCGAACCCAGGCCGGCGCCGCGCGCATGCCGGCCCGCGCCGATGTCGATCCGGGCGATTTCCTCGATATTCTGTCCCAGGTCTTCATCCTGGGACGCTCGGCCGGCCGCTATCCGTTCCGCCTGACCGGCGGCTTCGTGGCCGATCTGCACGCCCGCGACCTGCGCGGCGAGGACTCGCTGTCGCTTTGGGCGCTGTCGCACCGGCTGGAGGTGAAGTCGGCCCTGGAGGTCGCCCGCCGCCGAGCCGAGCCCGTCGTCGTCACCGCCGACATCCGCGCCCACGGCGTCGCCTCGGTCGGCATGGAGGTGCTGCTGGCCCCGATGACCGGCGCCAGCGGCGAGGTCGACCGGTTCCTGGGCCTCTACCAGCCGATCGCCATGATGCAGCGCCTGATGGGCCGCCCGGCCTACGAACTGGGCGTGCGCCGGATCCAGGCGCTCGGCCCCAACAATGCCGAGGCCCCGCGCCTGCGGCTGGCCAGCCTGGACGGCCGGCTGATCGCCTGAGAAGGTTTCCTCCCGGACTCTGGAGCGGGAGGCTTGCGTCGCACTGCCGGGTGCGACGCCGAAGGGACGGAGGGGGACGCTCGGGAGAGCGCCTCGCGGCGGGAGCGCCCCCTCCTCCCGGATTTACTAGGCGTCGCCGTTGCGTGCGGTGACGATCCAGCCGGCGCCGTCGATCACCACCGACCGGTCCTGCGCCTTGGCCGCGAAGGCGTCGCGCACGGCGATCCTGGCTTCTTCCACCACCGCCTTGGCCTGGTCGGCCAGGGCGCGGGTCAGCGGGCCGACCTGGAAGGCCAGGTCCACGGCGTCGGCGATCGCCGCCTCGCGCGTCTCGCCTTCCCCGAAGACGATCCGGCTGTCGATCGGCGTCAGCTCGACATCGACGAAGCCGGCCTCGCCCAGGATCCGCTCCACCCGCGCCCGGTCGCCGAACGAGAACGGCCCCGGGGCCTCGGGCGGCGGCGCGGTCGGCGGGCCGACGATCGGGGCGATCGCCTTCAGCGGCAGCCGCACCCAGTCGTTCTCGCCCGCCCCGCGCCAGCAGACGAAGGCTAGGCGGCCGTTCGGCTTCAGCGCCCGGCGCATATGGGCGAAGGCGCCGGCGGGATCATCGAAGAACATCACCCCGAACCGCGAGAACAGCAGGTCGAACTGCGCCACCGGCAGCAAGGCCCGGCTGGCGTCGGCGACCTGGAAGCGAGCGTTGGGCCGGTCCTCGCCCAGCTCGCGGGCCCGCGCCACCAGCGGTTCGGAAACGTCGACGCCCAGCACCCCGCCCTTGGCCCCGACCAGGGCCGCCAGCGCCAGGCTGCCGGCTCCCGCGCCGCAGCCGATGTCCAGCACCTGCTCGCCCGGCGCCGGCGCGGCGGCGGCGACCGCCGCCCGGCCATAGGCGTCGAGCATCCGGTCCAGCCGCGCCTGGTTCGCCACCCAGCGCTCGCCGGTGCGCCCGTTCCAGTCGGCGATCTGGTGGACGTTGCGCTCGGTCATGGCGGGGCCTCAGTTGAGAATTGATCTCAACAAGCTGTAGCCCCGCCGTCCGGTCCTGTCGACTGCCCCTGTCGACTACTGCCCCGCCGCGTCCAGCGCCGCGATCACCTCGGGCGGCAAGGTCAGGCGGGCGCCGGCCAGCAGCTCGTCCAGCTGCGCGACGCTGGTGGCGCTGGCGATCGGAGCGGTGATGGCCGGATGGGCGACGATCCAGGCCAGGGCGATCTGGGCCGGGCTCGCGCCGGTCGCCTCCGCCGCCTGGTCGAGCGCGGCCATGATCCGGAAGCCCTTGTCGTTCAGATAGCCCTTCACCGTCCGCCCGCGCGCCTTGCCCTCGAGGTCGGCCTCGCTGCGATACTTGCCGGTCAGGAAGCCGGCGGCCAGGCCGTAGAACGGTATGATCCCGACGTCTTCCCGCGCCGCGAGGTCCGCCAGCGCCCCCTCGACCTCGTCGCGGTCATAGAGATTGAACTTCGGCTGGATCGACTCGTAGCGGACCAAGCCCTTGTCGGCCGAGGTCTTCAGCGAAGCCTCCAGGCGCTCGGGCGTGAAGTTCGAGGCCCCGATGGCCCGCACCTTGCCGGCCTTCACCAGCCGGTCGAAGGCCTCCAGCGTCTCGTCGATCGGCGTGGCCGCATCGTCCTCGTGCGACTGGTAGAGGTCGACGTAATCCGTCTGCAGCCGGCGCAGCGAGTCTTCCAGCGCCGCGACGATGTTGGCGGCCGACAGGCCGGGGCGCTTGGGCCACTTGGCCACCTTGGTCAGGATCTTGATCCGGTCGCGCTTGCCGCCGGCCGCCAGCCAACGCCCGATCGTCGCCTCGGACTCGCCGCCCTCGTGCCCCGGAACCCAGGCCGAATAGACATCGGCCGTATCCACCGCGTCGAAGCCGCCGTCGACGAAGGCGTCGAGCAGCCGGTGCGAGGTCGCCTCGTCGGCCGTCCAGCCGAAGACGTTGCCGCCGAACACCAGCGGGGCGATCGAGAGGCCGGAGCGGCCGAGGGGGCGTTGGCTCATGAAGCAGGTCCTGATGGAAGACGGCCGTGGACTGTGGGCGGTTTTCCCCGCCCTCGCCCAATCAAACTTTGAAATAAGGCCTATTGGGCGCGGGCGTGGGATCTATCCGAAACCGCCCGTATGCCCTCTTCCGTAAAACCCCCGCGAAAGCGGGGGCCCAGGTGTTTTATCGTCAAGCGCCACGCGTTTCAGAAAAAGCCTGGGTCCCCGCTTTCGCGGGGATTTCACGGAGGTGTGGTGAACTCAAGCCGCCGCAGCAGACGCGCCGTCGAACACCGGCACCTCGACCGGCGCCGGGGTCGCCTTGCCGCGCAGCAGGTCGGCCGCGCGCTCGGCGATCATGATCGTGGGCGCATTGGTGTTGCCGCCGATCAGGGTCGGCATCACCGAGGCGTCGATCACCCGCAGGCCCGCAAGGCCCTGCACTCGCAGCTGGTCGTCGACCACCGCCAGCGGATCGCCGGCCGCGCCCATCCGGCAAGTGCCGACCGGGTGATAGATCGTCTCGGCCTTGGCCCGGATCCAGGCGTCGATCTCGGCGTCGCTCCTCACGGCCGCGCCGGGCGCGTACTCGCTGTCGACATAGGGATCGAGCGCCGCCTGGGCGGCGACGTCGCGGCCGATCCGCACGCCCTCGCGCATGGCCCGGCGGTCCTCGTCGGCGGCCAGGTAGTTGGCCAGGATCTTCGGATCGGCGAACGGATCGGCCGACTGCAAGCCCACCGTCCCACGGCTCTCCGGCCGCAGCTGACAGATGTGCAGGGTGAAGCCGTCCTTCTCGACCACCACCTTGCCGTGGTCCTGCATGATCGCCAACACCGCGTGGATCTGCAGGTCGGGCCGGTCGAGATCGGGCCGCGAGCGCAGGAAGGCGCCCGACTCCAGGAAGTTCTGCCGACCGATGCCCTTGCCCATCAGCAGGTACGAAAGGCCCACGCCCAGCTTGTTCAGCCCCTTGTTGGCCGAATAGGCCGTCTTCAGCCCCTTGGTCGTCCACGACAGACAGACGTCCAGGTGATCCTGCAGGTTCTGGCCGACGCCACGCGACTCGTGGACCGTCGAGATGCCGTGCGCCTTCAGCGCCTCCGGGTCGCCGATCCCCGAAAGTTGCAGAATTTGCGGAGACTGCACCGCGCCGGCGCTCAGCAGCACCTCGGCGTCGGCATGCGCGACCGCCGTCTGGCCGCCCTTGCCTGCGACATATTCGACACCGATCGCCCGCCCCTTCTCGACCAGGATCCGCGTCGTGCGGGCCTCGGTGATGCAGGTCAGGTTCGGCCGCGACAAAGCCCCGGCCAGATAGGCGGCGGCCGCGCTCCAGCGCTTGCCGTCGCGGATGGTCAGATCGTAGGGGCCGAAGCCCTCCTGCTGATAGCCGTTGAAATCCTTGGTCACCGGATGGCCCGCCTGGCGGCCCGCCTCGATCACCGCCTTGTAGAACGGGCTGTCGGACTCGCCGGCCGAGACGTGCAGCGGCCCGTCGCCGCCATGATAGTCGCAGCCCCCGCCGTGGAAGGTCTCCGAGCGCTTGAAGTAGGGCAGCACCTCGGAATACGACCAGCCCGACAGGCCCATCTGCCGCCACTGGTCATAGTCGCGCGCATGGCCGCGGATGTAGATCATGCCGTTGATGGCCGAGGATCCGCCCAGGCCCCGGCCGCGCGGCCACCACAGGCGGCGGCCGTCCAGGTGCGGCTCCGGATCAGTCCAGAAGCCCCAGTTGCTCTCGCCCTTGGCCTTGATCAGTTCGCCCACGCCCGCGGGCATGCGCACCAGCACCGAGCCGTTCTTGCCGCCGGCTTCCAGCAGCAGAACCTTCACCGCCGGATCCTCGCTCAGCCGCGCGGCCAGCACGCAGCCCGCCGAACCGGCGCCGATGATGACGTAGTCGTAGCGCGTGCCCGACATGGCGTCCCTCCCACAATGTTATCGTTGTTAAGACAGAGAGTGACCCGGCCGGGCGACGGCGGCAAGAGGGCGCGTAAACGCCGCCATAACGTCGTTACGGATTTTGCGAAGACTCAACCTTAATCCGATCTGCAAACCTGCCCGCCATCATGACGGTCATCAGATCGATCGGCGGCTTCGTGGAGAGCGCCTTCCGGTCATCCGAACTTCCAACGGCGGCTTCAGTCCCGCTGCCGCCGTGAGAAGCCCCGCGCATCGAGCCCCCCGCGCGGGTCCGTCAGGAGCGCCGCCGTCTTCCCCCCAGAGGGCGGCGCTCCTGCATTTTCCGGCTCAGATGGCCTTCAGGCCGGCGCGATAGCGCTTCCAGTTCTCGACGTAGTGCAGGGCCGAGGCCTGCAGGATCATCGCCTGATGCTCGCTGACCTCGCGGATGATCTTGCCCGGCGCGCCGACCACCATCGCGTTGTCGGGGATCTCCTTGCCCTCGGTGATCAGGGCGCCGGCGCCGATCAGGCAGTTCTTCCCGATCCTGGCGCCGTTGAGGATGATCGAGCCGATGCCGATCAGCGAGCCGTCGCCGATCGTGCAGCCGTGCAGCATCACCATGTGACCGACGGTGACGTTGGCGCCGATGGTCAGCGGAATGCCGGCGTCGGTGTGCAGCACCGAGCCGTCCTGGATGTTGCTGTTTTCGCCGATCGTGATCGGGTCGTTGTCGCCGCGCAGCACCGCGCCCCACCAGACGCTGGCGTTCTGCTTCAGAACGACGTTGCCCATCACGCTGGCGCTGGGGGCGATCCAGTATTCGCCTTCCAGGGGAAGCCGCGGCGCCGCATCGCCCAACGAATAGACAGTCATCCGTACACCCCGTGTTCTTTTGGCACGCAGAATCTTAATCGGTCAGAAACCATAATCACCCCATTGTAAATCCGGTGATTCGGCATGGAACATCCCTTCATCGGGAGACTTCCTTCCGTATCCGCCGCGGACCATACCGACCGCGGCCTCCTGACGACGGAGAACAGGGTCTTGCGTTCGGCGTTCCGGCGTACAGCACCGCCTTCCTGGGGCTCCACCGAGCCGCCCGGCCGCGCCTGCGGCTCCGTCTTCTGCTCCTCTCATCGACCCAAGGACGACGCCTCACGGCCTCGTCCTTTTTTCATGCCTGAATGGAGGCTTTGATGACCAAGCGAGCCCTGAAGCGGATGGTGCGCGAGGGCGCGGACGATCGCTACGACGACGGCAAGGTTCGTCGTCTGCCGGTGGAACATCGCGGCGGCTGGTCGCCGCTGGGCGACACCGACAATGCGCCCAGGGATCAGAGCTACATCAAAACCATAAAACCCAAATCGCCGGGCCAGGCCCAGCTGATGGAGGCCATGGACTCCAAGAACCTGGTCATGGCGCTGGGTCCCGCCGGCACCGGCAAGACCTACCTGGCCATCGCCAAGGCCGTGGAGGCGCTGGAGGCCGGCCGGGTCAACCGCATCGTGCTGTCGCGCCCCGCCGTCGAGGCCGGGGAGTCGATCGGCTACCTGCCGGGCGACATGGAAGACAAGCTGGCTCCCTATCTGCGCCCGCTCTACGACGCCCTGACCGATCGCCTCTCGGTCAAGCGCATGCGGGCCCTGATGGCCGAGGGCGCCATCGAGATCGCCCCGGTCGGCTTCATGCGCGGCCGCACCCTCAACAACGCCTTCGTGGTCATCGACGAGGCCCAGAACTGCACCTACATGCAGCTGAAGATGCTGCTGACCCGCCTGGGCTGGCACTCGACCATGGTGGTCACGGGCGACCCGAACCAGTCGGACCTGCTGCCCGGCATCTCGGGCCTGGCCGACGTGGCCGCCAAGTTCGAGGAGCTGTCGAACATCGCCGTCGTCCGCCTGGCCGACAAGGACATCGTCCGTCATCCCCTGGTGGCCGAGATGCTCGGCGTTCTGTGACCCTAATTCTGTAATTTCATAACAGAACTTGCCCTTACGGGCTTGAGTATGGGGCGGTCGGACTGCAAGGTCCGGCCGCCTTAACTGTTTTGGGACCCCATATGTCCGATGCCGCTGCCGCCCCACGCTCGGAGTTCACGCTCCGCGGCGTGCTTCTGGGGATCCTGATCACCGTCGTCTTCACGGCCGCCCAGGTCTATCTCGGCCTCAAGGTCGGCCTGACCTTCGCCACCTCGATCCCCGCCGCGGTGATCTCGATGGCCCTGCTGCGGTTCTTCAAGACCTCGACCATCCAGGAAAACAACATCGTCCAGACGATCGCCTCGGCGGCCGGCACGCTGTCTTCGGTGATCTTCGTGCTGCCGGGCCTGCTGATGATCGGCTGGTGGTCGAACATCCCGTTCCTGGCCACCTTCGGCATCTGCGCCGTCGGCGGCATCCTGGGCGTGATGTACACGATCCCCCTGCGCCGGGCGCTCGTCACCAACTCGCCCCTGCCCTATCCGGAAGGCGTCGCCGCCGCCGAGGTGCTGAAGGTCGGCGCCGGTTCGCGCGAAGGCGCGGCCGAGGGCAAGGCGGGCCTGTGGGCGGTGATCGCCGGCACCCTGGCGTCGGCGGCCTTCGCGGCCCTGGGCGCGGCCAAGATCTTCGCCGCCGAGGTCGCCACCTATTTCAAGGTCGGCAAGGGCGCGACGGGCATCGGCGCATCGAGCTCGCTGGCGCTGATGGGCGCGGGCCACCTGATGGGCATCACCGTCGGCATCGCCATGTTCACCGGCCTGTTCATCGCCTGGGCCGTGCTGGTGCCGATCCTGACCGGCGTGTTCCCGGCCGAGGCCGGCATGAGCGTCGCCGACCACGCCCTGAAGGTCTGGTCCACCAAGGTCCGCTTCCTGGGCGCCGGCGTCATCGGCGCGGCCGCGATCTGGACCCTGGGCAAGCTGGTGGTGCCGATCTGGCGCGGTCTGGTCTCGGCCTTCGAGGCCGGCAAGGCCCGCCGCTCGGGTTCCGGCGAGATCCCGCGCGTCGAGCAGGACATTCCGATCTTCGTCGTCGGCCTGGTGTCGGTGGCCCTGCTGGCCCCGGCCGGCTGGCTGCTGGCCGCCTTCGCCCTGGCCGGTCCGGCCGGCGGCCTGGCCTTGCCGCTGACCATCATCGGCGTCGCCTACCTGGTGTTCGCCGGCCTGCTGGCCGCCGCCGTCTGCGGCTACATGGCCGGCCTGATCGGCTCGTCCAACAGCCCGGTCTCGGGCATCGCCATCCTGACCGTGCTGGGCGCCTCGCTGCTGGTCGGCGCCATCGGCCGCGGCCTGATCGGCCCCGACGCCGCCAAGGCCCTGGTCGCCTTCGCCCTCTACGTCACCGCCACCGTCCTGGCCGTGGCCGTCGTGGCCAACGACAACCTGCAGGACCTGAAGACCGGCCAGCTGGTCGACGCCACCCCGTGGAAGCAGCAGTCGGCCCTGGTGATCGGCGTGCTGTCGGGCGCCGTGGTGATCCCGTTCGTGCTGGACCTGCTGGCCAAGTCCAACGGCTTCGTCGGCGCGCCGAACCTCAACGTCGTGCCCGGCGCCGAGCCCCTGGCCGCGCCGCAGGCGACGCTGATCTCGACCCTGGCCAAGGGCGTCATCGGCCATAACCTGCAATGGGACCTGCTGGGCGTCGGCGCCCTGATCGGCCTCGCCCTCGTCGTGATCGACATCGTCCTGCGCCGCGCCAGCAAGGATCGCTTCAGCCTGCCGCCGCTGGGCGTGGGCCTGGCCATCTACCTGCCCAGCGCCGTGACCGCCCCGGTGGTGGTCGGCGCCGTCGCCGGCTGGATCTTCGAGCGCGTGGTCGCCAAGGACCGCAAGGCCGAGGTCGCCAAGCGCCTGGGCGTGCTGATCGCCTCGGGCTTCATCGTCGGCGAGAGCCTGTTCAACGTGGCCCTGGCCCTGCTGATCGTGGCCACCAACAAGGGCGCGCCCCTGGCCATCGCCTCGCCGCCGCCCGAGCACCTGGGCATGATCATCGCCCTGGTCGTCGCGGCGATCCTGGTGGTGGCGCTCTACGCCTGGTGCCGCATCCAGGCGCGGAAGACGGAAGAGGCCTGATCGGCTTTTTCCGCTGAAGACGAAGACCCCGGAAGCTTCCGCTTCCGGGGTCTTTTTCGTTTCAGGCCGCCGCCAGCACGGTGAACCAGACGTCCGCCCGCCGCTCGAACCCCAGCGCCCGATAGAGCGCATTGGCCCCGACGTTGTCGGCGTAGCTGTGCAGGAACGGCGTCTCGCCCCGCGCCAGGATCTTGCCGGCCACATGCGCCATCAGTCCGGCGGCGTAGCCCTGGCCCCGGAAGTCGGGACGGGTGCAGACGCCGCTGACCTCGGTGAAGCCGTCTGGCCGCATTCACTCGCCGGCCATGGCCGCCAGTTCGCCGCCCACCTTCACCCCGACGAATTCGCCCAGTTCGTGGGTGCGCGAAAAGAACGGCCCTGGCTTGGTCAGGGTCGCAAGGGACAGCATCTCGGGCGAGTCGGCGTCGGTCAGCGCGACGATCTCGAAGTCGACCGGCTTGAGCGGCGTAATCGCCGACGCCGTCATCTGCCAGCACAGGGCGCTGGAAACCACCGCCGTCCCGGGGATCGGTGGCGGCGGAGAAAGCTCGACGAGGCCGCTGTTTCCATGTTCGCGGACCAGCGCGCCCAGGGCCGCCAGGCTTTCTGGCGTCTCCTCGGCCACGGCGGCGAACAGGCCAAAGCGTGGATCCATCCGCAACGCGACGCCATTCGCGATCGCCAAGTGCGCCTGCCGGCCGGTCAGGCTGGACCAGACGGGACGGTCGAGAAGGTGGGCGGCCATGGCGGATTCCGGAAAGTCGATACGAGCACGGGGAGCTTTGCAGAGGTGACCGCCGCCTCACAGCTATCTAGGATTGAGACCGTTCGATCTCCACACGAAGGACGGAAATGAAGTTCGCTCTCGCGCTCGGCGCCGGTCTTCTCGCGACCTTCGTTTCCGCCGGCGCTTCGGCCCGCGGCGTTCCGCCGCCGCCGATGCTCACTCCACTGGAACTGCAGCAGCCCATCGACGGCTACGACATGAGCGGCCCCTACGAGCAGTGGCGACACTGGATCGAGGCCCGCAAGGGACCGGTCATGGACGCCCTGCTCGCCGCGCCGCCGCTCCCGCCGCCCGGCGAGCAGGGGTTCGGCGCGACCCAACTGCGCTTCAAGGCCCATTGGGACCTCGGCCGTTTCACCACCGGCGACGCCCAGGTCTATTGCCGGCCCAAGCCGCCCTACGGCTTCGACCAGACGACCTGCCACGTCGTCCTGCGGCGCGTGCAGATCCCCGACGACGTCGGCGGACTGGGCGGACCCAACGCCCTGTCGCGCTGGATGCAGGCCAATTTCGACGCCCCCGCCCTCGCCCGCCACCTGCGGGCCGAAGGCGTCGAGCCCGGCGCGAACTGGTGGCGCGTCGATCGCGCGCGGATGTTCGCGGCCTCGCCCTCGCCCGACGACGCGCTGAAGGCCGCGGCCCGCCTTGACCGGGTGGATTCCCGCGACTGCCCGGCCATGGCTGAAGCCTTCGCCAATCTCGACAGTTCCATCATCGACTTGCGCTTCGACATGACCGGGATCGGCGACGACGTCGTCGGCCAGGCGCCCGCGCCGCACTCGAACTTCTGGACCTACACCCTGAACGTTCGCGGCGACAAAGGCCTCACCACGATCGAGACCGACAGCTGGCGGATCGGCGACCTCGTCATTCCGATCCTCAAGGCCGCCGAGGCCTGCGCGAAAGCCGCGCCGCCTCAGCAGTAGGCGGCGATCAGGGCCTTCACGGCGCCGACGCTGGCCATGGCCGGCTTGTCGTCGCCGTCGAACATCTGGCTGGAGGTGAAGACCCCCTCGATCAGCAGCAGGAAGGCGTCGCCCAGGGCCTTGGGGTCGGTCGCGCCCATCTCGGCGGCCTTGGCGCGCAACCGCGCGCGCAGGTCTTCCTTGTGGGTCTGCGAGACCATGCGGCCGGCATGCTGGCGGTCGGGATATTCCACCGCCGCGTTGCTGAGCGCGCAGCCGCGATAGTCGTCGCCGACCGACCGCGCCGCCAGCCCCTCGAAATAGGCGACCATCTGGGCCTTGGGATCGTTCGGGAAAGCATCCTCGGCCGACTTGAACCGGTCCCAGAAGCCCTCCTCCACCTCGCGCAGCACGGCGGCGACCAGGTCGTCCTTTGACTTGTAGCTGCGATAGAGGCTGGGCTTGGTCACGCCCGCCTTGCTGACGATCTCGTCCACGCCCACGGCGCGGATGCCTTCCCGATAGAACAGGTCGCGCGCCGTCTCGAAGATCTTCTCGGCCGCCCGCGCGCCGGGCGCGTAGGGCTGCAGGTGGAGGGGCGTGTCGGCGTCGGTTTTCGTCATCGTGAACAAGGCCTCTTGACGATGTTACTAACCGGTACGTACAACGCCATCAAGACCCGTACCGATCGGTTACATTTTCCGCTTGGAGCAGCTCATGGCCGCGATCCGCCGCCCCTTCGGCCGCAACTACGCCTTCGTGGTGGCGGGCGTGACCTTCCTGGCCCTGCTGGCCGCGGCCGGCCTGCGGGCCGCGCCGGGCGTGCTGATCCTGCCGCTGGAAAAGAGCTTCGGCTGGGATCGCGGCTCGATCTCGCTGGCCGCCGCCATCGGCATCTTCCTCTATGGCCTGACGGGTCCGTTCGCGGCGGCGCTGATGCAGTCGTTCGGCGTGCGCAAGACGGTCAGCCTGGCCCTCGTGCTGATGGCCGCCTCCACCGGGCTCTCGGCCTTCATGACGGAGAGTTGGCACTACGTCGCCACCTGGGGCGTGCTGGCGGGCTTCGGCAGCGGGGCTGTGGCCATGGTGCTGGGCGCGACCATCGTCAATCGCTGGTTCGTCGAGCGGCGCGGCCTGATGCTGGGCCTGCTGACCGCCGCCACGGCCACGGGGTCGCTGATCTTCCTGCCGGCCATGGCCTTCATCGCCGAGCACGGCGGCTGGCGGCCCGTGGTGCTGACCGTGGCCGGCGTCGCCGCGATCATGGCCCCGATCGCCTGGTTGCTGATCCCCGAGCGCCCCGCCGACATCGGCCACAAGCCGTTCGGCGCGGGCGAGGACTGGGTGGAGCCGCCGCGCGGCTCGGCCTCGAACGCCCTGGCCGGCGCCTTCGGAGCCCTGGCGCGGGCCAGCAAGACCCGCACCTTCTGGCTGCTGTTCCTGGGCTTCTTCATCTGCGGCCTGACCACCAACGGCCTGATCGGCGTGCACATGATCGCCTTCTGCGGCGACCGGGGCATGCCCGAGGTCCGCGCCGCCGGCCTGCTGGCGTTGATGGGCCTGTTCGACCTCTTCGGCACCACCGCTTCGGGCTGGCTGACCGACCGCTACGACCCGCGCAAGCTCCTGTTCGTCTACTACGCCCTGCGCGGCCTCTCGCTGATCTACCTGCCCTATTCGGACTTCTCGATCGTCAGCCTGTCGGTGTTCGCGGTGTTCTACGGCCTGGACTGGATCGCCACCGTGCCGCCGACCGCCCGCCTGGCCACCCAGGCCTTCGGCGACCGCGACGGTCCGATCGTGTTCGGCTGGATCGCCGCCGGCCACCAGCTGGGCGCGGCCACGGCCGCCGTCGGCGCGGGCCTGATCCGCGCCGCCCAGGGCCAGTACGTCCAGGCCTTCGTCATCGCCGGCGTCGCCGGCCTGGTCGCGGCCGGCGCCTCGCTGCTGATCCGGCGCGAGGTGAAGGCGATGGCGGTCTAGGCGTTCCAGGGATCCAGTACGGGACCGCCCCAGGCTTCGAAGTCGCGGACGTTGCGGGTGACCAGGGTCAGGCTGCGCACCTCGGCGGTGGCGGCCAGGAAGGCGTCGATCGATGGCATTGTCCGACGGGCGTTTTCGGCGGCGCGGCGGATGCGGGCCTGGGCCATGGCCACCTGGGCATCGACGGGCAGCAGCCGCTCACCGAAATCGGCGACCACCGCATCGAGCCAGTCCCGCAGGCTTTCCGCCTTGCGGCTCGGCGCGAGACGCTCGACGCCATAGCCTGCCTCCGCCACGCTCATGACGCTGATGAACAGGACCGCCACTGGCTGGTCCGCCAGCCATCGCGCGACACCCGGATGGGGCCTCAACTTCGTCGCGTCGGAAAAGACGTTCGTATCGAGCAGGAACATCAGAATTCGACAACCCGCCCAGGATCCTGGTCGCGGGCGAAGAGTTCGGCATGCTCCTCATCGCTAAGCACTCGGTATTTGGGATCGAGCCAGGCGTGTGGTTTCCCCGGCGCCGCGCTGCGCAGCCGCTCGTACTCCTCGGCCGACAGCACCACGGCGGCGTCCTGGCCGTCCCGGGTCAGATGCTGGGGCCCTTGCGTGCGGGCTCGCTCGACCACTTCGCCGAACTTGGCTTCGGCCTCGGCCAGGCTCCAGGTCCCGTCAGCCATCTCGCCCTCGCGCCATAAAAAATGACCACCCCGGCAGGATAGCCAGGATGGTCATTTTTTCATAGCGACGGTGCGCTGAAGCCTATTCGAGGTCTTCGGCCAGGATGGCCATCTCGAACATGTAGGAGCCGTCCTCGTCTTCGTCCTGGAAGACGACGCCGATGAATTCGCCCTTCACTTCGACCTCGGCCGAGTCCTTCTGCTTCGGACGGGCCTTCACGGCGATGTGCGGGTTGCCGAAGGTGCGCTTCAGGTGAGCTTCGAGCTTGGCGATGGCGGCGGCGTCCACGGGGGGCTCCTGATCTTGTTATTGGGCTTTCGCCCCCGTGGGGCGGAATGGCGGGAAACTAGAGGTCCCGGGCGCAAAGTGTAAGGCCTTTTGCGCGCGAACCGGCTCAGGCCTGTTGAGAAAACGGCGGCGGCGCGGTCGCCCGCCCCTGCTCCACCAGCCAGTCGCGGAAACGCCGGGCCCCGCGCGAGGCGCCGGTCCTGGGCGTCAGGGCGCACAGCAGCGTCGGCTCGGCCGCCATGCCCAGCGGCGCCACCAGGCGTCCCGCCGCCAGGTCCCGCTCGGCGAAGGCGTAGGGCACGACCGCCGCGCCCAGCCCGGCGGCGGCGGCCTCGATCATGTAGAAGTAGTGGTCGAACTCCCGCACCAGGCCCGGCGCCGGCAGGTCGAGACCCGCGGCCTTCGCCCACTGGTCCCAGCTGTGCAGGTAGGTGCGGGTGTGCAGGCGCGGCAGCGTCGCCAGGTCCGCCGCCGTCCGGACGCGCGCGGCCAGTTCCGGCGCGACGACGGGTCCGACGAAGGTCGCCAGAAACGGCGTCGCCTCGGCGTCGGACGACGACGGCGCGTCGGGCTCGCGCATGCGGATGGCCAAATCCACGCCGTCGGCGCGAAAGTCGAACGGCCCGTTGGACTCGGCCACCCGCACCGGCGTGTCGGGAAAGCGCGCGACGAAGTCGGGCAGGCGCGGGATCAGCCACTTCATGGCGAAGGTCGGCAGGCACGAGACCACCGTGGGCCTAGGCTCGTCTTCGGGCGGGCGCGGCACGGCCTCGTCGAGGATGTCGAAGGCCCGGGTCAGGCCCTCGGCCAGCTTCAGCCCGGCTTCGGTCATGACCAGGCGATTGCGCGGTCCCTCGGTCAGGGCGACGCCCAGATGGTCCTCGAGCTGGCGGATCTGGCGACTGACGGCCCCGTGGGTGACGCACAGCTCGTCGGCGGCCAGGGTCATGCGCCCGCGCCGGCCGAAGGCCTCGAAGGCGCGCAGGGCGTTCAGCGGTGGCAGCGGATGACGAGCCATGTGACGAAACCTCACAGACCTCGACCGATAAGTCGTTAGCCGCGCGGCCGCAACCACCGGATAAGCAAGGACATGGACAGGCAGCGGAAAATCACATCGGCGCAATGGGCGGCGGTCGCGGCGCTGTGGGCGCTGGCGATCTACGGCATGACGGCCAAGCCGGCGCCGAGGCTTGAGACGGCGCGGCTGGTGGCGTGTCGCTGAAGCTTGGCCGCTCAGCCACCTTGCCTCTAGGATGCCCCAGCGCGGCGAACGGGATCCGAAGATGAAGTGGTCAGACCTGTTCAAGCCTCGCAAGGTGCTAGGCGACTACGATCCGCTGAACGATCCGACCATCGAGCAAACCTTCTACATCCTCGCGGCGCGCAAACGCCGGGACGTCGGGCGCGACACCCAGGCCCGGCTCTATCTGCATGACGGCAAGCGCCTGATCGTCACCGCCGTCGCGGGCATCAGCGACACCGGACCGGTGGCCATTCTCGACATCGGGTCACCCGACCGCGAGATCGGCGTCTGCGTGCGCGAACACCTCCTACGGTTCTCACCCGACAGCCCGAGCGACATGCGTGACCACAAGGCCGCCGACTGGGCGGCGTTCAAGGCTTCCAAGGAGCGCTCGGTAAAGGGCTTCGAGGAACGATGCTTCATGGTCATCGTCCAAGGCGGGTCCAGCAGCGTCACGATCGACGCCTTTCCCCGCAAGGGCCTGCACCCCGGCTTCAGCGTCCATGCGACCGAGCGCTACGACGAAACCGAATTGGGCGCCGCCATCCGCCGGACCCTGGCCGGAGCCCAGGCCCTGCGGAACGCGGGCGTCCTCTAGTCCTCAGATCACGTAGTCGTACACCACGTCGGCCAGGGTGTGGTCCATGGTCCGGGCCGGCTCTTCGCAGGTGGGGCAGTTCACCAGACGGGCTGGCACGCCTGCGGCGGTGCAGTGGGGCGGGATGGGCTTCAGCACCACCGAGCCCGAAGCCACCTTGGCGTATTCGCCGACGGTGATGTTGCCCAGCACCTTGGCGCCCGCGCCCAGCAGCACGCCCTTGCCGATCTTGGGGTGACGGTCGCCGCGCTCGGCGCCGGTGCCGCCCAGGGTCACGCCGTGCAGCATCGAGACGTCGTCGCCGACCACCGCCGTCTCGCCGATGACGATGCCGGTGCCGTGGTCGATGAACACGCCCGCGCCGACGCGCGAGGCCGGGTGGATGTCAACCTGGAAGACCTCGCTGGCGCGGCTCTGCAGGTAGAAGGCGAGGGTCTCGCGATTATTGTTCCACAGCCAGTGCGAGACGCGGTGGGTCTGCAGGGCCAGGAACCCTTTGAAGAACAGGAAGGGCTGGACGTAGCCCTTGGTGGCCGGGTCACGCTCGAACACGGCGCGCAGGTCGGCCTCGGCGGCGGCGACGAGGGCCGGATCGCTCTCGAAAGCCTCGGCGGCGAATTCGCGGGCGGTCATCGCCCGCATCTCCTGGTCGCCCAGCTTGCGGGCCAGCTGGAAGGTCAGGGCGTCGGCCAGATTGTCGTGGCTGAGGATCACGGCGTTGAGCAGCGAAGCCAGGGCCGGCTCGGCCTTGGCGGCGTGTTCGGCCTGGTTGCGCAGGGCGGCCCACACGGGCGGCGCGGCGCGCTCGGTCACGACTTCAAGATGCTTGGCCACGGGGCTCTCCCTTCCCAGCGGAGACTAGAGCATATTTATTCAAAACGCCCTAGCCGAACGGACGCGAACCCTACTCAACGCGCCAGGACCAGCGCCGCCAGGTCGGCCGGCAACTCGCCCACGGACGCCATATGGTGCACCCGAAGGAGTAACGCCACCGTCAACGAGTCCGGCATCCGCCCAGTGACCGCGGCGTGGAGAGCTTCCTGGAACGGCACGCGGGCCACGGCCAGGTCCTCGGTGTCGTCGGGCGCGGTCTCCGTCGGCGACAGGTCCATGGCCAGAAAGCCATAGGCGAACTCGTCGGTGACCGAGTTGGAGAGCTCCATGGTCAGGATCGGTCGCCAGTCGCCGGCGACCAGCCCGACCTCCTCGGCCAGTTCGCGCCTGGCGCCGTCGAGCGGATCCTCGCCCATGGGCGCGCCCCCCTCTGGCAGCTCCCAACTGTAGTTGCCGTGGGCGAAGCGGTTCTGGCCCACCAGGGTCACCGTGCCGTCGGCATGCAGCGGCACAATGCCGATCGCCTGGTTCTTGAAGCCGACCTTGCCATAGAGCGCCGGCCGCCCCGTCGGGGCGATGGCCTGATACTCGGTCACCTGGATCCACGGGTTGTCGTAGACGACCTTGGCGCTGGTCACGCCCCAGGGTTTTCCGTGCGGCTTCAGCCAGATTGGATCGTCGGACATGGTCTCTCGACTTGTGCGGGCCGCGCGCCGGCCATAGGTGACCTGCCTTAGCGCGCTTTCAGGAGATCGTCTTGGCCGGTTCCGTTCCCCCCGCCCCCGAATTCGGCGAACCGATCGCCATCGAACCCGCGCCCGAGGTGCTGGCCTTCCTGGCCCGCCGCCGCTCGGCTTCGGCCATGGCCCTGGTCGCGCCCGGCCCCAGCGAGGACGAACTGTCCGACCTGCTGCGCCTGGCCGTTCGGGTGCCCGACCACGGCAAGCTTTCGCCCTGGCGCTTCGTGCTGCTGCGCGGGCAGGCCAAGGCCGCCTTCGCCGAGAAGATCGCGCCCCTGGCCGCCGACCAGGCCAATCCGGTCAAGGCCACGGCCGCCATGCGCAAGCTGACCACCCCGCCGCTGGCCGTGGCGGTGATCGCCCGCCCGCTGTCGGACGAGGTGCCGAAGTGGGAGCAGGTGATGAGCGCCGGCGCGGTCTGCACCCAGCTGCTGCTGGCCGCCTCGGCCATGGGCTACGGCGCCAACTGGATCACCGACTGGTACAGCTTCGACGAACGAGCGCTGCAGATCCTCGGCGTCGCCGAGGGCGAGCAGGTCGCCGGCTTCCTCTACATCGGCACGAGCGCCGAACAGCCGCAGGAACGCGTGCGGCCCGACGTGGCGGCGATCACCAGCGAGTGGACGGAGTAGTTCCTTCTCCCCTTGCGGGAGAAGGTGTCGACGAAGTCGACGGATGAGGGGTCGCACCCACGAAAAACGCCGCGACAGCTGATCGGCTGTCGCGGCGTCTTGCTTTTGAGAGACCCCTCACCCGACCTCCCCTCCGGGAGGCCACCCTCTCCCGCAAGGGGAGAGGGGACGGGTAATCACCCCCGGCCGCGATAGGCCGGCACGCCTTGCTCGGGCACCCACAGGCCTTCCGGCGCCGGGCCGGTCTGCCAGAAGACGTCGATCGGGATACCACCGCGCGGGTACCAGTAGCCGCCGATGCGCAGCCAGCGGGGCTTGGCCACCTCGACGATCTTGCGGCCCACCTTCACGGTGCAGTCCTCGTGGAACGAGCCGTGGTTGCGGAAGCTGGTCAGATAGAGCTTCAGCGACTTGCTCTCGATCAGCCAGTCGCCCGGCGCGTAGTCGATCACCAGGTGCGCGAAGTCGGGCTGGCCGGTCACCGGGCACAGCGAGGTGAATTCGGGGGCCACGAAGCGGGCCAGGTACAGCACGTCGTTCTGCGGATTGGGCACGGCCTCGAGCACGGCGGCCTCGGGGCTCTCCGGCGCGGAGACGGTCTGGCCCAGTTGGGTCACGGAAAGTTCGGTCATGGTCGCGATTTAGGCCTCCGCCCCCGGCGAGACAAGCGCCCGCGCGCCGGCTACGGTGTCGCAAACAAGCGTTCGAACTCAGGAGGAAACGGATGACGGGTCGCGACTTCGACGGCTTCACGGTGGTGGTCACCGGCGCTTCGACGGGCCTTGGCCGGGCCATGGCGGTCGAGACCGCCCGTCGCGGCGCGGCCCTGGTGGTGGTCAATTTCGCCAGCAGCGCCCAGGAGGCCGAGGAGACCGCCCGCCAGATCGAGACGCTAGGCGCCCGCGCGGTTCTGGCCCAGGGCGACGTCGCCGACGACGCCGATTGCCGGCGGATCGTCGAGGCGGCCGCGCCCTCGGGCCGCATCGACGCCCTGTTCAACAACGCCGGCGTGACCAAGTTCGCCCCACGCCACGCCGACCTCGACGCCGTGAACGCCGAGGACTTTCTCAAGCTCTATTCGGTCAACGTGGTCGGCGCCTTCCAGATGTTGCGCGCCGCCCGCAGCCTGCTGGAGGCCGCGCCCCGGCCCGGCGCCGTGGTCAACACCAGTTCGATCGCCGGGGTCATGGGCAACGGCTCGTCGGTGCCCTACGCCGCCTCCAAGGGCGCGATGACCACCATGACCCTGTCGCTGGCCCGCGCCCTGGCCCCGAGGATCCGGGTCAACGCCGTCTGCCCGGGCTTCATCGACACCCCGTGGTTCGGCAAGGCCATGGACGAAGAGAAGATCGAGCGCCTGCGGGCCGGCGCGGCGGCGGCCACGCCCCTGCAGGTCGCCTCCAGCGCCGAGGACGTGGCCGGCGCGGCCGTGTTCCTGGCCTCGCCCGCCTCCCGCCACGTCACCGGCGAGACCCTGCTGGTCGACGCCGGACTGCACCTGGGCGCGGCGACGATGGCGATGCGCTGAAGCCGCAGCTAAGCGCTAAACATCCACCTGGCGACAACTGTGGCCTAGGAAGCTGCTTATGAAGCAAATTCGTCACACATGCCCAAGTTTTGGACGACCCTTGTTCTTATCGCTGGCGCTGTCGCCTAGCTGATTGCAACTAGAGCACGGCCCGCAGTTAATCCTGGCTTGTGAACTGACGCGCTTGCAGGCGCCGCACAGGTTGGGAGCAAACTCCCGGCGGGCTAACAAAAAAGGGGATAGCACGGATGAAGTTCTTCAAGCTTTCGCTGGCGGCCGCCGCCGCGACGGTCGCCCTCGGCGGCGCCGCCATGGCCCAAGAAGTCAGCCTCTCGTACAATGTCGGCATCGCCAGCGACTACGTGTTCCGCGGCGTGAGCCAGACCCAGGAAGACCCGCAAGTGTTCGGCGGCGTCGACCTCGGCTACGGCATCGGCTACGCCGGCGTCTGGGCTTCGAACGTCGATTTCGGCACCGATGATCCGTCGGTCGAAGTCGACCTGTACGGCGGCATCAAGCCGACCGTCGGCGACGTGTCGTTCGACTTCGGCGTGCTGTACTACGGCTACGTCGAAGACAAGGGCCTGACCCCCGGCAAGTTCAGCTACACCGAACTGAAGGCCGCCGTGTCCAAGCCGTTCGGCAAGGTCACCCTCGGCGCCGCCGCCTACGTCTCGCCGGAATGGCCGGGCGACCTGGGCACCGCCACCTACGTCGAAGTCAACGGCTCGGTGCCGCTGAACGACAAGTTCTCGCTGAGCGCCGCCCTGGGCAAGCAATCGGTCGAAGACGCCGCCGACTACACCACCTGGAACGTCGGCGTCGGCTACGCCCTGACCGACAAGCTCGGCCTGGACGTCCGCTATTGGGACACCAGCGAGCATGACTTCGGCGACATCTACAAGTCGCGCATCGCCGTCTCGCTGAAGGCCGCTTTCTAAGCCAAGGCCCTTCGGTAAAGGATCAGCCGCCCGGGTTCGCCCGGGCGGCTTTTTCTTTATCGGTTCATCAAGATCCGGGGCTAGCCGCCCCAGGCCGCCTCGATCTCGGACGCGGTCTCCAGCAGGGCGAAGCTCAGCCCCAGGCTCTTCAGCGCGCCCTCGTGCAGGTCGGGCTCGTAGGCGGCGCAGGCGTCGCTGGCCACGAAGACGTGGTAGTCGCGATGGAAGGCGTCGCGCACGGTGCTGTCGACGCAGCACTCGGTCGTCAGGCCGCAGACCACCAGCGTATCGACGCCCCGCGCCCGCAGCCGCGCGTCGAGATCGGTGCCCACGAAGGCGCTGTAGCGCGGCTTGCGCACCACCAGTTCGCCCGGCCCTGGGACAGGACCGTAGAAGTCGGCGCCCCGCGTTCCGGCCCGGCAGATGGCTCGCTCGATCTCCGGATCGCCGCCGCGCCGGCGCATGCGCTCCAGCAAGGTGGGGGCGTCGGTCTGCGGTGTCGTCTCCAGGCCGACGAACACCACCGGCGCGCCGGCCGCCCGCGCCGCCTCGACCAGGCGACCGGCCGCGGCCAGGGCGGCTTCCACCGCCGACAGGTCGACGCCGAACCGGCCGATCACCCCGTCCGGCGCGGCGAAGTCCACCTGCATGTCGACGACCAGCAGCGCCGTGCGCGCCGGCGCGATCCAGGTCGAAAGGCCGTCGTCGGCGCGGATCGGGGCCGTGTTCAAGGATAGGCCTCCCGCAGGCCAGGCAGGATCTCGGCGCCGAACATGGAAAGGCCGGCCTCGTAGTCGGGGAAGATCAGCATCAGCCCGTCCAGCTCGCAGGTTTCGACCAGGTCGCGAATCCGCGCCCCGCAGGTCGCCGGCGCGCCGATCACCGTCCGGGTCATGAACGCCCCCTGGCGCGCGGCCGTCTCGGCGAGGCGCTCGGGGGGCACGCCCCAGTTGGACAACATGGTGGTGACCGCCGCCATGTCCACCCCGTCGCGATAGCGGTCGGCCAGGGCTTCGGCTTCGGCGTCGGTCGCCGCGTGGACCACGGTGCACATGGCGTAGGTGCGGATCGCCTTGCCCAGCTCGGCCGCCCGCGCCTTGGCCCGGCGGCTGGCCTCGCGCAGCGCCGTCTCGTCCTCGCCGCCGATGAAGCAGGCGTCGGCTTCGGCGACGGCGAAGGAAAAGCCGCGCTCGGAGACGCCGGCGCAGATCAGGTCCGGGCGCGGGGCGCTGATCGGCTTGGGCTTGGACCGGCAATCGTTCAGCGTGAAGAACCGCCCCTCGTGGGTGACGCTGTCCTCGGTCCAGAGGCGCTTGACCAGGCGGGTCCACTCCTCGGCCAGCTCATAGCGGTCGTCGTGGCTCAGCGTGTCGTCCCAGGCGCTCATCTGGGCGAACTCGTCGCGATAGGCGCCGGCGACGATGTTGAGGCCGGCCCGACCGCCGCTGATATGGTCGAGGGTGGCGATCATCTTGGCGGCCACGGCCGGGTTCTGCAGCAGCGGATGCAGGGTGGCCCAGATCTTCACGCGGCTGGTGGCCTCGGCCAGGGCGGCCATCAGGGTCACCGACTCCAGGGCCGCGCCCCAGTGGTCGGTTTCGCCGCCGAAGCCGCGGAACTTGGCCATCGACATGATGAAGTCTAGGCCGATCTCATCGGCCAGCACGGCGGCGGCGCGGTTCTGGGCGTAGAGGCCGTCGAGCGGCGGCGTCGTCTTCGAGACGATCCAGCCGCCATTGGCCACGGGCAGGAAGACGCCGAACTCCTTGCGTCCGTCCTCGCGCCCCATGCTCGCCTCCTGCCGTGCTCGCCCTGCTGGCGAGTCGGCGGCGACCATAGACCAAAAGGATGACGTAGGGAGACCCCGGGACGAGGTATCGGCGTGCGGTATCAGGGCGCCGGGACGGCCTCCGTCTCCGTCGTCGCGAGACGCGGCTTGGGCGGGCGCATCATCAGGGCGGCGACGAACACCACCGCGGTCAGGGCCGCGAACAGCTCGAAGGTCTGGGTGAAGCCCCCCAGACGGTCGCGCATGAAGCCGCCGATGAACGGCCCCGCCGCCGACACCGCCCCCACCAGGCAGACCAGCGAGAAGAGCTCGACGTTGTTGCGGCGGCCGAAATAGTTGAGCAGCAGCAGGCTGACGGCCAGCACGGTGAGGCCAAAACCCAGGCCCACGCCGACCGCATAGAGCGCCTGCAGCGGCAGGGTCGTGGCCCGCGACAGGGCCAGCAGGCCCACGACAAGCAGGCCTTGCGCCAGGGCCAGCAGCCAGCGCGGGTCGACGCGGTCGCCGACGGCCCCGCCGGCCAGACGCGCCACGACCTGCATCAGGCCCTCGGCGCTGAGCGCGCCGGCCGCCACGACGCCGGCCACGCCCAGCTGGGTCAGGTGCGCCTGGGTCAGGCTGGCGGCGGTCACCCCGGCCAGCAGGTGGCTGAAATAGGCCGCCACCAGGATGGCGAACTGCGGGGTGCGCACGGCGTCGCGCACGCTCCAGTCGTGGTCGGTGCGGTAGACGCGCGGATGGGCCGGGGCGGCCTTGGCGTCGGCGGCGGTCAGGCGGTCCATGGCCGCGCCCGCCTCCTCCAGCCACTTGGGACCGCCGACCACGGCGGCGCAGAGCAGGCCCAGCACGCCGATGGCCAGCGCCTGCAGCGCCCAATAGACCCGCCAGTGGCCGTCGAAGGCGCCTTGGCTGGCCAGCACCATCAGCGGCCCGGCCACGCCGCCCAGGGCGCCGCAGGTGAAGTAGATGCCGAACGGCATGGCCCGCTGGCGGAAGATCGCCGACAGCACATAGGTCCCCGGAATCAGGGCCGCGGCCTGGAAACCGACGCCCAGCAGGGCCGTGGCCAGGAAATAGGCCGGCAGGCCGTGGACATTGGCCATCAGCGCCAGCCCCCCGGCCATGACCGCCGCGCCGGCCACCAGGGTCGCGCGCACGCCCCAGCGGCGGATCAGCAGGGTCGGCAGCCAGGACGAGGCGCCGGTGGCCACGCCCATGATCGAAAAGCCGAGGAAGGCGTGCTCCCAGCTCCAGCCCAGTTCCGGAACCATGGCCGGAATGACCACGCCCAGCGACGAATAGGTCGCCGCGGTGATCAGGAACAGCAGCAGAGAAAAGGCGCCCAGCAGCAGCCAGGGGCGATGCTGGATCCGGACGTGGGCCATCAGAAGCGCCTCGCGAGGGTGACCCGCCACTCCCGCCCCTTGCCGGGCAAGGCCGCGAGGTTGGCGTAGGTGTCGGCGACGGGCGTGAAGTAGAGCTCGTCGAACAGGTTGTCGATGTTGAGCGTGGCCGTATAGGGGCCGTACTCGTAGGCGACCGAGCCGCTGGCCACGGCATAGGCCGGATAGACCACCGCGCCGGGAACCGTGCCCGAGGTCTTGGTCACGTGCGTCACGCCCAGGGTGGCGAAGACCTTGCCCCAGTCGTGCTGGTCCGACGTGTAGGCGCCGTACAGGCTGACCACCGACTTGGGGATCAGGGTGTAGTCGTAGTCGCCCGGCCGGATGCTGGCGAAGCTCCACACCACATAGGCGCCGCCATAGCCGTCCACTCCGCTGACGCCGGCGGTATAGGTCGGGATGTACTGGAACGAGGTGTCGGGCCCCTTCACCGTCGTGTGCTGGCTGTTGCCCGAGAAGGTGAAGCTGAAGTGGTCGCTGGCCAGCCAGCGCACCTCCAGCTCGACGCCCTTGGCGCGTGTGCCGGTCGGCGTGGCGTTGATCCCGGTCAGCTGGGTGCGGTTCTGGCGATAGCCGGCCAGCGAGCCGATCAGCGTGCCCTTCAGCCATTGGAACTTCACGCCGGCCTCGGCCAGGTCGCTGTCCGACAGCCAGGCGTCGCTGGCGTCGGCCACCAGGCCTGGCGCGATGTCGCCCGCCTGGCTCATCTCGAGCGCCGAGGCTTCGGCATAGGTGACGTAGGGCATCAGCCCGAAGGGCGCCTTGTACGAGACGCTGGCCGTATAGGTCCCCTTGCCCTTCCCCGCCTTCTGCACGCCGGCGACGGTGTAGGACAGATAGCCGACGTCCTCCGACGTGACGTCGTAGTCGTCGTAGCGGCCGCCCAGCATCAGGTTCAGGCGCTCGCCGATGGAGATGTCGGTGGTGAAGAACACGCCGGCCTGCGTCCACTTGGAGTGGTTGTCGTTCTCCCATTGAACGCCGTCGCCGGGATTGAACGGACTGCCGATGATGTCGGTGGCGGTGGCGCCGTACGACAAGTCCCGGCGATCCAGGGCGATCAGGCCGCTGTTGAAGCTTTCACGCCGGCGGCCGTCGAAGGCCCGGTACGAGGCGCCGACGAAAGACTGGGCCCGCAGCGCGCCGTCGAAGGCCTCGTTGCGGAAGTCCCAGGTCAGGCGGGCCTCCCAGACGTCGCTGTCGAACCAGGCCGGATAGCCGTAGGAGACGAAGCGCTTGTTCTCCAGGGAGTCGTAGAACAGCTGCAGCTTCACCGAGCTGTCGGGCGACAGCTTGCGGCCGATGTCGAAATAGAGGGTGTTGGTCGCCGTCTTCGAGAAGTCGGCGGCCGAGACATAGACGGTGCGCGGCGACAGCTTGGTCGTGCCCACCCCGGTGTCCAGCGTGTGGGCCGCATCCGTGGTTGGGTAGCCGTAATAGGCCAGGTAGAGCGCGCTGGCGTAAGGGTAGGAACCGATCTCGCTGGGCGTCAGCCGGCCATTGCCGTCGGCGTCGGCCAGGCTGGTGTCGCGGCCGGTGACGTAGGTCTGGTTGTCGATCAGGTCCTGGGTCAGGCGGTTCCAGCCCGAGGTCTGCACATCGCCCTGCGAGCGATAGATCATGCCGCCCAGCGCCGTGCTCCAGCCGTTCCCCAGGTCGAAATCGGCCGAGACCTGACCGGTCTGCCGACGGGGATAGACGCCATGATAGAAGCTGTGGCCGTCCTCGACCTCTCCATAGAGGTGGACGCCGCCGATCACCTGGCCGACCTCGACCGGCAGGCCGAGCTGGGCCGTGGCGTCCTTCTTGTTGTAGCTGCCGTAGGTGAGGGTGATCTCGCCCTCGGGCTTTTCCAGATAGCCGCCCTCGCCCTTTCCGGACTTGGGGATGAAGTTCAGCATGCCGCCGACCTTGCCCGAGCCGTAGATCGGGGTCGGCGGGCCGCGCACGATCTGGATCTGCTCGGCCGCGCCGATGGGGGTGGCGTAGGTGCCGCGGTTCTCCACGCGCTTGAAGCCGCGGAAATAGGTCTCGGCCAGGGTTCCCCGGATGTTGAGCGCCCCGGGCACGCCGTAGAAGCTGGCCGTATAGGTGCCCGGCGACACCGCCGTCAGGTCGTCGATGGTCTCGACGCCGTAGCGCTGCAGGGTCAGGTCGGAGACGAAGCTGGCCGAGCGCGGCGTCTCGATCAGCGGCTTATCCAGGCCGAAAACCGTGTCGTTCGGTTGCTTCTCCAGCAGGCCGGCGTTGCGATCGCGGGCCGTCACCACCACCGCGTCGACTTCCGTCAGCTGGTCGGCCGCCCGCGCCGAAGAGGCGGCGGCGATGCTCGCGAAGGCGCCGATGGACGCGACGGTGGCGAGAAGGACGAGGCGACGGGACATTCGGCAGGCTCCGGGAAGCGGCGCCTTGGGCCCCGCCTCGCCGCACCAAATGGGGATGACTTGACGTTCGTCAAAATCTCTTCTGACATTTTAGAATGGATTGACAGAGCCCTGTGTCGCGAAAGCCTCACAGTTGGCGAGACGTTCCGCCGTCTGTCGCCCAGCGGCCACAGACGCTTCAGGCGGCCAGGCGCCGGGCCTCGATCCGACGCGACCCAGCCTCGACCCGCAGTTCGTAGTGATCGCGCTGGGTGACGTCCTGAACGTTGCGGGGACGATGGGCGACGACATTGATCCCGCCGGCGTGGCGCAGGCTGTCGAACAGGATCCCTGCCCCGCCTGACGCGCGCACCGCCTCACCCATCGCCTGCCCCGCCGCATAGTCGTCGCTGGCATAGACCTCGGGCAGCGCCGTCTGCTGGCCCCGGATGTCGAGATAGTCACCCCCCAGCCTGGCCGAATAGACCCGGTACTGGCGAGACAGGCTCTGAGCGCCCGTGGCGACCGCCTCGCGCCGCAGATGGTGGGCCACCTCGGCCACCGCCGTCGTCAACCGGGCGGCGGCGTACCAGGCGCCCAGGTCCGGGCCGTTGAAGCGCATGCCGCCCGGCGCGACGTGCAGGAACGAGGCCATGACGATGCTGGCGTTGGTCCGACCATAGACCCGCTCATCGACCGGCAGGCGCGCCACGCGCTCGGCCACGAGGCGGTCGTTGGTCCAGCCGGCCAGCTCCATCACCGCGTCGAGGTCGGCCGCCGTCGCCACCGTGTCGAACAGGCCGATCGGCGGGAAGCGCGACGGGATCAGCCGGTAGCTCGGCTGCGGCGCCGGCGCATGGGCCTCGCTCACGAGAAGACGATCTCGGCGTCGTCGTAGGGGCGGAAGTCACGGTCGAGATCGCCGGGCGGCATGTAGAGCCCGCCCCGCGCCCCGTCGAGGAAGCGGCGCACGCTGATCAGCCCGTCCTGGGTTCCGCAGGTCAGCACCTCCAGCGGCGGCCGGCCGCCGAACAGCGGGGCCGTGTGCGGCGTCCGCAGCCAGGCGACCGCTTCCCGCTCGCCCGCATGCAGCACGCCCAGCGCCTGATGCACGCCCAGCACCGCCGAGATGCGGGTCAGCATGTCGAGATCCAGCGTGACGTCGCGATGCTCCCGCACCGCCTTCACCCAGTTGTAGTAGGTCGAGCGCGACGGCAGGCCCAGCACCAGCAGGCGCTGGTCTTCGGACAGGTCCCAGAGGTCGGCGATGGCCAGGAAGGTGCGCAAGCCCGGCCCGCTCAGCCGGCGGCGGTTGGCGGGCGAGAAGCGCGACAGGTCCAGCACGGCCGAACTGGCGGCGACCTCGACGGGTTTGCGCTTGGCGACGGGCATGCAGACCTCCATCCAGATCGGAATATAGTCCAGATTTGGACTTGATGGAAGGCGCGCGCCGAACGCTCCCTTCCCCCTTGATGGGGGAAGGGCTGGGGATGGGGGTGAGTGCTGAGGTTCGGGCAAGCGCGCGGCTTCCAACGCCGCAACCACCCCCACCCAACCCTCCCCCATCAAGGGGGAGGGCTTTAGGATCACGCCTCGACCGGCGGCCGCTGCACGGCCTCGGGGGTCACGCTCAGCACCCGCATCATCGCCGCCTTCGAGGCCTCGACGTCGCCGCTGGCGATGACGTCGGCGACCTCGCGGTGCTGCTCGATGTCGGCCATCAGCTCGGCCTCGGTCGCGCCGCCGAACGAGAACACCCAGAAGCGGGCGGCCTTGTGCTGCAGGGGGATCAAGATCCGGGCCAAGGCCAAGTTGCCCGAGGCGCGGGCGACGGCGGCGTGGAAGCGCTGGTCCATGGCCACCAGGGCCGGCAGGTCGCGGTTGCGGGCGGCCTCCTCGGCCCCGTCGAACACGGCCTTGATGGCGGCGGCGTCGGTCTTGGAGGCGTGGCGGGCGGCCAGGCCCGCGCAGTGCGGCTCGATCAGGGCCCGGGCCTCGTAGCCCTGGCGCAGGTCCACCAGGTCCAGCGGCGCCACCGTGGTGCCCGAGCGAGCCCGGCGGATGACCAGGCCCTCCAGCGCCAACCGGCCCAGGGCGTCGCGCACCCCGGCGAGCCCTGCGTCGTAGCGCGCCGCCAGCGACTGCTCGTCCAGCCGCGCGCCCGGCGGCAGTTCGCCCAGGATCAGGTCGAGCAGGATCTTCTCGTAGACCTTGGCCTTCTGCAGGTCGGGCGACCAGTCCTCAAGCCCCGACGACGAGCAGACGTCCAGCACCAGCATCCGCGAGCGCATGCCGCTTCCAGCGACGTTGTAAGGGGCGTCGTCAGGCGCGCGAGGAGGCGAAGGCTGGCGCACGAAAAGGCTCCCGAAGGTTGCGACTTCGGACTGATAGGTAAGCTGAAATGTCAGTTTCGCCTAGTGGCTTCGCACCCGTAAGGGTGTGCGCGTAGTCCGAACGGGCCGAGCCTCGAAGGACGCAAAGCGCCGGCGGCGCCTCAGGCGCCCTGCATCGGCGGCTGGAACAGGCCCGTCGGCGAGGCGGTGAACACCTCGCAGCCGTCTTCCGTCACGCCGATCGAGTGCTCGCACTGCGACGACAGCGACTTGTCGCGGGTCACGGCCGTCCAGCCGTCGCCCAGCACCTTCACCGCCGGCTTGCCCAGGTTCACCATCGGCTCGATGGTGAAGAACATGCCGGCCTTCAGCACCGCACCCTGACCGGGACGGCCGAAGTGCAGGATGTTGGGCGAGTCGTGGAACACCTTGCCCAGGCCGTGGCCGCAGAAGTCGCGCACGACGCTGCAGCGCTGGGCCTCGACGTAGCTCTGGATAGCGTGGCCGATGTCGCCCAGGGTCGCGCCCGGCTTCACCACCGCCAGGCCGCGGGCCAGGCTTTCGTAGGTGATGTCCACGAGGCGGCGAGCACGCGGCCCGACCTCGCCGACGCCGTACATCCGCGAGGTGTCGCCGTGCCAGCCGTCGACGATGACGGTGACGTCGATATTGGCGATGTCGCCCTCGCGCAGGGTCCAGTCGCCCGGGATGCCGTGGCAGACCACGTGGTTGCGCGAGATGCAGACCGTCTTGGGATAGCCGCGATAGAACAGGCAGGCCGGCAGGGCGCCGTTGTCGAGGATGAACTCGCGGGCCAGCGTGTCCAGGTGATCGGTCGAGACTCCCGGCACGACGTGCGGGATCAGCATGTCCAGGCACTCGGCGGCCAAGCGGCCGGCCTTGCGCATGCCTTCGAAGTCTTCGGGCTTGTGGATCTTGATCTCGCCCGTGCGGGTCTCGGTCTCGATCTCGAAGGCGTCGTCGAGGGTCATGGGCGGCTCAATCTCAAACGGGGGCGCGTCACGCGGGGGAGCGCCAGGAACACATGTCGGTCGGGCTTATGTCGCGACTATAGCACGAAAGTTCAACTAGGGGCGCCGCGCGCACCTCTCCCTTCCCCCTTTGATGGGGGAAGGGTCGGGGATGGGGGTGACAGCGGTTCAGAAGAGGGCGCTCACCGCTTCCAGACGATCGGCCGCGCGATCCGGATCTCTTCGGTGCTCATCGCGCACGCCCAGACCATGACCTCCACCCCCGCCTCGGCCGCGACGTCGAGACCCCGCGCGAAGGCCGGGTCGAGTTCGCGACAGGCCTGGAAATCCTCGCAGTCCTCGCGCTGCACGACGAACAGCGCCACCGCCCGATGGCCCTCGGCGACCTGGGCGGCCAGGTCCTCCAGGTGGCGGGTCGAGCGGGCGGCCTTGCAGTCGGGGAATTCGGCCAGGCCTGGCGAACGCGACAGGTGGACGTTCTTGACCTCCAGCCAGCACGGCGGCCGATCCGGATCGGTCAGCAGGAAATCGACCCGGCTAGCGGCGGCGTACTTCACCTCCGGCCGCACGTTGGCGTAGCCCGTCAGCTCGGGGATCACCCCATCGGCCAGGGCCTCGGCCACCAGCCTGTTGGGCAGCATGGTGTTGACGCCGACCAGACCCGTCCCGTCCGCCCCGGCCGCCTCGACCAGTTGCAGCGTCCAGGCCAGCTTGCGCTTGGGATCGTCGGAGAACGACACCCAAGCCCCCTGCCCCGGCAGGTTCACCCCCAGCATGGCCCCGGAGTTCGGACAGTGCGCGGTCACCTCGCGCCCGTCGTCCAGCACCAGATCGACGAAGAAGCGCTTGTAGCGCTGGACGATGCGGCCGTGGGTAAGCGGTTGCGGCAGAAGCATGCGAAGCCTAAGTCGAGTAGCTATCCAGGATAGCGTTTAGGGGACGGCGACCATGACGGCCAGCAAGGATCGGGTGACAGCGGCGGTGCTGATCATCGGCGACGAGATCCTGTCGGGCCGCACCCAGGACGTGAACCTGAACGCCATCGCCAAGTACCTGGCGACCTATGGCGTCGACCTGGCCGAGGCCCGCGTGGTGCCCGACGTCGAGCAGGAGATCGTCGAGGCGGTCAACGCCCTGCGCGCCAAGTACGACTACGTGATCACCACCGGCGGCATCGGCCCGACGCACGACGACATCACCGCCGACTCGGTGGCCAAGGCGTTCGGCGTCACGGCGCCCGAGCATCCCGAGATCATGGCCATGCTGCGCGAGCGCTGGGGCGAGCCCAACGCCGCCCGTCGCCGCATGGCGCACGTGCCCGAGGGCGGCAGCCTGGTGAAGAACCCCGTCCAGGGTCCGCCCGGCTTCCAGAAGGAAAATGTCTTCGTGCTGGCCGGCGTGCCGGCGATCATGCGCGGCATGCTCGACGACGTCGGCCCGCGCCTGCGCACCGGCGCCGTGGTGGTCGCCACCACTGTCCGCGTCACCGGCACGGGCGAAGGCACGATCGCCGCGCCGCTGGAAGCCGTCGCCAAAGCCCACCCGGACCTGTCGATCGGCAGCTATCCCTTCTTCGCCCTGCCCGACGTCTACGGCGCCAGCCTCGTCATCCGCGGCCGCGATCCGGCCGAGGTCGAGGCCGCCGCGGTCGAACTGGAAAAGGCCCTGGCCGAGCTGGGCGTCGCGGGCGTGGAGCGGCTGGAGGCCTAAAGCATTTTCGAGCGAAGTGGATTCCGGTTCGCGTGAAGAAAATGCGTTAAAACAAACAATTAGATTTTCGATCTGATGCAATCAGGTCGGAAATCTAATCCTCTTCGCCGGCCTCGATCATGGCCTGGGCCAGGCCCACCATGGCCCTCTGGGTCTTGGGGCCGGCCTGGGCGTAGGCGTTCAGCAGGTCCAGCGCGCCCGGCAGGGTCAGGGCCGCCAGCATGCCGGCGCTCTCCTCGGCGGGGGCGTCCTCGCCCACCAGGGTGGCGACCGAGGTCTCCAGCCGGGCGGCGATGCGCACCAGCATCGAGGCCGACACGCGGTTCTCGCCGCGCTCGTACTTCTGGATCTGCTGGAAGGTCAGGCCCAGGGCCTCGGCCAACTCGTCCTGGCTGATCTTCAGATAGCGGCGACGAATGCGGATGCGCGTTCCGACGGCGAGGTCGATGGGATCCGGGCCGGCTGTCGTCATCTAGGCATGTCCGAAGATCGAAGAACTCGGCTATCTATCGACGTGGCCGCCCCGCGCCGCAACGCACTTCATCCCTAGATCGAGTGGAGCCGATTCGCTCGCCCCCATGGACACGCCTTCCAATCCCGCCGCCGGCCTCGAACTTCTGACCAAACGCGAGCGCGAAGCCCTGCGCCTGGTCAGCGAACACAGGCTTTCCAAGGAGATCGGCCCGCTGATGGGGGTCTCCAAGTCGCGCGCCGACGCCCTGGTGGAAAGCGCCTGCCGCAAGCTGGGCGTCAACGGCCGCCGGGCCGCGGCCCGGGTGCTGAGCGAGCATGAACGGGGAATCGATCCCCCCCTCGCCCCCCCAGTCACACCGCCCGCCGACTATGGGACTCGATCCCACCCCGACCCAATCGGACTGGCGGGCGCCCCGCCGGCCTCGCCACCGTCGTCCTTGCGTAAAACCGAGGCCTACGACGACCGTGACATCCGACACTACCGACCAGAAGACAGCCGCCCCAGTCAGCCTGCAGGAACACCGCCTGGGCATGCTGGTGTGGAAGGCCCGCCAGATCCGCCAGGCGGTGACCGCCTTCGAGCAGGCCTGGCCGCCCCTGCCCCCCGAGCCGCCGGTCCCGCCCTTCGGCTGGTCGCAGCTGCAGCGCCAGCTGACCGATCTGGCCCCGCCGGAACTGGCCCCTCTGGTGACCGACCTGGTCTCGGCGATCCGCAAGGAAGCGGCCGCCAAGCCGCCCGAGATGGTGCTGAGGGAGATCCTGACCATCACCGCCACGGTGCTGGACGAGAGCTTCCGCGAGAAATGCGCGGAGGATTCGACCATGCTCTGACCCCCGCCTTCCGCCTGCTGGCCGTCCTGGCCATCGCGCTCGGCTTCGCCATGCTGATCGGCGGGCTGCTCAGCGCCCGCCAGGTGGTCGAGCTCTTCCAGAACCTGCGCCACGGCTGAGGCCGCCTTTCCCCAGAAGGCGCCCGCCGGCGCCTTCGCTCAACGTCCGGATCGCGGCCCGCCGAAGCCGCCGGACCTTTCGAGGGGAACTCCACATGAACCGCCGCATCGTCGCCGAGCATCTCGCCACCCGCCTGTTCACCGCCGAGGAGGCCGTCGACAACACCCTGGCCGCCATGGGCGAGCTGATCGCCGCCATGCCCCGCGCCCGCCTCCAGGCCCGGGTCGCCGCCGGGGTGGGCCAGCAGGCCGTCGACCACGTGATGGTGGCCGCCTCGGGCCTGGCGGACGTCCGCCGCTCGCTGATCGCCGCCCACGGGGCCCTGTCCGACGCCAAGGACCAGATCGGCCTGCGCCGCGTCACCTTGGTGGGCGGCGGCGACAAGGAGGACGCCGACACCACCGGCCGGCTGGAGGTGGTGAAGTCGGCCTGAGGCCGGCGCGCCCTTTCGCGCCCCTTTGCCGATCCCGCGATTCACCGCGACAATGGCCCCCGGACACGTTCGGGGGCCGCCTTGTTCTCAATCCTGCCGACCCAGCTGGGCGCCGGCGCCATGTTCGTCATCTGCGGCGTCGCCCTGTGGATCGGCGGCCGCATGGAGCGCGGCCTGGCGATCGCCACCATCATCGCCTGGGTCGGCTCGGCCGCCCTGGAGATCGACGACCACCGCATCCCCCAGTGGGGCATCTTCGCCGTCGACCTCGTCTATCTCGGCGTGCTGGGCAGCCTGGCGCTCTTCGACCGCCGGATCTGGCTGCTGTTCATGACCGCCTTCCAGCTGCTGATCGTCCTGACCCACGTCGCCTTCGCCCTCGACCGCTCGCTGCGGCAGTGGGGCTTCTTCTCGGCCTATTACCTGTGGAGCTACGCCGAGTTGGTGGCGTTTGCGGTGGGGCTGGCGGCGCTGGCGTGGCGACAACGGCGCGCCCGCCGCTGACCGCGGGTGGCCGGCCCGGGCTGGGACGCGCGAGCCGGCCGGCGTCCGACAGTGTGGAGTGGAAACGAACGCGCGCCCGACCTCGCGGGAGTCGCCGCGCTCATCTGTGCGCAGGCGCACAAGCGGCGCGAGATCGTGGAAAAGCTGGTGCGGGCAGCCGGGGTCGAACCGGCAAGGCCTTGCGGCCGGCGGATTTTAAGTCCGCTGCGTCTACCAGTTTCGCCATGCCCGCGCGCCTGGTGACCCTGGCCTAGCCTAGCTGCGGGAGGTCGTCGAGCCCCTCAATCTGCTGTCCAGCCGCCATCGACGACCAGGGAACTGCCGGTCATCAGGGCCGAGGCGTCGGAGGCGAGGAAGACGATGGCGCCCATCAGGTCCTCGACCTGGCCCAGGCGGCCGAGCTTGATCTTGGAAAGCACGCTCTGGAGGAACGCCGGGTCCTCGAAGAACGGCTTGGTCAGCGGGGTCTCGATGAAGGTCGGGGCGATGGTGTTGACCCGGATCCCGTGCGGGGCGAGGTCCAGCGCCATGGCCTTGGACAGGCCCTCCAGCGCCCATTTCGATGCGCAGTAGAGCGTGCGGTTGGGACCGCCGACATGGCCCATCTGCGAGGTCATGTGGATGATCGAGCCCTTGGCGCCCTGCTCCACCATCCTTTGCGCTACGGCCTGGGCGACGAAGAAGGCGGCCTTGAGATTGAGGTCGAGCACGGCGTCGTAGTCGTCGATGCTGACCTCGCCGAACGGCTTGGGGCGGTTGGTGCCGGCGTTGTTGACCAGGATGTCGAAGGCCGGACGGCTGGCCAGGGCCGCGCGGACAGCCTCGACATCGCCGACGTCCAGCGCCAGCGCCTGCGCCGCCCCACCCTGCTCGCGGATGGCCTGCGCCGCCGCCTCGATCTCGCCGGCCGAGCGGGCGACCAGGGTGACGGTCGCGCCGGCGTCGGCCAGGGCCGCGGCGGCGGCGAGACCGATGCCTCGCCCCGCCCCTGTCACGAGGGCCCGGCGGCCGTCCAGCCGGAACGACGGCGTGTGCGGCAACTCCATAGCCCTGCCCCGTCCCTATTCCGCCGCCAGCACGGGCGAGGCCGCTCCCGCATAGGGCACCTCGCGATGGCCGTAGCGGCGCACGCGGATGTTGGCCTGCTCGCCATGGCCGGCGAAGCCTTCCAGGGCGCACAGCCGCGAGCAGTACTCGCCGACCAGGGCCGAGGCCTCGTCGGTCAGCACCTTCTGGTAGGTGCAGGTCTTGATGAACTTGCCCACCCAAAGGCCGCCGGTGTAGCGGGCCGCCAGCTTGGTCGGCAGGGTGTGGTTGGTGCCGATCACCTTGTCGCCGAACGAGACATTGGTGCGAGGGCCCAGGAAGAGGGCCCCGTAGTTGGTCATGTGCTTGAGGAAATAGTCCGGATCGGCCGTCATCACCTGCACGTGCTCGGAGGCGATCTTGTCGGCGATCTCGACCATCTCCGCGTCGCTGTCGGCCAGGATCACCTGGCCGAAGCTCTCCCAGGCCCGGCAGGCGATGGCGGCGGTGGGCAGGATCTCGAGCAGCTTCTCGACCCAGACGATGGTGTCTTCGGCGAGCTTTTGCGAGGTGGTCAGCAGGATGGCCGGGCTGTCGGGGCCGTGCTCGGCCTGGCCCAAAAGGTCGGTGGCGCAGAGCTCGCCGTCCACCGTGTCGTCGGCGATCACCAGGGTCTCGGTGGGGCCGGCGAAGAGGTCGATGCCGACCCGGCCGAACAGCTGGCGCTTGGCCTCGGCGACATAGGCGTTGCCGGGCCCGACCAGCATGTCCACCGGCGCGATCGTCTGGGTGCCCAGGGCCATGGCGGCCACGGCCTGCACCCCGCCCAGGGTGTAGATCTCGTCGGCGCCCGCCATGGCCTGGGCCGCGACGATGGCCGGGGCGGGCTTGCCGCCGAACGGCGGGGCGCAGGTCACCACCCGGGGCACGCCCGCCACCTTGGCCGTCAGCACCGACATGTGGGCCGAGGCCAGCAGCGGATACTTGCCGCCCGGCACGTAGCAGCCGGCGGCGTTCACCGGCAGGTTCTTGTGGCCCAGGATCACGCCCGGCAGGGTCTCGACCTCGACGTCTTTCAGGCTATCGCGCTGGATCTGGGCGAAGTTGCGCACCTGGGTCTGGGCGAACTCGATGTCCTTCAGATCACGATCCGAAAGCTGGTCCATGCAGGCCTGGATCTCGGCCGCCGACAGGCGGTAGCTCTCGCGGTCCCAGCCGTCGAACTTCGTCGACAGCTCGCGCACCGCCGCATCGCCCCGCGCCGCAACGTCGGCGAGGATCCCCTCCACCGTCTCGCGCACCGCACGGTCCGCCGCCGCAACAACGCCCGCGTCCGCACCGCTCTTCAACCACTTCGCCATGGCCGTCTCTCCTGGAAGTCTCCCGGGAGAGGTGTCGCGCGGATCGGCGGCTCGCGCGCGGCGTGTGGCCGGAACGGTCGCGTAGTGGAGACGGGCCGGCCTATCTTTCATTCCCGTCATTCCCGCCCTTGTGGCGGGAAACCCTCTGTCCGCCGCGGGGGCCGATGAGGCGGACCGCCAGCGGTCCGCTGGCGCTTCACGTGTCAGCTGAACCAGGGGTTCCCGCCATAAGGGCGGGAATGACGGGAGAAAGGAGAGGTCTCAAGCCGCCAGGCGGTGAGCCCGGCGCCAGGCCTGGGGCGCGGCGCCCATGGCGCGGCGGAACAGCCGGCACAGGTGCGACTGGTCGGCGAAGCCGCACAGATAGGCGATCTGGCTCAGCGGCTCGCGGGTGGTCAGCATCATGTGCTGGGCGGCCTCCAGCCGCCGGCGGGTGACATAGGCGTGCGGCGTCTGGCCGAAGGTGACCTTGAAGGCGCGGCCGAAATAGCTGGGGCTGAGCGCCACCAGCGCGCCCAGGGCCGCCGTGCTGAGATCGCCCTCCAGGCCCTCGTCGATGTGCTTGCGCAGCTTGCGGGCCTGCCAGGGGGCCAGGCCGCCCTGCACGGCCTGCGCGGTCAGGGGGGCAACGCTCGGCGCGGCGACGCCAACGACGCCCACGCCGACGACGAGGGCCGAGGCCTTGGCGATCAGGGCCCGGGCCGTGGCGGCCTCGGGTTCGGCCGAACGCTCCAGCGACCGTTCCAGGGCGCCGAGCACCTCACGCAGGTCGGCGAAGCTGCGGGGCTCGCCCGCCAGTTCCCGCGCGGCCAGCAGGCCTTCGACGGGGGCGTCGGAAACGGTGATGGGGGCGAGGAAGGCCATGGTTTCGATCCCTGAACTGCGGGCGGCCTCCAAGGCCCCCTTCGTTTTCGAGGATCATTGTTCTGTGACCGCGACGCATGTCGCCATCGCACCCGCGCTTATCGTCGCAGTCCCTGGGTTTGGCGGGGTCATACCCAGGTATGGGATCGCTACCTTGCGAGGTGGGTCCGCGCGGCTTTCGACGCGCGGACCCCGCCCGTCAGCCCTCGGCCAGCGAGGCGCTGTCGATCACGAAGCGGTACTTCACGTCGCTCTTCTGCATGCGCTCGTAGGCGGTCTCGATCTCCTGGATCTTGATCATCTCGATGTCGGAGACGATGCCGTGCTCGGCGCAGAAATCGAGCATCTCCTGGGTCTCGGCGATGCCGCCGATCAGCGAGCCGGCGATCGACCGGCGCTTGAAGATCAGGGCGGCGACGTCCGGGCTCGGGTGAGCGTGTTCGGGCACGCCGACCAGGCACAGGGTCCCGTCGCGCTTCAGGAGAGCGGTGAAGGCGTCGAGGCTGTGGCTGACCGAGACGGTGTTGAGGATGAAGTCGAACGAGTTGGCGTGGGCCGCCATCTCATCGGCGTTGCGCGACACCACGACCTCGTCGGCGCCCAGGTCCAGGGCGTCCTGGCGCTTGGCTTCCGAGGTGGTGAAGGCCACCACGTGCGCGCCCAGGGCGTGGGCCAGCTTGACGCCCATGTGGCCAAGGCCGCCGATGCCGACGACGCCGACCTTCTTGCCCGGACCGACGTTCCAATGGCGCAGCGGCGACCAGGTGGTGATGCCGGCGCACAGCAGCGGGGCCACGGCGGCCAGCTGCTCTTCGGGGTGGCTGATCTTCAGCACGAAGCCGTCATTGACGACGATCTGCTGCGAGTAGCCGCCCAGGGTGTGGCCGGGGGCGTCTTCGGTGGGGCCGTTATAGGTGCCCACGAAGCCGTTCTCGCAGAACTGCTCGAGGCCGTCGTCGCACGAGTGGCAGTGCTTGCAGCTGTCGACCATGCAGCCGACGCCGACCACGTCGCCTTCCTTGAAGCGGCTGACCGAACCGCCGACGGCCGAGACGCGGCCGACGATCTCGTGGCCGGGCACGCAGGGGAACAGGGTGCCGGCCCATTCCGAACGCACGGTGTGCAGGTCCGAGTGGCAGACGCCGCAATAGGCGATGTCGATCTGGACGTCGTGCGCGCCGATGGCGCGGCGGGTGATGTCCATCGCTTCCAACGGCTTGTCGGCGGCGAAGGCGCCATAGGCTTTGATGGCCATGTGCAGGATATTCCGATTGGCTTTTTGGGGGAGGAAGACCCGCGAAGGATCTTGCGAAACCAATCTAGCGCGCGCGCGATCGTAAAATTAGCCGCTCAGCTTTTCACGGCTCGATGAGCAAAATTCATCAATCAACCTCTTGCGACGCGGCCGCCACGGGCAGTCGAAGATCGAACCGCGCCCCCTCCCCCGGCTCCGACGTCACGACGATCGTCCCGCCATGGGCCTCGGCGATGGTCTTGCAGATCGACAGCCCCATGCCCATTCCCTCGGACTTGGTGGTGTAGAAGGCGTTGAACAGCTGCGGCAGGCGCTCGGGCGCCACGCCCGGCCCGGTGTCGGCCACCGACAGCACGACCGCCTCGCCTTCCCCTTGCCCCTCCACAGCCCCGCGCAAGGTCAGCACGCGCTCCGCCTCGTCCTCCAGGCCCTCCGCCATCGCCTGCACCGCGTTCACCATCAGGTTGACCAGCACCTGCTGAAGCTGGACCCGGTCGCCGTCCACCTCCGGCAGATCGACAGGAACCTGCGCTCGCAGGGCCACCCCATTGGCCGTCAGCTCGCGCCGCACCAGCAGCACGGCGTCCTCGACCAGCGCGCCGAGCGCCAGCCGCGCCGTCTCCGGCTCGCCCTTGACGGCCATGGTGCGGATGCGGCCGATCACGCCCGAGGCGCGGTTGGCCTCGCCGATCATCCGGTCGAAGGCCCGGCGCACCTCCTCCAGGTCCGGCGTCTCGCGCTTCAGCCAGCGCAGCCCCGCCTCGCCGTTGGTGACGATGGCCGACAGCGGCTGGTTGACCTCGTGGGCGATCGAGGCGGTCAGCTCGCCCAGGGTCGAGATCCGCGCCGCATGGGCCAGTTCGGCCTGCACCCTTTGCAGGTCCTCCTGGGCGCGCAGGCGGTCGGTGATGTCGATGACGCCGACCAGGGTCGCGCCCTGCGGCAGGTATTCGCGCGGATAGCAGCAGGTGAACAGGCCGTCGAACTCGCGGCCGTCATAGGTGCGAAACCGCGCCTCGCTTTCGTAGTGCGGCTTCTTCTCCAGGGCGGCGATGACGCTGGCGGCGAAGACGTGCTCGCTGCACGGCGGCCAGAAACGATCGACAGGACCCAGCAACTGCTCGCGCGTGGCCTCGAACAGCTGCAGCGACTTTTCGTTGACGTCGACGACCTGGCTGGCCTCCATCATCTCGCGCACGAAGCGCGGGTTCTCGGCGATGTGGGCCCGCAGGCTGGTCACGCCCCTGGCGCGCAGGGCGCCGAACATCCCGGCCAGGGCCGAGAAATCCAGTTCCCAGAACGACACGCTCATGGCGTGGAAGACGTTGCGGAAACGGTATTCGCTGCGCCTCAAGGCCTCCTCGGCCTTGCGGGCCTCGGTGACGTCGCGGCTGGTCTCCAGGATCTGGAGCGATCCGCCCGAAGCGTCGCGACGCAGCGACCAGCGCAGGTCGATCACCGCCTCGCGGCCGTCGGCCAGCCGCCGGGTGACCTCGCCCCGCCATTGCCCCTCGTCCAGCAGGCGGGCGTTGATCTCCTCCAGCGGCGCCGGAAAGACGGTGGCCAGCGGGTCGGACGCGCCGGCCCCGCCGACGGCCTCGCGGCCATGGCCGTACAGCGCCTCGCACCCCTGGTTCCAGAACAGGATCCGCCCCTCCAGGTCGCGCACCAGGATCGGCTCGTGGGCGGCGGCCAGCAGGCCGAGCAGGGATTCGGTCGAAACGTTCAAGACGTCGGGGTGGTCGCGCATCGAGATCACCGAAGGTTGCGCCCCTTTATTGACGGCGCGCAGTGGTTGGTCCAGCTATCGCCCTCATGTCGGTTCCGACGGTGCACATTGTCGACGACGACGGGGCCATACGCGAAGCCCTGGACAGCCTGTTCCGTTCGGTCGGGCTGGAGACGCGCCTGTTCGGCAACGCCCAGGACTTCTTTCGCTCCGGACATGCGCACGACGCGGGCTGCCTCGTCTTGGACGTACGGCTCCCCGGAGTCAGCGGCCTCGACTTCCAGGCCCAGCTCAACGCCGCCGACATCCGTATGCCGGTGGTGCTGATGACCGGCCACGGCGACATCCCGATGACCGTGCGCGGCATGAAGGCCGGCGCCGTCGACTTCCTGGCCAAGCCCTTCCGCGACCAGGACATGCTCGACGCGGTGACCGCCGCCATCGGCCGCGACCAGGCCCAGCGCGCCGAGCGCTCGGGGCTCGACGAGGCCCGCCGCCGCTACGACACCCTCACCGCCCGCGAGCGCCAGGTCATGGCCATGGTCGCCGCCGGCCTGATGAACAAGCAGATCGCCTTCGAGATCGGGCTCTCCGAGATCACGGTGAAGATCCACCGCGGCTCGGCCATGCGGAAGATGGAGGCGCGCTCGATGCTGGAGTTCGTGCGCATGGCCGAACTGCTCGGCGTCGCCCCTGCGACATGACGCCATACACCCGAGTATGATTCCGCCGCCGGCCGGTCTGGGGCAGATAGATCCCACCCGCCGCCCGCCGCCAGTCCGCGCGTTCCCGGCGGGACCGGAAGGCCGGAAGGGACGAGTAGGTGTCGCAAGCCCCGTTGATTGCCGTGGTCGACGACGACGAAGCCGTCCGGGCTTCCCTGGAAGCCCTGATCCGCTCGCTGGGCCACCGCGTCGCCACCTTCGCCTCGGCCGCCGCCTTCCTGGCGTCAGAGGACTCGTCCGGCGCCGACTGCCTGATCAGCGACGTCCAGATGCCCGGCCTCTCCGGCTTCGACCTGCAACTCGCCCTGGGCGAACGCGGCCTGGCCACCCCGGTGATCCTGATCACCGCCTTCGACGACGCCCGCGCCCGCGCCCGCGGCCTGGCCCTCGGCGCCGCCTGCTTCCTGAAGAAACCCTTCAGCGGCGACAGCCTGATCCGCTGCCTGGAATCGGCCCTGGCCGGCCGCTGACGCGAACGACGGAGCGGCCACGAGGCCGTCGGTTTTCTGGTTTGGGAGAATGGCGCGCCCGGAACGATTCGAACGTCCGACCCTCAGATTCGTAGTCTGATGCTCTATCCAGCTGAGCTACGGGCGCGCATTTCAGCGCAAGACGACTGGCGCACCCGACACGATTCGAACGTGTGACCTTTGCCTTCGGAGGGCAACGCTCTATCCAGCTGAGCTACGGGTGCATCCGCCTTGCGGAAGCGCGGTCTTAGCCGAAAGCCGCGCCTGCGCAAAGGGTTTTGGTCAGCCTTTCGCCAGATAGACGAAGCGCAGCACGAACAGCGCGGCGAGGACCACCAGCAGCCAGTCGCCCTTGCGCAGCTTGCCGGTCACGGCCTTGAGGATCGCGTAGCTGGTGATGCCGAACGCCAGGCCGTTGGCGATCGAGAAGGTCAGCGGAATGGTGATCACCGTCAGGAAGGCCGGGATGGCCACCGTCGGGTCGTTCCAGTCGACCTCGGCCAGCGAGCCGATCATCAGGGCGCCCACCAGCACCAGGGCCGGGGCCGTGGCGGCGGCGGGGATGGCCTGCACCAGCGGGGCGAAGAACAGGGTGATCAGGAAGAGAATCCCGACCACCACGGCCGTCAGGCCCGTGCGGCCGCCGGCGGTGACGCCCGAGGCGCTCTCGATGTAGCTGCACACCGTGCTGGTGCCGGCCGCGGCGCCGATCATGGTGGCGGCCGAGTCGGCGGTGAGGATGCGGTTGAGGCGCGGGATCGTGCCGTCGGGCTCCACCAGACCGGCCTTCTTGGTGACGGCGACCAGGGTGCCGACGTTGTCGAAGAGGTCGACGAACAGGAAGACGAAGATGATCTCGAGCAAGGCGACGCCCATGCCGCCGCGCAGGTGCAGGGCCGCGCCGACGTCCATCTTCAGGAAGGTCGCAGAGAGGTCGGTCAGGCTGTAGGCGCCCGGCGTGAACTTGGAGAGACCCAGCAGCCAGCCGGCGATCGCGGCCAGCAGGATGCCGATCAGGATCGCGCCCTTCACCCGCCAGGCCTGCAGGGCGGCGATGACCACGAGGCCGATCAAGGCCAGGGCCGCCGTCGGGGTGGTCAGATCGCCCAGGGCCACGGCGGTGGCCGGGTTGGCGACGATGACGCCGGCGTCCTTCAGACCGATGAAGGCGATGAAGAGACCGACGCCCGCCGCGACGGCCGAGAACAGCGGCCGGGGGATGGCCGCCACGATCATCTGCCGGATGCCCGCCACGGTCAGGATCAGGAAGGCCACGCCCGAGATGAAAACGCAGCCCAGCGCGGTCTCCCACGGCACGCCCATGCCCTTGACCACGGTGTAGGTGAAGTAGGCGTTGAGGCCCATGCCGGGGGCCAGGGCCAGCGGGTAGTTGGCGATCAGCCCCATCAGGATCGAGCCGAGGCCGGCGGCCAGGCAGGTGGCGGCGGCGACGGCGGCCACCGGCATGCCGGCCTCGCCCAGGATCGCCGGATTGACGATGACGATATAGGCCATGGTCATGAAGGTGGTCAGGCCCGCCAGCACCTCGGTGCGGACGTTGGTTCCCTGGGCCTTCAGGTGGAAGAGACGTTCGAGCATGGCTATCGGCTCCCGGCCGTATTGGGCAGGGCGCGCGCGTAGCGGTCCCAGTTCTTGACGAGGTCGCGGGCCACGACGCCCCCGACCAGGAATTCGGCTTCGAAGCCGGCCTTGGCCCCGTCGTCGTGCAGCACGCGCGGGAAGGTCGGTTCGCCCAGGGGCGGGCGCGTGTAGTTGCTGGCCGTGCGCAGCACCAGCACCCGGCGCCGGTCGATGCGGCCGCTGTCGGCATGGGCGTCGAGCACGTCGAGGATCCCCTGGTCTTCGCAGTCGCTCATGGTGAAGGTCCCCGCGCCGTCGGTCCAGAGCTTGACCCAGTCGCGGGCCCACTGGGTGCGCTGCGTCCCGTGCCAGAAGCGCACCGTGCCCAGGGCGTCGCCCTGCAGCACGAACGGCGGACGGGCGGCGTTGGGCTCCTTCACATAGCCGGCGCGCAGCTTCACCAGGTCCGGATTGTCGGGCAGCTTGACGTCCTTGGTCAGGGCGTAGGCCCAGTCGACCAGGCCGCGATCGAGCGTCCAGACCATGGCGCTGGAGCCCTCGGCCTTGCCCTTCACGTTCGGGCGGTCGGCGTCGTTGGAATAGAGGCCATAGGGCCAGTCGGCCGGGATCTCGCGGTCGTCGACCTCGTAGATCGGGTCGGCGTCGACCACGTAGAGGGCCCAGGCGGCGCTGCCGACCGAGGCCGAGGCCGGATCGACGCCGGCGATGCCGCTGACGATCCAGTAGGCGTGGGAGAGATCGAACTGGTCCGACAGGATCAGGGCCGCGACGCTTTCACGCGTGCGGCCGCGCATGTCGCTGACGATGGCCAGCACGCCGTCGTCGGAATAGCGGGCGACGTGGCGGATTCCAGGCACCTTGATCTCGCTTTTCAGCGGCCAGCCTTCGACCCAGGGCTGGAACTCGCCGGCGACGTCGCCCGTATCGGCCCCGATCTCGAAGGTGGTGACGACCACGACCTTGATCGGGATCGGCTTGGTCGCCGCCTGGACGAGCCCCGGGGCGCTCGCCCCGAGGACGGCCGCCAAAACGACCAATGTTCTTAGAATCCAAGCCCTCATGCCTGCCCCGTTCGCTGAAAACGGCGCGAAAGTCGTCGGAACCGGCGGGCGATGCAACAGGCTGGATGTCGGCTCTTCCGGCGCCGGCGCGCGCGAGGCTAGGGTGCCGCCGAATCGACCACCGGAAGCCTTCCCCCATGCGTCTCGCCCTGACCGTCCTCGCCTGCGCCGCCTTCGCCGCGCCGATTGCTGCGAGCGCCGCCGAGCGCCTGGACGCCTCCCCGCGCACGGCCGTGGTCAGCGCCTTCCCGCCGGAGATGGCGGCGCTGGAGGCGGCGACCGCCGACAGGAAGGAATTCACGGCGGCCGGTACGCGCTACGTGACCGGCAAGCTGGAGGGCAAGCCGGTGGTGCTGTTCCTGTCGGGGATCAGCATGGTCAACGCCGCCATGACCACCCAGGCCGCGCTCGACCGCTTCCATGTCGTCCGCATCGTGTTCTCCGGCGTGGCCGGCGGCGCGGACCCCGAGCTGGAAGTCGGCGACGTGGTGGCGCCGGAGACCTGGGCCCAGACGTCGGAAATGGCCTATGCCCGCGAAGTTCCGGGCGGTTTCGCGCCCACGCCCGGCCTGGTCAGCGACCTGCCCAATTTCGGCATGATGTATCCGCGCGCCGTGACGGTGACCCAGGACCCGGCCAAGACGGAAGACAGGCTGTCCTTCACCGCCGATCCTGAGCTGATCGCGCTTGCCCGCAAGTCGGTGGAGGGCCTGGCCTTGAAGCGCTGCGCGGCCGACCAGTGCCTGACCAAACCGCCCAAGGTGGTGGTGGGCGGGGCCGGCGGCTCGGGCCCGGTGTTCGTCGACAACGCCGCCTTCCGCGACTACGCCCACAAGACCTTCGGCGCCCGGGTGCTCGACATGGAAAGCGCGGCCGTCGCCCAGGTGGCTTACGTGAACAAGACTCCGTTCATCGCCTTCCGCAGCCTGTCGGACCTGGCCGGCGGCGATCCGGCGACGAACCAGTTCCCGGTGTTCCTGCGCCTGGCGGCGGACAACTCCGCGACGGTGGTGCGGGCGTTCGTGAAGGCGCTGCCCTGAATCCTTCTCCCCTTGCGGGAGAAGGTGTCGACGAAGTCGACGGATGAGGGGTCTCTCAGATGCAAAACGCCGCGATAGCTGATCGGCTGTCGCGGCGTTTCTGTACGCGCACCCCCTCACCCGACCTCCCTTCGGGAGGCCACCCTCTCCCGCAAGGGGAGAGGGGGTCAGGTCTTCAACGGATCCTTGGCGTTCGGATCGCCGTAGGTCAGCGACACGAACACGTCCTCCAGGTCCGGATCCTCGGTGGCGATGTCCTTGATCGACACGCCGGCCCCGCGCACGGCGGCCAGCACGTGCTCGACGCTCGACTGGCCGGTGCGGTAGCTGACCGAGAAGGCGCCGCCCGCGCGGCCCTTGGTGTCGAAGCCTTCCAGCGCCGGCGGAACCGACAGCGGGCTCTCCGGCGTCACCACCACGTTGCGGATGTCCATCCGGCCCAGCAGGGTCGGGGTCGGCTCGCAAACCACCACCTCGCCGCGATTGACGATGGCGATCTGGTCGCAAAGCTCCTGGGCCTCTTCCAGATAGTGGGTGGTCAGCACGATGGTCACGCCCAGTTCGTGCAGGCCCTTCACATATTCCCACAGCTGGCGGCGCAGCTCGACATCGACGCCGGCGGTCGGCTCGTCGAGGATCAGCACCGGCGGCTGGTGGACCATGGCTTTCGCCACCATCAGGCGCCGCTTCATGCCGCCCGACAGCTGGCGGACGTAAGCGTTGGCCTTGTCGCCCAGGCCCAGCGCGTTGAGCAGCTCGTCGGTGCGGCGCTCGTTCTTGGGCACGCCGTAATAGCCAGCCTGCACCTCCAGCGACTCGCGCGGGGTGAAGAAGACGTCGGCGGCCAGCTCCTGCGGCACCACGCCGATGGCGGCGCGGGCGTCGCGCGGGCGCTCGTCGATGTCGCGGCCCCAGATCTTCACCGTGCCCGACGACTTGCGGGTCAGGCCGGCCAGGATGTTGATGAAGGTCGACTTGCCCGCCCCGTTCGGACCCAGCAGGCCGAAGATCGAGCCGCGCGGCACCTTCAGGTCGATGCCGTTCAGCGCCCGCTTCTCCGGCGCGGTCTTGGTGGCGGGATAGGTCTTGAACAGGCCCTCGGCTTCGATCGCGTAGGCAGGCAGGTCCATGAAGCGTCCAATCAAGGCCCGTCGCGGGGCCGAAGGCTTTGAAAACGAAGGCGCGGCGCCTTGCCCGAATTGACGCGGCGCCGACGCGTCGCATAGGTATGCCTCGTTCGCCGCCTAGCCAAGGCCGCGCTCAGAATTCGAAGGTTTAGTTCCCATGGCCAAGGCCAAGTCCGAAGCTCCAACCGCCCCCACGGGCATGGACGTCGCCGTCACCGCCGGCCCGGCCCCGGAGATCGTCCACGTCCATTCGCACCGCATCGCCTGCGAGGGCGTCGGCGGGGCGCTGGGCCACCCGCGCGTGTGGCTGGAGATGGGCGCGGCCGGCTCGGTCGACTGCCCCTATTGCGACCGCCGCTTCATCGCCGCCTCGCACGCCGGCCACGACGAGGACGAGCAGCTGGCTCCGGGCGTCTACGAAGGCGCCGGCGGCCACTAAGTTGGACGACTCCAGCCTCTCCGGCCCGCGCGCCGAGACCCTCGCCCAGGCGTGGGAGGCGGCCGAGTGGCCGCACGACCCGCCGGTCCTGCGCGCCATCGCCATGCCGTCGGACACCAACCCCGAAGGCGACATCTTCGGCGGTTGGCTGCTGTCGCAGATGGACCTGGCGGCGGCCTCGATCGCCTTTCACCGGGCGGCCGGCCGCTGCGCCACCATCGCCGTCGACGGCATGGTGTTCATCAGCCCTGTGTTCGTCGGCGACGAGGTCAGCCTGTTCGCCCGCATCGTCCACACGGGGCGCACCTCACTGAAGGTCGAGGTCGAGGCCTGGCGCCGCCGCCGCGACGGCGAAAAGGCCCACAAGGTGACGCAGGGCGTGTTCACGTTCGTCGCCATCGGCGAGGATCGGAAGCCGCGTCCGCTGCCGTAATCCAAGACGCTCCCCCTGAAGGGGGAGCTGTCGGCGAAGCCGACTGAGGGGGAAGTGATCGCGGCGCATCAGCAGCCGCTTCCCCCTCCGGCCCTCCGGGCCACCTCCCCCTTCAGGGGGAGGATCTGCTGAAGCTACTCCAGCCCCTTGGCCACACCTTCGCGGCGCGGATCCGCGCCGCCTTCCAGAACGCCGCCCTTGCGGACGATCACCCCGTGCAGGCCCGAATTCTCGTTCTGGCCCTCCTTGACCATCACGCCGCGCGCCTGCAGCGCCGCGGTCAACTCCGGCCCGAAGCGGTCGACCTCGCCCGAAAACACGTCGCCGCGCGCCACCAGGTTCGGCAGGGCCACGGCGTCCTGCATCGACAGGCCCCAGTCGAACACCCCGACCATGGCCTTGAGGTTATAGGACAGGATCGCCGAGCCGCCCGGCGAGCCGACGGCGGCCAGGAACTTGCCCTTCTTGTCGAGCACGATCAGCGGCGACATCGACGAGCGCGGGCGCTTGCCGCCGGCCACGGCGTTGGCGCCGGGCAGGCCGTCCTTGTCGACGGGTACGAAGTTGAAGTCGGTCAGCTGGTTGTTGAGGAAGAAGCCGCCGACCATCCGGCCCGAACCGAAGATGCTCTCGACCGTGGTCGTCATCGACACCACGTTACCCGCCGGATCGACGATGACGAAGTGGGTGGTGCCGCCCGGCTCGATGGTCGAGTCGGGACCAACCTTCGGCGCGCCCTTGGGCAGGCCGAAGCTGGGAACCGGGCCGGCCGTCTGGCCGATCAGCTTGGCGCGTTCCTTCACATAGGCCGGGTCCAGCAGGCCCTCGACCGGTACGGTCACCTTGCCCGGGTCGCCGACATAGCGGTCGCGGTCGGCGTACATGACGCGTTCGGCCTCGGCGATCTGGGTCCAGGCGATCGGGTCCTTGGGACCGCGCTTGGCGATGTCGGTGTGCTCGAGCATCAGCAGGGCCTGCAGCAGCGACACCCCGCTCGACGACGGGTTGGGCACGCAGACGGTGTAGACCTTCCACGGCCGGCAGAGGGCGTCGGCGCTTCGCGGCCTGTAGGCCGCCATGTCGGCCAGGGTCATGGCCGAGGGCCGCTCGCCCTCGTGCAGCTTGGCGACGATCGCCTCGGCCAGCGGGCCTTCATAGAGCGCCGACGGGCCTTCGGCCGCCAAGCGGCGCACGGTGGCGGCGTAGGCCGGGTTCTTCAGCGTCTCGCCGGCTTGGTAGCGCTGGCCGTCGGGCTTGGTGAAATAGGCTGTCGCGTCGGGCGTCTTGCCCTGCGGCGCGCGGCCGTTGATCATCGAGGCCAGGCGTGGGCTGACCGTGAAGCCCTGGTCGGCCAGCTTCTCGGCGTCGAGGAACAGGCGGTCCCAGCCGATGGCGCCGTGCTCCTTCTGGGCCTGGGCCAGCATGCCGACCGCGCCGGGCACGCCGGTCGAGCGGCCCGACAGCACCGCGGCGATGAACGGCACGGGCTTGCCGTCGTCGCCCAGGAACAGGGCCGGCGTCGCGGCCGCCGGCGCGGTCTCGCGACCGTCATAGGCGGTCACCTTGCCGGTCTTGGCGTCGTAGACCATCAGGAACGAGCCGCCGCCCAGGCCCGAGCTCTGCGGCTCCACCAGGCCCAGCACCGCCTGCACGGCCACCGCCGCATCGACGGCCGAGCCGCCCTCGCGCAGCACCCGCAGGCCCGCCTCGGTGGCCAGCGGATTGGCCGTGGCGACCATGCCGCGCGGGCTGTAGGCGGCCGCCGCGCCAGCCGTCGCCGCAACGGCCGGCCTGTCCTTGGCCACCGCCGCCGGCGTCGCGCAGCCGGCGATCCCTCCGCAAGCGGTCAGGACGGCGAGGGCGGCGAGAACGGGCAGGCGCATGGGCGGATCCTCGGAACGGAGCGCGGAACAGGTCCTGGCGAGCGGCTTCAAAGCCGACTCCCGGGACGGAGATTCGACGAACCATGCCCCCGCCGCCGCCAGCGCGCTCGCAAAAAACACGGCCCCACGCCCCTGCGACATCTTTTCCGGCCGTTGAAACCGTTACAGCACAAGGAGTCGCCCACTTATCCACCGGACTCGGCGACTTTTTTCGACAAGACGCTTGCACACCCCCGGGGTCCGGGCTATTTCCCCCGCCTCGCCGCAAGGCAGTGCGCGCCCGTAGCTCAGCTGGATAGAGCATCAGACTACGAATCTGAGGGTCGGACGTTCGAATCGTTCCGGGCGCGCCATTTTCTTCTCCTAGAAGATCTCCTGAAAAATCAGAGTTGTCGGCACGGCGGGTTTTGGCCTAGCGGTTCGGCATGACCGTTTCCGTGCTGTTCGTCTGTCTGGGCAACATCTGTCGCTCGCCGCTGGCCGAGGCCGCGTTTCGGCTGGAGGCCGAGCGGGCCGGGCTGGACGTCGTGGTGGATTCGGCGGGAACGGGCGGCTGGCATGCGGGCGATCCGCCCGATCGCCGGGCCCAGGCGACGGCGCGGCGGCATGGGGTGGAGATCGGGCACTACGCGGCCCGGCAGGTGACGGCGGTCGACTTCGAGCGCTTCGACCATGTGGTGGCGCTGGACCTGGACAATCTGCGGAACTTGAAGCGGCTCGCGCCGGCGGGAAGCCGGGCGCGGCTGAGCCTGCTGCTGGATCACGTCGAGGGGCGGGCCGGCGAGGCGGTGGCCGATCCCTATTATGGGGATGACGCCGGGTTCGAGATCACCTGGGCCGACGCGATGTTCGGGGCGCGGGGGTTGGCGGCGAAGATCGCGGGCTGACCCCCTCAGTCGCTCCGCGACAGCTCCCCCGGAGGGGGAGCATCTGACTTGCTAGATCCTCCCCCTCTGGGGGAGGTGGCCCGGAGGGCCGGAGGGGGCCCAGCCCCCCCCTACCGATCCCCCAGGTGCACGCGGATCAGGCTGCGCGCCGCGCGGGCGACGGAGCGGGCGGGGCCGTCGGCGCCGAGGGTGACGCGGGCGGTGTAGGAGCCCTCCATCAACAGCATCAGGGAGTCGGCCAGCTCGTCGTCATTGGCGCCGGCGCGGCGGCACAGGTCGATCAGTCGGCCGTGCAGCGAGCGCTTGTAGTTCACCGACACCTGCTGGGCCGGGTGGTTTTCCTCGTGCAGCTCGATGGCGGCGTTGGCCAGCGGGCAGCCGTGGATGTTGGTGTCGCAGGCCTTGGTCTCGAAGGCGTCGAAGATCGCCTCCAACTGGCCGCGCGGATCGCTGCAGCACATGGCCGTCACGCCGTCCCACCAGGCCCAGTATTCGCGTTCCTGCTCGCGCAGGACCTCGGCGACCAGCTCGTCCTTCGAGGGGAAGTTCCGGTACAGCGTCATCTTGGTGGCTTCGGCCTCGGCCGCGATGGCCTCGACGCCGACGGCCCGGATGCCGTGCTGGTAGAAGAGCTCGCGGGCCGTCTCGAAGATCCGGTCGCGGGCGGGCCTCTTGGACGCCGGCGGGCCGTCCGGCGCGCACGCCGTCCCGGCCTCCAGCTCCCCCGAGCCGACCTCCCCAGATTTTCTCGCAGCCATTTTCGCAGCACCTCGCCTTGACGTGAGAGTTACCGGTCAGTATCTCTCCGCCATGGAGAGTGATACCGAACGGTATCGTCACATCCTAGATCGTTATCCCTAGCCGCCAAGTCAAGCAACCGACCCTGCGACATTTCCCCCCTCTTAGCCCCTGAACGGAGCGCAAGCCATGCCGAACGCGAGCGACCTCACAGCCGCCCCCGAAGCCCCGGCCGCTCCCGTCATGGGTTGGCTGACCGCCGCCGCCGAACACGGCCGCACCCTGAAGCGCTGGATCGGCCGGACGGCCTCCCAGCCGAAGCCCAGCCGCCGGGCTCGCCGCCCGGCCTGGGAATAGCCGTTCAAGCGTCCCCCTCCCCGTCCGCCCACCTCCCCGGGCGTCTCTTTCGACAGGTTTCCCGATGCGCCACGCCATCAACACCTTCGCCGGCCTCGCCGCCATGGCGGTCCTGGCCGCCTGCAGCGCCAAGGCTCAGCCCGAGCAAGGCCCCGCCCCCGCCGTCCAGGTCACCGTCGCCGACGTGGCCTTCAAGTCGCTGCGCCAGTGGGACGACTTCACCGGCCGCTTGGAAGCGGTCGACACCGTCGACATCCGTCCCCGGGTCGGCGGCTATGTGAACACCGTCCGCTTCACCGAAGGCGCCTATGTCCGCAAGGGCCAGGTGCTGTTCGAGATCGACCCGCGCCCGTTCCAGGCCGACGCCGCCCGCGCCTCGGCCGAGGTGGCGCGCGCCAAGGCCGGGCTCGACCTGGCCGTCGTCAACCGCGAGCGCGGCCAGCGGCTGATCGACCAGAACGCCCTGGCCCGCAGCGAATTCGACCGGCTGTCGTCGGAAGAGAAAGCCGCCCAGGCCAATCTCGCCGCCGCCCAGGCCGCCTTGCAGACCGCTCGCCTGAACCTGGAATGGACCCGCGTGACCTCGCCGATCGACGGCCGGGTCTCCAAGGCCCTGATCACCCGCGGCAACCTGGTCACCCAGGCCGACATGCTGACCACGGTGGTCTCCGACACGCCGATCTACGCGGCCTTCAGCGCCGACGAGCAGACCTTCCTGAAGTACGCCGCCGCCGAGCGCGGCAAGGAAAGCCCGGTCTATATGGGCCTGATGACCGAGGACGGTTACCCGCACGTCGGCAAGCTGGCCTTCATCGACAACGCGCTGGACGCCAAGAGCGGCACGATCAGCGGCCGGGCGATCTTCGCCAACGCCGACGGCCGGTTCACGCCGGGCCTGTTCGCCCGCATCCGCCTGGTCAGCGCGGCGTCGCAGACGGTGGCCCTGGCCCCCGATCGCGCCATCGCGACGGATCTGGGCAAGCGCTACGTCATCGTGGTCGGGGCCGACAACAAGGCCCAGTACCGCCCGGTCGAGATCGGCCCGCTGGCCGGCAACCTGCGGGTCATTCGCCAGGGCCTCAAGCCCGGCGACCGGGTGATCGTCGGCGGTCTGCAGAAGGTCAAGCCCGGCGACGCCGTGGCGCCGGTGGCGGTGAAGACCGAAGCCGCCGATCTGGGCCAGCTGGAAGCTGGTCCGCGGAAGGTGGCCGCGGTCGCCACGGCCACGAGCCAGAACTGATCTCCCTCCCTTCCCCCTCGATGGGGGAAGGGCCGGGGATGGGGGTGACAGCAGCGCTGGCCGACAGACGCCGGCGCCCGTCATCTCCCTCAGCAGACACCCCCACCCCTGCCCCTCCCCCATCGAGGGGGAGGGGTTCTCCAAACACGCCCCCTCACGTCCCTCCTCCCCTCCGCCTCCTCGCCTTCAAAGGGCGCCCGCCATGAACTTCGCAAAATTCTTCGTCGGCAGGCCGCGGTTCGCCGCCGTCCTGTCCATCGTCATCTTCATCGCGGGGCTGGTGGCCCTGCCCAACCTGCCGATCAGCGAGTACCCCGAAGTGGTGCCGCCGACGGTCGTCGTGCGCGCGGCCTATCCCGGCGCAAACCCGTCGGTGATCGGCGAGACGGTCGCCGCGCCGCTGGAGCAGGCCATCAACGGCGTAGAGGGGATGATCTACCAGTCGTCCCAGTCGGCCTCGGACGGGGCCATGATCCTGACCGTGACCTTCGCGCTCGGCACCGACCTGGATAAGGCCCAGGTGCAGGTGCAGAACCGCGTCGCCCAGGCCCTGCCGAAACTGCCCCAGGAGGTGCAGCGCATCGGCGTGACCACCAACAAGGCCTCGCCCGACCTGACCCTGGTCGTGCACATGATCTCGCCCAACAACCGCTACGACATGCTGTATCTCAGCAACTACGCGCAGCTGAACGTGCGGGATCGCCTCAAGCGCATCGACGGCGTGGGCGACGTGCAGATCTTCGGGGCCGGCGCCTACTCCATGCGGGTGTGGCTGGATCCGGAGAAGGTCGCGGCCCTCGGCATGACCGCCGGCGACGTCGTGCGGGCCCTGCGCGAGCAGAACGTGCAGGTGGCCGCCGGCCAGCTGGGCGCGCCGCCCAACGCCGGCTCGGGCGCTGAATTCCAGCTGTCGATCAACGCCCCCGGGCGCCTGACCGACGAGGAGCAGTTCCGCGACGTGATCATCCGTTCCGGCGCCGACGGCCAGATCACCCGCCTCGGCGACGTGGCCCGGGTGGAGCTGGGGGCCAACAACTACGCCCTGCGCTCCCTGCTCGACAACAAGTCGGCCGTGGCCGTGCCGATCTTCCAGCGCCCCGGCTCCAACGCCCTGCAGATGGCCGCCGACGTCAAGAAGACCATGCAGGAGCTGAAGAAGGATTTCCCCGAAGGCGTCGACTACGAGATCATCTACGACACCACCGCCTTCGTGCAGGAAAGCATCGACTCGGTGGTCCACACCCTGATCGAGGCCATCATCCTGGTGGTCATCGTGGTGGTGGTGTTCCTGCAGGGCTGGCGGGCCTCGGTGATCCCGCTGCTGGCCGTGCCGGTGTCGCTGATCGGCACCTTCGCCATCATGCTGCTGCTGGGCTTTGGCCTCAACGCGCTGACCCTGTTCGGCCTGGTGCTGGCGATCGGCATCGTCGTCGACGACGCCATCGTCGTGGTCGAGAACGTCGAGCGGCACATCACCAACGGGCTCTCGCCGCCCGAGGCCACCCGCAAGGCGATGAGCGAGGTCACCGGCCCGATCATCGCCGTGGCGCTCGTCCTCTGCGCGGTGTTCATCCCCACGGCCTTCATCACCGGCCTGTCGGGCCAGTTCTACCGCCAGTTCGCCCTGACCATCGCCATCTCGACGATCATCTCGGCGATCAACTCGCTGACCCTGTCGCCGGCCCTGGCCGCCGTGCTGCTGAAGTCGCACGACGCGCCCAAGGACCGCTTCCAGAAGCTGATCGACCGGGCCCTGGGCTGGCTGTTCACGCCGTTCAACAAGGTCTTCCACCGCGCCTCGAACGGCTATGTCCGCGGCGTGAAGGCGACCCTGGGCCGCTCGACCGCCTCGCTGTTCGTCTATGGCGGCCTCCTGCTGCTGACCGGCCTGGCCTTCGCCCGCACCCCGTCCGGCTTCGTGCCGCAGCAGGACAAGGCCTATGTGGTCGCCGTCGTGCAGCTGCCCGACGCCGCCTCGCTGGACCGCACCGAGGCGGTGATCAAGCAGATGGGCGACATCGCCATGAAGACCCCGGGCATCGAGCACTCGGTGGCCTTCCCCGGCCTGTCGGCCAACGGCTTCATCAACAGCCCCAACGCCGGCGCGGTGTTCTTCCCGCTCAGCGACTTCAAGGACCGTCGCGGCAAGGAGCTCTCGGCCGGCGCCATCGTGGGCCAGTTGAACCAGAAGTTCGCCGCCATCCCCGACGCCCAGATCGCGGTCTTCCCGCCGCCGTCCGTGCAGGGGCTGGGCACCATCGGCGGCTTCCGCATGCAGATCGTCGACAAGGCGGGCCTGGGTTCTGACGAGCTCTACAAGGCCACCCAGAACATCATCGCCAAGGCGCAGAAGGATCCGGCCCTGGCCGGCGTCTTCTCCAGCTACCAGGTCAGCGTCCCGAAGATCCAGGCCGACATCGACCGTGAGAAGGCGCGAGCCCAAGGCGTGTCGCTGACCGACCTCTTCGAGACCCTGCAGGTCTATCTGGGCTCGCTGTACGTCAACGACTTCAACCGCTTCGGCCGCACCTACGAGGTCAACGTGCAGGCCGACCAGAACTTCCGCCTGCAGCCCGAGCAGATGCTGCGCCTGCAGACCCGCAACGGCGCGGGCCAGATGATCCCGCTGGGTTCGTTCATCAGCTTCAAGGAGGCCACCGGTCCCGACCGCGAGATGCACTACAACGGCATGCTGACCGCCGAGATCAACGGCGGCCCCGCGCCGGGCTTCTCGACCGGCCAGGCCCAGAAGGCCCTCGAGGAACTGGCCAAGCAGGAACTCCCTGCCGGCATGGGCTTCGAGTGGACCGAGCTGACCTACCAGCAGATCCTGGCCGGCAACACGGCGATCTACATCTTCCCGCTGTGCGTGCTGCTGGCCTTCCTGGTGCTGGTCGCGCAGTACGAAAGCTGGAGCCTGCCGCTGGTGGTGATCCTGATCGTTCCGATGACCCTGCTGTCGGCCCTGGCCGGCGTGCTGGTCACCGGCGGCGACAACAACATCTTCACCCAGATCGGCCTGATCGTGCTGGTGGGGCTGGCGTGCAAGAACGCCATCCTGATCGTCGAGTTCGCCCGCGAACGCGAGATCGAGGGCGACACGCCGCTGAAAGCTGTGCTCGAAGCCTGCCGCCTGCGCCTGCGTCCCATCCTGATGACCTCGATCGCCTTCATCATGGGCGTCTGGCCGCTGGTGGTGTCGCACGGGGCCGGGGCCGAGATGCGCCGGGCCATGGGCGTGGCGGTGTTCTCCGGCATGCTGGGCGTCACCGTCTTCGGCCTGATCCTGACGCCGGTCTTCTACTACGTCATCCGCCGCCTCAGCGGCTCGCGCTCGCTGGTGAAGAGCCAGCCCGTCGCAACCACCGAAGCGGAAGCCCACGGATGACCCAACGCCTCTTCCCCTCCCCCTCGATGGGGGAGGGGCCAGGGGTGGGGGTGACTACAGCGGCGGACGTCACGCCGGCCTCTCCCCATCCTGAACCTCTGTCACCCCCATCCCCGACCCTTCCCCCATCAAAGGGGGAAGGGAGACCTTCGAGGTTTCCCATGACCTTCCTGAAAGCCTCGCTGATCGCCGGCGCCTCGCTGCTGGCCACGGCCTGCGCCGTCGGCCCGACCTACAAGGCCCCCGTCGTCGCCCCCATCGCCCTGCAGAACGCCGCGCCCGCCGTCGCCTCCACCGCCGCCCCCGAGGCCCAGTGGTGGAAGGCGTTCGGCGACCCGACGCTCGACGCGCTGGTGACCCAGGCCCTCTCCACCAATCTCGACCTCGAGATCGCCGTGGCCCGGGTGAACGAGGCCCGCGCCCTCTTCAAGGACGCCCGCCTCGACGCCGCCCCGCGCGTCACCGCCAGCGGGACCTACGCCGCCGCCGACCAGCAGCAGCCGACCTCCAACGGCCAGCGCGTCTATGGCGACACCTACCAAGCCGGCTTCGACGCCGCCTGGGAGCTCGATCTCTTCGGCCGCGTGCGCCGAGGCGTGCAGGCCGCCAGCGCCGAGGCCGGCGCGGCCCAGGCCGACCTGCGCGACGCCCAGGTCACCGTCGCCGCCGAGGTCGCCCGCAACTACCTCGAACTGCGCGGCGCCCAGGCCCGGCTGGCGGTCGCCCGCCGCAACCTGGAAACCCAGCGCGAAACCCTGCGCCTGACCCGCGTGCGCTTCGAGGCCGGGGCCGGCTCGCCCATCGACGTCGCCAGCGCCGAGGCCCGTCTCAAGGCCACCGAAAGCGCCATCCCCGAACTGGTCACCGCCGAGACCCGGGCCAACTATCGCCTGGCCGTCCTGACCGGCCAGCGGCCCGGCGCCCTCGACGTCCAACTGAAGCCCCGCGCCCAGGACCCGGCCCCGCTGGTCACGGCCCTGCCGATAGGCGATGCGGCGACCTTCCTGCGCCGCCGGCCCGACGTGCAGGCGGCCGAGCGGCGGCTGGCGGCCCAGACCGCCAAGGTCGGGGTGGCCACGGCCGACCTCTTCCCGCGCGTCCGCGTCACCGGCTTCGTCGGCTTCCTCACCGGCACGGCCTCCGGCTTCGGCAACAGCGCCAGCCAGGCCTGGTCGGTGGCCCCCAGCGTCAGCTGGCCGGCCCTCGACCTCGGCGGCGCCCATGCGCGGCTGAAGGCGGCGGAAGCGCGCAACGACGCGGCCCTGGCGGCCTATGACAAGGCCGTGCTGACCGCGATCGAGGACCTGGAAACGGCGCTCGTCTCCTACCGCCAGCGCCAGGCGCGTCTCGCCAGCCTCGCCGACCAGGCCGCCGCCTCGCGCCGCGCCGCCGAGCTGGCGCGGATCCAGTACAAGGAAGGCGGCATCGACTTCCTCGTACTGCTCGACGCCGAACGGACCCTGCTGACCGCCGAGGACGCCCTGACCGTGGCCGAGACCGGCGTGAACACGGATGTGGTGGCGATCTACAAGGCGCTGGGCGGGGGGTGGTCGTAACAGACTACCCTCTCCCAGAGGGAGAGGGAGGGGCCCATGCGCAGCATGGGAGGGTGAGGGGTTACACCGCTGGCGGTCCCCTCCCCCAAACCCAGCGTGGTCGTTCAAGCTTAAGCCCGGCCGACGCCTTACCCCCTCACCCTCCCACGCCTGCGGCGCGGGCCCCTCCCTCTCCCCATGGGAGAGGGGCTATATGGCGACACCCTCTCTTGGAGCCCCCCGCATGGCCGCCGCCGACGCCCACCAGTACCAGCCCCGCGACGGCCACGGCCTGGCCCACGATCCGTTCAATTCCATCGTCGGCCCGCGCCCGATCGGTTGGATCTCGACGGTGGACACGGAAGGCCGGCGCAACCTCGCGCCCTACAGCTTCTTCAACGCCTTCAACTACACCCCGCCGATCGTCGGCTTCGCCAGCACCGGCTGGAAGGACACCGTCGCCAACATCCAGGCCACCGGCGTGTTCTGCTGGAACCTGGCCACCCGCGACCTGGCGACCGCGATGAACATCACCTCCGCCCCCGCCGCCCCCGGCCAGGACGAGTTCGAGCTGGCCGGCCTGACGCCAGTCGCGGGCAGCCTGATCGCCGCCCCGCGCGTGCTGGAAAGCCCGGTGAACTTCGAGTGCCGCCTGACCCAGTCGTTCAAGCTGACCAAGGCGAACGGCGACGAGGTCGAGACCTGGATGACCTTCGGCGAGGTCGTCGCCGTCCACATCGACCGCCGCCTGATCCGTCCCGACAACGTCTATGACGCCCCCGCCGGCGAGCCGATCCTGCGCTGGGGCGGCTGCGGCGACTACGTCGCCGTCGAGCCCTCGGCGCTGTTCGAGATGATCCGCCCGACCAAGGCGTGACTCTAAACCACCTCTCCCAGAGGGAGAGGAGTTCGCGGGACTGCCAAAAACGAAAAACCCTCCCGAACCGGCCGGCTCGGGAGGGCTTTCAGGTTCGCTCGAACCGAGCCGCCGTCAGACGTCGACTTCGGCGTCCAGGGCGTTTTCCTGGATGAACTCGCGGCGCGGTTCGACCAGGTCGCCCATCAGGCGGCTGAACATGTCGTCGGCGTCGTCGGCGTGGTTGACCTTGACCTGCAGCAGGGTGCGGGCGTCGACGTCGAGGGTGGTTTCCCACAGCTGGTCGGGGTTCATCTCGCCCAGGCCCTTGTAGCGCTGGATGGTCAGGCCCTTGCGGCCGGCGTCGAGCACCGCCTGCACCAGGTCGAGCGGACCGCGGATCGTGGTCGACTTGTCCTTGCGGCGGAAGGTGGCGACGCCCGAGAACACCTCGGCCAGCTTGACCGCGCGTTCGGCCAGGCGGCGGGCGTCGGCGGCGTGCAGCAGCACGTCGTCGAGCACGATGCGCTCCGACACGCCGCGGCGCACGCGGCTGAAGACGAAGCCGGTGTCGCCGCGTTCGCCCGACCAGGGGCCATCGCCCTCCTCGTTGTAGAGGTTCAGGCGCGTGGCGGCGGCGTTGGCGTCCGGGGTCTCGCCCAGCAGGCCGGCCAGGGCCGCTTGCTCGATGGCCGAGGCCGGGGCGCGGGTCGCCAGGCGATCGACATTGGCCTTGGCCGAGCGGGCCAGCTGCACCAGGGCCAGCAGGTCCTGGCCGATCAGGCGCTCGCCCGAGACCAGGTCCAGCTCGGCCCCATCGACGCCCTCGTCCACCAGGAAGGCGTCCATTTCGGCGTCGTCCTTGAGGTAGCGCGAGGACTTGCCCTTGGCGGCCTTATAGAGCGGCGGCTGGGCGATGTAGATGTAGCCGCGCTCGATCAGCTGCGGCATCTGCCGGTAGAAGAAGGTCAGCAGAAGCGTACGGATGTGAGCGCCGTCGACGTCGGCGTCGGTCATCAGCACGATCTTGTGGTAGCGCACCTTGTCCGGGTTGAAGTCGTCGCGGCCGATGCCGGCGCCCAGCGCCGTGATCAGCGTGCCGATCTGGTCGGACGACAGCATCTTGTCGAAGCGCGCGCGCTCGACGTTCAGGATCTTGCCGCGCAGCGGCAGGACGGCCTGGTTGTCGCGGTTGCGGGCCTGCTTGGCAGAGCCGCCGGCCGAGTCGCCCTCGACGATGAAGATTTCGGACTTGGCCGGGTCGCGCTCGGAGCAGTCGGCCAGCTTGCCGGGCAAGCTGGTGATGTCGAGCGCGCTCTTGCGGCGGGTCAGTTCACGCGCCTTGCGGGCGGCTTCACGGGCCGCGGCGGCCTCGGCGATCTTGGAGACGATCGCTTTCGCCTCGTTCGGGTGCTCCTCGAACCAGGTCGAGAGCCCCTCGGCGACCATGCTTTCCACGGCCGGGCGCACTTCCGACGAGACCAGCTTGTCCTTGGTCTGCGAGCTGAACTTCGGGTCGGGAACCTTGACCGACAGCACGCAGGTCAGGCCCTCGCGGCTGTCTTCGCCGCCCAGGTTGACCTTCTCCTTCTTCAGGATGCCGGAGCTTTCGGCGTAGTTCGAAATCACCCGGGTCAGGGCGCCGCGGAAGGCCGAAAGGTGCGTGCCGCCATCCCGCTGGGGGATGTTGTTGGTGAAGCACAGCATGTGCTCGTGGTAGCTGTCGTTCCACCACATGGCCAGGTCGACCTCGACCTTGTCCTTGCGGCCCTTGACCGTGATCGGGGCCTTGAGCAGCGGGGTCTTGGCCTTGTCGAGGTGGCGCACGAAGGCCTCGATGCCGCCCTCGTAGAACAGCTTCTCGACCCAGGGCTCGGCGTCGCGGTTGTCCTTGAACCAGATGGTGACGCCCGAGTTCAGGAACGCCAGCTCGCGCAGGCGGTGCTCCAGGGTCTTCCGGTCGAAATCGATGAAGGCGAAGGTGTCCTTCGAGGGGAAGAAGGTCACCTCGGTGCCGGTCAGCACCTCGCCGGCCTTGGGGCCGTCGTCGCGCACCGGCGAGACGCCGGTTTCCTTCAGCGAGGTCACCGCGTCGCCGCGCTCGAAGCGCATCTGGTGGACCTTGCCGTTGCGGTGGATCAGCAGTTCCAGCCAGTCCGACAGCGCGTTGACGACCGAGACGCCCACGCCGTGCAGGCCGCCCGAAACCTTGTAGCTGTTCTGGTCGAACTTACCGCCGGCGTGCAGCTGGGTCATGATGACCTCGGCCGCCGAGACGCCTTCGCCCTCGTGGATGTCGGTGGGGATGCCGCGCCCGTCGTCGGTGACCGTCACCGAGCCGTCGGCGTTGAGGATCACCTGGACCTTGGTGGCGTGACCGGCCAGGGCCTCGTCGATGGCGTTGTCGACCACCTCGTAGACCATGTGGTGCAGGCCCGAGCCGTCGTCGGTGTCGCCGATGTACATGCCGGGGCGCTTGCGCACCGCGTCCAGGCCCTTGAGGACCTTGATCGAGTCCGCGCCATATTCGCCGGCGACGGCTTCTTCGGGAACTTCGGGGACTTGGCCTTCGGTATTCTCGGTCATTCGTCTTCCAGAGCCGTAGACTCAATGGGGGTCAGACCGGCCTCGCTGACGCGAACGCCCAGAGCCCGACCCTTGAGATGGTCGAACAGCGACTCGTCCGTGCCGGTAAGGAAGGCCTGGAGCTTGAGCGCCGTGAGTTCGTCGGCCAGAGCGGCTCGCCGGGTGAGGTCGAGATGCGCGGCGACTTCGTCGAGCAACACTATAGGATTCGGCGCGGATTCCGCACGCGAAAGTCTCGCCGCCTGGGCCAAAACCAGGTTCAAAATCAGCGCTTTTTGCTCCCCGGTCGAGCATTCCGAGGCCGGACGGTCCTTGTCGACGTGGAACACCGCCAGATCGCCCCGGTGCGGGCCGGTCAGCGCCCTCCCCGCGGCCCCGTCGCGGGGCCTCGCGGCGGCCAGGGCCTGGGCCAGCTGCAGCTCGATCTCGGCCGCGTCGGCGCCGTCCAGGGCCATCTGCTCCCAGGCCCCGGTGAGGGCCAGACGGGCCTGCGGGAAAGGTCGATCGCCCCGGCTGTCGATCTCGGCCTGCAGCGCGGTCAGGGTCCGCGCCCGGGCCTGGACCATCAGCGCCCCGGCCCCGGCCAGCCGCGCCTCCAGCACCGTCAGCCAGGCCGGATCGGCCGCCGCCCCGCCGTCGGCGGCGTCGGTCAGCAGGCGCATGCGCTCGCGCTGGGCCTTGTCGTAGGCGTTGGCGTGGCTGGCGTGGGCCGGCTCGGCGGCGAACACCAGCCGGTCGAAGAACTTGCGGCGGTCGGAAGCCGCCTCCAGGAACAGGCGGTCCTGGGCGGGCGTCAGCCACATGGGCCGCACATGGTCGGCCAGCCGCCCCGGCGGCACGGTCTCGCCCTCGATGCGGACGATGCGGCGCGAGGCCCCGGCCAGTTCCGTACCGGTGCCGACCTTCAGGATCTCGCCGTCGGCCTCCTCGATCTCGGCCGCCACGGCCCAGGCCCGGCCCACGGCCTCGCCCGGCTGCCGGCGCCCGACCTCGGCCAGGCTCGACCCGCGCAAACCCTTGCCGGGCGACAGCAGGCTGACGGCTTCCAGCAGGTTGGTCTTGCCCGCGCCATTGGGCCCGAACAGGTAGACGCTGCGCCCGCCGGTCGAAAGATCGGCGCGCTCGTAGGATCGGAAGTCGGTGAGCCGCAGGCGGGCGATGGTGGCGGACGCCATGGGCGTCTCTTAAGGCAGGTCGGTCCCAACTGAAACCTCTCCCATGGGGAGAGGGAGGGACCCGCGCCGAAGGCATGGGAGGGTGAGGGGGTACGCCGTCGGCGGCCTGCCCCCCACCTTCCTTCCCGTCATTCCCGCCACAAGGGCGGGAATGACGGGAGCTTAGGGGACGCTATTCCCCCAGCCGGTAGGCGCACAGCTTGTTGCCGTCCAAATCCCGGAAGTACGCGAAATAGGCCTTGGGCATCCGCTCGCCCGGCTGGCCCTCGCACTTGCCGCCCAGCTCGATGGCCTTGGCGTGGAAGGCGTCGACCTCCTCGCGGGTCTCGAAGTCGAAACCGCCCATCATGCCGTTGCCGATGCAGGCCGGATTGCCGTCATACGGCCCCAGCACCCCGAACATGCCCACGCCCTTGCCGCGATAGAGCCGCCCGCCGGACGGGTGCTCGAACAACGGCTTCATGCCGATCGAGCCCAGCAGGGCGTCGTAGAAGGCCTTGGCCTCCTCCAGCCGGTTCGAACCGACGGTCATGTAACTGATCTTCGCCATGGCGAGGCCTCCCGTTTTCTTATGAAACGGACGGTGGCGCGGGGCGGCGGCGGGCGTCAAGGGGTGTGGCCTGGGTGGCGGTTTTCCCTGCTCCTCAGCCAACAGAATCTCGCCTCCCTCGCCCTCGTGGCGAGGCCCCATGTCGGCCGCTGCTCAGACGGTGAACAGGCTCGAAAGGTCTGAGCAGGCTGAGCGATGGATCCCCGGCACAAGGCCGGGGAAGGCAAACTCTTTGGGGCTTTGGAAACCGCGCCCCTACCCGAAATACCCCCGCGCGACCTCGACCTCGGCCAGCCGCCAGACGCCCGCCGCGCCCAGCAGCACACGGCGCATCTCGATCTCGAAGATCGTCCGCGCGACGTCACGATCGACCAGGTCGCGCACGGCAGCCTCGAACGGCGCATCCGGCGCGATCGCCTGGTGCACGGCCGAGTTCATGACCGCCAGATCCACTGCCGCCTCCAGCGAGGCGAAGGCCGCGGCGACCGCCTCCGACCGCTCGAACCACGTCGCGCAGCCGGAAAAGTCGATCGCCTCCCAAAGGGTCAACATACGGTCGAAGAGGTCGTCGAAGCGCTCCTCGCGCAGCAGGCCCGCCGGACCGCCCCGGCTCACTGACCCGCGCCGGTCCCCAGCACCTTCTCCAGGAACTGGGTCTCGACCTCGCGGCGGCGGTCGTTGTTGACCTTCTTGAGGAAGCCGTGGCCCTCGTCCTTGAACTGCACGTACCAGGTCTCCACGCCCTTCTCGCGCAGCTTCTCGACCACCTGGTCGGACTCCGACTTGGGCACCCGCGGATCGTTCCAGCCCTGCATGACCAGCATCGGCTTGGTGATCCTGGAAACGTTGTTCAGCGGCGAGATGGTCTCGAAGGCCTTCAGCATCTTCGGGTCGCGCTCGTCACCGTATTCGACGCGGCGCAGATCCCGGCGATAGGCCTCGGTGTTCTTCAGGAACGAGACGAAGTTAGAGATGCCGTAGCGCTCGACCCCGCCGGCCAAGCGGTCGGAATAGTGGGTCATCACCGCCAGCGACATGTAGCCGCCGTAGGACTGTCCGTAGACCACCACGCGGCTGGGATCGAGGTCCGGCTGGGTCTTGATCCAGTCCAGCAGCGCGCCGATGTCCTTGACCGAATCCTCGCGCTTCTCGGCGTTGTCGAGATCGAGATAGGTCTTGCCGTAGCCCGACGAGCCGCGGACGTTGGTGACGATCACCGCCGCGCCGAGCTCCGCCACCGTGTGCTGGTGGAAGGCGTTGAACACCGGCCGCGACTGGCCTTCCGGACCGCCGTGGATGTCGATGATCACCGGGGCCTTCGCGCCCGCCGCCAGCTTGGGCTTGTAGACGAAGGCCGGGATCGAACGCTTGTCGAACGACGGAAAGCGCACAAGCGTCGGCGCGACCAGGGCCGCGGGATCGAGACCGCCGAGCTCCGAAGCCGTCCAGCGGGTCACCTGGCCGCTGGCGACATCCAGGCTCCAGGCGTCGCTCGAGGTGGTGGGCGTGGCCAGGGAGAAGCCGATCTTCGAACCGTCGCCCGAGAAGGCCAGGTTCGACACCACCCCGCCCGGCAGCTCCGGCTGCGGCAGGGCGCGGCGGGTGCGGAAGTCCTGCACCACCAGTTTCGAATAGCCGTCCTCGTTGACGACGTAGGCCAGCACGCGGCCGTCGCCCGACAGCTTGAAGTCCTCGACGTCCCAGGGCCGCTCGCCCGAGACCAGGGCCTTCTTGCCGCTGGCCAGGTCGAACTCGACCAGACGCATGAAGTCCGAGCCCTCGTCCGACAGCATCAGCACCGACTTGCCGCCGGGCGTGAACACGCCGCCGTCATAGGCGACCTTGCCCTTGGTCGGGTTCAGTTCGGTGGTCTTGCCGGTCGCCACGTCGAGCAGCCAGCGCTTGCTCTGCCCGATCGAGAAATAGCGGCCCAGCAGCACGGTCTTGCCGTCGGGCGAGACGTCGATCGGCGAGACCTGGCCCTCGCCCTGGAAGATCACCCGGCGGCCGCCCGGCGCGGCCGGATCGCGCAGCACGATGTCATAATTGGCCGAGCCCTTGGTCGCCCGGCTCCAGACCAGAACCTTGCCGTCGCCCGACCAGGCCGGCGACTGGTTGCGGGTACCGGGCTCTGTCAGCTGGGTCTCGCGGCCCGAAGCGTCGCGCACGAACAGCTGGAACCACTCGTCGCCGCCGGTGTCCTTGGAGAAAAGGATCTCACCCGTGGGCAAGGTGTGGACGCCGCTGACCGGCTCGTCATGGAAGGTCAGCTGGCTGCGGTCGGCGCCGGGGCCGGCGACCTTGTGGATCTGGTTGGTGTTGCCAAAGCGCGTGACGATCAGCATGCCGCCGTCGGCCGCCCAGTCCTGGAAGGCCGCGCTACGAGCGTTCTGATAGCGCGCCAGGCTCTCGCGGATCGACGGATCGGCGACCGGCACGTTCTCGAGAATCTGATTGCCGATCTCGCGGCGCTCGACGGGCTGGGTTTGGGCCAGCACCGGTCCGCCGGCCAGGATCAGGGCGGCGACCGAGGCGCCGAGCAGGGACTTCATCAAAACAGCTATCCTCAAAGCAAAACGGGCGCCCCTGGGGGCGCCCGTTCATGTTCAGAACCGCGCGATCAGACCCGCAGCGGCATCAGCACGTACTTCACGCCCGGATCGACCGGGTCGACCACCAGGGTGGGCGAGGCAGGGTCGGCGAAGCGGAACTCGGCCTGCGGGCCGGCGATCTGGCCGCAGACGTCGAGCAGGTAGCGGGCGTTGAAGCCGATCTCGAAGGGCTCTCCGTCGTAGTCGACCTCGACCTCTTCCACGGCCTGGCCGGCTTCCATGTTGCGAACGGTCAGGGTGATGCGGCCCGGCTCGATGGCCAGCTTCACCGAACGGCTCTTCTCGGCCGAGATGGTGGCCACCCGGTCGACGGCCTTGGCGAAGAGGTCGTTGTCCAGCGTCAGGATCTTGGCGTTGTCCTTGGGGATCACGCGCATGTAGTCGGGGAACGAGCCGTCGATGACCTTGGAGGTCAGGGCGGCGCGGCCGAACTCGAAGCGGACCTTCTGGGGCGAGACCTGCAGGTCGATCGACTCGCCGGCGTCTTCCAGCAGGCGGCGGGCCTCGGCGATGGTCTTGCGCGGCACGATCACGCCGGGCAGGCCGGCGGAGCCTTCCGGCGCCGGCATCTCGGCCAGGGCCAGGCGGTGGCCGTCGGTGGCCACGGCGCGCAGCTTGGTCTCGCCGCCCTCGTTGACCGTGTGCAGGTAGAGGCCGTTCAGATAGTAGCGGGTCTCTTCGGTCGAGATCGCGAAGCGCGTCTTGTCGATCAGGCGCATCAGCTCGTTGACGTCGACGGCGATGCGGCCCGACAGGCCCTCGTTGCTCATCACCGGGAAGTCGCCGGCCGGCAGCACCGGCAGGTTGAAGCGCGAGCGGCCGGTCTGGATGACCAGGCGCGGATCGTCGCCCGAGAAGTTCAGCGAAACGTCCGAACCGTCCGGCAGCTTGCGGACGATCTCGTACAGGGTGTGGGCCGGCGCGGTGATCTGGCCGGGCACGTCGATCTGGGCCAGGCCCTCGTCGATGATCTCCATGTCGAGATCGGTGGCCGAGAACGAGAGCGTGTCGCCATCCGCCGACAGCAGGATGTTGGACAGGATCGGGATCGTGTTGCGTCGCTCGACGACGCTCTGCACGTGACCCAGCGCCTTCAGCAGCGCCGCCCGCTCGATGGTAAGCTTCATTTCTCGGTCCAGGCTGGACGCGGAACCGTCGTCGTCAAGAGAATCCCCCCGAGCGCCCGCCCCGTCGTCAATGGACCACGGACATTAGCGCAATCCCTGCCTCTGGGAAGAGCCTGCAAGGCCTTTGGCGCAAGCCATGGCTGTGGATCACGGGGGTGGATGTTGAAAACCTGTCCTCTTGATCGGTTTCAGCGATAGCTTATATTGATAATCAATCGCAACTAAGGCCGAAAGCCATGCGCCTCGCCCTGAAGACCGCCACCTACGCCACCATGCACCTGACCGTGGCCATCGCCGTCGCCTACGCCCTGACCCGCGACTGGCGCGTCGCGCTCGCTGTCGGGATCGTCGAACCGATGGTCCAGACCGTGGCCTTCAACCTGCATGAGCGGGTGTGGAGCAAGGTCGGGAAAGAGAAGGCTGCGGCGTGAGCCAAATCCGATTTTCTTTGTCATCCCGGCCGTAGCGAAGCGGAGCGCCGGGACCTCCCACGGTTCAAAAACTGCAAGCGTGGGAGATCCCGGCTCTAAGGCGCTGCGCGCCTTCGGCCGGGATGACAATGAGGGGATGGCGCTCAGTCCCTCCGCATCCAGGTCAATGTCCCCGGATCCCCTGGCGCCAGGAAGTCCGCTTCGGCCTCCCAGGGAAACCGCTCCTCGCCCATCAATCCCGGCCACAGATCTTTCCAGTCCGAATTGCGCGCCTCGATCAGGTCGACCTTCCACGCCCGTAGCCATCGCTTGAGTCGCTTTTCGCGATCGATCGCGTCGCGCACGTCGTCGAAACCCTCGAACCAGACGAGGCGACGGCAGTTGTAGCGCTTGGTGAAGCCGTCCTTGTCGCCGGTACGATGCTGCAGGACACGGGTCGGAAGGTCCGAGGTCACGCCCACATAGATCATGCCGCGTTTGCGGTTCGACATTATGTAGACGAAATAGACCACCTCAATCATGGGTTGATATTTACCCATGAAAGGCCGGTTGTCATGGCTGGCGTGGGAGGTCCCGGCGCTTCGCTGCGCTACGGCCGGGATGACAATCGGAGAGGCATATGAAAAAGGCCCCCTCCTTTCGGAGAGGGCCTCTTCATCAAGCCTTGGTGTCGAACGACCCGCCCGACTCTTCACCCGAAGCAGCGTACGGGTTCGCGGCCGCGGCGGCCGGTTCGGCCGGGGCCGGGCCGGTGGAGCCCTTGGCGGCCACGGCGACCATGGCCGGGCGCACGAGGCGGCCCAGCAGTTCGTAGCCGACCTGCAGCACCTGGATGACGCCGCCGGCGGCGACTTCGTCCGAGGGCTGCTCCATCACCGCCTGGTGCAGGTGGGGATCGAACTTCTCGCCCTTGGTCGGGTCGACCTTCTTGAGGCCGTTGCGCTCGAAGGCCGCCTGCAGCTCCTTCTCGGTCATCTCCACGCCGACGATGAAGTTCTTCACCGCCGCGTCCTGCGAATCACGCGGGCTGGCCGCCGTGGCGCGCGACAGGTTGTCGGCCGCGCCCAGCAGGTCGCGGGCGAACTTCTGGATGGCGTAGGCGCGGGCGTCGTTCATCTCGCGCTCGGCGCGGCGCTTGACGTTCTCGGCCTCGGCCGCATAGCGCAGCGCCTGGTCCTTCATCGCCGCGATCTCGGCCTTCAGGGCCTCGATTTCCTGGGCGGCGTCCTCGGCTTCGAAAGCGACGTCTTCGGCCGGCGTCTGCTCGTCGGTCATTTCCAAACAGTCCTCATCCATCGATCATCCGGCCGAGCACGCGGGCGGTATAGTCCACCAGCGGGATCACCCGGGCATAGTTCAAACGCGTGGGGCCGATCACGCCGATCGCGCCCAGCACCTTCTGTCGCCCCGTCATATAGGGCGCCGCGATCACGGAGGAACCCGAAAGCGAAAAGAGTCGCGTCTCGGCCCCGATGAAGATGCGCACGCCCTCGGCGTCGCGGACGTCGTCGAGCAGGCCGATCAGCTGGCCCTTCTGCTCCAGGTCGTCGAACAGCTGGCGCACGCGCTCCAGGTCCTCGCGGGCCCCGCCCTCGGCCAGCAGGTTGGCGCGGCCGCGCACGATCAGGGCCCGCTCGGCCCCCTCCCCGCCGCCCCAGGCGGCCAGGCCGTCCTCCACGAGGCGCGCGGCGGTCTCGTCCAGCTGGCGGCGAGCCGTCTCCAGCTCGGCGCGGATCTCGTCCTTGGCCTCGGTCAGGGTGCGGCCGCGCAGGCGGGCGTTCAGGAAGTTCGACGCCTCCTGGAAGGCCGAGGGCGTCAGCCCCGCCCCGCCGCGCATCAGCCGGTTCTCGACCGTGCCGTCCTCGAACACCATCACCGCCAGGGTCTGGCCGCCGCCCAGGGAGACGAACTCCACGTGCTTGACCCCGCCTTCGCGCACCGGCGTGACGACGATGCCGGCCCCGCCGGCCAGGCCCGACAGGATGGCCGAGGCCTCGTTCAGCGCCTCCTCGAAGGTGCGGCCCTTGGCGTAGAGGCGGCTTTCGATCTCGCGCCGCTCGTCCTCGCCGACGTCGCCGACCTCCAGAAAGCCGTCGACGAACATCCGCAGGCCCGCGTGGGTGGGCATCCGCCCGGCGCTGGTGTGGGGGCTGTCCAGCAGACCCAGCTGCGCCAGGTCCTGCATGGTGTTGCGGATCGAGGCCGGCGACAGCTGGATCCCGCCGCGCGACAGCGTGCGCGAGCCCACCGGCTCGCCGGTCTCCAGATAGGCCTCTACGACCCGGCGAAAGATGTCGCGGGCGCGGGCGTCCAGCTCGGTCAGGCCGGGCGTCCGAGCGATCGGTCCCGGAAAAAGCTGCGTCATGGCCCTTCGAGATAGGAACTGGCGGACAAAAAATCGAGCGGGGACTTGGAGGTTCCCGTCCGGGGGAGGATAAGCGGCGCCTTCAACCACGACTAGCCCCCGCCAACCAGACCGGAGTTTCCGCATGCGTCCGTCCGAACGCGCCCCCGACCAACTGCGCGCCGTCACGCTGGAAACCGGCGTCAACCGCTACGCCGAGGGCTCGTGCCTGATCGGCTTTGGCCACACCAAGGTGCTGGTCACCGCCACGGTCGAGGAGAACGTCCCCGGCTGGATGCGCAACAAGGGCGCCGGCTGGGTCACGGCCGAATACGGCATGCTGCCCCGCGCCACCCACACCCGCGGCCGCCGCGAGGCCGCCGCCGGCAAGCAGACCGGCCGCACGCAGGAAATCCAACGCCTGATCGGCCGCTCCCTGCGCGCCGTCGTCGACCTCAAGGCTCTGGGCGAGCGCCAGATCAGCCTCGACTGCGACGTCATCCAGGCCGACGGCGGCACCCGCACCGCCGCCATCACCGGCGCCTGGGTCGCCCTGCGCCTGGCCACCAACTACCTGCTGGAAGAGGGCGTGCTGAAGGCCGACCCGATCCTGGGCCAGGTGGCCGCCATCTCTTGCGGCGTGTTCAAGGACACCCCGGTGCTCGACCTCGACTACGAGGAAGACAGCAACGCCGAGGCCGACGGCAACTTCGTGCTGACCGGCGGCGGCGACATCGTCGAGATCCAGGCCACCGGCGAAAAGCGCGGCTTCACCCGCGGCGAGTTCGACACCCTGTTCGGCCTGGCCGAAAAGGGCGTCGGCGAGCTGTTCGCCTTCCAGCGCGCCGCGATCGGCAAGTAAGGGCCAAGCCCCGCCCCCGCCCTCGCGGCGGGGGCTACCGCCAGCGATCCACCGTCCAGGCCATCGGCCTGGCCGGCATCGGCGCCTTGCAGGCCACGGCGCCCACGGCCTTGCCGTTCAGGCTCAGGACCAGTTCGCCCTGGGCCGCGCAGACGGGTCCCGCCGCATCGAAGGCCGCATGGACGTCGGTCATGATGTCGTGGCCGGCGACGGCGTCGATGGCCGGATCGCCGTTCAACGCGCCGCACCGATCGCCGGTGTCCAGCTTCAGGGCCTTGGGATCGCCGCCGTAATAGCCGCGATCGCCTTTGCAGACCTGATCCAGCACGTGCATCACCAGGGCCTGGCGTTCGGCCTCGCCCGAGCGCGTCGGCGTGATCTTCGCGCCCATCGCCTCCATCGCGCTGGTCAGGCGGCTCCAGCGGTCCGGCCCGCCCGGCTGCATCAGCAGATTCAGCGGCTCGTCGGCGACGCTGTCCGATAGTCCCGCCAGGGCGAGCAATCCGGCGCTGTCGTACTGCCCGCCGTTTCGCCCCGCCTCGGCGAAAAGCGTTCGCCAAAGATCGAAGACGTCGCGCGATCCGTTCGACGTCCGGCGCACCCGCAGGTCGGCGATCCATTCCACCAGCACGCCGCAGTCGTAGACGCCGCCGCCGCGCCGTGGCGGATCGGCGGCCAGACCCTTGGCCTTCAGGGTGTTGGCGCAGCCGGTCAGCCGGCCGGCCAGGGCCTTGCCGACCTCGGCTTCGCTCATGGCGCCGGCCTCCCGAGCCGCCAGCAGGGCGGCGTACTCGGCCATGCCCTCGTGCAGCCAGGCTTCCCGGGCTCCGTCCCGCGACCTGAAGGTGCGGCTGTTCCAGAAATGGAAGAACTCGTGATTGACGAAGCCGACGGCGCGATCGGCGTCGCCGGCGTCCATCTGGCCGGCCTTGGGGCCGAAGAAGCGCAGCGAGGCCACTGGTCCCGCCGTGGTGTCGCCCTGCCAGCCGGGATTGAAGGTCGGGACCAGGGCGATCATGACCGTCGGCTTGCCGCCGAGCTCCACGCCGAGACGCCTCGTATAGTAGGCGGCGGCCTGGCTGGCGGCCTTGGCGACGGCGTCACGCATGATCGCCGGGGTCTCGGGTCCGGCCACGAAGGTCGCCGGCCCGGCGGTGATGGCGCCGGCCGGACCGGCATAGACATAGCCGTCCAGCGCAATGCGGTCGCCCGCGCCCGCCGGCGCCGTCGCCCAGCCTTTCGGCGACACGACATGACCCTCCACGACGCCTTCGGCCGCCTTGAAGTAGGGCCCGTAGATCTGCCAGCCGCCGCCGATCGCGGTCAGGGCCGGATAGCGCCGGTCACGCGGCTGACTGTCGGGCGTGACCAGGACCGAAAAGGTCGAGAAGGCCCCGCCGTCCGCCCGCGACACCACGCCCTCGGCCAGCACGACGCCGGGCGTCTGGAGACGCCAAGTGTCGCCCCGAACGTCCTCGACGGGCTCTTCCAGCGCGAACCGCGTCACGGGGTCCGGCAGGATGAAGGTCGCCTCGACGCCCCTGGCGTTCGGCTTCAGTTCGAGCCGCACCGGCTCGGCGGCTTGCGCCCTGGCCGCGATCAAGACGATCGCCGCCACCAGAACACCCACACCCCTACGCATCACGACGCCTGATCCCCCAACGCCCCACGAAGGTCGATCACTACCACCCACACGGGATCGCGCACGTACCAAACACGCGACGCCGGCGATGTCGGCCAGGGACGCCCCCCGGCCGAGCGCGCTTCAGTCCCGCCAGAACCAGACCTCGAATTCGACGCCGTCCTCGACCGTCATCGACCCGTAGTTCTCCCTGGCCTGCTCGGCCGCGGCGTCGGCTCGCGCCGGGAGATCGCCCGCCATCCGGTCCAGGTCGTCGCTCTCGATGTGGAAGCCCCAGTCGGCTCTTGGCGTCCAACCGCTGTCGCACGTCGCATCGATGGTCGAAACCGACAGGCCGCGCGATCGGCCAAGCTCGATCAGCGCCATCATCCGCTCGAACGACAGGGCGCCGGAGCCCTTCGCGGTGAGCGCGGCGGCGATGGCGGTCTCCAGGTCAGCCGTGAGCATGACCATCCCCTACCGCGCCGCCACCACGGTGATCTCCACGGCATAGCCCGGATCGGCCAGCCGCGCCTCGACCGTCGTGCGGGCCGGCGGGTTTTCGGGATCGACCCAGGCGTCCCAAGCCGTGTTCATGGCGCCGATCTGGCCGATGTCGGCCAGGTGGATGGTCGCGCTGACCAGGCGGGACTTGTCGGTTCCGGCCTGGGCCAAAGTGTCGTCGATCTGGGCCAGCACTTCGCGCGTCTGGTCCAGCACCGAGCCGCCAGCGGTCTCCTCGGCGACATGACCCGACAGGAACACCAAGCCGCCCGCGGCGACGGCGTCGCTCCACCGCCTGGCCTTGCCGATACGCTCGATCATGTCCGGGTCTCCTGAAATCGTCACGGCGGCAAGACCGCCTGCGGGCGGCGCCGTCAAGCCACGCCCGCGAAATACCGATCCCACATGGTGTTGCGGAAGAGGCCGCCCGGATCCAGCCGGCGCTTCTCGGCCACGAACCGCGACAGCCCCGGATAGGCCCGCGCCAGCTGGTCGGGCCGGGCGTGCAGGCGGTAGGGCAGGTAGAACGAGCCGCCGTTCGCCAGGGCCGCGTCGATCAGGGCCTGGGTGACCGGCTTCATCGCCGCGTCGGCCTTAAGCGTCCTGGCCTGCGAGAACGACATCACCGCCGCCACCCGGTCGGTCGGGGCGAAGGCCATGACGCTGGTCCGGTCGGCCGCCACATAGCGCAGCGTCACGTTCAGCAAATCCAGGCCCGACTTCGGAATGATGTCGCGGCAGGCGGCCAGGAAGCCCTCCAGCCGCTCGGGCGGCAGGAAGTATTCGTGCAGGATGTCGGTGCGGCGGCGGTCGCGGTCGGCCAGTTCGTCGACCGACGAGTTGATCAGGGCGTTGCGGGTGAAGACCTTGTCCTCAAGACCAGGCTTGAGCACCGTCTCGGCGTACCAGCGCAGGTTCTTCCAGACCTCCGAACCGATCTGGGCGCGGTAGAGTTCGCGCACCACCCCGGCCATCGGATCGCCCTTGCCCGACAGGCGCTCGGGGTCGCCGTCCACCCGCCGGAACACCGTCATCATCGCCTCTTCGAAGAAATCGCGCCGCGACACCGACAGACGCCCATACCCCATGACCACGCCCGGTTCGTGCAGGGCCTTGGCGAAGCGCGGCCCGAACCCGGCGGCCGGCATCGTCTCGTAGCTGGGCTTGAGACGGACGTTGGGGACCATCTCGACCTCGAGGTCGACGATCACCCCGAACAGGCCGTAGCCGCCCATGGCCAGGGCGAACAGGTCCGGCTCGACCTCGCGCGAGCAGCGCACCAGCTGGCCGTCGGCCGTCAGCAGGGTGATCGCCCGCACGGTCGAGCCCATCGGACCCAGCGGCGCGGCCCAGCCGTGGACGTTGACGCTGAAGGCGCCGCCCAGAGTGAAGTCGTTGTTGGCCTGGGTGACCTTGGGCGCGAAGCCCAGCGGGTCAAGCGTGGCGATGACGTCGCGCCAGCGGGCGCCGGCGTGGGCGCGATAGGTCAGGCTGGCCGCATCCGCAGCGCAGCCGCCGCGGTCGTAGGTGATGGCCGCGCCGTCCCGCGCCAGGCTCTGACCGCCCATCGAATGGCGCGCGCCGCCGACGCAGACCGGACGGCCCGCCGCGGCGGCGTCCTTCAGCTCCCGCCGCAGCGCCTCGACCAGGCCGCCGTCGATCGTCGGCCGCACGTGGCGGGCCACCGGCGTGGCGTCCAGCCCGCTGACGTCGTCGAGCAGCAGCGGATCGGGCGCGGCAGGCGCGGCCAGCGCGGGCGTCGCCAGAACGGCCGCCCCCGCCATGACCCCGCCCACGGCCTCCCGTCGAGAAACGGCCTTCGACATGCTGATCGCCCCCGCGTCACAACCTGGCGATCCTAGCCGCCAGGTTGTGAAGGTCGATAGCTCGCGCCTATGGCCAAGTTTGGGCGCGGGTCAGCCCAGCGCCTGCGTCGTCCAGTCCACGATCTGCGACGCGCTCATCAGGCCGGCCTGGCGGGCGACCACCGCGTTGTCGCGGAACAGGATCAGGGCCGGGATGCCGCTGACGCCCAGGGCCGAGGCCGGCGCGGGATGGGCCTCGGAATTCAGCTTCAGCAGGCGCACGCGGGGCTCCAGCTTGCCGGCGGCGGCCGCGTAGTTGGGCGCCATAGACCGGCACGGCCCGCACCACGGGGCCCAGACGTCGAGCAGCACGGCCGCCCCTTGCGTCAGGCGGCGGTGGCGATCGAGGCCGGCGGCGTCGACCTCGATGGGCGTCGCCGTGAACAGGGCGCTCTTGCAGCGGCCGCACTTGCCGGCGCCGGGGTCGCGATCTTCGGGCAAGCGGTTGGCCGCTCCGCAGGATGGACAGACGATTTGCATGGCCAGCAGGTGTGGCGCGGAAGCCCGTCCTGCAAGGGCGCCTTTAGGGCGGATCGGCATCCACCCGCCCGAGCTCATTTTTTCACCGAGCATCCCCGCGAAGGCGGGGACCCAAGCCGAGGTCGGGATCGATCCACGGTCGCGCCTCATCCTGAAAATCAGCTTGGGTCCCCGCCTTCGCGGGGAAACACGGATTTGAAGATCGCGAACAGCTGAACGCCGATCCCCCTAATCCTCGTCGTGGCCTTCGCCCGGCCCGTGCTCGAAGGTCATCAGGTCGCCCGGCTGGCAGTTCAGTTCGCGGCACAGGGCGTCCAGCGTCGAAAAGCGGATGGCCCGCGCCTTGCCGGTCTTCAGGATCGACAGGTTGGCGATGGTCACCCCGACGCGGTCGGACAGCTCGGTCAGCGACATGCGGCGCTCCAGCAGCACGCGGTCGAGATTGACGCGGATGGACATGGCGAGACGAACTCCGCGCTCAGATGGTCAGTTCGGCTTCGCGACGAAGGCGGGCGCCCTCGCGGAACACCTCGGCCAGGACGAACACCACCAGCACCGAGAACCAGGCGTTGAGGGTGAAGGAGCCGTCGACGACCTTCTCGCCGTCGATCAGCACCCGGGTCAGGGCGGCGAACACATAGCGCCCGACCTCCAGGGCCGCCAGTATGCCGCCAACCACCCGCAGGCGGCGCACGTTCTCGGGGTGGAACGGGTCGCCCAGGGTCATGGTGGCGAAGATCTTGCGCAGCCGCTCGACGATGGCCATCCAGCCGCCCGACATCAGCGCCCAGCCGGCCAGGGCGGCGGCCGATCCCGGACCGTTCTTGGCCAGGGGCTCGGCCAGTTCGCTGGGCAGGATCGAGGTCAGCAGGTCGGTGTTGAAGCTCAGCAGCAGCACCAGGATGGTCACCAGGGCCAGCAGGCTGACCCAAATCCACAGCACGTAGTAGCTGACGTCGAGAATGATCTTCAGGAAGCTCGATACCGAGCCCGGCCCCAAGGCGCGCATGGGCTTTTGTCCCCACCTATGCTCTGGCGACTCGCCCCGGGGACGGTCGCCGGATTGAAGTCTAGAGCGAGTGGGCGAGGAACGTCACGGCCGAGATCGGCAGGCCCGCGATCAGCGCCACGGTCGCCAGGCGGAAGGCCGAGGTTTCCAGCAGGCTGAACAGGCGGGGCATCGTCATCGGTCGGTTCCAGGCGGGGGGACGGAGAAGCCTTTCTCCGATGTCGCCAGGATCGCCGATCGGTGGCCAGCCAGCAATGTCGCTTATCGATAAACGATATTAAACTTTCGCAATGATCGGGCCTTGCGGCGAGGGTCCGCCAGGGGTCTAACGGGCGGTCTTTTGTCGAGGAGCCGCGCGATGACCCTGAAACTGATCAACGGCCAGAAGATCGTCGCCGCCACCCACAATCCGGGCAAGGCCAAGGAGCTGGCCGCCCTGCTCGACGGCCGTTTCGAGGTGCTGGCCGCCGGCGCGCTCGGCCTGCCCGAGCCGGACGAGACCGAGACCACCTTCGTCGGCAACGCCCTGCTCAAGGCCCGCCACGCCGCCGACCTGTCGGGCGAGGTGTCGCTGGCCGACGACTCGGGCCTGTCGGTCGCCGCGCTGGACGGCGCGCCCGGCATCTATTCGGCCCGCTGGGCCGGCCCGACCAAGGATTTCGCCCTGGCCATGGACAAGGTCGCCGAGCGCATCGAGGAGAAGGGCTCCGACGACCTGTCGGCCTGGTTCACCTGCGCGCTCGCGGTGGCCTGGCCCAACGGCGGCCCGGCCGTGGTGGTGCAGGGCGAGGTGCACGGGACCCTGGTGTTCCCGCCGCGCGGCGACAAGGGCTTCGGCTACGACCCGATCTTCATCCCCACCGGCCACGACCTGACCTTCGGCGAGATGGAGCCGGCCGCCAAGGACGCCATGAGCCACCGCGCCGTGGCCTTCGAGAAGCTGAAGGCGGCGCTGTTTGAGTGACGGCCTCGCCCCTCTAGGCCTCCCCCCTCTGGGCCTTTACGTCCACTGGCCCTACTGCGCCCGCATCTGCCCCTATTGCGACTTCAACGTCGTGCGTGACCGGGGTCGGACGGACGAGCAGGCGGCTTTGGCTGAGGCGATCGTCGCCGACATGACCGCCCAGCGCACCCTGACCGGACCGCGCCGCCTGCTGTCGATCTTCTTCGGCGGCGGCACGCCCTCGCTGATGGATCCGGCCGCCGTCGCCCGCGTCATCGCGACCGCCAAGGCCCTCTGGAGCCCGGCCGACGACCTGGAGATCAGCCTCGAGGCCAATCCCACCGACGCCGAGGCCGGCCGCTTCGAGGCCTTGGCTGACGCTGGCGTGGCGCGGCTGTCGCTGGGCGTCCAGGCGCTGGACGACGCCTCGCTGAAGCTCTTGGGCCGCAACCACGACGCCGGCTCGGCCCGCCGCGCCGTCGCCACGGCCGCTCGCCTCTTCCCGCGCCTGTCGGTCGACTTGATCTACGCTCGCCCCGGCCAGACCGACGCCGCCTGGCGCGAGGAGCTGGCCGAAATGCTGGCCTACGGACCCGAGCACGTCTCGCCCTACCAGCTGACCATCGAGGCCGGCACCGCCTTCGACCGCGCGGTGGGGCGCGGCAGGATCGTCCCGCCCGACGAGGACCTGGCCGCCCAGCTGTTCGAAACGACGCAGGAGGTGTTGGAGGCCGCCGGCTTCGACGCCTACGAGGTCTCCAACCACGCCCGGGGGCCGGCCGCCCGCTCGCGCCACAATCTCGTCTACTGGCGGGGCGTCGACTATGTCGGCGTCGGCCCCGGCGCCCACGGCCGCCTGACGTTGCCGTCGGGCAAGGTCGCCACCACCGCCCGCGCCAAGATCGCTGACTACATCGCCGCCGTGGCCCGCGACGGAACCGGTTTCGAGCGCGAGGACCTCTCCGCCGTCGAGGCCGCCGAGGAGCGCCTGCTGCTGGGCCTGCGCATCGACGACGGCGTGGCCTTTTCCGAAATGGCCGCCCTCGACCTTCGTCCGGACACGCCCAAGGTGAAATCGCTGGTCGAGTCCGGGCTTCTGGTCGATGACCCGATACGCCTGCGCGCCACGCGGCAGGGCCGGCTCGTGCTCGACCGGCTTACGGCCGTGCTGGCGACCTGATACCTATTCGCGACTGCTTCTCGGGGGCGAGCGCCCCGCACAAGGATAGTTCCGCGTCTTGAGCCGTCTGCTTCCCCCGCCCGTCCTGTCCGACGCCCCCCTCGCGCCCGGCCTCTATCTCGTGGCCACGCCGATCGGGAACCTGCGCGACATCACCCTGCGGGCGCTCGACGTGCTGGCCGCCTGCGACCTGCTGCTGGCCGAGGACACCCGCGTCACCGGCAAGCTGCTGTCGGCCTATTCCATCAAGACCAAGCTGGAGCGCCACGACGAACACGTGGCCGAGCGCGCCATCCCCGCCATCCTGGAGCGGCTGGAGGCCGGCGAGCGCGTGGCCCTGGTCTCGGACGCCGGCACGCCGATGGTCTCCGACCCCGGCTACCGCCTGGCCCGCGAGGCGATCGCGGCCGGCCATCCGGTGTTCCCGATCCCCGGCGCTTCCGCCGCCCTTGCGGCGCTCACCCTGGCCGGCCTGCCCACCGACCGCTTCCTGTTCGCCGGCTTCCCGCCGCCCAAGAGTGGCGCGCGCAAGACCTTCCTCGAGGAATTCGCCAACGTCCGCGCCACCCTGATCTTCTTCGAAGGCGCCTCGCGGGTGGACGACACCCTGGCCGACATGGCCGCCGTGTTCGGCGCCGATCGTCCGGGCGCGGTGTGCCGTGAACTGACCAAGCTCTACGAGACCTGCGTGCGCGGTCCGCTGGGCGAACTGGCCGTCGATCCCCGCTTCGAGGCCCCCAAGGGCGAGATCGTCATCCTCGTCGGCCCCGGCGAGGAGAAGGCCGCCAGCGCCGACGACGCCGAGGCCGCCTTGCGCGAGGCCATGACCCGCCTGCCCCTGGGCGAGGCCGCTTCAGAGGTCGCCAAGGCTCTGGGCCTGTCACGCAAGGACCTCTACCGCCAGGCCCTGGCCCTGAAGGAGGCCGGATGACGGCCGGCCCCTTCCGCGAGATCCGCAGTGCGCGCGGCGCGGCCGCCCGACGCTCCGGCCGCCGGGCCGAAGCGCTCGCCGCCGCCTGGCTGATGCTGAAGGGCTACCGCATTCTCGGCTTCCGCCTGGCCACCCGCGCGGGCGAGATCGACATCCTCGCGCAACGCGGACGCGTCTTGATCGTTGTCGAGGTCAAGAGCCGGACGAGCCTGGAGGCGGCGCTGGAAGCGGTGAGCTTCGAACAACGGATGCGCCTGCGTCGCGCGGGCGCGCTGGCCGCGGCCTCGCGCGCCGGGCTGAAGGGCATGGCCGTGCGCCTGGACCTCTTGGCCATGTCGCCCGGCCGCCCGCCTCGCCACGTGCCCGACGCCTGGCCCGATGACGGGAGGGGCTGGGCATGACCCGCGACGAAGCCGAGGAAATCCTCACCCGCGCCGGCGAGCACGACGACGACGGCTTCCCGTTGTTCGAGGCGGCCACGGCCTGCGCCGTGCACGACGATCCCGACCGCGACGAGCAACCGGCCCTCGACCTGGCCCGCTCGGCCGTCGAGCGCCTGAAGAACCGCCTGCAGTTGGAATCGCCCGAAGAGGCCATCGCCGAGACCATGGCCGGCGACCTGCGCCTGACCGGCGACCTGCTGACCTACGACCATCCAGACAACGCCGACGTCATCGCCATCGCCGAGCGCCGCAAGGGCCTGCCCGTGGCCCTGGGTGTGTTCTACATCCACGCCGCGCGGGAGGCGGGGCTGGAGGTGTTCGGCGTCGATTTCCCCGGCCACTTCCTGCTGCGCATCGAGACCGACGAGGGCCCGCTGGCGCTGGATCCGTTCAGCGAAGGCCGGGTGGTGCTGCCGTCGGAGCTGTCGCGCCGGGCCCTGCGCACCGGCCTGATGCCCGACGTCGCCGCGCGCCTCGACCAGCTGATGGCCCCGATCTCCGACCGCGCCGTGCTGATCCGCCTGCAGAACAACATCTTCGCCCGCGCCCAGCAGGCCCGCGACTGGGCTCGCGCCGAGCGCTCGGCCCTGCGCCGCGCTCTGCTCGACCCCACCGACCACCACCCCTGGCTCGACGTCGCCGCCGCCCGCGAAGGCCAGGGCGCCCTGGCCGGGGCGCTGCAGGCCCTGTCGCGCGCGCAGACCCTGGACGGCGGCGCGACGATCGCCGCCCGGGCGGCGCGGGAGCGGGTGCGGCTGCGGCTCAACTGATCCCTCTCCCCTTGCGGGAGAGGGTGGCCTCCGAAGGAGGTCGGGTGAGGGGTCGAAAGCCCGATCCGCCGCGACAAGCAGATCGGCTGGGTGAAAACGGGTCGTTCTGAGAGACCCCTCATCCGACGGCTTCGCCGCCACCTTCTCCCGCAAGGGGAGAAGGATCTCACGAGACCCCTCGCAATCGCGCAGCTTCGACTTAACTAGACACCAGCGCCGCGGAACCGTGTACCTGTGCGGCGTCCAGAAAGCCCCGGAGTCGTCATGTCGCTGAGAGTCGCCGTCCAGATGGATCCCGTCCTGGGGATCAACATCGACACCGACACCACCTTCCTGATGATGATGGAGGCCAAGAACCGCGGTCATAAGCTGTGGTTCTACACGCCAGACAAGCTTTCCCTGGAGGACGGCCGCGTCTTCGCCCGCGCCCAGCCGCTGGAGGTGTTCGCCGACAAGGGCGCGCACGCCAAGCTCGGCGAGACCGTCGTGCTCGACATGAAGGACGACGTCGACGTGGTGCTGATGCGCCAGGATCCGCCGTTCGACATGGCCTACATCACCGCGACCTACTTCCTCGAGAAGGTCCACCCCCACACCTTGGTGGTGAACAATCCGGCCGAGGTGCGCAACGCGCCCGAGAAGCTGTTCGTCACCGACTTCCCGGGCGTGCAGCCGCCGACCCTGATCACCTCCGACCACGAGGCGATCTACGACTTCCGCGCCCGCCACGGCGATATCGTCCTGAAGCCCCTCTACGGCGGCGGCGGCTCGGGCGTGGCCCGTCTGCTGGCGGACGATCCCAATCTCGACGCCCTGCTCGAACTGCACGCCATGATCAGCCGCGAGCAGGTCATCGCCCAGAAATTCGTTCCGGCCGTCAGCAAGGGCGACAAGCGCGTGCTGCTGGTCGACGGCGAGCCGGTCGGCGCCATCAACCGCGTCCCGGCCGCCGGCCAGGTGCGCTCGAACCTGCGCGTCGGCGGCCGCGCCGAGGCCGTCGAACTGACCGCCCGCGACAAGGAACTGTGCGCCATCATCGGCCCGGAACTGAAGAAGCGCGGCCTGCTGTTCGTCGGCATCGACGTGATCGGCGACTACCTGACCGAGATCAACGTCACCTCGCCCACCGGCGCGCAGCAGTTGAAGCGGTTCAGCGGAATCGACGCCGCCGCGATCCTCTGGGATCGGATCGAAGCCATCCGATCAACCTCTGCTTGAACAAGTAGCGCTAGTATACTGAATCGTCACACTTTCTCAAAACGTTCGATTTTTGTTCTTGCTCCGAACCGGTCCCCATGCTGGACTTGTGGATAACTAGGACAAAAACCGGGGGATCGGGATGGCGGCCAAGGTCGTCACGGTGGCGTTCGAGGGCGTCGAGGCGCGTCGCGTCGACGTCGAGGTGCAGCTGACCGGCGGTCAGGTCGCCTTCGCCGTCGTCGGCCTGGCCGACAAGGCCGTGGCCGAAAGCCGCGAGCGCGTGCGGGGCGCCTTCGCCGGTCTCGGGCTGTCGATGCCGGGCAAGCGCATCGTCGCCAACCTGGCCCCCGCCGACCTGCCCAAGGAGGGCACGCACTACGACCTGCCGATCGCCCTGGCGGTGCTGGCGGTGATGGGCGTGGTCCCGGCCGACGCGCTGGATGGCTGGGCGGCGATGGGCGAGCTGTCGCTCGACGGCCGCATCGTCGCCTGCGCCGGCGCCCTGCCCGCGGCCATGGCGGCCGGCGCCATGGACCTGGGCCTCATCTGCCCCGAGGCCTGCGGGCCGGAAGCCGCCTGGGCGGGCGGCACGCGGATCCTGGCCCCGCGCTCGCTGGTGGCCCTGATCAACCACTTCCGGGGCAGCCAGATCCTTTCCGCCCCCGCGCCCGGTCCGGTGGTCGAGGGCGAGCGGGCGAAAGACCTGCGCGACGTGAAGGGCCAGGAGCAGGGCAAGCGGGCGCTGGAGATCGCTGCGGCCGGCGGCCACAACCTGCTGTTCGTCGGCCCGCCCGGCTCGGGCAAGTCGATGCTGGCCCAGCGCCTGCCAGGCCTGCTGCCGCCGCTGACCTCGGGCGAACTGCTGGAAACCTCGATGGTCCATTCGGTGGCCGGGCTGATCGCCAAGGGCACGCTCACCCGCGCCCGGCCCTTCCGCAGCCCCCACCACAGCGCCAGCATGGCCGCCCTCACCGGCGGCGGGCTGAAGGCCAAGCCGGGCGAGGTGTCGCTGGCCCACAACGGCGTGCTGTTCCTCGACGAACTGCCCGAATTCGGCGTCCAGGCGCTCGACAGCCTGCGCGCGCCGCTGGAGACCGGCGAGGTGATGGTCGCCCGCGCCAACGCCCACATCCGCTATCCGGCCCGGGTGCAGCTGGTGGCGGCGATGAACCCCTGCCGCTGCGGCCACGGCGGGGCCGGGCGCGGCGCTTGCGGAAAAGCCCCACGCTGCCAGCGCGACTACCAGGGCCGGGTGTCGGGTCCGCTGATGGACCGCATCGACCTGGCCGTCGACATGCCCGCCGTCACCGCCGCCGACCTGGCCCTGCCGGCCTCCAGCGAAGGCTCGGCCGAGGTCGCCGCCCGCGTGGCCGCCGCGCGCCGGCTGCAAGCCGAGCGCGCCGAAGACGTCATGCCCGGCACGCCGGAGGTTCTGAACGGCCGCGCCGAGGGCGAACTGCTGGAGCGGATCTGCGCCCTCGACGAGCCCGGCCGCACCCTCTTGACCCGCGCCGCCGAAGCCGGCCGCCTCTCCGCCCGCGGCTGGACCCGCACCCTGCGCCTGGCCCGCACCATCGCCGACCTGGAAGGCGCGGCCTCGGTCAAACGCGTCCACATCGCCGAAGCCCTCGCCCACCGGCGGACAAGCACGGTGGGAGAGATGGAAACGATCTGACCCTCCCCCTCTGGGGGAGGTGTCGCGGAGCGACGGAGGGGGGCCGTTTTCAGCTTCCGAACAGCTGGCCGCTCTCCTCCCGATCCCTCTCCCCTTGCGGGAGAGGGTGGCCTCCGAAGGAGGTCGGGTGAGGGGTCTCTCGGAACTCAAAGCCGCGTGGAGCGGCCAGGCTGGGCGGAGCGTCTCCCGTCTGAGAAACCCCTCATCCGTCGGCCTTCGGCCGCCACCTTCTCCCGCAAGGGGAGAAGGATCGGGCTCAACGCACATCACTCACACGGTGAACGCGGAAAAGAGTCCAACCAACTCAACGCCCTACAACTTTATAACCCCAACTTATCCCCACCTTCTCGAGCCGCCCCATAATCAAACCCATCCCAGCCATGGGGAGGGCTCTTGGTACCGGCCCGAGTTAGCGGCTGTGGATCGCATCGAGCGGGGCCGCTTGGGGCGTCATGGGAAGGGCGGGTTTGCAGGATCGCTCAGAAGGCGTGATTGGGCCGCCAAGCCGTTCCGTGACGAAACGAGCGGGTCGACAGGGCCGGGATCGCTAAACCGGCCTAACAGGATCAGCCGAGGCCGCCGCCGGATCACCGCGGGGCTGTTGGTCCTGCCCGTCCGGGGGAAAGGCTGGGCCTTGGGTTGAAACAACACCCGCGCCTCTGGCCCCTCCGAGCCAATGATGCGGCGGAGCGGTCAGACGAAGCCGAAACGCTAAAACACATCACGGTCTCCGGGCTCCGCCCAGCCGCTCCGCGCCTCCCCATCAGCTTTCGTGAGTTTTCACGGGAGATCGCCTCTCCGTGCCCTCTCCCCTTGCGGGAGAGGGTGGCCTCCGAAGGAGGTCGGGTGAGGGGTCTCTCAAAACTCAACACCGCGTGCAGCAGTCAGGCCGGGTGGAGGGGTCTCACATCTGAGAGACCCCTCATCCGACGGCTTCGCCGCCACCTTCTCCCGCAAGGGGAGAAGGATTCCGCGCTCGCCTCCACCGCCCCTTAACACCCGCCCCCTACACTCACGCGCCATGACCAAGACCCGCGACGCCGTCTCCGCCGAACAGCTGGCCACCTTGAGCCACGAGTTCCGCACGCCCCTGAACGGGGTTCTGGGCATGGCGCGTCTGCTGGAGAACACCAGGCTCACCGCCGAGCAGCGCTCCTATGTCGCCGCCCTGCGCGAGAGCGGCGACCATCTGCTTTCGCTGGTCAACGACGTGCTCGACTTCGCGCGCCTGGGCGCCACGGCGCTGGAGCTGCATCTGGCCCCCGTGCACATCGAGGACCTGCTGCGCCAGGTGGCCGAGCTGATGAGCCCGCGCGCCCACGAGAAGAAGATCGAGATCGGCTGGGCGGTCGAGCGCGGCCTGCCGCCGCTGCTGGCCGACGAGGGCCGCCTGCGCCAGGTGCTGCTGAACTTCGCCGGCAACGCCGTGAAGTTCACCGAAAAGGGCGGCGTGCTGATCACCGCCCGCGACGTCGGCGAAGGCCGCGTGCGCTTCTCGGTGGCCGACACCGGGCCGGGCGTCGCCCCCGAGCAGCGCGAAAGCATCTTCGAAGCCTTCGTCCAAACCGATCCCTCGCACCAGGCCCAGCTGGGCGGCGCGGGCCTGGGCCTGGCCATCGTCGCCCGCCTGGCCGCCGCCATGGACGGCGCCGCAGGCGTGGGCGAAGCCGCAGGCGGCGGCGCGGACTTCTGGTTCGAAGCCCCGTTCGAGCGCCAGGCTCCCGCCGACGCCGCTCCTCCCCTGGAAGGCCGGTTCGTCGCCGTGGTCTCGCCCAACCCGGTGGTCCGCGAGGCCGTCGGCGCTCAGGCCATCGCCTCGGGCGCCTGGGTGAAGAACCTTTCCAACCTGGCCCAGGTCGAGACCCTGCCACGCCAGGCCGTGCTGCTGATCGACGCCGCCCTGGCCGGTCCCGACCAGCCGCTGGCCGCGCCCGTCGGCCGCGCCGCCGTGGCCCTGCTGACCCCCGACCAGCGCGACCTGATCCCCAGCCTGTCGAAGGCCGGCTTCAGCGGCTACCTGATCAAGCCCCTGCGCCGCGCCTCGCTGGTCACGCAGGTGCTGGCCGCCAAGCCGATCGACGCCGCCCTGGAGGCCATCGTCGCCCCGGCCGAGGCCCAGGACGACCGCATCGCCCCGGCCGCCGCCCCCGGCGCCCGCGTGCTGCTGGCCGAGGACAATCCGATCAACGCCCTGCTGGCCCGCACCCTGCTGGAGCGCGAGGGCTGCACGGTCGATCGCATCGCCAGCGGCGACGAGGCCGTGGCCGCCCTGTCGCGCGGGACCTACGACCTAGTGTTCATGGACCTGCGCATGCCGGGCCTGAACGGCCTGGAGGCCACCCGCGCCGTTCGCGCCAAGGGCGTCGACACCCCGATCCTGGCCCTGACCGCCGACGCCTTCGACGAGGACCGTCGCCAGTGCCTGCTGGCCGGCATGGACGATTTCCTGGTCAAGCCGCTGACCCCGGCCGCCCTGCGCGAGGCCCTGTCGCGCTGGACCGGCCCCGACCGCCCGCGCCGCTGGACGAACGTCGCGACGCGCGCCAAGGTCGCCCGCTGACGGGACGCGCGCTTTCCCCGTCTTCGGGGAAGATCATGACCGAGCAGACCACGCCGACCGGCGCCCCGCCAAAGAAGAGCCTGCTCGGCGCCCTGTCCGTGTTCGGCGAGCGACGGGCCCTGGCTCTGCTGGGCCTCGGCTTCGCCTCCGGCCTGCCCTACATGCTGATCTTCGACACCCTATCGCTGTGGCTGCGGGACGCTGGCCTGTCGCTGTCGGTGATCGGCTTCTTCAGCCTGGCCACCCTGTCGTTCTCGCTGAAGTTCCTGTGGGCCCCGCTGATCGACCGGACGAAGATCCCGGTGCTCCACGGCCTGCTCGGCCATCGCCGCGCCTGGATGCTGGTCTGCCAGGCCGGGATCATGCTGGGCCTCTGGGCCATCTCGACCCTGAACCCCGCGACCAATCTGGGTCTGCTGGCCGCCCTGGCGGTGCTGACCGGCTTTCTCACCGCCAGCCAGGACATCGTCATCGACGCCTGGCGCATCGAGGTGGCCGACGCCGAGCGCCAGGGCCCGATGGCCGTGGCCGTGCAGTGGGGCTATCGCGGGGCCATGGTCATGGCCGGCGCCGTGCCGCTGCTCCTGGCCGAGCGCTTCGGCTGGAACTTCTCCTACGCCCTGATGGCCCTTGCCGTGCTGATCGGCCTCGGCGCCACCCTGTGGGCGCCGCGCGAGGCCGCCCACACCATCCGCCCGATCCACACCGACGACGTCGCCCAACCCCAGGTCCTGGTCGTCGCCGAATGGCTGCTGCGCCTGGCGATCATCGCCCTAGGGGCCCTGATCCTGGGCTCGGGCCTGGCTGGCGACGCCAGCCTGCTGTCGAAGCTGGTCGGGGGCGAGGCCCTGGCCGACGCCTGGACCGCCAAGCCCAACGGCGTCTGGCTGCAACTCTTCGGCGCCCTGGTCGGCCTGGGCGTCATCGTCATCGCCGCCTGGCCGATCCCGGGGCTGCGCACCAAGCCTGGCGTCTACATGTCCAAGGCCTTCGGCGAGCCGCTGAAGGAGTTCACGACCCGCTTCTCGGGCGTGGCCGGCCTGATCCTGGCGGCCATCTGCGTCTACCGGGTCTCGGACTTCGTGCTCAACATCATGAACCCGTTCTACCGCGACCTCGGTTTCTCGCTCACCGAGATCGCCGAGATCCGCAAGGTGTTCGGCATCATCGCCTCGATGATTGGCGTGTTCCTGGGCGGCGTCATCGTCGCCCGCTTCGGCCTGATGAAGGCCCTGATCATCGGGGCCTTCGCCCAGCCGATCAGCAATCTGGGCTTCGCCGTCCTGGCCGTCAGCGGCCACAGCGTGCCGATGCTGTTCACCAGCATCTGCCTGGACAACATCTGCGGCGGCATCGCCGGCACGGCGCTGATCGCCTACATGTCGAGCCTGACCAGCGCCGGCTTCACGGCCACGCAGTACGCCCTGTTCTCGTCGCTCTACGCCCTGCCGGGCAAGCTGGTGGCCTCGCAGTCGGGCCGCATCGTCGAGGCCTCGGCGGTCGCGGCCGAGCACGGCGGCCTGTTGGGCGCGCTGAAGGGCCTGTTCGTGCGCCTGCCGCCCGAGACCTTCGCCGCCGCCGGCGCCAAGCTGAAAGTCAGCGGCGCGGCCATGGGCGCGGGCTATGTCGCCTTCTTCGTCTACACCGCCCTGATCGGCGTCGTGGCTATCGCCCTGTCGTTCCTGGTGGCCGCCCGGCAACCCAAGGTCCAGGCGCTGAAGGACGCGGCGGCGGCCGAAGCCGCCGCCTAAGCCCCCGCCCCTCAGCAGGCGCAGATCAGCGGATAGTTGGTCGTGTCGGCGATGGTGGTCATGCCGTAGTACTGCACCAGCACCGACTCCGCCGTGCAGAACGCGCCCTCGACCCAGGCCTGGTCGTTGGAATAGGCCTCGCCGATGATGAACAGGTTGGCCGCCGCGGCGCCGGGCACGAGGCCCGTCGGCTGGCGGATGCGTTGCATCACGTCGCAGATGTCGTAGTGCGCGGCCCAGGCGTGATAGCCGGCCCCGAACGGATTGAGCGAGAAGTCGTCGAAGATCGACTCCACCGGCCAGGGGATCTGGTGGGCGGCGTTCGGATCGCCCCAGTGCACCTTGGCCAGCTCCAGCAGCACCATTCGGATCATGGTGTCGGTCGCCTTCCGGGGGCCGAACAGCACCTGGTAGTCCTGGTCGATCGGAACCTTGCGGCGCTCGCCCACGCCGATCTCCAGCTCCTGCCAGAACTGCACGTACTGCATGTCGTCATAGGAGGCGAGCACGCCGTACATGGGGTTGTCGGTCCCCTGGCTGTTGTTTCCGAAGTAGTAGACTTGGCGCAGCGGCAGGTCGGTGATGGTGGGGCCGAAGACGTTGTCCTTGCCCGACAGGTCCGGCGGATAGGGCACGTCGGCGTCGGTCCACCACGGACGGTCGAAGAACAGCATCACCCGCATCGACGGCTGGCGGATCACCCCGTCCATGTAGAGCTGCACGCCCTCGGCGTTGAGGATGTCGAGGGTCCCCGCCGGCATGTCGGCATAGCGCGTGGCCTCGGCCACCAGGTCCAGCGAGGCCGGCGGCATGGCCAGGAAGGCGTTCTGCGTGGTCTGGACGTCGCCGCCCTTGAAGGGGTTCTCCGCGCTGGCCAGGCGGTAGTTGACCACGTCGCCCTCCAGCCACACCGAGTGCAGGCGGGTGCGCTGGGTCAGCACGAGGTTCACCCCCGCTTTCTGCGCCGCCGCCAAGGCCTGCTGGTAGAGCTGGACGAAGACCTGGGAATAGCCGCCGTTGACCGTCTTGAACGCCCCGCCCGGCGCGAATTCGCCGTTATAGACGGCGGCGTTGGCGGCGTTCCAGTTGATGACGTTGGAAGTGTAGCCGCCGGCGTCGGCGGCGTACTCGTAGCCCTCGTTGCCGGCCTGGTCGTAGAAGACGTTCCAGTAGCCGATGTTGCCGGCGATCGAGCCCGGCGGATAGACGAACGAGTTGAAGGTCTCCGGCAGCCGGCCCGAGCCGTAGAAGGCGCACTGCTGGGTCCGGGTCGAGACCGGCGCATTGCCGGTGATCAGGGCCGAGATGTTCGAGAACAGGGTGGCGGCCGGCTGCTCGTTGTTGCCCGGCGTGTTGTAGGGCGCGGGGTGGGTCGCCAGGTCGTTCTGGTAGATATGCTCCTCGCGCAGGAACAGCAGCGGGTTGTCGGTGGTGTTGAAGTCGATGACCTTGTCCGACAGGCCCAGCGCCTGGATGGTCAGGGTGACCAGTTGGTGGCCCTGGGTTCCGTCCCACTCGATGAAGCGCATGCCGCCCGCCTCGATGTAGGACTGCTTGGGATCGTCGAAGCAGAAGTGGGTGACGATGCGCCCAGCCGGCAGGCGCGTGCCCGAGCCCGGCCCGTCGAAGGCGTAGTCGCCCCACTCGTAGAGCTCTATCGTGTCGCCGGAGACGGCCTTGCCGCCGGTGACCAGCCGCCAGGCCGTGTAGAGCCCGGCCGGCCCCGCGCCGAAGATCGTGTAGGTCGTTCCCATCGCCGCCTCCCCGTGGCCGCGCGAAGCGACCTAGAATTGTAGTTGACGAAGTACGCGCAAAGCGGTCGATGACGACTGTGCGAAACCAGACAGCGCGCAAAGAAAAAGGCCCCGGATCGCTCCGGGGCCTTCGTCTTCAGGACTGGCGTCCGCCTCAGTCGGCGGCCGTCGCGGTGTCGACCGGGGCGGCGTGATGCTCGTCCGAGCCGTGCGACCACTTCTTGAGGAAGGGTGACAGCAGCAGGAAGATCACGCCGATGCCGGCGGCGATCAGGCCGATGACGTTGAACACCTGCAGCGAGGTGCGCAGCGCCGCCTCGGGGTCCAGCACCTGGCCGCCGACGGTTTCCACCGTCGTCAGGCCGGCGATGAAGCCGCCGACGTACTGGGCGATGGCCACGGCCATGAACCACACGGCCATGACGAACGACACCATCGAGGCCGGCGACAGCTTGGTCATCTGCGACAGGCCGACGGGCGACATGCACAGCTCGCCGGTGGTGTGCAGCATGTACATCAGCACCAGGAAGAACAGCGGCATGCGGAAGGCGCCGTCGGCGAAGGTCGAGCCCCACTGCAGCACCAGGAAGCCGAGGCCCACCTGCAACAGCGCCAGGCCGAACTTGACGACCGGGTTGGGATCCTTGCCGCGACGGCCCAGGAACGTCCACAGGGCCGCGAACACCGGGGCGAAGATCAGGATCCAGCCGGCGTTCAGCGCCTGGGTCTGGGCGGCGTTGAAGCTGGAGTCGATCCAGAAGGTCGAGGCGGGGTCGAGACCCGCCGCCTTCAGCTGGCCAGGCGTGGCGATGGTCACCGCGCTTCCGAACAGGTGGATCGGCGCCGAGGTCAGGTTCAGGTTGACGTTGGTGGCCGCGAACAGGTTCAGCGACGAGCCTGCCTGCTCGAACAGGGTCCAGAACACCACCGCGCCGAAGATCAGGAACATGGCCAGGGCCAGGCGCTCGCGCTCGATCTTCTCGACCTTGGCGAACATGAACCAGACGATGTAGCCGATCGAGCCGATCATACCCAGGGTCAGGGTCACGCCGACGATGGCGCTGCGCTGGACCAGGAAGAACACCACGCCCACCGCCAGCAGCGACACCAGGTAGATCAGGTGCTCGCGGCTCAGCGGGCCGGCGACGTTCTGCTTCAGCGCCTTGGCGTCGGGCGCCTCACCCTTGCCCATCAGCAGCGGCTTGCCCAGCACGAAGACGACGAAGCCGGCCAGCATGCCGATCCCGGCCAGGCCGAAGCCGGCCCACCAGCCCACCTTGACGCCCAGATAGCCGCACAGCAGCGAGGCCCAGAACGAACCCAGGTTGATGCCGTAGTAGTAGAGGGTGAAGCCCGGATCCCGGCGCGGGTCGCCCTGCGGGTAGAGCTGGCCGACGATGGTCGAGATGTTGGGCTTCAGGAAGCCGACGCCGACGATGATCAGCGACAGGGCCAGCCAGAAGATGTTGAGATAGGTCGGGTCACGACCCTCGACGCCCAGCTTGTACTGGCCCTTGGGCAGCACGGCCGGCAGCGGCGCGTCGGCCGCCAGGTTCTTGATCTCGAAGTCGCCGGCCTTGTTGGCCGAGATGTCGTAGGGCTTGCCCGCCACGATCAGGCGCGCCACGCGGTCGTCGCCGCGGCCTTCGGCCTGGAATTCGTAGGTCTGGCCGGCGAAGGCCAGGGTCTGGGTCGCCGGCTTGCCCTCGACCGCCATGGTCAGGTGGCCGGCCACCAGCAGCAGGGCGCCGAAGGCCACGGCCTTGCGGGTGCCCAGCCACTTGTCGGCCAGGAAGCCGCCGATCAGCGGCAGCAGGTAGACGAGCGAGGTGTAGGACCCATAGTGGGCGTTGGCCACCTTCGGCTCGAACAGGAAATGTTGCGTAAGATAGAAGATCAGGATCGCCCGCATGCCGTAGTAGGAGAAGCGCTCCCACATCTCGGCGAAGAACAGGATGATCAGCCCCTTGGGGTGCTCTTTGATAAGCTGCAGGAATACCGGCAGACCCGTCAATAACGTGACGAGCACGCCAATAACAATGACAATGCTATTCATTCTCGACCTTGACTGTATTCAAGTCAGATAGGGCGACACCAACGGTCGTTTCGCCCTCCCCTCCCCAGTTCGCGGGGAGAAGATCACGCGGCTTTCCGTTTCACAAGCAAAGGCTTGCCGGAAGGGAGCGCTTGCCCCGCCCCGCGCGTTTCATTGGCGACAGGTTCCGCAACGACACCCGCAACGACTGGGGAACGCGCATGCAATCGTCAAATCCCGACCACCCGATCACCTGCGCCCGCGAGAGCGGCCGCGTGCGGGTGCTGTTCGAAGGCCACGAGATCGCCGACAGCGACGATGTCCTGGTGCTCCGCGAGGCCGACTATCCGCCGGTGCGCTACTTCCCGCGAAGCGACGTGGCCATGGCCTTCCTGCGCAAGTCCGACAAGACCACCCGCTGCCCCTACAAGGGCCAAGCGACCTACTACACGATCTATCGCGACCGGCAGATCATCGAGGACGCCGTCTGGTCCTACGAGTCTCCGTTGCAGGGTATGGAGCGCCTGGCCGGGCGGCTGGCCTTCTATCCGCAGCACGTCGACTTCCAGAACGACGCGCTCAGCCCGGCCGAGTCCGCCGCGATCCCCGGCGCGGCCCCGCGCAGCGCCCACGACATCGACGAGATCGTCCGCCACACCGACAGCGGCTCTGGCAGCAGTCAGGCCGAGCACTGGGAGACCAATGTCTCGATGCCCGACGACGAGGCCTGGGAGGGCGACGAAGACCAGGTGATCGGCCGTCCGTACCACGGAACGGGCTCGATCTAGGGGATCGGTCGGCCCGCCGACACAAGCCCATGTATGAAAACACACATTTTTGTCGCTCCACGGCGCCGTTCGCGCTTGCCAAGCGTTGCAACCCAGGAGATCGTCTCAAATGAAACCGTCCGCTCCCTCCCCCGGGGAGAATAGAGACGGAGGAGGAAGCCATGGCCTATATCAGCCTGGAGGCGCGCCACCAGACCGCGTCGCCCCGCCGCCGGATCCGTTGGGAGCGCGTCGCGATCGTCGGCGCCAGCCTCGGCCTCTGGGCCGGCATCATCGCCCTGGCCACAGCCCTCTCCTGACACCCGGCGCGGAAAGCTCGCGCGCCGCTTTGGCCGCGAGATTTCCATGTCCCTGAATCCCTGCCGCCCGATCTCCATCGGCGTCGCCCGAACGGCCGCCGATGTCTATGATTACGCGCGACGGCCCGAAACCATGCCCGAATGGGCCGCGGGTCTGGGCGGCGGCCTACGCGCTTCCGCCGAGCCCGATGTCTGGATCGTCGACACGCCCGGCGGCGAAGCCCGCGTGCGCTTCTCGCCCGAAAACCCCTTCGGCGTCCTCGACCACTGGGTGACCCTGGCCGACGGAACCGAGGTCTCCGTGCCGCTGCGCGTGGTGGCCAATGGCGACGGCGCCGAGGTCACCCTGACCCTCTTTCGCCTGCCCGGCATGGACGACGCCGCCTTCGAACGCGACGCCGAGGCGGTGACCCGAGATCTGGAGACCTTGAAGGCGCGGCTGGAGGGCTGAGACCGCAAGCGTCGCCGGAGGAACCGGCGCGCTCGCCCCAGGGTTTGCCCCTCGGCCCGCGCAACAGGGCCGGGACCAACGAGGGCAGGGCCATGGACGACGGCTTCATCACCAAGCGCGGAACGGGCGACGAAACCCACCAGCAGGTTCCCAAGGACGGCCCGCACAATGCCGAGGGCCACCTGACCACCAACCAGGGCGTCCGGGTCTCCGACAACCAGAACCAGCTGAAGTCGGGTCCGCGCGGCCCGGTGCTGCTGGAAGACTTCGTCCTGCGGGAAAAGATCTTCCACTTCGACCACGAGCGCATCCCCGAGCGCATCGTCCACGCCCGCGGTTCGGCCGCCCACGGGTTCTTCGAGCCCTATCCGGCGGCGGCCAAGCTCAGCAAGGCCGACCTTTTCCAGCGCCCCGGCGAGAAGACCCCGGTGTTCGTGCGCTTCTCCACCGTGGCCGGCGGCGCGGGCAGCGTCGACACGCCCCGCGACGTGCGCGGCTTCGCGGTGAAGTTCTACACCCAGGAAGGCAACTGGGACCTGGTGGGTAACAACATCCCCGTGTTCTTCATCCAGGACGCCATGAAGTTCCCCGACCTCGTCCACTCGGTGAAGATGGAGGCCGACCGCGGCTATCCCCAGGCCGCCAGCGCCCACGACACCTTCTGGGACTTCATCAGCCTGATGCCCGAGGCCACCCACATGATCATGTGGGCGATGAGCGACCGGACCATCCCGCGCAGCTTGCGCACGATCGAGGGCTTCGGCGTCCACACCTTCCGACTGATCGACGCCCGGGGGAAGTCGACCTTCGTCAAGTTCCATTGGAAGCCCAAGCAGGGCGTGGCCTCGACGATCTGGGACGAGGCGGTGAAGATCGCCGGCGCCGATCCCGACTTCCAGCGCCGCGACCTGTTCGAGGCCATCCAGCGCGGCGACTTCCCCGAATGGGAACTGGGCGTCCAGGCCTTCGACCAGGCCTTCGCCGACAGCTTCGAGTTCGACGTCCTCGATCCCACCAAGATCATTCCCGAAGAGGTGCTGCCGATCACCCCGATCGGCCGCATGGTGCTGGACCGCTGGCCCGACAACTTCTTCGCCGAGACCGAGCAGGCGGCCTACTGCCCGGGCAACATCGTGCCGGGCGTCGACTTCACCAACGACCCGCTGCTGCAGGGCCGATTGTTCTCCTATCTCGACACCCAGAAGAGCCGGCTGGGCACGGCCAACTTCCACCAGATCCCGGTCAACGCACCCAAGTGCCCGGTGATGAACTTCCAGCGCGACGGCATGATGCAGATGCTGCAGCCCAAGGGCCGCGCCAACTATGAGCCCAACAGCCTGGCCGAAACCACCGGCGAACCAGGCGGCCCCCGCGAATGCCCGGTCACCGGCTTCCACACCCACGAGGCGGCCGACGGCGACGACGAGCAGGGCGACAAGCTGCGCATCCGCCCCGAGAGCTTCGCCGACCACTACAGCCAGGCCCGACTCTTTTTCCGCTCGCTTGATCCGGCCGAGCAGGCGCACCTGGCCTCGGCCCTGGTGTTCGAGCTGTCGAAGGTGGGGATCGAGGCGGTGCGGACGCGGATGCTGTCCAACCTGGTCAATGTCGATCCGGATCTGGCGGCCCGGGTCGGCGACGGCCTGAACATGCCTGTGCCCAAGGCCTCGAAGACGGCGGTTCCGGTGCGCGACCTGCCGCCCTCGCCCGCCCTGCGGATCGTCAACGGCCCGCGCGCCCCGGCCGACCTGAAGGGCCACGTGATCGGGATTCTCGTTGCCGACGGCTCCGACGCCAAGGCGGTCGACAAGCTGAAAGCGGCGATCGCCAAGGCCGGCGCGACGCCCAAGGTGATCGCCCCGAAGATCGGCGGCGCCAAGGGCGCGGACGGAGCACTGATCCCGGCCGACGGCCAGCTGGCCGGGACGCCGTCGGTGACGGTGGACGCCGTGGCCCTGGCGCTGTCGGACGACGGCTGCGCGGCCCTGCTGAAGGAAGCCGCCGCCGTGCAGTTCGTCATGGACGCCTTCGGTCACCTGAAGGCCATCGGCGCCGACGCCGCCGCCAAGCCCCTGCTGGACAAGGCCGGGGTCGAGCCCGATGAAGGCGTCACCGGCCTGGGCGAGGATTTCCTCGCCGCCGCGGTCAAGCGGTTCTGGGACCGCGAGCCGAAGGTGCGGACCCTGGCCTAAAACCCCTCTGCCCTTGCGGGAGAGGGTGGCCCGCGAAGCGGATCGGGTGAGGGGTCGCACATACAGAAACGCCGCGACAGCGTTACGGCTGTCGCGGCGTCTTGCGTCTGGGAAGCCCCTCATCGGTCGGCTTCGCCGACACCTTCTCCCGCAAGGGGAGAAGGAAACTTAGAACTCTTCCCAGGCGTCGGCTTCCACCTTCAGTGCGGCCGAGCCTTCGCTGGCGAAGGCGGCGGCGCGGGCTTGCGCGGCGCGGGCCGGGCTGGCGGTCGGACGCGAGGCGGGAGAGGCCGCGCGCGGGGCCGAGGCGACCGCGGCGCCGCCGGTGACCTTAAAGCGGCCGACCTGCACGGCCAGTTCGCCGGCCTCGCCCTTCAGCGAGTGGGTGGCGGCGGTGGCCTCTTCCACCATGGCCGCGTTCTGCTGGACGACCTGGTCCATCTGGTTCACGGCGCTGTTGACCTGATGCAGACCGGTGGCCTGCTCCTGGGCGCTGGCGGCGATCTCGCCGACCAGGGCGTCGATGCTGGCCACCTGGCTGACGATGGCGCGCAGGGCCTCGCCGGTCTGGCCGACCAGGGACACGCCCGAACCGACCTGCTGGGTCGAGGTCGAGATCAGGCCCTTGATCTCCTTGGCGGCCTCGGCCGAGCGCTGGGCGAGAGCCCGCACTTCCTGGGCGACAACCGCGAAGCCCTTGCCGGCGTCGCCTGCGCGAGCGGCTTCGACGCCGGCGTTCAGGGCCAGCAGGTTGGTCTGGAACGCGATCTCGTCGATCACCCCGATGATGTTGCCGATCTGGCCCGAGGACTGCTCGATGCCGGCCATGGCGCTGACGGCCTGGTCGACGATCTGGCCCGAACGCTCGGCGCCGGCGCGGGCGTCGGCCACGAGGCCCGAGACCTCCTTGGCGCCGGTCGCGGTCTTGCGGACGGTGGCGGTGATCTGGTCGAGGGCCGCGGCGGTCTCTTCCAGGCTGGCGGCCTGCTGCTCGGTGCGACGCGACAGGTCGTCGGAGGCCTGGGCGATCTCTTCCGAACCGGCGCGGATGCCGCCGGCCGCGCCGTTGATGCCGCGCATGGCCTCTTCCAGGCGGGCGACGGCGGCGTTGAAGTCGGCCTTCAGCTGTTCGGTTTCCGGCGCGAAGCGGGCGGTGATGCGGAAGGTCAGGTCGCCGTTCGACAGGTGATCCAGGGCTTCGGCCAGGGCGGCCACGGCGACGGCGTCTTCCTCGGCCTTGGCGGCCTTCTCGGCCTCGACGCGGGCGCGCTCGCTCTCGGTCAGGCGACGCTGCTCGACCGCCTCGCCTTCCAGGCGCAGCTTGTGGATGGCGGCGTCCTTGAAGCTCAGCACGGCCTGGGCCATCTGGCCGACCTCGTCCTTGCGGCCGACGGCCGGGACTTCGATGCTGTTGTCGCCGCCGGCCAGGCGGCGCATGGCCGCCGTCATCGCCGCCACCGAAGCGCCGATGGTCGCCGACAGCATCCAGCCCATCACCCCGGCGATGGCCAGGGCGACGACGCCGCCGATCACCAGCGACAGGATGGCCGTGTCCATGGCCGACTTCATTTCCTTGGCCCGCAGCGCCACGCGGTCGGCGGCCGCGGCGGTCAGCTCCTGCTGCACGGCGCGGATCTGCGACAGGCTCTTGCGGCCCGTCAGTTCGCCGGCGGTGACGCGGCCCATCACCGGGTCGTTGGCCATGGCCGTCAGGACCGGATCGGCGATCGTCACGCGCCAGTCGGCCATCGCCGCGCGCAGGCGCTGGATGCGCGCCTTCTGCTCGGCGACGGTGGTCTTGGCCTCGAAGGCGTCCAGACCCTTGTCGAACTGGGCGGCGTTATCCTTGTAGGTCTGGGCGAAGTCGGTGTCGCCGAGCAGGGCGTAGGCCCGCAGGGCGTTCTGCTGTTCCAGCACCAGGTTCATGACCGACTGGGCGTCGGTGGCCAGCGACTGGCTGCGCTGGCTGGAGACGGCGGCGTCCTCGATGCGCTGCAGGCTGGTGAACACCACCGCCGACGAGGCGATGAAGGCGATGATCAGCGCGCTGAACGCCACGCCCAGCTTCGTCGAGATCTTCAAGTCGTTGAAACGCATTTCGCCCAGCCCTCAACCTATCATTCGATAAGGCGAGGAACTGGGCGATAAAACTTAAGCACAGATTGCAAAATGCAGGAATAACAACGCTATTCAGCGTTTTAGATGCGACACAATACCGCATCACCCATCTGAACAGTCGTAAGTTCACCTCCGAGATCACGGGTACGCGCACCCGAATCCAGAGCAGCCTTGACCGCCGCCAGAAGACGGTCAGCGGCTTCGACTTCTTTCAGCGACCAGCGCAGGGCCATCTCGAACGACAGGATGGCGGCCAGCGGATTGGCCAGGCCCTTGCCGGCGATGTCGGGGGCCGAGCCGTGGATCGGCTCGTAGAGACCCGGCTTGTTGGGATCGCCGATGGCGGCCGAGGGCAGCATGCCCAGCGAACCGGTCAGCATGGCCGCCGCGTCCGACAGGATGTCGCCGAACAGGTTGTCGGTGACGATGACGTCGAACTGCTTGGGGGCGCGCACCAGCTGCATGGCGCAGTTGTCGGCCAGGATGTGCTCCAGCTCGACGTCCGGATATTCGCGAGCGTGCAGCTCGGTGATCACCTGCTTCCACAGCAGGCCCGACTCCATGACGTTGGACTTCTCGGCCGAGTGGACCTTGTTCTTGCGGCCGCGGGCCAACTCGAAGGCCACGCGCCCGGCGCGTTCGATCTCGCTGGTCGTGTAGAGGGCGGTGTCGTAGCCCTTCTTCTGGCCGTCCGGCAGCACATCGATGCCGCGCGGCTCGCCGAAATAGACGCCGCCGACCAGTTCGCGCACGAACATGATGTCGAGGCCCGAGACCAACTCGGTCTTCAGGCTGGACGCGCCGGCCAGGGCCTCGAAGCAATAGGCCGGGCGCAGGTTGGCGTAGACGTTCATAGCCTTGCGCAGGTTCAGCAGGCCGGCTTCCGGGCGCAGGTGGCGCGGGGCGTCGGCCCACTTGGGACCACCGACCGCGCCCATCAGCACCGCGTCGCTGGCGAGCGCGCGATCACGCACCTCGTCGGTCAGGGGCGTGCCGTGGGCGTCATAGCTGGCGCCGCCGTAGATGGCTTCCTCGACCACCAGGTTCGGCGTGAGCGCGGCCGCGACGCGGCGCACCTCGGCGCAGACTTCCGGACCGATGCCGTCGCCAGGGAGCAGGAGGAGCGTAGCCATTTCAGATCTCGCGGCTTCAAATAGAACGGTGGGTGGAAACGTCAAAAGAAGACATGCGGCGCTCGTGGACGCCGAGCTCGGCGCAGGCCGCACGCCATGCGGCCATATGCGGCGAAGCGCGATGGAAGGCCAGAGCCGCTTCGTCGACGAAGTGCTCGAACACCCGGATCAGGCCGGGATCGAGCGGATCCTCGGAGAGGGCGTAGGCCAGGCATCCCGGCTCGCCGCGCGATCCGGCCACCTGGGCCGCCAGGTGCGGGCGCAGGGCTTCCAGGCGCTCGGGCGCGAAGCGGATGGAGCCGGCGAGGATCAGGGTCATTCGGAAAATCTCCCCCTTCCCCCTGGATGGGGGAAGGGTCGGGGATGGGAGTGGAAGCCTGTCAGGATGTAGCGCGAACCGAGCCGCCGCCGTCACCCCCACCCCAGCCCTCCCCCATCAAGGGGGAGGGAGCAAACGGGCTATTCCAGCCAGGGCTGGCCGATGGCGCGCTTGCTTTCGAAGACGTCGATGTCGGTCGCGTGCTGCAGGGTCTCGCCGATGGCGTCCAGGCCCTTGAGCATCTTCTGCTTGCGCACCGGATCGATCTGGAAGCTGAAGGTCTTGCCCGAGGGCGAGATCACCGTCTGGGCTTCCAGGTCGATGCTGACCATGTGGTTGCCGCCCTTGGCCTCGTCCATCAGGAGCGAGACCTCGTCGGGCGCCAGCACCACCGGCAGCAGGCCGTTGTTGAAGCAGTTGTTGTTGAAGATGTCGGCGAAGCTGGTGGAGATCACGCACAGGATGCCGAAATCCATCAGCGCCCACGGGGCGTGCTCGCGCGAGGAGCCGCAGCCGAAGTTGTCGCCGGCGATCAGCACGGACGAGCCCTTGTACTCCGGCCGGTTCAGCACGAAGTCGGCGATCTCGTTCCCCGCCGCGTCGAAGCGAAAATCGAAGAACAGGCCCTTGCCCAGACCTTCGCGCTCGACGGTCTTGAGGAACTGCTTGGGGATGATCTGGTCGGTGTCGATATTGGCCAGCGACAGGGGCGCCGCGCGGCCGTCGAGACGGGTGAAGGCTTGCATGTCGCGCCTCTCCTAGTTCTTCAGCGTCTGGGTGATGGCCCAGCGCTCGGTGCGGCCGTTCAGCTGGCCGCTGCTCGGATCGGTGAGAACGGTCTTGCTCTCGCAGTCGGCCTTGATCGGCAGGCCGATCTTCAGGTCGATCTCGTAGAGGCAACCGCTGGTGTTCTCGAACTTCATGTTGGCGAACATGGCCTTGACGTCGGGCTTCTGGCGTCGGGGCCCATTTGAGCGGCCATGGCCTCGATCATCTTGGCGATGATCGCCGTGGTCGACTCCGGATCCAGGCTCCGGCTCCAGCGCACCACGCCGACGCCGCGCGCCTCGTCGATCTTCTCGATCGAGACGACGCCCTTGGCCTTGATCACGCCGCCGCCGAACGGGCTGGCGATCTCGTCGTCGTAGGTCAGCGGCTTGCCGACCTCCAGCTCGACGTTCACCGGCACGGTCAGCAGGCTGTCTTCCTTGAGCATGACCGTGGCGGCCTGCTCGGGGCTCATCCTGGCGAACATGCTGGTCACCGCGCCGATGGCCTTGGCGGCGTCGGCGTCGTCGCCGGCCAGGGCGGTCAGCGCCTTGGTCACGTCGGCGACCGTGGCCGGCCAGTCCTCGATCGACACCGGCGAGAGGCTTTCGTCGGCGTCGTAGACATAGGTCCGCGCCAGCATGCCCTCGAGCGCGGCCTGCACCTTGGCCTGCTGCGCGGCCGTGCCGACCTTGGGCAGCTCCGTCGACACCGGCTTCAGCGTCACGCGGTAGCCGTCGCCCTGCGTCTCGATCGTCTTGGCGTAGACCGTCCTGCCGCCGATCGGCGCGCTGGCCTTGCCGTCACGGATGTCCTCGCGGCTCTTGACCACGACCATCTCGACCTGCGCCGTCTTGGGCAGGTCGAGCGGCGCGGCGAAGGTCGAGGCCGCCGCCAGGGCGAGCAACAGGCTCACGACAGCAGGGTCCGCACGTCGACCAGGTGGCCGGCGATCGCCGCCGCCGCCGCCATGGCGGGCGAGACGAGGTGGGTGCGGCCGCCGCGGCCCTGACGGCCTTCGAAGTTGCGGTTGCTGGTCGAGGCGCAGCGTTCGCCCGGCTCGAGACGGTCGGGGTTCATCCCCAGGCACATCGAGCAGCCCGGCTCGCGCCAGTCGAAGCCCGAGGCCTTGAAGATGGCGTCCAGGCCTTCGGCCTCGGCCTGTTCCTTAACGAGGCCCGAGCCCGGTACGACCATCGCCTTCACGTGCGGCGCCACGAGGCGGCCGTGCAGGAAGGCTTCCTGCACCACCGCGGCGGCGGCGCGCATGTCCTCGATCCGGCTGTTGGTGCACGAGCCGATGAAGACGCGGTCGATGCGGGCTTCCGAGATCGGCTGGCCGGCGGTCAGGCCCATATATTCGAGAGCCCGGTGGGCGGCGGCGCGCTTGTCGGCCGTGCCGAAGCTTTCCGGCTCGGGCACGTTGCCGGTCACCGGGATGACGTCCTCGGGGGACGTGCCCCAGGTGACCATCGGCACGAGGGCCGAGCCGTCGATGACGACGGTGCGGTCGAAGACGGCGCCTTCGTCGGAGAAGAAGGTCTTCCAGTGGGCCAGGGCCATCTCCCAGGCCGCGCCCTTGGGCGCGGCGGGCTTGCCCTTGACGTATTCGAAGGTGGTTTCGTCGGGCGCGACCAGGCCGGCCTTGGCGCCGCCCTCGATGGTCAGGTTGCAGAGGGTCATGCGGCCCTCCATCGTCAGGCCGCGCACGGCCTCGCCGGCGTATTCGATGACATAGCCGGTGCCGCCGGCCGTGCCGATCTCGCCGATCACGGCCAGGGCGATGTCCTTGGCCGTGACGCCGGGGCCCAGCTGGCCGTCGACCCGAACCAGCAGGTTCTTGGCCTTCTTCTGGCGCAGGGTCTGGGTGGCCAGCACGTGCTCGACTTCCGACGTGCCGATGCCATGGGCCAGGGCCCCGAAGGCGCCGTGGGTCGAGGTGTGGCTGTCGCCGCAGACGATGGTCATGCCCGGCTGGGTGCGGCCCTGCTCGGGACCCACCACGTGGACGATGCCGTTGCGGATGTCGCCCATCGGGAAATACTCGATCCCGTTGTCGGCGACGTTGCGGCCAAGCGTCTGGAGCTGGAGGCGCGCCTCTTCGTCCTGCACGGCGTCGACGCCGGCGGCCTGGTTCTCGGTCGGCACGTTGTGATCCGCCACGGCGAGCGTGCGGTCGGGCCGGCGCACGGGGCGATGCGCGGCGCGAAGGCCGGCGAAGGCCTGCGGCGTCGTCACCTCGTGGATGAGATGCAGGTCGATGTACAGGATGGCCTCGCCGTCGGCTTCGCTGACGACGTGGGCGTCCCAGATCTTGTCGTAGAGGGTCTTTGTTGCGCGGGTCATAGCGCCTCGCATCTAGGCCCGAAGCGGTGGCGCGTAAAGCGTGGATGCGCCGAAAATCCGCTGTGTGACCGCCGGGCGACGACTGATCTTGCCCCAGACACGCAAGGATCGCCGGACCGGACGCACATTTCTTGCCCGAACCCGCGACATAGCGCCGCCACGACGCCTCCCAGAACGACTAAGGGCGCGCCGGTCGTAGAGACCTGTCGGCGCGCCCTGACATCGTTTTCAACACTCCAGGGGCCGATGGCTCCACCTGAAGAGGGCCGTCCACTAGAAAGGAGACGGTCTGGAAGCCCGTCGACTGAGCGGCGGGGGTGAATTGATCATGCCACAGAACGACGGTCCGTCAAGGTGCGTGCGAACGCACAAAGCTTGACCTTGCGGGCGACGCGGCCGCGATCTTCGTCGCCCCCGGCCGCGAGCGGCAGATCGGCCCGGCGAAGACGTCGATTGAGGGCTGGGTCAAGGACGAGGCGGACGGCTGGGCCGCGCCGCCGGGAGCGATCGCCAGCAACGTCAAAAGACACCCAATCGTCCAGATCCGTCGCATGTCGCCCCCGCTTCATCGACTTAACCTGAGATTGCGCGCAATCTCGCGCTGTGCACAAGCGCACAAGCACAGGGCGCAGGCAAAGGGCGCACAAGCAAAAGGCCCCGGCGTTTCCACCGGGGCCTTCGATCTTCTCGCCGAAGCGGAAGGGCTTATTCGGCGTCGCGACGAACGTTGACGCGCTCGGCGATACGGGCCGACTTACCGCGACGGTCGCGCAGGTAGTACAGCTTGGCGCGACGGACGACGCCGCGGCGCTTGACTTCGATGCTTTCGATGCTCGGCGAGAGCAGCGGGAACAGACGTTCCACGCCTTCGCCGAACGAGATCTTGCGGACGGTGAAGCTCTCGTGGACGCCCGTGCCGGCGCGGGCGATGCAGACGCCCTCATAGGCCTGAACGCGCTCGCGCTCGCCTTCCTTGATCTTCACGTTGACGCGCAGGGTGTCGCCGGGACGGAAGTCCGGGATCGCGCGGACGGCCAGCAGACGGGCCGCTTCTTCTTGCTCGAGCTGAGCGACGATGTTGATCGCCATGGTCTATTCTCCTTTGGGCTTACCCGTTTTCGGGCCGCCTTTTGCCTGTTGATTGGCGAGATGCGCTTCCCAGAGATCTGGACGCCGCTCGCGGGTCGTTTCTTCACGCATACTGCGCCGCCACTGGTCGACCTTCTTGTGGTCGCCCGACAGCAGCACCTCGGGGATGTCGAGCCCTTCGAACGTCCGCGGTCGCGTGTACTGCGGATGTTCGAGGAGACCGTCCTCGAAGCTTTCTTCCAGCGTGCTCTCGATATTCCCCAGAACACCCGGGGCCAGTCGAACGCACGCCTCGATCACCACCATCGCCGCCGCCTCGCCACCGGCGAGAACCGCGTCTCCGACGGAGACCTCCTCGAACCCTCGGGCGTCTAGCACCCGCTGGTCCACCCCCTCGAAGCGGCCGCACAGCACCACGATGCCGGGCGCCTTGGACCACTCTCTTACGCGCGCCTGGGTCAGGGGCCTGCCCCGGGCGCTCATGTACAAAAGCGGCCGCCCATCAAGCTCCACGCTATCGAGCGCAGAGGCGATGACGTCCGCTTTGAGCACGGCTCCCGCGCCGCCACCCGCGGGAGTGTCGTCGAGGAAGCCGCGCTTATCCTTGGAAAAGGCGCGAATGTCCAGTGTTTCCAAACGCCACAGGTCGGCCTCCTTCCAGGCGGTCCCGATCATCGAGACGCCGAGCGGGCCGGGGAAGGCCTCGGGGAACATGGTCATGACGGTGGCGGTGAACGGCATGGGCGCGGTTTAGCGGTATGGCGGACAATTGTCGAAGGGGGCCGAAGTCGCACACCAGAACCCTCCCCCTCCTGGGGGAGGTGGCCCGGAGGGCCGGAGGGGGGACGTTTTCAGCCGCTGAGAAGCTGGCCGATTTTGCACCACTCCCCCTCTCCGTCGGCTTCGCCGACACCTCTCCCACAGGGAGAGGGTCCTTTTGAGCGGCCTCGCCCGCGCGACCAACCGCCCTTTTGGAAAACCGCCCCACATCTGCTATATCCCCGCCTCGACCCCGCACATTCCTCGAATTTCCCGGACCGCCCCTTGAGCGTCACCCTCGACCTGTCCCGCGTTGCGCCTGCTGCCGACGCGGCCAAGCCGCCCGTCAACCTGTCGGGCCTGACTCGCCCGCAGCTGATCGCCGCCCTGACGGAGAGCGGCGTGGTCGAGCACGGCAAGGCCAAGATGCGCGCCACCCAGGTGTTCCGCTGGATCCACCACCGCGGCGTCACCGACTTCGCCCAGATGAGCGACGTGGCCAAGGAAACCCGCGCGCGCCTGGCCGAGACCTTCACGATCGCCCGCCCCGAAGTGGTCGAGCGCCAGGTCTCCAAGGACGGCACCCGCAAGTGGCTGATCCGCATGGCCCCGGGCATCGAGGTCGAGACCGTCTACATTCCGTCGGTGGGCCGGGTCGGCGCGCTGTGCGTCTCCAGCCAGGTCGGCTGCACGCTGAACTGCAGCTTCTGCCACACCGGCACCCAGCCCCTGGTGCGCAACCTGACGGCGGCCGAGATCGTCGCCCAGGTGCAGATCGCCAAGGACGACCTCAATGAGTGGCCGTCCGACAAGGAAGACCGCCTGCTGTCGAACATCGTATTCATGGGCATGGGCGAGCCGCTCTACAATCTGGGCCAGGTTTCGGACGCCATCGAGATCATCAGCGACAACGAAGGCATCGGCATCTCGCGTCGCCGGATCACGGTGTCGACCTCGGGCGTCGTGCCGATGCTGGAAAAGCTGGGAAATACGACCCAAGCCATGCTGGCCATCAGCCTGCACGCCACCAACGACGAACTGCGCGACGTGCTCGTGCCGCTGAACAAGAAGTACCCGATCGCCGAGCTGATGGCCGGCATCCGCGCCTATCCGGGCCTGTCCAACGCTCGCCGGGTGACCTTCGAGTACGTGATGCTGAAGGGCGTCAACGACAGCCCCGACGAGGCCCGCGCGCTGGTCAAGCTGATCAAGGGCATTCCCGCCAAGATCAACCTGATCCCGTTCAACCCGTGGCCGGGCAGCCAGTACGAGTGCTCGGACTGGGGCGCGATCGAGACCTTCGCGGCGATCCTCAACAAGGCCGGCTACTCCTCGCCGATCCGCACCCCGCGCGGCCGCGACATTCTCGCGGCCTGTGGCCAGCTGAAGAGCGAGAGCGAGAAGGTCCGCGCCAGCGCCCTGCGCAAGCTGTCGATGGCGGCCATGGCCGGCATGCTGGAAGACGACGCAGACGACGCGGCGTGAGGCGCGCCCTCGCCGCCCTGTTCCTGACCCTTCTGGCCGCCGCGCCGGCCGGCGCGACCCTGCCGCGCGGCCGGCCCTACTGGACGCCGACCCCGGCCCAGGTGGCCAAGCTGGAATCCCAGACCTCGCGCAAGCCGGGCATGGCCCCGATCTGGCGCTACGGCCGCGACTACGCCGGGGTCACCATTGAAAACCGCAAACTGATCGTCGGCCGCTGGGTGCGCGACGACAGCGGCCGCACCATCGGCGTGCGCATCGGCCCGCTGTCGGCCATCCCCGACATCGCCGACGGCGGCTGCTCGGTGGTCTCGGTGATGTACGACGTCAAGACCGAGCACCTGGTCTCGATGACCTGCAACGGTAACGGCTGACCCGTCCGAACGCGCCTGAGGCGAGCCCCCTACGCAAGACTCGCCGACCCGTGTTAGAGCTTGCCCCTTCAGTCCCCGGGGGTCGCGTAACCATGCCTCAGATCCAGTCGCCCGAGATCCAGGCCTTCGCCAATGGCCTGCTGACGACCCTGACCCATGTGGGCGTGACCATGGTCATGCTGATCGCGGGCGCGGCCATCTACATCCTCCTGACGCCCCATCGCGAGATCAAGCTGATCCGCGAGGGCAATGCGGCGGCGGCCCTGTCGCTGGGCGGGGTGCTGACGGGCCTGGCCATTCCGCTGGCCGCCTCGCTGGCGGCCTCGACCTCGGTGATCGAGATCCTGCTGTGGGGCGTGGCCACCCTGGCGCTGCAGCTGCTGGTCTTCCGCCTGACCGACATGATGCTCAAGGGCCTGCCGGAGCGGATCAACGAGGGCGAGGTCTCGGCCGCCGCCCTGCTGGTCGGCGCCAAGCTGGCCACCGCCATCATCATCGCCGCCGGCGTGGCGGGCTGAGGCGGGGAGGCTCACCGGAGCGGGGCGCGTGCATTTCCCCAAGCTTCCAGACTGGCTGGTCTACGGCGCCGTGGTCGCCGCCCTGCTGGTGGTCGCCGTCGGCCGCCAGGAGCGCGCCGACGCGCCTCCGCCGCCGCCGCCGGTGCCTGGCGAGGAAGGCGTGCCCCTGGGGCCCGCCTCACCCTTCGACCCGTCGATCGTCGTCCAGGTGCCCGACAAGCAGGAGCCCGCATCGGGCACGGCCTTCTCGGTGGGGACGCAGGGGATCTGGCTGACCGCCCGCCACGTGGTCGACGGCTGCAAGTCGGCCGCCATCCTGGTCGCCGACGGACGCGGCGTGGCCGCCAAGGTCACCATCGACCCGCGCTTCGACGCGGCCATCCTGACCACCGAGGGCGGCGCCCCGGCCATGCCGATGAACACCGGCGACCCGCGCAAGGGCATGCGGGCCTTCCATCCCGGCTTCCCGCAGGGCCACGCCGGCGAGGTCGCCTCGCGCCTGATCGGCCGCGAGAACCTGGTGATCCACGGCCGCGGCGCTCGCACCGAGCCGGTGCTAGTCTGGGCCGAGGTCGGCCGCACCGACAATCTGAAAGGCACCCTGGCCGGCCTGTCCGGCGCCCCGGCCCTCGACAGCGCAGGCAGAGTGATCGGCGTGACGGTGGCCGAGTCCCCGCGTCGCGGCCGCATCTACACCACCGCCCCCGAAAGCCTGCGCGCCCTGATCTCCCGCTCGCCCCGCCGCGGCGGCGACACCGGCGTTCCCGAGTTCGCCCCGGGCGAGTCCATCACCACCGACAACTACGGCCGCATCGCCGACGGCCTGCGGCGGGATCTCCGCGTGGCGCAGGTGGTGTGTTTGGCGGTGTAAGAAAGATCCTCCCCCTCTGGGGGAGGTGGCGCGAAGCGCCGGAGGGGGGCCGTTTTCAGCCGCCGCAAAGCCTGCCGATTTCCAGCCACTCCCCTCTCCGTCGGCTTCGCCGACACCTCTCCCACAGGGAGAGGGCCTCTTATTTTACGGCCACTTCACCTCGGGCGGCATGGAGCTGAGGATCGACTCGACGTTGCCGCCGGTCTTCAGGCCGAACATGGTCCCCCGGTCGTAGAGCAGGTTGAACTCCACGTAGCGGCCGCGCTGGACCAGTTGCTGCTCGCGCTCTTCAGGCGTCCAGGCCTCGCCCATCCGACGACGCACCAGGGTCGGGTAGATCTCCAGGAAGGCCCGGCCGACATCCTGGGTGAAGGCGAAGTCGCGCCCCCAGTCGCCGCTGTCGTGGTGGTCGTAGAAGATGCCGCCGATGCCGCGCGGCTCGTTGCGGTGGGGCAGGAAGAAGTACTCGTCGCACCAGGCCTTGTACTTGGCGTACCAGTCAGGATCGTGCTTGTCGCAGGCGCGCTGGTAGGCGGCGTGGAAGTCGATCGCGTCCGGGAAGTCCTGCTGGCGCTGGTAGCCGAGCAGCGGCGTCAGGTCGCCGCCGCCGCCGAACCAGCCCTTGGTCGTGGCGATGAAGCGGGTGTTCATGTGCACGGCCGGCACGCGCGGATTGGTCATGTGCGCGATCAGGCTGATGCCGGTGGCGAAGAACCGAGGGTCCTCGGCCGCGCCGGGCATGGTCTTGGCCATTTCCGGCGGGAAGGTCCCGAACACCGTCGAGACGTGCACCCCGACCTTCTCGAACAGCCGGCCGTGCATCATGCCCATCACCCCGCCGCCGCCGGCCGGACGGTCCCACGGCTTCAGTTCGAAGCGGCCCGGCTTGTCGCCGTAGAGCGCGGCGGGCGCCTCGTCCTCCAGGGCCTCGAAGGCGGCGCAGATCTGGTCGCGCAGGCTCTCGAACCAGGCCTTCGCGCGGGCCTTCTGGGCGTCGAGATCGGAAAGGGTGTCGGCTTGTTGCGTCATGGGATCGGCTTAAGCCCAAGCCCGATCCCGCGCAAATCCGGGGGCGCGCATAAGGGGTTTTGCGGAGGATATGGATCAAAAAGACCAAGCTCCTCCCCCGTGAAACGGGGGAGGTGGCGCGGCGCCATCGGCGCCGTGACGGAGGGGGCGACCGCGCGCTCAGCGCCCAGTCTCGCCCCCTCCACCACTTCGTGGTCCCCCTCCCCCGCAAGCGGGAGAGGAGAAGGCGCTCCAAAAACAAAAGGCCCGGGATCGCTCCCGGGCCTTCCGATCCCGCCGAAGCGAGAAGCCTTACTTGCCGGCGGCGGTGAGCGCGCTCAGCAGTTCCGGCACGGCCGACTTGTAGTCGGCGACCAGGCCGTAGTCGGCGACCTGGAAGATCGGCGCGTCGGCGTCCTTGTTGATCGCGACGATCACCTTGGAGTCCTTCATGCCGGCCAGGTGCTGGATGGCGCCCGAGATGCCCACGGCGATGTAGAGCTGCGGGGCGACGACCTTGCCGGTCTGGCCGACCTGGTAGTCGTTCGGGGCGTAGCCGGCGTCCACGGCCGCACGCGAGGCGCCGACGGCGGCGCCCAGCTTGTCGGCCAGGGGCTCGATGACCGCCTGGAACTCTTCGGCCGAGCCCATGGCGCGGCCGCCCGAGACGACGATCTTGGCCGCGGCCAGTTCCGGACGGTCAGACTTGACCATCTCTTCGCTGACGAAGCGGGTCTTGGCCGCGTCGGCGCCCGAGACGCTTTCGACCGAGGCCGAGCCGCCTTCACCCGCCGCCGGGAAGGCGGTCGGACGGACGGTGATCACCTTCTTGGCGTCGGACGACTGGACGGTCTCCAGCGCGTTGCCGGCGTAGATCGGGCGCACGAAGGTGTCGGCCGACACCACCTCGACGATGTCGCTGATCGGGGCGACGTCGAGCTTGGCGGCGATGCGCGGGGCGAAGTTCTTGCCGCCGGCGGTGGCCGGGACCAGGATCGCGTCGTAGTTGCCCGCGATGGCCAGGGCGGCGTCGGCCTGGGCTTCGGCGATGCCGTGGCCGAGGGCGTCGCTCTCGGCGGTCAGCACCTTGCGGACGCCGGCGATCTTGGCGGCTTCGGCGGCGACAGCCGCGACGCCCGAGCCCAGGACCAGCACGTCCACGTCGCCCGACAGCTTCAGGGCGGCGGTGACGGTCTTGTGGGTGCCGTCGCGCAGGTGCGCGTTGTCGTTGTCGGCGATGACGAGAACGGCCATTACAGCACCCCCGCGGTCGTGAGCTTGGAAACGAGGTCGGCGGCGGACTCGACCTTGACGCCGGCCGAACGCTTGGCGGGCTCGGTGACCTTGACGACGGTCAGGCGCGGAGCGACGTCGACGCCGTAGTCGGCGACGGTCTTCTGCGCGATTTCCTTCTTCTTGGCCTTCATGATGTTGGGCAAGCTGGCGTAGCGCGGCTCATTGAGGCGCAGGTCGGCGGTGACCACGGCCGGCAGGTCGACGTCGAGCGTCTGCAGGCCGCCGTCGACTTCGCGGGTGACCTTGGCGGCCGAGCCCGAGATCTCGATCGCCGAGGCGTAGGTCGCCTGCGGCCAGTCGAGCAGGGCCGACAGCATCTGGCCCACGGCGTTGTTGTCGCCGTCGATGGCCTGCTTGCCCATCAGGACGAGGCCCGGCTGCTCTTCGGCCACGACGGCCTTCAGCAGCTTGGCCACGGCCAGCGGCTCGAGGTCGGCGTCGCTGGTGATCAGGATGCCGCGGTCGCCGCCCATGGCCAGCGCCGTACGGATGGTTTCCTGGGCTTGAGCCGGGCCGATCGAGACGATGACGACTTCCGTCGCCGCGCCCTTTTCCTTGAGGCGCACCGCCTCTTCGACCGCGATCTCGCAGAACGGGTTCATCGACATCTTGACGTTCGCCAGGTCGACGCCCGTCTGGTCGGCTTTCACCCGAGCCTTCACGTTGTAATCGATAACCCGTTTGACCGGGACCAGAACCTTCATCGGTCTACGCCGCCTCCTGGCTGCTCTTTCGAGGTTTCCCCTGCTTGGACAATCGACTTAGCGCGTCCGCACAGGTTTGCAAGTTTCCCCTAACGTAAGCGTAATGCTCTTTTTCAGGGATCATTCAAACAAATGTACGACACCTTCCGCGCGCCGTCAGCGCCGTCCGGCGCTCCGCCTCGCGAAATGGGGCTAGCCACATAGCGCGGCCGGTGCTTAAGACGCCGCCATGAACCGCACGATCAACCGCCTGAAGATCATCTTCATCGGCATCTTCCTCGCCAGCATCGTTGGCGTGTTCGGCTATCATTACCTGTGGGTGTGGCCGAAGGCGAAGTGCGAGGCGCGCGGCGGCGCCTGGGCCGGCAAGTGGCTCAAGTGCGGCACGATCTATCCGATCGAGCAGCTGACCGGCCGGCCGGCCAACCTGCCGCCGATCAACACCGACACCTCCAAGATGGAAGGCCCGTCGGTCCGGAACCCGGAAAAGAAGTAAGCGCCCGCCGACGGGTCAGGATCGGCGGGTCAGGCCGAGGGCTCGCCCTCGCCTTCGCCCGACTCGGCGCGCTTGGCCGCGCGTTCGGCGGCTTTCTCGGCGGCTTTTTCCGCGGCCTTGGCCGCCTTCAGGCGCTCGCGTTCCTGACGTTCGAAATTGTAGTTCGGCTTGCGGGCCATGGCGGCTCCCCTTGTAAGAAAGTCCGCGCAGTCAGGCGCGGGCCTTGCGCGCGGCGTAGCGTGCGTCACGCTTGGCCTTAGCTTCAGCGTTGGTGAGCGCCTTACGTTCCTTACGCGCTCCACGCTTGGCGGCAAGCGCTTCTTCGGCCAAAGCGGCCTGAGCCTGCTCTTGGGCCGCCTGCTGCTCGGCGGCTTGCGCCTTGATGAGCGCCCGCGCGGCGGACCGCTCCTTGCGAACCTCGGTCAGTTCGGCCGCGCGCAGGGCGGCGCGGTCTTCGAATTGGGGATCTGTGACAGCCGCCTTGGGCTTGAACTTGGCCAGCAGGGCCGCCTTGGCCTGCGCCGCGGCCTTGAGGCGATCGGCATGGCCGACGTTTTGGAATGAACTCATGAAACCCTTTCAAGCAAACGCCCGCGGGAGGATCCCGCGGGCGAATTGAGACGTCGAGATCAGGCGGCCTGGAGTTGGCCGGCCGACATCTTGCCGCTGCGCTGGTCGCGCTCGAGTTCGAAGGCGACCTTCTGGCCTTCGTTCAGCGAGCCCAGGGTCGAGCGCTCGACGGCCGAGATGTGGACGAACACGTCCGCGCCGCCGTCGTCGGGTTGGATGAAGCCGAAGCCCTTGGTGGAGTTGAACCACTTCACGGTGCCGGTAGCCATGGGGAAGTATCCTTAAAAACAAGCGCAGCCGCACGGCCGTAATGGTCCGCGCGATCAAATTTTCGGAGAGGTTTTGGGTAGACTCGGGCGCTCGATCCGAAGAACAAGCGTGGAGAGCGGCCGAACCATTTCGATATTCGATCGCCAAATCATGCGCGCCTGTGGATTATTTCACAAGCGATTTCGAATCTTTTTCAGATCCATAAACGGCGCCGGGACATTTTCATTTTTGGAAAATCTCGCGGCCACCGGCTCGACCGGCGCCTTATTTCGATCGACGGGGATCGAACAGCCAAGCTCGGCGTTATCAACGTCATGCGTAAAGTTCCTCCCACTCCCCGCACGGGCGCCGGCGCCCTGACCATTTCCCGCCAGCGGCAGGACATCGACTTCTCGCTGCTAATCACCGGCGGCACGGCCGGGCGACGGGCCGGCAAGGGCAGCCTGACGGGCGAGCCCGCCGCGATGCGCGAAGCCTTCCGGGCCGGCGGCGGCCGCCTGACCCTGGACGACGGCGTCGAACACGACATCGCCATCGTCGCCCACACCGAGGGCGACGGCACGGTCTACTTCGAACTCCGCTAGGTCGTCAGCCGCCCGCCAGCGGCCAGACCAGGGCGATCAGCCCCGGCGCGACCAGCAGGATCAGCACGGTCAGCGGCGCGCCCAGTCGGGCGTAGTCGCCGAACCTGTAACCGCCCGGTCCCAGCACCAGCGTATTGCACTGGTGACCGACGGGGGTGAGGAAGTCGCATCCCGCCCCCACCGCGACAGCCATCAGGAACGGATCGGGGCTCAAGCCGAGCCTTTCGGCCAGTCCAAGACCGATCGGCGCGACGATCAGCACCGTGGCGGCGTTGTTCAGGAAGGGCGTGGCCAGCATCGCCACGGCCATCATCGCCGTCAGGGTCAGCAGCGGCGGCAGGCCGTCGAAGGCGCCTGACAGCCAAGCGGCGATCAGGTCGGTGCCGCCGCTCTTCTGGATCGTGTCGCTGACCGGGATCATCGCGGCGACCAGCACCAGCACGGGCGCCTCCAGCGCCCCATAGGCCTCGCGCATCCGCAAGCCGCCCGTCGCCACCACCAGCACGGCGGCGGCGAAGAAACCCACCGCCACCGGCAGCACGCCAAACGCCACCAATGCCATGGCGCCCGCCAGAATGGCGGCCGGCAGAAGCGCATGGCGCACGCCGCCCAGTCGCACCTCGCGCTCGGCCAGCGGCAGGCAGCCCAGGGCCTGCAGGGCGCCGGGCAGCTGCTGCTCGCCACCCTGCAGCACCAGGATGTCGCCGGCCTTCAGGCGGATCGTCGCCAGCCGCCCGGCCAGCCGATAGCCAGCCCGGCTGACGCCCAGCAGGTTGACGCCGTAGGCTTGGTTCAGGTTCAGCGCCCGGGCGCTCTTGCCGATCAGGTCGGACTCCGCGCCGATCACCGCCTCGACCACCCGGACCTCGTCGGTCGGCTCGTCCATCACCACCGGCCGGTCGGCGTCGGACAGGCGAAGCCTGGCCTTCACGATCAGCTCGTTCAGCGCCTGCTGCTGTCCTTCCAGCAACAGCACGTCGCCGGGCAGGATCTTGCGGTTGGGATGGGGCGTGGCGATCCGGCGACGGCCGCGCAGCAGGGCCAGGACGCTCACCTCGTCGCCGCCGGCGCGCTTCAGGTCGCCCACCCGGTCGTGCTCGAAGGCCCAGCCTTCGGGAACCTCGACCTCGGTGACATAGGCGTTGGCCGCCAGGGCGGCGTCGATATCGACCGCCGCTTCGCGTCCCTTGGGCAGCAGGCGATAGGCAAAGGTCAGGTAGGCGATCGCCAGCACCGTCAGCACCGCCCCGACCGGCATGAAGTCGAACATGGCGAACGGCTTGCCCAGCGCCTCCTGCCGCACTTCGGAAACGATGATGTTGGGCGAGGTGCCGACCAGCACCGCCAGCCCGCCGACCAGCGAGCCGAACGACATCGGCATCAGCAGGCGCGAGGGCGGCACGCCGGTCGCCCGTCCCAGGCGCAGGGCCGACGGCATCATCAGGGCCAGGGCGCCGACGTTCTTGGTAGCCATCGACAGCACCGCGGTGATCGCCGACAGCACGGGGACCTGACTGCGCGCCTGCGTCAGGCGCGGCAGCAGCGGCGCCATCAGGGTGTCGACGATGCCCGAGCGCGACACCGCCGCGCTCAGCACCAGGGCGCTGGCGATGATGATGACGATGTCGTTGGAAAAACCCTCGAAGGCCGACTTCACGGGGATCAGGCCCGTGACCATGCCCACGGCCAGGGCCCCGACGGCGATCAGGTCGTAACGCCAGCGACCCCAGACGAAGAACAGCACGGTCGCGCCCACCAGGCCGAAGGACAGTCCCTGCTGCAACGTCACGCGCGCCCTCCCCCAGGCCCAAGCTTGGCCCTCGGTCAGACAACGGCCGGCCGGCGGATCCGTTCAGAGCGCCCGCGAGCTACGTCCGCGCCTGACGCATAACGAGAACAAAATAAGAACTGTCGAGAGTGTGGGCCAGGTCGAAGGATCAAGCCGCCGCGCTCGGCGCAACCGCCCGCCGGGAATTTTCCACCGGCGGGCTCCTAGACAAACCTATTGAACCAAAAGGCATTTCAGACATGCATAGCTTCCAGCCTCTACGCGGCCGGGCGTCCAAACGCGCGATGGCCGTAGCGGCCGCCTTGTGCCTGACGTCGTCCCTGACCCCGGCCGCGGCATTGGCCGCCAACGGCCCCGGCGCCACCGTCGGCGCCATCCGCTGGGACGCCTGGGTGGGCGACACCAGCACCAACGGCGTCATCGCCGGCTCGCACATCGGCCTCGAGGTCGAGGGCGCCCTCGGCCCCAACCAGTTCCACGACCGGATCCCGTTCTACGGGGTGGAGACCTCGACCAGCAGCGTCCAGGTGCGCCAGCTGACGCAAGGCCAGATGGACGCCGACATCGCCTACGCCAAGCGGGCGGGCATCAACTACTGGGCCTTCTGCTATTACGCCGACGGCAGCGGCATGGACATCGCCCGCAACCTCTACCAGGCCAGCACCCAGCGCGAGGGCCTGAACTTCACCCTGGTGCTCGGCCCGGGCTCGATCCCGACGCCGACCCTGGTGACCGAGATGGCCAAGCCGCACTTCCAGAAGGTGCTGAACGGCCGGCCGCTGCTCTATCTGTTCGGCTTCTCGGCCGACAGCTATGCGGCCAGCTACGTGGCCGAGGTGCGCGCGGCGGCGACCGGGGCGGGCCTGCCCAACCCGTACATCGTGGTGATGAACCCGACCTCGTCCACCGCCGCGAGCATCGCCTCGACGGTCGGGGCCGACGCGGTCAGCGCCTATGCCGACAGCCCGATCAACGGCGCGGCCTATTCGCAGGTGATCAGCCAGAACAGCGCCAACTGGAACAACCACAAGGCCACCGGCCACAAGGTGGTGCCCTGGGTCACCGCCGGCTGGGACAACCGTCCGCGCGCGCTCTATCCGCAGAGCTTCGTCAGCCCCACCCCGCCGACCAACGCCTGGGCCCAGCAGGCCACGGCGGCCGAGGTGGCGACCAACCTGCAGAACGCCCTGACCTGGAACCAGACCAACGCGACCACCGCCGACGCCAACACGGTGATCATGTACGCCTGGAACGAGTTCGACGAAGGCGGCTGGCTGACCCCGACGCTCTCGAAGGGGACCGACCGCGTCGACGCCCTGTCGAACGCGCTGAAATACGCCAGCTCGTCCAACTGGGACGCCGGCCAGACGGCGCGGGGAGCCTTCGACGGCGACCCGTACACCAACTGGCAGGCCGCCTCGGGCACGGCCTTCGCCGGCCAGTGGGTGGAGATCGACTTCGGCAAGGACTCCGCCTTCAGCCAGGCGACGATCAGCGAGTACGGCAATCGCACCACCGGCTACCGGATCGAGTACCTGAACGGCTCGACCTGGAAGACGGCCTATACCGGGAGCGGCATCGGCGCCTCCAGCACCGTGACCTTCCCGGCGGTGACCGGCCGCAAGGCCAGGCTCTACTTCACCTCGGGCATCGACACGCCGATCATCTACGAGGCCAGCCTGAACGCCACGCCGAACGTCTCGGCCAACCTGGCGCTGAACCGCTCCTATGCGGCTTCCTCGCAGTGGGACGCCACCCAGGGCGCGGCCAAGGCCTTCGACAACGATCCGAACACCAACTGGCAGGGCAGCGGCGCCAACATCGCCGGGACCTGGCTGGAGGTCGACTTCGGCGTCCGCAAGCCGTTCAACACGGCCACGATGTCGGAGTTCGGCGACCGCACGGGCGGCTACCGGATCGAGTACTGGACGGGCGGCGCGTGGGCCACGGCCTACACCGGCACGACCATCGGCGCCTCCAAGACGGTGACCTTCCCGACGGTCAACGCCAGCAAGGCCCGCATCTACTGGACCTCGGGGACCTACACCGCGATCATCTACGAGGCCTCGTTCGGCCTGAACTGACCTGAAATCCCTCTCCCCTTGCGGGAGAGGGTGCCCCCCGCGAAAGCGGGGGTCGGGTGAGGGGTCGCACGAACGCCGAACGCCAAACGCCGCGAAAGCCGATCAGCTCTCGCGGCGTTCGGAGCCTGAGAGACCCCTCATCCGTCAGCTTCGCTGACACCTTCTCCCGCAAGGGGAGAAGGACGGATCAAACCGCCATGCCCTGGACCACCGCCTTCAGGCGCTCGATCACCGACAGCTTGTCCTCGATGAAGTCCTGGTCGATCCACCAGATCTCGACCTCACGCATCACCTCGCCGACCAGCGGGCCCTTGCCGACGCCGGCGCGCATCACTTCCTCGCCGGTCAGCGGGAAGGACGGCGGATCCCAGGTCTCGGCCAGGGCCAGCAGGGCGCGCCACTGCGGGGTGGTGGCCGGCCGCGTCGAGGCGGACCAGGCCAGCTTCACCCGGTCGGTGAAGGTGCGCAGGCCCAGGGCGTAGACGGCGCGGCGGGCCTCGCGCGGGCTCATCCACGAGACGATGCGCGGCGAGGTCCCGACCGCCTCGATCAAGCGCTCCTTCAGGGCGTTGGACAGGCGCAGGCGCTCGGCCAGCTCGCGGGCCAGGGCGACGTCGTCGGGGATCAGGGCCGCCAGCCGCAGTTCGACGTCGTTCTCGAACAGCTGCTCGGTCTCGATGGCCACCAGGCCGTCGAGCCGGGCCAGCGACTTCACGAACGGCAGGATGGCGCCCAGCACCCCGGTCGCCGCCATCAGCCGCAGGGACGGACGCGGATCGTCGGCCGCCAGCAGCTTCAGGAGTTCCTTCTGGGTGCGCTCGGCCGCCCGGCCCGAGACCAGGCCCTTCAGCGCCTTGCAGGCGGCCAGGGCCTTGGCGTCCGGCTCGCCCTTGCCGTACCAGGCCTGGAAGCGGAAGAAGCGCAGGATGCGCAGATAGTCCTCGCGGATGCGGGTCATCGGCTCGCCGACGAACACCACCTTGCCGTCCTTGGCGTCCTGCACCCCGTGGCCGGTCGGGTCGTAGAGCCGACCCTCGCCGTCGACATAGAGGGCGTTGAAGCGGAAGTCGCGGCGCTGGGCGTCCTCCTCCCAGGCATGGGTGAAGGCCACCACCGCCCGGCGGCCATCGGTCGAGACGTCGCGGCGCAGGGTGGTGATCTCGAACGGGATCTTCTTGGCCACCGCCGTCACCGTGCCGTGGTCGACGCCGGTGGGGATGGCCTTCAGGCCCGCCTCGCCCAGGGCCTCGATCACCTGGTCGGGCGTCAGGGTGGTGGCGATGTCGATGTCGTCGACCGGCTTGCCCATCAGGGTGTTGCGCACGCAGCCGCCCACGAAGCGGGCGCAGCCCGGCCGGCCCTTGGCCTCGAGCGCGGCGATCACCGCCTTGGTCTCGGGCCATTCCATCCACGGCGCCTTGCCGATGGTCTGGGTCTGCACGCGAAGTCCCCCTTTACGCAACGGCAGGCCGTCTCCCGTTGGCGCGGGCGGTACGTCCTGCTTTCAAACGACTATTTCAGGGAATGGCTCGACCCGCCAAGAGGGGAAACGCCATCGTCCCCAACTGTCGGGACATCCCTTGGCGCGTGGCGAACGCCGAAACCGCCCGCACTTTCGGCTGCCACGCTCTACGGATAAAGGCGCTCGTACAGCGCCCGCAACATTCCCGCCGTCGCGCCCCAGATGAACCGCTCGTTCCACGGCATGGCGTAGAAGTAGCGCGGCCCGGTCGGGGTGTCGCGGTGCTGGCGCTGGTGGTTGGCCGGATCCATCAGGAAGTCGAAAGGCGTCTCGAAGACGTCGGCCACCTCGTCGGGATTGGCGACCATCTCGGCGGCCGGATCGACGAAGCCGACCACCGGCGTCACATAGAACCCCGTCACCGTGGCGTAGCCGTGCAGCAGGCCGGCCACCTCGACGAAGCGCGGATCCAGTCCGACCTCCTCGTCGGCCTCGCGCAGGGCCGTGCCCCACGGCGTCTCGCCCGGATCGCAGCGCCCGCCGGGAAAGGCGATCTGGCCGGTGTGGCTGCGCAGGGCGTCCGAGCGGCGGGTGAGGATGACGTTCAGCGTGTCGCCGCGCTCGACCAGGCCGATCAGCACCGCGGCCGGCCGCAGGGCGTGCGGATTGTCCATCTTCAGGCCCGGATTGAGGTCGTAGTCCGAGCGCCAGACGTTCTCCACGGTGGGATCATAGGCCTCGATCGGATCCAGGCGCTCGCGGATCCAGGCCCGCCGCGCCGCCACGTCCGTATACGGGATCATGCGGCGGGTCCGATCGGAAACCAGGCGCCGTTGGACGAGACACCCAGGCGAGGGCCGTCCGGCGTGTCGCCCTCGGCGGCCATCTCGACCAGCTCGTAGAACACCGGGCGGGCGATCAACGCCTCCAGCCCCCGGCGCACGTGCAGATAGGGCCGGGGCTCGCCGGTGGCGGGATCCTCCTCGACGCGGATGGCGTTGTCGGGTCCCGCCTCGACCTCGTCGCCGACATTGGTCAGGAAGCGCAGGCTCTCGCCGACCCGGTCGACGCGCACGGCGATGAACGGCGCGTCCTCGACCACGATCCTCATCTTCTCGACCGGGGTCACCAGGTGGAAGCCGTCGGGATCGCGCCGCAGGATGGTCGAGAACAGGCGCACCAGGGCCTCGCGGCCGATCGGCGTGCCCTCGTGAAACCAGACCCCGTCCTTGCGGATGCGGATGTCGATGTCGCCGCAGTGGACGGGGTTCCACAGGTGCACCGGCGGCAGACCACGCTCCCCAGCGGCCTTGGCGGCGTCGGCGACGCCTTGAAGTCCGGTGCGGGCTGTGTCGGAGGGCATGGCCCTCAGGTAGGCCATGCGCGCTCCGGGCTCAAGCGATGCTGGCCCTAAGCCACCGCGACGCGGCCTTCGAAGCCTTCGTCGCCGCCGGGAACCAGGGCCTTCAGCAGCACCCGGCGCTGGTCGGCCGGACCCGGCATGACGACCTTGGCGGCCGGCGCGGCCGAAAAGCCGATGCGGGCGAAATAGGGCGCGTCGCCGACCAGCAGCACGGCGCTCCAGCCGGCCTTGGCGGCGGCGGCGCAGGCGGCCTCGACCAGGGCCTGGCCCAGGCCGGCGCTGCGCTGGGTCGCATCCACCGCCAGCGGGCCAAGGAAGGCGACGGGCTTGCCGCCGATGGTCACCGGCCATAGGCGCACGCTGCCGATCACCAGGTCGCCGCGCAAGGCCACGAACGAGCAGTCGTCCAGCTTGCGATTGCTCTCGCGCAGCCGCTCGGACGACTTGGCGAACCGGCCCGGCCCGAAGGCCCGGTCGACCAGCGCCTCGACGGCGGCGGCGTGGCGCGGGGCCTCGACCTCGATGGCGGGGGCGTCTTGCGGAATGGCGGCGACGAAAGAAGCAGAAGAAGCGGTCATGGGGCGACGAAAGATCCGGGTACGTACAGGGGCTTTATCCCCGGTGCGTGACGCGGCCGCGACGGCCGCCTTTCCGGGGCGTTCAGGCGCGGACCGAAGTCGGCGCGGCGCAGGTTCGTCGCAGGCGTCGCATGGGCGGCGCTCCCGGTGGCAGAGGCGGGCGGCATAGGGCCGTATGACCCCCACGTCAACGAAATCGACGGCCTTATGAGACAAACGCGATTGCGACGCTTCGCCTCAAGGGGCAGGGTCCGCGCCGAAATGTCAGACCCCGCCTCCCCCGCTTCGCCGCCCGAACCCGACACCTCGACCCGCGCCCTGCTGCGCGAGCGGGACTATCTCTGCTTCTGGGGGGCGCGCTTCGTCGGCACGCTGGGGGTGCAGATCCAGGCCGTGGCCCTGGGCTGGCAGGTCTACGCCATCGCCCGCCAGACCATGTCGGTCGGCGAGTCGGCCTTCATGGTCAGCATGATCGGCCTGGCGCAGTTCGTGCCGCTGTTCCTGCTGACCCTGCTGGCCGGCGAGACGGCCGACCGTCGCACCCGCAAGCACATCGCCATGATCACCCTGGGGATCGACATCATCAGTGTGCTGATCCTGTTCTTCCTGGCGATCAAAGGCGTCCACGCCCTGTGGCCGATCTTCGTCGTCGCCGTGTTCTTCGGGGCCAGCCGCGCGTTCATGGCCCCGGCCACCGGCGCCATGGGGCCGATGCTGGTGCCGCGGCCGCTTCTGCCCCGGGCGATCGCCTGGAACGCCCTGGCCTGGCAGGCCGGCTCGATCGTCGGCCCGGCCCTGGGCGGCCTCCTGCTGGTGCATTCGGCGGGCCTGGCATTCGGCGGCGCGGCGGCTCTCTATGTCGTCGGCCTGCTGCTGCTGTCGGCCATCCGCCGCCCGACCAAGCCCGAGGCCCAGCCCGGCTCGCGGCTGGAGCTGATCAAGGAGGGGCTGGCCTATGTCTGGAACAACAAGATCGTCTTCGGCTCGATCTCGCTGGACCTGTTCGCGGTGATCCTGGGCGGGGCCACGGCCCTGCTGCCGGTGTTCGCCCGCGACGTGCTGCACATCGGCCCCGGGGGTTTTGGCCTGCTGCGCGCCTCGCCGGCCATCGGCGCGACCCTGGTCGGCCTCTATCTCGCCAGCCAGCCGATCCGCCGCCATGCCGGCCGCATCATGTTCGCCGGGGTGTTCGTGTTCGGCGCGGCCACCGTGGTCTTCGGCCTGTCCAAGCTGGTCTGGTTGTCGGTCGCCTCGCTGGCGGTGCTGGGCGGGGCCGACATGCTGTCGGTCTATGTCCGCCAGACCCTGGTGCAGATCGTCACCCCCGACGCCATGCGCGGCCGTGTCTCGGCCGTCTCGGGCGTGTTCATCAGCGCCTCCAACGAACTGGGCGAGGTCGAGAGCGGCGCGGTCGCCTGGCTGCTCGGCCCGGTCGGCGCGGCGGTGTTCGGGGGCCTGGGCGCGATGGTGGTCACCGGAACCTGGGCCTGGCTGTTCCCGGCCCTGCGCAAGGCCGACCGGCTGGAGTAGGGCTCAGACCAGCGCGTCCAGGATCAGGTCGACGATCTCCTCGGCGATCTCGTCCTGGATCTCCAGCTGTTCGCGAGTGATCAGCTGCTCGGCGCAGACGCCGTCGTCGTCGGTGAAGTCGGCGTTGTTGAAGGTCTGGATCGCCAAGCCGTAACCCAGGATCGACGACAAAAGACCCTTGCCGATCTGTATCGCGGCCGACCCGTTGGCGGGCGTCTCACAGCCGGCGAAAGGCGTCAGGCCGTTGGCCAGCAGGTAGGGCGTCGCGTCGCCAGCGAACAGGACGCCGGCCGCCCACCAGTCGCCTTCCTCGCTCAACTGCGCGGCGGACGAGACCGGCGTGGTGGCGCCGTCAGCCAGGTTGTCGGCCTCGAGCACCTTTACGAACGTGCCCGGCAGCCCGACGCCAGGGGCGTGGTACAGCACCAGCTTGGTGATCGTCTGGCCGGAGCCGTTGGTGACCTTGCATTGGCAGGCTTCACCCATCGGACGCCCTTTCCGTTCCTCGGAACGGGCGGACCATTCCGCCGCGCTCGCGGGCGATAACGCCGGGCCGGCAGGATGGATCTAGCTTGAGTTGAATTATTATTCACAACTCAACCATTGGAAATCAGTCAGTCTGGGCCGGAAGCCGCCAGTCGCTCCAAAGCCTCGCCGGTCATCCGCCGCACGATCCACTCGTCCATCGCCGCCGCACCGAGGCTGTCATAGAAGGCGATCGACGGGGCGTTCCAGTCGAGCACGGCCCATTCCAGCCGCCCCAGGTTCTCGGCCACGCAGCGACGGGCCAGGTTGGCCAGCAGCGCCTTGCCCGCGCCCGCCCCCCGCGCGGCCGGCCGCACGAACAGGTCCTCCAGATAGATCCCGTGCCGGCCGACGAAGGTCGAGAAGTTGTAGAACCACAAGGCGAAACCCACCGGCTCGCCGTCGATCTGCGCAATGTCGCAGAAGGCCTTGGGATGCTCCCCGAACAGCGCCGCCTCGATGTGGGCTTGCGTGGCCTCCACCGCGTGCAGCAGCTTCTCGTACTCCGCCAGGTCGCGGACGAACGACAGGATCAGAGCGGCGTCTTCTGGCGCGGCGGGACGGATGGTGACGGGCATGGCGGTTTCGGATGACTTCCTGGAGTTCGTGCTGGAGCAACTGGCCCCGCTGGGAGCGCTGAAGCCCAAGCGGATGTTCGGCGGCGTCGGTCTTTACGCCAACGGCCTGTTCTTCGCGATCCTCGACGACGACACCCTCTACCTCAAGGGCGACGAGACCCTCAAACCCGAGTTCGAAGCCGCCGGCGGCCACGCCTTCGATCCCTTCGGCGAAGGCAAGCCGATGGCGTACTGGAGCGCCCCGGCCGAGGCGATGGACGATGCGGATTTGCTGGTGAAGTGGGCGCACAAGGCGCTCGCCGTGGCGGGGCGGAAGAAGCGGTGAGGCGTCAGCCGCCGGCCCCCCGTAGCAGCAAATCCACCAGCGGCCGGTTGACGTAATAGTTGCTGCGTCCCTGGCTGTGCTTTTCGATCAGCCCTCCGGCCGCCAGTTCGTCCAGATACTTGGCCGCCGTCTGGCGCACGACGCCCAGTTCGTTCTGCACGAACTCGATCCGCGTATAGGGGTGGCGGAACAGGTTGTTGAGCAGATCCTGCGAGTAGATCTTGGTATGCCCTGTCCGCAGGCGCGCCTTGTAGTCCGCCATCAACGCGGCGACGCCCTGCACCAGAGCCAGCGTCTGGATCGAAGTCTCGGCGACCGCGCGCAGCATGTAGAGCAGCCAGGCCTCCCAGGCGCCGTCGTCGCGGACCTGCTGCAGCAGGCGATAATACTCGGCCTTGTTGGTGATCACGTAGCGGCTGAGATAGAGGATAGGGATCTCCAGTAACCCGGCCTTGGTCAGGTACAGCACGTTGAGGATCCGCCCCAGGCGACCGTTGCCGTCCGGGAACGGGTGGATGCTCTCGAACTGATGGTGGATCAGCGCCATCTTGATGAGCGGATCCAGATCGCTGACCGCATCGTCGTTCACGAAACGCTCCAGCGCCGTCATGTGGGCGACGATCGCGTCGCGATCCTGCGGCGGCACGTAGACGATCTGGCCGGTGACGTCGTTGTAGAGCGCCGTTCCTGGCGTCGAACGGAAGTCGCCGCCGGTGCGCTTGAGCACCTGAAACATCTCGACGAGCATGTTGTTGGTCAGCAGCCCGTCACTCTCGCGCAACCGGTCAAAGCCGCGCTTCAGAGCATCTCTGTAGAGCGCGACCTCCTTGGCCGGACCGGCCTGCCCAGACTCCAACAGGAGAGTCGCCTGAAACATCTCGTCCTGGGTGGTGACGATGTTCTCGATTTCCGAACTGGCGCGCGCTTCCTGCAGTGAGAGGGTGTCGATCAAGATGCCCTGGTTGGGGATCGTGCCGGCGCGCCCCTTGAGCTCGGCCAGATAGCGATGCGCTCGCGCCGCCTCGCGCAGCACCGCCGTCGTCTCCAATTCCATTGCCGGCGGCAACGGCGGAATGACATAGGTCGGCTTCAACACGCCACACCCATCATGTTAAAGAAATCACATTTCGATAACACGTTGAGCGCGACATGTAAAAGAAACCCGCGCCGTCTAACCGATCACCACCCCCGGCGGCGGGACGCTGTCTTCCGGCACGAAGAAGTCCGGCATCAGGGTGGCGGTGGGGTCGACGCGGTACTTGTCGAACTCCCGCACGCCCTCGCCATAGAGGAAGGTGTCGTCGATCAGGAACTGGCCGGTGAACTCGCGCGAGGGCTTCTCGAAGATCGCGTGGGCGGCGTCGGCCATGATCTCCGGGGTGCGGCAGTGGCGCAGGCCCTCCTCGCCGGTCAGGGCGAACTGGATGGCGGCGGTGGCGATGCCGGTGCGCGGCCACAGGGCGTTGAAGGCGATCCCATCGCCCCGGAATTCCTCGGCCATGCCCAGCACGCACATCGACATGCCGAACTTGGCCATGGTGTAGGCCACGTGGCCGCCGAACCAGCGCGGGCTCATGTCGAGCGGCGGCGACAGCATCAGCACGTGCGGATTGGCCGACTTCTTCAGGTGCGGGATACAGGCCTTCGACGTCAGGAACGTGCCGCGCGTATTGACCTGATGCATCAGGTCGTAGCGCTTCATGTCGGTCGACAACGTGCCGGTCAGCGAGATGGCCGAGGCGTTGTTGACCAGGATATCGATGCCGCCGAACCGTTCGACGGCCTGGTCGACGGCCGACTGCACGCTGGCCTCGTCGCGCACGTCGACCACCAGAGGCAGGGCCACGCCGCCGGCCGCGGCGATCTCGTCGGCGGCGGTGTAGATGGTGCCGGGCAGCTTGGGGTGCGGATCGGCGGTCTTGGCGGCGACCACGATATTGGCCCCGTCGCGCGCGGCCCGCAGGGCGATGGCCAGGCCGATGCCCCGGCTGGCCCCGGTGATGAACAGCGTCTTGCCCGCGAGACTCATGGCCGCTTCCTCCTGGCGTTCTGATTGGCGGCGACCATGCGCCCGTGACGCAGCGGACGGCAAGAATTCAAACAATCGTTTGACTTGTATTCCGGCCTGCCGCCTACTTCCCGCGCTCAACCGGGAGGCTCGCCATGGCCTGGGATTTTCTGGTCGCCAAGTCCGACCTGCGCCGCACCGAATTTCGCGAGACCGAGCCGCCGCCACTGCAGGACGGTCAGGTGCGACTGGCGATCGAGAGCTTCGCCCTGACGGCCAACAACATCACCTACGCCGTGTTCGGCGAGGCCATGCGCTACTGGGACTTCTTCCCCGCGCCGGAGGGTTTCGGCCGCGTGCCGGTCTGGGGCCACGCCCATGTCGAGGCCTCGGCCCATCCGGATATCGCGGTCGGCCAGCGGTTCTACGGCTACTGGCCGATGTCGACGCACCTGACGGTGCAGGCCAGGCCGGGGCGCACCGGCTTCACCGACGTCTCGCCCCACCGCGCCCACCTGGCGGCGGTCTACAACCAGTACCAGGCCGTGGGCGAAGACGACGGGCTGGAGGCGCACAAGTCGCTGCTGCAGCCCCTCTTCATCACCTCGTTCCTGATCGAGGACTTTCTCGACGAGAGCGCCCTGTTCGGGGCGAAGTCGGTGATCCTTTCCAGCGCCTCGGCCAAGACGGCGATCGGCCTGGCCCACCTGCTCAAGCGCCGGGGCGCCGCCAAGGTCGTGGGCCTGACCTCGCCGCGTAATGTCGGCTTCGTCGAAGCCTTAAGCGTCTACGACCAGGTCGTGACCTATGCCGACCTGCCGACGGCGCCGATCGAGCGCCCGGCCGTGTTCGTCGATTTCGCCGGCGACGCGGCCGTACTGCGGTCCGTGCACGAGACCTTCGGCCAGGACCTGGCCTTCTCGCTGCTGGTCGGCGGCACGCATTGGGAGACAGAACGCGGCGGCGGAAGCCTGCCCGGCCCCAAGCCGGTGTTCTTCTTCGCCCCCGACCGCATCGCCAAGCGCCGCCAGGACTGGGCGCCCGGCGAGTTCGAGACCCGCTACGGCGCCGCCTGGGGGCCGTTCGTCGCCGACGCCCCGCGCTGGCTGACGGTGAAGCCCGGCGCCGGCAGCGAGGCGATGCAGGCGGCGTTCCTGGCCCAGGTCGACGGCGGAACCTCGCCGAGCGTCGGGGTCGTGCTGGCGCCCTGAGAGCCACAACAAAGGAAAAGGCCCGGCGGTGTTGCCGCCGGGCCTCTCTCTGTTCGCAGTCGTTGGCCTGAAGGCTAGAAGTCCGCCGACAGGGTCACGAAGCCCATGCGCGGGGCCTGGGCGTAGGCGGTGTAGCCGCCCGAGTTGCTGGTCACGCCAGCCGTCGAAACGCCCTTCTTGTCGAAGAGATTGGTGATGTTGGCCGAGACCCGCAGGCCCTTCACCAGGCCGTCGGCCGGCATGTCGAAGGTGTAGCCGGCCTGCAGGTCGACCAGCATGATCCCCTTGACCGACAGGTCGTTGAGGTAGGTCACGTAGCGCTTGCCGACATAGTCGCCGCTGATCTGCGCGTCGAACCGGCCCTGGTTGAAGCGCAGCACGGTCTTGTTCATCCACTTGGGCGTCAGCGGCACGGTCTTGCCGCCGGTCGCCACGGTGACGGGGGTGCTCACGCCGCCCACGACGGTCGTGCCGCTCTGGTAGTCGGAGTCGTACTTGGCCTCGTTGTAGGACAGGGCGTTGTAGAGTTGGACGCTCGTGCCGAACTTCAGCGTGCCGGCCACGTCGACGCCCTTGGAGGTGACGCCGCCGACATTGGCCAGGATGGCCGGGCCGGGGTTGATGAAGCTGTAGGGCGCGATGTTCAGCAGGCGGTTGCTGAACTTGACGTCATAGGCGTTGATCTGGCCCTCGACGCCGGTGATCGGACCCCAGGCCACGTCGTGGCGGCTGCGCAGGCCGATCTCGTAGGTCCATGACGTCTCGGGCTTCACCGTCTGCTTGAACAGGTCGAAGGCCGCCTGAGTGCCCAGGCTCCACGGCGAGAAGCCGTAGAAGTTGCTGCCCGCGCCGTACGGAATGAACTGGCGCATGTTCTGCTGGACGTTGACGAACACCTGCTCGCTGTCGGTGGCCTCCCAAAGCAGGCCGGCCTGCGGCAGGAACCACTTGTTCGACTTGATGCTGCCGGTCGGATAGTGGACCGGCACCGCCACGGTCGGCAGGTTCTGCTGATTGATCGGGAACTTGCCGGTGGCGTCCTGCAGGCTCGACTTGAAGCCCGCCTGCAGCAGCAGCTTCGGCGTCACGCGCCACTGGTCCTGCAGGTGTAGCTGGACGTCGTTGACATAGAACTCGGCGGCGTACTGGGTCAGCACCTTCTTGCCGCGCGGCACGTCGTAGGGCGACAGGTCGTTGTTGTCGGCGCTCATCGGATACCAGGCGCGCTGCTGGGCCGATTCATTGTGCTCGAACCAGACGCCGCCCTTGATCTGGTGGTCGCCCAGGGTCCACTCGGCCGTCGAGGTCAGGCCCGAGCGGTTGATGCGGTACTCGGTGGTGCGCACCGCGTTCCCCGAACCGCCGAACAGGGCGACGATGTTGGCCAGGGTGGCGGCGCTGGTCGAGGAACCGACCACCAGGCTCGGATAATAGGTGGCGAACAGCGCCGGCAGGCCGGCGGTGTTGATCGGCCCGGCCACGATCCCGCGGCCGTAGTTGTAGTGATAGTAGGCCTGGTTGGTCCAGGTGAAGTCCTCGGTCGGCTTCCAGGCGTACTTGACGTAGCTGAGGATGTCCTCGCGCTGGGCGGCGCTGAAGCAGTTGGAGAAGTTGTTGCCCTGGGCCGTCGGCGGGGTGCCCGGCCCGCCCGTCAGGGTGCTCGAGCAGGCCGCCAGGTTCGGGTAGAGGAACGGGCGGGTATAGGGCGTGTAGCCGGCCGCCGCCGTGGTCTGCTGGTTGCCGAAGGCGGTGGCGTCCTCGTTGGGTTCGACCTTCATCTGCCAGTCGGCGTAGAAGGTCAGCACGCCGTGCTCGGCCTCGCGATCGACCTTCAGGTTCACCTGGTGACCGCGCTGGTGGCCGTCGAAGTCCCAGGCCTTGGCGTCCTGGCGGAGGTACGAAATGTAACCCTTGAAGCCGCCGGCGATCTCGCCCGTGTCCAGGCGCAGGAAGGTGCGGCTGGTCTCGTTGCTGCCGACGGTCTGGCGGACGTTGAAGCCGCGCTCGGCCGACGGGTCGCGGCTGAAGGTTTCGATGGCGCCGCCCAGGTTGCTGGTCGAGGCCACGCCCAGCGAGCCGGCGCCCGACGACAGGGTCACGCGGGAAACGTTCTCGCTGGTGATGGCCCGCGACACCGACAGGCCGTTGTAGTTGCCGTACTGCTGGTCGCCCAGCGGCACGCCGTCCAGGGTGAAGCCCAGCTGCTGGGTCGAGAAGCCGTGGACGAACAGCGACAGGTTCTGCTCGTTGTTGCCCCACGGATCGGCGGTCCGGTAGACGACGCCGGGCAGGAACTGGATGGCCTTCAGCGGGCTGGCGCCGGGGAGGACGCGCTGGATCTGCTGGGCTTGCATGGCCACGGCCGAGCGGGTCTCGCTCTGGCTGGTGACGATGACCTGTTCGACGGCGGTCGAGTCCGGATTGTCGGCGGCCGCCGGAACGGGGGCCGCAGAGGCGGCGTCGGCCGCCTGGGCGCTCGTCGCCAGCAGGGCCACCAGGGCCGCGCCGCAGAACATCAGGGCCGACCGGCCCCTCGGCGTATTGAGCTTCATGACTATCCCCACGTGCGCTTGCGATGCGCGTCGCGCTGCGTGGCGGATATGTCGGGGGCGAGACACTGTTACGTCGGTCGCGCGAAGGTTAGGTGACGCCCGCCAGGCGGGTGTCACGGCAGGGACCAGGCGTCCGGGTCGACTATCGGAATGGTCCGTACGCGGCGCCCCTTTCCCCGCGCCGCCCGCCGCGCTCTCAAGCCTCCGCCACGCCCTGCGGCCCCGTCGCCCGGCCCCTGCCCCGTCCCGGCCGGACCGGCGGCAGTTCGTAGTCCAGCCGCACCACGCCCATGGCCAGGGCGGCCGTCCCGCGCAGCACCAGCCCCCGCGGCGCGCCGGTGCGTTCAGGAAAGAGGCGCAGGCCCTCACCCAGCAGCACCGGCGCGATCAGCAGCAACAGGCGGTCCAGCGCGCCTTCCTCGGCGAAGGCGGCCAGCAGGCCCGCGCCGCCCACCACCCAGGCGTCGCCGTCGTCGAGGTCGCGCAGGCGCTCGATCAGGTCCGGCACCCCCTCGCGCCAGAACTTCACCCCGCGCTGCACCGGATCGCCCCGCCGCGAGGTGACGACGAAGCTGCGCTTGCCGGCATAGGGCCAGCCCGTGCCGAGGCTCGGGATCAGGTCGTAGGTGCGCCGGCCCATGACCACGGTGCCGACATCGTCGATGAAGGCGCCATAGCCGGGATCCACCTTGCGAAACGGCGCCAGCCACTGCACCCCGCCGTCCGCGTCAGCCACGCAACCGTCGAGGCTGGCGGCGATGAAACCGCGGATCAGCGCCATGCCCCTTCCCCTCGCCCCCGGTCCCTTCACGCCTCTTCGCGTCTCGGTCGAGTCCACAATACGGAACATTACAGGAACATCAAGCGTCGTTAACCGATTTCGGATTCGCGATTAACCGTCGGCTAACCATGACCGTTCATTCCCGGGTAACCACGGGACTCCATGATTCCCTTGGGTGTTTTTCAGGGAAGCGGACATGTCCTTCGGGCCGGAAACCATCATCCAGGGCGACTGCATCGAGGCGATGAACGCCCTGCCCGAAAAGTCGGTCGACCTGATCTTCGCCGATCCGCCCTACAACCTTCAACTCGGCGGCGACCTGCTGCGTCCGGACAATTCCAAGGTCGACGCGGTCGACGACCACTGGGACCAGTTCGAAAGCTTCGCCGCCTACGACAAGTTCACCCGCGAGTGGCTGAAGGCCGCCCGCCGCGTCCTGAAGGACGACGGCGCGATCTGGGTGATCGGCAGCTACCACAACATCTTCCGCGTCGGCGTGGCGGTGCAGGACCTGGGCTTCTGGATCCTCAACGACGTCATCTGGCGCAAGACCAACCCGATGCCCAACTTCAAGGGCACCCGCTTCGCCAACGCCCACGAGACCCTGATCTGGGCCTCCAAGAGCCAGAACGCCAAGCGCTACACCTTCAACTACGACGCCCTGAAGATGGCCAATGACGAGGTGCAGATGCGCTCGGACTGGACCATCCCGCTGTGCACCGGCGAGGAGCGCATCAAGGGCGCCGACGGGAACAAGGCCCACCCGACCCAGAAGCCCGAAGCCCTGCTCTACCGGGTGATCCTGTCGACCACCAAGCCGGGCGACGTGATCCTGGATCCGTTCTTCGGCGTCGGCACCACCGGCGCGGCCGCCAAGCGCCTGGGCCGCAAGTTCATCGGCATCGAGCGCGAGGCCGAATATGTCGGCCACGCCAAGGAGCGGATCGCCAAGGTGATCCCGATCGCTCCGCAGGACCTGGAAGTGATGGGCAGCAAGCGCGCCGAGCCGCGCGTGCCCTTCGGCACGATCGTCGAGGCCGGCCTGCTGCATCCGGGCGACACCCTCTATTGCTCCAAGGGCGCCCACGTCGCCAAGGTCCGCCCGGACGGCTCGATCGCGGTCGGCGAACTGACCGGTTCGATCCACAAGATCGGCGCCATGGTGCAGTCGGCCCCGGCTTGCAACGGCTGGACCTACTGGCACTTCAAGACCGACGCGGGCCTGGCGCCCATCGACGTCCTGCGCGCCCAGGTGCGCGCCAGCATGCCCCACGCCTGACCGGCTCTGGCATGAAAGAAGGCCCCATCGGCGTCCGCCGCTACTGGACGATCGGCTGCCTGGCCATCGTGCTGACCATGCTTTGTACTTCGGCGGTCCCGGACAAGGCCTCCCCGCCGCTCAACCTGCTGAGCCCGCTCATCGAGGCGGTCGGCTGCGCCATCCTGCTGATCATCGCCCGCCGTCGCCTGGGCGCGCGGGCCAATCTGGCGTTCATCGGCCCCGTCGTCGGCGCGATCCTGGCCTGGGCGTTCTTCGCCTGGGCGCTGAGCACCGGCCCCGACGCGCTCGTACAGTCGGTCATGGGCCCAAGCCTCTATGTCAGCATCACCCTGCTGGGCGTAGCCATGGGCGCGGTGCTGCAATTCCTGGTCGTCGGCTTCATCGGCCAGGGCGGCCGCGCGAAGCAAGGCTGAGGCCTCCATCGCGGGACCAAACATGCCCGCCGTCGCGCATGTGGAAAGTCGTTGCGCCATGCATCGGCGCGAGCACGCTCGGCGCCCATCCTCGAGCGGCGGACCATTTGCGCCACTTCAGATAACAACGTTCTGGACTCCACGCTCGCTTTGAAGTTGAGTTGCATTTCAGGGGGAATGCAACCATGACAAACATCGTCTACACGACCACCTTCACCAAGCCGGCCGCGCCGGTCGCGTTGGCCAACGGTTTGGCTGAACTGACGGTCTTCATACCGATCGCCCAAGTGCTCGATCAGACGATCATCGAGACGGGCGGGCCCCTCAAGGAGGATGAAGGCCGAACGCTCTGCTATCGCCTCACCGACGAGGGCATGGATTTGTTCCGCAACGGCTTGCCGGGACACCCAGGCTTCAAGGAATGGCCTCCGGGCTTCGAAGATCCCGTGGGTTGGGGAACCTATCCCCTCCATGACACCGGACGCCGCAGGCGGTCTTTCTGGGTCTTCACGCCCGCAGCCGCGGCGGACGGGACGGATGTAGACCGGGATAAGGCCGAAGCGCGCCTCGTCGAGGTTCTGGGGCGAGACAATGTTCTCGAGTTCGCCAAGCACTTCATGCCGATACCCCCGGCGACAGGACGCAGCCAGTGGGGCTATTTCTGGCGTCTTTCATCAAAAGGGGAGTTCCTGTTCACGCACGGCTTCGTGGGCCTTCCGGACTTCCACTTTCAGGTAGACCCACCCTGGGCGCGGAATGACGACAGGTTCCTCAGGGGTGGTGATCGTCCGGTTCCGATCCCGTTTGGGCGGATCATCGAAGAGGCCGGAGACGTCGAAGACATCGCGATCGGCGCCATCTACGACGCCAAACTGCCGGCGGCGTTGATCACGCTCCTGGCCACGCCCAAACCTACGCTGATCTCGGAACTCCCCGGGCACACGCTACGCGTGATCGCTCCAGGAGACTCCTACACGATGGATTACCGCCCAGATCGCTTCAACGTCATCCTCGGGCAGGACGGCGCCATCGTACGCACCGGATTCTTCTGACTGGCCGCGGACGGCGTTGTCCCCCCGGCGGGAAGATCGCCGTCCGCCCTTCTGGGACTTTCCCACGCCTCAGCGCCTGCGCGGATGGGTGCGTTTCGAGACAACCGTTCGGGATGCCGGCCGTCTCGCAAGCCACGCTTGACTCCCCGCCGGCCCTCGCTCATTGACCGCCTTGACCCTCGCGGGAGACGTCGGGATTCGTTCCCGAGGCCGAAGGCGCAACCGCCCCGGAAACGCTCAGGCAAAAGGACCGCGCGGGTTTAGGAACGCTGGAAAGAAGCCTCCCGAAAGGGCGGCTCGCCGAAGGAGCAAGGCTTCCCCCGTCCTTTCTCAAGGGAAGGCAGAGGCCGGAATCTCTCAGGCCTAAGGGACAGCGGGGGCGCTATCGCCAGGCGAAAGCCGGGCTTGCAGCGCCGTCCCCGTTTGGAGCCCTCCGCGTGTCCACCGAAGACCTCAAGAAGACCCCGCTCTACGACGCGCACGTCGCCGCCGGCGCCCGCATGGTTCCGTTCGCGGGCTACCACATGCCGGTGCAGTACAAGGACGGCGTGCTCAAGGAGCACCTGTGGACCCGCGAGCATGCGGGCCTGTTCGACGTTTCCCACATGGGCCAGGCCCGGCTGCGCGGCGAAAACCCCGCCAAGAGCTTCGAGAAGGTGGTCTCGGCCGACTACCAGGGCCTGAAGGCCGGCAAGCAGCGCTACGGCGTGCTGCTGAACGCCGAAGGCGGGATCATCGACGACCTGATGACCGCCCGTCCCGACGACGATGGCCTGTTCGTCGTGGTCAACGGCGCCTGCAAGGACAACGACTACGCGATCATCGCCCGCGAACTGGCCGGCGAAGCCACCGTCACCCGCCTGGAAGACCGCGCCCTGCTGGCCCTACAAGGCCCCGAGGCCGCCGCCGTGCTGGCCGCCCACGTGCCGGAAGCCGCCACGATGGTGTTCATGGACGCCCGCGCCCTGACCGCCTTCGGCGTCGACGCCATCATCTCCCGCTCGGGCTACACCGGCGAGGACGGCTATGAGATCTCGGTCCCGGCCGACGCCGCAGAGCGCATCTGGAACACCCTGCTGGCCGACGAGCGCGTCAAGCCGATCGGCCTGGGCGCTCGCGACAGCCTGCGCCTGGAAGCGGGCCTGCCGCTCTACGGCCACGACCTGGACGAGACCGTCTCGCCGATCGAGGCCGGCCTGAACTTCGCCGTCGGCAAGAGCCGCCGCGAGGCCGGCGACTTCCTGGGCGCCGAACGCATCACCAAGGAACTGGTCGGCGAGCTGTCGCGCGTGCGCGTCAATCTGAAGGTGCTGGAAGGCGCCCCGGCCCGCGAAGGCGCCGACATCGCCGACGCCGACGGAAACGTCATCGGCAAGGTCACCAGCGGCGGCTTCGGCCCCAGCTTCGGCGGCGCCATCGCCATCGGTTTCGTGCCCCCGGCCTACGCCGTGCTCGGGTCGCAGTTGAAAGTGATCGTCCGGGGCAAGCCGGCGGCCGCGCAGGTCGTCGCCTCCCCGTTCGTTCCCACCCGTTACGTCCGCAAACTCTAATCCACCAAGGGCCAGACCATGCGCTTCACCAAGGACCATGAATGGGTCGCCGTCGAAGGCGACATCGCCACCGTCGGCATCACCGCCTACGCCGCCGAGCAACTGGGCGACGTGGTGTTCGTCGAGGTGCCGGAAGTCGGCAAGGTCGTCGCCCAGGGCGAAGGCCTGGCCGTCGTCGAGAGCGTCAAGGCCGCCTCGGATGTCTACGCCCCGGTTTCGGGCGAGGTCGTGGAAGCCAACGCCGAACTGGGCGACGCGCCGGAAACCGTCAACGCCGTGCCGGAAGCCGGCGGCTGGTTCGCCAAGCTGAAGCTCTCCAACCCGGCCGAGGTCGACGCCCTGATGGACCGCGACGCCTACGAGGCGTTCCTCAGCACCCTCTGATCTTTTTCCACGTCATCCCGGACGCGCCTTGGCGCGATCCGGGACCCAGGGGCGACCGCACTGCGCCGGCCCCTGGGTCCCGGCTCTCCGCTTCGCTCCGGCCGGGATGACGACCGAGGTTTTCTCCCCATGCGCTACCTCCCCCTGACCCCCGAAGACCGCGCCGACATGCTCGGCGTGATCGGCGCGGGCTCGATCGACGAGCTGTTCGTCGACGTGCCGGCCGTCGCCCGCCGCAGCGAGCCTGTGGACCTGCCCCACCACGCCGGCGAACTGGAAGTCGAGCGCGAGATGCTGCGCCTGTCGCGCCGCAACCGCTCGGCCGCCGAGGGGCCGTTCTTCGTCGGGGCCGGGGCCTATCGCCACCATGTGCCGGCCACGGTCGACCACATCATCCAACGGTCGGAATTCCTGACCAGCTACACGCCCTACCAGCCGGAAATCGCCCAGGGCACGCTGCAAGTGCTGTTCGAGTTCCAGAGCCAGGTCGCCGCCCTGACCGGCATGGAAGTGGCCAACGCCTCGCTCTATGACGGCTCCACCGCCACGGCCGAGGCCGTGATGATGGCCCAGCGCGTCACCCGCAAGACCAAGGCCGTGCTGTCGGGCGGCGTCCACCCTCACTATGTCGGCGCTGTCGAGACCCTGGCCCACGCCGCCGGCGTGACCACCCTGCGCCTGCCGGCCGCCATGGACGCCGAGGACGCGGTGATCGCCGCCATCGACGCCGACACCGCCTGCGTCGTCGTCCAGACCCCCAACGTGTTCGGCACGGCCACCGACGTCAGCAAGATCGCCGAGGCCGCCCACGCGGCCGGCGCCCTGCTGATCGTGGTCACCACCGAGGCCGTCTCGTACGGCCTGCTGAAGTCGCCGGGCGCCATGGGCGCCGACATCGCCGTGGCCGAGGGCCAGTCGATCGGCAACGGCCTGAACTTCGGCGGCCCCTATGTCGGCCTCTTCGCCTGCAAGGAAAAGTTCGTCCGCCAGGCCCCCGGCCGTCTTTGCGGCGAGACGGTGGACGCCGACGGCAAGCGCGGCTTCGTGCTGACCCTGTCGACCCGCGAGCAGCACATCCGCCGCGACAAGGCCACGTCCAACATCTGCACCAACAGCGGCCTGTGCGCCCTGGCCTTCTCGATCCACATGAGCCTGCTGGGCGAGCAGGGCCTGCGCCAACTGGCCTCGCTGAACCACCAGAAGGCGCTGGCCACGGCCAAGGCCCTGGCGGCCATCCCGGGCGTCGAGATCCTGACGCCGCGGTTCTTCAACGAGTTCGCCGTGCGCCTGCCCAAGGACGCCGCCGAGGTCGTCGAGACCCTGGCCGCCCACGGCGTCATCGCCGGCGTGCCCTATTCTCGCCTGGAGCCGGGCTCGGGCCTGGACGACGTGCTGCTGGTCGCCACGACCGAGACCACGCTCGACACCGACATCACCTTCTTCGCCAAGCTGCTGGCCGGAGCCGTCCAATGAGCATGAACAATGTCGGACGTCCCACCCGTCCCGAAGCTTCCAATGACGACGCCGGTTTCGCCTCCCTGTCGGGCGGCCGCGGCCTGCTGCAGGACGAGCCGCTGATCTTCGAACTGGGCGGCTGGACCAAGACCGGCGTCGACCTGCCGGACGCCGTCGCCGCCGACAGCGCCCTGGCCGGCCTGACCCGCGACGACGCCATCGGCCTGCCGGGCCTGTCGGAGCCGGAAGCGGTGCGCCACTACGTGCGCCTGTCCCACAAGAACCACGCCATCGACCTGGCGCTCTATCCGCTGGGCTCGTGCACGATGAAGCACAACCCGCGCCTCAACGAGAAGATGGCGCGCCTGCCGGGCCTGTCGGACATCCACCCGCTGCAGCCGCAGTCGACGGTGCAGGGCGCCATCGAGCTGATGGACAACCTGGCCCACTGGCTGAAGACCCTGACCGGCATGCCGGCGGTCGCGCTCAGCCCCAAGGCCGGCGCCCACGGCGAGCTGTGCGGCCTCCTGGCCATCCGCGCCGCCCACGAGGCGGCCGGCAACGGCCACCGCAAGACCGTGCTGGCCCCGACCAGCGCCCACGGCACCAACCCGGCCACGGCGGCCTTCTGCGGCTATACGGTCGTGGAAATCGCCCAGACCGACGACGGCCGCGTCGACCTCGCCGACCTGGAAGCCAAGCTCGGCGACCACGTGGCGGCGATCATGGTCACCAACCCCAACACCTGCGGCCTGTTCGAGCGCGACGTCGTCGAGATCGCCCGCCTGACCCACGCGGCGGGCGCGTACTTCTACTGCGACGGCGCCAATTTCAACGCCATCGTCGGCCGGGTGCGCCCGGGCGACCTGGGCGTCGACGCCATGCACATCAACCTGCACAAGACCTTCTCGACGCCCCACGGCGGCGGCGGTCCGGGCGCGGGTCCGGTGGTGCTGAGCGAGGCCCTGGCCCCGTTCGCCCCCACCCCGTGGGTGGTGCATGACGACGGCGGCTACAAGCTGGTCGAGGAAGCCGAGGGCGTCGCCGCCCAGGCCTTCGGCCGGATGAGCGCCTTCCACGGCCAGATGGGCATGTACGTGCGCGCCTACGCCTACATGCTCAGCCACGGCGCCGACGGCCTGCGCCAGGTAGCCGAGGACGCCGTGCTGAACGCCAACTACATCAAGGCCCGCCTCAAGGACCTGATGAGCCCGGCCTTCCCCGAAGGTCCGTGCATGCACGAGGCGCTGTTCGACGACGCCTGGCTGGAAGGCACGGGCGTCACCACGCTCGATTTCGCCAAGGCGATGATCGACGAGGGCTTCCACCCGATGACCATGTACTTCCCGCTGGTGGTGCATGGCGCGATGCTGATCGAGCCGACCGAGACCGAATCTAAGGCCGAGCTCGACCGCTTCATCGAGGCCCTCCGTCTGCTCGCGGAATCGGCCAAGGCCGGCGAGGTCGCGCGGTTCAAGAACGCCCCGCACCTGGCGCCGCTGAAGCGCCTGGACGAGACCCTGGCGGCGCGAAAGCCGAAGTTGAAGTGGAAACCTGTTGCCCCCGCGCCACTCGCAGCGGAATAGGCGCAACACAGGCACGAAAGCGGAACGGGGCGCCTTTACGGAAGGGCGCCCCGTTTCCATATGCACCGTGTGGGAAGAGGGGGCCGGCGCTTTGTCGGAAACCGGCGGACCACATACCCCGTTCAGCCCCCCATGAACTTCGCCATCGCCATGACGCCCGTGCGCCTCTCCGCCGCCGACGAACTCGCCCGCGAGCTTCTCGGCCGGATCATTCGCGGCTTGCTGGTGGCCCTGGGCCTGGTGTTCATCGCCGCGGGCTTCCTGATCGCGCCCCTGCCCGGCCCCATGGGCGTGCCGCTGACGGTCATCGGCCTGATGCTGGTGCTGCGGAACTCCTTCAAGGCCCGCAAGCAGTTCGTGCGCTTCCAGCACGCCCACCCCAAGCTGGTCTTCCCGCTGCGCCGCCTGCTGCGCCGCGAGCCGGAAGTGGTGCTGGTGGCCTGGCAGCAGGTGCTGCGCATCGAGAAGCTGGTCGTGCCGCGCCGCTGGCGGGTGGCCAAGCGCTGGCGCAAGTCCTTCAAGCGCCGGGGCCAGGTCAACCCGCGCGGCCAGTGACCGCCCGCGACCCCAGGGTCGTCCGCCGCCTGTCGAGCCTGCGCCGCCGCCGGCTGGCCTTCGTCCTTCGCGAGACCCTGGCCCGCGTCGCGCGGCTCCTGCTGATCGCCCTGGGCTGCCTGATCCTGCTGGCCGGCGCGATCCTCACGCCCCTGCCCGGCCACGTCGGCCTGCCGCTGCTGGTCATCGGGCTGATGGTGGTGCTGCGCAACTCGTTCCAGGCCCGCCGCCGCTTCATCCGCTGGCAGAAGCGCCACCCCAAGCTGATCTTTCCCATCCGCCGCCTGATGCGCCGCGAACCGGAGATCCTGCTGGTCGCCTGGCAGCAGCTGCTGCGGAGCGAGAAGGTGTTCCTGCGCCGGCCGGCCTGGCGGGTGCTGAAGCGGGGCCGGAAGGCTGTGCGGAAGTGGCTGCGCAGGAAAGCGGCCGCCTAGAAACCCTCTCTCTTTGAGAGAGGGAGGGGCCCGCCGCGCAGCGGTGGGAGGGTGAGAGGTTTCGCCGCTCACAGGCAAACCCCAAGCCCTATTCAAACCGCAGCTCTGACCACCGCGCCTCATCCGGAAAGAGTGTAACCTCTCACCCTCCCACGCTCCGCGTGGGCCCCTCCCTCTCTCAAAGAGAGAGGGGTCAAGAACGAAAAAGGCGCGGCCCTTGCGAGCCGCGCCTTTCGATCTTTCAGCCGTCCTGAAGGACTACTGCAGCTTGCTGCCGATCTGGCCGATGGCCGCGTCGAGCAGGGGGTCGGCGCCGGTTCCGACGCGGGCCAGGAGCACCGCCTCGGCCGCCTGGGCGGCGAGGTCGACGGCCGCGGCCTTGACGTCCGCGGCGGCCTGGGCTTCGGCCTGGGCGATCTTGCGCTCGGCCATTTGGGCGCGGCGCGTGATCTGCTCCTCGAGCTTTTCCTTGGCCTCGGCCGCCAGACGGACCGCATCCGCCTTGGCCGCCTCGAGCATGGCCGAAGCCTGGCGCTCGGCTTCCTCGCGCTGGGCCTTGACCTCGGCGAGCAGGGCTTGCGCCTCCTCGCGGAGCTTCTGGGCTTCGTCGAGTTCGGCCTGGATCTTGGCGGCGTAGCCGTCAAGCGCGCCGAACAGGGCGCCCGGCAGGACCTTCAGAACGACCAGAAGGCCGAAGAAGATCACCAGGGCGACCAGAACCCAGAACTCCGGGTTGGAGAAGCTGAACAGGGATTCGTGTTCCATGGTCGGCTACTCCTTAGGCCAGAGCCGTCTTGAGCTCGGCGGCCGAAGCCGCCTTGCCCGTCAGCTTCTCGACGATCGCGCCGGCCGTCTCCTCGGCCACCGTGCGGACGTGGCTCATGGCCTCGTCGCGGGCGGCCTGGATCGAGGCTTCCGCCGCGGCCAGCTTTTCGGCCAGCACGGCTTCTTCCTTGGCCTGACGCTCGGCGGCTTGCGCCGAAGCCTGGGCCTTGGCGTCCGCCGCGGTCTTCTGGGCCTTGGCGCGAGCCTCGGCCACCTCGGCGGCGGCCGCGCGGGCCTGCACCTCGGCTTCGTCCTTCAGACGACGGGCGTCGGCGATGTCGCCGGCGATCTTGGCGCCGCGCTCGTCGATCGCGCCGCTGACGCGGGGCAGCAGCCCCTTCGACAGCACGATGTAGAGAACGGCGAAGATGAGCAGCAGCCAGACGATCTGACCGCCCCAGTGCTGGAACTGGAGCTGCGGAAGACCGCCGCTTTCGTGTCCGGGGGCTTCAGTCGTCGCGACCGTGCCGTGATTTTCCGTCGCCATGGGCGAGGGCGCCTCTCAGCTAGCGCCTGCGGCCCGAAACGGGCGAGCAGGCTCGGTTCTTAAAGATCAAAGCGCGGCGAAGGCCGGGAACCGACCGCCGCCGCGCTCAGAGGATTACGAGAAGAGGATCAGGAAGGCGATGACCAGGGCGAAGATGCCCAGGGCTTCCGTCAGCGCCATGCCGAGGAACAGCATCGGACGCTCTTGAGCGGCGGCGGTCGGGTTACGCAGCGCGCCTTGGAAATAGTTGCCGAACATGACGCCCAGGCCGATGCCCGCGCCGATCATGCCGAGCATGGCCAGGCCAGCGCCGATGTACTTAGCGGCTTCCGCTTCCATTGTGAGGCTCCTTGAGAATTCAGAGATAGGTTGAAGAGAAAAGGGTGATCAGTGGCTGTCGAGGTGCACGACGTCGTTGATATAGACGCAGGCAAGCACCGCGAACACGAAGGCCTGCAGGAAGGCCACCATGAACTCGAGGGCCGTCAGGGCGACGACGGAGGAGAGGGCCAGCAGCGAACCGGCCCAGCCGATCGCGCCGAGACCGCCAAGGGCGATCACGAAACCGGCGAAGATCTTCAGCACCACGTGGCCGCCCAGCATGTTGCCGAAAAGACGAAGACCCAGGGTGATCGGACGGATCAGGAACGACAGGATCTCGATCGGCACCAGCAGGAAGTACAGCGGCCACGGCACGCCCGACGGGGCGAACAGCTTGAAGAACTTCAGGCCGTTCTTGGCGAAGCCGACGGCGACCACGGTCAGGATGACCATCAGGCCCAGGGTCAGGGTCACGGCCAGCTGCGAGGTGGCGGTGAACACCAGGAACATGCCCTGCAGGTTCATGAACAGCACGAATGCGAACAGGGTGAAGATGAAGGGCAGGAACTTCTTACCATCGTGGCCGATGATCGACTCGGCCAAGCCGTCGACCAGTCCATAAAGCATCTCGCCCACGGTCTGCAGGCGACCCGGCACCACGGCGCGGCGGGCGGCGACGGCGTAGAACGCCACGACCAGGGTCGCGGCCAGCAGCATCGCGGCCACCGAATTGGTGATCGACAGATCGATCGGAAGACCGAAGACGTTCACGGTGGGCAGTTCCACGACCTTCTGGATCTGGAACTGGTGCATCGGATCGGCCATCGGCCCTAGTCTCTCTTCTGCTTGGGGGCGGTGGACCCGCCTCCCGTGTGTACATCCTCGGCCGGGGCCTTGGACGCCTGCGCGCTCAGTTTCGTCGCCTTGCGGACGACGGAGAATATCGCGAGACCGGTTCCGATCAGCAGACCGCCGACCATTCCCCAGGGCCCCGTACCGACGTAGTGGTCGAGCAGCCAGCCGAAGCCCAGCCCCACCAGAACGCCCCCGATCAAATCCGCCAGGAGGCGATAGCCGTCCTGGGAAGCCTTCTCGTCCGCCGCCTTGGCGGGCTTTTCCGCCGCCTTCCGCGCCTCGAAAGCGTCGAGCCGAGCGTCCAGGCTCTTGAAAGCCTCGTCGTTCGGTTCGTCGGCCTTGGGCATGGGAAGCGGTCAGGTCCGAAAGCGCCCGCAGACGCGCCTGAAGAAGGCGCTTTTTCGGCCGGCTTGATCGCGGCGGAACCTATAGGGCGCGCTGCGGTGCGTCAAGATTGTGGAGAAACTGCACAAGGCACTGTTTTGACGAGGGAATTTCCGCAGGGTCAGCCAATCCGCGGAATCTGGGTCTCCGGGACGGCCCCGCCGCTGGCGATACCCCCGGCGCGCGACGATCCGTCCGGCGAAGAGCATGGCGGCTCCAATTGCTTTTTTCGTCGTTTTGGGGTTTAGGAGGCGCGCCTCTCCAACAGCACGAAGATTCATGTCCTACCTGAAGAACACCGGATTCGCCGATCGCATCACCGCCCAGCAGGAAGCCAAGAAGGCTATGCTGGCCAAGTTCAAGCCGAAGGCCGCCGTTCAGGATCCTGATTTCGACAAGCGCGATGAACAACGCGCCGCCGAGCTGGAAGCCGTTCGCGTCGCCCGCGCCGAAGCCAAGGAAGTCGCCCGCCTCGAAGCCCTGGCCCGCCAGGAAGAGATCGCGGCCGTCAAGCGCGCCGAGCGCAAGGAACGCAAGGCCGTCGAAGCCGCCGAACAACGCGTCCGCAAGGAAGAAAAGGCCGCGGCCCGCGAAGAGCTGAAGGCCCTGGGCCGCAACAGCAAGGCCTCGCGCGCCCACCAGTGGGCCCACCTGATCGGCTGATCCGAACGATGGGGAGACGTGCTGTCGGCCGCCTCCCCTTCCTTCACCCGCCGCCTGCCGCCGCCCGGCTCCCGGGCGGCTTTTCGCGTTTGTAGGGACCGCCAATGGACCATCTGAGCCTTCAGCTGCTCGTCATCCTGTTCGGTGTGGCCTTCGTGGCCGGAGCCCTGGACGCCATCGCCGGCGGCGGCGGCCTGATCACCCTGCCGGCCCTGCTGCTTTCGGGCCTGCCGCCGGTCGCGGCCCTGGGCACCAACAAGCTGCAGAGCACCTTCGGCTCGGTCTCGGCCACCCGGGCCTTCGCCAAGCGCGGCCTGATCGACTGGAAGACCGCCTGGCCGATCGCCCTGGCGGCGGGCCTGGCGGGACTGGCCGGCGCGCTGTGCGCCAGCCTTCTTTCGCCGCGCGTCCTGGCGGCGCTGGTGCCGGTGCTGCTGATCGTCATCGCCGTCTATTTCGGCCTGTCCAAGGCCCTGAAGGCCGAGGACGGCCCGGCGCGCCTGGCCCTGCCGGTGTTCGCCGGCTTCGTCGCGCCGATCGTCGGCTTCTATGACGGCATCTTCGGCCCGGGCGCGGGGGCCTTCTACATGGTCGCCATCGTCACCCTGCTCGGCTACGGCGTTCTGAAAGCCACGGCCCACACCAAGCTGGCCAACGCCGCCAGCAATGTCGGAGCGCTGGCGCTGTTCATCCTCAAGGGCGCGGTGATCTGGCCCATCGGCCTGGCCATGGCCGTCGGCGCGTTCCTGGGCGCGCAGCTGGGCTCGCGCCTGGCGGTGCGCTTCGGGGCGCGGCTGATCCGGCCGCTGCTGGTGACGATCTCCTGCGCCATGGCGATCAAGCTGCTGGCCGATCCGAGCAACCCGCTGCGGCATCTCTTCTGATCCTCCCCCTGAAGGGGGAGGTGGCCCAAAGGGCCGGAGGGGGAAGCGGCTGCTGGCCCGCCGCTTGAACTTCCCCCTCAGTCGCTCCGCGACAGCTCCCCCTTCAGGGGGAGCATCTTTCATTGCGCCGCCACCAGCTCCTCGGCGGTGCTCAGGTCCACGCTGACCAGCTGGCTGACGCCGCGCTCGGACATGGTCACGCCGAACAGACGGTCCATCCGGCTCATGGTCACCGGGTTGTGGGTGATGGCGATGAAGCGCGTCAGGGTGCGGCGGCGCATCTCGTCGAGCATGTTGCAGTAGCGGTCGACATTGGCGTCGTCGAGCGGCGCGTCGACTTCGTCCAGCACGCAGATCGGGGCTGGGTTTGCCAGGAAGACGCCGAAGATCAGGGCGCTGGCGGTCAAGGCCTGCTCGCCGCCGCTCATCAGGCTCATGCTGGCCAGGCGCTTGCCGGGGGGACAGGCGAAGATCTCCAGGCCGGCTTCCAGCGGATCGTCGCTCTCGATCAGCCGCAGCTCGGCCTGGCCGCCGCCGAACAGGGCCTGGAAGAGGGTCTGGAAGTGGCCGTTGATCACGTCGAAGGCGGCGAGAAGACGTTCCCGCCCCTCGGCGTTCAGCTCCTCGATGCCGTCGCGCAGCTTGGCCACCGCGCCCGACAGGTCGGCCCTCTCGATGCGCATGGTCTCCAGCCGCCCGGCATATTCCTGAGCCTCTTCCTCGGCCCGCAGGTTCACCGCGCCGATGGAATCGCGCTCGCGCTCCAGGGCGAACAGGTGGGCCTCGACGCCGGCGGCGTCCTTCGGCACGGCCACGGCCTCGCCGGCCAGGTGCCGGCCCAGGGCTTCGGGCTCCATGCGGGCGCTCTCGCGGATGTTCGAGGCGATCTCGGCGAAGCGCTCGCGGGCCCCGTCCAGGCGGGCGACCAGGGCGGCGCGGCGCTCGCGGGCCTCGCCGGCGGCCTGGTCGGCGGCGCGGGCGGCGCGGTCGGCGGCGATGCGGGCGGTCTCGGCGGCTTCCAGGGCGTCGCTGGCCTTGGCCCGGCGCTGCTCGGCGGCGTCGAACTGATCGACCAGCACAAGCAGCTTGGCCTCCAGCTCGGCCGGGGCGGCGCGGGCGGCCTCCAGGGCGGCGGCGGCCTTGGCGCGATCGCCCTCCAGGCCCTCGGCGCGCTTGGCGGCGGCGTCGCGGCGGCGGGTCCAGTCGCCGAGGTCACGCTCCAGGCTGTCGACGCGGCGCTGGCGGCCCGAACGTTCGCGGTTCTCCAGATCGAGCGCCGAACGGGCGGCGGCGGCGGCTTCGCGGGCGGAGGTCGCGGCCTGGCGGGCGGCCAGCAGCTGCGGTGCCAGGTCGCCGACACTCTCGGCGGCCGCGTGCTCGGCACGGACGGCGGCGAGCGCCTCGTCGGCCTCGGCGCGTTCGGCCTCGAAGCGGGCGATGGTGTCGTCCAGCGACTGGGCGCGGGCCTCGCGCTGGGCGGCCTCGCGCTCGTAGCGGGCCACGGTCTCGCGGGCCTGGTTCAGCAGGCGTTCGGCGTCGGGCGGCCCCCGGCGCTTGTCGCGCAGGGCGTCTTCGGCGGCGCGCAGGCGGTCGGCGGCGGTCTTCAGGGCGGCGGCCCCGGCCTCGGCGCGCGGCGCGACCAGGTCGATCTCGGCCTCGACCTCGGCCAGGCGGGTCCGCTGCTCCAGCCGCACGGCGGCGGGCTTGGGCGCGTCGGCCTTGGCGACGAAGCCGTCCCAGCGCCAGAGGTCGCCTTCCTTCGAGACGAGCCGCGCCCCGACCGGCAGACCCTTGGCCAGCCGCTCGCCGTCGGCGCGCTCCACCAGGCCGACCATGGCCAGGCGCGCGGCCAGCTCCGCCGGCGCCTTGACCAGCGGGGCCAGCGGCTGGACGCCGTCGGGCCAGGCGGTGGCGGGCGCTTCAGCGCCGGCCCAGTGCGAGGGCGCGCGGGCGTCGAGGGCGGCTTCCAGGTCGTCGCCGAGGGCGGCGGCGAGGGCCGCGCCATAGCCCTTGTCGGGCGTCACCGCATCGAGGGCGGGCGAGAACCCGCTCTTGGCGCGTGGGGCGGTCAGCTGGGCCAGGCCCCGGGCTTCCGTGCGCAGGCGGCCCAACTGGTCCTCGGCCTTGCGGGCGAGATCCCGAGCCGCGCCCTCGGCTTGAGCAGCCGTTGTGCGCTCGGCCTCGGCCGCCTCCAGGGCGGCGCGGGCGGCGGCGAGCGCGGCCTCGGCGTTGGCGAAGCGCTGACGGGCCTCGGCGGCGGCGGGATCGACGGCCGGGCCGACGGCGGCGCGTTCGGCCTTGGCCTGGTCCAGGGCGCGGACGGTCCGGGCCAGGCGGCTCTCGGCCTCAGCCAGGCGCTGGGCGGCGGCGCGGGCCCGGGCCTCCTCGGCGGCGGTCTGGGCGGCCAGGCGCTCGACGGCGGAATCCGCTTCCGCACGCGCGGCCTCGGCGGCCTTGGCGGCGGCCTCCAGTTCGGGACCGCGTTCGGGCGCGGCGGCGATCAGGGCGCGCACCTCGGCCAGTTCCGGCTCGATGCGGGCAAGGCTGCGGCCGGCGTCCTCGGCGGCCTGCTCCTCGCGTGCCCTGTCCTCGTCGATGCGGGCCAGATCGGCCGACAGGCGCTGGAACTCGGCGGCGGCCGCTTGGGCGTCCCGCTCGGCCCGGTCCTTCTGGATCGCCAGCTGGCCCAGCACCGCCTGGGCGATCGTCGCCTCCTCGCGCAGCGGCGGCATGGCGGTTTCGGCCTCGACGATCGCACCCTGGCCGGCGGCGGCCGCGCGGGCGGTCTCCTCGACATCGCGGGCCGACTGGGTGGCCTCGGACTGGGTGCGCTCCAGGGTGTCGCGAGCCTCGGTCCAACGGGCGAACAGCACCGCCCCCTGCACGGCGCGGATCTCGGCCGACAGGCGCTTGTACTTCTCGGCTTGGCGCGCCTCGCGCTTGAGGCGGTTCAGCGCCGTCTCGAGCTCCCGCGCCACGTCCTCCAGGCGCGAGAGATTGGTCTCGGCCGCCCGCAGACGCAGCTCGGCCTCGTGGCGACGGGTGTGGAGCCCCGACACCCCGGCCGCCTCTTCCAGGATGCGGCGGCGGTTCTGCGGCTTGGCGCCGATCAGCTCGCTGATCTGGCCCTGGCGCACCAGGGCCGGCGAGTTGGCGCCGGTCGAGGCGTCGGCGAACAGCAGCTGGACGTCGCGCGCGCGGACTTCACGGCCGTTGATGCGGTAGGTCGAGCCGGCCCCGCGGTCGATGCGGCGCACCACCTCCAGCACCGGATCGTCGTTGAACGCGGCCGGGGCGGTGCGGTCGGCGTTGTCGATGGTCAGGGTGACGTCGGCGTGATTGCGCGGCGGACGGTTGCCCGAGCCGGCGAAGATGACGTCGTCCATGCCGCCGGCCCGCATGGCCTTGGCCGAGTTGGCGCCCATCACCCAGCGCAGGGCTTCCAGCAGGTTGGACTTGCCGCAGCCGTTGGGCCCGACGATGCCGGTCAGGCCAGGCTCGATCCTGAACTCCGTCGGCTCGACGAAGGACTTGAAGCCGGAAAGGCGCAGACGCTGGAACTGCACGGCCGCGCCCGCCCGCTAGCCCTTCAGGGCCTTGTCGACGGCCTTGGCCAGGTCTTCCACCGTCAGTTCGCCGACGAATTCCTCGCCGTTGATATAGAAGGTGGGCGTGGAGTTGATGCCGCGCTTGGCGGCCGCCTCGACGCGGGCGTTCAGCGCGGCGAGCGCGGCCTTGTCGTTGAGGGTCGCCTCCAGCTGCGCCTCGGTCAGGCCGAACCGCTTGGCCACGCCCAGCAGCCCGCCCCAGTAGTCGCCGGTCTGGAACATGTCGTGCTGGGCCGCGAAGATCGCCTCCACCGCCTCGAAATAGCGGGCCGGCGGCACGCGATTGGCCAGCAGGAAGCCCGCGCCGGCCAGGTCGGCGGGCGGGGTCAGGAACTCGCGGAACACCAGCTTGGCCTTGCCCGTGTCGATGTAGCGCTTCTTGATGGCCGGCATGATCTCGAGCGCGGTGTGGGCGCAGTGGCTGCAGCTCATCGAGGCGTACTCGACGATCTGCACCTTGGCCTTGACCAAGCCCATGACATGGTCGCCGGGCAGGGGCGGCATCTGGGCGGCGCGCGCCAGGCCGGGCATGGTCGCGACGGCCATGCCTGAAACGATCAGCGCGCGCCGGTCCAGGGTCATGCTTACTTGCTCGCCGCGGCGATGGCGGCGTCCAGCTGGGCCAGCGGGGCCTCGCCGCCCTCGTCGTTCAGCTTCTTGCCGTTGATGACGAAGGTCGGGGTGCCCTTGATGTCGGTTTCCTTGGAGTAGCGCTCGATGCGGTCGTTGAGCGCCTTCAGGGCCTTCTCGTCGCTGACGCAGGCGTCGAACTTGGCTTCGTCCAGGCCGGCCGACTGGGCGATGCGCAGCAGCACGTCGCGGTACTGACCGGTGGTGAACATCTCTTCCTGCGAGCGGTAGACCGAGTCCAGGACCGAGAAGTACTTGTCCTTGCCGGCGCAGCGGGCCAGCAGGAACGAGGCGGCGGCCACCTGCGGCGGGGCGGTCAGGAACTCGCGGTAGACGTAGTTCACCTTGCCGGTGTCGATGTACTTCTGCTTGAAGGCCGGGAAGACCTCCTCGTTCCAGCGGGCGCAGTGCACGCAGGAAGCCGAGGCGTACTCGATGACGGTGACCTTGGCGTTCGGGTTGCCCAGGCTCATGTCGTCGGCCGTGACGGCGCCGCCCGACTTGTTGCAGGCGGAAAGGCCGGCGACGCCGGCGACGAGGGCTGCGGCCAGCAGGATCCGGCGAAGGGGCGAGCGCATGGTCGGGTCTTCCTCGAACGTGAATAGTAGAGTTAAGCGCGATTCTTTATCGGCATGAAAATGGCGCGCTTGAGGCTTGGAGCGCATCAGCGTGAACGCGCGCAGGTTGTCAACTTTCGTTGCGCAGCACGCCTCGACCAAGCTTCAGCAGCGCCTCTTTCAGCAGCCCCTCGGGCTGGTCGGCCAGGCTGGAGGCCAGGTCGCGTTCCTGGGCGGCGTCGAGCGGCGGCTTGCGGCGCGGACGCGGCGGGGCTCCGGCTCCCCCCTGGGCCGCGACGCGCACCGGTCCCTGCACGATCCGCAGGCGGGTGACCGCGCCCTTGCCCAGCAGCAGGTCCAGGCGCTGGGTGATCTGCGGCGCCTGGTGCTGGATCAGCGAGGCCACGGGGCCGTCGACGCGCAGTTCCAGCGTGCCGCCCTCGCCGGTGCGGCTCTTGATGATGCGGACCGGCTCGGTGCGGCGGGCCAGGGTGTCGCCGACGATTTCCTTCCAGCGGGCCTGCAGCGCGCCCGGGCCCTGGCCGTACTTCTTGTCCAGTTCACGGATCAGCGGGGCCAGGCTCTTGCCGGCCGGCGGCGGCACGCGCATCGGCGGCCGGGTGCGGCGGCGCGACAGGATCTTCAGCGCTTCGTCGGCCGTGGGCAGCGTGCGGCGGTACATGCGCGAAAGCCTAGCACGCCCCCTCTCCCCTCGCGCGCGCGGATTTGCGATAGGAGGCGACAATGACCGACGTCGCCGCGATCCGCTCCGCACTTCTGGCCTGGTACGACCGCGAGGCCCGCGTCCTGCCCTGGCGAACCGGCCCCGCCGCCGGGCGCGTGGGGCTGCGCAGCGATCCTTACCGCGTCTGGCTGTCGGAGGTGATGCTGCAGCAGACCACCGTGCCGCACGCCACCCCCTACTTCCTGGCCTTCACCCAGCGCTGGCCCACGGTCGAGGCCCTGGCGGCCGAAGAGGACGGGCAACTGATGGGGGCCTGGGCGGGCCTTGGCTACTACGCCCGCGCCCGCAACCTGCTGGCTTGCGCCCGCGCGGTCGCCCATGACCACGGCGGCGTCTTTCCCGACACCGAAGAGGGCCTGCTGGCCCTGCCGGGGGTGGGCGCCTACACCGCCGCGGCCGTGGCCGCCATCGCCTTCGACCGCGAGGCCAATGTCGTCGACGGCAATGTCGAGCGGGTGATGGCCCGCCTCTTCGCGGTCGAGGCCCCCGTGCCCGACGCCAAACCGGAACTGAAGCGGCTGGCCGGCCTGCTGGTCACCGACGAGCGCCCCGGCGACTGGGCCCAGGCGCTGATGGATCTGGGCGCCACGATCTGCAAGCCCAAGGCCCCGCTGTGCGACCGCTGCCCGGTCGAGACCTTCTGCGAGGCTCGGTCCAAGGGCGCGCCCGAGACCTATCCCCGCAAGACCAAGAAGGCCGACCGACCGCGCCGTCACGGCGTGGCCTATGTGGTCAGCCGCCGAGGCGAAACGGCCCTGGTGCGGCGTCCGGACAAGGGCCTGCTGGGCGGCATGCTGGGCCTGCCGACCTCCGACTGGCGAGATCGTCCGTGGTCGGACGATGAGGCGATCCGCGTCGCGCCGATCCTGGCGCCGTGGCGAGATCTGGGCGCCGTCGAGCACGTCTTCACCCACTTCTCCCTGACCCTGCGCGTGCTGGTCACCGAGGCCGACGTCGCCGGCGACTTCGTCTGGACCCCGCACGAGGGGCTGTCGGCGCTGCCGAGCGTGTTCCTGAAGGCGGCCCGGGCCGGGCTGGAGCGTCTGGTCTAGATCCCTCTCCCCTTGCGGGAGAGGGTGGCCCGCGAAGCGGGTCGGGTGAGGGGTCGAAAGCCCTGTCCGCTTCGAAAGCGGAACGACCGGACGCGGCGTCTTGCTTTTGAGAGACCCCTCATCCGTCGGCCTTCGGCCGCCACCTTCTCCCGCAAGGGGAGAAGGATAAGTTCTCAAATATTGACTTCACATCCCATCATGCGAGCAATGCGTTGAACGGGTGCGTGCGACGCCCGGCTCTGGGAGACGCGGCATGGGCATCCACCTTCCGACCCGACGGACGGCGCTGGCGGCCGGATTCGCCGCGCCGCTGATCCCGGGCCTCGCCCTCGCCAGGCCCTTCCCCCACAAGCTGACCCGCCCGACCGCGCCGTTCGACATGCCCAGCATCGGCGTGCCCGACTTCTCCAGCGCCCGGCGTTTCCCGATCACCGACTTCGGCGCCGACCAGGGCGACCAGGGCAAGACCAGCGCCGCCATCGCCGCGGCGATCACGGCCGCCAACGCCGCCGGCGCGGGCGTGGTGGTGATCCCGGACGGAATCTGGCCGACCGGCAAGGTGCACCTGAAGAGCAACGTCGCCCTGCACCTGGCCAAGGGCGCGACCCTGCTGTTCTCGGAAAAGCCCGCCGACTACCTGCCGCCGGTCCAGACGACGTGGGAGGGCCTGGAGTGCTGGAACTACTCGCCGCTGGTCTACGCCTTCGACTGCGAGAATGTGGCGATCACCGGCCCCGGCAAGCTCAAGGCCAAACTGAACGTCTGGAAGGTCTGGTACGCGCGGCCCAAGCCGCACATGGACGCCCTGGTCGCGCTCTATCACAAGGCCGCCAAGGGCGAGCCGGTGAGCGGGCGCCAGATGGCGGCCGGCGAGGCCAACCTTCGCCCGCAGTTCGTCCAGTTCAACCGCTGCCGCCACGTGCTGATCGAGGACGTCAGCATCGAGGACAGCCCCTTCTGGGTGGTCCACCCGTTCCTCTGCACCGACGTCGTCATCCGCCGGGTGAAGATCCGCGCCCACGGCCACAACAACGACGGCGTCGATCCGGAGATGAGCCAGAACGTGCTGATCGAGGACTGCGTCTTCGACCAGGGCGACGACGCGGTGTCGGTGAAGTCGGGCCGCGACCAGGACGCCTGGCGCCTGGGCGTTCCCACCCGCAACGTCGTCATGCGCGACTGCCGGATCAAGAACGGCCACCAGTTGCTGGCGGTCGGCAGCGAGCTTTCGGCCGGGATCGAGAACGTCTTCGTCGACAACTGCCACTTCACCGGCGACGGGAAGGGCGAGGACGGCTGGGCCGTGCCGATCGCCAACCTGATGTTCGTCAAGACCAACGAGCGACGCGGCGGCTTCGTCCGCAACATCCACATGACCAATGTCAGCGCCACGAAGATCGCCGGCAGCGTGCTCGCGGTGGACACCGACGTCCTCTACCAGTGGCGCACCCTGGTCCCGACCTACGAGCGGCGGCTGACGGCGATCGAAGGGCTGCGGGTTTCGAACGTGCGGGTCGAGGAAGCCGGATCGCTCTGCCGCATCAAGGGCGAGAAAGACCTGCCGGTCCGCGACGTGCGCCTGCGCAAGGCAGCGGTGGGCAGGACCCGGGAGGAGCCGGTGAAGACCGAGAACGTCGAAGGGTTCGACTACCGGGCCTGAGCCGCCCTCTCCATCGTCATCCCGGCCGCAGCGAAGCGGAGAGCCGGGACCCAGGAGCCGGCGCAGTGCGGTCGCCCCTGGGTCCCGGGTCTACGGCGCTACGCGCCTACGCCCGGGATGACGGACCGGGTGTCGGCCTAGGCCTTCAGTAATCCAGCTTCGGATACCACTCCGGCGGCCGGCCCTCGGGCGTGCTGTCGAGCACCATCCACAGCGGAGCGGGATCGGGGGCGCCGCGCGGATCCTGGCCCGGATCGGCGGTCTCGCCGGCCATCTCGCCCGACCAGAAGTGGCGGATCGTCCCGTCGCGGCGGGAGAAGACGTTGAAGGCCGGGATCTCCGAGCCGTCGGGCAGCACGCCGAAATAGTCGCGCGAATAGTCGCCGGTCAGGTCGGTGTAGAGCCGCAGGTTCCTCCAGCCGCGCTCGCGCTTCCAGGCCAGCAGCTTGTCGAGCGGCGATCGGGCCACGACCGCCAGCGACAGCTGCTGGTCGATATCGGCGGCGTTGCCCTCCCACGCGCCCAAAAGGTTGGTGCACATCGGGCAGGGCCGCTCGCGCTGTGGGCCGAACATGTAGGAGTAGACGGCCAAGGTCGGCTTGTCGCGGAACAGGCCGGCGAAGTCGACCTCGCCTTCCTCGCCCTGGAACCGGTAGTCGCCGGTCACCGGCCCGCCCGGCGGCAGCGCCCGGCGCTGGGCGGCGACCCGCTCGATATGGCGGCGCAGCTCGATCTCTTCGGCCAGCAAGGCCGTGCGGGCGGCGCGATACTCGGCGCTCTCGTTGGGGATCCGCACCGGATTGGCGCGGGCGAGCAGGGCGGCGGAGGTCAGGGTCGCGGCGTCATCCATGGCGGTCCTCCCGGTGGCGCGGGCAGAGGACGCCGGAGAACGGTGGTTTGCAAGCGGCGCCGCGACTTCCTTCTCCCCTTGCGGGAGAAGGTGGCGGCCGAAGGCCGACGGATGAGGGGTCGCACAAACGAAAAACGCCGCGACGGCCGATCGGCTGTCGCGGCGTCTGATTTTTGCGAGACCCCTCACCCGACCCCGCTCCGCGGGGCCACCCTCTCCCGCAAGGGGAGAGGGGCGCGGTCATCACATCCGTTCCGGCGCGTCGATGCCCAGCAGGTCGAGCGCCAGCTCCAGCTGCTTCAGAGCCGTCTGAGCCAGGGTCAGGCGCGAGGCGCGCACGGCCGGATCGTCGGCGCCCAGGATCGGGCAGGCGGCGTAGAACTTCGAGAAGCCCTGGGCCAGCTTGTAGGCGTGCTCGGCCACGAAGTTGGGGGCCTTCTTGTCGTAGGCCTCCGACAGCGCGCCCTCGAAGGCGTCCAGCAGCAGGGTGAGATCCCGTTCGGCCGGTTCGGCCACGATCACCGGCCCCGCCTTGGCGGCCTGATCGGCGGCCTTGCGCAGGATGCTCTTGATACGGACGGCCTGGAACAGCAGGTACGCACCGGTCTTGCCCTCGAAGCTGGTGAAGCGATCGAGGTCGAAGACGTAGGAGGTGCCCCGGAAGTTCTGCAGGTCGGCGAACTTCAGGGCCGCGATACCGATCTTGTGGGCGATGTCCTCGAAGGCTTCCGGCGACAGCTCAGATCCGAGGCCGGCTTCGCGCAGGCGCTCGCGGGCCTTTTCACGGGCCATCTCGATCAGGTCGTGCAGTTTCAGCACGCCGCCGGCGCGGGTCTTGAACGGCTTGCCGTCGGCGCCGTTCATGGTGCCGAAGCCGATGTGCTCCAGGCCGCCCGGCTGGGCGTAGCCGGCCAGGTAGGCGGCGCGGAACACCTGCTCGAAGTGGTCGGCCTGACGCTGGTCCACACAGTAGAGGATCAGATGCGGGTCGAACGACTGGCGGCGATCCAGGATCGTGGCCAGGTCGGTCGTGCCGTACATGGCCGAGCCTTCCGAAGAGACCACCAGCAGCGGATCGGGGCTTTCGACCTCGATCACCGAGCCGTCGGGCAGCTTCTTCTTCTTGGTCTCGCCGGGACGGGCCACGCGGACGATGCGGGCGCCCTGGTCCTCGACCAGCAGGCCCTTGTCCTCCAGCTGGCGCACCATCGGCGCGATCAGCGGATCGGCGTCGCTCTCGCCCTTCCACAGGTCGAAGTCGACGCCCAGGGCATGGAACTCGCGTTCCAGGGCCACGCGGCTGACCTCGACGAAGTGCTTCCACAGCAGGCGGTAGCCGAAGCGGCCGTTCTGCAGGTCGGCCGTCGCCTTGCGGGCGCGGTCACGATAGTCGGTGTCTTCCTTGGCGCGCGCGGCGGCGGCCGGATACAGGCGGTCGAGGTCGGCCAGGGTCACCCGGCCGGCGAACTCGGCGCGCACCTTGGCCTCGTCGGCGGCGGTGAAGTCGCGCGGGGCATCCGGCAGCTTCTCCATCAGGGCGGCGATGAAGGCGTCCTCGTCCGCCACCGCGGTGATGAGCAGGCCCATCTGGAAGCCCCAGTCGCCGAAGTGGGCGTCGCCCACCACCTGGTCGCCGCGGAAGCGGTACAGGCGCTTGATCGACTCGCCGATGATCGAGGCCCGCAGGTGGCCCACGTGCATCGGCTTGGCCACGTTGGGGCCGGCGTAGTCGACCAGCACCCGGCGCGGATCGGCCAGCAGGCTGGCGCCGGCGCGCGGGTCGGCGGCGATCTGGTCGGCGCGCTCGGCCAGGGCCGAGGGGCTGACGCGCATGTTGATGAAGCCGACGCCGGCGATCTCGACCGAGGCCAGGCGCGGATCGGCCTTCAGCTGGTCGACCACCTGGACGGCGATCTCGCGGGGGTTACGCTTGGCGCTCTTGGCCGCCGCGAGGGCGCCGTTGCACTGGAAGTCGGCAAGGTCGGGCCGGTCGGACGCCGTGACGCGCCCGAAGTCGGGAGACAGTCCGGCGGCCTGGAAAGCGGCCGCGGCCGCCTCGCTCAAGGACCGCTTCAAATCGTTCATTGCTTAGGAGGAGTCCCTGCTTGCTGGGCCTGGGCGGTCTGGCCGGCGTTGACCCGGAAGCGCTTGCCGTCGCGGTTGAAGGCGGCCATTTCCGGGGTGACGTCGAAGCCGATCAGGACCTCGAAATTGCTGCCGCTCGTCTTGATGTCGGCGCGCGGGATGGTGATGGTCTGCAGATTTTCGGTGGCGTAGACGCGGTCGCCGCCGGCCGGGAAGGTGACGGGCAGGTCGAAATATTCCTTGGCCAGCACGTCCTTGTTGCGCTCGGTCACGGCCACCCAATAGCGGTAGGTCTTGCGCGGCTCGGTCGCTTCGGGGCCACGGCCCAGGGCGAACAGCACCTCGACCTGCATGCGGATCGGCTCGTCGTTCTTGTAGGCGCAACCCGAGGACACGCCCTGGATCTCGCCGGTGTAGCCGGCGGCGGCGCTGCTTTCCTTGCCGCCCTTGAACTCGACATAGCGGCTGGCGTCGTACAGCACCTTCACGAAGGGGCACGGGCCGGCGTTGCGCAGCTGGGCCAGCGGAGCCTTGGGCTGGTTCCACTCCTCGTCGCGCTTCTTCTTCTTGCCGCCGTCGTCGTCGCCGCCCTGACCACCGCCGCCGGGGCCGCCCTGGCCGCCCATGCCTCCGCCCATCTGGGCGTGAGCGCTCATGGCGGTCATGGCGAACGACAGGGCCATCGTGGCGCTGAGGGCGACGGAAAGCGTGCGGCGCATGAAACGTCCGGTTCGAGAAGGATTGCCAGTTCGGGAGGTGCCCCAGCCGGCGTCATGCAGCCTGATAAAGGCATATGCGTGACCTCGCAACGTGCTCGCGTTTCACGCCTGACGTCAAACGTCCGCGTCGGGCATGCTCGCGTCACGGATCTCTGGCGCCGAAGGCCTCGAACGCTTAGGTTCCGCGCCATGAGCACCGCCGCGCCGACCCGTCCCAAGCTTCGCCTTTTCCTGGCCAGCCCGCGCGGTTTCTGCGCGGGGGTGGACCGCGCCATCCAGATCGTCGAGCGGGCGATCGAGAAGTTCGGCGCGCCGGTCTATGTGCGCCACGAGATCGTCCACAACCGCCACGTGGTCGACCGCCTGAAGGCCCTGGGCGCGATCTTCATCGAGGAACTGGACGAGGCGCCCGACGACCGCCCGGTGGTGTTCTCGGCCCACGGCGTGCCGAAATCCGTGCCGGCCGAGGCCAAGTCGCGCCAGATGATCTATCTCGACGCCACCTGCCCGCTGGTCTCCAAGGTCCATGTCGAGGCCCAGAAGCACTTCGACAACGGCCGCGAGATCGTGCTGATCGGCCACGCCGGCCACCCCGAGGTGGTGGGCACCATGGGCCAGCTGCCCGAGGGCACGGTGACCCTGATCGAGGACATCGACGACGCCCGGGCCTGGCAGCCGCAGGACGCCTCGAACGTGGCCTTCCTGACCCAGACCACCCTGTCGGTCGACGACACCGCCGACATCGTCGCCATGCTCAAGCAGCGCTTCCCGACCATCGCCGCCCCGCACAAGGAAGACATCTGCTACGCCACCACCAACCGCCAGGACGCGGTGAAGATGCTGGCCGAGGCCTCGGACCTGATCCTGGTGGTCGGCTCGCGCAACTCGTCCAACTCGGTGCGCCTGAAGGAAGTGGGCCTGAAGGCCGGCGCCAAGGCCGCCTATCTGATCGACGACGCCTCGGGCCTGGAGTGGAGCTGGTTCGAGGGCGTGGAAAGCATCGGCCTGACGGCCGGCGCCTCGGCCCCGGAAGACCTGGTGCAGGGCGTCATCGACGCCATCAGCGGCCATTTCGACCTGGAGATCGAGGAACTGGTCGAAGCCCGCGAGACGGTGACCTTCAAGCTGCCCAGACTGCTGACGACGGCGTAAAAACGCCCTCTCTCTGAGAGAGAGGGAGGGACCCGCCGCGAAGCGGTGGGAGGGTGAGAGGTTTCACCCTTGGCAGGCATATCCTCAATCAAAGCGCTGGCCGAGCCGCCGCGCTTTGTCAGGCGAGTTTGTTACCTCTCACCCTCCCACGCCTTCGGCGCGGGCCCCGCCCTCTCTCAAAGAGAGAGGGATTCTAAGAGCCCCCGCTTGACCGCCAGCGCGCGGCGCCGCATCCCGCCGCCATGGCCGTCTATACCGACATCACCGACCAAGAGCTCGAAGCCTTCCTGGCCGAGTACGACCTGGGCGCCCCGCTGGCGTTCAAGGGCATCGCCGAGGGCGTGGAGAACTCCAACTTCCTGCTGGAAACGGAGACCGGCCGCTACATCCTGACGGTCTACGAGCGCCGCGCGCGGCCCGAGGACCTGCCCTATTTCCTCGACCTGCTGGGCTGGCTGGCCGACCGCGGCTATCCTTCCGCGCGTCCGGTGGCCGACAAGGCGGGCCGTAACCTCAAGACCCTGCGCGGCAAGCCGGCCGCCATCGTCGACTTCCTGCCGGGCCTGTCGGTGCGCAAGCCCACTCCGGCCCATTGCCGCGAAGCCGGCGAGGGCCTGGCCTGGCTGCACCTGGCCGGCGAAGGCTATGCCGGCCGTCGCGCCAACGACCTTGGCCAGCCGCACTGGGCCCCGCTGTTCGCCAAGCACCGCCAGGCCGCCGAGGACCTGAAGCCGGGCCTGTCAGCCGTGATCGACAAGGACCTGGCCGAGCTGGCCCTGGCCTGGCCGCGTAACCTGCCGACCGGCACGATCCACGCCGACTATTTCCCCGACAACGTCTTCTTCAGGACCGACGGCAAGTTCGCGGCGACCATCGACTTCTACTTCGCCTGCGACGACGCCTACGCCTACGACATCGCCGTGACCCTGAACGCCTGGTGCTTCGAGGCCGACGGCAGCTTCAACGTCACCGCCGCCCGGGCCCTGATCGCCGGCTACGAGCGCCGCCGTCCGCTGAGCCCGGCCGAGCGCGACGCCCTGCCGATCCTGGCGCGCGGCGCGGCCGTCCGCTTCTTCCTGACGCGCCTGGCCGACTGGAACGCCACGCCCGCCGGCGCCCTGGTGCGCCCGAAGGACCCGCTGGAATACGAGCGCAAACTGGCCGTCCACCGCGAGGGTCTGTCGCTGTTCGGGTCGGCCCAGTGAGGATTGGTCTGTGACCCCAAAGCTGATCATCTATACCGACGGCGCCTGCCGCGGGAATCCGGGCCCCGGCGGCTGGGGCGCGGTGCTGATGTACGGCGACAAGCGCAAGGAAATCTGCGGCGGCGACCTGGCCACGACCAACAACCGCATGGAGCTGATGGGCGCGATCATGGCGCTCGAGGCCCTCAATCGCCCGACCAAGGCCGAGCTGCACACCGACAGCCAGTACGTGATGAAGGGCGTCACCCAGTGGATCCATGGCTGGAAGGCCAAGGGCTGGAAGACCGCCGACAAGAGCCCGGTCAAGAACGTCGACCTGTGGCAGCGCCTCGACGCCGCCCGCCTGCGCCACGAGATTGACTGGCGCTGGGTCAAGGGCCACGCCGGCCACGAGCACAACGAACGCGCCGACGAACTGGCCCGCCGGGGCATGGAAGAGACGCTGAAGAAGCGCTGACCGGCCGGCGCTACCTGTTGCGCTTGTCCCATTCGTCGCGGGCGAACTTGTAGATGCAGCTCTCGGCCATCGCGTTCCGGAGCTCGGGCGGGGCGGTCTCGAAGGCCCGGCGTGTCTGAGCCGCCAGGTCGTCCTGTTCACCCCTGGACTTGCCTTCGCTCGCCGCCGTCTCTTCGGCCGAGCGGGCCGCCTCGGCGCCGACCCGCTTCCAGAGGACGCCGGCGCTTTCGAGTTCGGCCAATTGGGCCGGATCGTTCCGGGCCGCGCGTTTGAGCGTCTTCATGTCCTTGGCCGCCTGCTGGGCGAGACCCACGCAGGCGATCGACCCGGCGAAGTCAGGCGGCTCGGCCTGCCCGCCCAGGAGCGCGACGAAAAGCAGTCCGATCAGCATCGGCTTCCTCCACCAGAAGCTGTGAGCCTAGCCTCGCAACCATCATCGCGCCAATACGCCGTCCGTAAGGTCACGCTTCAAATACCGCCGGTCCGCCAATAGCCTGTTTCCATGACAATCGCCTGGGGAGGCAACGCCATGAATACGATGATCGCGCCGGTGCTGGCGCTGGTGAGCTGGTCGCTGCTGATGTGGCTGTGGATGTACGCCCAGCGCCTGCCGGCCATGACCAAGGCCGGGATCAAGCCGCAGGACGCGCGGTTTCCAGGCTCGCTCACGGGCCTGCCCGACGCCGCCCGGCAGGCGGCCGACAACTACAACCACCTGATGGAGCAGCCGACGATCTTCTACGCGGCGGCCTTGGCGATCGCCGTGGCGGGCCATGCGGACGGGGCGTCGGTGGGGCTGGCCTGGGCCTATGTAGGCCTGCGGGTGCTGCACAGCCTGATCCAGGCCAGCATCAACATCGTGCTGGCGCGGTTCGCGGTGTTTTCGCTGAGCACGATCGTGCTGGGGGCGATGGTCGTGCGGGAGTGGGTGCGGTTGCTGGGCTGAGCCGCGCCAAGACCACCGGAACGCAATTTTCTTATCCCGTCATTCCCGCCCTTGTGGCGGGAACCCCTGGTTCCGCTTGCACGTGAAGTTCAAGCGACGTGCTCAGCACGTCGCCTCAATCGCACCTGCGGCTGACAGAGGGGTTCCCGCCACAAGGGCGGGAATGACGGGAGAAAAGTGGGGGCCGTGCGTTGACCAAGCACGCCATCGGCTATCGATCAGGAGGCGGCCCCCATAGGAGCCGCCATGATCGTCGAAGACCTTCAACAGATCTATTGGACCATCCTCATCGGCCACGCGTTCTGGCGCTTCGTTTCGGACTTCAGATCGAAGCGCTAGAAGCCCTCAGTCCTCGCTCTCGCACCACGTCTTGATCAGCTGATGAGCGATCGCCAGCGTCGGCGGGGCGAAGGCGTCTTCGATCTCTCCGCGGATCAAGGCCTTGGCCTCGTCCTTGTCGAACCAGCGGACAGCTTCCAGCTCGGTCTGGTCGGGGGCGGCCTGGTCGCTGTCGACCTCGGCGATCAGCCCCATCATCAGCGAGGCGGGGAACGGCCAGGGCTGGCTGGAGTGGTAGCGGACCTTGGTGGCGACGAGGCCCGCCTCTTCCTTCAGCTCGCGGGCGCAGGCCTCCTCGATGGTCTCGCCGGGCTCGATGAAGCCGGCCAGGGCCGAGAACATGCCTTGCGGCCAGGCCGCCTGACGGCCCAGCAGGCACTTGCCGCCGTGCACGGCCAGCATGATCGCCACCGGGTCGGTGCGCGGAAAGTGCTCGGCGTGGCAGGCCGGGCAGATGCGCTTCCAGCCGCCGTCGGCGATGTCGCTCTTCTGGCCGCAGTTGGCGCAGAACGGATGCTTGCGCCGCCACTCGAACATCGACTTGGCGGTGCCCAGGATACCGGCGTCGGGCGCGGGCAAGGTGGCGGCCGCGCCGCGCAGTTCCTCGAACCGGCCCAGGCCCTGCAGGGCGCCCTCCGCCGGATCGGCCGCGCCCTCCAGGTCGACGGCGAAGACCGCGATGTCCTTCCACAGGCCCATGAACAGCAGGCGCTCGTCGGTGCCGGCCAGTTCCTTGGCCATGTCGGCGCGCAGATAGGCGATCTGGACGCCGCCCGGCTCATCATCAGCCCCCGGCGCGTCCTCGACCAGGACCTTGCCGTTCCAGACGGCCACGGCCAGCGACTGGGCGTCGTCGAGCTTCTCGGCGATCCAGCTAGCGTCGCCTCGACGCTCGCTGGCGCGGTCCAGCGGATTCCCGGCGAAGATGTTGACGATCTCGGATAGCGGCATGGGCGAATCTGTAGCCCAGCGACGCGGAGTCGTCACCGCCTGCCGTTAAGGCTTTTCGCCCACCGGAAACCGCCGCCTTCATAGCCCGTGACGCACATCTCTGCGGCATGCGACGCTCTGGGCGCTTGCATATCGGTCGATGAGTCGCGATATACCCCCTCGGAGATCGGCGACGGACGATGGCCTCGCCAACCTGGTCAGGGCCGAGAGGCAGCAGCCACAACGAGATCACCCTCGGGTCGTCTGCCGGTCTCCACCTTATTCCCCGAAATCGTCAGCATCCACGCCAGCGAGCGCGCGCGAGCCTTTTGCGCACGGCGCCGACGCTCTAGACTGCGCCCATGGCCGACCACGACCTCACGCCCGAATCCGCCCCGCCCTGGGACGAGCCCGCCTTCGAACGCGAAGAGGCGCCCGAGCGCGACGAGAACACGGCCGACATCTTCGGTGAAGCGCCCGCGCCGGTCGCCAAAGAAAAGCCCCTGCCCGAGCCCGAACCGGAAGAGCCCGGCGCGGCCTACACCGTGCTGGCCCGAAAGTACCGCCCGCGCACCTTCGAGGACCTGATCGGCCAAGAGGCTATGGTCCGCACCCTGGCCAATGCGTTCTCGACCGGCCGCATCGCCCACGCCTTCATGCTCACCGGCGTCCGCGGGGTCGGCAAGACCACGACCGCCCGCCTGCTGGCGCGCGCGCTGAACTACGAGAGCGACACCGTCCACGGCCCCAGCGTCGACCTGACCACCGAGGGCCGGCACTGCCGCGCCATCATCGAGGGCCGGCACATGGACGTGCTGGAGCTCGACGCCGCCAGCCGCACCAAGGTCGATGAGATGCGCGAGCTGCTGGACGGGGTGCGCTACGCCCCGGTCGAGGCGCGCTACAAGGTCTACATCATCGACGAAGTGCACATGCTGTCGACGGCGGCCTTCAACGCCCTGCTGAAGACGCTGGAAGAGCCGCCGCCGCACGCCAAGTTCATCTTCGCCACCACCGAGATCCGAAAAGTTCCGGTGACGATCCTGTCGCGCACCCAGCGCTTCGACCTGCGTCGGATCGAGCCGGACGTGCTGGCCAAGCACTTCGACCGCATCTCGCAGAAGGAAGGGGCGCGGATCGATCCCGACGCTCTCGCCTTGATCGCCCGCGCCGCCGAGGGCTCGGCCCGCGACGGCCTTTCCCTCCTGGACCAGGCCATCGTCCAGACCGAGCGCGGCCAGACGGTCACCGCCGCCGTCGTGCGCGACATGCTGGGCCTGGCCGACCGCAGCCAGACCATCGCTCTCTTCGAACAGGTGATGAGCGGCAAGCCGGGCGAGGCCCTGACCACCTTCCGCCAGCTGTGGGGCTTCGGCGCCGATCCGGTGGTGGTGATGCTCGACCTGCTCGACCACTGCCACGCCTCTTCGGTCGCCAAGGCCCTGGGGCCGGACGCCCTGTCGATGCCCAAGGAGCAGGCCGCGCGCCTGACCTCGGTCGGCGCCCAGACCAGCGCCGGAACCATGGCCCGCCTGTGGCAGATGCTGCTCAAGGCCCATGACGAGGTGCGCCGCGCGCCCGACGCCATGGCCGCCGCCGAGATGGCCATCATCCGCCTGTGCTACGCCGCCGACCTGCCGGGTCCGGAGGATGCGCTGAAGGCCCTGCGCGACGGCGGCAATCCGGGCGGTCCGGGCGGCGGCGTCGCCGTGGGCGGTGGAGCCGCGCCTGGCGGCGCGGTCTCGGCCGCGCCGCGGGCCATGGCCGCCGTCGGCGCGGCGCCGGCCGCGCCCGTGCTGGCCTCGTTCGACGACGTGCTGAAGCTGATCGCCGAGAAGCGCGACATCGGGCTTCGGCTCGACGTCGAGCAGTATGTCCGGCCGATCAGCTTCCGCCCCGGCGCCATCACCTTCGAGGCCGCCCCCGGCGCCCCCGGCAACCTGGCCGGCCGCCTGGTGCGCGCCCTGAAGGAATGGACCGGCCAGCCCTGGCTGATCGCCGCCGAGGGCGGCGGCGGGGCCGAGAGCCTGATGGAGCGCCAGAAGCGCGAGGAGCGCGAGGCCCTGGCGGCCATCCGGGCCGATCCGTTCGTGGCCTCGGTGCTCAGCGCCTTCCCGGGCACGGAGATCGTCGAGATCCGCAAGGTCTTCGCCCCCGAACCCGCGCCGATCGAGCCGGACGAAGTCGAGGACTGATTTTCTCCCTTCCCCCTGGAGGGGGGAAGGGTCGGGGATGGGGGTGGAAACGCTTCCGGATGCGGCTCGGCCGCCCCGCCAAGGACGCCACCCCACCCCTGCCCCTCTCCCCTCCAGGGGGAGGGAACTCAAAGCGAGGAGCAGACCATGAAAGACCTCAGCGGCCTGATGAAGCAGGCCCAGGCCATGCAGCAGAAACTGGCCGAAGCCCAGGCCCGCGTCGCCGAGATCAGCGTCGAGGGCACTTCGGGCGGCGGCATGGTCACCGTCACCCTGGCCGGCTCGGGCGAGTTGACCAAGGTCGTGCTCGACGAGAGCCTGATCGAGCCGGGCGAAGGCGAAGTCATCGCCGACCTTATCGTCGCCGCCCACGCCGACGCCAAGAAGAAGCTCGACGCCAAGCAGGCCCAGCTGATGCAGGAGGCCGCCGGCCCGATGGCCGGCATGATGGGCGGCTTTCCGGGCATGAAGTTCTAAAGGCTGATGGCCGCCTCCGCCGGACCCGAGATCGAGCGCCTGATCGCCCTGCTGTCGAAGCTGCCGGGCCTTGGACCGCGCTCGGGCCGGCGGGCGGCGCTGGCCCTGCTGAAGAAGCGCGACACCCTGCTGGCGCCGCTGGCGGCCGCCATGGCCGAGGCGCAGGCGAAGGTGAAGACCTGCTCGACCTGCGGCTCGCTGGACACCACCAATCCCTGCGCCGTGTGCTCGGACGGAACCCGCGACGTGCGCCTGCTGTGCGTGGTCGAGGAGGTGGGCTCGGTGTGGGCGATGGAACGCGGCGGCTCGTTCAAGGGCCGCTACCACGTGCTGGGCGGCCTGCTGTCGGCGCTGGACGGCGTCGGTCCGGAAACCCTGCGGGTGGGTGAACTGCTGGCCCGCGTCTCCAGCGGCGAGGTCGCCGAGGTGATCCTGGCCCTGCCCGCCACGGTCGACGGCCAGACCACCGCCCACTACCTCGCCGATCGGCTCGCTCAGACAAATGTGCCGGTGACCATGCTGGCGCGGGGCGTGCCGGTGGGCGGAGATTTGGATTGGCTGGACGATGGGACCATCGCCCAGGCGCTGCGGGCGAGAAGGCCGGCCTGAATGTACCTTCTCCCATAGGGAGAAGGAGGGGTCCGCGCCGAAGGCGTGGGAGGATGAGGGGTTACACCCTCAAAGAATATCCCTGAAAAGCTGCGCAAACAGGTCAGCGGGTAGACGGCCGACGCCTTACCCCACCACCCTCCCACGCCTACGGCGCGGGCCCCTCCCTCTCCCCATGGGAGAGGTGTTTCAGGGCATGGCAGAGGCGTTCACGACGAAACGACCACCTCAACCCGGCGCAGCACCACCCGCTCGCCCGGCGCGAGATCCGGGACGTCCGGATAGTCTGCGTGGAACAGCGACCGCTCGACCAGCCGCCCTGCGGCTTCGTGGTCGCGGATCAGCACACGACCTTCCGCCAGCCCCGACAGCAGCTCCGCCGCCGTCATGGAGACGCTGTAGCCCCGGGCATCAGCGAACATGACGTCGCCGTGCGTGTGCCATTCGCCGCCGGCGAAACCGATCAGGCCGCCGTCCTCGTCGGTCTCGAAGCAGAGAACCACACCGGCGCCGAGATCGACTTCCAGGCGCGCCGCCTCCGGGCGTTTGGTCGGAAAGCCCAGGTCGGCGACCAGGCCGGCCAGGGCGTCGAGATCATAGGTCGGCGTGGTCATGGAACGATCACCGCCTTGCCCACCACCCGCCGCTCCGCCAGCAGGTCGAACGCCTCGCGCCAGCGGTCCAGCGGAACCTCGGCGTGCACGTGGGGGCGGATCGTTCCGGCGTCGGCCATGGCCCAGACGGCGGCCTGGTCTTCCGCCCCGCGCTCGGGGAACTGGCGACCGTATTCGCCGGCCCGCACGCCCATCACCGAGATTCCCTTGATCAGCGGAATATTAGCCGAGACGGTCGGGATCCGCCCCGAGGTGAAGCCGATCACCAAGAGGCGCCCATCGAAGGCCAGGCAGCGCAGGCTCTCGTCGAAGACGTCGCCGCCCACGGGATCGTAGACCACGTCCACCCCGCGCCCGCCGGTGATCGCCTTGACCTGATCACGGAAGCCGCCAGTGACGTTGACGGTCGCGTCAGGTGCGTAGAGGCGGGCGACCTGCGCCAGCTTGTCGTCCGAGGCCGATGCCGCGATCACCCGCGCGCCCATGGCTTTCGCCAGATCCACCGCCGCCAGCCCCACGCCGCCGGCCGCGCCGTGCACCAGCACCCATTCGCCGGGCTGCAGGTTCGCCCGCCGCACCAGCGCCACCTGGGCCGTCAGATAGGCCGCGCCGTAGGACGCCGCCTCGCCGAACGACAGCCGCGCGGGCTTGGGCTTCAGGGCCTTGGCCGGAACGGCGATGTATTCGGCGAAGGCTCCCGTGCGCGCGCCGCCGACCATCGCCGCGCCGATCTCCAGGCCTGAAACGCCCTCGCCCAGTCCAGCGACCTCGCCGGCGAAGTCGAGGCCGGGCGTGAACGGCAGGGGCGGCTTCAGCTGGTACTCGCCGCGGGTCATCAGCAGATCGGGGAAGTTGACACTGGCGGCCTTGATCCGGACCAGCGCCTCGCCGGGTCCGGGCGCAGGGGTCGGAACCTCGCGGACAGCGCAGCCGGCGAAGTTCTCGGCCAGCGCGTCAACGACGAGCGCCTTCACTCTCCCTTCCCCCTCGATGGGGGAAGGGCCGGGGATGGGGGTGACCACGGCGGTTCAGCCCCACTGTGCGTAGAGACGACGGCGCAACGGACAGGCCGCTCCACCCCCATCCCACCCCTTCCCCCATCAAGGGGGAAGGGTTTCACCGGGAAATCTCCGCCCGCACCAGCGCCGCGATCTCGCGGCAGGCCGCGTCCGCCGCCGGCACCGCGCCCGTGAAGGCCGTGAACCCGTGCGCCAGGCTGTCGTAGCAGCGGTAGACGGTCGGCACGCCGGCGGCGATCAGGCGCTTGGCGTAGGCCTCGCCCTGGTCGACCAGGGGGTCGAAGCCGGCGGTGACGATGATGGCCGGCGCCAAGCCCGACAGGTCCTGCGTCTTGTCCGGCGACAGCCGCGGGTCGGCCGGGTCGGCTTCCGGGCCCATGTAGTGGGCCATGAACCACTCCATGATCGGCCGGCTCAAGGGATAGGTGTCGGCGTAGAGGCTCATCGACGGCGTCTCGCTGGCCACGTCGACGGCGGGATAGATCAGCAGCTGGAAAGCCGGCTGGGCCTCGCCCGTACGCTTCATCTCCTGAGCCAGCACGGCCGAGAAATTACCGCCCATGCTGTCGCCGCCGATCGCCGCGACGCCCGGGGCCGCGCCGAAGCGGGCGGCGTTGTCGCGGCCCCAGCGATAGGCGGCCAGCACGTCGTCCAGACCGGCCGGGAAGCGATGGTCCGGGGCCAGGCGATAGTCGACCGACAGCACGGCGGTCTTGGCGATGCGCGCCAGGATCCCGCAGAAGGCGTGGCAGGTCTCCAGGTCCCCGATCACCCCGCCGCCGAAGTGGGCGAAGACGATCAGCGGCGCGGCGCTGTCCTGTTCGGCGGGACGATAGGCCCGCAGGGGGATCTGGCCGCCGGGACCGTCGATGCTGAGGCTCTCGGTGCGCACGCCCGGCTCGGGCGGCCCCGACACCGCCGCCAGACCCTTGGCGCTGGCGGCGCGGGCTTCTTCCGGGGCCAGGGTGGTCATCGACGGCAGGCCCTGGGCCGCATGGGCGAAGAACTGGAAGCGCGGGTCGAGCGTCCGCCCGCCGCGATAGACCACGCCCCCGCCGCTCAGCGCCCGCAGGATCGGGGTCGGCAGCGACAGGATCGTCTTGAGGACCAGCTTCTGGACGTCGGCCATTCGGGGGCTCTTTTCTTCTGGAGGTCGGGAGAAAGGGTCGGCCGCTAGGGCCTGGGCAGGGCCGGCAGGCCGCCGAGGATCAGGCCGACCGCGAAGGCCGTGGCCCCCTGCGTGTCCATCGGTCGGCGCTCCAGCATCTTGTCGCCGACCTCGCGGGCCACGGCGATGCAGGCGGCGGTCAGGTAGTCGAGGTCGACGGGCGGGGCGTGCTCGCGCTCCAGCACCCGCTCGAAGGCCTCGCGCACCTCGGCGAACACGGCGGTGACCTCGGGCGTCGAGCGCACCTGCGGATGGGTCTCGCCGGCCGGGCGGTTGACCCGCCAGGTCTCGTGCTCGGCGGCCAGGAAGTCGAAATAGGCCCGCATGGCCCCGCGCAGGAACGAGGCGAAGTCGGTCGCCTTCTCGAACTCCACGCGCAGCAGCGGCCGAAAGCGTCGCGCCCCGTCGTCGGCGAGGGCGTCGAACACCTCCTCCTTGGACTTGTAGTAGTTGTAGAAGGTGCCCGAGGCCAAACCGGTCAGGCGGATGATGTCGCGCACCGTGGCCCCGTCATAGCCCAACTCGCCGAACACCTGACGGGCCGCGTCGAGAATGGCCTGGCGGTTGGCGGTCTTGGTGCGCTCGCGCTTGCCCGGGCGATTGTCCTCGCGCGGCGGCATGGCGGGGAAATAAGCGATGTTCGACATCGATGAGCGCGACTCCCAGCGGCGTCGATGACGCCCCGTCAGGATTTGATCCCCGTTCCGGGCGCGGAGCAAGAGGCGATGAAAGATCCTCCCCCGAAGGGGGTGGTGGCCCGGAGGGCCGGAGGGGGAAGTCGGTGCGGGCTAGAAAGCCCCCTTCCCTCTCCGTCGCCTTCGGCGACACCTCTCCCTTCAGGGAGAGGGTCCCATTTCTAGTTCCCCGTCGGCCGGACGAAGCTGGCCGCGCAGCGCACGTTGCAGCGCGACCACTCGCTGGGGCAGCTGTCGTCGTCGGCGTTGGCGCGGCAGAAATAGTAGGTCTTGGCGCAGGCGGCCTTGCAGGCAGGCACGTCGCGCTCGGGCGGCTTGGGCGAAAACAGCGGCGGAAGCGGCGCGGGCGTGGCCGTTTCGGCCGCGGGTGCGGTTGTCACAGAAGCAGGCGATTTCGCGCTCGTCTGCGCCCCGGCCGAAGAGGCCAGGGCGGCGACCAGAAGCAAGGCTGAGAGAGCGCGACGCATGCCGGCGAGTCTAGGGATTGATCCGCCCGAAGGAAACCGCGCCGAGAAGCCGCACCAGCCCCTCGACGAACGCCGCCGCGCCCCTACATTGAGAGCCATGCTCAAGCACGCCGGACGCGCCCTTGCCGCCTTCACCCTGCTCTATGTTTCCTTCGTCGCGGCAGGCGGCGTGATGGCCGGGGTAGGCTCCAAGCCGCCGCGCGGCGCCCAGGTCGACATCGGCGAGGGCCGCACCCTGCGCCTGGTCTGCGAGGGCGAAGCCCGGGCCGACCGTCCGACCGTCTGGCTCGAGGCCGGGGCCTTCGGCTTCGCCGCCGACTGGGGCGCCACCCAGGACGCCCTGGCGGCCGCCGGCTGGCGCGCCTGCGCCTACGACCGCGCCGGCATGGGCTATTCCCCGCCCGGCCCCGCCCCCCGCGACGGCCTGGCCATCGTCACCGACTTCGAGAAGCTGGTCGCCGCCTCCGGCGAGAAGGGTCCGTTCATCCTGGTCGGCCACTCGATGGCCGGCCTGCGCCTGCGCGAATACGCCGGCCGCAATCCCAGCCAGGTGGCCGGTCTCGTCCTGGTCGACGCCGCCACGCCCGAGGCCGCGCAGCTCCGACGGGCCAAGAGCTTCATCAACTCGTTCGTCTTCGTCTCGAAGGCGGCGGCGCTGGGGGCCTCGGCGGGGCTCTACAAGCCGCTGGTCTATACCCCCCTGGGCGACAAGATCGGCCTGCCGCCCGACGCCAAGGCCGAGAAACGCTGGGGCTTCGCCAACGGCCGCCACAACCGCACCTCGGCCGCCGAGGTCGAGCTGTGGGCCGAGTCCTCTGCCCAGGCCGCCGCCGAACCGCCCTTCGCGCCCGAATGGCCGGTGGCAGTGGTCACCGCCGGACCGCGCGCCGGCGATCGCGTGCAATGGAAGGACATGCAGGCCGCCCCGGCCAAGGCCTCGCAGCACGGCTATGTCGACCACGTGGCCGGCGCCAGCCACACCCGCCTGCTGGGCGGCGAGTTCGCCGACCACATCGTGCGGGCCGTGGAGTTCGTGGCGGCGGAACGGGGCAAGCCGGCCGCGGCGCTGGTGGACGTGACAAAATAACCCTTCTCCCCTTGCGGGAGAAGGTGGCGGCGAAGCCGACGGATGAGGGATCTCTCAGACATGAGACGCCCCGCCCAGCTTAGTCGGCGCATGAGGCTTTGAGGTCTGAGAGACCCCTCACCCGACCTCCTTCGGAGGCCACCCTCTCCCGCAAGGGGAGAGGGATCAGGAGCCCAGCTCTTCCGAGCGCTTCACCGCCGCGTCCAGCGCGCGCGGCAGCAGATCCCCGAAACCGCCCTCGCCCATCAGCACCGACAGCGCCGCGGCCGTGGTGCCGCCGGGCGAGGTGACCTGTTTACGCAGTTCGGCCGGCTCTTCGCCGCCCTGGGCCAGCAGGGCCGAAGCGCCGGCGATGGTGGCGCGGGCGAGGCGGGCGCTGTCCTCCGGCGTCAGGCCCTGACCGGCGCCGGCCGCTTCCAGGGCCTCGATGAAGGCGTAGAGATAGGCCGGGGCCGAGCCGGAGACGGCGGTCGCCGCGTGCATCAGCTGCTCGTCGGCCAGCTCGACCGTCGCCGCGACGGGGGCGAACAGGGCCTTGGCGGCTTCGAGCGCTTCGGGCGTGTCGGCGTAGAGGCTGGCCGCGCCCTGGCCGATGGCCACGGCCGTGGTCGGCATCACCCGCGCCACCCGCCTGCCGCCGAAGACCTCGGCGATGTCGGCCGCGCGCACGCCGGCGGCGATCGAGACGATGATGGCGTCGGGCGCCAAGTGGGCGACCACGTCCTTGACCGCCTCGCGCCAGATCTGCGGCTTGACCGCCAGCAGCACGACCTTGGCGGCGGAGAGCGCTTCGAGCGGTGGGTTCACCAGCGCGCCGGGGAAGCCCTCGGCGGTCGCCGCCGGGTCGCGGACGATCAGGTCGGCCGCCCCGAAGGCCCCGGTCTTGCGCCAGCCCTCGATCAGGGCGCCGCCCATGCGGCCCGCGCCGAGCAGAAGGATGGGGGTCATGGGCGAAGCTCCCGCGTCACAGTGTGCGCTGGGCGCTTAGCGCGGCTGGGCGGCGGCGTCACCTTTTTGGTGAGGCGGTCACGTGTTTGGTGAAGGTCGTAGCGGTCGGCTCACTCCTCCCTCGCGAAGCGGGGGAGGTGGCGCGGCGCTATCAGCGCCGTGACGGAGGGGGCGAGGGACGAAGCGCCGAGCGCGCGGCCGCCCCCTCCACCACTTCGTGGTCCCCCTCCCCCGTTTCACGAGGGAGGAGAAGGGGATCAGGCCTGACCCACGGTCTCGAACATGCAGGCGGCCATGGCCTGGTCGGGGGTCTTGGCGCCGTGCAGCAGGAAGTCGAAGGCCGGATAGAAGCGGTCGGCGGCTTCGACCGCCGCGTCGATCATCGAGGCGGCCTGGGCCATGGTCGGGCGCTCGCCCGAGGGCAGGGCCAGGGCGTGGCGGAAGACCACCTCGCCGTCATCGGTCCAGACCTCGAAGTGGCCCAGCCAGACACGCTGGTTGATCATCGACAGCAGCTCGTAGGCCGCCGGGCGTTTGGTCTTGGAGGCGCGCAGGTCCAGCGACAGGCAGAGCTGCAGGCAGTCGGCCTCGGGCCGCCAGGCGAACCACAGTTCGTAATCCTTCCAGTCGCCGGTCAGGGCGAAGGCGAGATCGCCATCCTCCGTCCGGTCGAAGGTCAGGTTTTCCGCCGCCAGCACGTGCTCGACCACCTCGAGGGGATCCAGCGCCAGCAGGACGTCGTCGTCGGGTTGGGTGTCCATCAGAACCTTTGGCCCCCAGGGGCGATGACGGGCGTGGGACCCGCCGGGTGTCGCCCACGAGAATGGAGTCTAAGCTGCTTCGCGCGTTTCGCCACAACAGCGTTCACGCTCCAAGCGAGCAAAAAGCGTGCTTATTCGCCCTTCCCGGAAGTTCCGTCCGCCTTCGGAGCGGTCTTCTTCGCAGCCTTGGGGGCGGCTTTCGGAGCTTCGGCGGCGGTTTTTTCGGCCTTCAGGGCGGCCACTTCGGCTTGCAGGGCCACGACCTGGGCCTTCAGGGCCTCGAGGTCGTCGCGACGCACGAGATCCAGTTCGGCCGCCCAGCGGTCAGCCTGCGAGCGGAAGGCGGTCTTGGCTTCGTCGCCCGCGGTCTGGGCGATGCCCATGGCGGCCTGGGTGAACTTGGCGAACTCGTCGAGGAAAGGGTTCTGGCTGTGCATCGTCGTTCCGGGAGGGCGCAAATCGCCCGACGTCCTTTATATGGTGAGCGGGGGATGAAAGCGAACTGGTAACCCGCTATCGCATTTCTCCTGGTCGCGCGTCGGCCGGCGAAACCGCTTACACTTTCGCCTGCCGCGCTCTATCCCTGCGACCAACTGTCCCGATCGGAGCCGCGCGGCGTGATCTTTCCGGAATTCGACCCCGTCCTGATCCACCTCGGCCCGCTGGCGATCCGCTGGTACGCCCTGGCCTATGTGGCCGGCATCCTGCTGGGCTGGCAGTACGCCGTACGCCTGGTGAAAACCTCGCGCCTGTGGGGCGGCCGCACGCCCACCGCCACGCCCGAACAGATCGACGACCTGGTGCTGTGGATCACGCTCGGCATCATCCTCGGCGGACGCCTGGGCTATGTCTTGTTCTACAGCCCGTCGCTGTTCTGGACCAAGCCGCTGGAGATCCTGCAGGTCTGGAACGGCGGCATGAGCTTCCATGGCGGGTTCCTGGGCGTCTGCGCGGCGGTGATCCTGTTCGCCCGCCGCAACAAGATCGACCTGCTGAAGCTGGGCGACCTGGTGGCGCCGGTCGCGCCGCTGGGCCTGCTGTTCGGCCGCCTGGCCAACTTCGTGAACGGCGAGCTGTGGGGCCGGGTCACCGACGTTCCGTGGGGCGTGGTGTTTTGCAACGCCCGCATCCGCGCCCTCGAAGGCGGCGCCTGCGTGGCCGGCGACCTGCCGCGCCACCCCAGCCAGCTCTACGAGGCGGCGCTGGAAGGGGTGCTTCTGTTCGTGATCCTGCGCCTGGCCACCCACCGCTTCGCCTTCCTGCAACGCCGCGGCGGGCTCGTGGGCCTGTTCATGCTCTGCTACGGCCTGTTCCGCGCCAGCCTCGAGAACGTGCGTCAGCCCGACGCCTTCATGCCCAACTTCCCGTTGGGCCTGACCATGGGCATGCTGCTGTCGACCCCGATGCTGCTGATCGGCGCCTGGCTGGTCTGGCGGGCCCTGAAGGAGCCCGTCGCTCCCGTCATTTCCGAGGAGCCGGCCGCGTCTTGATCCCCGAACGACCCGCGCTGCTCGACCGCCTGAAGGCCCAGATCGCCCAGGACGGGCCGATCAGTGTTCCCGAATACTTCACCCGCTGCCTGCACGACCCCCGCGACGGCTACTACGCCAACCGCCCGGCCCTGGGGGCTGGCGGCGACTTCATCACCGCCCCCGGCGTCAGCCAGATGTTCGGCGAGCTGGTCGGGCTATGGCTGATGGAGACCTGGGACCGCCTGGGCCGCCCCGCCCCGTTCCGACTGGTCGAGATGGGCCCCGGCGACGGGACGCTGATGAGCGACATCCTGCGCGCCGCGCACCTGCTGCCCGTCTTCCTGGAAGCCGCCGACCTGTGGCTGGTCGAGGTCTCGCCGGTGCTGCGCGCGGCTCAGGAGGCGAAGCTGGCCGGCGCCTCGGTGCGCTGGGCCGGACGGCTGGAGGAGGTTCCCGCCGACGCGCCGCTGCTGCTGGTCGCCAATGAGCTTCTGGACTGCCTGCCGGCGAGACAGTTCGTGAAGACCGCCGAGGGCTGGGCCGAGCGGGTCGTGGGCCTGGGCGAGGACGGGGAACTGGCGTTCGGGTTGCGCAAACTAAATCCTCCTCCCCTGGGGGAGGTGGCCCGAAGGGCCGGAGGGGGGGCGTTTTCAGCCGCCGCCGAGCCTAGGGTTATTCCCCCTCCGTCGACTTCGTCGACACCTCCCCCAGAGGGGGAGGATCTTGCCGTCGGAGCCATCCTCGAATCCTCGCCCGCCCAGGCCGCCCTGGGCGCCGAGATCGGCCACCGCCTGACCCGCGACGGCGGCGCGGCGCTGCTGATCGACTACGGCCGCGCGACGAGCGAGCCCGGCGACACCCTGCAGGCCCTGCGCGCCCACAAGAAGGAAGGCCCGCTGGACAATCCCGGCCAGGCCGACCTGACCGTCTGGGCCGATTTCCCCTCGGTGCTGGACGCCGCTCGTGAAGCCGGAGCGAACGCGCCGCCGGTGATCACCCAGGGCGCGTTCCTGCGCGCTCTCGGCATCGAAGCCCGCGCCCAGGCGCTGGCCGCCGCGCGGCCCGATCGCGCCGACACCATCGCAAGACAGCTTGATCGCCTGACCGGAGCGGCGCAGATGGGCGATCTCTTCAAGGTCGCGTGCCTGAGCGCGCCGGGGCTCATCCCCCCGCTCTTCGAGGACGAGGCATGACGCAAGCCCAGATCCCCACCGTCCAGTCGTCGCTGCTGGCCAGCGTGCCCGGCCTGCGCCACGCCTTCTTTACCCGCAACGGCGGCGTCTCGCAGGGTCTCTATGACAGCCTCAACGTCGGCCGCGGCAGCCAGGACGAACCGGCCGACGTGATCGAGAACCGCGCCCGCGCCGCCGGCTGGTTCGGCGTCGACCGCGAAGACCTCAACACCTGCTTCCAGATCCACTCGACCATCGCCATCGTCGCCGACGGCTCGTGGGGCGACGCCCGACCGCAGGGCGACGCCGTGGTCAGCAAGACGCCGGGCGTGGTCTGCGGGGCCCTGCACGCCGACTGCGCCCCGGTGCTGATCGTCGATCCCGAGGCCCGGGTCGTGGCCGCCGCCCACGCCGGCTGGCGCGGGGCGCTGGACGGGGTGGTGCAGGCCGCCGTCGATTCCATGGTCGAGCTGGGCGCCCGTCCCGAGCGCATGGTCGCCGCCGTCGGCCCCTGCATCGGCCCGGATTCGTATGAAGTGGGCCTGGAGTTCCTGCACCGTTTCGAGGCCGACTGCCCCGGCTCCAAGCGGTTCTTCAAGCCGGGCAAGGCCGACGACAAGCGGATGTTCGACCTGCCGTCCTTCGTGCTCGACCGCATCGAGACCGCCGGCATCGAACAGCGCGAATGGATCGGCCGCGACACCTGCGCCGAAGGCGATCACTTCTTCTCCAACCGCCGCGCGGTGCTGAACGGCCAGAAGGATTACGGCCGGCTGCTGTCGGCGATCATGCTGGAGGGGTGACCCCTCTCCCCTTGCGGGAGAGGGTGGCCCGCGCAGCGGGTCGGGTGAGGGGTCGAAAGCCCTGTCCGCCACGAAAATGGATCGACCGGACGCGGCGTCCGAATTCCGAGAGACCCCTCATCCGTCGCCCTTCGGACGACACCTTCTCCCGCAAGGGGAGAAGGACGGGGCTGTGCGGCCTGAACGACACGAAATGGTCATGAAGCACAACCTGCGACCTTAAGCGGGTTGCCCCGGGGCGGATCGCTGCTAGAAGGCCCGGCAACGGCGACCCCCCACCGAGAATCCAAAATGAAGCTGCTGTCCGGCAACTCCAACCGTCCGCTGGCCCAGGCCATCGCGGAGTATCTCGACATGCCGCTGACCCGCGCCCAGGTGCGCCGGTTCGCCGACCTCGAGGTGTTCGTCACGATCGACGAGAACGTCCGCGGCGAGGACGTCTTCGTGATCCAGTCGACCAGCTACCCGGCCAACGACAACCTGATGGAACTGCTGATCTGCATCGACGCCCTGAAGCGGGCTTCGGGCAAGCGGATCACCGCGGTGCTGCCCTACTTCGGCTACGCCCGCCAGGACCGCAAGACCGGCGGCCGCACCCCGATCTCGGCCAAGCTGGTCGCCAACCTGATCACCCGCTCGGGCGCCGACCGCGTGCTGACGATGGATCTGCACGCCGGCCAGATCCAGGGCTTCTTCGACATCCCGACCGACAACCTGCTGCCCTCGCGCCTGCTGGCCGACGACATCATCAAGAACTACCCGCTGGGCGACGACCTGATGGTCGTCTCGCCGGACGTCGGCGGCGTGGTGCGCGCCCGCGCCCTGGCCAAGCGCCTGGACGACGCCGACCTGGCCATCGTCGACAAGCGCCGCTCGGGTCCGGGCCAGTCGGAAGTGATGAACATCATCGGCGACGTCCAAGGCCGCCGCTGCATCCTGTTCGACGACATCGCCGACTCGGCCGGCACCCTGTGCAACGCCGCCCAGGCCCTGATCAACCACGGCGCCGTCTCGGTCAGCGCCTATGTCACCCACGGCGTGCTGTCGGGCGCGGCCGCCGATCGCGTGGCCAATTCGGTCCTGACCGAACTGGTGGTCACCGACTCCATCGAGGCCTCGGACACCGCCAAGGCCTGCCCGAAGATCCGCTACGTCTCGTGCGCCCCGCTGATCGGCGAGGCCATCCGCCGGATCGCCAACGAAGAGTCGGTGTCGAAGCTGTTCGACTGATCGGCTTTCCGGTTCTCTCAAGCCGTAAAACCCCCGCGAAAGCGGGGGCCCAGGCTTTTCTGAAACCCACGGCGCTCGACGATAGAACGCCTGGGTCCCCGCTTTCGCGGGGATCTTACGGGGGTGAAACGGTCCGGGCCGTTAACCCCCAACCTCCTCCGCCACATCGGCGCCACATTTTCCGTCGGGAAAATATCCAACGGAATCCGCGCTCTCGCGGAAATCGCGACACAGCCCCGCTTGTCAAAGTCTGGTTAACGGACTGACTGTCACAATGTCGCCCGCCGGCGATGTTATGCCGGCTCCATCTACACGGGGATGTCGTCAGCATGCTTTCCAACCTGCGTCCGCGCGCCGCTCTGACGGCGGTCGCAATCGCCGCGGCCACCGTTCTGGCCAGCTGCAGCACGCCGCCGCCTCCCCCGCCGCCGCCCGTCGTCCAGGCTCCGCCGGCCCCGCCGCCGATCACCCTGTCCAGCAAGGTAGTCGAGCGCGCCAGCGCCTTCCGCGGCTACATGCAGCGCGCCGGCTCCATCACGCCCGACTTCCAGAACGGCGACCAGATCCAGGCCTCGCTGAAGATCGGCGTCGGCTACGAGCAGAAGCACTTCCTCAGCGGCGCCATGTCGTACGGCGCGGTGCTGGCCCTGCAGGACCCGACCTTCGTGGCTTCGGTGCGCACCTTCGCCGCCGATCCGGCCCAGCGCCAGCAGGTGATCAACCAGCTGATCGCCGACCCGGCCTACGCCGTCGGCTTCAAGGGCAGCGACACCGCCGCCGCCCGCATCATAGACACCCTCGGCGCCGACGGCCTCAAGGTCTACGAGGCCGGCAAGAAGGTGAAGCAGGCCGCCTACGACGTGCAGCGCGCGACCTGGTCGAAGGCCGCCGTGACCGACCGCGACGGCCGCCTGGCCTACGCCAAGACCGCCTCGGCCACCCCGGCCCTGGCCGACACCGCCGACGTGGCCCAGCTGCAGCAGGCCTCGATGGTGACGGTCAACGCCCCGCCCGCGCCGCCGCCCGCCGCCGCCCCGGCCGCCAGCCCAGCCTCCAGCATCGACGCCGCCCTGGCCTCGACCGCGCCGGCCGGCCCGCGCTCGGCTCCGCCGCCGTATCGCCCGCTGGTCATCCGCAGCCTGGCGGTCGCCGCCCTGGCGGCCCTCGGCGCCGCCGGCGACGAGAACCTGTCGACCATCGAGGCCATCATGGCCGAGCCCAGCGCCGGTTCGTGCCTGAACATGGCCAAGCTGAACCTCTATCAGTGCCTGGCCGTGTCCAAGCCGCACTACGAGGACATCTTCTGCCTGGGCCAGCACATCATGATCGACACCGGCGCCTGCGTGATCAAGGCCTCGGGCGCGCCGATGCCGGTCGAGCCGCTGCCGCCCCCGCCGCCGGAAAAGCCGACCGCCAAGAAGAAGCCCGCCGCCAAGCCCGCGGCCGCCAAGAAGAAGAAGGCCTGATCCTTCAGACCTTTCCAGCCGAACAAGCGGGCCGCCGGATTGCACCGGCGGCCCGCTTCGTGTATTGGGCGCCCTCCTGAAAACGTCGACCGAGCGGGGCAATACGGTCCTGTGCGGCGATTTCGCATTTCGAGGGCATTGGCCCTCAAGAGAGAACTGACATGGCCGAGATCATCCTGAACGTTGAAATCCGTGAGCGCGCCGGCACCGGCGGCGCCCGCGAAACCCGCCGCGCCGGCCTGGTCCCGGGCGTCCTGTACGGCGGCGACAAGGATCCCGTGAACGTCGCGGTGAAGGTCAACGAATTCCGCAAGGCCCTCTTCACCGGCAAGCTGCTCGGCCACCTGGTCACGCTGCAGCACGGCGAAGACAAGCAATCGGTCATCGCCAAGGCCGTGCAATTCCACCCGGTCACCGACGAGCCGGTCCACTTCGACCTGTACCGCGTCAGCGAGCACCAGCTGATCAAGATCGAAGTGCCGGTGCACTTCAAGAACCACGAAACCTCGGTCGGCCTGAAGAAGGGCGGCTCGCTGGAAGTCATCCGTCACACCGTCGAGCTGGCCTGCCCGGCCGACCAGATCCCCGAAGAGCTGGTCATCGACCTGGCCTCGCACGACATCGGCGACACCATCCGCATCTCGGAAGTGAAGCTGCCGGAAGGCGTGAAGCCGGCCGTGGACCGCGACTTCGTGATCGCGACCCTGAAGGCCTCGGCCTCGGCCCAGTCGGGCGCCGGCGACACCACCGTCGAAGGCTGATCCCGGCTCGGTTTCGCGACCGAACTGATCTAGGAAGCGGGCGGACCTTCGGGTCCGCCCGTTTTCGTATGAATACGTGAGCACCGCGCGATGCTGATCCTCGCCGGCCTCGGCAATCCCGAGCCCAAGTACGAGAAGAACCGCCACAACGTCGGCTTCATGGCCGTCGACGCCCTGGCCCGGAAGTGGGGCACGGCGCCCTGGCGCGCGCGCTTCCAGGGGCTGGCCTGCGAGGGCCAGGTCGACACCCCGAACGGGCCGGTCAAGCTGCTGCTGCTCAAGCCTAAGACCTATTACAACGAGAGCGGCCGCGCCGTGGGCGAGGCCATGAAGTTCTTCAAGCTGAAGCCGGCCGACGTCATCGCCTTCCACGACGAGATCGACATGGCCCCGGGCCGCTTCCGGATGAAGGCCGGCGGCGGGGCGGCCGGCAACAACGGCATCCGCTCGATCACCAGCCAGATCGGCGACGCCTTCCGCCGCGGCCGCATCGGCGTGGGCCATCCCGGCGACAAGGACATGGTCATGCACTACGTGCTGGGCGACTTCCACAAGGTCGAGCACCAGTGGCTGGACCCGCTGCTGGACGCCCTCTGCGACGCCCTGCCCTTCGCCGCCGCCGGCGACGACGAACGCTACCAGGCCGAGGTGCTGCGCCTGGCCCCCTCGCCCAAGGCCGACCCGAAGAAGCCGCGCCCATAAAACCCTCTCTCATGGAGAGAGGGAGGGGCCCGCGCCGCAAGGCGTGGGAGGGTGAGTGGGTAGGCGAAGCCCCTGGACCGTCTTGGCGCTGTTGTGGACGACGTGCCGGCACGCCGGCTGAAGGTGTAACCACTCACCCTCCCATCGCTACGCGATGGGCCCCTCCCTCTCTCTAAGAGAGAGGGTTTCTACGTATGCCAAGTTCGGGGGCGAGCGGCTTGGCCCGCCCCCTCGCGGCCTAGAACCGGTACTGCAGCCCCAGATTAAACTGCCGCCCCGTGTGGGTGTAGACGAAGGTGCTGTCGCGATCGGAGTCGATGTACTGCCGATTGAAGCGGTCGAAGATGTTCAGCCCTTCCAGCGACAGCTTGAACTTGTCGTTGATCTGGTAGGACGCGGCCATGTCGAAGGTCAGGTTGGCGTCATAGCCCTCGACGTCCTGGTAGGGGTTGTTGGCCGGCAGGGCGACGATCGACTTGTCGCGGTACGAGGCCGACAGGCGGGCGCTGAACTTGTCGTCCTCGTAGTAGATCGTGGCGTTGTAGGCGTTCTTCGACAGCCCGACGAGGTCGTTGGTGGTGACGCTGCCGTCGGCCAGGAAGTAGTCGATGGTCGAGTCGACATAGGTGTAGTTCACCAGCGCGCCGGTGTGGCGCAACAGGCCCGGCAGGAAGGTGAAGGCCTGCTGGTAGTTGATCTCGAAGCCCTTCAGCGGACCGCCGGGCGTGTTCACCGGACGGGTGACCGTGAACAGGGTGTTGTCCGGATCCAGCTGCGAGGTGCCCAGCAGGCTGAGCGGCAGGCCCGTCTGGCGGAAGCTCATCTGCTGCGACTGGTTCTGCACGTAGGTGGCGATGTCCTTGTAGAACAGGCCCACGCTCAGCACCGACCCTTGCGAGAAATACCACTCGCCGCCCAGGTCGAAGGTCGTCGCGCGGATCGGATCGAGGTCCGGGTTGCCCGAGGTGATCGACGGCGTGCCGGTCAGGTTCAAGCTGCCGCCGGGCGACAGGAAGGTCAGGTCGGGCCGCGACACGACCTTGGCGGCCGAGAAGCGCAGCACCAGGTCGTCACGCAGGTCGAAGGCCACGTTCAGGGCCGGCAGCACGTCGAGATAATCGTTCTCGGCGGTCACCCGGGTCGAGCCGATCTGGTAGCCCCGCGCCCACAGCTCGGTCTTGGCGATGCGGAAGCCGATGTCGCCGCGCACCGGCAGGCCGTTGATCTCGGTCTTCAGGTCGGCCTGCAGATAGCCGGAGCTGACCTTCTCCTCCACGCGCCGGATGCCGCCGGTGTTGGGGATCAGGGCGTACATGCCGGTCTTGCTGTAGAGGTTCTGGTCGGCGACGAACTTGTCGTAGTCGATGGTCGCCCAGCTGCTGGGGAACACGCCGCTCTTGATGCCGTGGCCGCCGAAGCCCTCGACCACCTTGGTCACGGCCTGCAACTGGGCCGTGGTCAGGTTGGGCACCAGGAAGTTGTTCGACCGCTGGAAGGCCGAGGTGTCGAACGAGAACTCGTGGAAGTGGCCGCCGAACTTGATGGTCAGGTCGTCATCGACCCGCCAGGCGAGGTTGGCCTCGGCGGTCTTGTAGATGTTGGTGGTGAAGATCTGCGACATCCGCACCTCGGCGTTGCCGGCGCCGAAGGTGTAGAGGCTGGCGTCGGCGACGTTGAAGCCGTGGGTGATGGTCGGCTGGTCGCGATCCTCGCGGAAGTCGACGGTCATGCTCGTGTTCGGACGCTGGAACATGATCGTCGTGGTGATCGGCTGGTCGTAGTCCGACTTCGAATAGCCGATCAGGCCCGACAGGGTGACGCTGTCGGTCAGCTCGTGCTTGCCGGTGAAGGTGTACTGCTGGAAGACGTTCTGGAACTCGTCGTGCTGGGTGTCGGAGCGCACGTCGACGCCGTCGAAGCGGCCGTAGGCCACGTCATAGACCGTCTTGCCGTAGTTGATCCCGGCGGTGCTGCTGGTCCCGGCGTTGCGCAGGATCAGCTCGCGGATGGCCGTCTGCGGCTTGCCGTTCTGGCTGATGGCGCGGGCGAAGGAGAAGCCTTCCAGCCAGTTCTCCTCGCGCACCACGTCATACTTCGAATAGAGGGCGTTGAAGCCGAACGAGGTGCGGTCGTTGGGCTTCCATTGCAGGGCCAGGGTCGCGCCGGTGCGCTCCTGGTCGTGGTGGAAACGGCCGTAGCGCGGCAGGCGCGGAAAGAAGACGGTGCTCTGGTTGCCCAGGTCGTAGAGGGTGTCGTTGGCCGCCGGACGCGCCACCCCGGTGGCGCAGTTCAGGGCGTCGGCGCCGGTGGCCGTGTCGGTGGCCGGGTTCTGCGGCGTGCGGCCCACGGGCGTGCAGAAGCCGCCATCGATCGTCGCCGGGTTCCAGCCGCCCGAGCCCCACTGGTCCTCGAGGAACTTGCGCTTGCTGAAGGCCAGAGAGGCCTGGGCGCCGAACTCGCCCCAGGCGGTGTCCCAGCGATCGCCGGCCACGGCGGTGAACTTCTTGTCCATCTTCTCGGACAGGTCGTTGTAGCCGAGCGAACCACCCAGCACGAGGGTGCGGCCCTTCTGGTCCAGCGGCTTGGCGATATCGAGATCGACCGTGGCCCCCAGCGAGCCCTCGATCACCTCGGCCTGGGCCGACTTGCGCACCGTGATGCCGCTGAACAGCTCCGAGGCGAAGGTGTTGAAGTCGAAGCCGCGACCCAGGTTCGCGCCGCGATCGCTGGTGGTGGCGCCGCTGGTCGACTGGGCTTCCATGCCGTTGATGCGCACGCGGGTGAAGCTGGGCGGCAGGCCGCGCACGGTGATCGTGCGGCCCTCGCCGGCCACGCGGGTGATCGACACGCCGGGCACCCGCTGGATCGACTCGGCGAGGTTGGCGTCGGGGAAGTCGGCGATGTCCTCGGCCTTGATGGCGTCGACCACGCCCGAGGACTGGCGCTTGACGCTCAGGGCGCTGCGCAGGCTTTCGCGGAAGCCGGTGACGACGATGGCGTCGACGGTGTTTTCGGTGGTCTCGCCGGCGGGCGGAGGCGTCGCCGGCGCGGTCTGAGCGCTGGCGGCTCCCGCGCCCATGGCCGCGACGGTCAGGACCGCGATCGAGACGCCCGCACGCAGGGCTCGCAAGGATGACGACGACATAGGTCCCTCCTGACGGCGGCGCCGCTCGGCGGCCCGCTCATTTTCCGTTTCCAACCCGAAGCGCCGGTTTTCCCGGTCTGCTTGTTTCCTTGGCGAAATCGTCCCGTATTTTGGGATCCACTCTCGCAATATAAATACAATACTCGTACAATATCGAAGCACAAGGCCCGGACGCAGGCGCCCGCACAGATCGCCCTGCACGTGTCCGGTCATCGATGGGCTGGGAGGCCTTGAGTGATTGACGGCCAGGCTTGCGCGCCACACATAGCCTTACCCCTTGGGCCTTGATCCAAGGGGAGACGCCTGGAGACCCGTTCGATGATCCCGCTTTTCGGCCTGTCGCTGATCTTCTCGATCGCGCTGTGCGTGCACGTGGTGCGCTCGGGCCAGGCCATGTACTGGCTGTTCATCATCCTGATGTTCCAGCCGCTGGGCGGGATCGTCTATCTGCTGGCCATCGTCGCGCCGGAGTTCATGGGCGGCAGCAAGGCCCAGCAGATGAAGGCCGCCGCTCGCCAGGCGCTGGACCCGCAGCGCGAATATCGCGAGGCCAGCCGCGACGCCGAGGACGCGCCGACCGTGACCAATCTTTCGCGCCTGGCCGCGGCCGCCACGAGCCTTGGCAAGCACGAGGAAGCCGAGCGGATCTACGCCCAGGCCCTGCAGGGCCACTATGCCGACGATCCGGCCCTGATGCTGGCCCGCGCCAACAGCCTGATCGAGCTGGGCCGCGCCGCCGAGGCCCTGCCGCTGCTGGAGGCCCTGGGCGAACAGGGCGTCAAGAGCCGCACCCCGCAGACCGCCCTGGCGCTCGGCCGCGCCCAGGCGGCGCTGGGCCGCACCGAGGAGGCCGACGTCTCCCTGCGCTGGGCCGCCGCCCACCTGCCGGGCTTCGAGGGCATGGCCCGCTACGCCGTGTTCCTGGGCGAGACCGGCCGCAAGGCCGAGGCCCGCGAAGCCCTGGCCGAACTCGACAAGCGCCTTTCCAAGACCCATCCGAGGTTCCGCAAGGAGGCCAAGGGCTGGCGCGAGATGGCGGCGGCGGCCTCTGCCTGATCCCTCTCCCCTTGCGGGAGAGGGTGGCCTCCGAAGGAGGTCGGGTGAGGGGTCGCACGAACAGAAACGCCGCGACGGCCGATCAGCCGTCGCGGCGTTTTGCGCCTGAGAGACCCCTCATCCGTCAGCTTCGCTGACACCTTCTCCCGCAAGGGGAGAAGGATCAGCGGACCTTCTCAATCAGCGCCTTGGCCCCGTTGGGCGCGTTGACCTTGCCCTCGTGGATGATGAAGGCGAAGACGTCGCGGCTCTTGGCGGCGGGCGCCGACGCCTTGTCGATGCGCGGCAGGTCGCCGGGGCGCTCGCCACGCGCCCAGGTCTTCAGCCGATCCGCCCAGGCGTCGAGCTCGGGCTCGGGATAGGCCGTGGCCACCTCGTCCGATCCCGTCTGCAGGCGGGCATAGACGAAGTCGGCCGTCTCGTCGGCGAACTCCGGATAGTCGAAATGCTTGGCGTAGACGCCGGCCACGCCGTGCTCACGCAGCAGCGCCGGGAAGGCCGGGGTCATGAAGGTGTCGTTGCGCACCTCCACGGCGTGGCGCAGGCGCACCCCGTCCTTCTCCTTGGGCAGCAGGGCGAGGAACGCGCCGAAGTCGGCCTCGTCGAACTTCTTGGTCGGCATGAACTGCCAGAGGATCGGCCCCAGCTTGTCGCCAAGCTCGGTCAGGCCCTGGTCGAGGAATTTTCCGACCGACTCGCCCCCCTCGGCCAGCACCTTGCGGTTGGTGGTGAAACGCGAGGCCTTCACGGCGAACACGAAGTCGTCGGGCGTCTCGTCGCGCCACTTGCGCCAGCTGTCGGGCTTGAAGCTGGAATAGTAGGTGCCGTTGATCTCGATCGCCGTCAGCTGGCGGCTGGCATAGGCCAGCTCGTCCTTCTGCTTCAGGTCGGACGGATAGAAGTGGCCGCGCCAGGGCTCGAAGGTCCAGCCGCCGATGCCGATACGAATGTCGCCGCTCATGGGGTCTCAGCCTTTCGCTTCCTGTAGGCGTCGATTTCGGACTGATCGTGGGAGCAGCGGCCCTGGTCGTGGATGTATGCGCCGCTGCCGTCCAGGCAGGCGTCGACATCGAGCCAGCGGTCGACCTTCGGCCAAGCGACGGCGCTGGCCACGCCGATCGCGCAAATTCCTCCCAGCAGCCAGGCTCGCCGCACGCGCGTTCCCCTCTTGTTCCGAACGCGAAACCTAGGCGAGGTCCAAGCGCCCGTCGAGAGGACTTTCCATGCAGCGGACAAAACAAAACCCGCGCCGGTCGCCCGGCGCGGGTTTCGTCTGTTTTCGGGTGCGTGGAACGCGGAGGCGCGAAGATCCGCGCCTCGACGGCGCTCTTAACGCGAAGCCTTCTTCGGCATCGGCAGCAGGCCTTCGCGCTGAGCGCGCTTGCGGGCCAGCTTGCGAGCGCGACGGACAGCTTCGGCCTTTTGACGGGCGCGCTTTTCCGAGGGCTTTTCATAATGCACGTGACGCTTCATCTCGCGGAACGAGCCTTCGCGTTGCATCTTCTTCTTCAGGGCCTTGAGGGCCTGATCGACGTTGTTGTCGCGGACGAAAATCTGGACCAGGGGTGACTCTCCATTCGACGGCCCGACCAATTTCCCAAGTCCCTCTTGAGGGGCCGGGCGGGCGAATAAAAACCTTACGCCCTGGAAGGGGTGCTTCCGGGCGACGAGGGGCGGCAGATAGCAGAGGCGAGGGCGCGTGTCCATGCGCGACGAGCGCTAAACACCGGTGTAGACTCGGATTCATGAGCGACGCCGCGACCAAAGCCACGCAGGACTGGGCCGACAAGGCCGAACAGAAGGTGCTGGACGAGGCCTTGCGCCTGTCTCTGCGCCTTGGCTGGAACGCGGCGCTGGCACGCGCGGCCGCCGCGGCGGCCGGCTTGTCGCCCGGCGAGACCGATCTCCTGCTGCCCCAGGGCCCGCGCGATCTGGCCGCCCTGCTGGCCCGCCGGCACGACGCCCAGGCCATGGCGACGCTCGGAAAACTCGACCCTGCGGCGCTGAAGATTCGGCAGAAGATTCGCGAGGGCGTCATCGCCCGCATCGACGCGGCCGCCCACGACAGCGAGGCCGTCCGCCGCTGGGCCGCCTTCCTGGCCTTCCCGACCAACCTACCGCTGGCGCTCACCCTGTTGTGGGAAAGCGCCGACCAGCTGTGGCGCTGGGCCGGCGACGTGGCCACCGACGAGAACCACTATTCCAAGCGCGCCATCCTGTCGGGGATCCTGGTCTCGACCCTGGCGGTCGACCTGGCCTCGGGCCGCGACTCGGCGCTCAAGCACCTGGACGCCCGCATCGACGGCGTGATGGCCTTCGAGAAGTGGAAGGCGGGCGTGAAGGTCCCGAACCTGGCGGCCGAGTTCCTGACGGCGCTGGCGAAGATGCGGTACGCGCGAAGCTGACCCCCTCCCCTTGCGGGAGAGGGTGGCCCGCGAAGCGGGTCGGGTGAGGGGTCGATAGCCCTGTCCGCCGCGACAGCGGAACGACCGGGTGTGGCGTCAAAATTCTGAGAGACCCCTCATCCGTCGGCCTTCGGCCGCCACCTTCTCCCGCAAGGGGAGAAGGATCTAGCCGCCCAGCGCCCGCTCCACCGCCGCCAGGGCGTGCAGGGTCGTGGTGTCGAACACCGGGACCGGGCTGTCGCCCTCCCCGACCAGCAGCATGATCTCGGTGCAGCCCAGGATGATCCCCTCGGCGCCGGCTTCGACCAGCCGGGCGATCACGTCGCGATAGGCCTGGCGGGACTCCTCGCGCACCACGCCGGCCACCAGCTCCTCGTAGATCACCCGATGCACCAGGGCGCGGTCCTGCGCCTCGGGGACCAGCACCTCCAGCCCGAAGCGCTCCTCGAGCCGCCCCCTATAGAAGGCGTGCTCCATGGTGAAGGCCGTGCCCAGCAGGCCGACCTTGCGCAGACCCGCCGCCTGGATGGCCGCGCCGGTCGGGTCGGCGATGTGCAGCAGCGGCAGGTCGACGGCGGCCTGAAGCTCGCCAGCCAGGCGATGCATGGTGTTGGTGCACAGCACGAGGAAGTCGGCCCCGCCCCGCTCCAGCGCCTTGCCGGCCTCGACCAGGCGCTCGGCCAGCTCGCTCCAGCGGCCGGCGTGCTGCAGGGCCTCGATTTCCGAGAAATCGAACGACCACAGCAGGCATTGGGCGGACGCCGTCGGCCCGCGCCGCGCCCGCACCGCCTCGTTGATCAGTCGATAGTAATGCGCCGAGCTTTCCCAGCTCATGCCGCCGATCAGGCCGATGGTGACCTGACCGCCCATCTCAGCCCTCCAGAGGCCGCAGGCGGTTCACATGGCCCATCTTGCGGCCGGGGCGGGCCTCGCCCTTGCCGTAGAGGTGGATGCGGGTCTCGGGCTCGGCGGCCAGCTTCTTCCAGGCGTCGACCTCGGGACCGAGCAGGTTGGTCATCTCCACCCGGGCCAGGGGCGCGGTGGGGCCCAGGGGCCAGCCGGCGACGGCGCGGATGTGCTGCTCGAACTGGTCGACCTCGCAGCCGTCCTGGGTCCAGTGGCCGGTGTTGTGCACCCGGGGGGCGAACTCGTTGACCAGCAGCTTGCCGCTGGACAGTTCGAACAGCTCCACCCCGATCACGCCCACATAGTCGAGCGCGGTGAGGATCTTGGCGGCGATGGCCTCGGCCTGGTCGCGCTCGGCCGGGGTGACCTTGGCCGGGGCGATCGTGCGGCGCAGGACGCCGCCCTCGTGGTGGTTGTCCGACAGCGGGTAGCAGACGATCTCGCCGTTGCGCCCGCGCGCGGCGATCACCGACAGTTCGCGGCCGAAGTCGGCCGGAGCCTCGAGGATGGCCGGCTGGCGGCCGATCTTCTCGAAGGCGGCGACGGCGTCGCCCGGACGCTGGATCCAGGCCTGGCCCTTGCCGTCATAGCCCTCGCGGCGGGTCTTCAGGAGGCTGGGCGCGCCGATCTTGGCCACGGCGGCCAGCAGGCTTTCCTCGTCGTCGACGGCGGCGAAGGCCACGGTCGGCACGCCGATCTCGGCCAGGAAAGTCTTTTCGACCACGCGATCCTGGGCGGCGGCCAGGGCGGCGGCGCCCGGGGCGACTTCGCAGCCCAGGGCCGTCAGCTCGGCGACCGTCTCGGCCGGCACGTTCTCGAACTCGTAGGTCACGACCTGGCAGGCCTCGGCCAGACGCTTGAGCGCCCAGCGGTCGTCATAGGCGCCGACGATCTGGCGGGCGGCGACGCGGCCGGCCGGGCTGTTCTCCTCGGGATCGACGATCACGACGTCGAAGCCGAGCCGCGAGGCGGCCTGGGCCAGCATCCGGCCCAGTTGCCCGCCGCCGAGGATTCCGAGGGTGGAGCCGGGGGGCAGGGGAAGAGCCGGAGAGGCGGTCATGGTCTTAGTCCTCGACGCTTTCGGCGACGCTGTCGGTCTGGGCCGCGCGCTGGGCGTCCAGGCGGGCGGCGAGCGCCGGATCGGCCAGCGACAGGATCTGGGCCGCCAGCAGGCCGGCGTTCTTGGCGCCCGCCTCGCCGATGGCCAGGGTCGCCACGGGGATGCCTCCCGGCATCTGCACAATAGAGAGCAGGGAATCGAGGCCGCTGAGAGCCTTGGACTGCACCGGCACGCCCAGCACCGGCAGCGGCGTCATCGACGCGACCATGCCCGGCAGGTGCGCCGCGCCGCCGGCCCCGGCGATGATCACCTGGTAGCCGGCCGCCTTGGCGCCGGTGGCGAATTCGACGAGGCGCTGGGGCGTGCGGTGGGCCGAAACGACCTTGGCCTCGTAGGCGACGCCCAGTTCGTCGAGGGCGTCGGCCGCCTTCTTCATCGTCGGCCAGTCGGAGCGGCTGCCCATGACGATGGCGACAGGCGGCGCGGACGTGGTCATCGGCGTCTTCCTAGAACGACGAAGGCGCCAGGGCGGCCCCTTGAATCGCGCGCCTTATAGCGGGTCGCATCCCCAGGCCAAAGCCCGTTCTCGGACGTTTTTCATGTCGCTTCCGCAGGTTGCGCGGGCTTTGGCGCACCCGGATCGCCCCGCCCCTCGCCTGCGGCGTATTGGCGCCGGCCCTGGCCCGCCATTGTCATGGTTAACGAGAAAACGCAGATTTCCATTCAGCTTGACCGAAAGTGATTCGCTGCACCTCCGATGAAGATCTCAGGCGCCCGCACCGAAACCTTCTCCGCGATCCGCCGCCGGGCGCTCGCCGACGCCGCCGGCGTGTCTTCGGCGCCGCGCGGCAGCGTGGCCGTCGACAAGGCCGGCTTTCTCGGTCTGGAGCCCGCGGACCTGACGCCCCAGGTGCAGGCCGCCCTGCAGACCCTGATGACCGAGATCGACGATCTTCGCTCGGAAGTCTCGCGCCTGAAGTATCGCCTGACCGAGGCCGAGACCCTGGCCGACATGGACGTGCTGGCCCCGGTGCTGAACCGCCGCGCCTTCCTGCGCGAGGTTCGCCGCGTCTCGTCCTTCGCCCAGCGCTACGGCTCGCCGGCCAGCCTGGTGTTCTTCGACCTCGACAACTTCAAGGCCGTCAACGACCGCTTCGGCCACGCCGCCGGCGACTCGGCGCTGAAGGCCGTGGCCGAGCGCCTGCTGGCCAATGTGCGCGAAAGCGACATCGTCGGTCGCATGGGCGGCGACGAGTTCGCCGTGCTGCTGGTCCAGGCCGACAAGGCCACCGCCGAGATGAAGGGCGAAAGCCTGGCCGGCGCGATCCGCAACACGCCCGTCCAGTTCGGCGAATGGAGCGCCCCGCTGCACGTCTCGTTCGGCGTGCGCGAGATCGAGGTCAACGCCGAGCCGGAGACGGCTCTCGCCGAAGCCGACGCGGCCATGTTCCTCAAGAAGCGCCTGCGCGCGGCGAGCTGACGCCCGTTCCTTGAGCACAGGAGGGGCGCGACAATCCGCCTCGCCCCGAAAACCACCGGAAAACTTCAGCATTAACCGTTGTTAAACGGCGCCCGGGCTCTTGTGGCAGGCGAGCGGAGACGTCCGCGCAAGCCTTCCAATTCCCGGGGATTTCCTGATGACCGACCAAGCCGAACCGGCCCTGGAGCTGATCTCCTTCTGCATCGGCGAGCAGGAGTTCTGCATCGACGTCAAGACCGTCCGCGAGATCCGCGGCTGGACCCCGGCGACCCCGATCCCGCATGCGCCGGGCTTCCTGAAGGGCGTCATCAACCTGCGCGGCGCGATCATGCCGGTCATCGACCTGCGCAACCGCCTGGGCCTGGGCGTCACGGTTCCGGAAACCCGCCACGTCATCGTCGTCGTCGAGTGCCACGACCGCCTGGCCGGCATCCTGGTCGACGCCGTGTCGGAAACCTTCACCATCACCCGCGACCACCTGCAGCCGGCCCCGGACATGGGCGCCGACGAACTGCGCTTCGTGCAGGCCATCCTGTCGGTCGACACCCGCCTGATCACCTACCTGCGCATGGACGACGTGTTCCCGCCGCAGGTCAGCCAGGCTGCGTAATCTAAAACCCTCTCCCTGAAGGGGGAGGTGTCGGCGAAGCCGACGGAGGGGGATGTGACATCCCACGCCGTCGGCTTTTGCATTTTCAGCGGGGACTTCCCCCTCCGGCCCTCCGGGCCACCTCCCCCTTCAGGGGGAGGGTCTTTCGCGTCTCACGAAATCGCCGCCTGGGCCTTGAGCTTCACCACCATGTCCGAGGACAGGTAGCCGTCGGCCGGCAGCTGACGGCTCTGCTGCCAGGCGCGCAGGGCCTTGCGGGTGCCCGCGCCGATCACACCGTCGGCCGGACCGGGATCGAAGCCCAGGCGCGCCAGGGCGATCTGGGCGGCCATGCGGTCGGCCAGCGACAGCGGCTGCTCCACCGGCCAGGGCGCGACCAGCGGCCCGCCGCCGCCGAAGCGGTCGGCCAGCAGGCCGATGCCCAGGGCGTAGGAGGTGGAGTTGTTGTACTTGCGGATCGCGAAGTGGTTGGGCAGGGCCAGGAAGGCCGGACCGGCCGCGCCGGCGGGCAGGATCAGCCCGGCGGGCGATGCGGCGTCGGCGGCCGTCCAGGGCAGGCCGTCGGCCCTTTTGACGCCCTTGGCTTCCCACCACGACGGAACCTCGCGCGGACCCTCGGCCAGGCTATAGTCGAAGCCGGCCGGCAGGATCACCTCCTTGGCCCAGCCCACACCCGGCTTCCAGCCGCCCTTGGCCAGCAGGTTGGCGGCCGAGGCCAGGCTGTCGGCGTCGCTGCCCCAGATGTCGCGGCGGCCGTCGCCGTCGAAGTCGACGGCGGTGGAGAGGTAGCTGGACGGCAGGAACTGGGTCTGGCCCATCGCCCCCGCCCAGGAGCCCTTCAGCTGGTCGCGGCGGTCCTCGCCCGAGGCGATGATCTTCAGCACCGCGATCAACTCGCCCTCGGCCCAGGCGCGGCGGCGGCCGTCGGCGGCGAGGCTGGCCATCGAGCGGACGACGTCGAAGTCGCCCTGGATCTTGCCGAAGGCCGATTCCATCGCCCAGACGGCCAGCAGGATGTCGCGCGGCACGCCGTAGCGGCTCTCGACGGTCGGCAGGAACGGAAGGGCGTCGCGCTTGGCGCGGCCCACGGCCACGCGATCGTCGCTGATCACGCCCTTGATGTAGTCGCCGACCGGCTTGGAGAACTCCGGCTGGCGGCCGTCCAGCGAGATGACGCGCGGATTGGGCGTCAGGCCGTCCAGCTCGCGATCGACCACCGCCTGGGGCACGCCGGCGGCGACCGCGCGCGGCTTGAAGTCGGCCAGCCAGGCGTTGAAGGCGGCGACCTGGCCGCCGGTCTCGACCGCCGTGACGGCGCTCGGCTGGGTCGGGGCGGCGGGCGTGGAAACCTTCGGCGGCGGGGCGACCGGGGTCGACGGCGCCAGCGGCGCGTTGACGGTCGTGTCGGCGCAGCCGGCCAGCAGCAGAACGAGGAATACGCGTTTATCCATGCGGGCAGGCTACCGGGGTTCGTGCGAAAGCTTCAATCACAAGGACGCCAGGACGCGGTGAGTTCCCGCCTTCGCATCGCCAGCGGCGAAGCTTTGTTCTAAGGGCTTGGGCGAATTGGGAGTGCTCGCACGTGCATTTGCTGAAGGGCCGGATCAACCGCGCCACCTACTGGGTCATCGTCGGCGTGGCGATCGCCGCGGCCCTGATCTCGGGCGTCGTGTTCAAGCGGCCGATGCCGGCCGCCCAGGCGGTGCTGCTGATGGCGGCCGTGCCGCGCCTGCACGACCTGGGACGCACCGGCTGGTGGGCCGGCGGCTTCTTCATCGCCGAGATGGCGCTGATCTTCGGCGGCGGCTTCGTCTTGTCGCCCCAGCCCTATCAGAGCGCCCTGGGCGTGGCCGTGCTGCTGCTGGCGGGCCTGCTGATCGCGCTGGGCGCCCTGCCCGGCAAGAACGCCGACAACCGCTTCGGACCGCCCCCGCCCAAGGGCCTGTCCTTCAAACCAGCTCCGGCGGGACCCAAGACGGAGGCCTGAGAGCCACAGCGCGCAAACGCCGCGCGCGAAAGGGCCCAGGTCGATTGACTCTCGCCCAGGTCTTGCCTATACGCACGCCCTCCGAAACATCCGGATGTTCCGGCGAGCCACGTGGCGCGTCCGAACCTCTCCGCTGACAACAGAGACGGTCATGAAGGTTCGCAGCTCGCTGAAGTCGCTGAAGGGTCGCCACCGCGACTGCAAGATGGTGCGCCGCAAGGGCGTCATCTACATCATCAACAAGACCGACCCGCGCTTCAAGGCCAAGCAGGGCTGATGACGGCTGCCGTCCCTCCCAGGGCCATGCTCTGGGACGTCGGCAATGTCATCGTGCGCTGGAACCCGCGCACGCTTTACGCGAAGATCTTCAAGGAACCGGCCGATCTCGACCGGTTCCTTTCGCATGTCGGGACCCTGGACTGGCACAGCGAAACCGACCGGGGCCTGACCTTCGGCGAGAACATCGCCCTGCGCGCCGCCCAGTTCCCCGAGCACGCGCAAGCCCTGGCCGCCTGGTGGGACCGCTGGGACGAGATGTTCTCCGGCGCGATTCCCGAGACCGAATCCCTGATCGAGGACCTGGCCGCCGCCGGCGTGCCCCAGTACGCCCTGACCAACATGTCGAGCGAATCCTGGCCCGGCGTGCAGGCCATGAGCCCGGTCTTCCGCCACTTCCGCGACGCCGTCGTCTCGGCCGAGGAAGGCGCCATCAAGCCCGAGCGCCGGATCTATGAGATCGCGCTGGAGCGCACCGGCCTGTCGCCCACGGATCTGCTTTTCGTCGACGACAGCGCGGCCAATATCGAGGCGGCGCGGGCGATGGGCTTCCACGTCCACCACTTCACCGACCCGGCCGCCCTGCGTCCGGCGATTCAAGCCCACGGCCTGCTCTGAATCGGCTTTCCCTCGGGCGCGTCCCGAACTAGTTTCCGCGCCTCCAGTTTCCAGCCCTTTTCGCGAGAGATCTCCATGGCCGACGACGCCATCCCGCACGCCGACGTTCTGAACTCCACCGCCCAGGGCCAGCTGAAGTCGATCATCGAGCGCGTCGAGCGCCTCGAGGTCGAGAAGGCCGAGATCATGGAGCAGATCAAGGAAGTCTACCTCGAAGCCAAGGGCAACGGCTTCGACGTCAAGGTGCTCAAGAAGGTGGTTCGCCTGCGCAAGACCGACCGCGCCAAGCGCCAGGAAGAGGACGCCATCCTCGACCTCTACCTCTCGGCCATCGGCGAGATCTAAGATCTCCGAGACCTGAGTTTTTAAGGGCCCTCTTCCCTGGAAGGGGGCCTTTTTCACGTCTAGGCTCGCCCCATGCGCGCCAAGCCGCCCGATCCTCGCACCCAGGCCAAGAAGGCGGCGCTGAACGCCCTGAAGAAGGCCAGGCGGATGGCCGACAAGGGCGGGATCGAGCTCTCCGACTGGGAGGGCGAATTCCTGGGCTCGGTCGCCCAGCGCATCGAGACCTACGGCCGGGCCTTCGGCGACCCCGAAAAGGGCGGCGCCGGCCAGGCCCTGTCGGTCAACCAGACCATCAAGCTCAAGGAAATCACCGCCAAGGCCAAGGGCGAGCGCAAGCCGATGCAGCGCGGCAAGGGCTTTGCCCGCCGCGGCCGCCAGCCTGAGCCCGAGACGGCGGAAGAGGCCGAGGACTGAGCGCGGGATGGAAACGCCGATCCACCACTACCCGATCGCGGTCTTCGAGGACCGCTACGGCGGAATCTACAGCCAGGGGCGATGGCTTGCCGTCTCCCAGGCCGACACGCCGGTCGGCCGCATCAACCGCGCCGGCTGGCTGCTCGACAACGGTCCGTTCGGCGGCGACGTCGAAGCCATGGAATTCTGGGACGCCCCGCCCGCCTGGATCGCCGTGGGCGATACGCCCGAGCAGGCGATCGCGCGGCTGCTGGAAAGCTCGAAGCCGGACGCCGACGGCGCCTGACGCCCCGATTGCCGAACGCCGTTCGTCGCAATAGCCTCGCCGCCGGGAACGGGGAGGAACCGTCCAATGACCACCGACAGCCGCGCCGCCGGCGCGCGTCCGCTCGTGCTCGTCGTCGCGGTGGCGATGCTGGTCGCCGGCACGCTCGACATCACCGACGCCTTCACCTTCTGGGCCGTGACCAAGGGCGTGCCGCCCGAGCGGATCCTGCAGTCGATCGCCAGCGGCCTGCTGGGCAAGGCCGCGTTCCAAGGGGGAACGGCGACGGCGGCCCTGGGCCTCGTCCTGCACTATTTCATCATGTCGGTGATGGCGGGGCTCTACGTCGCCGCCGCGCGCTGGCTGCCGGTGCTGGTCCGCCGGCCGCTGCTGATGGGCCTGGCCTACGGGGCGGCGACCTATGTCGTGATGAACTACGTGGTGCTGCCGCTCAGCGCCGTGGCCCCGCCGTCCGCCTTCGTCTGGCCGCGCTTCATCAACAACCTCGGCGCCCACCTGGTGCTGGTGGGCATCCCGATCGCGCTCGTGGTGCGGTGGGGCGCAAAGCCAAACCGCGTGTAGACCTCAATCACCGAAACCGGTTGATGGTGATGTAGCAGTAACCGAGCGTCGACGGCGTTTCGGAGGCGTCGGTCTCGACCCGCCCCTCACACCATGCCTGCACAATGCAATCGGCATGAGGCTCGGGGCTCGGGACTCGCCGAACAATTTAAGCGCGCATAGCGTGCCGGTATGGTGGAGCTTGAAGAGGGAGGGGGCTATGCATGACGCGATCGTGAGGATCGGGGCAGGAATGGCGATGTGCCTGCTCTTGGGCGCGGGTATGGCGCCGGAAACTCAGCAAACGTCGAATGACGCCAAAGCCGTCACGGAAATCGCTGCGGCCGCTCGCGCCTACACCGAAGCTCAGGTCAAGCCACCGGCCGAGCCAGAGACAAGAAAGATCGCTCGCGAGAAGCAAGACCTCGATGCACAACTGCGCATGGCCGACGCTGCCGACAAGATGCTAGCACTGACGAGGCTACAGATTTTTCTCGGGATCGTGGGGACGATAGGTCTGGCTGGCACGCTATTCTTCGCTTGGCGATCGGCGGAGCATGCCAGAACAGCAGCTCAAGCCGCAGTTCGCTCTACGGACATCTCTCTTCGCACCGTCGAGATCAGCGAGAACGCCGCCAAGGTCCAACTCCGCCCCTATCTGTCGATCGAAGAAGTCAGCCTAGTACCGTACACTCCTCGAACAGCTATGCTCTGCAACATCGTAATATTTAATCGAGGAGCAACACCGGCAGTAAACTATAAATGTCGGACTTACTTTTCTCTAACGACCGACCCTGGCTTTCTTCCCTACGAGCCTCATACCTTTTTCGACGAAATGGGGGGCACTACCCTTGGGGTCGGTCAGCCATCCAGGATGAGAAATCCGACTGGTCGCGCCATTACCCCCAGCGAATACAATGATGTCCTACTCGGAACGCGATACTTTCGACTTCAGGTATACATTTATTACGAAGACGCCTTCGGTGACGTTCAAATTCTCCGCGCGAGCTATATCTCGATCAGCAGCGGAACTTTGGTGGAGATGCAGCCTCATGTAGCAGCACCAACTAGCCCAGCCGATCCCGCGCCAACCTGAACTCCTCCACCAACATGACAGGCTGCCGACCTGGTCGGTCTTGAGGGCGTCGCATAGGCGTTTGGAGCGTCGCCCAAAAGACCTTGGCCGTCAGTCGAAAGCCCATCCGCCTGCGGTGTTCTGGCGGCCCGAAGGCCGCCGGCTGTCGCTTACGAGGCTTCCTTCACGTCCACGTCGATGCCCTGCTCGCGGACCTTGCGATAGAGGGTCGAGCGGCCGATGCCGAGGCGGCGGGCCACCTCGCTCATGTGGCCGGCATAGACCTCGATGGCGTGCTGGATGAGGTCGCGCTCGATGTCTTCCAGGGTCCGCAGGTGGCCGTGGCCGTCGAGGATGCGCACAGGCGCCTCGCCGACCGGACCGACCTCGACGCCGTAGGCGGCGGCCTGGATCATCTCCGGTAGGGCCTCGGTGGGCGAGGCCTCCAGCGGCGGGGCCATGACGCCCGAGATGGCCGGGAAGTCGTAAGGCTGCAGGTAGGGCGCGTCGGCCAGGACGATGGCGCGATAGACCGCGTTCTCCAGCTGGCGCACGTTGCCGGGCCAGTCGAAGGCGCAGAGGATCTGCAGGGTCTCGGGCGAGGCCCCGACCACGCGCTTGCCTTCCTCGACGTTGAAGCGGCGCACGAAGGCCTCGACCAGGGCCGGGATGTCCTCGCGGCGCTCGCGCAAGCTGGGCGCCTCCACCGGGAAGACGTTCAGGCGGTAATAGAGGTCCTCGCGGAACAGGCCCTGCTTCACGGCGGCCGACAGGTCGCGGTTGGTGGCCGAGACGATGCGGACATCGACCTTGACCGAGCGCTTGGAGCCGATCGGATCGATCTCGCCTTCCTGCAGCGCGCGCAGCAGCTTGACCTGGACGTCGAGCGGCAGCTCGCCGACCTCGTCGAGGAACAGGGTACCGCCGTCGGCTTCCTTGAACTTGCCCGAGTGCTTGTCGGAGGCGCCGGTGAACGAGCCCTTCTCGTGGCCGAACAGGATCGACTCGACGAGGTTTTCCGGGATGGCGCCGCAGTTGACGGCCACGAACGGCTTGCCGGCGCGATCGGACGAGCCGTGCACGGCGCGGGCGATCAGCTCCTTGCCGACCCCGCTCTCGCCGGTGATCAGCACGGGGATCGAGCTCTTGGCGGCGCGCTCGCCGATGCGCTTGACCATGGTCATGGCCGGCGAGGAACCGATCAGGTCGGCGAAGGTGGTGCGGCCCGAGACGCGCTTGTTGAGGCGGTCGACCTCGCCCTTCAGGTCGCCCATGGAAAGGGCGTTGCGGATCGACACGGTGATCCGCTCAGGGCTGGCCGGCTTGATGAAGAAGTCGGTGGCGCCGGCCTGCATGGCTTTCACCACGGTGTCCACGCCGCCGCTGGCGGTCAGCACGATCACCGGCTGGGCGTAGCCGCGCGCGCGCATCTCCTTCAGCGCCTCCTGGCCAGGCAGGCCGGGCATCACGAGGTCGAGCAGGATCACGTCGGCCGGCGCGCCGGCCGCCAGATGGGCCATGGCCGCGTCGCCGCTTTCGGCGTGGGAGACGGCGAATCCCTCGCGCTCCAGAACCGCCTGGATCAGTCGACGTTGGGTCGGATCGTCGTCGACGACGAGCACCGTCTTGGTCATTGAAGGCCATCCACCAGAACCGGCCGCGCCCGACATGGAGCGAGGCTCTTGTTGGTTCAGAGTGGTACAGCACGGGGGTAAACACCGGCTTTCGGAGAGGTGTCGCAGACCTTAACAGCGAGCCTTAACAACGGTTTACGGTGTTTGGCAAAACCTGCTCCTCCCCCGCCTGCAGGGGAGGGGGACCGCGAAGCGGTGGAGGGGGCGAGACTGGGCTGGGCAGTGGCGGTCGCCCCCTCCGTCACGCTGCGTATCCGCAGCGCGCCACCTCCCCCGTTGCACGCGGAAGGAGTTGGGCGCTTCATCGGTCCATGGTCGACGCCGATACCCTTCGCGCCCTGGCCACGGCCCTGCCCGAGGTCGTGGAAGCCTCCAACGGCGAGCAGGTCGCCTACGAGGTGGCCGGCAAGGGCCTGGCCTGGGGCTATCTCGCCCGGCCCGCGCCCAAGGCCAAGCGGGTGCTCGTGCCCGGCGTTATCGCCGTGCGCTGCCTGATCGAGACCAAGCAGATGCTGATCGAAGCCGCCCCCGAGCGCTTCTTCGACGACGCCCACTATCGCGGCTATCCGGCGGTGCTGGTGCGGCTTGCGGCGATCGACGCGGATGAGCTGGCGGGCCTGCTGCGCACGGCCTGGACGCTGGTGGCGCCGAAGGGGTTGGTGAAGCGGCATTCCTGATCCTTCTCCCCTTGCGGGAGAAGGTGTCGGCGCAAGCCGACGGATGAGGGGTCTTTCAGACCTGAACCATCGCGCCGGCTGACACGTTTCCGCAGCGGCCCCGATCTTCAACCCCTCACCCGACCTCCTTCGGAGGCCACCCCTCTCCCGCAAGGGGAGAGGGGATTTGCGCCCTTCCCGATTGCCTCAGCCCCGCCAGACGCCATATCCCTTCACGCCATGAACGCGCCTTTCAAGCCCGACGCCCTTCCCGAGTGGAACCTCGCCGACCTCTATGCCGGCCGCGAGGATCCGAAGATCGAAACCGACCTGGCCGCCGCCAAGGCCGCCAATGACGAACTGGCCTCGCTGGAGGGCATGTTCCTCGAAGCCCGTGGCGAGCCTGAGCGGCTGGGAAAGCTGCTCGATCGCGGGATCCGGCTCTACGAGGAGGCCGTCAACGGCCTGTGGGGCGTGGGCGCCTATGCGGGTCTGGCCGCCTCGACCGCCCGCGACGACCCGGCCTGGGCCAAGTTCGAGGCCGATCTTCGCGCCCGCTCCTCGCAGATCGCCGCCGACAGCCTGTTCTTCTCGCTGGAGCTGAACCAGCTGGAGGACGCCGAACTGAACGCGGCGCTGGACGCCCACGAGCCGGCCCGCCGCTGGACGCCGTGGCTGCGCCGACTGCGCCTGTCGCGCCCGCACGAGCTGTCGGCCGAGCTGGAGCGCTACATCGTCGATCGCGGCCCGGCCGTGGCCAACTGGGTGCGGCTCTATGACGAGACCCTGGCCAAACTCAGCGCCAAGGTCGGCAAGGAAGAGCTGACACTGCCCGAGGCGCTGAACCGCCTGTCCGACCCCGACGTGCGCCGCCGCAAGGCCGCCGCCGACGGCCTGGCCCACGCCCTGCACGAACGCGCCTCCACCCAGGCCCTGGTGATGAACACCCTGGCCTTCGAAAAGCAGGTCGAGGACCGCTGGCGGCGCTATGACGACCCGGCCCACTCGCGCCACCTGGCCAACGAGGTCGACGCCGACGCGGTGGACGCCCTGGAGGCCGCCGTGGTCGAGGCCTATCCGCGCCTGTCGCACCGCTATTATGCGCTGAAGGCCAAGGCCATGGGCCGCAAGTCGTTGGACTACTGGGACCGCAACGCCCCGCTCGACGCCGCCCAGCCGCGCACCTATCCCTGGGCCGAGGCCAAGGACGTGGTGCTGGAAAGCTTCCAGGCCCTGGCCCCGAAGTTCGCCGACACCGCCGAGACCTTCTTCACCCAGCCCTGGATCGACGCGAGGCCCCGGGCCGGCAAGCAGTCGGGCGCCTATTCGCACCCGGTGACCGCCGACCGCCATCCGTACGTCTTCATGAACTACATGGGCGAGCGGCGCGACGTGCTGACCCTGGCCCACGAGCTGGGCCACGCCGTGCACCAGACCCTGTGCGCGCCGCTGGGCACCCTGCTGGCCGACACGCCCCTGACCCTGGCCGAGACGGCCTCGATCTTCGGCGAGGGCCTGGTGTTCGACCGCCTGCTGGCGGAAGCCACGCCCGCCGACCGCAAGGGCCTGCTGGCCGGCAAGATCGAGGACGGCCTCAACACGGTGGTCCGCCAGATCGCCTTCCACCGCTTCGAGCGCAGGTTCCACGCCGCCCGCCAGGACGGCGAGCTGTCGCCCGACCAGATCGGCGCGCTTTGGATGGAGACGATGGCCGAGAGCCTGGGCCCCGCCGTGACACTGAACGAGGGCTACGAGCACTACTGGGCCTATGTCAGCCACTTCGTGCACGCGCCGTTCTACGTCTACGCCTACGCGTTCGGCGACCTCCTGGTGCGCGGCCTGATGGAGAAGCGCCGCGAGGACCCGGCGACCTTCGCGCCCCTCTACGAGGACCTGCTGGCCGCCGGCGGCACCCGCACCTATGTCGAGGCGCTGAAGCCCTTCGGTCTCAACCCTCGCGACAAGGCGTTCTGGGCGGCGGGCTGCAAGCAGCTGGAGCGGCTGGTGGACGAGTTCGAGGCGTTGGTGTGAGGATCGCCTTCAAGGAACCTCCCCCCATGGGGGAGGCGGCCGAAGGCCGGTGGGGGGCCGTTTTCAGCTTTCTAGGCGGCGGAAAGCTCGCACTCACTCCCCCCACCGATCGCTACGCGATCGCCTCACCCATAGGGGGAGGTTCCTGATGGTCGACGACCCCGAACGCGACCGCCTGTCCGGCCGTTTGGCCCGCTTCGCCAAGGTCGGGGCGGGGCTCTCCGGCGCCGCCGTCAGCTACGGCGCCAACCGCGTCTTCGCCGGCGACGACGCCAGCGCCCGCAACGCCAAGGCCCTGAAGGCCGCCCTGGGGAACCTAAAGGGTCCGCTGATGAAGGCGGCCCAGATGTTCGCCACGGTGCCCGACCTCTTGCCGCCGGAGTTCGCCAAGGAACTGGCCGAGCTGCAGACCAACGCCCCGGCCATGGGCTGGCCGTTCGTGCGCCGGCGCATGGCCGCCGAGCTGGGCGCCGACTGGGCGAGCAAATTCACGAGCTTCGAGCACGAGGCCGCTGCGGCCGCGTCGCTCGGCCAGGTGCATCGCGCCACGGCGCCCGACGGCCGCAAGCTGGCGGTGAAGCTGCAATATCCGGACATGCAGAGCGCCGTCGAAAGCGACCTTGGCCAGTTGCGCGCCCTGATCGCCCTGCTCAAGCGGATGGACGGCTCGATCGACCCGACCGAGATGATCGAGGAGATCGGCGACCGCCTGCGCGAGGAGCTCGACTACGAGCGCGAGGCCAGGATGATGGCCGTCTATGGCGGCTTCTTCGCGGGCCGCGACGACATCCGCACGCCCCTGCCCGTGCCGGAACTTTCGACCAAGCGGCTTCTGTCCATGACCTGGCTCGACGGCCAGGGGCTGATGGCCTTCAAGGCCGCGCCTCAGGAGACCCGCGACCGCATCGCGGCCCTGTTGTTCGAGGCCTGGTGGGGACCGATGACCCACATCGGCGTCATCCACGGCGACCCGCACCTGGGCAACTACACCTTCGGCGGCGGCGAGGATGGCGCGGCGCACCTCAACCTGCTCGACTTCGGCTGCATACGGGTGTTCCCGCCGCGGTTCGTGGCCGGGGTGGTGCGGCTCTACCGCGCCCTCTCCGAAGACGACCGCGCCGGCCAGATGGAGGCCTATCGCAGCTGGGGCTTCGCCAACCTGACCGACGAGCTGGTCGACGTGCTGAACGTCTGGGCCAGGTTCATCTACGGCCCGCTGCTGGACGACCGCGTGCGCACGGTGGCCGACGACGTGCCGCCCGGCGAGTACGGCCGCCGCGAGGCCTTCAAGGTGCGCCAGGCGCTGAAATCGGTAGGCGGCGTCGTCATCCCGCGCGAGTTCGTGTTCATGGACCGCGCCGCCATCGGCCTTGGCGCGGCCTTCCTGCATCTCGGCGCCCGCCACAACTGGCGCGCCCTGTTCGAGGCCTCGCTGGAGGGGTTCTCGGAAGAGGGGCTGGCGGAGCGGCAGAAGGCGGTGCTGGGGGCGGCTGGGATTTCCCCTCCCGCATAACCCCTGCTCGCCTCCCTGGGCCTTGTGCCCAGGGCCCATCGTTCAGCCGCCCAGATCGTCGCGAACCGGCCAAGGTCTGAGCGGTCGCCAGCATGGGTCCTCGCCACGAGGGCGAGGAAGGCGATGAAGAGAAGCACGTGAAGGCGTAAGGAGCTTCCCATGACCCGCACCATCGCCCGCCTGCACGGCGCCTATCGCGACGACATCGGCGACCTGACCACCCGTCGCCCCCTGCCCGGCCCGGCCATCGACCAGCTGGACCCGTTCCTGTTTCTCAACCACCACGGCCCGCAGACCTACCGCCCCGGCAATCGAGGCCTGCCGTTCGGGCCGCATCCGCATCGCGGCTTCGAGACCGTGACCTTCATCCTCGAAGGCCAGCTATCGCACCTGGACAGCGGCGGGCACGAAAGCATCATCGATGCGGGCGGCGTGCAGTGGATGACGGCCGGCAGCGGCCTGGTGCACGCCGAGCTGTCGCCCGAAACCTTCAAGCGCAGCGGCGGGCCGCTGGAGATCCTACAGCTGTGGGTCAACCTGCCCAGCCGCCTGAAGATGACCACGCCGCAGTATGTCGGCCTGCAAGCGCCGGACATCCCGAAGGTCCGCAAGGACGGCGCGACGATCGAGCTGATCTCGGGCGAAATCGACGGCGTGACGGGTCCCATCCAGTCGCTGACCGGCGTGGCGATGAGCGTCGTGCGGCTGGACGCGGGCGCTGACCTGTCGCTGCCGATCCCGGCCGGGCGGGCGGTGTTCCTCTATGTCGTGCGCGGCTCGATCACCGTGAGCGACCGGACGGCGGGCGCGGCGAATCTCGTCGAACTGACCGACGGCGAGGGGCTGGACCTGGCCTCGACCGACGGCGCGGTGCTGCTGCTGGGCCACGCCGACCCGATCCGCGAACCGGTCGTCTCGCACGGGCCTTTCGTGATGACGACGCGCGAAGAGATCATCCAGGCGATCCAGGACTATCAGGCGGGGAAGTTCGGCGAGGTTCGGGCGTAGGGAAGACCCCCTCAGTCGCTCCGCGACAGCTCCCCCAGAGGGAGAGCATCTAGAAGAGCGAGCCCGTCCAACAAGATCCTCCCCCTATGGGGGAGGTGGCCCGAAGGGCCGGAGGGGGGACGTTTTCAACCGCTGAGAAGCTGGCCGATTTCGCACCACTCCCCTCTCCGTCGGCTACGCCGACACCTCTCCCACGGGGAGAGGGCCTTGCGGGCGCATTCAAACGACCGTTAGACTTCTCCCATGTCCGACGACCTGACCGAGGCCCAGAGCGCCGCCATCCCGCCCGGCTACGCCCAGCTGAACTGGACGCGGGGCTTTGGCCGACAGATCGGCCCGCTCTACGAGCGCGCAGACGGTCCGGGCGAGGCCACGCTGGGCTTCCGGGTCGAGGAGCATCACACCAACGGCCTGGGCAATTGCCACGGCGGCATGCTGATGAGCTTCGCCGACATGGCCTGGGGCCGGATCATCTCGCTGCAGAAGTCCTATTCGTGGGTGACGGTGCGGCTGATGACCGACTTTTTGTCAGGTGCCCAGCTGGGCGAGTTCGTGGAGGGCCGGGGCGAGCTGCTGGCCGAGGAGGACCTCGTCTTCACCGTACGCGGCCGCATCTGGACCGGCGAGCGCACCCTGATGACCGGCACGGGGATCTTCAAGGCGCTCTCCCCCCGCAAGCCCCGCCCCGGCGAAGTCGCCTTCCGCGAGGAGGCCTGAGCCATGGCCGACGACCACGCCCCCGCCTCGCTGCTCGCGCCCTTCCACGGCGCGCCGCCGCCCACCCCCGCCTGGTTCGACGCGGCGATCGCCGTCGCGCCCGAGCGCTCGACCATCGACGTCCTGGGAACGCCCATCGAACTGCTGACCTGGGGCGAGATCGGCAAGCCCGGCCTGCTCTTTTTGCACGGCAACGGCGCCCACGCCGACTGGTGGAGCTTCATCGCGCCTTCCTTCGCCAAGGACTGGCGGATCGCAGCGATCTCGTGGGCCGGCATGGGAAGCAGCGGCTGGCGCGAGGCCTACAGCGCCGAGACCTTCGCGGCCGAAGCCTTCGCCGCCGTCGAGGCCGCCCAGCTGGAGGCCGGCGGAGTGAAACCGATCTTCGTCGGCCACTCGTTCGGCGGCTTTCCCACCCTCTATTGCGCCGCCCGCCATCCCGAGCGCCTGCGCGGGGCGATCCTGGTCGACACCAGCATCCAACCGCCGGAAAAGCGCTGGAAGGGTCCGCCGCCGCGCTCGGGCTTCGGGACCAAGGTCTATCCGACCCTGGAGGAAGCCCTGGCCCGCTTCCGCCTGGCCCCGCCCCAGCCCTGCGAGAACCTCTACGTCGCCGACTACATCGCCCGCCGCTCGCTGAAGGAAGTCGAAGGCGGCTGGACCTGGAAGTTCGACCCGGCGATCTGGCAGCGGTTCTCAATGCCGGACCTTGGCCAGCTGCTCACCGAAATCGCCTGCCCGGCGGCGCTGATGTGGGGTGAGCGCTCGGGCCTGATGCACGCCGAGACCCTGGACTACATGATCGCCCAGATGCCGGACGCGGTGCTGCGCCTGCCGGTTCCCGACGCCGACCACCACGTCATGCTCGACCAGCCGCTGGCCTTCGTGGCCGGGCTGCGCGGCCTGCTGGCGGCCTGGGAATAAATTGGCCTGGGAATAATTGGAACGTCGTTCTGCGTCATGGCGCCGCCCCAGCTTGAGCCCCGGGCGGGCTTGATATACTTCGGCTGTGGAAAAAATTCAGGGAGAGGCTCCTCGATGGGCAACCAAGCGTCCGACTACCACCGCGGTGAAATGGACATCCACGAACAGGCCGCCACCTATGCGGCGTTCGGCAAGATGACCAAGTGGGGCTCGCTGGCGATCGCTGTCGCCCTGACCTTCTTTACCCTGCTCTTCTGCACCCCCGCGGGCTTCATCGGCGCGGCCGGAACGGCTGTCGTACTGGCCGTCGTCGGCATCCTGGCCCTCCGCGAGAAAGCCGCTCCGGCTCATTGACACCGGTAGACATCGGCAATTTTTTGCGCCCGACACGCGGGTATTTCTCGACAAGAGGCAAGAACCTCCCCTAAAGAGCGGCTCAATCTGTTTGAGCGAACAACGCTCCCGGGGGAGGTATGCCGATGGCCGTCATCGCCGTCACGAAAGAGACCCGCGCCAATGAGACGCGGGTCGCCGCGACGCCCGAGACCGTCAAGAAACTGACCGCCGCCGGCTTCTCGGTGGTGGTCGAGGCCGGAGCCGGAACGGCCGCCTCCTATCTCGACGCCGACTATGAAGCGGCCGGCGCCAAGCTGGCCAAGACCGCCAAGGACGCGATCAAGGACGCCGACGTCCTGTTCAAGGTCCGCGCGCCCGAGGCCGCCGAGATCGCTGCCCTGAAGAGCGGCGCGATCGTCGCGGCCGCCCTCAATCCCTACCAGGACAAGGACACGCTGAACGCGCTGGCCAAGGCGGGCGCCAGCGCCATCGCCATGGAATTCATCCCGCGCATCACGCGGGCCCAGGTGATGGACATGCTGTCCTCGCAAGCCAACCTCGCCGGCTATCGCGCCGTGATCGAAGGGGCCGAGGCGTACGGCAAGGCCCTGCCGATGATGATGACCGCCGCCGGCACCGTCGCCGCGGCCAAGGTGTTCATCATGGGCGTCGGCGTCGCCGGTCTCCAGGCCATCGCCACCGCCCGCCGCCTGGGCGCCGTGGTCACCGCCACCGACGTGCGTCCCGCCACCAAGGAGCAGGTCGAGTCGCTCGGCGCCAAGTTCCTCGCCGTCGAGGACGAGGAGTTCAAGAACGCCCAGACCGCCGGCGGCTACGCCAAGGAGATGTCGGCCGAGTACCAGGCCAAGCAGGCCGAGCTGGTCTCCAGCCACATCGCCAAGCAGGACATCGTCATCACCACCGCCCTGATCCCGGGCCGTCCGGCGCCGAAGCTGGTCAGCGCCGCCCAGGTGGCGTCGATGAAGGCCGGCTCGATCCTGGTCGACCTGGCCATCGAGCAGGGCGGCAATGTGGAAGGCGCCAAGCTGGACGAGACCGTGGTCACCGCCAACGGCGCCAAGATCCTCGGCCACGCCAACCTGCCCGGCCGCATCGCCGCCGACGCCTCGGCGCTCTATTCGCGCAACCTGTTCGCGCTCTCGTCGCTGTTCCTGACCAAGGAAGGCGCGTTCGAGCCCAACTTCGAGGACGAGATCCTGCAGGCCGCCGTCGTCACCCGCGGCGGCGAGATCGTCCATCCGAACCTGAAGACCGCCTAAGCGCCATCAAGAAAGGGAGGCTCCCATGGAAGCCGTCGACCCCACCGTGTTCCGCCTGGCGATCTTCGTGCTCGCCATCTTCGTCGGCTACTACGTGGTCTGGAGCGTGACGCCCGCTCTGCACACCCCGCTGATGGCCGTGACCAACGCCATCTCGTCGGTGATCATCGTCGGGGCCCTGCTCGCCGCCGCCGCCCACGGCGGCGCGGGCGAGGCCGCCACCGGATCGGTGTGGATCTCCAAGGGGGCCGGCGCGCTCGCCGCGGCCTTCGCGGCGGTCAACATCTTCGGCGGCTTCCTCGTCACCCAGCGCATGCTGGCGATGTACAAGAAGAAGCAGAAGTAAGCGGACCGAGGGGGAGCAAAGACCATGAACGCCAATCTCGCCGCCATCCTCTACATCGTCTCGGGGGTGCTCTTCATCCTGGCGCTGCGCGGGCTGTCCAGCCCGGTGACCAGCCAGACCGGCAACCGCAACGGCATGATCGGCATGGCCATCGCCGTGGCGACCACCCTGGCCACCCTGTGGACGCAAGGCGCGCTCGACATCGTGACCCTGGGGCTGATCCTCGGCGGCGTCGCCGTCGGCGGCGCGGTGGGCGCGATCATCGCCCGCAAGGTCGCGATGACCTCGATGCCGCAGCTTGTCGCCGCCTTCCACTCGCTGGTCGGCATGGCCGCCTGCCTGGTGGCCGTGGCCGCCATCTACACCCCGGCCGCCTACGGCATCGTCGGCGAGGACGGGGCCATCCACCTCAACAGCCTGATCGAGCTCTCTTTGGGCCTGGCCATCGGCGCCATCACCTTCACCGGCTCGGTCATCGCCTTCGCCAAGCTGAACGGCAACATGGGCGGCGCGCCGATCCTGCTGCCGGCCCGCCACCTGCTGAACATCATCATCGCCCTGGCCATCGTCGCCCTGGTGGTGGTGCTGGTGATCAGCGGCGGCCAGGCCAAGTGGGCCTTCTGGGGCATCTTCGCGCTGAGCCTGCTGATCGGCGTCACCCTGATCATCCCGATCGGCGGGGCCGACATGCCGGTCGTGGTGTCGATGCTGAACAGCTATTCGGGTTGGGCCGCGGCGGCGCTGGGCTTCACGCTGGAAAACACCACCCTGATCATCACCGGCGCCCTGGTCGGTTCGTCGGGCGCGATCCTGTCCTACATCATGTGCAAGGGCATGAACCGCTCGTTCGTCTCGGTGATCCTGGGCGGCTTCGGGGCCGACGCCGCGGCCGCCGGCCCCGGCGGCAAGGTCGAGACCCGTCCGGTCAAGCAGGGCTCGGCCGACGACGCGGCCTTCATCATGAAGAACGCCAGCAAGGTGATCATCGTCCCGGGCTACGGCATGGCCGTCTCCCAGGCCCAGCACGCCCTGCGCGAAATGGCCGACAAGCTGAAGGAAGAGGGCGTGGAGGTGAAGTACGCCATCCACCCCGTCGCCGGCCGCATGCCGGGCCACATGAACGTGCTGCTGGCCGAAGCCAACGTCCCCTATGACGAGGTCTTCGAGTTGGAAGACATCAACTCGGAATTCTCGACGGCCGACGTGGCCTTCGTGATCGGCGCCAACGACGTGACCAACCCGGCCGCCAAGACCGATCCGACCAGCGCCATCTTCGGCATGCCGATCCTGGACGTCGAGAAGGCCCGCACCGTCCTCTTCGTGAAGCGCGGCATGTCGTCGGGCTATGCCGGGGTCGAGAACGAGCTGTTCTTCAAGGACAACACGATGATGCTGTTCGCCGACGCCAAGAAGATGGTCGAAGGCATCGTGAAGGGGCTCTGAAGCCTTCTTCTCCCGCCAGAAACGCGAAAGCCCCGGTCGCAGGACCGGGGCTTTTTCGTTTAATCCTCCCCCTCTGGGGGAGGTGGTCCGCAGGACCGGAGGGGGTCCTCCAGCAAAGGCCCCGGTTCTACCGGGGCCTCCGCGGCGGATCGTTCGGCATGCGGGGGCTCAGCGAGCGGCCACCGCCACCGGGGTCGCGCGGGCGGCCGAGGCCAGGGCCTGGCGCTGCTTGTCCGAGAGCTTGTCGTTGATCTCGTCCCGGACGTCGATCTTGCAGGCGCGCTGCGACATCAGGTCGAGACGCTCGTGATTGGCGCGGGCGCGGCAGAAGCGCTTGGTGGCGTCGGCGGCGCGGGTCTCGAACTCGGCGGCGTCGGCCGGGTTGGCCAGGTTCAAGTCGCCGACGCGAACGGTGACCGGCGCGGCGTGGGCCGCCTGGGTCAGGCCGATCAGCGGCACGGCCGCCAGGGTCAGGGTCGCGATCGAGGTGAGGCTGATCATGAACTTGCGCATTGGAATTTTCCCTCTGTTCCCGGGCGCGTCCGCCGCGCCTCCATGGACAAAGGTGTACTGAACGATACTTGAAGAGTCCCGTTAAGTGTCGTTCATGACTCCGTATTCACAGTATTGACTGGATTTAATGTTCTAAAATTCGTGTAATGTTTGACGATTTCGCGACAGCGCCCAGCCAAGCTCTGGCGAACACCACAGCATAGCTGCCGCCTTTCCGCCCGATCAGGCGGGCAAAGAGCCGCGTTCACGATCGCGAAAGGCCAAGCCCTTAGAACCGCCCGGCCCGCGATCCTCGCACATGACCGATCCACGAGGTTCCGTTCTTGGCGCCAGACACCCAGGCCCCGCCCGCCCGCAATCTCGCCCTGCCGCTGACGCTGGGCTTCGCCGTCGTCGTGGCCGCCGCCTCCGTCCCGGCCGCCCGCGCCCTGGCCGACCTGCTGGCGCCCGCCCCTATCACCGCGCCCGTGCTCCAGGCCGCCGCCGAACCCGCGCCGCCGGCCCCGCCGCCGCCCGCCTACGCCTTCGACGCGCCCCTGCCCGGCCGCGAGATCGCCTCGCCCTTCGGCCTGCGCCAGCTGCCCTGGGAAGAAGGCGGCCGCCTGCATGAAGGCGTCGATATCGCCGCCCCCTCCGGCACGGCGGTGAAGGTCGCCGCCGACGGCGTCGTTCTGCGCACCGGCGTCGACGCCGGCTACGGCCGCTTCGTCGAGGTCCGGCACAAGGACGGCTTCACCACGCTCTACGCGCACCTGGGCCGAAACCTCGGCATGAAGAAGGGCGTCTTCGTGCGCCGCGGCACGCCGATCGCCCTGGTCGGCGACAGCGGCCGCTCGACCGGCTCGCACCTGCATTTCGAGATCAGCCGCAAGGGCCGGCCGCTGAACCCGGCCCTGTTCATGGACAAGACCTTCGCCCAGGCCGACGACCTGCCGCTGAAGGCCGCCGCCCGCGTGCCGCGCAAGGTGCGCCTGGCCCAGGTGTCGCGCTGGCCCGAGGGCATGAAGGAAAAGGTCGCCGCCCGCCGCGCGGCCCACGAAACAGCGAGCGGCGTCGCCACGCGTGGCGAGGACGGTCGCGTGCGCGTGCGGATCCAGGTCGCCGACGGCTAGGCCGCCAGGCTCACTCCCGCTCGGCGCCTTCGCCCAGCAGCAGGTGGCCCAGCCAGCTGACCACGCCGATCACGATCGCCCCGAAGATCCCGGCCCAGAAGCCGTGCACGGCCAGTCCCGACAGCAGCATGGCCACCAGGCCGAGCATGGCGGCGTTGACCACCAGCAGGAACAGACCCAGCGTCACCAGGGTGATCGGCAGGGTCAGCAGCACCACGATCGGCCGCACCACCGCGTTGACGATCCCCAGCAGCACCGCGGCGATGGCGATCGTCTGCCAGCCCGTGGCGGTGATGCCCGGCACGATCCGCGAGGCCAGCCAGAGCCCCAGCCCGGCGAACAGCGCACGCAGAAGAAAGCCGGTCATGCGGATGGGTCTCCCGAAAACGAGCGTGACCGTGACGCTCTCGAAAGATGCAGACAAGCCCTGTTCGCGTTGTCGTGGGCCAAATGTCGACAAGACGACGGTCAACCTGTTGAATGCGACGTACTGTCAAGCACCGGCCTAGGCCGTCTGGAGCCGCCGCCGTGACCGTAGCTTTCCCGTCGCACGCCCCCATGCAGGACAGGCTTCGCGCATGACGGCGGCCCCGACGCCCGAGCAGATCCAGGCCTGCGACCGCGAGCCGATCCACATCCCCGGCGCCATCCAGCCGCACGGCGTGCTGCTGGCGCTGGACCGCGACGGCCTGACCGTGCGCGCCGCGGCGGGCGACGTGGCCGGCCTGCTGGGCGTCGAGACCTGGCTGTACCAGGCCGTCGGCGCCGTGGTCGGCGACGACCTTGCATCCCAGGTCGCCGCCATCTCCAATTCCCGCCCGGCTGGCGGCTTCGTCGGCGTGCTGCACCGGAACGGCCGCAACCTCGACCTCAGCGCCACGGTTCAGGGCGAGCTCGTGCTGCTGGAGATCGAGCCCGGCCTCGAGCGGCCGATGGCCGGTTCGCAGATCCTGACCCATCTGGAAGCCGCGGCCGCCGCCTTCGAGCGCTGCCCGGGCCTGAAGACGCTCTATGACCGCGCCGCCCTGGAGTTCCGCCGCCTGACGGGCTTCGATCGGGTGATGATCTATCGCTTCGGGGTCGAGGACGAGGCCGGCGAGGTGGTCGGCGAGGATCGCGCCCAGCACCTGAAGAGCTTCCTCAACCACCGCTTCCCCGGCTCGGACATCCCCAGGCAGGCCCGCGCCCTGTATGTGCGCAACCTCGTGCGGGTGATCCCGGACTCGAGCTACACGCCCGCCCCGCTGGAACCCGCGCCGGAAGGTCAGCTCGACATGAGCGACCTGGCCCTGCGCAGCGTCTCGCCGGTGCACCTGCAGTACCTGCGCAACATGGGCGTGATCGCCTCGGCCTCGGTGTCGATCGTCAAGGACGGCCGCCTGTGGGGCCTGGTGGCCTGCCACCACAACAGCCCGCGCCTGCTGCCCTACGAGATCCGCGCCGCCTGCCGCGCCCTGGCCGGAGGCCTCGCCCGCCAGATCAAGGCCAAGGAAGAGGCCGAGACCTGGCGCGAGAAGCTGCGCCTGCGCGCCCTGGGCGACGACCTGGCCTCGGTCCTGTCGCAGTCCGACATCGGCGACCTGGCGCTCGAGGAGCACGTTCCCGACCTGGTCGCCCTGGGCGAGGCCGACGGCGTGGCCCTGTTCCGCGACGACCGCATCGAGACGGCCGGCAAGACCCCGCCGCACACGGCTCTCGCCATGCTGCGCGACTGGCTGCTGGACGTCGACGCGGGCGGGGTGATCGCCACCGACCGCAGCGCCGCCGTCTTCCCCGGCGCCAGCGCCTTCAAGAGCTGGGCTTCGGGCCTGATGGGCGTGGTCATCGAGCGCTCGCCGCTGCTGGCCGTGCTGTGGACCCGCGCCGAGGAGGTCGAGGTCGTGCGCTGGGCCGGCGATCCCTACCGCACCGCCAAGGCGGCCGGCGGCGACGGGGCGCTCACGCCGCGCGCCTCGTTCGACGCCTGGAGCGAAACGGTGCGGGGCCGCTCGCGCCCGTGGAGCCCGTCGCAGACCGAGGCCGCCCTGCGCCTGCGCCAGGACCTGCTGGACCTGCGCCGCGCCCGCCGCACGGCCGAGTTGAACAGCCAGCTGCGCGCCACGCTGGACGACAAGGACGACCTGCTGCGCCAGAAGGACTTCCTGCTGCGCGAGGTGAACCACCGGGTCCAGAACAGCCTGGCCCTGGCCGCCGGCTTCCTGACCATCCAGATGAAGGCCATCGAGGATCCGGCCGCCCGCGCGCCGCTCGAGGAGGCCAGCCGCCGGCTCACCGCCGTGGGCCTGGTCCACCGCCGGCTCTACCGCGGCGACCAGCTGGAGACGGTGTCGCTCGACCGCTACCTCGTCGAACTGGCCGAGGAACTGGTGGAATCCCTGGGCCAGGAGTGGGCGCGCATGCTGCGCGTAGACGCAGCCCCCGCCACGGTCTCGACCGACAAGGCCGTGACCATCGGCCTGGTGGTCACCGAACTGGTGATCAATGCAGTGAAATACGCCTATGGCGGCCGCCCCGGCCGGATCGACATCGGCCTGGTCGAGCACGGCGGCCGCGTACGCATCTCGGTCGCCGATCAGGGCGGCGGCAAGCAGGGCCCCCGCGTCGGCTTCGGCAGCAAGATGATGGACGCCATGGTCCGTCAGCTGGCCGGAACCCTGGCCTATCACGACAACAGCCCTGGCGTGCGGGCGGAGCTGGACGCACCGGCGGGGTAATAGCCTTACGCCACCCAGCCCCCTTTCTTCCCGTCATTCCCGCCCTTGTGGCGGGAAACCCTGGAGCCGCTCGCAGGTGAAGCGCAAGCGGACTGCTGAGCAGTCCGCCCCATCCACCCTTTGTGGCTGGCAGAGGGCTTCCCGCCACAAGGGCGGGAATGACGGGCTGTTATGGAGCAGGTGCCCCTTCAAACGCCTCTTGCAATTTTGAGAATGATCGTTCATTTTTTTGAGAATGAACGTTCATTCCGCCACCAAAATGTCCAATACCTGAGCCAGGGTGTCGGACATTACAATTGCGTTATCGCCCTTACCTTCGCCGCAACCCGTACCTATCTCACCCATTCGAAAGTGGGCCTCGGGAGCCGCGTTGGCTCCGGGCCCAGGGGATGTTGAACTCATGGCTGTGAATTCCTTGTCGGTGATGTCGCCGGACGGCGGCCTGTCGCGCTACCTCACCGAAATCCGCAAGTTCCCGATGCTGGCGAAGGACGAGGAGTTCATGCTCGCCCAGCGCTGGAAAGAGCATCAGGACAGCGACGCCGCGCACAAGATGGTCACCAGCCACCTGCGCCTCGTGGCCAAGATCGCCATGGGCTATCGCGGCTACGGCCTGCCGATCGGGGAGGTGATCTCCGAAGGCAATGTCGGCCTGATGCAGGCGGTCAAGAAGTTCGAACCCGAGAAGGGCTTCCGCCTGGCCACCTACGCCATGTGGTGGATCCGCGCCTCGATCCAGGAATACATCCTGCGCTCGTGGTCGCTGGTGAAGATGGGCACGACCGCCGCGCAGAAGAAGCTGTTCTTCAACCTGCGCAAGGCCAAGAGCCAGATCGCCGCCTTCCAGGACGGCGACCTGCGCCCCGACCAGGTCAGCTACATCGCCACCAAGCTGGGCGTGCTGGACAGCGAGGTCATCTCGATGAACCGCCGCCTGGGCGGTCCGGACGCCTCGCTGAACGCGCCCCTGCGCGCCGACGGCGAAAGCGAGTGGCAGGACTGGCTGGCCGACGACGATCAGGTCAGCCAAGAGACCGTGGTCGCCGAGAACCAGGAGAAGTCCATGCGGATGAGCCTCTTGGAAGAGGCCATGGTCGAGCTGACCGACCGCGAGCGTCACATCCTGACCGAGCGCCGCCTGAAGGACGACCCGACCACCCTGGAAGACCTGGCCGCCCAGTACGGCGTCAGCCGCGAACGGGTCCGCCAGATCGAGGTCCGGGCCTTCGAGAAGCTGCAGAAGTCCATGCGCGAGGCGGCCCTCGCCAAGAACATGGTCGAGGCGTAACCGCTTCACCTCTGATAAAAGAACGGCCGTCGCGACCCTGTCGCGGCGGCCTTTTCGTATCGACGGCGTCGCCGGACCGTCACAAACGGCCTTTTCCTCGCCGCCGACGCGCTCTAAGAGCCTCGCCTTCGATTTTTCCGGCGCTTTCGGGCGCCAATTCAAAGACTTTCCATGACCCGTCACGAACTGAAGACCTGGCCGCAGTATTTCGCCGCCGTGCGCTCGGGCAAGAAGCGCTTCGAGATCCGCCGCAACGACCGCGAATTCAAGGTCGGCGACGTGCTGGTGCTGCGCGAGTTCGATCCCGACCAGGACGTCTATACCGGCCAGATCGAAGAGCGTCAGATCACCTTCCTGCTGTCGGAAGAAGACTACGGCGTCATTCACGGCTTCGTGGCCATCGGCTTCGGCGACGTGGTGCACCACCCGAGCGCCGCCGAGGATCACCCGCTGACCGCCGGCGAGTTGGCCGAGTGGCACGAGACCGCCGCCGCTAACGCCGCCCTGCGCGGCGAAGAAGCCCGCCGGGTGTCGCAGTCCTACACCACCACCGGCATGAGCGTCGCCGCCGACCGCCACGGCGCGGTGGCCGCCCTGGCCGAAACCGACGCGGCCTTCCACGCCGCCGCCGCGCGGATCGTGCGCAAGGGCTGAGGCCTCTTCTTACTTCCCGTCATTCCCGCCCTTGTGGCGGGAAACCCTCTATCGGCCGCAAGCATGGTTGGGGCGGCGTGCCAAGCACGCCGCTTGCGCTTCACCTGCCAGCGGAACCAGGGGTTCCCGCCACAAGGGCGGGAATGACGGGAGGCTATGGTTACGGTGATCAATCGATCGGCGGCTGCTCCCGCGCGCCAAGATCGATGCCCGGCTCGTCGAAGAAGTCGTTCCAGGACATGTCCACTGGCGTGATGATGCGCCGAGCGCCGTCACGCGCGACGACCACCGACCTAACGCCTTCGGGAAAGGCGACCTCTTCGGGTAACGGGACGACCTGCGCCCCTTCCGACAAAGACAGCGTAACCCTGATCATGGGGCGCTCCAGACTACGCCCAGCATAGCATGGGTCACTTCGCCTACACCCCGCCCTCATCCCCGCGTTCCAGGCCGGCCAGGGTCGCTTCGCCCGGCGTCTCCGCGTCGCTGACCTTGCGCAGCACGGCCTGGCGCAGGGCGTAGGCCAGCATGGCGGCCAGGATCAGGGCGTTGAGCACGAACGGGGCCCAGCGCACGGCCTCGTAGAGCAGCACGAACAGCGGCGCGACCACCACGTTGAGGCCGTTGATGGCGGCGATGGCGCCGGCCGCGCCGGCCTGGTCCTTGGCCTCGACCGACAGCGACGCCCCCGCCGTGAAGCCCGGCCGCGCGAAGCCGTAGCCCAGCGACGAGACCGCATAGCCGATGGCCACCGCCGCGTAGTCCGGCGCGAAGGCCACCACCACGTTTCCCAGGGCCGCCACCCCCACGCCCCAGCGCATCAGCTCGCGCGGGCCCATGGCGAACATCCGGATCAGGCCCCACTGGGCCAGCAGGCCCGCCACCGCGCCCGCCGCCATGGCCAGGGTGATGAAGCCCTGGGCCTTGACCGGCGCGACGCCCAGCTTGTCGATGATCAGAAAGCCCAGGGTCTGGGTCTGGGCCGTCTGGCAGGTGGCCACCAGGAAGCCGAAGATCAGGAATGGCATGAGGCGCGGGTCGCGCCACAGGCTGTCGCCCCGCCGCAGCGACGGAAAGGCCAGGCGCGCGCGGGGCTGGACCTCGCCCGCGCTGGCCGGGCGCCGCGCCTCCTCAAGGCCGTGGTGGACGATCCACATCATCACCGCCGCCAGGCCGGCGAAGGCGAACATCGGCCCGGCCAGGCCCACGACCGGCAGCACGAACAGCGGCGCCAACAGCGGCCCGACCACCGTGCCCAGGCCGAACGCTCCGGCCAGGGTGGCCATGGCCTGGGTGCGCTCTTCCCGCTTGGTGCGCTCGGCCAGATAGGCCTGGGTGGCGGGATTGGCGGCCGAGCCGAACAGGCCGAACAGCGCCCGCGCCAGCAGGAACAGCACGAACACCAGCATCGGCGGGAAAAGGTGGTGCAGGCCCGCGCTGACCACGAAGGCGCACAGGGTCATCGACACGCAGAACCCGCCCAGCCCCAGCAGGATCAGGGGCTTACGCCCCCGCACGTCCGAGCGCTTGGCCCAGAACGGCGACGACAGCGCCCACAGCAGGGCCGACAGCGAGAAGATCGCCGCCACCATGGCGTCGGGAATGCCGATCTGCCGACCGATGGCGGGAAGGACGGACAGCATGCCCGTATTGCCCAGCGCCGTGGCCGCCGACACCCCGAAAAGGATGGCGAAGGCCCGCCGGTTGACCTGTTGATCTTGAGCGGCGGCAGACATCGAACAAACGTTAGAGTGCGTTCGTCGTCAGGGGAAGCCCAAGGGCAGGCGAGACGAGACCGGGACTCTATGTCGCAACCCTGGGGCGGTCCCGATTAAGGGTCCGCTCATGACGCGGGCGCGTAGTGGGGCCATGCTGCGTCACATCTCCGTCCCCCATAAGCTGCTGCTGGCCTTCGCGGCCATGATCACGATCTGCGGCGCCGCCAGCGCCGTGGTCGCCCTGGACCTGTGGTCGCTGCGCAAGGCGACCGAGATGACCGACGACTCCATGGCCCTGACCATGGCCAGCGCCCGCATGCAGGCCGCGGCCCTGGAGCAGCAGAACGCCATACTCGGCTATGTCGCCTCGGGCGCCAGCGAGCACATCCGTCGCTTCGACGCGGCCGAGAAGGCCCTGGAGGCCGACCTCGACGCCCTGCGCAACGCCGACGCCGCCGGCGACTACGCGACCGCCGCCGCCAAGCTCTCCGACGCCCGCAAGCAATACAAGGCCGAGGCCCAGGCCCTGATCGAGATGGCCTCCACGCCCGAGGGCCGGGCCCAGGCCGCGACACGCACCGAGGCCAGCGACCGCCTGGCCGACCTGCGCAAGGTGCTGGCCGAGGTCGAGGCCCAGGAGCATCGCGACGAGGCTGTGCGCTCGGCCAGCCGCGAGCGGGCCTTCGGACGCGCCTTCCTCGGCATCATGGTGGGTGGGATCCTGGGTCTCGCCGCCTCGCTGGCCCTGGCCTGGCTGCTGACCCGCGTGCTGGGCCGGCCGGTGACCGCCCTGACCGGCGTCATGACCCGCCTGGCCGGCGGCGACAACGGCGTCGAGGTGCCCGACGTCGACCGCCGCGACGAGATCGGCGCCATGGCCAAGGCCGTGCTGCGCTTCAAGGACGCCGCCATCGAGAAGATCGCCGTCGAACGCCAGGTCGAGATCGAGCGCCAGGCGGCCGAGACCGCCCGCCAGTCCGCCGAGGCCGAGCGCGAAGCCGCCCGCGTGCAGTTGGAGGCCGTGGTCGACAGCCTGGCCGGCGGCCTGCGCGCCCTGGCCCAGGGCGACCTGACCCGCCGCGTCGACATCGCCTTCCCCGCCGAATACGAGCGCCTGCGCGCCGACTTCAACGCCGCCATCGCCCAGATGGAGGACGCGCTGAAGGTCATCGTCCGCTCTGCCGGCGGCATCGAGGCCGGCAGCGACGAGATCGCCTCGGCGGCCGACGACCTCTCCCGCCGCAGCGAGCGCCAGGCCGCCAGCCTGGAGGAGACCGCCGCGGCCCTCGACGAGATCACCGCCACCGTCCGCCGCAGCTCGGCCGGCGCCAAGAGCGCGGCGATCGTGGTGGGCGCGGCCCGCAGCGACGCCCAGCGCTCGCGCGTGGTGGTCGGCGACGCCGTCGGGGCCATGACCCGCATCGAGGCCTCCTCGCGCGAGATCGGCCGCATCGTCGGGGTGATCGACGAGATCGCCTTCCAGACCAATCTCCTGGCCCTCAACGCCGGGGTCGAGGCCGCCCGGGCCGGCGACAGCGGCAAGGGCTTCGCCGTGGTCGCCATGGAGGTGCGGGCCCTGGCCCAGCGCTCGGCGGAAGCGGCCCGCGAGATCAAGGTGCTGATCGCCACCGCCGCCCGCGAGGTCGAGCAGGGCGTGTCGATGGTCGGTGAGACCGGCCAGGCCCTGCAGGCCATCGCCGACAAGGTGGGCGAGATCGACGGGCTGGTGGGCGAGATCGCCGCCTCGGCCGCCGAGCAGTCGGCCGGCCTGTCGGAGGTCAACGGCGCCATCAACCTGATGGACCAGACCGTCCAGCAGAACGCCGCCATGGTCGAGCAGTCCACCGCCGCCAGCCACAGCCTGAAGACCGAGGCCGCCACCCTGGCCCACCTGATCGGCCGCTTCCGGGTCGGCGGGACGGCCCAGGCCCGCAAGCCTGCGCGCGCGGCGTGACGGGGCGGCCTGCGCTCAGCCGCCGCACGGACCTGCAAACCGCCGATACCTTGGATTAATCATTAACAGCCATGATGCCGGCTGAATTCTTCGGGGCCTCCTGACGTCATGTTCCAGATCATCGGCATCGTGCTGCTCTTCGGCCTCGTGTTCGGCAGCTACCTGATGGGTGGCGGCAAGATGGACGTCATCATCGAGGCGGCCCCTCACGAACTGATGGCCATCCTGGGCGCGGGCATCGCCGCGTTCCTGATCTCCAACTCGATGACCGTGATCAAGGCCACGGCCGGCGGCTTCGGCAAGATCTTCGCCGGCCCCAAGTGGAAGGCCGGCGACTATCGCGACCTTCTGGCCCTGCTGTTCCTGCTGACCAAGACGATGAAGTCCAAGGGCGTCATCGCCCTGGAAAGCCACATCGAAAAGCCGCACGAGAGCTCGATCTTCTCGCGCTACCCGAAGATCTCGAAGGACCACTTCGCCGTCGACTTCATCTGCGACACCCTGCGGATGATGACCATGAACCTGGAGGATCCCCACCAGGTCGAGGACGCGATGGAAAAGCAGCTCGAGAAGCACCACCACGAGGCGCTCGAGCCGGCTCACGCCCTGCAGTCGATGGCCGACGCCCTGCCCGCGCTGGGCATCGTCGCCGCCGTGCTGGGCGTCATCAAGACCATGGGCTCGATCACCGAGCCGCCCGCCGTGCTCGGCGGCATGATCGGCGGCGCCCTGGTCGGCACCTTCCTCGGCGTGTTCATGGCCTACGGCCTGGTCGGCCCGATGGCCGCCCGCCTGCAGGCCGTCGTCAACGAGGACGGCGCCTTCTACAAGATCATCCAGGCGGTGCTCGTCGCCCACCTGCACGGCAACGCCGCCCAGATCAGCGTCGAGATCGGCCGCGGCAACGTGCCCAGCGTCTGCCAGCCCAGCTTCGTCGAGCTGGAAGAGGCCTTGTCGCAGATCCCGGCCGAGGGCTGACGGCGACGACTTGGTCCGCGTACGGCCAGATCACGCGCCCGTGATCTTTGGCTTGCAACGCGGCGTGAAAAGCGGTTCCTTGCCACCATGGCGCCCGGCTCCCACGCCGGGCGTTTCCATTTAGACGTCGCAAGGGATGCCCCGATGACCACCCAAGTCCTCCGCAAGATCCTCATCGCCGGCGCGGCCATGACCGCCCTGTCGCTGGCCGCCTGCGGCAAGAAGGACGAGGCTCCCGCCGCCGACGAAAAGGCCGCCGCGGCCGCCGCCGCCGGCGCCAGCGAAGTGACCGCCGCCGACGCCGGCTCGGCCGAGGACCAGGCCGCCGCCGACGCCAACAAGGCCGCCGCCGACGCCGCCGCCGAACCGGACGCCGTTTCGGCCGCCGAAGGCACGGCCCCGGCCGCCGCTGCTCCTGCCGAAGAAAAGAAGACCGAAGGCCACTGAGCCCTTTCAGGCTTTTTCGAGCTTCGACTATCCGAAGGGCCGTCCGCGAGGGCGGCCCTTCTTCTATGATGGCGCCATGACTTCCGACTCTTCAGACACCGCCCCGGGCTCCCCGCTGATCTGGCGCGAGGACGGCCTGCCGCAGTCGCGGCTCTATGGCGACGTCTACTTCTCCAGCGCCGACGGCCTGGCCGAGACCCGGGCGGTGTTCCTCGACGGCTGCGGCCTGCCCGCCACCTGGGCCGGGCGCGACCGCTTCGTGGTCGGCGAACTGGGCTTCGGCACGGGACTGAACATCGCCGCCCTGCTGGATCTGTGGCGGCGGGAGAAGCCGCCGGGAGCAAAGCTCAACATCTTCTCGATCGAGGCCCACCCGATCACCCGCGACGAGGCCGCCCGCGCCCTGGCCGTCTGGCCGGAACTGGGCGAGGCCGCCCAGGTGTTGCTCGACCATTGGCCCAGCGCCGCGCGCGGCTTCCACCGCATCGACCTGCCCGGCTTCGACGCGGTGCTGGACCTGGCCGTCATGGACGTCGCCGAGGCGCTGGAGGCCTGGAGCGGCGCGGCCGACGCCTGGTTCCTCGACGGCTTCTCGCCGGCCCTCAATCCGGCCATGTGGCGCGAGGAGATCCTCGCCGCCGTCGCCGCCCGCACCGCGCCGGGCGCGAAGGCCGCGACCTTCACCGTGGCCGGGGCCGTACGTCGGGGCCTGGCGGCCGCCGGCTTCTCCTGGGAAAAGCGACCGGGCTTCGGCCGCAAGAAGGAACGGCTGGAGGCGACCTTCCCCGGCGAGCGTCCCGCGCCGCCCAGGCCGAAGAGCCTGGCGATCGTCGGCGGCGGGATCGCGGCGGCCAGCCTGGCCCGCGCCGCCCGGGCCGAGGGCCTGGCCGTGACGGTGATCGACGTCGGCCGCGACCCGGCCTCGGGCAATCCCGCCGCCCTGGTCACCCCGGCGCTGGACGCCGGCGGCGGCCCGCGCGCGGCCTTCCCCGCCCAGGCCCTGGCCCGCGCCGCCGCCCTCTACGAAGCCGTCCCCGGCGCGGTGCTGGCGCGCGGCGTGCTGCGGCTGGCGACCGGCCCCAAGGACCCCGACCGCTTCGCCGCCGTCACCGGCCAGGACCTGTTCGCCGCCGGCGAGATGTCCGTCCTGGACGCCGAGGCCGCGAGCGCCGCCCTGGGCGAGCCGGCGGCCGGAGCGCTGCGGATGGCCCAGGCCCGCGTGGTCGAACCCGCCGCCGTCATCGCCGCCTGGCGCGGCGAGGCGATCACGGCCGAGGTCGCGCGGATCGAGCCCGGCGAGAATGGCTGGCGCCTGCTGGACAAGGCCGGCGAGGTCTTGGCGACCGCCGACGCCGTCGTGCTGGCCGGCGGCGCCGACCTGGCCCGACTCTGGCCCGAGGCGGCCATCCGCCCGGTGCGCGGCCAGACCAGCTGGACCGGCAGCATCGACCAGGCGATCGCCCCCGCCGCCTTCGGCGGCTACGCCGTGCCCACCCGCGAGGGCGGCGTGCTGTTCGGCGCCACCCACGACCGGGGCGACACGGCCACCGAAGCTCGCGAGGCCGATCACGCCCGCAACCGCGCGGCCCTGGCCAAGGGCCGGCCGGACCTCGCCGCCAGCCTCGCCAACGCCACGCTGGACGGCCGGGCCGCCGTGCGCGCCACGACGGCCGACCACCTGCCGCTGGCGGGCGCGGTTCCCAGCGCGCCGGGCGGCCTGTTCGTGCTGGGCGGCCTGGGCGGACGAGGCTTCACCACCGCCCCGCTGCTGGCCGAGCATTTGGTGGCTCTGGCCCTGGGCGCGCCGTCGCCGCTGCCGCGCGGGCTGGCGGCGTTGGTGGAGCCCAATCGCTGATCCCTCTCCCGCCCATGCTCCTCCCTCGCGCAGCGGGGGAGGTGGCGCGCCGCGGATACGCGGCGTGACGGAGGGGGCGATTGACGGAGCGCCGAGCCTGAACTCGCCCCCTCCACCGCTTCGCGGTCCCCCTCCCCCGTTTCGCTTCGCTGCTCGGGGGAGGATAAAAAAGCAAAAGGCCCCGGAGTTTCCTCCGGGGCCTTCGCATTTCTTCGGGAAGCGTGAAGCCTCCGTCCGGGATCCGATCTTAGAAGTTGATCGAGATCGTCGAACGACGGTTCAGCGGTTCCTTCACGCCGTCGCCGGTGGCGACGGCCGGGGCGCTTTCACCCTTCCAGTCGACCGCGAGGGTCGTGGCGGGGACGCCGGCGCCGACCAGACCATCGGCCACGGCCTTCGCACGACGTTCCGACAGGCGGACGTTGTACTTCGGCGAGCCCGAGGTGTCGGTGTGACCCACGACCGTGATCTTGGTCGCATTGCCGCCCTTGGCGTAGTCAGCGGCCTGCTGCACCACGGCCTGGGCTTCCGGCGTCAGCACGTACTGATCGAACGGGAAGTAGACCACGAACTCGCGGGCCTCGTAGGCCGGCGGAGGCGGCGGCGGGGGCGGCGGAGCCGGGGGCTCGGGCGGCGGGGGCGGCGGGGGAGGCGGCGGCGGGGGCGGAGGCGGCGGGGGCGGCGGCGAGCCGAAGGTGTAGCGCACACCCAGGGTGATCGAGCTGTCCTTGTAGTCGCCTTCGAAGTAGCCGAGCGAGGTCGGGGCCGGACCGGCCGCGCCCACGTTCGTCGAGACCGAACCCCAGGTGACGTTCTTGGCGGTCAGGTAGCGGCCCGTCAGGTCGAGCGACCAGTTCGGGGTGATGTCCCAGGCCAGGCCCAGCAGGCCTTGGTAGGCGAAGGCCTGATCGACGTCGTCGATGCTGAGGTTCTGGTAAGGCGCCGCGCCGGTCGGCACGCCGCTCAGTTGGCCGTAGACCTTGTTGTGCACCCAGGCCGTACCGACGCCGACGCCGACGAACGGACGCCAGGCCGAATCCGGCAGGAAGTCATAGATGACGTTGGCCATCAGGGTGGTGGCCTTGATCTCGCCGTTCGGCTCGCCGCAGGTCGGGCTGGCCACGGTGCGGATCGGGCCGGCGGTGCAGAGGCCCAGCGGCTGCGGACGCGTGCCGTCCTCGGAGCGGACACCCTTGATGTCGCTGCCGCGGTAGCCGTATTCGCCTTCGACGCGCCAGTTCGGCGACAGACGGTAACCGAGGCGCGCGAAGCCCGCCCAGTCCTTGTCGGTCGAGAAGGTCCAGTCGTAGGGACGGCCGTCGGAGGCGTCCACCGACGAACTCGTTTCAACGCCCTCGGTCGAGTGGTAACCGACGTCGCCGGCCACGTACCATCCGCTCAACGCGCTTTGGGCGGAGGCGCCCGACGCCGCGCAAAGCGCGACGGCTGCGACGCCAGCCAGCAACCCGAATTTCATGTGAGAACCCTCTTTAAATTAGCCAGGACGCCCCCCGCGGGGCGGCTTCCACGACGACAAACGCGTGACCTCGCAAATCGGCTGTGGCGCCAGCGCCACAGTGAGCGAGTTTCGTCGATATCTCGACAGAACCTGCTCTGAAACGATCGGTCCACGGACGTCGTCATCGCCTCGCGCCGGTCTTCGCGCGAGCCAGGAAATAATCGCCCTGTTCGCAATCAGCGTCCAGATCAACCCAGGCGATTATTGGCATAACGGCGGATGGTGAGCGCTGTTTGATCAGCGGGGAGGCGACCAGCGGCGCAGAATGCGCGTCGCTGGTCGCGGACCAGGCCGCGGATCGCCCCCACGACCCTGCAGCCAGGCCACCCTCTCCTCTTCACCGCTTGGAGGAAGCGGTGAAGCCCTTCGTCGCCCCGGCGCCAACCATCGCGGCCACGGGCGAAATCTCGTCGGGTCCGCCTCGACGCCGCCGAACGCTTGTGGAGTGCGTGACGACGTCGAGCCGCCCCCCCGGCAGCGTTACGGCGGGGATCGAGGGATCGACGGGCCCGGCCAGAACGCAGGAGACGCTCGTCGCTTCCCCCGCCATGCGGTGAAAGCGCTCGGAGGCGACGGCTAGCACCCGCTTCGGGGAATTGTCGCGTTCCAAACCTGGAACATTCCGCAACACGACGCTCCGCGAAGGGCTGGACAGCGCATGCGGTTGCGTTAACTACGACTTCGCGCGGGGGGAAACAGTGCGCCTCCTGGAAAGCTTTCAGAGCCCGATGTCAGAGCGCGTACGACAGGGCCCGGATGAAGGTCCGCTCCTCGAATTTCCGATCGTCCTGCTGCTGGCCGCCGGCCATTTCATGGCGTTCGTCGACCGGGCCGTGCCCAGCGTCTACGCCCCCGCCCTCAAGGCCGGCTTCCAGCTGACCGACACCCAGCTGGGCGCCCTGCAAGGACCCGCCTTCGTGGCGCTCTACACCGTCGCCACCCTGGTCACCGGCCATCGCGGGCACCGCTTGCCGCGCGGACTGCTGCTGGCGGGATCCGCCGCCCTCTGGACCCTGGCCACAATGGCCATGGCCTTCGCCCAGTCCTACGCCGCCCTGTTCGCCTCGCGCCTGGTGCTGGGCCTGGCCCAGGCGGTGTTCGCGCCGACGGCCCTGGCCGTGATCGTGGCCGGCGCGCCCGCTGCTCGACTGTCGCGCTGGGTGTCGGTGTTCACCTCGGGATCGTCGATGGGCCGCAGCGGCGCCCTGCTGGCCGGAGGCCTCGCCCTCGGGGCCTTTTCGGCGGGAGTCTTCCACGCCTTCGGCCACGCCCCATGGCGCGCGGCCATCCTCCTGCTGACCCTGCCTAACCTCGTGCTGGTCGCCCTGCTGGCCTGGCGCGTGCGGGGCCGCGATGAGGCCGTCCCCCCGGGACAGGGACTGGCCCAGGCGCTGGCCCATCTGGTCGCCCGCCCGGCGGGCCTTGGCCTGCATTTCCTGGCGGCCGGCGCGGTGATCCTGCTGGTGCAGGCGGCCGCGGCCTGGGCGCCGTCGATCGTCAACCGCGCCTGCGGCCTGACCCCGGCCGCCAGCGCCCTGCTGGCCGGCCTGGTGGTGCTGGTCGCCGCCCCGGCCGGACATCTGGGCGGCGGCTGGCTGCTGGACCAGCGACGCAAGGCCGGCGGCGGACCGGCCCTGGTCGTGACCGGCGGCGCCCTGCTCGCCGTGCTCGGCGCCCTGCTGCTGAGCCGCGCCGGATCGCCCGCGGCGGCCGCGGCCGCCCTCTTCCTGATCACGGCCGGCGGCGGGGCCGCGGCCCTGGCGGCCCTGGCCGGCCTGCAGCCGCTGAGCCCGCCGCGTCTGCGCCCGGCCATGAACGGCCTCTACCTGGCCTTCGTCACGGTGGCGGGGCTGGGCTTCGGCCCGCTGCTGACCGGCCTGCTGAGCGACCGGCTGTTCTCCGGACCGCACGGCCTGGCCATGGCCCTGGCGGCGGTGATGACGGCGGCGGGATCGCTGGCCGGGCTCGCCGCGTTTCTGGGGGCGGAGCCTTGGCGGCGGCTGGCGCAAGAGACGAGCGGGATGGCGCGCGCCTAGATGTCAGCTTCCGTGACCGACAGCTTCCATTTCTCGAGCGACGAGCACCCGGCCGACGAGGCCTTCGCGCTCTATGCGACCCTCTATTCGCGCGGCTCCGACGTCAGCCGCGGCGAGGGTCCGTTCTTCGCCCAGGTGCGAGCCTGGCGGTTGGACAAGATCCTGCTGTTCGAGCGCCGGCTGTCGGGCGTGGTCCACGCCCGGCGCGAGCGGATCGCCGGCGACGGCTTCGACCATTTCGTCCTGACGCACGTGGTCGAGGGCGAGGTGCGCCTGGACGCGCCGGGGCCGCCCCGAGTGCTGGGACCGGGCGAAGGCGTGCTGCTCGACACCCGCCGGCCGATGCGCACCGACCACCGCGACGCCGTGATCCTGACCGCCAGCATCGCCCGCGACGTGATCGAAGCGGCGCTCGGCCCGGCCGGACGGCTGCACGGCCAGGTCCTCGGCCCGTCGGACAACCTGGTCCTGGCCGACTTTCTCTCGTCCCTGGCCCGGCGCGGAGACGCCGTGGCGCCGACCGCCCTGCCCGCCTTGGGCCGAGCCTTCATCGACATCCTGTCGTCGGTGGGCGGCGACGCGGCCCGCGCCGGCCGCGAGGACCAGCGCCGGGACCTTGCCCGCCGCGAGAGCGTGCGCCGCTTCGTCCTGCCCCGCCTGGCCGACAAGACGCTGTCGGTCGAAGCCATCAGCGCCGGGGCCGGCATCTCGCGCTCGTCGCTCTACCGCCTGTTCGACAAGCAGGGCGGGGTGGCGCGGTTCATCCAGCTGATCCGCCTGGACGCCCTGCGCGCCGTGCTCGACGCGCAGGGTCACGCGGCGCCGGGCGAGGCCGAGCTGGCCGAGCGCCTCGGCTTCGGCGGCGTGGCGCAGATGGAGCGATTGTTCGCCGAGGTCTATGGCGCTGGCCTTACAGCCTATCGCGAGGCCATCGGCGACAAGCCCCGCAACGACCCCGACCTCGCCAAGCGGCGCTGGGAAGGCTGGCTGAACGAGCTGGACTGAGCCCTACGCGCCTCAAGGCGCCTTTGGCGGCCGCCCGACCAGCACGCCGCGACCATGCGGGGCGATGTAGACGACGCCGTACTCCAGCAGGTCGCCGGCCACGCCCTGGATGTCGCCGAACTGGTGGGCGTCGTCGTTGATCCGCGTCCAGGACGCGCCCTCGTCGTCCGAGCGCCACAGGCCGCCGCGCCCGTCGACCTTGCCGTAGAGATAGACCGCCGGGTAGCCGTCCTTCTCCTTGGGCGCGCCGAAGCTGACCGACCAGGCCGCATCGACCTTGCGGGCCGGCTTGAACGGCGCGCCGGCGTCGCGCGAATGCAGCAGGCCCGACGGCAGGGCGATCCACAGGTCGCGCATCCGGGTCGGCACGACGGCCAGCTGGGCGCGGTCCCAGTGCTGGGCCGCCGGCAGGCCCGAGGCGATCGGCGTGAAGGTCAGACCGCCGTCGACGCTGACCAACACGCGGCCGCCGGCCCGGTCGTGCACGTAGAACACCCGCTCGACCACCTTGTCGGCGACCGGAACCAGGGTCTGGTCGCCGGCGGCGGGCCAGCCGGCCGAGGCCGTCCAGGTCTTGCCGCCGTCGAGCGAGGCGTAGCCGACGTCCTTCTCGGGCGCCCACAGCAGGGCCGAGCCCTTGGCCGACACCGCGATGGCGCCCGGCCCACGCCAGGGCTGGCCTTCGCCGGGGACCTTGTAGGGCTGGGCCGGCATCGGCCGCCAGTCGGCGCCGCCGCTGGTCGAGTAGAAGGCGTTGGCCTTGCCGTTGGCGGTGCGGACGATGTAGCCGGGCTTCTGGCCGGCGTAGTCGACGCTCCAGTTGCTTTCGGTGTTGGGGCGGAAAAGACCGTTGGCGGGCGGACGGGTGACGTCGTCCCAGGCCGCCCCGGCGGTGTCGCCCATGGCGGCCAGCAGGGTCGCCCCGCCGGTGGGCGAGACCAGCTGGGTGACCGCGCCCTCTTCCAGGTTGTCGATCCGGGCGTCCAGCGCCACCGGAGCGTCGCCGCCGGCGGCGGTGAGGTTGCGGCTCATCCACAGGCCGCCGCCGTGGCCGTAGATCAGCTCGTCGGCGTTGAACGGATTGACCCGCAGGGCCGAGATCCAGCCGCCCATCTTGCGTTCGGGATTGGTCTCGGCCAGCCACGGATAGGCGCCCGCCGAGAAGCCGGCCTGGCGGCTGAGCGCGCTCCACTTGGCCCCACCGTCGCGCGAGACGAAGACGTCGTCATTGGGCCACCAGCGGTTCAGGGTTGAGACCACCAGCGCACCGTCCGGCCCGAGGTCGACGCCTGAGAACCCGCCCTGGCGGGCCTCGCCCTTCAGCGGGGAGATGTCGCGCCACTTGCCCGAGGCCGGGTCGCGCTTCTGCACGCTGCCGCCCTTGGCGTGGCTGGGATTGACCGCGAAGGCGCTGCCGTCCCCTTCGGCGAAGGCGACGTAGAGCGTTCCGTCGGGAGCGAACACGGCCCGCTGCGGCAACTGGGCCGGCGCGCCCGCCACCGGCTGGAACGAGGCGCCGCGATCATGGCTGACGAACAGCCCGCCCTTGCCGTCGGCCCCGCCGACATAGAGGTCGCCGCTCTTCGGCTCGAAGATCACCAGATTGATCGCCCGCGCCGGCGAGGCGGCGACCTTGGCGAAGCTGACACCGCTGTCTGAACTGCGCCAAAGCCCGTCCTGGTTGGAGCCGAACCAGATCGTCCTGGGATCGGTCGGATCGACCATCAGCCGCTCGCCCGCGCCCCGGCCGTCGGCGTTGCCGCCCACGTGGATCGGCAGTTCGGCCTTCTTCCAGGTGGCGCCGCGATCGTCGGAGCGCAGCACGGCGCCCTTGCGCCCCCAGTCCTGCAGATAGAGACCGCAGACGGCGTAGAGCTTGTTGGGATCGGCCGGATCGACCGCCAGGCTGAGCACGCCCATCAGGTCGGCGTCCTCGCGCGGCAGGTGGTCGAGCAGCGGGATCCAGCGCTTGGCGGCATAGTCGTAGCGATAGGCGCCGCCGACGTCGGTGCGGGCGTAGAGCAGGCCCTTCTCGCGCGGGTGATAGACGAAGCCGTCGACATAGCCGCCCGCGCCATAGGGCACGCTGGTCCAGGCATAGGGCTGGTCGGCCGCGCGGGCCTGGGTCGCCGGACCGCCCACGGCCAGCATCAGGGCCAGGGCCGCACCGCCCAGGGCTGGTCCCAGGACAGGTTTCATCCGATCGAAAAGCATCTTGTTTCCCCCGCTGCGCTCTGGACGATCCTCAGGTCGGAGCCGGGGTCGTCCTTGATATTGTGAGCGCTACCATACCGAAGCCGATTAATCCTACAATACGGGATTTCACGGTTATGGGGGATAAGGGCGTCAGCTTGGATCCCGCCTTGGCGGGGAGGCGCGGAGAGGTGCGAGCCTCAGGCCCGTTCGCGCATGCGCTTGAAGATGTCCGAGAGCCGGTTGTCGCCCGGCTGCGTGCTGGCGGCGGTCGAAACGGGCGCGGGCTTTTCGGCGTAGGCTTGCAGGAAGCCGATGTCGCAGGCGGCGACGTCTTCGTTGGCGGCGGCCGGCGGGCAGCCGAAGAAGCCTTCCAGCGCGCGGACCATGGCTTCGGCCTCGGCCTGCAGCGAGGGGCGGCCCGGCTCGGGCTCGAACTCGGCCTCGGTCTCCGCCGTCTCGAAGATCTGATACGGCAGATTGATCTGGTTGATCATCGAGAAGAGGCGGTTGACGTCGCCGGACATGTCGTGGCTCCACCGCAAGGCGGTTCGGGGTTCAAGGTCGTCTGGCCCGCCTTTCCTTCCCCGCCATTTCGGCGAGCAGGACGAGGGCGGACGAGTAGTACGTGCGATCCGGCGGCGTCCCCCGAAGCCCCTGGATCGACGGGTCGTTCAGCGCCAAGGCGGCGATGTCGACACCCCCGCTAGATAGCGGAAAGTCGGCTTCATGACCGTCGGACATATTGACCCATGCGGGTGGCCGTTTTTGGGCTTGAATGTTGCCGCGCCAGTAGTCGGCGGTCTGCGCGGCCAGCGAATCCTGGCCGCCCCAGGCCAGGTACAGCGGCACGCGGATGGCGTCGAAACCGAACAGCGGCGGCTTTTCCGGGGCCGGCGCCAGGGTCCCGTCCGAGCGCACCAGCAGCCAGTCGGGCGGAACCTTGCGGGGGCCGAACCGGCCGTCGCGCGCCAGGGTCACGCCGTCGGCGATCAGGGTCCGCCACGGCGCCTCGGCTCCGTCGGCGGACGCGAAATCCTGGAAGGCCGGCAGGATGAAATAGGACGGATTGACGGTCACCCCGGCCGGGCCGCGAAAGCCCTCCAGCCCCGGCAGCAGCACCGTGCGCCCGCCGACCTCGACCACCAGCCGCTCGGCGATGGCGTCGCGGAGGGCCTTGGACGCGACCAGATAGCCGTCGTCGCGCCAGCGCCGCCCGGCCCGCAGCAGCGCCCAGGCCGCCAGCACGTCGCCGTCGGCGGCGTTGTTCTGGTCGGCGACCGGCGGCCTCGCGCGGGGATCGTAGCGCCAGGCCAGCAGCGGCGCGTTCTTCTGGGCCAAGTTGGTCCGGGTCCAGTTCCACGCCCGGTCGAAGGTCTCGCGGTCGCCGTGGCCCTCGGCCAGCAGCATCGTGTAGCCCTGGCTCTCGCTGTGGCTGACCCCGCCGTTCTCGGGGTCGACCGTGCGGCCGTCGGGCTGCACATAGGCGGCCTTGAACGCGGCCCAGCCCTCGGCTGGCGGCCGGGCGCAGGCGCCCGAGGCTCCGGTCGCGGCGATCACCACCGCCATCAGCAGCCTAGACCCGGTGCTCGAACACCAGCGGCGAAGCCGAAGGATCGCGGCAGGTGGTGACGCCGCCAGGGCTGCCCTGGGCGGCGAGCCAGGCGCCGTAGGCCCCCGCCAGAATCTCGGCCATGAGCGGCGGCCATGCTCGTCTGTCGTCGTCGTCGAGCGCATTGGGACAGGCCCCATGGGTGATGAGGATATGATCGTCCGCCGCCGCCAGCCGGGTCCAGCCCCAGTCCATCCCGCCCAGCACGGCGTTCAGCTGCGCCTCCAGCTCGTCGAGCGTCTCGACGGTCGGCAGGGCGAAGCGGCGGGCCATGCGCTCGCCGGTGGCCCGCAGGAAGCGCCGGGCGGCGGTGTGGTCGGCGACGGCGGTCAGCTCTCCGGCCAGGGCCGCCAGGAACGGCGACCACTGCGGGCTGACGCGGCGGCGGTTCAGGTAGTCGAGGTCTCTGGCCTGGGCGTCGTCTCCGCTCATCGGCCGCCCTCCCCGCCCAGGGTCTGCTTGACGCCCACGCTGACGGCGGTCTCGTTGTAGACGCCGAAGGTGTTGAAGTTGACGGCCCCGCCGATGCTGGCGCCCGGCCGGAACTGGTAGTCGGCCGACAGCCCGCCCGATATGCCAAAGCCGCTGGCGCTCTCCGCCAGATAGCGCGGGAAGACGTCGCTGTCGGACAGGGCCAGGGTGTTGAGCTCGGTCTGCAAGGCGACGTCCATCGGGAAGTAGGCCGCCCCGGCCTGGTTGTAGGTCTGGTAGCCCGGCGCGATCGCGCCCTTGAACTTCCACGGCCCCTGGCGACCGGTGACGCTGATCGGCGCGGTCAGGCTGGTGAACGACTTGGGGCTGAAATAGCCGCCGTGGCCCAGGCTGAAGAAGTTCTGGTTGTTGTCGAAACCCTGCTGATTGAGGTTGAAGCCGACCTGAACCTCCGTCTCGCCGCGGCGATAGGGGCGGATGTAGCCGCCCAGATTGACCTGGTAGCTGTCGTTGTCGGCCACGTGCTCGCCGTCATAGTGGCCGTAGCTGGCGTCGCCGTAGAGCCCCGAGGCGCCGTCGTCATAGGACAGGCTGGCCCCGCCGCCGGTGCGCATGACGCGGCCCCAGCGCTGGCCGGTGACCGGGTCGCGCGCCCCGGCATAGGCCACGACGCTGTCGGTGACCGGGCGGCGCTCGATCCACAGCTTGGCCTGGCCGTTGGCGCCCAGGCGCGGCGCGAACGCGACCCCGCCGGCGACGTCGATGTCGCCGAAGCCGATCGGGGTCGTGCCGATGTCGGCCGACAGGGGCCCCGCCGCCATGGCCAGGTTGATCGCCGCCCCCGAGGCGCTCTGCGGCGGGGCGGCGGCATAGACCGGCGCGAAGGCGCCGACGATGGCGCGGGCGTTGATGATCTGGTTGGCGCCGTAGCGCTGCTCGGCCGAGCCCGAGGGCGTGCCGCCGTCGATGCTGACCGGCGAGATCGAGGCGGTGAACCGCACCTCGCCCAGCGACGCCGAGGCCGCGGCCCGGGCCGACAGCTCGTGCAGCCGCCCCAGCCCCGCCTCGCCCGAGCGAGCGCGGATCTGGGCCGAGCCGGAGACCTCGGCCGCGGTGCGGGCGGTGATCTCGGCGATCTGGCGGTCGATGTCGCCGACCACCGGGTCGCGCGCGGCCGGGGCCACGAACGGATTGCCCGGCGACGGCGCGACGGTGGTCGTGGGACGCGGCGAGGCGGCCTCGCCCGCGCGGCCGTTGCGGCCGGTGAACGGGAAGGCGACACCGGCGAAGCTGCGTTCGGCGGCTGGCGTCGGCGCGGCCGGGGTCAGCACGCCGGCCAGTTGGTCGCCGCCCGACGCGACGTCGACGCCGGCGAGGGGCGCGGCGGCGGCCGAGGTCATCAGGTCGTAGCGGCCGGCCGCCACCGGCAACACCGCCGCCCGCGCCGGAACGCCGCCGGACGTGAACGGGTTGGGGCCAAGGCCGCCGCCGGGCGTGGCGTTCGAACCGCCCGGCGCCAGCACGGCGTCGAGGCCCGAACCGAAGGTCGGTCGCCGCTCACGCAGGGTGCGGGCCATGCGCAGGGCCTCCAGCGCCGCCTTCTCGTCGCCGGCCTGGCGCTCGACCCGGGCCGAGGCGAGATAGAGGTCGGCGTCGCGCGGACTGGCGGCGATGGCCTGGGCGAGCGTGCGGCGGGCGCTCGCCACGTCGCCCTTGGCGGCCGAGGCGTCGGCCAGGCCGATCAGGGCCTCCTTGTCGCCCGGCTTGGCCCGCAGCAGGGCGGCGAAGGCCTGGGCGGCCTCGTCGTACATCTGGCCGTCCTGGTAGACGCGACCCAGCGGGGCCAGCAGGCGGGTGTTGCGCGGGGCCACCGCGAAAGCGGCCGACAGCACGTCGAAGGCGCTGGCCAGATCGCCGGCCTGGCGCAGGCGGTCGGCCCGCTCGGCCCCGAGGGTGGCGGTCAGGTCGGCGACGGCGCGGGCGCCGTCCGGCGACGCGCCGGAGCGGGAGGCGGCCTGGCGGACGATGGCGGCGGCCTCGGCGTCGCGCCCGGCCTTGGCCAGCACCGCGACCATGCCGTCATAACCGGCCGGCGCCTCGACGACGCCCTCGACCAGGGTGCGCTGGGCCATGGCCAGGGCCGTCTGGCGGTCGCCCAGGTCGTAGAGCGCCGAGGCCAGGCGCCCCTGCGCCGCGACCGGCAGCGCCGGGCGGGCGGCCAGGGCGCGCAAGGAGGCGACGCCGCCGCCTTGTTTGGCCTGGTCGATGGCGGCGTCGATCTCGAGCCGGCCGCGCAGGGCGGTCATCTCCGGCGTCATCTTGCCGACGGGCGCGCGGTCGAGCAGGGCCAGGGCCTCGGATGGGCGGCCCTGCTGGTCGGCGAAGACGGCGGCGGCGTGGATCTGCTCGGGCTGGGTTCCGGCGCCGACCGGGGCCATCAGGCCCTCGGCGGCCTGGGCCTCGCCCTGGCCGGCCAGGAAGCGGGCGAAATCGAGCCGCACCCAGGGATCGGACGGCGCGGCGGCCAGGGCGCTCTCGAAGGCGGCGTTGGCGCCCGACAGGTCGCCATTGGCCCACAGCTGGCTGGCGCGCTCGTGGTCGATGCGGCCGCGCAGCACGTTCTGGCCGCTGGCGTCGGGCTGCAAGGCCGGCGAGGCGGCCGCCAGCGCGTCGGCCTCGGCCGTGCGGCCCTGGTCGAGCAGCACCTGGACGAGACCCTGCTGGGCCTCGGCCTGGTTGGGCGCGGCCGCCAGCACGGCGCGATAGGCGCTCTCGGCCTCGGCCGCCTTGCCCTGGCGGCGCAGCGCCTCGGCCAGCAGGCCCCGCGCCAGCAGGCGGTCGGGATAGGTCTCGGCGGTCAGCGGCCGCAGCGTCTGCTCGGCCTTGATCACCTGGCCCTGGTCGAGCGCGGCCTGGGCGTCCTGCAGGCCGGCGTAGAAGCGGGCGCTGGTCAGGGCCTCCTTCCAGCGGCCGGCGCTGGCGGGGCTGGACCGGCTGGCCCGTCCCAAGAGATCGGCGGCCTCGCCGAAGCGCTGGGCCTGGAGCCGCACGAGACCAAACCCGCCCAGAGCGTCGGCGTCGCCCGCGCGGCGGGCCAGGGCCGCCTGGAAGCGCCGTTCGGCCTCGGCGACATCGCCGCCCTGCAAGGCCTCGAAGCCCTTGGCGCGGTCGCCCGCCGACGGATCGACGGCCGCGGCGGCCGGAGCCTTGGGCGCGGTGCGGGCCGCGGCCAGCTTGCGCGAGATCTCGGCGTCGTTGGGACGGGCGGCCAGGTAATCGCCGAACAGGTCGGCGTTGCGCGGGCTCTCGTCCATCCAGGTCAGGGCCTGGCGCCAGGCGCTGGCGGCCTTGCCGGCGACGGAACCGCCGCCGCCCGCCAGGCGGGCCAGCAAGGCCACGCCCTCGCGGCGGGTGCCCTCGCGATAGGTCAGGGCCTGGCCCAGCGCCAACTGCACGTTCTGGTCGCCCGGCTTGCGGGCCGACAGCGCCCGCAGGCCCGTCTGGGCCTGGGCGACCCCGCCCGGCGCGCCGGCCAGGGTCTGATAGTATTCCAGCGCGACGGCGTCGGGCGGGGTGGAGCCGCCGAACGCCTGGCGGTAGGCCGCCGCGGCCGCCGCGTTCTCGCCTCGCTGGGCCAGGCCCCGGGCCTTGGCCAGGTCGGCGCCGCCGGCGGTCGCTCCACCCGAAGGCGTCTTGGCCCCGCCGCTCGGCGCGTCGAGGGCCGCAAGACCCCGCTTGGCCGCCGCGTTGTTGGGATCGGCCGCCAGGGCGCGCTTGTAGGCGTCGGCCGCCAGGTCCTTGCGACCCTTCTGGCTCCAGAAGTCGCCCTGGCGGACCAGGGCGCCGACCGCCGCGCTTCCCCCCTGGGCCTGGGCGACCTGCGCTGTCCCGCCCGCCAGCAGGATGGCGGCCAGGGCGGCTTCCACGGACATGCGACGCAGGGACTTCACTTGGCGCTACCTTCAAGACGGCGTCGCGCGATGGCCTTCAGCGCGACGATGAGCGGGAACGACAGGGCCAGGCCGACGCCGAAGATCGACAGCGCCAGCAGCAGCGGCCGCTGGCTCAGCCACCACATGCCGTAGACCCACCAGGGCAGGTCGCCGGTGTGGAAGACCTTGCCGACCTGGAAGCTGGAGAAGCCCTCCTCGGTGACGATGGCCAGGTCGCCCTGGATGCGGGCGTTCTGGGCCGGGTCGTCGAGACGGGCGACCACCGCCGGCAGGCGGGTCGGATCGCTGGCCAGCACGGCCACCACCGCCCGGCCCCGGTCGAAGGGCGAGCGGAAGCTGACCAGGCCTTCGAAGCCTTCGCCGGCCACCAGCAGGTCGTCGGCGTGGTCGCGGCCGGCCGAGGCCTCGCCATTGGCCATCAGGAACAGGCGCTCGATCGGCGCGGCCAGTTTCAGGCGCAGGCGGTCGTCCTCGAAGCGCACCGGCGCGCCGGCGAACAGCGCCCCGAACCGGCGGACCATGTCGGGGCGGCCGATCAGCAGCACGTCGCGACCCTTCAGCGCGGCCGCGTCGGCGTCGCGCGCGATCGCCACCCGGGTGACCGGCGCGCCGGTGACGTCGCCGAACCGGCCCATCAGCGCCAGATAGGCCTCGATGTCGGCCGCTCCGGGATTGGCGTCGAGCACGACGGTGGTCTTGTCGAGGTCGGCGTTGCGGGTGAACGGGAAACCGGCGCTGGCGAAGAAGGCCAGGTTCGGCAGGGCCGCGAAGTGACGGCCCCCGCTGAGGTCGATCGTGGTGTCCGGATCGATCCCGCTATGGACGTTGGTCGGTAGCTGGCCCTGGCATGCGCCGGTCTTGTTGCTCTTGATGTCGAAATAGAACTGCAGCTGGCTGGCGCCGAACAGCAGGTAGGGCGGCAGATCGAGGCTGTGCTCGTTGCGGGCGAAGCGGTTGAACAGGCCCTGGACTTCGGCGGTGCGGTCCTGGGCGCTGAGCCGGTAGGAGCGCAGGTACTGGCCGTTCAGCGACACGTCCAGTCGCGACTGCTCGCGATCGAACCACGGCCCCTTCGGATAGCGGTAGCGCACGCGCAGCGGCGCGCCCTGCACCGGCCACAGGAAGAGGTCGGGGGCGACGCGGAACGGCACGGAGACCGGCGCCGGCGACATGCCGGGCGCCTGCAGCAGCTGGGCGTCGACCAGTTCGCCCAGGCGGACGGGACGGTCCATGCGCAGCCAGCGCGGGGCGTCATAGGCCGCGCGCGGGGCGATCAGGGCGGTGTCGACCTGGGCCATGGCGCCGTTCAGCCCGCCTTGCGAGATGCTGAGCGCCAGGGCCGCGCGGCGGATCTCCGAGGTGTCGCGGCCGATCACCAGCAGCAGGCGATGGTCGGGGGCCTGGGGGTTGGCGACCACGGCCAGGGTCGGGCCGTTCACCTGCGGCAGGGTCAGGCCGCCGATCGTCTGGCCCGACTGGCCGAACACCACGCCCTCGCCCTGCGGCAGGGCGCCGATCAGGGTTGGGAAGGCAAAGCCGCGATAGCTGGCCCGCATGCCGAAATAGGACGCCGCCGCCCCCGCCCCGCGCAGCACGGCGTCGGACGGGGTCTCGGCGAACACGAACGGCAGCACCAGCTTGCCGCCGCCCTTGTCGAAGAACGGCCCGGGCAGCATCGACAGGTCCGGGCTCGCCGGCAGGCGCGAAACCGTCAGCTCCAGGCGCGAGCGCTGGTTGCTCACCGTCATCCACAGCGACGAGTGCTGCGGGTCCTCGCAGGCCCGGGTGTAGTGGCCGATGAAGCGGAGGTTCAGGTTGTTGTCGCGCAGGAACAGGGCCGGATCGATCGGGATCGACCACTCGGTTCCGGCCGCCCGGTCGGGGGTCAGCATGACCGCGCCGGCCGGCTCGCCGTTCAGGGTCACGGCCAGCTGCGACAGGTCGCCCAGCAGCGACGGCGAATAGGCGCCCGAGACGACGAGACGAGCGGCGGTCACCACCTCGTCGCGGCGCAGGGTGAAGTCGACGCCGGCCTCGCCCTGTACGCCGCGCAGGCGCAGCGACTGGCCGAAACCCAGGTCCTTGAGGGTCAGCACGCGGGTCGAGCCCGACGGCGCCGCGACGGTGGCGGGGGCGGGATCCTGCGCTCTCGCCTGCCCGCTCCAGCCCAGGCCGCCGGCCAGCAGCAGGCCCGCGACGATCACCGCCGCCCGCCCGCCACCGTCGGATCCGCCGCCCGTGCGCGAACGGGGCGTCAGGGCCGCCGGCTTGGCCGCCCGCCACCAGAACAGGATGCTGGCGCTGGCCCGGACCAGCCCCGCCAGGGCGGACAGGGGACGCACCGGCGCCCAGTGGGCGTTGGGCACCCAGGCGTCGGCGCGGCCGACGACATTGCGCACCAGGTCGCGGCGTTCGGCGAAGCCGAGCGGCAGGAACTGCACTCTCAGGACCCCCTTGTCGAACATGATGGCGCGCGCCTTGAACGGACGGGCGCGCTCGTCCTGCAGGAACTCGACCGTGTCGAGGTGGCGCTCCTCGCCCCAGAAGCCGTCGGGAATGATCGCCGACAGGCCGCCCATCGAGACCTCGCGGGTCTGGACCTCCAGCACCTCGCCGTTGGTCAGCCGTAGGCGAGCGGGCAGGACGGCCTCGATGCGCACGTGCTGGCGCACCTGCCGGGTCTCGCGGCCGACGGCGATGGCGGTGAGCAGCACCAGCAGGCTGAACAGCGTCCAGAAGGCGTTGAGCACCAGGGTGCCGACCAGCACGAAGTCGGCCTCGGCGGTCAGCAGCCGCCACATGGCGAAGCAGAGGCCGGCGATCAACAGGCCCGCGACCACGATGTGCGGCCACATCAGCGACCAGTCGAAATAGCCCTTCTCCAGCCGGCCGCCCTTGTCGGTGACGTTGAACTTGCCGTGCTTGGGCGCGAACAGGGTGACGATCGTCGGACCCAGCAGGTGGAAGGCCAGCAGGGTCTCGTAGATCTCGCCCCAGAACGCCATGCGTTCCTCGCCCTGCATGCGGTTGTTGGTGACGATCGAGTGCACCAGGTGCGGCAGGGCGTAGGCCAGGATCATCGGGGCCGAGGCGCTGATGATGTTGAACCCCAGCAGCAGGAAGACCAGCGGCGAGGTCAGGAACACGATGCGCGGCAGCGGAAACTGGAAGTGCAGCATCGCATTCAGGTAACAGAGCCGTTGGGCCAGGCTCAGCCCCTTGCCGAACAAGGGATTGTCGATCCGGAAGATCTGGGTCATGCCGCGCGCCCAGCGGATGCGCTGGCCGATGTGCAGGGCCAGGCGCTCGGTCGCCAGGCCCGCCGACAGCCGGATTTCCAGGAAGGCCGTGTTCCAGCCCCGGCGTTGCAGCTTCAGCGCGGTGTGGGCGTCCTCGGTGACGGTCTCGTGCGCGAAGCCGTGGGTCTCTTCCAGGGCCGAGCGGCGGATGATGGCGCAGGAGCCGCAGAAGAAGGCGGCGTTCCACAGGTCGTTGCCCGGCTGGACGACGCCGTAGAAGAGGTCGCCCTCGCCCGGGATGTCCTTCACCGTCTGGATGTTCCGCTGCACCGGATCGGGCGAATAGAAGTGGTGCGGCGTCTGCAACAGGGCCAGGCGCGCGTCCTCCTGGAACCAGCCGACGGTCATCTGCAGGAAGGCGCGCGTGGGGATGTGGTCGCAGTCGAAGATGCAGACCAGCTCGGCCTCGGTCTGACCCAGGGCGTGGTTGAGGTTGCCGGCCTTGGCCCCGAAGTTGTCGGGCCGGGTCATGTAGATGGCGCCGGCCTTCTCGGCGAAGGCCTTGAACTCGGGCCGGCGGCCGTCGTCCAGCAGGTACACCTTGAAGCGGTCGCGCGGGTAATCCATGCCCAGCGCCGCCAGCACCGTGTCCTGCACGATCTCCAGGCTCTCGTTGTAGGTCGGGATGTAGACGTCGACCTTGGGCCAGGTCGCCGGCGCCCCGGTGATCGGACGCACCGGTCGCTGCAGGGGCCAGGCGGTCTGCAGGTAGCCCAGCAGCAGGATCAGCCAGGCGTAGATCTCGGCCAGGTAAAGGCCCGTGCCGAAGAAGGCCTCGCCCGGATTGCGGAAATGCAGGGTCTCGGTCGTGCGCCACCACAGATAGCGGGTGCTGACGATCACCGAGACGACGCACAAGGCAATGGTCAAGTGCTTGGACTGCGACAGGCGATTGGCCGCGATCACCCCGACGATGGTCGCCAGCGCGAACAGCGCCTGGTCCTTGAAGCTGAGCGGGATGACGATCGCGACGAGCGCCACCGCCAGGACGGCGGCGACCAGCAGCGCGACGCCCACGCGCGAGGCCAGACGCGCCAGAAGCGATCCCGAAGCGGGGCCAAAAACAGGGGACGTCACCGCGCCCATCGGCCCAGCCCTCCGGTCGATGGCCCAGGCCGCGCTGCGGTCATCGTCGCTGAACCTCTCGTCCGAACAGTCAAGCTTTCACCAAGTCTTCGCCGCCGATGCTAGCGGCCGGCGCTTGCGACCTACAAGCGTGGCTGTATGACTATTCTCGCCGCCGTTCCAGGCGCGCCGCCGCGACCAAAAGCCGCATTACTTCATCAAAGCCGCCCCTCACGATTCAAAAACCATCATTTTGCAGACGCCAAGACGGCGTTACTGAATGGAAGCTTGAACGCCGCGCATTGAAATACATTACACGGCCTGATCGAATTTCTTGACGCCGCCGCGACGCGGTTCGAACCCCGGTCGCCGAGACCGGCCTGGACTCGGCGGCCGAGCGCTCGTCCACCCCCCAAATGTTCCAATGTTGGAACACGACGGTCACCGAGCGCGGTGCTAGCGCTCATGCTTGCAACAATGGCGCGCCAACGCGCCAGACGGGGCCGTGATGCCGGATCGCGGTCCTTCGGGGGACTGAAGCCACATGAAGAAGACCAACGACCGCCTGTCGCGGACGATGATGACGAGCGCCTCGATCGCGGCGCTGTGCGCGCTCGCGCCCAGCCTCGCCGGCGCCCAGGCCGTGCTGAACGGCGCCCCGGGTCAGGCCCTGACCGCCGGGACGATCACCACGACCACCAGCGGCGGCATATTCGACGGCGGCGCGGGCAGCGGCGTTTCGGTCACTACGGGGGTCAACGGCCAGGTCGGCGTCACCGACGCGGTGATCGCCGTCACCGCCAACACCTGGAGCGGCGTCAGCGTTTCGTCGCTCGACACCACGGCCGGCCAGATCCTGGTCACGCTCGACGGCGTCAACAGCATCCAGGGCGGCTCGGCCGCCGTCTCGGTCTACACCGACACCCAGGACATCCTGCTCGACGCCAGCGGCGGGCTCGGAACCTATGTCGGCGCGGTCTCCAACGGGACGGGCCTCAGCGCCAGCTCGCTGAACGGCTCGGTCGCCATCCTCAACGGCGCCAACACCGTCAGCGGCGGCGCTGTCGGCGTGCTCGGCGCGGCCTACCGCACCGGCGACGTCTCCATCGACTCCAAGGGCGGAACGATCGTCAGCGCCGTGGGCGTACGCGCGCTCTCCTACGGCGGCGAAGTGACGGTCGGCGCCGACGGCGGCGTGACCACTGCGATCACCGCCACGTCGGCCGGCTCGGCCATCAACGCCACGACGTCGGGCGCGGGGGACATCGCCGTCACCACCGCCGCCGGCGGCAAGCTGGAAGGCGGCGCCAACACCGTCTTCGCCGTGACCGACGGAACCGGCGACGTCCAGGTCACGCTCGGCGACACGGTCGGCGCGACGACGCGCAGCGCCTATGCGGCGATCTACGCCCAATCGACCGGCGGCGACGTCGGCGTCGACGCGACCGCGGCCATCCGCGGCGGCGCGGGCGGGATCTCGACCAACACCTCGGGCGCGGGCGACATCACCCTTTCGACGGTGGGCGTGGACAGCACCTCCAGCAACGCCGTGTTCGGTCGCACCACCGGCTCGGGCGACATTTCCTACACCCTGAACGGCCCCAACACCGTCACCGGCGCCACCGGCGTCTACCTGACCACCTCGGGCGCGGGCGCGCTCAGCGTCACGGCGACCGACGCCGGCTCGTCGTTCGTCGGCACGACCGGCAACGGCGTCGACCTGCGCGGCGCGGGCGGCCAGATCGACGTCGACGTGGCCGGCTCGATCCGGGGCGACGGCGTCGGCGTCTATGTCGCCACCGGCGGCGCGGGCGCCATCACCGTCCACGCCGGCTCGGTCAGCGCCCGCACGGGCAACGCCGTCTCGGCCAACAACTCGACCGTCGGCGGCGCGGGCACGGTCAGCGTCGGCACGGCCGAGCGCCGGCTGGGCTCGGCGACCAGCACCAACGCCACGGCGATCTTCGCCTCCAGCCAGGGCGACGTGAACGTCTACGCCACCGACGTGACCGCCGGCACGCGCGGCATCGTGGCCGCCAGCCAGGGCACGGCGCCTAACGGCGACGTCGTGGTCGACGTCAGCGGCGAGATCAACGCCGGCTCCTACGGGATCATCGGCGTCAACTACGGCGAGGCCGTCGGCAACGACCTGACGATCCGCGCCGCCGGCGCGATCACCGCCGGGACCAGCACCGCCATCAGCGCCGAAGCCGTCAACGGCGACATCTCGATCACCGCCGACGGCGCCTTGAAGTCGACCGGCAGCAACGGCGTCTGGGCCAAGACTTACGAGAACGGAAACATCGGCGTCGTCACCAACGGTACGGTCGAAGGCGTCTGGGCGATCTACGCCAACGCCACGGCGGCCACGACCGGCGGCGCGATCGACATCACCGCCACCCAGACCGTCACCGGCAAGTACGAAGGCGTCGGCGCCGAATCCACCGGCGACGGCAAGATCACCCTCGACCTGGCCGACGTGATCGCCACCGAAGGCCACGGCGTCTTCGCCAACGGCAAGCGCGACATCTCGATCTCGACCGGCGCGGTCAGCGCCGCCGTCGGTGGCGCGATCACCCTCGACGCCGTCAACGACGCGACCGGCGTCACCGGCGCGGCGGGCTACGCGATCAACGCCACCTCCTCGCTCGGCGCGGTGGACGTGACCTCGACCGGAACCCTGACCGGCGGCGCGGCCGGCGGCCTCTATGTCCGCTCGGCGGCCGGCGACGGCGCGGGCGGCGTCACCCTCGACCTCGCCGACGTCACGGCCGGCGCGGGGCGCGCGATCGAGGTCAACTCGGCCAGCGGCCCGGTGACCGTCACGGCCGGCGCCATCACCGCCGCCACGGACGGCGTGCGGGTGCGCGGCTGGGGCGACGGTTCGACGGCCGGCGCCATCACCGTCGGCACGGCGAGCGACCGCATCGGCACGGTCAACGCCGCCGGCGGCACGGGCCTGTTCGCCACCGGCTCGGGCGACGTCAGCATCTACGCCACCGACGTCACCGCCGCCACGCGCGGCGTCCTGGCCTCCAGCCAAGGCTCCAACCCCGACGGCAAGGTGGTGATCGACGTCAACGGCACGGTCGTCGCGGGCGGCAGCTACGGCGTGCTGGGCCTCAACAACGGCGTGCTGGCGGCCAACACCGTGAGCATCACCACCGGCGCGGTCACCTCGACCGGCGGTTCGGCGATCAGCGCCCAGGCCAACGCCGGCGACATCACCGTCGTCGCCAACGGCGCGATCCAGGCCAACGCTTCGCAGGCCACCGGCACGTGGGACGGCGTCTATGCCGAGGGCTACGACGACAACAACATCTCGATCACCACCCACGGCACGGTCACCGGCTCGTACAACGGGATCGAGGCCTTCCTGCGCAGCGCCGTCGATCACGGCGCGATCGACATCGCCGCCGACGCCGCGATCCGGGGCCAGGCCGGCGTCGTCGCCATCTCGACCGGCAAGGGCGGCATCGACCTCGACCTGGCGGCGGTGACCGGTACGAACGGTCCGGGCGTCTTCGCCAGCGGCGCGGGCGCGGTGTCGGTCTCGACCGGCGCGGTCACCGCGACCAATGGCGGCGGCGTCTCTCAGAACAGCCTCAACGACGTCACCGGCGTCAACCAGACCAGCGGCTACGGCGTCACCGCCCTGTCCAGCGGCGGCGCGATCGACGTCTCGGCCACCGGCCTTGTCACCGGCGGCGCGGCCGGCGGCATCTTCGCCCAGACCACCGGCGGAACCGGCGCGATCACCGTGGCCACGGCCGGCGTGACCGCCGCCAGCGGCCGCGCGGTCGAGATCCAGAGCGCCGGCGGCGCGGTCAGCGTCACCACCGGCGCGATCACCGCCCAGACCGACGGCGTGCGGGTGCGCGGCGGCGCGGCCGCCGTGTCGTTGGGCTCTGCGACCCAGCGCATCGGGGCGGTCAACGCCGCCGCCGGCACCGGCCTATTCGCCACCGGCTCGGGCGACGTCAACGTCTACGCCAGCACGGTCTCGGCCGGCACGCGCGGCATCGTGGCCTCCAGCCAGGGGACCGGCGCCGACGGCAAGGTGCTGATCGACGTCTCGGGCGATGTGAACGCCGCCTCCACCTTCGGCCTGGTCGGCGTCAACTTCGGCGTCCGCAACGACAACAGCCTGACCATCCGCTCGGCCGGGACCGTCACCTCCACCGGCGGCTCGGCCATCAGCGCCCAGACCGTCGGCGGCGACATCGTCATCGAGGCCAATTCGGCGATCGCCAACAACGGGACGGGCGGCTCGACCTGGGACGGCGTCTACGCCGAAAGCGACCAGGCGGCCCTGATCTCGATCCTGACCCGCGGCGCGGTGTCGGGCGGCTACAACGGCGTCGAGGCGATCTCGGGCGTTGGCGGGGCCAATGGCGGCGTGATCGTCGAGACCCGGGGCGACGTGACGGGCGCCCAGGCGGCCATCCGCGCCCAGGTGCGCGGCGTCGGCAACGCCAGCGTCACGACCGCCGCCGGAACCACGCTGAAGGGCGCGGTCGGCGTCTCGGCCGCGACGGTCGGGGCCGGCGACATCACCGTCGCCAACAACGCCGCCATCGTCACGACGGGCACGGGGATCCTGGCCACGACGGAGGCCGGCGACATCGCCGTGACCACCGGCGCGACCGGGACCATCTCGCCCGGCGCGGCCGTCGGCATCAACGCCAGCACCGCCACCGGCTCGATCACCATCAACCAGGCCGGTTCGATCGGCGTGGCTGGTGAAAACGGCTGGGTCGGCACGGGCATCCGCGCCGAGATCCTCGGCGGCTCACAGGACCTGGTCATCAACTCCAGCGGCGGCATCTATGTCGCCCCCGGCTCGGGCCAGCAGAGCGCGGGCATCTACGCCGTGAACCACGGCACGGGCGCGGTCGTCGTCACGACCAGCGGCATCATCGACCCCGGCGCCTATGGCGTGGTCGTGGAGGGCGCGGGCGACGTCACCTACACCGCCGCCGGCGGCGTGGCCGAGGGCGACATCGGCGCCTCGGTGGTCTCGACCGGCTCGGGGACGGTGACCGTCGCCACCGCCGCCGGGGCCATCGTGCGCGGCTTCGACGGCGCGGGCTTCGTCGTCTCCTCGGCCGGCGGCGACGTCAGCGTCGTCAACGCCGGCTCGATCAGCGGCTCGACCCAGGGCCTGGTCGTCTCGACCAGCGGCGCGGGCTCGACCAGCCTGACCACCACCGGGACGGTGAGCGGCGCCTCGGGCGTCGGCATCGCGGCGACCTCGGGCACCGGCGGGCTGGAGCTGAACATCGGCGGCAACGTGATCTCGGCCAGCGGCCCGGCCATCCAGGCCGTCTCCACCGGCGGCGGCGTGATCAACATCGCCTCGGGCGCGGTGATCGCCGGCAAGATCGACAGCGCCAATTCGGCGGTCATCACCCTCGACACCGCCAAGGGCGAGCACTCGACCCTCAACGTGGCGTCGGGCGCGACGATCCAGTCGGTCAGCGGCTCGGTCTACGACGTGGCCCTGCGCGCCACCGGCGGCTCGGTCGTGGTCAACAACAGCGGCACGATCGCCGGCCGGGTCGACTTCTCGGCCCTGACCGGCGCCGACAGCGGCCAGTTGGTCAGCGCCGCCGGCACCAACTTCGAGACCGGCGGCGAGTCGATCTTCGCGGCCGGCGACGACGCCTTCGGCAACTCCGGCAAGCTGATCACCCTGGGCGCCCTGACCACCTTCGACTTCCGCGGCGGGACCAACGTCCTGACCAACAGCGGCACGGTCTATGTGGGCTTCAACCCCGTGGCCGTCGGCGGCTCGAGCTTCGTCCTCAAGAGCCTGACGCGGTTCGCCAACAGCGGCGTGCTGGAGATGGCCAACGGCGTCGTCGGCGACAGCATCGTGGCGACCGGGTCCAGCTATGTCGGCTCGGGCGCGGCCCTGCTGTCGATCGACGCCGCCCTCAACGCCGGCGGCAAGGCCGACACCCTGACCGTCGGCCAGAGCTCGGGCGTCACCAAGGTGCGGGTCGCCGACCGGGCCAGCGGCTTCGGCGCGCTGAACCTGACCGGGACCGCCGTCGTCGTCGGGACCACCCACGCCGGCGACTTCGTGCTCGACAGCGGCTCGTCCTGGTACAACGCCGCCATCTTCGGCGGGGCGATCGACAAGCCGGGCCTGTTCTTCAGCCAGCTGGCCAACGCCTCGACCGGAACCGTGCTGGTCAGCGCCCCCAAGACCCAGGCCTACCAGTTCGCCACCCTGGCGGCCCAGGCCCAGGGCCTGTGGCACGGCGCGGCCGACCGTACCGCCCGCAACGCCGAGCTGCGCAACGCGCTGGACCCGGCGGCCAAGGCCGACGCGCCGTCCACCAAGACCGGCTTCTGGTTCAAGGCCGACGCCGCCCGCGCCGAACGCCAGACCAGCCAGTCGCTGACCGTGCTGTCGAACACCTACGCCTACGACGCCTCCTACAAGCAGGACTCCACCAACGCGACGATCGGCTTCGACGCCGTCAACGCCGCGTCGGACGGCGGCCTGGCCTGGGGCGCGGCGCTGGGCTACGCCCAGGCCAAGGCCCGCTTCGACCAGTACGACACCCTGACCAAGCTGCAGGGCCCGGTGCTGAGCGGCTACGCCAGCTGGCTGTCGGGCGGGACCTTCGTCTCGGCCACGGTCGCGGCCAGCCAGCTGAACGCCAAGCTGGCCGCCTCGCAGCTGGCCGGCTGGACCCAGCAGAAGGCCGACGTGACCTCGCTCGGCGGCGCGGTCGAGGCCGGCCTGCGCAGGCCGTTCTTCGGCGGCGCGGTGATCGAGCCGAGCCTCGGCGTGACCTATGTCGACACCAGCATCGACGACGTCTCGACCGCGGGTACGACCTTCCGCTTCGAGGACGCCAAGAGCGTGCGCGCCAGCCTCGGCGCCCGCGTCACCGGCGTCCTGGCCCCCAGCGAGGCCTGGACGACCCGCTACGCCGTCTCGGTGCGGGTCGTCGACGAACTGAAGGGCAAGAACGACGTGACCCTGCTCAGCGCCGGCGCGCCGTTCAAGATCACCGACAAGGCCTTCGACGGCGCCTATGGCGAGTTCGGCTTCAACCTGTCGAGCCGCAGCAAGAGCGGCTGGACCGGCTTCGTGGACGCCAAGCTGCGCGCCAACGACGCCTACAGCGAAGCCGGCGCCTCCCTGGGCTTGCGCCTGCGCTACTGACGACGGAAGCGACGCGGCGTGCAAACGCCGCGTCGCGGCTTGCGGAGAATAGCATGCCTATTCTCCGCATATTTTGCGGAGATACCGCTTGAGCCTGCGGAGATAATGAACCACATTCTCCGCAAGGAGTGCGGAGAATGGTGCGATATATCCACGAGCGGCCAAACTGGCCGAACTTTGGCTGGAGCCGCCATGCCCTAGCCGACCAACTCGCGGCCGTCCGCCACCATCAGGGTCGGCTGATCGGGCGAATGGAAGCCCTCGGCTTTGAACTCCGCGAAGAAGCCATTCTTCACACGCTCACCGAAGACGTTCTGAAATCGAGCGAGATCGAGGGTGAAATCCTCGACAAGCAGCAGGTCCGCTCTTCCATCGCCCGTCGCCTCGGCCTGGACGCCGGCGCCGTCACGCCGACCGACCGCAACGTCGAGGGCGTCGTCACGATGATGCTCGATGCGACCCAGAATTACGACGCCCCCCTCACCGCCGAGCGCTTGTTCGGCTGGCACGCGGCTCTTATTCCCACTGGATGGAGCGGCATCGAAAAGATCACGGTCGGCGCCTGGCGACCGCCATCGTCCGATCCCATGCAAGTCGTCTCAGGCTATCGTGGACAAAGGGTGCACTACGAGGCGCCGGTCGCGGCGCGCCTCGACAACGAGATGCACGCCTTTCTCGCCTGGCTCGACACGGACGCCACCGAGGACCCCGTCATCAAGGCCGGACTGGCCCATCTATGGTTCGTCACCATCCATCCCTTCGAGGACGGCAACGGCCGTGTCGCTCGCGCGATCGCCGACATGGCCCTGGCCCGCTCGGAACGGAGCCCCCAACGCTTCTACAGCATGTCCGCCCAAATCCGCCTGGAACGCGCCGCATACTATGACCAGCTGGAAGCGACCCAGAAAGGCGAACTCGACGTCACGGCCTGGCTGGCGTGGTTCCTGGCCTGCCTCGATCGCGCGCTCGACGGCGCAGAAACCATCTTGGCCGCGGTCCTGAACAAGGCTCGCTTCTGGGAACAGAGCGGCCTCGTCGGCGTCAATGACAGACAACGCCTCATGCTGAACCGACTGCTCGACGGCTTCGAGGGCAAACTGACCTCGTCGAAATGGGCGACCATCGCCAAGTGCTCACAGGACACGGCCGGTCGCGACATCGACGATCTCGTGCGGCGAGGCGTTCTCGCCAAGGACCCCGGCGGCGGCCGCAGCACGAGCTATTCGCTCGTCCGCGACGAAGACTGAGCCGCCAAGCTCGCGGAAACCCCGCGTCAGCGCGCTCGGCGCAAGTCTCTGATTTTAAAGAGAGGGGATGGTGGACGCGACAGGGATTGAACCTGTGACCCCTACGATGTCAACGTAGTGCTCTCCCGCTGAGCTACGCGTCCGCCGAAGCGATCCGAAGCGCCTCGAGGAGGCGTCCCGGCCGGGAAGGTGTGGGGGTATAGCGGCGGCTTGGCCGGGGCGCAAGCCGCCGAGGAAACTTTTTCGGAGAAGTTTCGCGGAAGGCTGTGGAGGCTTATGCGGCCATCATCTTTTCGACTTCGGAGACGAGGTCGCGCAGGTGGACGGGCTTGGACAGAACCTTGGCGCCGGCGGGGGCGCGGTCCTGGGCCGAGAGGGCCACGGCGGCGAAGCCGGTGATGAACATAATGCGCAGGTCCGGGTCGCGGGCGGCCGCCTGGCGCGCCACCTCGATGCCGTCCATGCCGGGCATGACGATGTCGGTCAGCAGCAGGTCCCACGGGTGGTCGAGGTGGCCGACCGCCTCTTCGCCGTCGGCGCAGGCGGTGACTTCGAAGCCGGCGCGTTCGAGCGCCCGGGCGAGGAAGCCGCGCAGCGAGTCGTCGTCTTCGGCGAGGAGGATGCGGGCCATGTCGGTCAGTGTCCGTTGGATCTCGTCTCTGGAAAGCCGAATCTAGGCCCGGGACGGTAAATCGCCGGTGAACCGGCGCGGACCGTCCACAGATACGACAGGGCGCGAGGACATTTGACCGCAAGCCCGGGGTTCTCGACTATGTGACGCATGAACGCATGGGACCCGATCACCCCGGACACCGCTTCGCCCCAGGCCGGCGCGACCGCCGCCACGGGGCGCGAGCCGGCGTACGAGGCCGTGCGGGCCACGCCCGAGGGCCAGAGCGCCCCGACGCCCCTGGTGTTCGCCTCGCCCCATTCGGGGGCCCTGTACCCGCCGGAGATGATGGCGGCGGCCCGCCTGCCCGAGAACGTGCTGCGCGGCTCGGAGGACGCCTTCGTCGACCGACTGATCGCCAGGGCGCCGACCCAGGGCGTCTCGACCATCCGGGCGCGGCTGGCGCGGGCCTATATCGATCTCAACCGCGACCCGTGGGAGATGGACCCGGCGATGTTCGACGGCGACCTGCCGGAGTTCGCGCGCGGCCGCACCGCCCGGGTCGCCGCGGGCCTGGGGGCCATCGCCCGGGTGGCGGACGGCCGGCCCATCTACGCCCGCAAGCTGACCTTCGACGAGGCCAAGGCCCGGGTCGAGCGAGCCCACCGTCCCTATCACGACATGCTGACCCGCCTGTTGGCCCAGGCGCGGGCCGCCCATGGCCTGGCGGTGCTGATCGACTGGCATTCGATGCCGGCGGCCGCGGCGCGCGGCTCGCGGGCCCGCGGCGGCGGCCCGTGCGACATCGTGCTGGGCGACCGCTTCGGCGCGGCCTGCGCGCCCGAACTGACCAAGCTGGTCGAGCAGGCGCTGGAGGAGATGGGGTACAGGGTGGCCCGCAACGCCCCCTATGCCGGCGGCTACACCACCGAACACTACGGTCGCCCCGCCCGGCGCACCCACGCCCTGCAGATCGAGATCAACCGCTCGCTCTATATGAACGAGACGACGCGCGAGCCGACCGAGGGGCTGGCGACGCTCAAGGTCCATGTCGAGAAACTGACGGCCCTGCTGGCCAGGGCCGACTGGTCGGGGCTGAAATAGCGCCCACGCGGCCGGCGAAAACGGCCAATCACGGGTCAAACGCCCGCAAACCGCCGCAAAGGCTTGCAAAATCGCGCCTCGCCGGCTTCGGGCCAAAAAAAAGCCCGGCGGTAAGGCCGGGCTAGTTCATTAGGGAGGAAACGCCCAGGAAGGGCAGAAGCGGCAGCGCCGCCTCACACCTTCCTTATAGGGTGCGCTGCGAAATCGAGCAAGCGGAAAGTTGGACAACGTTGTCGAATTTTCTGCGACATCCGGTAGCAACCCTTTGCACAGCAAGGATCGGAGAACGTCGATCTTCAGGCTTGACTATAAAATAGGCATTGCTGCGCTGCACAATTAGTTGCCCAAGAAACGACAACCGCCAGAAACCACCCCAAACCCGGTAGGAATAAGGGTTTGCGGCGTGACACCGGTAACCGCGACATAAGGCGCCGTTTGGGCGGGGTGGATAAACGCAGCGCAGTCGCGTAAAAGCCGCGCGCCTGACGCGCGCAGCGTCTCATCCGATTTTTCTCCGAAAGCCCGCCGTCCTCCCATGTCCATGCGAAATATCGCCATCATCGCGCACGTCGATCATGGCAAGACCACCCTCGTCGACCAGCTGCTGGCCCAGTCTGGCGTGTTCCGCGCCAACGAGGCGACGACCGAACGCGCCATGGACTCCAATGACCAGGAGCGCGAACGCGGCATCACCATCCTGGCCAAGTGCACCAGCGTCCTGTGGAACGGTGAAGCGGGCGAAACCCGCATCAACATCATCGACACCCCCGGACACGCCGACTTCGGCGGCGAGGTCGAGCGGATCCTCGGCATGGTGGACGGCTGCGTCCTGCTGATCGACGCCGAAGAAGGCGTCATGCCGCAGACCAAGTTCGTGCTGACCAAGGCGCTGAAGATGGGCCTGCGCCCGATCCTCTGCATCAACAAGGTCGACCGCGCCCACGCCGATCCGGACCGCGTGCACAACGCCGCCTTCGACCTGTTCGCCGCCATCGGCGCCACGGACGAGCAGCTGGACTTCCCGCACATCTACGCCTCGGGCCGCTCGGGCTGGGCCACGCTGGACATGAACGTGCCCAGCGACAACCTCGCCCCGCTGTTCGACCTGATCGTGCGCCACGTGCCGGAACCCAAGCAGATCGCCAAGCGCGACGAGCCGTTCCAGATCCTGAACGTGCTGATCGAAAGCGACCCGTTCCTGGGCCGCCTGCTGACCGGCCGCATCGAAAGCGGCAAGGCCGTCCCGGGCATGGCCATCCACGCCCTGGACCGCAACGGCAAGGAAATCGAGCGCGGCCGCATCACCAAGGTGCTGGCCTTCCGCGGCCTGAAGCGCCAGCCGATCGACGAGGGCGCGGAAGCGGGCGACATCGTCGCCATCGCCGGCATGTCCAAGGCGACCGTGGCCGACACCCTGTGCGCCCTGGAAGTCACCGAGGCCCTGCCCTCGCAGCCGATCGACCCGCCGACCATCTCGATGACCGTCTCGGTCAACGACAGCCCGCTGGCCGGCCGCGAAGGCGACAAGGTCCAGTCGCGCGTCATCCGCGACCGCCTGCTGAAGGAAGCCGAGAGCAACGTCGCCATCCGCGTGACCGAGAGCACCGAAGGCGACGCCTATGAAGTGTCGGGCCGCGGCGAACTGCAGCTGGGCGTCCTGATCGAGAACATGCGCCGCGAAGGCTTCGAGGTCTCGATCTCGCGTCCGCGCGTCGTGTTCCAGGCCGATCCGGAAACCGGCAAGCGCCTCGAGCCGATGGAAGACGTCATGATCGACGTCGACGACGAGTTCTCGGGCATCGTCATCGAGAAGCTGTCGCTGCGTAAGGCCGAGCTGAAGGACATGGGTCCGTCGGGCGCGGGCAAGACCCGCATCCAGCTGACCGCTCCGTCGCGCTCGCTGATCGGCTATCAGGGCGAGTTCCTGACCGACACCCGCGGCTCGGGCGTGCTGAACCGCGTGTTCAGCCACTACGAGGGCTACAAGGGCGCCATCGACCAGCAGCGCAAGGGCGTGCTGATCTCGAACTCGGACGGTGAAACCGCGGCCTACGCGCTGTGGAACCTGGAAGAGCGCGGCACCATGTTCGTCGGCGCCGGCGAGAAGACCTACCAGGGCATGATCATCGGCGAGAACGCCCGTCAGGATGACATGGACGTCAACCCGATGAAGGCCAAGCAGCTGACCAACGTCCGCGCCTCGGGCAAGGACGAGTCGATCCGCCTGACCCCGCCGCGCAAGATGACCCTCGAGCAGGCCATCGCCTACATCGAGGAAGACGAGCTGGTGGAAGTGACCCCGAAGAACATCCGCCTGCGCAAGCAGACCCTGAACCCGTCGTTCCGCAAGAAGCGCGTCAAGGAAGACTAGTCTTCCTGGCCCTTCGGGGATCTTCAGGGACATGAAAAGGCCGCCGATCCGAAAGGGTCGGCGGCCTTTTTCGTTTGGGCTTTGGCGCCCGGCCCCTACCGCCCGCTCACCCGCCAGATCACGTTCCCCACGTCGTCGGCGACCAGCAGCGCGCCCTTGGCGTCGAAGGCCACGCCGACCGGGCGGCCCAGGGCCTCGCCCTCGTCGTTGAGGAAGCCCGTCAGCACGTCACGCGGCGCCTCCGACGGCTTGCCGCCGGCGAAGGGCACGAAGATCACCTTGTAGCCGCTGTGCGGCCGGCGGTTCCACGAGCCGTGCTGGCCGATGAAAGCCCCGCCCTTGAACGGCGACGGCAGGGCCGAGACCGCGTCGAAGGTTAGGCCCAGCGAGGCCGTGTGCGGCCCCAGCGCGTAGTCGGGAACGAGGGCCCGGGCCACCAGGTCGGGCCGCTGCGGCGCGACCCGTTTGTCGACGTGGGCGCCGTAATAGCTATAGGGCCAGCCGTAGAAGCCGCCGTCCTTCACCGAGGTCAGGTAGTCGGGGACCAAGTCGCTGCCGATCTCGTCGCGCTCGTTGACCACGGTCCACAGGGCGCCCGTCGAGGCCTCCCAGCCCATGCCGTTGGGATTGCGCAGGCCGCTGGCGAACAGTCGCTTGGCGCCGGTGGCCAGATCGATCTCCCAGATCGCCGCCCGCCCTTCTTCTGCCGCCATGCCGTTCTCGGCGACGTTGCTGTTGGAGCCGACGGTGGCGTAGAGCCGCTTGCCGTCGGGGCTGGCGATCAGGCTCTTGGTCCAGTGGTGGTTGCGCGGCCCGGCCGGCAGGTCGGTGACCCGCACGCCCTTGGCCGTGATCGTCGTCTCGCCGCCCTTGTACGGAAAGCGCAGCACCGCGTCGGTGTCGGCCACGTAGAAGGCGTCGCCGACGATGGCCATGCCGAACGGCGAATTCAGCCCCGACAGGAAGGTCGCGCGCAGGTCGGCCACGCCGTCGCCGTCGGTGTCGCGCAGCAGGGTGATGCGGTTGGCGCTCTTGGTCGCCGCCCCCGCCCGCTTCATGACGACAGCCTGGATCTTGGCCTTCAGGCCCTTGTTGTCCTCGGGCTTGGGCGGAGCGTTGGTCTCGGCCACCAGCACGTCGCCGTTGGGCAGGACCTGGATCCAGCGCGGATGGTCCAGCTTGTCGGCGAAGGCCTTGACCGCCAGGCCTTGCGCCGGCTTCGGCGTCGCGCCTTCCGGCCAGCCCTTGGCCGGCGCTATGTTCAGCGTCGGCAGCAGGGTCTTCTTGGGGGCCGGCAGCTGGGGATTTGGGCCCGTGCCGGCGGCGACGTCGAGCCTGGCCCGCTCGCCGCAGGCCGCGACGCCCAGCAGGGCCAGGGCCGCGGCGGCGGTCAGGACACGTTTCATGTTCGGGCGCGCCACCCTCAGGCGCGTCGGCGGAAGAGACCCAGCAGGGCCAGCAGCACCACCGCGCCGATCGTCGAGATCACCAGGCTGCCCAGCCATCCAGTCGCCCCCAGACCCACCATGCTCGCCAGGAAGGCGCCGATCAGCGAGCCCACCAGGCCGACCACCAGATTGGTCAGCAGCCCATGATCGCGCTTCATGATCTTCTCGGCCAGCCAGCCGGCGAAGACGCCGATGATGATCGCGCCGATGAAACCCACGCCGTTCATGCCGTCATTCTCCTGTTCGCCCTCGGGTGTCAGGAAAATGCGTAGGGTGCGGCAGAGGTTGCCTGCCGCCTGCGGCGCCCCCTCAGTCGCTCCGCGACAGCTCTCCCAGAGGGGGAGCATCTTGACGTCGAAGATCCTCCCCCTTTGGGGGAGGTGGCCCGGAGGGTCGGAGGGGGCCGGCGCGGCGGAAAGTCTTGGCGCCTCGACCTCGCCAAGCCATGGTCCCCGCCCACACCGCCCGAGCCTCCCATGGTCCACCCCGTCTTCGCCGACCTGCCCGTCACCGTCTTCGAGGAGATGAGCGGCCTCGCCCGCGATCTGGGGGCGATCAATCTGGGTCAGGGCTTTCCCGACGACCAGGGGCCGATCGCCTTGCGGCGCAAGGCCGGGCAGGCGCTGATCGAGGGCTCCAACCAGTATCCGCCGATGCGCGGCCTGCCCCAGCTGCGCCAAGCGGTCGCCGCCCACTACGGCCGCACCCAGGGCCTGAACCTCGACCCCGACCGCGAGATCATCGTCACCTCGGGCGCGACCGAGGCCCTGGCGGCGGCGTTCCTGAGCCTGATCTCGCCCGGCGACGAGGTGGTGCTGTTCCAGCCGCTCTACGACGCCTACCTGCCGATGGTGCGACGGGCCGGCGGCATCCCGCGCCTCGTTCGCCTGACGCCGCCGCACTGGCGGTTCGACCGGGCGATGCTGGAGGCCGTGTTCAGCGAGAAGACCAGGCTCGTCGTGCTCAACAGCCCGCTGAACCCGGCCGGCGTCGTCACCCCCGACGAGGACCTGGCGCTGCTGGCCGAGTTCTGCGTGCGCTTCGACGTCACGGCCGTCTGCGACGAGGTCTGGGAGGCCGTGGTCTTCGACGGCCGCGCCCACAGGCCGCTGATGACCTTCCCCGGCATGCGCGAGCGGACGGTGAAGATCGGCTCGGCGGGCAAGATGTTCGGCATGACCGGCTGGAAGGTCGGCTTTCTGTGCGCCGCCCCGCCGCTGGCCAAGGCCCTGGCCGGCGCCCACCAGTTCCTGACCTTCACCACCCCGCCCAACCTGCAGGCCGCCGTCGCCTTCGGGCTGGAGGAACCCGGCGACTGGTTTACGGCCATGCCCGCCGGCCTGCAGCGCTCGCGCGACCGGCTGGCGGCGGGGCTGCGGGAGGCCGGTTTCGCGGTGCTCGACAGCGGCGGGACCTATTTCCTCAATGTGGACCTTACGGCCTCAGGGATCGACGAGCCCGACCGCGCCTTCGCGCTCAGAGCCGTTCGCGAGCATGGCGTGGCGGCTATCCCGGTCTCGGCCTTCTACGCGGAAGACCCGGTCACCAACGTGCTGCGGCTGTGCTTCGCCAAGGCCGACGACGTGCTGGACGCGGCGGTGGAGCGGCTGGCGCGGGCGAAGTGACCCCGCATCTCGCGGCGCTGGACAACCCGACATTGGCCTGACCAATATCCCCGCCAATGACGACGCCGGCATTACCAGCGTTGCGCGACAGGGAGAGGTGGATGCGGCGGATCTTCGGATGGGCCTTGGCGGTCGCGGCCGCGTTCCTGGCGACCTCGGCGGCCCTCGCCGGCCCCACCCTGAACCGCGCCGACCTGCGCGCCGGCCAGGACCTGTCCGGAACCTGGAACTATTCGGTCGATCCCTATCGCGACGGCGTCGCCGGTTTCCATCGCGGCCCGCCCGGCGTCGGCCACCGGCGCTATGACGACAGCGACGTCGACCAGGTGACCCGCGCCGATCCCAAGGCGCTCTACGAATACGACATGCGCCGCTCGCCGACGGCGACCCTGCCCGCCTCGTGGCTGACCCATGCGCCGGAGATGCGCCACTACCAGGGCCTGGTCTGGTACCAGCGGCGGTTCGACAGCGTCGCCCTGAAGCCCGGCCAGCGCGCCTTCCTGCGCTTCGAGGCCGCCAACTACACCGCCAAGGTGTTCTTGAACGGCCAGGCCGTAGGCGAACACGAGGGCGGCTTCACGCCGTTCTCGTTCGAGGTGACGGGCCTGCTGCGGGCCGGCGAGAACCAGGTGACGGTCGGCGTCGATTCCACGCCGTCGGCCGACGGCGCCCCGCCGCCGGTCACCGACTGGGAGAACTATGGCGGCGTCACCCGGCCCGTGCGGCTGGTGATCACCCCGTCCACCTTCGTCGACGAGGCCTGGGTGCGGCTGACCCGCGACGGCAAGACGATCGCCGCCGACGTGCGCCTGGACGGCCCATCGGCGGCCGGCCAGACGGTCAGCGTCAAGGTCGCCGGCCTGAACCTGACGGGCCAGGCGGGCGCCAACGGCGTGGCGACGCTGTCGGCCCCCGCGCCCAAGGGCCTCAAGCGCTGGGCCCCCGGCGCGCCGGCGCTCTACGACGTCCGCGTCGAGGCCGGCGACGACGTGCTGACCGACCGCGTCGGCTTCCGCACCATCGAGGTGCGCGGCGGCGAGATCCTGCTGAACGGCAAGCCGGTGTTCCTGCGCGGCATCTGCCTGCACGAGGAGGAGCTGGGCGAGAACCCGGCCCGCACGATCACCGAGGCCAACGCCCGCGCCCTGCTGGGCGAGGCGCGCGACGGCCTGCACGCCAACTTCGTGCGCCTGGCCCACTATCCGCACTCGGAGGTCACCACCCGCGTCGCCGACGAGATGGGCCTACTGGTCTGGAGCGAGATCCCGATCTACTGGCTGGTGGCCTTCGACAATCCCCGCACCCTGAAGCTGGCCCGCGACATGCTGGCCGACTCCATCCGCCGCGACCGCAACCGCGCCTCGATCGTGCTGTGGAGCGTGGCCAACGAGACCCCGGTCAGCGACGCCCGCAACGCCTTCCTGGGCACCCTGACCGACGACGTCCGCGCCCTGGACGACACCCGCCTGGTCACCGCCGCCCTGCTGGCGGCCCGCAAGACGGTGGACGGTCATGCCGAGCAGTGGATCGACGATCCGCTGGCGGCCAAGCTCGACGTGCTGGCGGTCAACACCTATGCCGGCTGGTACGGCGACGACCCGCTGGACGCCGTCTCCAAGATCACCTGGCGGGCCACCGACAAGCCGATGGTGTTCTCCGAGTTCGGCGCCGACGCCCTGGCCGGGTTCAGCGACCCGGTGCTGATGCGCAAGTTCTCCGAGGACTTCCAGGCCCGCTACTACGTCCAGACCCTGGCCATGGCCGCCAACGCCCCGTCCTTGCGCGGCATGTCGCCCTGGATCCTCAAGGACTTCCGCTCGCCCCGCCGCCAGCATCCGGTCTACCAGCAGGGCTGGAACCGCAAGGGCCTGATCTCGCCCACCGGCCGGCGCAAGGCGGCTTTCAAGGTGCTGGCCGACTACTACGAGAAACTGGCTGGTCAGGGGCGCTGAAGCGAGGCCAGTTGACGCCTGTACATTGAATGATGAAACTACGCGCCTCGGTTGAAGGGGCGCAGCGTGTACAAGCAAGTCTTCACGGCGGGCCTGTTGCTGGCCGGCGGAATTGTGGGCCTGACGGCGAGCCCCACCTGGGGGGCCAAACCGGCGTCGCCCGCCGTCCAGCCCGTGGTTCTGGCCCTGACCTCGCCCGTCCGCCAGCTAGAGGCCCAGAGCGGGCGCGGCGAACCCGACGCCCAGTACGCCCTGGCGATCCTCAAGGCCCGTGGCCTGCGCGGCGTGGTCCGCGACGAGGCCGGCGCCCAGGCCCTGAAGGCCGCGGCGCTGGCGCCCAGGCCGCCGCAGTCCATCACCACCTATATCGCGGGCCTCAACGGCGCGCCGGGGCGGGTCTCGACCATCATGGTTCCCGACGCCGGCCTGTCCGCCCCGGTCGCCAGGCAGTCGGAGGCTTGCGTCGAAGCGTTGGCGGGCATCTCGCCCTCGGCCCAGGCGGCTGCCTGCGGCGCGCAGAGCGCCACCTTGAGAGGCCTATGGATCAAGGCGCAGCCGTGGCGCCCTCACGCCCTGCCGTCGTGCTGGGGCGACGACCGCCGCTGCCGGGAGCTGCGCGAGCGGGTGGCGCGCCTGAACGCCCGCGATCCCGCCGCCGAGGCCGCCGCCGCCATCCTGCGCGGCGACTTCCGACTGGGCGGGACCAACCACATCGGCCCCATGCCGACAGGCTGGAACCTGCCGGGCGTCGCCTGCCGGACCTGGTCGCGCGAGATGATCGGCAAATGGCATGTGAATCAGGACGTGATCATGCCGGGCGACGCCGAGCACAGCGGCGCGTCCGAGGATTTCATCGCCGCCTATAACCGCGCCATGATCGCCAACCCGGGCTTCGCCTATGCCGACATCTGCTTCGACGAGGACGGCAAGCCTTCCGGCGCCTACGAAGGGCCGGTGCGCACGGCGGCCGAGGCGGCCCGCTCGCGGGACGTTTCCAAGCTGAAGGCCCTGCCGACCGACGTCGATGTCAACGCCCGGGACCCGTTGGGCGAGACCGCGCTCGGCTGGGCCATGGCCAATGGCGACGAGGCGCTCGCGCGGGGGCTGCTGGAACGCGGCGCCGATCCGAACCTGCGCTCGGAGGACGGCCCGGCGCCACTGGCCCTGGCGATCGAGCGCGGCCAGACGAGCCTGGCCGCCCTGATGACCGCCAAGGGCGCGCTCATGACCGGCTTCACGGGGCTTTGCGACTTCCGGGACGAGGGCCTGTCTCCCGAGTCGCCGACCGTGCGCGGCTGCACCTGGGCCGGGCTGCTGGCCAGGAAGCGGGCCTATGACCAGCTGGATGCGGCCGGCGCGGCCGGCCTGCTGCATACGATCAAGCCAGGCGGCACGATGCTGGACGGCATGGACGAGGTGCACGTCGCCCTGTCGGCGGCGCTGAAGGCGGGCGACCGCGAGGCGGTCGATCGCCTGCTGCCGCACGCCGGAGCGGACGACTGGCGGATCTCAGCGGTGTTCGACGAGCTGCGCGCGGCCGGCCGGGGCGATCTGGTTCTGGCCTATGCCGCCGGCCGCGGCGCCGATCTGGCCCGCAGTCCGGCCGAGGCCGAGCTGTGGCGGGCGGCGGCGAAGGGGCGCAAGGCCGAGGCGCTGAATTTCCTGCGCGACTACGGCGCCGACCTGAATCTGCTGCCGGCGAGCGAGCTGGACGACTGCCGAACGGCGGCGCGCAAGGGCGACGAGGCGCGGCTGCTGGCCTGCGTCGAGGCGGCGGCGGCGCGACGCGCCCGCCTCGAGGCGGCCGTGACGGCCGGCGACGTCGCCGGCTTCCAGGCCCAGATCGCCGAGGCGGCCGACCTGCGCGAGCGCGGCAAGCCGACCCTGCTATGGCTGGCTTCGACCACCGGATCGGCGGACATGGTCCAACTCGTGGTGACCCGTGGCGCGCGCGAGGCGCGGGCGGCCGAAACGAACGCCCCCTCGCTCTATGCCGGCGCGTATCGACCGACGGCCACGCCGCGTCCCGGCGCGGCCTATCCGGCGGCGGCGGGCGGGGGATCCTTCGCCATCGCCACGGCGGCCCTGCGCGGCGACGCGGCGACGGTGCGACTGCTGGCCGAAGCGGGGATCGAGTCGCCCGAAGCCGCTCTACGGAGCCTGGGCGGCCTCGGCAATCCGCCGCCGGGCCAGAGCCGGAATTTCCTAGACGCCGACGTCGACACCTCTTCCCTGCCCGCCGGTCCCGAGCCGGCCAAGCTGGCGGCGATGACCCTGCTGGCGGCCGAGGCGGTGCGCCTGCGCGGCGGCCAGACCCTGGACGACGCCTTCGCCAGCGCCGTCTACACCGGCTATGACGACGTGCTGACGATGATGATCGCCGCCGGCTACCAGCCGGCCAAGGCCAAGGAGCCGGGCCGCGTCTGGTTCAACTGGGCGGGCCTGGGCAATCCGTGCAAGCCGTCGACCGGCCGCCTGCTGCTGCGGGCCGGCCTGCCGACCGACTACCCACCGACGGCGTTCAGCGCCTGGCCACCGCTGCACACCCTGGCCGCCGGCTGCATGAACCCGCGCAGCGTCCCGGTGCTGCTGGAGGCCGGCTACGACGTCAACCGCCTGGACGACGAGGGCCGGACGGCGGTCGACCAGGCGCTCACCTACCGGCGCGACGCCCTGGTCGCGGCGTTGCGCGCCGCCGGCGGCAAGACCGCCAAGGAGCTGGACGCCAAGGCGGTCGCCCGCCGGTCCGAGAAGCGCGCCGAGGAGATCGACCTGGATCTCAGCCAATGGGTGGACCAGGAGTCCTGAGGCTCAGAGCGTCGCGGCCAGGGCGGCCATCTGGTCGGCGGCGATCCCCCAGCCTTCGTGGAAGCCCATCTGCTCGTGGGTCGCCTTGTCCTCGGCGCTCCAGTGGCGGGCGGTGGCGGTGTAGCGGGTCTTGCCCTCGCCCAGGTCCTCGAAGCGGACGACGCCGACCATGAACGGTTTCTCGGAGGGAACCCAGGCGCTGGTGAAAGCGTCGGTGAAGACGATCAGCTCGTTTTCGATCACCTCCAGATAGACGCCGGGATTGGGCATTTCCTCGCCGTTCGGGCCGCTCATGACGATGTAGCTGTTTCCGCCGCTGCGGACGTCCATCTGCGCGTAAGACACGCGCCAGGGCGGGGGGCAGAACCACTTGGGCAGCAGCTCTGGCGTGGTCCAGCACTTGAAGAGCTTGTCGGCCGGGACGTCGATGATCCGGGTCAGGGTCAGTTCATGAGCGGCGGCGGGCGGCGTGAAGGCCATGGCGGGTCTCCGTCTTGCTGGAAGGACTGTTCGGCCCAAGGACGCTTGCGGTCCAGCCGCCCCGACATCGCACGCCGCATTTTTCGTCGGCGGTTGACCGGACCGCGCGCGGCGGTCACTGTGCGGACAATTCAAACAAACGTTTTAGGGAGCGCGCCGTGAGCCTGTTCGACCTTTCCGGCAAGGTGGCGATCATCACCGGATCCTCGCGCGGGATCGGCAAGGCCATCGCCGAGCGGATGGCGCAGCACGGCGCCAAGGTGGTGATCTCGTCGCGCAAGGCCGGTCCCTGCGAGGAGGTCGCTGCTGCTCTCAACGCCCAATACGGCGAGGGAACGGCCATCGCCGTTCCGGCCAACATCGCCTCTAAGGAGGACCTGCAACGGCTGGTCGACGAGACCCGCGCCGCCTTCGGCCGCGTCGACATCTGCGTCTGCAACGCCGCCAGCAATCCCTATTACGGCCCCTTGGCCGGCATCGCCGACAACCAGTTCCGCAAGATCCTCGACAACAACATCATCAGCAATCACTGGCTGATCTCGATGGTCGCCCCGGAGATGCGCGAGCGGAAGGACGGCGCGATCATCATCGTCAGCTCGATCGGCGGCCTGCGCGGCAACGCCATCATCGGGGCCTACAACATCTCGAAGGCCGCCGACTTCCAGCTGGCCCGCAACCTCGCCCACGAGTTCGGCCCCGACAACGTGCGGGTCAACTGCATCGCGCCGGGCCTGATCAAGACGGATTTCGCCAAGGCCCTGTGGGACGATCCCAAGACCCTGGAGCGCTCGACCGCCGGGGTGCCGCTGCGGCGGATCGGCGAGCCCGACGAGATCGCCGGGGCGGCCGTCTACCTGGCCTCGAAGGCGGGAAGTTTCATGACCGGCCAAGCCATGGTGGTGGACGGCGGGGCGACCATCTGAGCCAGGCTCCACCTGCGCGCGATAACAGCGATCTTTCGGTGCGGCCTAGGGACGCGGCCGTCCGAAATTAACCTCCAGCGGAGAACCTTGACGCTAGGAAAGGGCGGATGTTCGAGGACCGCCGCCCGTGAAGCGCATCCTGCCCCTGCTGCTCGCGCTCGTCGCCCTGGCCGGCGTCGTGGCGCCAGCCCGCGCCGCGACGACGCCGGCCTCGGCGCAGGCGCGCAAGCTGGAACAGCTCTATCGCGAGATCGGCGTGCAGCGGGCCGGACCGGCCCCGCAGGACAACGAAGACGTCGAGCGCGCCGGCCGCCGGGCCCTGCGCCAGCGCGGCGACACCCGCCTCTACGCCCTGTGGCGCGTGCTCTACGCCTACAAGAGCAACCACGTTCAGAAGGCCTTCGACGACTGGGAGGCGACCGTGCGCGCCACCGCCCGTGTCGACGACGATCCCGAGTTGGCGGCGCTGGCCGACCTGATGCAGGCCGCCTACGACCTCGACGCACGTGGACCGACGGGCATGGACGACGCCCGCTGGGCGCGGTTCCTGGGCGGCTCCGGCCGCGAGATCGGCCTGATGGCCGGGGTCGAGCGCATCCGCACCCTGGCGCGCAGCGGCCGCTGGACCGAGGCCAGCCATTTCGCCGGCCAGCTGTTCGAGGACCTGGGCGAGCGCGGCTCGATCGCCCGGCCGCTGCTGGCCGAGGCCCACCAGGTGCATTCGTACACGCTGTCTGACATCGGCGACAAGGACGGCGCCCTCGACCACATGGCCGAGGCCGCGCGCCTGGACGAGCGCGACGCCTTCTACATGCGCAAGATCGAGCGGCTGTACGACATCGCCTACACCGCCGCGGAGCTGGGCGAGATTCCCGCCGCCGAGCGCTTCGCCGAGGTGCACCATCGCATGAGCGTGGGGTCGGGCGATCCGGACCTGCTGACCTGGGACCAGAACCTCTGCGCGGTGATCGCCGACGCCCGCGACGATCCTCAAGGCGTGCTGCGCTGCCTGCGCGACGCCGGCGCGGTGCTGGTCGCGCCGCAGGACCGGGTGGCGGTCTCGATGCTGCGCCTGCGGGCCAAGGCCCTGGCCCAGACGGGGCGAGCCGAGGCCGCCCGCCGAGACCTGACCCTGCTGGACACCGCCCCGCCCCGCGCCGCTCGCCCCGATCCTGTGGGCCGCATGCTGGTCGAGGCGTTCATCGCCAACGCCGAAGGGCGCGGCAAGGACGCCTTCTCGCTGCTCGACCGCTGGCGCGTGGCCCATTCGCGCGAGACCAACGCCGCCCAGGCCGCCACCGCCTCGCAGATCTCGTCGGCGCTGGAAGCCGAGTTGCAGTCCAAGCGCACCGAGAGCGAGCGCCTGACCGCCGAGGTCGAGCTGACCCGGCGCCTCGCCCAGGCCACCGGCGTGATCGCCGCCCTGATGGCCTTGCTGGTGGTCGGCGGCGTCACCTGGGCGCTCTACATGCGCCGGGCCCAGGCCAATCTGAAGGACGCCCGCGGCCGGGCCGAGGCCGCCAGCGAGGCCAAGTCCTCCTTCCTGGCGGTGATGAGCCATGAACTGCGCACGCCGCTGAACGGCATGCTGGGCATGGCCCAGGCCTTGCGCGGCGAGAGCCTGGGCGCGGGCCAGCGCGAGCAGGTCGACCTGCTGATCGATTCCGGCGAGACCCTGCTCGTCCTGCTCAACGACATCCTCGACCTGTCGAAGATCGAGGCCGGCAAGCTGGAGATCGCGCCCACGGCCGGCGACCTGGCCCAGGCTGTCGGCCGGCTGGTCAACGGTTTCCAGCCGACGGCGCGCGAGAAGGGCCTCGACCTCACCTTCGACGTGGTCGGCGATCCGCCGCCGTGCCTGATGTTCGACGTCGTGCGGGTGCGCCAGTGCGTGGCCAACCTGGTGTCGAACGCCCTGAAGTTCACCAGCGAAGGCAAGGTCGCCGTGACCCTGTCTTGCGCGCTCGAGCCAAACAGCGGCCGCCAGTCGGTGCGGCTGACGGTCAGCGACACCGGCATCGGCATGACGCCGGCGACGCTGAACAAGCTGTTCGGCGCCTTCACCCAGGCCGACGCCTCGACCACCCGCAACTACGGCGGCTCGGGCCTGGGTCTCAACATCACCCGCCGTCTGGCCGAGATGATGGGCGGCTCGGTGACCGTGCGCAGCCGCGAGGGCGAGGGCTCGCTCTTCACCCTGCGCTTCCTGGCCGACGTCGCCGTCGGCGAGGCGGCCGAGGCGCCGGCGGCCGAGCCCGCGGCCCTGGAGCTGGACGCCCTGGCCTCGCTGGGCGGACGCCGGGTGCTGGTGGTCGACGACCATCCGGTCAACCGCCGGGTCATCCGCCTGTTCCTGGAGCCCTTCGGCTGCGAGTTGATCGAGGTCGAGAACGGCCAGGAGGCGCTGGACGCCGTCGCCGCCCACCCCTTCGACATCGTGCTGATGGACGTCAACATGCCGGTGATGGACGGACTGGAGGCCACCCGCCGCCTGCGCGCCGACCCGCGCTGGGTGCGCCTGCCGATCGTCGCCCTGACCGCCGACGTGATGCAGACCCAGATCCGCACCTGCCTGGAAGCGGGCATGGACGCCCACGTCGCCAAGCCGATCGACATGCGCAACCTGCTCTCGGTCCTGGCCCAGGTGGTGGTCGCCGCCCAGGCCCCGGGCGTTGCCCGCGCGCGGACGGCGGAGCGGGTCTGAGAACCTCCCCCTGTGGGGGAGGCGATCGCGCAGCGATCGGTGGGGAGAGGACGCACCTTCCAGCGTATCGAAAGCTGAAAACGGCCCCCCTCCGGCCTTTGGCCGCCTCCCCCAAAGGGGGAGGTTCTTTCAGTCGATCTCGAAGGTGTCAGGGCCGGAGGGCTGCGGGGCCTGCTGGGGCTTCGGGGGCGGCGGGGTCACGGGCGCGCGGCTTTCGGCGGCCAGCAGGGCCGAGACGCGCTTGAGCAGGTCGGCGGCGGTGAACGGCTTGACGATGTAGCCGTTGGCCCCGTCGTTGAGCGCCTGCTTGACGGTTTCGATGTCGCCCCGGGCGGTCATCATCATCACCGGGGTACGCAGGCGGCGCAGGCGGCGGATGACACGCAGGGCCTCCAGGCCGTTCATCCCCGGCATCTGGATGTCGAGCAGCACCAGGTCCGACTTGGCGTGACCCAGGGTCTCCAGGCCGACCGCGCCGTTGGGCGCCCCCGAAACGCGGTGGCCGGCCTGGCTCAGCACCAGGTCGACGAACTCGCGGACCAGCGGATCATCGTCGATCACCAGGATGGAGTGGGGCATCGGCGGGCTTTCGGGGGAACGCGTCGGGTACTCGACCAACTATAGCGCGCACGCCCGGCGCCTCGCACCCCCGCGCGCCGAATTCCGGCGGGGCGCGCTCTATTGTCGCGCTCAGCGGCAGAGGCGGTAGGCGCTGAGGTCCAGATGCAGATGGTCGGCGTGCGCGGCGTTGTAGTCCGGGCTCAGCACCGCCCCGAACACCTCGCAGGCCCCGGCCCGCGCAGTCCGCAGGAAACGCCCCTCGGGACCGGGCTTGCGGAAGTCGGCGGCCAGTGTCAGGCGGCGGCCGTCGGCGAGGCGGACGCCCGAAACGTCCAGGGCAGCGGCGCGGGCGTGCTGGCTGGGCCGCTCGCCGGGACGGCCGTAGATCGTGCGGCAGGCATAGGTCCCGAAGTGATCGACGCGGGTCAGCGGGCTGCCGAGAATCCGCTCGGCGGTCGGCCCCAGCACCTGCCGCTCCCAGACCGCGTAGCGTAGGGCCAGCGGGCAGGTCATCACCGGGGCGGCCGGCGACAGCAGGCTCGACGCCCGCACCGTGTCGCGGGTCGAGCAGAAGCCCTGGTCGCGCACCGGCTGGTCGATGGGCTCGATCCCGCCGGCCCGCAGCGCGGCGCGGCAGGCGGCCGGATCTGCGCCGATGCGCGACAGCTTGGCTTGCGTCGCCAGACCCAGCGGCTGGTCGATCGAGAACGGCTTCCACGGCAGGTCCTGCGGCGGCGCGATGCGATCGACCAGAGCGAAGACCAGCAGGCCGGCGAGGGCCGCGTCGAGCAGCAGGCCGCCGATCTCGGCCAGAACCAGGGCCTGGGGCGAAGCGGGTTTCACCCGCCTTCAACGGCGGGGCGAGCGTTCCGGTTCTGTGCAGCGGCTTGGCGAGCGGCGCGGAAACGGGCATGACCGCCTGCCCGGCTCGCAAGGGCCGCCGAAGAGACCGTCGATGTCCGTCGCCGCCGACCGCACCGCCCTGCTGGACCGCGCCCTGCTGCCGCGTTTCGGCCTGCTGTGCCTGGGCATCTGGCTGAACGCCGCCGACACCCTGGTCACCGCCACCATCATGCCCAGCGTCGCCCGCGAGATCGGCGGCCACCAGTATTTCGGCTGGTCGGTGGCGGCCTATCTGATGGGCTCGATCGTCGCCGGGGCGTGCAGCGGCAAGTTCTCGCAAGGCCTGGGCCTGCGCCGGGCCACAGCCTTCGCCGGGGTGGTCTACGCCGCCGGCTGCGCCATGAGCGCCCTGGCGCCCGAGTTCGTCACCTTCGTCGTCGGACGCCTGATCCAGGGGCTGGGCGCGGGGGCCGTGGTGGCCCTGTGCTACGTCGCCATCACCGCCCTGTTCCCCGAAAAGCTGTGGCCGCGCGTCTATGGCGCGGTGGCGGGCGTGTGGGGCGGGGCGACCCTGCTGGGACCACTGTTGGGCGGAGTCTTCGCCGCCGCCGGCTTCTGGCGGGGCGCGTTCTGGGCCTTCGTTGTCCAGGGCGTTATTTTCGTCGTCGCCGTGCTGGCCATGCTGCCGGGCGAGAAACGGTCCGAGAGCCGCACGCGCATCCCCAGCCGCCAGCTGGCCCTGCTGGTCGTCGGGGTCAGCCTGATCGGCGCGGCCGGGGTCGTGGCCTCTCCGGCGACCGCCGGGATCTGCGCCGTGCTGGGCGTGGCCGCCATGGCCGCCATGCTGGCCGTCAACCGCGCATCGCCCGACCGTCTGCTGCCGCGCTCGGCGGCCGACCTTTCCACCGCCACCGGCCTTGGCCTGCTGGTCATGTTCGCCTGCGAGGCGGCCGCCATCGGCTTCACGGTCTACGGCCCCGCCTTCATCCAGGCCCGCCACGGCGCCTCGCCCCTGGTGGCCGGCTACGTCACCGGCGGCATCGCGGCCGGCTGGACGGTCTGCGCCATGCTGGTCGCCCGTCTGAAGGTCGAGCACGAGCCCCTGGCCATCCGCGCCGGCGCGCTGGTGATCCTGGCCGGCGTCGCGGCCTCGGCCCTGGCGGTGTCGCGCGGCGGCCTGTGGAGCACGGGCCTGTCGCTGCTGGCCGTCGGCTGCGGCTTTGGCCTCTGCTGGGCGTTCCTGGCCCGTCGCACCATCGCCGGCGCACCGACGCAGGAGCAGGCCCTGGCCTCGTCGGCCGTACCCACGGTGCAGCTGATCGGCGGCGCGACCGGCTCGGCCGCCGCCGGCGCCATGGCCAACCTGCTGGGCTTCGGCCACGGCATCGACCCGACCGCCGCCTTCGCCCACGGCCCCTGGCTGTTCGGCGCCTTCGTGCCGCTGGCGCTGATCGGCTTCGCGGCGGCCTGGCGGCTGGCGCGGGACTGAGCTTGCGGCGAAGCTGGTCGGCGGCCACAACGCCAGGATGACCGACGATCCCCGCTTCGCCGACGCCGTCGCCGCAGACCGCCGTGACCAGATCACCCGCCGCCTGGCCGAAATCGCCCGGGAGGAAGGCGTGCGCATCCTGCTGGCCGTGGAATCCGGCAGCCGCGCCTGGGGCTTCCACTCGCCCGACAGCGACTACGACGTCCGCTTCGTCTACGCCCGGCCGGTCGCCGACTATCTCGCCCTGACCCCGCCGCGCGACGTCATCGAGCGGCCCATCGACGATGACCTCGACATCGGCGGCTGGGACGTGAGCAAGGCGCTGAAGCTGGTGGCGCGGGGCAACGCCGTGGTCTCCGAATGGCTGTCTTCGCCGATCCTCTACGCCGAGGATCCCGGTTTCCGGCAGGTATTCGAACCGGTGGCGGCAGCCTGGCGCGACCTGCACGGCGACGTCGCCCACTATCACGGCCTGGCCCGCCGCCAGTGGGGCAGCTTCATCGAGGGACGCGAGCAGGTGCGGCTGAAGAAGTACTTCTACGTCGTCCGCCCGGCCGTGGCCCTGCAATGGCTGCGCGAACACGGCGAGGCTCGGCCGCCGATGAGCCTGCCGCGCCTGCTCGACCAGGTGCGCCTGCCCGCCGACGCCGCCGAGGCTCTGGAGGACCTGCGCCGCCGCAAGCAGGCGGCCGGCGAGACCGTTGGCGTAGGCGAACGCATTCCCGCCATCGACGCCTATGTCCGCGAACAGATGGCCTGGGCGGTCGGCGCCAAGCCGTCGGTCGCGCCGCGCGATCCCGCCCTCTGGGCGCGGACCGAGGCGGCGTTTCGAGCGCTGGTCGGCTTCGAGGGCTGAAGGCGGCTCAGCGGTCGCTGGAGCTGCTGAGGGCGATCAGGGCCAGGGCCGGGTTCTGGGCGACGGCGAGCATCGACACGGCGGCCAGGGCGCTGTCGTCGCGGCCGTCGGCCTCGGTGGCCGCCCCGGGAATGGGCGTGACGATGGAGTCGGGCGGCGCGCCCGGCGCGGGGCCGATCTCCAAGTCGGGACGGTAGCGGAAGATCTCGGCGCGGACGGTGTCGACGCCCAGCGCCAGGGGCGCAAGGTCGATCTCGACGTCGCTTCCCACCGCCCGATCGGCGGCGTCCAGGCTCGGCAGGTCGTTGGGACCCAGCCGCAGGTCCAGCTTGCCGAGGCGATGGCGAACGCGGGGACGCACGGCCTGCAGCACCGGCCAGGGGATGGTGCAGCCCAGTTCGCGGCTGTAGAGGCCGGCCGCGTCGATCCGCAGCTCGACCCAATCCTCCAGCGGCTTGCGTCGCCAGGCCAGCCAGCCGAAGCCGGCGCTGACGGCCAGGGCGTAGACCACGCCCCAGGCGTCGCCGTACCACCAGGACTGTCCGGCCAGCACCAGGCCGATGGCCAGGCCGCCGAAGGGGACGCGGCGCTTCCAGCGCGCCTGGAACAGACTCTTGCGGCTGACGCGCCACACGCCCAGCTCCGGCTGGTCGGGGGCGTCCTCCTTGCGGTTGGCGAACCAGAAGGCGGCGACTGAAACCAGGCCGGCGACGAACAGCGGCGGGGTGACCTCCGGCGATCCGCCCCAGACGCCCAGCAGCAGGCCGCACCAGATCGCGGTGGTCGCCATCTCGTGCGCCAGTTCGCGGGTGGGCAGGTTCGCCTGCACGCCGTCGGCGACCTTGCTCAGGGGACTCATGCCATCCGAGCCGCGATCGGCCGGGACGTCTGGATCATCAGGGCGCGCATCGCTCATCACCCTAGGATAGCGCGACCATGGCGGCGCTCAACCCGCTTCCGCCAGGGCCGTCGCCTCGACCAGCCGCACCACGTCGCCCATGATCTCGGTGATCCGGAAATCCTTGGGCGTATAGATCCGCGCCACGCCCATCTGCTTGAGGATCAGGGCGTCGGCCTCGGGAATGATGCCGCCGGCGACGACGGGGATGTGGTCCAGCCCTTCGGCCCGCATCAGCCGCACGACCTCCTGCACCAGGTCGAGGTGCGAGCCCGACAGGATCGACAGGCCGACCACGTGGGCGCGGCTCTCCTTGGCGCGGCGGACGATCTCCTCCGGCGTCGAGCGGATGCCGTCGTACACGACCTCCATGCCGCACGCCCGGGCCCGGGTGGCGATCTGCTCGGCGCCGTTGGAGTGGCCGTCCAGGCCCGGCTTGCCGACGAGGTAGGTCAGGGTGCGGCCCAGCACCTGCGAGACCCGCTCGACCTCGGCCTTCACCGCCTCGACGTCCTCGGCCTCGCCGGTGGAGACCACGATCGCCACGCCCGTCGGGCCGCGATATTCGCCGAACACCTCGCGCAGCGCCCCGGCCCATTCGCCGGTGGTGACCCCGACCTTGGCGGCGGTGATCGAGGGTTCCATGATGTTTCGGCCATCAAGCGCGGCGGCCTTCAGGTCGGCCAGGGCGGCCTCGACGGCGGTCGCGTCGCGATCCGCGCGCCAGGCCTGGATGCGAGTGACGACCTCGGCTTCGAGCTTGGGATCGATCGTCTCGATGTTGCCCTCGCCGGCCGACAGGGGCGAGGGCTCGCTGTCGGTCCAGCGGTTGACGCCGACCACTGTCAGGTCGCCGGTCTCGACGGCCCTCACCCGCTTGGCGTTCGACGAAACCAGTTCCGCCTTCATGTAGTCGATGGCGCTGGCGGCGCCGCCCATCTCGTCGATCAAAGCCAGCTGCTCCAGCGCCCCCTTCGACAGCTCGGCGACCTTGGCCTCCACCACGTGGCTGCCGGCGAACAGGTCTTCGTATTCCAAGAGGTCGGTCTCGTAGGCCAGCACCTGTTGCAGCCTCAGCGACCACTGCTGGTCCCACGGACGCGGCAAGCCCAGGGCCTCGTTCCAGGCCGGCAGTTGCAGGGCCCGGCAGCGCGCGTCCTTGCTCAGGGTGACGGCCAGAGCCTCGATCAGGATGCGGTAGACGTTGTTCTCGGGCTGCGGCTCGGTCAGCCCGAGGGAGTTGACCTGCACGCCGTAGCGGAACCGCCGGGCCTTCTTGTCCTGCACGCCGTAGCGCTCGAGCAGGATCTCGTCCCACAGCTTGGTGAAGCTGCGCATCTTGCAGAGCTCGGTGACGAACCGCACCCCGGCGTTGACGAAGAAGCTGATCCGCGAGGCGACGATCTCGAAGTCTTCCTCGGGCACCTGACCGCCGGCGCGGACGGTGTCCAGCACGCTGATCGCCGTGGCCAGAGCGAAGGCCAGCTCCTGCTCCGGCGTCGCGCCGGCCTCCTGCAGGTGGTAGCTGCAGACGTTCATCGGGTTCCATTTCGGAACCTCGCGATAGCACCAGGCGATCATGTCGCCGATCAGCCGCAGGCTCGGCCCCGGCGGGAAGATGTAGGTGCCGCGCGACAGGTATTCCTTGATCAGGTCGTTCTGGGTGGTGCCTTGCAGCAAGGCCCGATCGGCCCCCTGCTCGTCGGCCAGGGCGACATACATCGCCAGCAGCCAGGCGGCCGGGGCGTTGATGGTCATGGAGGTGTTCATCTTCTCCAGCGGGATCTCGCTGAAGAGGGCGCGCATGTCGCCCAGATGGCTGATCGGCACCCCGACCTTGCCGACCTCGCCTCGGGACAGGATGTGGTCGGGGTCGTAGCCGGTCTGGGTGGGCAAGTCGAAAGCCACCGACAGGCCCGTCTGGCCCCGCGCCAGGTTCGAGCGATAGAGCGCGTTGGATTTCTCGGCCGTCGAGTGGCCGGCATAGGTGCGGAAGATCCACGGCGGATCGGGCGCGTGCTGATAGGCCTTGTCCGACATCCTGCGCTCCCGGCGATCTTTTCTGGTTATCGCCGGATGATGCGCCGGTGTTGGGTGCGGTGCAATATGAGGCTTCGCAGGTGCGAGGGTGGCCGAGCCCAAACCTCAAGGAACCTCCCCCAGAGGGGGAGGTTCCTATTCGCGCGTAAAGCTCTCCGGCACTTCCGGGTTCTGCCCAGCCTTGCCCCACAGCACGATCTCGTTGCCCCACAGATCCCGGAAGGCGTGGTTGTAACCGTTGAACTCGGCCCAGTAGTGGTCGCGCCAGAGCAGGGTGGCGCCCAGGCTCTGCGCGGTTCCCAGGATGCGGTCGGCGCTGTCGTCGTCGCCGATCAGGATCCAGATGCGCGGCTTGCGGCCGTCGGTCGACAGCGCGCGGGGCTCGACGCCCGTGCTTTCCGGGTGCGGGCGGGCGTTGGCGGCGTCGAAAATCCCCAGATGCAGGTTGCCGATCTGGCTGTCGGAGCCGTCGGGGTTCTTGAACTGACCGCCCGGGACCATGCGGTGATAGATCCCCTGCGGCCGGGCGTCGTTCTGCCAGCCGAACACCTCAGCGTAAAACTCGCCGGCCTTGGCGGGATCGTCGCTGGCCAGGTCGACGAAGATCAGGGTGTTGGTCACGGCGGAGTCCTTTAGGTCAGTCGAAGGCGATGGAAAGGGAAAGGTCGCGCCAGGCGTCGATGTCGGCCTTCAGGCCGTCGGCGGCGTAGGCGGCGTATTTCAGGGCGTCCTCGCCCAGCAGCAGGTGCAGGGGCGGCTCGGGCGCATCGACGATGGCCAGCACCGCCAGGGCGGCCTTCTTCGGATCCCCGGGCTCGGACCCGGCGTGGTCGGCCATGATCCGCTCGGCGTCGCGGGCCAGGCCCTCGTAGTCGGCGAGCTTGTCGGCGACGATGGTCTTGGAGCCCTTGGCGAAGCTGGTGCGCAGGCCGCCGGGGGCGACGTTGACGACCTTGATCCCGAGTTCCGCGACCTCGGCCGCCAGGGACTGGGTCAGGCCTTCCAGCGCCCACTTGCTGGCGCAGTAGACGCCAGTGCCGGCCCAGACCGCCAGGCCCGATACCGAGGTGATGTTGACGATCCGCCCCGAGCGCCGCGCCCGCATGGCCGGCAGCACGGCTTTGAGCACACTGAGCGGCCCGAAGACGTTGGTCTCGAACTGGGCGCGCACCTCTTCCAGCGAGGCTTCCTCCACCGCGCCCACCAGGCCGTAGCCGGCGTTGTTGACCAGCACGTCGATCTGGCCGGTCAGGCCTTCTGCGGCCTTCACCGCGTTCTCGACGGCGACCGGGTCGGTGACATCCATGACCAGGCCGTGGGCGCGGCCGGGCGCCAGGGCCTCGAAGGCGGCGACGTCGGCTTTCTTGCGCACCGTGCCGGCCACGACGTCGCCCCGCGCCAGGGCGGCCGCGGCGATCTCGCGCCCGAGCCCGCCGGACACGCCGGTGATCAGCCAGGTCTGGGTCATGGTGGATGGTCCTGTCGAACAAGATCCTCCCCCTCTGGGGGAGGTGGCCCAGAGGGCCGGAGGGGGGACGTTATCAGCTGACTAGGCGTTGGCCGTGTTCAGCAACAACTTCCCCCTCAGTCGCTCCGCGACAGCTCCCCCTTCAGGGGGAGCGTCCATTAATAGGGCTTATCGCCCTTCACCCACAGGCGGTGCATGGTCCGGAAGTACTTCTGGTCGTCGTACAGCGTGCCGGTGTGCAGGGTGCAGCGGTTGTCCCACATCAGGATGTCGCCAGGCCGCCACTTGTGGGCGTGGACGAAGCGCTCCTGCGTCATGAATTCCACCAGCTCATCGAGCAAGGCCAGCCCCTCGGGGCCGGGCTTGCCGATCACCTCGGTCACCGTGCCGGTCGAGGGCCACAGGGCCTTGCGGCCGTCCGAGGGGTGGGTGCGGATCAGCGGGTGCTCGACGTCGGGATTGGCCGCCTCCATCTCGGGCGACAGGATCATCTGCTCGCCGAAGGTGCGGGTGGCCATGAAGTGCTTGTAGCTGTGGTGCAGTTGCAGCGGCAGCAGCTCGGCCTGCTTCTCGGCGCTGAGTGCGTTCCAGGCGGCGCAGCCGTCGGCCAGCAGGGTGTCGCTGCCTTCCTCCGGCGCCTCCACGCAATAGAGCATGGTCAGCATCACCGGCTCGGGCTTGTAGCTGTAGTCGGTGTGCCAGCCGACGCCGTCGTTGTGGGCCCCGATCGGCTGGCCGTCGACGACGCGGTTGGAGAGGATGAAGATCTTCGGATAGCCCGGCAGGGTGAAGCGGGTCTGGGTGTGGTCTTCCGGATCGCCGAACCGGCCGATGAAGGCCATCAGGTCGTCCGGGGTCATCTGCTGATCGCGCACCAGAACCGCGCCGTGGGCGTGGAAGGCGGCCACGACGCCGTCCAGTTCGGCGTCCGAGGCGGTCGGCAGGTCGATGTTCAGGATCTCCGCGCCGAAGTCATCTTGCGCGCCCTTCTTGAGGGGCTTGGTGGCCAGGGCGGGCGGTGCTTCGGCGAGCATGGGATCGACCTTCGGGTGACTGTATGGCGGCAAGCCTAGGCGGCTGAAAAACCACGGTCTTGCCTCAGAGCGCCCTGTCTCTTTACCCCATCTCGTGCGCGTACGGTCAAAAGCCCGCCTCCTGTACGTCCCGGCGACAGCAGCGCCCGTTCGACGGGCGACGGCGCGGCGCGCCCCTGCGGCTGACCAAGTTTTCGTGCGCGCTGGAGCAAGACCGGGGCGTGTCACGGCGCCAGCCTTGAGGGGTCTTCTTTCCCTTCCCCAAACCCTTCCTCAAAGCGAGCGCCCGGCCGTGACCCTGTTCAGCGACGCCTTCTTCGACGGGCTGTCCAGCTCCACCCACGAGGTGGGGACGGCCGAGACCCTGCCGCCGGCCTGCTACACCGACGCCGCATTCTACGACTTCGAGAAGGCCGCCTTGTTCGACCGCGAGTGGCTGTGCGTGGGCCGGGTGGACCAAGTGCAGGAGCCCGGCGACTTCTTCACCACGGAGATCGTCGGCGAGCCGATCCTGGTCACCCGCAACCGGGCCGGCGAGATCAAGGCGATGTCGTCGGTGTGCCAGCACCGCGCGATGCTGGTGGCCGAGGGCAAGGGCAACGCCCGCGGCTTCGTCTGCCCCTATCACCACTGGGTCTATTCGCTGAACGGCGACCTGGTGAACGCCCCGGCCATGGACCGCACCTGCGGCTTCGACAAGAAGAAGATCAGCCTGCCGACCTTCAAGGTCGAGATCTGGCTGGGCTTCATCTTCATCAATTTCGACGCCGAAGCCGAGCCGCTGGCCCCGCGCCTGACGGCTGTCGAAGCCGCCATCGCCAATTTCGACCTCGAGACCGCCGAGGCGCTCGAACCCATGACCGGCCAGTTCGCCTGGAACTGGAAGGTGATGTTCGAGAACAACAACGACGGCTACCACGCCAGCAAGCTGCACCGCGGCGTGCTGCACGACTTCATCCCCAGCGAGCTGGCCAGCTTCCCGGAAGCTGAGCCGGGCGACGCCGGCTTCCTGCGCTACAACGGCACCCTGCACCCCGACGCCAGCTTCAACCCGACCCAGAAGGCGGTGCTGCCGATCTTCCCCAAGCTGTCGGACGAGGACCGGGGCCGGGCGACCTTCGCCAACATCCCGCCGACCCTGTCGCTCGTCATGACCAGCGACATGATCATCTACCTGATCCTGCGGCCCACCGGCCCGGAGACCATGGCCCAGGACACCGGCATCCTGGTCGCCCCCGGCGCGCGCGATAGCTACGGCTTCAAGGAGCGTCTGGAGATGATCATGACCTCGGCGGGCCAGATCATCGCCCAGGACATGCATGTCGACGAGCTGGTCCAGAAGGGCCTGCGCTCGCGCTTCGCCATCCGTGGCCGCTACTCCTGGCAGGAGGGGGCCCAGGTGCAGTTCAACCGCTGGCTCGCCCCGCGCTACCAGGCCCAGTGGGCGCGGCTGAAGGGCGCCGACGCCGCGCCCTCGACCCCGGTGGAGGCCGCCTGAGATGACCTCGCGCCTTCCCGTCGTCTTCTTCGGTCACGGCAGCCCGATGATCGCCCTGGAGACCAACGACACCACCAAGACCTGGCGGTCGATGGCGGCCGAGATCGAGGCCAAGCACGGCAAGCCCAAGGCCATCCTCTGCGTCTCGGCCCACTGGATCACCAAGGGCGTCGGCGTCACGGCGATGACCAGCCCGCGCACCATCCACGACTTCGGCGCCTCGTTCCCGCGCGCCCTGTTCGAGGTGCAGTACCCGGCGCCGGGCTCGCCTGACCTTGCGGCCCGTGTGCGCGACCTGCTGGCCCCGGAGATCCCGGTGGTGCTGGACGAGCGCCAGTGGGGCTTCGACCACGGAACCTGGTCGGTGCTGTGCAAGGCCTATCCCGACGCCGACGTGCCGGTGATCCAGCTGTCGATGGACGGGACCAAGTCTCCCGAATGGCACTACGAAATGGGCCAGCGCCTGGCCCCGCTGCGCGACGAGGGGGTGCTGATCGTCGGCACCGGCAACATCGTCCACAACCTGCCGGCCATGGACTGGGGCGACCGGCACTGCGCGCCCTACGACTGGTCGCAGCGCTTCAACGAGGCGATCAAGACGGCCATCGCCGATGACCAGCCGCTGACCGCCGTCGAGTTCGAAAAGCTGGGTGAAGACGCCCGCCGTTCGGTGCCGACCCCCGACCACTACTGGCCGCTGCTCTACGTGCTGGGCGCGCGCCTGCCCGGCGACGTCGCCCGCTTTTCACCCGACCACATCGAGCACGGCTCGCTGAGCATGACCAGCGTCACGCTGGCTGCGGCCTAAACGGAGATTCCGATGCCCTTCATCTGCGAACCCGGCCAGGTCCGTCCCGACGTCGCGCCCGGCGCCCTGCACCACCTGAAGGCCACGCCCGAGACCATCCACTGGGGCTATTTCGACCCGTCGATCAAGCCGGCCCTGCGCATCAAGAGCGGCGACCTGATCCAGGCCGAGGCCATCACCCACCACGCCGGCGACGCCCCCGACCTGATGATGGACGCGGCGATCACCAAGATCTTCACCGAGGTGCCGGAGGACGACCGCAATCCCGGCGTCCACATCATGACCGGCCCGATCTACATCGAGGACGCCAAGCCCGGCGACGTGCTGGAGGTGCGCTACCTGCGCATGGTCCCGCGCAACAACTACGGCTCCAACCTCGCGGCCAACTGGGGCTATCTCTACAAGGAGTTCGGCGAGAAGGAGCGGGTGACGATCTACGAGCTGGACGCCGACTACAACACCGCCAGCGCCCTCTACGCCTACGACTTCCCTGGCAAGTACCTGACGCCGGGCACGATCACCAACTGCCCCGAATGCGATCGCCAGAGCGCCCTGCCCGGCGTGCGCATCCCGGCTCGGCCGCACCTGGGCACCGCCGGCGTCGCGCCGGCCGTCGACGGCCGCGTCAGCACCATCCCACCCGGCCTGCACGGCGGCAATATCGACAACTGGCGGATCGGAGCCGGGGCGACGATGTACTATCCCGTGCAGGTGGAGGGCGGACTGTTCTCCATCGGAGATCCCCACGTCAGCCAGGGCGATGGCGAACTTTCAGGCACCGCGATCGAAAGTTCGCTCAACGTCCTGATGCAGATCGTCCTTCGCAAGGATTTCGAGACCCCCGGGCCTTTGCTGGAGACCCCCAAGTGGTGGATCGTCCATGGGTTCGACGAGGATCTCAACGTGGCCATGCGGCAAGCCTCCCTCAACATGCTGAGCCTGCTGTCCGACCACGTCGGCCTTTCCAAGAACGACGCCTATTCGCTGATGAGCGTGGCCTCCGACTTCGGCGTGACCCAGGTGGTCGACGGCAAGCAAGGCTGCCACGTGCGCATCCCGCGCGACATCTTTCCGAAGAAGACCTAAGGCCTTGCGCGCCTGGTCGTTCAGCACCGACAGCTATCCCCGCGCCGAACGCTCGGACGCCTGGCGCGAGGCCATGTCGCGCCTGGGCTTGCCGGTCGAGAGCCTGTCGGAACTGGAGCCGGCCTCGACTTCGGTGGTCTGCCTGACCAGCCCCCTGGGCATCGAGTTTGCTTTGGTCAACGCCGGCGCCCAGACCATCTCGGGCCGCCTGACCAACCAGCCGGCGGCGGTGTGGATGGCGGTGCTGCTCGACGGCCAGGCGGCGGTGGTCAGCGACGACCTGGCCGAGGACCTGTCGATCGGCGACATCGCCTTCGGCCCCACCGGCCAGGCGGCCGCCCTGCGCCTTTCCACCCGCTGCCGGCTGATGTTCGTCCGCGCACCACGCGTGGCCCTGAACCATCGTCTGGTCGCGCCGCGCGCCCTGCGGGTCGGTCGCCTCCGGGGCGAAGGCGGGGTCAAGCACATCCTCTCGGGCCTGCTGCGCTCGACGGCGGATTCGCTGGAGGACCTGACCGTCGACCAGCTGCGGCCCGTCGAGCTGGCCCTGGCCGAGTTCCTGGGCCTGTGCCTGCTGGAGGCCGGAGAAGAGCGCGGCGCCGCCTGGCCGACCGACGCCCGCAGCGCCCACCTGCAGCGCCTGCGCCAGACCATCGAGACCCTGCTGCCCGACCCGAACCTGACCATCCGCCGGGTGGCCGACGAGGAAGGCGTCTCGCCGCGCTACGTGCAGAAGCTGTTCGAGGGCGTCGAAGAGACCTTCAGCCACTATCTGCGCACCCGCCGGCTGGAGCGCTGCCGCAACGACCTGGCCAGCCCGCAGTTCGCGCGGCTGTCGATCTCGGAGATCTGCTTCCGCTGGGGCTTCAACGGCAGCGCCCACTTCAGCCGCGCCTTCCGCGACCAGTACGGCTGCTCGCCCCGGGATTTCCGCCGCAGCGTACGCGACGAGGAGCGGGTGGCGGCCTAGGTTCCAAAAGCCGCTATGGCGTCCGGGCGGCGGGCGTTGCTATGGTCACGCGCGGCGAAAGGCGGAAGGCCTTCGCGAGACCCATCCCAGTGGGTTGTCACCGTGTCTGGGAGGGGCGCATGGATTCCGACGACTTGGCGACGAACACGGACAATCCCGCGGGTCGGGCGGGAGGCCCGGCCACGCCGGCGGAGCTGCTGGCCGATGTCGCCAAGGTCGCCAAGATCGAGGTGGTGCCCCAGATCCTGGAAGTGATCTGTCGGACCACCGGCATGGGCTTCGCCGCCGTCGCCCGGGTCACCAAGGATCGCTGGGTCGCCTGCGCCGTGCGCGACGAGATCGGCTTTGGCCTGCTGCCCGGCGGCGAGCTGGAAGTCGCCTCGACCATCTGTGACGAGATCCGCGACAACGAGACCGCCGTGGTCATCGACCACGTTTCCGAGGACCCGGTCTGGCGCGATCACCACACGCCGCTGCAATACGGCCTGCAGAGCTACATCTCGACGCCGATCCACTACAACGGCCAGTTCTTCGGCACCTTGTGCGCCATCGACCCTCGCCCCGCCAACCTGCGGGGAACCCAGGCCCTGGCGACCTTCGAGCTGTTCGCCAAGCTGATCGGCAGCCATCTGGAGGCGCAGGATCGCCTCGTGGAGAGCCAGGCGGCCCTGGCCACCTCGCGCAACGACTCCGAACTGCGCGACCAGTTCATCGCCGTGCTCGGCCACGACCTGCGCAATCCCCTGGCCGCGATCAACGGCGGCGCCCGCCTGCTGCGCAAGCAGCCTTCGGGCGAGAAGGCCGAGTTCATCCTGGGCCAGATGGAGCAGAGCGTCGCGCGGATGGCGGGGCTGATCGACGACGTCATGGACTTCGCCCGCGTGCGGCTGGGCGGCGGCTTCGGGCTCGAAGCCCGCGCCGTCCCGCCGGAGGCGCTGAACCCGTCGCTGGAACAGCTGGTCGCCGAACTGCGCAGCGCCCAGCCGCACCGGCGGATCGAGTCCGAGATCGCCGTGAGCCAGACGGTCGTCTGCGATCCCGCCCGGATCGCCCAGATGCTGTCGAACCTTCTGGGCAACGCCCTGACCCACGGCGACCCGGCCCAGCCGGTGAGGGTCGAGGCCGCCACCCGCGACGGCCTGTTCGTGCTGTCGGTGGTCAATGGCGGTCCGGCCATCCCGCCGGAGACGATGGCCAAGCTGTTCCAGCCGTTCACGCGTGGGTCAGCCGAGATGCAGCAGGGCCTGGGCCTGGGGCTCTACATCGCCTCGGAGATCGCCCGCTCCCATGGCGGCGCCCTGGCGCTGGAGTCCGACGACCAGGAAACCCGCTTCTCGTTCTCCAAGCGGCTTTAGGGAGCGCGCCTATGAAGACCTTGCTGGCGATCGTCATGAGCCTGGGCTTGGGTCTTGTCGGCGGTGTCTCCGCCGCCTGCGCCGCCCAGTGGCCGAACGGGGCCAAGGCGGCCGTGGCCCTGACCTATGACGACGCCCTGGTCTCGCAGCTCGACAACGCCGTGCCGGCCCTGGACGCGGCCGGCTTCAAGGGCAGCTTCTTCCTGTCGAGCGTCAAGGCGGCCGACATTCCGCGCTGGCGGGCCGCCGCCGCCGAAGGCCACGAGCTGGCCAACCACACGATCTTCCACGCCTGTCCGGCGGCCAACTTCCCGGCCGATCCGCGCTATGTCGCCGAGGCCTACACCCCCGCCAGCCTGCTCAAGGAGATCGAGCAGCAGAACGTCCTGCTGACCGCGATCGACGGCAAGACGCGCCACGGCTTCGCCACGCCCTGCGGGGCCAGCAAGGCCGGCGGCGTCGACTATCTGGAGGCGCTGCGGGCCTCGGGCCTGGTGACCTACGCCCGGGGCGTGGTGACCACGCCGGAAGACCTGGCCGGCGCCAGGATCGACCCGATGCATGTGCCCTCGCGCGGCTTTCCGGAGAGCGTGACCGGCGCCCAGCTGATCGACTTCGCCAAGAGCGCCGCGGCCGGCGGCGGGGTGGCGGTGTTCCTGTTCCACGGCGTGGGCGGCGACTACCTCCAGGTCTCCAACCCGGCGCACCAGGAATTGCTGGCCTGGCTGAAGGCCCATCCCGACCAGGTTTGGGTGGCGCCGTTGCAGGAGGTCATGGACTGGGCCGCGGCCCACCCGTGAGGCTCTAGGGCTGATCGACATTCACCGGCCTGGGCTCATTTTCCACCGAGCCTCCCCGCGAAGGCGGGGATCCAAGCCGCGTTTGCGGTCGATCCACGGTCACGCCTCATCCTGAAATCCAGCTTGGGTCCCCGCCTTCGCGGGGATGCGCGGATTTGAAGGTCGCGAACAGCCGAATGTCGATCCGCCCTAAGCCTTCGGGCACTTGGCGCCGGTGTCGATCCAGGCCTGCACCAGTTCGCCCAGCTGCGCCTGCGTCCCCGGCGCGGGCTTGCGGCCTTCGCCGGGGTTCCAGGCCCAGCCGACCAGGTGGTCGTGGGCCATGTGCTGCTGCAGCTGGGCCAGGGTCTTGCCGCCGTTGCGGGCCGGATCCTTCAGCTGGGCGCAGATCGCCCCCAGCGACTTGCCCTGCCAGGCCATCTTCGCCGGGGCCACGGCCCATTTCGGATCGCCCGGCATGCTCTTGATGTGCTCGCCGAAGGTCGCGACGTTGGCCGGGCCGTGACACGACCGGCACGGCAGGCCGTCCGGCCCATGACCGGCCTCGCCGGCCACCATCGGCGGGTCGTGCGGATGCAGATCATCGCCCTGGGTCGGGACCCGCGTGGCCGGATGGCAGTTCAGGCAGCGCGGGCTCTGGATCACCTTGCCGGCCTCCGCGAACAGGGCCAGCGACCGGGCGGCCGGATCCTTGATCGACTGGAAGTCGGCTGCGGTCTTCAGCGCGACCGGAGGCGCGGCCGCCCCGGCGGGTACTTCGCCCTGGGCCAGGGCGCCCGCCGCCAAGGCTCCACCCGCGAGGGCGAGGCCGGCGATCAGCAGCAGGGCGGCGGGGCGGGACATCGGCATCTCCGTTTCCCCCCGCCTGCAACGGCCAGGATCAGGCGCCGGTTGCCTCGTTCAGGAAGCGCTCGATCCAGACGGCGATGCGGCGGCTGTCGTTGGGCGCGGCCAGCGAGGCCACCGCCGCATCGGCCTCGGCCTCCGAGAACCGCGTGCCGCGCCGGCTCTCGATCAGCGCTCTGGCGTAGGCGACGTCGAACTCCGGGTGGAACTGCATCGACATGGCCTTGTCGCCATAGGCCAGCACGCCGAACGGGGTGAAGGCGCTGCCGGCCAGCACCCGCCCGCCGGGGGCCAGGGCCACGACCTGGTCCTGGTGCGAGCCCGGCGCGCTGACGCTGGAGCCGTCATCCATCCAGCCGGCCGCGTGCGAGACCGCATAGCTCTGCAGGCCGATGCCCCAGCCGCGCTCGGACTTCACGGCGCTGCCGCCGAAGGCCTCGGCCATCACCTGGTGGCCGAAACAGACCCCGACGATCGGCGCCTTGTCGCGGGCGTTGGCCAGGAAGCCCTTCAGCGGCGCGATCCACGGCAGGTCGTCATAGACGCCCGCCGAGCTGCCGGTGACCAGCCAGGCGTCGCAGGCGTCGACCGTCTTGGGCAGCTCGCCGGCCTGGACGTCGAAGGTCGTGTAGTCGTGGACCGGCCCCAGCAGCCGCTGGAACATGCCGCCGTAGCGGCCGTGGTCGGGGATCAGGCTTTTGGGCGGCTCGCCCGTCTCCAGGATACCAATACGCATCGTCTTCCTGCCGCAGGTCCTATCGCGTCGCGCCGGGCTTCCACAGCACGTCCCGCGCGCCGTCGGAATTGGCGCGTCGGGCGGCGACGAACAAGAGGTCCGACAGGCGATTGAGATATTTCAGCGCCGGCTGGCCGACGATCTCGCCCTCGGTGGCGGCCAGGGCCACGCAGGTGCGCTCGGCCCGGCGGCAGACGGTGCGGGCCACGTGCAGGGCGGCCGACAGCGGCGAACCCGCCGGCAGCACGAACGAGGTCAGGGGCGAGAGACGTTCGTTGATCAGGTCGATCTCGGCCTCCAGACGCTCGACCTGGGCCTCGACCACGCGCAGCGGCTCCCATTCGGGCTTTTCGTTCTGCTCGGGGGTGGCCAGATCCGCGCCCAGATCGAAGAGGTCGTTCTGGATCCGCTCCAGCATGGCGTCGAGCTCTAGATCCTCGCCCGCGTGCTGGCGGGCGACGCCGATGAAGGCGTTGGTCTCGTCGACCCCGCCATAGGCCTCGACCCGCAGGGAGGCCTTGCTGACCGGCTCGCCCGTCGACAGCCGCGTCGAGCCCTTGTCGCCCGTGCGGGTATAGATGCGGTTCAGGACGACCATATGGTTACCCTCTGAAACAAAGCTGCAAAATCAGCGGGCTAGAGCAAGAGCATGGCAGCCGAAAGTGTTCGCGGTTTCGGCGCCCGCCATGCTCCAACTAATGAATCCTAGCGGTGGCTCCACCAGAAGGCGGCCACCAGCACCAGCACGGCGACGAACTGCAGCACCACGCGCAGCCGCATCAGCCGGTTGGAATAGGACCGGCCGAAGTCGCCGCCGCGGAACAGGGCGTAGATCCCGACGCACAACGTCGCCAGCACGGCGAACAGGGCGACGGGGATCAGGATCTGAAACAGGTTGGCCATGGCGCCAACCTAGAGGGTGACAGCCGAAATCGAAACGATTTCGGCGGCCGTCACCCTCCAAATTTCGATGGCGGGCCTCCAGGGAACGCCAGCACAGCCAACTCACCCCAAAGTTCACAGAACACGTTCGGCGAGTGCGTTCGTTGAGTGCATTTGTCGCATCGACGGACGATGAGCGCTACCATAGAACGAAAACCAGCCAAGGTTCATCGATTTTGGCTATATTTGTGGGTTGAAATCCCTTGCGCACAAGGGTAGACGCCCCCACTTGAATTCACAGTGCGCGTTCGTTGAACATGATCGACACCCAGCCGCGGATCGTTCAGCGCAGTTTGTTTCCGCGGTCGGTCTGGAGAGAAGACGACATGTCGCAGAGCGCCCGGCTCACCGCGGCTCCCTCCGAACGGGAAGAAGCCCTGGCGGAAGTCCGCCAACTGATCATCGACCTTCGCGACGCCGCCCAAGACGGCCGCGATCTCGCCCGCCGCTACGCCGACGTCCTTCAAAACGTCGTCGACGAGTACTGCATCGAATTTGAAAAGCGCGCTGAAGCCGCGCTCGCCCGCCTGGAGGCCGCCGCATGAGCTTTGTTTCCGTCAACATCGAGTCCGGTTCCGAAACCCCGGTGAAGCTGACCCGCCGGGCGCTCGCCAAGCAGCGCACCCGCGAGCGTGTCCTGTCGGCCGCCCGCCAGCTGTTCAGCGAGCGCGGCTACGAGGGCGCCACGATCCGTGACATCGCCCAGGCCGCCGGCATGTCGACCGGCGCGGTGTTCGCCAGCTTCTCGGACAAGAGCGAGCTGTTCGACGAGATCCTGACCGCCGACTACGAAGTCATCTACGCCCAGATGAAGCAGGCCGCTCGCGACGGCGAGAACGTCGCTGACGCCCTGCTGGGCCTGTTCGGCGTCGCCTACAGCTTCCACCTGGAGCAACTGCCGCTGCTGCAAGCCAGCATCGCCGTTTCCTGGACCCGTTCGGACGCCGCCGAGAAGCGCGCCCGCGGCGACATCAAGCACCTGTTCGCCCTGATCAACGACGCCCTGGAGCGCGGCGTGAAGGCCGGCGAACTGAAGGCCGACGTCAACACGAAACTCGTGGCCGAGATCGCCTGGGACGTGTATGTGGCCAACTATCGCCGCGCCGTCTTCGACGGTTGGACGGTCGAGAACCTGGTGGCTCACCTGCGCGAACAGCTCACGCTGATCCTCGCCGGCGCGCGCGCCTGAGGACGGTCCCGCCGGGGGGCGGATCGTCCCCCGGTCGACCAGGCCAACGAAAAGAATGACGATGCGGACGTCCGTTGGGGTCGGGCGTTCGGGTCGATGTGCAATCAGCGCTGCGTGTCCGGAGGGGGAACTGCGTGGGCGTACGTGACGAACAGAAACAGGCGACGCGCGAGCGCGTGCTCGAGGCCGCGCGCGACCTGTTCAACGAGACCGGCTACGAAGAGACGACCATCCGCGCCATCGCCGAACGGGCGGGCGTGTCGGTGGGCAGCGTCTTCACGACCTTCGCCTCCAAGGCCGAGGTGCTCAGCCATGTGATGCAGCGGCGGCTCGGCGATCTTTATGCCGAGTTCGACCGGGTGCTGCCGTTCCTGCGCGGAACCACGGCCGATCGACTGTGCTCGATCTTCGCCATCCACTACGAGTTCGAGACGCGGCGCGTGCGGCTGTTCCTGGCCCACATCGCGGCCTCCTACAGCCCGACCAACGACCCGGGGGTCACCCCCTACGGCCGCAACGAACACCTGGCCGACATGCTGGAGATGGTGCTGCGCGACGGCGTCGGCCGCGGCGACGTGCGCCCCGACCTCGACTTCGCCCTGACCGTGGAAGTGCTGAAGGCCTGCTACGCCTCCAACTACCGCCTGGCGGCCGCCCAAGGCGCCGACGCCGCGACGATGTCGGCGGCCATGGACCGCCAGATCGGCCTGATCGCCAACGGCTGGACGCCTCGGGCGTAGGATCCCTCTCCCCTTGCGGGAGAGGGTGGCCCCGCGGAGCGGGGTCGGGTGAGGGGTCTCTCAGAAATCGAAGCTGGTGCGGTGTCCAGGCCGGGTGAGGCGTCTCAAGTCTGAGAGCCCCCTCATCCGTCGGCCTTCGGCCGCCACCTTCTCCCGCAAGGGGAGAAGGACCCTAGTTCCCGTCTTCCAGCAGCCGCCGCGCGATCACCTGCGCCTGGATCTCCCCCGCCCCCTCGAAGATGTTGAGGATGCGGGCGTCGGCCAGCAGGCGGCTGGCGGCGTATTCCATGGCGAAGCCGTTGCCGCCGTGGATCTGCAGGGCGTTGTCGGCGGCGGCCCAGGCGACGCGGGCGGCGATCAGCTTGGCCATGCCGGCCTCCAGGTCGCAGCGCTTGCCCTCGTCCTTCTGGCGGGCGGCGAAATAGGTCAGCTGGCGCACGCCCATGATCTCGGCCGCCATCATGGCCAGCTTGTTGTGCACCCGGGGGAAGGCGAAAATCGCGTCGCCGAACTGCTTGCGGTCCAGCGCGTAGGACAGCCCGACCTCCAGCGCCGCCTGGGCCACGCCCACCGCGCGAGCGGCCGTCTGGATGCGGGCGCTCTCGAAGGTGGCCATCAACTGCTTGAAGCCCTGGCCCGGCACGCCGCCCAGCAGGTTCTCGGCCGGCACGGCGAAACCGTCGAAGCCCAGCTCGTATTCCTTCATGCCGCGATAGCCGATGACGCCGATCTCGCCGCCGCTCATGCCCTGGGCCGGGAAGTCGTCGCCTTCGACGCCGCGCGGCTTGGGGGCCAGCAGCATGGACAGGCCGCGATAGTCGGTGGTGGCCGGATCGGTGCGCACAAGCAGGGTCATGACGTCGGCGCGGGCGGCGTGGGTGATCCAGGTCTTGTTCCCGGTCACCACGTACCGGTCGCCCTCCAGCACCGCGCGGGTGCGCAGGGACCCGAGGTCCGAGCCCGTATTCGGCTCGGTGAAGACGGCCGTCGGCAGGATCTCGGCGCTGGCGATCTTGGGCAGCCAGTATTGCTTCTGCTCCTCCGTGCCGCCGGTCAGGATCAGCTCGCCGGCGATCTCCGAGCGGGTGGCCAGCGAGCCGACGCCGATCCAGGCCCGCGACAGCTCTTCGGAGACCACGCACATGGCCGTCTTGCCCATGCCGCTGCCGCCGTATTCCTCCGGGATGGTCAGGCCGAACACGCCCAGCGCGCCCAGTTCCTCGACCAGCTCGATCGGGATCAGCTGGTCCTTCAGGTGCCAGTCGTGGGCGAAGGGCGTGACCTTCTCCTCGGCGAAGGCGTGGAACTGGTCGCGGATCATCTCGAAGGTCTCGTCGAGACCGGTATGCTCGAGCGTAGGACGCCCCCGAGCCTCGGCCAGGCGCTGGGCGACGCGGGTCTTCACCGCTTGGGTCCCGCCCTCGACCATCAGCTTCATGATGCCGTTCGAAAACAGGCGGTTCATGACGGCGCGGTCGGTGACCAGGTGGGCGGGGCGCACGATCTCGCCCTGATTCATCGGCACGCCACCGATCAGCTGGGCGGCGTATTCACTGAACAGAAGCTGGGCCAGCAGGGCCTCGATCTCGCCGAACCGCCCCTCGCCTTCCAGCCGCTCGGCCCAGCCGGCGACCTGGTTCATCAGCTCGGCATAGGCGGCGTACCAGCCAAAACCATGCACGGCGTGCTGCTGGGCGTCCGCCAGCTTGCGGTCGATCTTGCCGTTCTCGCCGCTGACGGCCGCCTTCACGGCTGGCTTGGCCTCGGCCACGAACAGCTGCGCCGAGGTCGCCGCTTCGCGCAGCAGACCGGTCAGGCCGGGAAGGATCAGGGACTTGGACTCCTGGGCGACCGCGTCGGTCATGGCTCTCGAACTCCCCTGCGCCGTACTTTTCTTTTCCGGCACTCTGATCTCTTTCGCACCTGCGAGCAATGCCGCGACGCAGCATGCGGTTGCGCGCGGCACACCGCCTAGTGGAGCGCCCTGAACAGCCCGTTGAACGTGAGATCTTCTGGCCCGCACAGCCTTTCGAGCAAAGGATCGGAAAGCTCTTCCCGCCAGGACGTCGCGGCCGCTTGCAACCACGATAAGGCCTGCGCGACGCTATTGGCCGGCTGGAGCTGCAATCGATGCCCTTCGCGCTGGTAGCGGCGCAGATTCTCGCTTTCCGCCCCGCTGAGCTGAGCAAGCTTCATCAGATAGATCGCCGCCATGAACACAGCACCGTATTCCTGAGGATAAGACGCGACCAACCGGTTCGTGACGACGCCCAGCCCCGACAGGCTGTTCGCGATACGCAGGCTGGTCAGGTCTTCGATCGTGGCGTCATCAGCCAGCGATACCGCCAGCAGCCAGCCGTCCCGGATGGCGCCGAGCCCGCTCCTGTCACGCTTTCCTTCGGCGATGCCCCATTCCGTGAGGAAACCCCGGTAAATCCGTCGATAATCCTGTCTTCGCTGAATATCGGGAAGAGCCCCCCGGCAGAGCTCCGCTGCTTCACCTGACATATCGAGCAGCCTCATGGTGTGGGCGAGGGTAACCGTGCAGCCCAGTGAGACATTCTTCTGTTCGGCCGCTTGCTCTGCGGCTTGTAGAGCGATGGTCTTGCGTGTCTCCTTATCGAAATCGGATGGCAGGCCTTCGACCAACACCGGCCCAGCGTGCAACATGCTATTATAAGTCTTTATGAGCGTCGTCTCTCCGGTATCGATCGTCTGGCGCACAAGATTGCGCCACAACTCGCCCAGATCGGAATAGAATGCCTTTTCGGCGACTGTGATAATAGCGACCGCCACGTGAGCGTGCCGGGTCGTAATCTGCCCACCATGCATGATGGCGGCCGCTTCTTCACCGAGACGCTTTACGACCCTATGCATGATCTGATGACGATTGACGCCCAAGAGATCCGCCAGCACGTCCCGCTGCACGCCTGCGATGCCGACCGCGTGCGGCGAGGCCACGTACAACAAGGCATCGAACAACGTGTGTGTCGTTCCTTCAATCTGAACAGACCGCAAGCGTTCCAGCATCAACTGCACGTGCCTGCGAAGGCCCGCCGCATCGTACCTAACGCTGAGAAGACCTCCATAGAAGGATAGCCGGTCAATCTCAGGCCGCCCCTCGACCGCGCGTAGCAACAGTTCCACGCGATGCCGATGGGACCCTGCCCTTTCCACAGGGCCGTCACCCAGCGCCTTGGCGCTGCTCCAGGCATGGATGACGGCATTGGCTTCCGAAGGGTCAATGCCTCGCAGCACCGCATCGGGTTCCTTGGTCAGCTGAGCCTCGAAGACCAGCTTGCCGCAGCCCTGCGAGATCCAGTCGATATCCCGAGCCGCCAACAGGAAGGTCACATTCGACTGTTCCCGTTCCGCAAGAGCCTGGGCGCAAACCAGTACATCCTTGCAAATGTTCTCGGCGTCATCGACGACCACTAGAATGTGTTTTGCCGCATCAAGGGACATCAGCGTCTCGGGCGAAAGGGCGCTGTCCGTCCGCTCCCGCCATAAGACCGTCCAGCCGCGCTGACACAGATCGGCCGCCGTTTGATAAAGAAGCGTCGACTTTCCTTCCCCGCTCGCGGCCACGATGGCCTGCATCACGCAGCGCCCTCCGTTTCGCGCCAGCACTCGCAGCCTTTTGGACAACTCGTCCGCCTTGCTACGTCTCGCTATGAGCGTTGACCTGCCATGTCGCCAATCAGGAGGGGAACCATCGAAAAACTGGCGGAGCGCCGTCTGGCTGAGTTCCTGTAGCTGTTCGAGATCCTCGGTGGTGATCACGCGCCAACCGGTGGCGCCAAGAGGCGGCGGAGCTCCGATCTCCTTGCGCCCAGATATTTTCGGCTTGGCCGGCAAGGAGCGTTCCGGCACGGGAACCACCGGCACCGGCACGGCGGCAGGCTCCGTAATCACCTGTTCGCGCGGCGCCTTTTCGACGTTGTCGGCCCGATCGTCCGCTAGTTCCATCCTGGCGGATAGCTCCCCGAAGATCGTATGTACGTCAACACCGCCGTAAGCAACGAAACGGCCGCGATCTATATAGGGCCTGAGCTTAGTGAATAGGTCCTGGTATTTTTCGTTGATGATCCGCTGATTTTCTTCCCGGAAGCACCACAGGATGTTCAGCTTTAAACTCTCGCTTCTCGACATCTCGGAAAGAGCGGTAGTCACGACGTCGTCCCAGCCGCTGTAGCCGACCACCAGGAGGTTTCTCTGTTGCAGCAGACGCGAAAGCGAAGCTTTCAGGATCGGCCTATCACGCATCAATTGGCCTTGCGTATGGAGCGTATCGCTAAGACGCCAATATCCATGCAAATGAACAATCTCGACTTCACCCCGCTCCATCTCGGCTAGGCGATAAAACTCACCATCGCCATCAAGTACGCGCTTCCTCGGCACCAGGCCTTTTTGCCTTAGCGCCAGTGAAATGAACGGATCGAAGTTCGTCGTGAGAATGGGGCCTGGAAACTGCTCCACGTGCCGACAAAGGCTCGCCAATTGAGTCACGCCTGCCGTCAGAAGCCAATCGTCAGGACATCCGTCGTCAATGAAATTATCGGGTGCGCCGGGGAGACGAGCACTGCGGACGGCGCGATTGAGAATTTTCTCGATACTTTCGGGACCGAATGAGCCATTGATGAAGCTCATCGTGTTTCGGTACTGGTCGCCTGGAGCCTCGCTGCGTCTCAGCCTTTCCTCGAAGCGTTCGAGGAACTCTTTCTTCTCGCGAAACGAGCGTCCCCGGTCTTCGATTTCGCGACGGGCCGCCTCGATCATTCCTTTGACGTTCGGAACGCCCTTGCCGTCCTGAAACGAGACTGCGGATCCTACGAGAAACGCCACGGGCAGGTCTCGTCGCGTAATGCCGTACAACTCGTCCTTCGGATGAATTTCGATCATGCTTGCCCCCTCGGCGAGCAAAGCAGCGATCGCCACAAACGCAAAGCACCTCCGCTCGAAATGTCCGTTTTTCACCGCCGCGTAGCTTGCCTCGGAACAAATGCCCCAAGCCCGTTCCACTGGTCGCCCCGAAAAAATTTCAACATGAACGAATTCTGTCGAACGACCTGACGGCTCGGTTCAGCTTCGCCCTGCCATGTTGCGTCTCACGGGGCCGACGCGCCCCGGCAAAATCATAAGGGACGAAGGACTCTCGCCATGCAAAAGACCACCACTCTGAAGACCATCGGTCTGACCATCGCCGCCGCCGCCACCGCCTTCACCATGGCCGCGGCCCCGGCCGCCAACGCCGTCGAACAGCGCCTGGGCGGCGTCGTCGGCTGCGAGGCCTCGGGCAAGAAGCAGGAAACCGGCGCCGTGATCGGCGGCCTGCTGGGCGCCGTCGCCGGCTCGAACCTGGCCAAGAACGACCGTGGCACGGGCACCGCCATCGGCGCCGTGGTCGGCGCGGGCGCCGGCTCCTACGTCGGCTGCAACATGCAGAAGAAGGACGCCCGCAACGACGTCGGCGGGGCCTACAAGACCAGCAACGGCATCCGCATCTCGCACAACATCGACGCCGCGCCGATGACCAAGATCAGCGGCAAGTACGTCGCCCGCTCGAACCTGAACCTGCGCGCCTCGGCCTCGACCCGCGGCCAGCGCGTCGGCTCGGTCGTCACCGGCGAGACCTTCCAGGCCCTGGGCCGCACCGGCGACGGCAAGTGGATCCTGGTCGGCCAGAACGGCGTCGGCGTCGGCTACGTCTCGAGCGCCTACGTCTACCGCGCCTAACGAACGCTAGGGGCGCGCCCCCAACCCCGTCCCCGCGCGCTCCGTGCGAGCCCGCCTGGCCCATCCCCCCTGGCCAGGCGGGCTTTTCGCGTTTGAGCTCCCTGCCCCGTCATCCCGGCCGAAGCGAAGCGTAGAGCCGGGACCCAGGGGCGGTCGCACAGCGTCGGCCAACGCCGGGGCGGTGAACCTAGGCGCCGCGCCCAGTCCCCCTGGGTCCCGGATAAGCCCTGCGGGCTTTCCGGGATGACGAACTTAGGGTGCAGTGGAAATACCCCCTCACCCCAGCGCGCTGACCCCGCCGAGCCAGGTCTGCCACACGATCACGAAGCCGCCATGCAGCAGCACCGCCGGCCACAGCGAGCCCGTCCGCAGCCGCATCAGGGCGCAGGAAAGCCCCAGGACCGCCGTGCACAGCAGGAAGTCCCAGCGCAGGAACGTCGTCGCGTGCGGCAGGAAGGTCAGGGTCTCGAACGGATGCCAGGCCACGTAAAGCGCGGTGGAGACGGCGACCCACAGCCAGGGCCGCCGGGTCTCCTCGCGGCCGGGCAGCAGCAGGCCCCGGAACGGAATCTCCTCACCCAGCGCCGGCACGATCCACACGATCAGCACACGGATCATCAAACCCGGCGCGGTCTCGGTCAGGCGATAGAGGCCGCTCGAAAAGCCGATCGCCGCCATCAGCGCGCCGCAGATCACGGCCGCCACCGCGCACCACCGCCAGCCGGCCGCGTCGGGCAGGGTCGTCAGGACGGCGACGAGGCGCCGCCGGAAAAGCGTCAGCCAGGCAGCCGTCAGCTGCGCCACTTCAGCGTGGTTTCCTTGACCGGGTTGACGAAGGGGCGACCCTCGGCGCGGCTGGCGGTCCATTCGCGCTTCAGCTGCTGGTACCACTTGGCCTGGGTGTCGGCGTCGTCGATCCAGATCAGGGCCGGGTCGTACTTCAGCCCCTCGTTCTGCAGGTTCACCATGCGGCCGTCCTGGCGCAGGAACTCGCGGGCGAAGGGGGCGATCAGGGCGCGGAACATCATCACCGGATGGTCCGACCAGATCAGCTGGCTGATCCGCGTGCTGGTCTCGGTCAGCGGCGTCAGGCAGGTCAGGGCCAGCACCTGACGCTTGCCGACCACGATGTGCTCCCAGCGATAGCCGGGGAGGCGGAAGGTGATCTCGATTTCGGGCGCGCCGCCGAGGATGTCGTACAGGCGGTTGGCCTTGCTGCGCCCGTGGCGGCGCATGACGAACCCTTCCGGAGAAGGCGCGAAGACCTTGGTCTTCTCCGACTGGCGTTTGGACGAGCGGGCCCACCAGGCCTCGTGCACGTAAGGCGCATGGGTGGGGTCCATCAGCCCGACCACCGCGTGGTCCATGTGGGTCTCGAAGATCATCGAGTCGACGATCTTGGCGTCGCCGCCGACCACGCCGGGGAAGGACGGCGGCGGCTCGGGCGGCTCGCCGTCGAAGCGCGGGTCGCCGCTGATCCAGACGAACACCATCCCCTGGCTCTCGGCCGCCGGATAGCGCCGCACGCGGATGCGCGAGACCTCCAGGCTCTGATCGCCGGTCAGCGACGGGATCGACGCGCAGACGCCGTCCGAGCCGAACCGCCAGCCGTGATAGGGGCATTCTACGCTGGAGCGGCCGTCGGCTTCCTGCGTCAGCTTGCCACCCGACAGGGGCGCGGCGCGGTGCGGGCAGACGTCGCGGATCGCGAACACCTTGCCGTCCTTGCCGCGGCTGACCAGCACCGGCTCGCCGAGGATCTCGTAGCGGACGAGCTTGCCGGTCTTCACCTCGCGCGACAGGGCCGCGTAGTACCAGGCGTCGAACAGGAAGCCCTTGCCGAACTTGGCGGGCGGGGCCTTGGCGGTCTTGGTCGCGGCGGGAGCGTCGTCTGCTGGCATGGGGCGGTTCTAGCGCCAGTCCGTTGGCGTTTTAAGTCCGCGCGACCCCTTACCCGTAAAATCCCCGCGAAAGCGGGGACCCAGGCTTTTTCTGCAACCCGCGGCGCTCGACGATAAAACACCTGGGTCCCCGCTTTCGCGGGGATTTTACGGAAGAGGTGTCAGCGCCCCGCCGTCTCCACCAGCCGCTGGTAGAACCGCACCATCTCTTCGAGGTTGGCCACGGTCATGTGCTCGTTGGTGCCGTGGATCATCTTGGTGCCGTCCATCGACAGGGTGATCGGCTGGAAGCGGTAGATGTCGTCGGCGATCGGCGACATGAAGCGGCTGTCGGTGGCGGCGATCACGAGCCCCGGGGCGACCGGCGCGCCGCTCTCGTTCCCGGCCAGCGAGGCCAGGGTCTTCCAGCCGCCCGACGCGGTCGACGAGACCGGCGAGGGATCGTTGGGCGCCCGCTCCCAGGCGAAGGTCACCGGCAGGTCGCCGACCGCCTTCCTGGCGCGTGCCATCACGGCCTGCGCGGTGTCGCCCGGCGCGATGCGGTAGTTGATCCAGGCCGTGGCGTCCTGCGGCAGGACGTTGTCCTTGGGCGAGCCCTTCAGCATGGTCGGGGCCGTGGTGGTGTGCAGCATGGCCGCCCCGGCCGGCGAGCGAGCCGTCTGCTTGATCAGCAGCGGCGAGAACAGCCAGGTGTTGGCCGCCGCCATCTTCACCACCGGCGAGGCGCTGGGGGCCAGGGCCTTCAGCATGTCGGCGCCGGGGCCTTCGAACTTCATCGGATGCGGATGGTCGGCGATGGCCAGCACGGCGCGGGCCAGGGTGGTCACCCCGGTCTGGGCCGGCGGGGTCGAGGAGTGGCCGCCCGGGGCCGGGGCGGTGATCCGCATCGTGCCATAGCCCTTCTCGGCCACGCCGATGATCGCCGCCGGGCCCTGGGTGACCGGGTTGTCGGCCACCACCACCATGCCCTCGTCGAGCACGAACCAGGCCTTGACCCCGCGCGCCTTCAGCGTCGCCGCCACGGCCCGGGCGCCGGCGCCGCCGACCTCCTCGTCATGGCCGCTGGCGATGATCACGGTGCGCTTGGGGGCGAAGCCGGCGGCGGCCAGGCCGTCGACCGCTTCGAACAGGCCGATCAAGGAACCCTTGTCGTCGACCGAGCCGCGCCCCCAGACCGCGCCGTCGGCCACCACGCCGGCGAACGGCGGATGCTTCCAGTCCTTCTCGGTGCCGGGGGTGACCGGCACCACGTCCTGGTGGGCCATCAGCACCAGCGGCGGCAGCGACGGGTCCGAGCCTCTCCAGGTGTAGATCAGGGCGTGGCCGCCGACGACCTCACGGGTCATGGCCTTGTGGGCGGCGGGATAGGTGGTCCGAAGCCAGGCGTGCAGAGCGTCCCACTGGGACAGGTCGTTCTCGGCGGCGTCCTGGTGGCTGACCGTCTGGAAGCGGACGGCCTCGCCCAGGTGGGCGGCGGCCTTGGCGGCGTCGAACGGACGGGCGGCGGCCAGGGGGACATCACCCGCCGGGGCGGGGGGCTTGAAGGTCGCCGTGCGCACCAAGACCACCCCAGCCAGCACCGCGACGACGCCGACCGTGCCCAGCGCGACCTTGCTCTTCCACCCCATGACGCCCCTCCGCGAATGTCAGGACGCGACTGTGCGACGGGGCGGCGTGGTTGCCAATCCCCATTTCGATACGCGATGGATCGAAATTTAGAACTGCCTATTCCCTACCCTTCCCGTCATTCCCGCCCTTGTGGCGGGAACCCCTCTGACAGCCGCAAGGGCGGATGGGGCGGACTGCCGAGCAGTCCGCTGGCGCTTCACTTGCGAGCGGAACCAGGGTTTCCCGCCACAAGGGCGGGAATGACGGGAGATTGGGAGAAAGCCCCCTACCCCTTCACGTGCGTTGTCGGACGGTCATGGCCGTCCGACAGCTCCTCGCGCCACTGGCCGCGCTCGTCCTCGTAGGTGATGCCGACCGTGTCGCCCGCCACCTTCTGCTCGCCGGCCGCGCGCTTGGCGGCGGCAAGGGCGGCGTCATGGCTGGGGAAGGTCTCGGAGAACACCGCGCCCAGCTTGTAGGCCCAGCCGCCGTCGTGCTCGACGATGGTGTAGGTGATGTCGGTCATGGGCGATGCTCCTTCAGAGGCGAAACTGGAAGCAGAGGGACGCGGTTCCGGCTGCCACGTCTTGGACGCAGGCGCTTCATTCTCGCGCCACACCAAATTCGTCATCCCGGCCGCAGCGCAGCGTAGAGCCGGGACCCAGGGGACTGGGCGCCGGCGGGTCGGCTGGCTCCCGGCGTCGGCGGCGACGCGGTGCGGCGGCCCCTGGGTCCCGGATAAATGCTGCGCGCTTTCCGGGATGACGGCGGTGGGGGATCACCCCTCCCCGGCCAGTTCCTGCACCTCCTCGAAGGTGCGCAGGCCCGGGCGCTGGGCGCAGACCAGCACGCCCATGTTGCCGGGCAGATGCTGGTTGGCCAGCATCTTCTCGTGGGCGGCGGGGATGTCGTCCCAGGGGAACACTTCCGACAGGCAGGGATCGACGCGGCGGTCGATGACCAGCTGGTTGGCGGCGCTGGCCTGCATCAGGTTGGCGAAGTGGCTGCCCTGCACGCGCTTCTGGCGCATCCACAGGAAGCGGGCGTCCATGGTCAGGTTGAAGCCGCTGGTGCCGGCGCAGATGGCGACCATGCCGCCGCGCTTCACCACGAACACCGACACCGGGAAGGTCGACTCCCCCGGGTGCTCGAACACCAGGTCGACGTCCTTGTTTCCCGTGATCTGCCAGATGGCTTTGCCGAACTTGCGGCTCTCCTTCATGTAGTCGGAGAATTCGGGGCCGTTGACCTTTGGCAGCTGGCCCCAGCAGTTGAATTCCTTACGGTTCAGCACCGCCTTGGCGCCCATCGACAGTACGAACTCACGCTTGTCGTCGTCGCTGACCACGCCGATGGCGTTGGCGCCGGCCACCGCCGCCAGCTGCACGGCGAAGACGCCGAGGCCGCCCGAGGCGCCCCAGACCAGCACGTTCTGGCCGGGCTTCAGCTCGTGCGGCTTGTGGCCGAACAGCATGCGGTAGGCGGTCGCCAGGGTCAGGGTGTAGCAGGCCGCCTCTTCCCAGGTCAGGTGGCGGGGCCTGGGCATCAGCTGGCGCGACTGCACGCGGCAGAACTGGGCGAAGCTGCCGTCCGGCGTCTCATAGCCCCAGATGCGCTGGCTGGACGAGTACATCGGGTCGCCGCCGTTGCACTCCTCGTCGTCGCCGTCGTCCTGGTTACAGTGGATGACGACCTCGTCGCCCAGCTTCCAGCGCTTCACCTTGGCGCCCACCGCCCAGACGATGCCGGAGGCGTCGGAGCCGGCGACGTGGAAGGGATGCTTGTGGCCGTCGAGCGGGCTGATCGGTTCGCCCAGGGCGGCCCAGATGCCGTTGTAGTTGACGCCGGCGGCCATCACGAGGACCAGCACCTCGTCCTCGCCGATCTCCCAGGTCGGCACCACCTCGACCTGCATGGCCGAGCCCGGCGGGCCGTGGCGCTCCTTGCGGATCGTCCAGGCGTACATCGACTTGGGCACGTGGAAGGGCGGCGGGATCTCGCCGATCTCGTAGAGGTCTTTGACAGGCGACGCAGTGGTCGCGAGGGTCGCGGTATCCATCTCACTCCCCGGCTCTTGGCCCCGGCTCTTCGGCGCTGCAACATGAACGCCGAAAGGACTGATTGCGCTCCGCGGTACGGTTCGGCGCATACGAAAAACGCGCCGCCGGGCCGTCGTTCTTATCGTGTTCTCCGGCCACGCTCGGCAGGCCGGTACGCCTGAGGCTGTGACAAGCCTTCGGATCTGGCAAGCGGAATCCTTGTGCGTCGCAGCATGGTTGCACATGAAACCACCTGCCGAGCCTGAGGTTGCGTGCTTCCCATTCGCGCCGCGCCGGGCGAGGTTGCGGGCATGACGCCGACCATCCCCCCGATGCTGCACGTCTCGCGCCCCACGGGCTCGATCATCCTCCTGGAGCTGGACGCCCCGCCGGCCAACGCCCTGAGCCTGCCCCTGCGGGCCCAGCTGGTCCGAGCCCTGGACGAGATCGCCACCGACGACGACGTGCGCGCCGTGGTGCTGACCGGCCGGGGGGCGGTGTTCTGCGCCGGCGATGATCTGCGCGAGGCGGCCGTGCGCGGCGACGAGGCCCTGGCGGCGGTCGAGGACTTCAACCGGCTGATGGACTGGGTCGAGGCCCTGCGCGTGCCGACCATCGCCGCCATCGACGGCTGGTGCTTCGGCGGCGGGCTGGAGCTGGCTTTGGCCTGCGACATCCGCCTGGCCAGCGACCGGGCGGTGTTCGCCGCCTCGGGCGTCAATATCGGCCTGGTGGCCTCAGCGACGCGACTGCCCAAACTGATCGGCGCCGCCCGCGCCAAGGCCCACCTGCTGACGGGCGCGAAGTTCGATCCGGCCCGCGCCCTGTTCGACGGGATCGTCACCGCCGTCCACACGCCGGCCACCCTGCTGCGCGAGGCCATGAAGCTGGCCGAAGCCATCTCCGCCTGCGCCCCGCTGGCCGTGGAGGCAACCAAGCGGATCGTCGATGGAAAATCCTACGTGGAAGAGGAACTGCCGGCCTTGATCGCCAGCGCCGACCACAAGGAAGCGATCGCGGCCTTCATGGCCAAGAGAACGGCCGACTTCCGGCGGAAGTAGTCGATCCCTCTCTCTTTGAGAGAGGGAGGGGCCCGCCGCGCAGCGGTGGGAGGGTGAGAGGTGACAAACTCTCCGGACGAAGCGCGAGCCTTGCCCACCACCGCCTCCCTAGGCCTTGTGCCTAGGGTCCAGTGTTCAGTCGCTCAGATCTTGGCAACCGCGCGACCACGCCGGCGGCGCCCCTCCGAGGATGCACAGCCTGGCCCGGCCATGGGTCCTCGCCACAAGGGCGAGGAAGGCGGTGAATTGATGAGCCGCCCAGCCTCTCCGGCTAACGGCGTACCCTCTCACCCTCCCACGCCTTGCGGCGCGGGCCCCTCCCTCTCTCCATGAGAGAGGGATTTTTAGACCGGCCGATCGCCCGCGATCGTGACGCGGAAGCCCGAGCGAACGTCGGGGAAATAGTCCCAGATCGCCTGGTGCCAGGTGCAGCGGTTGTCCCAGAAGGCCACCGAATTGGGCCGCCAGCGGAAGCGCACCTGAAAATCCGGGTTGCCGGCGTGGTGATAGAGATAGCCGAGGATCGCCGCGCTCTCGGCCTTGGGCAGGCCGGCGATGTGGGTCGTGTAGGACGGATTGACGAACAGGCTCTTGCGGCCGCTCACGGGGTGGGTGCGCACCACCGGGTGGGCCGTGCAGTTGTACTGCCGGTCAAGGTCGGGGAAGAGCGCCTTGTAGATCGGGTTGGCGTCGTGGACGGCGGTGAGGCCCTCCAGATAGGTCTTCATCCGGTCCGACAGGGTGTCATAGGCCGCGTACATGCTGGCGAAGACGGTGTCGCCGCCGTCGTCGGGCACGACCGGCATGTGCAGGATGCTGCCCAGGGGCGGTTCGGGATCGCAGGTCAGGTCGGAGTGCCAGCTCTCGCCGGCCACGAATTTCGAGTTTTCATCGGCGTGGATGGCCACCACCTCGGGATGGTCGGCCAGGCCCGGCACGCCCGAATGAATGGCCAGCGGCCCGAACTTGCGGCCCAGGGCCTTGTGGGCGTCGTGGGTCATCTGCTGGTCGCGGAAGAACAGCACCTGGTACTGGGTCAGGGCCTGGTGCAGCTCCTCGAACTGCCGGTTCGACAGCGGCTGGCCCAGGTCGACGCCGAACACCTCGGCGCCGATCCGGCGGGTCATCGGCTTCACTTCCAGCACGTCGTAGGCCATCTGGACTTCTCTCAAGCTTTCAGGAACTGGCCGCGCACGTAGACGAGCGGCGGCTTGGACTCGTCGATGCGGACGGAAACCACCCGGCCGACGAGGATCTCGTGGTCGCCGCCGTCGTGGGCGGCGTGAAGTTCGCACTCGACCGCCGCCACGCCGCCGGCCAGCACCGGGGCGACGGTCGCGCCGGCCTCCAGGGCGGCCAGAGCGAAGCGGTCGTCGCAGCCCGACCTGGCGAAGGCGTAGGCCAGCTCGCCCTGGTCGGCGGCCAGGATGTTGACGCAGAACACGCCGGCCTCGCGCACGGCGGCCAGGGTGCGGCTCTGCCGCTTGAGGCACGCCAGCACCAGCGGCGGATCCATCGACAGCGACGAGAAGGCGCTGACGGTCGTGCCCGACAGCTGTCCGTCCAGCGCCGTGGTCACCACCGTCACACCGGCCGCGAACCCGCCCATGGCCTTGCGGAACAGGGCGGGATCGGCGTCCCTGGCCAGGGCCGCGCCCATCACTCGCCCCCGAACGGGTTGTCGCCATAGACCGGCGGGGCGCGGTTGGCCGCCTCGCCCGTCTCGGCCCGGCCGCAGACGGCCAAGGCCGTCAGGGCGTAGACCAGGGCGCTGTCCACCAGGTCCTTCGGCGTCGGCCGCCAGCGGGCGAAGCCCGTGGTGATGGCCGGGATGCGGTGCATGTTGAAGACGTTGTGGTCGCGCCACATGCTCGAATAGACCGGGGCGGCCTTGGCGACCGGATGGCCCAGCGACAGCTGGGTGGCCACGTCCACGGCGCCGACCAGCGGGGCCACCTCGGCGGCGTCGGCCTCGAAGCCGTGGCGCACGACCACCGGCTCGATCTCGATCCCCGACAGCCCCGTCTTGCGCGCCATGGCCTCCAGCGAATGCTGGATGTCGGCCACGCGCTGGCGGGGGTTGAGGCCCACTTCCAGATAGAGGTTCACCCGCTCGGTCCCCGCCCCGAAGGCGTAGGGGATGCCGCCGCGGATCGAGGCCAGCTGCGACTTCGGCTGGGCCGTGCCGCCGGGGCTCTCGTACAGGCTGGCCTTCTCCCACTCGCCGCTCCAGGCGTGGATCGCCTCGGTCAGTTTGCCGATCTTGTAGAGCGGGTTGGGGTGCTCTGCGGCCGTGGCCGGATGGGTCAGCAGCGGGGTGAACACCCCCTCGCCCCAGACCGTGATCCGAAACACCGCATAGCCGCAGCCGACCCAGGTCAGGCCGAAGTCGCAGCCCTCGGCGGCGATGGCGTAGTCGGGGGCGACGCCGCCGTGGTGGAACAGGTAGTGGGCGCCGATGTCCTTGCCCATATAGGCGACGCCGCGATGCTCCTCGATCGGCTCGGGGCCGATCTCGCCGGGGCAGGCGGTCAGGTACATCTTGCCGGCCAGCTCGTAGCCGGCCGCCTTCAGCGCCTTGGCGGCGATCAGGAAGCAGGCCATCGGCCCGCGGTCGTTGGCGATCGGATAGCCGTAGAGCTTGCCGTCCTCCAGCCAGCACTTCTCCCACTCGGGATTGGCCAGGGTCGAAGGGCTGTACTTGTAGGCGTCGAGATCCGGGTTCCAGGTCGGCGCCTCGGTGTCGAGGTGGGCGGTGAACAGCAGGTTTTTGCCGACACCCTTGCCGCCGTGCGTGCCGATGACGTTGGGACGCTCCGGCGTCGCCCCCACCTTGCGCGGCGAGAAGCCCTCGCGCGCCATCCAGTCGTAGACGTAGTTGGCGACCTCCAGCTCCTTGCCCGAGGGGGCGGGGATATTGCCCAGGGTCAGGGCCAGTTCGACGATCTCGCTTTCGCTGATCGCCGCAGCGATGGCGGCGCGGTCGGCTTCCGTGACCGTGTAGGGGGCGGCGACGCCCGGGATGTTGGCGAACCCGTCGGCCATCACGCGGCCTCCTTCCAGGCTTTGGCGATCTCGACGCTGTCGGTGAGGATCGCGGTGTTCAGCGCCATGGTCTTCAGAGCCACCTCGTGCAGGTCGGGCTCGTAGGTCGCGCAGGCGTCGGCGGCGACGAAGACGTGGTAGTCGAGGTCGAAGGCGTCGGCGGCGGTGGCCGCCACGCAGCACTCGGTGGTCAGGCCGCAGACGACCAGGGTGTCGACGCCCATGGCCTTGAGCCGGGCGTCCAGGTCCGTGCCGACGAAGCCGCTGTAGCGGGTCTTGGCCACCACCAGCTCACCTTCGGCGGGCTGGGGTCCGTAGAAGGCGCTGCCCGGCTGGCCGGCGCGGCACAGGGCCGCCTCGCTGTCGGGATCGCCGCCGCGACGGCGCATGCGCTCGTTCCACGACGGGCTGTCGGTGTTCGGCGAGGTGAACAGGCCGACGAACACCACCGGCACGCCGGCTTCCCGCGCGACCGCGACCAGAGCCGCCGCCGCATCCACGGCCGGCGCCGCCATGCCCATGTCCACGCCGTACTGGCCCAGCAGGCCGTCCGGCGAGGCGAAGTCGACCTGGATGTCGATCACCGCCAGCGCTGTGCGACCCGGCGCGATCCAGGCCGGAAAGCCGCTCACGAGAACACCGAGCGCAGGCCCGGCAGGATCTCCGCCCCGAACATCGCCAGGCCTTCCACATAGTCCGGGAAGATCAGCATCAGCCCGTCCAGCTCGCAGTCGGTGACGAAGGCCTGGATCTGCTCGGCGCAGGTGGCGGGCGAGCCGACCACGGTATGGGTCATGAACGCGCCCTGCTGGGCCGCGACGCTCGACAGCTTCTCGGCCGGCACGCCCCAGCTTTCCAGCATGGCCAGGATCGCGCCCATGTCGGCCCCGTCCTTGTAGCGCTGGACCAGGGCCTCGGCCCCGGCGTCGCTCTCGGCGTGGACGACGGTGCACATGGCGTAGGTCTTGATGGTCTTGCCCATGCCCTGGGCGGCGAGCTTGGCTCGGCGGCTGGCGTCGCGGCGCTCGTCGGGCGTGCGGCCGCCGATGAAGCAGACGTCGGCCTCGCGCACCGAGAACTGGAAGCCCCGGTCGCTCATCCCCGCGCAGACCAGCTCCGGACGCGGCCGGCTGAGCGGCTTCGGCTTGGACTGGCAGTCCTTCATCGTGAAGAACCGGCCGTCGAAATCGACGCTGTCCTCGCTCCACAGCCGCTTGACGATCTGGGTCCATTCCTCGGTCAGGACATAGCGGTCGTCGTGGGTCAGGGCGTCGTCCCAGGCGCCCATCTGGGCGAACTCGCCGCGATAGGCGCCGGCCACGATGTTGAGGCCGGCGCGGCCGCCGCTGATGTGGTCGAGGGTGGCGATCATCTTGGCGGCCACGGCCGGGTTCTGCAGCAGCGGGTGGATGGTGGCCCAGATGCGGACGTTCTTGGTGGCCTCGGCGATGCCGGCCATCATCGTCACCGACTCCAGGGCCGTGCCCCAGTGGTCGGTCTCACCGCCGAAGCCGCGGAACTTGCCCATCGACATGACGAAGTCCATGCCGACCTGGTCGGCGGCGACGGCCGCGGCCTTGTTGCTCTGGTAGAGGCCGTCGAGGGTGGGCGTGGTCTTGGAGATGATCCAGCCGCCGTTGGCCACCGGCAGGAAGACCCCGAAGTCCTTGTGCTTGGAAGGGCTGTGGAACATGGCGGACATCCTTGATTACGCGGCGTCTTGCAAAAGGGTGGGAAGCGGCTCGCCGATCGGCTCGGCCTCGGCGGCCTTGCGCGGCGGGCGCATGAACAGGGCGGCGACGAAGATCACGCCGATCACCGCGGCGAAGACCTGGAAGGCCGGGGCGAAGCCGCCCAGCTGGTCGCGCATGAAGCCGCCGATCGCCGGCCCCAGGGCCGAGGCCGCGCCGGCCAGGCAGACCAGCGAGAAGAGCTCGAGATTGTTCTTCCGGCCGTAGTAGTTGAGCAGCAGGATGCTGACGGCCAGCACGGTCATGCCAAAGCCGATGCCCACCCCGACGGCGAACAGCATCATCAGCGGCCAGGTGGTGGCGTGGGTCAGGGCCAGCAGGCCGACGGCCATCACCCCTTGCGCGCCCGCCAGCAGCCAGCGCGGATCGATCCGGTCGCCGACCAGACCGCCGCCCAGGCGCGCGGCCACCTGCATCAGGGATTCCAGGCTGATCGCCGAGATGGCGATGGTCATCGGCACGCCCAGCTCGCCGAAGTGGCTGGGGGCCAGGCTGACGGCGGTGACTCCGCCCAGCAGGTGGGCGAAATAGGCCGCCAGAATCACCCAGAACTGCGGGGTGCGGACGGCCTCTTTCACAGTCCAGTCGACGGCGGTGCGGTAGACGCGGGTGTTGGCCGGCGCGTTCTCGACATCCTCGGCGACGGCCTTGTCGGTCTCGGCGGCGGCCGCGTCCAGCCAGGCCTTGCCACCGACCAGGGCGGTGCACAGCACGCCGACGACCAGCGAGGCGGCCGCCTGCATCCACCAGTAGGGCCGCCAGGCACCGCCGGCGATCTCCATCCCCGACAGGGCCATCCACGGCCCGACCACCCCGCCCAGCGAGCCGACGGTGAAATAGATCCCGAACGGCAGGGCGCGCTTCTTGAACAGCATGCCCAGCACGTGGGTGCCGGGGATCAGGGCCATCATCTGGTAGCCGACGCCCAGCAGCGCCGTGCCGACGAGATAGACGGTGAGCCCCGGCGTCGCGGCCAGGCAGGTGAAGCCCGCCACCATCACCGCCGAGCCGGCCAGGATGGTCGGCCGCACGCCGAGCTTGCGGATCAAGAGGGCCGGCAGCCACGACGAGCCGCCGCAGAACGCCCCCAGCAGGGTGAAGCCGGTGAAGGCCGGGCCGAAGCCCCAGCCCTGCTCCTTGATCATCGCCGGCAGCACCACCCCCAGCGACGAGAAGGTCGAGGCGGTGATCAGAAACAGCAGCAGGGCGAAGACCGACAGGATCAGCCAGGCGCGCCAGGGGGAGGTCGACATGGCGAAGCTCCTTTTCGGGGGAAAAAAGGAAACGACGCGCCCGTTGCAGCGGGCGCGCCGCAAGGGGACTAGAACTTTCGGGACAGGGTCACCCGCCACTCGCGGCCCTTGGAGGGCAGCGCGCCGAGGTTGGCGTAGGTGTCGGCGTCGGGGGTGAAGTAGAGCTTGTCGAACAGGTTATCGACATTGAGCGTGGCCGTGTACGGACCGTACTCGTAGTAGGCGCTGGCGTTGGCCACGGCGTAGGCCGGATAGACCACCGCGCCCGGCAGCACGCCCGAGGTCTTGGTCACGTGCGTCACGCCCAGCGTGCCGCCGACCTTGCCCCAGCCGTGGGCGTCCGACGTGTAGGAGCCGTAGAGGCTGACCACCGACTTCGGGATCAGGGTGTAGTCGTAGTCGCCGGTCCCGACGACGCTGCTGTAGCTCCACACCACGTAGGAGCCGCCGAAGCCGTTGGCGCCCGAGACGCCCGCGGCCCAGGCCGGGATGTACTGGAACGAGGTGTCCGGACCCTTGACCGAAGTGTGCTGGCTGTTGCCCGAGAAGGTGAAGCTGAAGTGCTCGCTGGCGAGATAGCGCACCTCCAGTTCCACGCCCTTGGCGCGGGTGCCGGTCACCGTGCCGGCGATGCCGGTCAACTGGGTGCGGTTCTGGCGGTAGCCGGCCAGCGAGCCGACCAGGGCGCCGTTCAGCCACTGGAACTTGACGCCGGTCTCGGCGAGATCCCCGTCCGACAGCCAGGTGCCGGTGTTGACCAGGCCCGGGGCGATGTCGCCCGCCTGGCTCATCTCCAGCGACGAGGTCTCGGCATAGGTGATGTAGGGCATCAGGCCCAGCGGCAGCTTGTAGGTGGCGCTGGCGGTGTAGGTCCACTTGCCCTTCGACGCCTTCTGCACGCCCGCCACGGTGTAGGACAGGTAGCCGGTGTCGTTGGAGGTGACGTCGTAGTCGTCGTAGCGGCCGCCCAGCATCAGGTTCAGCTTGCCGCCGATCATGATGTCGCTGGTGAAGAAGACGCCGACGTCGCTCCACTGGCTGGAGTTGTCGTTCTCCCACTCCACGCCGTCGCCGGCGTTGAACGGGCTGCCCAGGATGTCGGTGGCGGTGGCCCCGTAGGAGAGATCGCGGCGGTCCAGCGCGATCATGCCGCTGTTGTAGCTTTCGCGGCGGCGGCCGTCGAAGTCGCGGTAGGAGGCGCCGACGAACGACTTGGTCTCGACCGCGCCGTCCAGGAAGTCGTGGTCGATGTTGTAGGTCAGGCGGGCTTCCCAGACCTTGCTGTCGAACCAGGCCGGATAGCCGTAGGACGAGAAGCGCTTGTTCTCGAGGTCGTCGTAGAACAGCTGCAGCTTGATCGAGCTGTCGGCGCTGAGATCCTTGGCCAGATCCCAATAGAAGGTGTTGGTGCGGGTCTTCGAGAAGTCGGCGGCCGAGACGTAGACCGTGCGCGGCGACAGCTTGGTCGTGCCCACCCCGACGTCCAGCGTGTGCAGGGCGTCGCTGGTCGGGTAGCCGTAATAGGCCAGGTACATCGACGCGGCGTAGGGGTAGTAGCCGATCTCGTTCGGCGTCAGGCGGCCGTTGCCGTCGCTGTCGGTCAGGCTGGTGTCGCGGCCGGTGATGTAGGTCCCGTTGTCGATCAGGTCCTGGGTCAGGCGGTTCCAGCCGGCCGTCTGCACGTCGCCGTCGGAGTGGTAGAGCATCGCGCCCATGGCGGTGCTCCAGCCGTTCCCGAGGTCGAAGTCGGCCGAGATCTCGCCCGTCTGACGCTTGGGATAGATGCCGTGGTAGTAGCTGTGGCTGTCCTCGGCCTCGCCGTAGAGATAGACGCCGCCGACCACGTCGCCGAACGACACCGGCAGGCCGACCTGGGCCGTGGCGTTCTTCTTGTTGTAGCTGCCGTAGGTGGCCGTCACCTCGCCCGTGGGCTCGGAAAGATAGCCGCCCTCGTTCTTGCCCGACTTCGGAATGAAGTTCAGCAGGCCGCCCACCTTGCCGGGACCGTAGATCGGGGTCGGCGGACCGCGCACGACCTGGATCTGCTCGGCCGCGCCGATCGGGGTGGAATAGGTGCCGCGGTTCTCGACCCGCTTGAAGCCGCGGAAGTAGTTCTCGGCCAGGGTGCCGCGAATGTTCAGCGAGCCGGGCACGCCGTAGAAGCTGGCGGTGTAGGTGCCGGGCGAGACGGCGGTCAGGCCGTCGATGGTCTCGATGCCGTAGCGCTGCAGGGTCAGGTCGGAGACGAAGCTGGCCGAGCGCGGCGTCTCGATCAGCGGCTTGTCGAGGCCGAACACGGTGTTGTTCGGCTGCTTCTCGATCAGGCCGGCCTTGTCGCGGGCCTTGACGACGATCTCGTCGACGGCGTCCGGCGCGGCGGCGGGATCCGGCGCGGCCGCGTGAGCGGCGCCGGCCAGGGCGAGCAGTACGGCGGCGGAGCAGCCCGCCAACAGCATCCGTTGGTTCGACATGACGTCCTCGTTCGAGGCCGTCGCACCTTCCGCCCTCGGCGGTTATCCCCAGGGGCGACACCTCGTGGAGAAACCATCGCCTCGCCCGGTTCCCGGCGTCCGGAGCCGCATCTGTAATTTCACTCAAAATGTTCGGGTCGCCCAGGATTTGCCCCGCCGTGCGCGGCTTCCGCCCACGGCGGGACCAGAAAACTTGATCCAGGGCGAACGAGACCCCGACTCAAGCGCCGTGCGCCAGCCGTGCGCCCCGGTTCAACCCGGCGTGCTCCAGCGCCGTCAGCACCGCCACGGCGCCCACCTGGGCCAGCACGAAGGCCAGGCCCAGCGGCGCGGGTCGGAACAGGACCAGCACGGCGAGGCTGGCGACGATCCAGGCGGCGTTGCCAGCGATCGCCAGCCAGACCAGGCCCGCGTTCAAGAGACGCGTGCCGCTCATCCAGCCGAACAGGGCCGCGACCGGAAACAGCGACGCCCCCGCCCAGAACAGCAGCGCCTGCGGCAAGCCCAGCAGCGGCGACAGCGGCGCGGCGGCCGCCGCCATCAGGGCGCCGGCGGCGAGACAGGTGACCGCATCGACGGCGAGCACGCGGCGGACGAAGGAAAGATCGGCGGTCATGGGCTTGGCCCTCCTTTGATGACACCGAAAGGGTCGCCGCCGCCGTGCGGTCCGTCGATTACGCGGGAGGTAATGGGCAAGGTGCGCGGGGGCGGTCTAGGGTTGGCGCCGTCCGAAAGGAGCCCCCCATGCCCGAGACCTTCGGCGACCACCTGCGCGCCTGGCGCCAGCGGCGGCGGATGAGCCAGATGGATCTGGCGCTGGAGGCCGAGATCTCGACCCGGCACCTGTCGTTCCTGGAGACCGGCCGCGCCCAGCCGAGCCGCGAGATGGTGCTGAACCTGTCGCAGCGGCTGGAGACGCCCCTTCGCGAACGTAACCGCCTGCTGGTCGCCGCCGGCTTCGCCCCGGTCTATCCCGAACGCGACCTGACCGACGCCGGCCTCGAAGCCGCCCGCAAGGCCGTCGAACTGATCCTGGCCGCCCACATGCCCTATCCTGCCCTGGCCGCCGACCGGGCCTGGAACCTGGTCGCCGCCAACCCGGCCGCCCTGATGCTGCTGGACGGCGTGCCGCCCGCCCTGCTCGGGCCGCCACCCAACATCATGCGCGTGGCCTTGCACCCCGACGGCCTGATGCGCCGCGTCGCCAACCCGGCAGAGTGGCGGCGGCATCTGGTCGAGCGCCTGCGCCGGCAGGTGGCCCACGGCGTCGATCCCCTGCTGGCCGACCTGCTGGACGAGGTCGGCGCCTATCCCGCCCCGCCGACCGACGACCGCCGCCCCACCGATCTCGGCGGTCTGGCCGTCCCCTTGCGGCTGAGCTTGGGCGACACCACCCTCTCCTTCATCAGCACGACCACGGTGTTCGGCGACGCGGTGGACGTCACCCTGTCGGAACTGACGCTGGAGACCTTCTTCCCGGCCGATCCGGCGACCGCCGCGGCCCTTGCAAGCGTCGGGGCGAACCTCGCGGCGAGCATCTGACGAAAATGTAATCTGCGGCTGAACGGCCCAGCTGTTTACAAACGTCTTACAACGCACCACGTTTCTATCCATGGTCGCACTGAACACACCCCTGAGCGTCAGGTTGTCCGAGGAGGACGCCCTGTTCCTCGCCGGTCTCGAACTGGAGGGGGCCGTGACGGCCAGCGACAAGGTGCGCGGCCTGATCCGCCAGGCCCGCCAGCGCGCCCAGACGCCGGCGACCTGGGAGGCCGCCCTGGCCGCGGCCCACGACATCGCCGCCCCGGCCCTGAAGGCCCTGCGCGCCGCCGAGCTGGCCAGCGATCGCCATTCCACCGTCGCCGTCGCCCTGACCACCGCCGTCGAGGAGATGCTGGCCGTGCTGCTGGCCGCCCCGGCCGAGTTGGCCGGCGGCGATCCCGAGCGGCTGGCCCGGCACGAGGCGCGGCTGGTCGACGCCGCCGCGCGTCTGACCGAACAGATGCTGCGCTGGGGCGTCACGCCCAGCGCCCCCGCCTACGATCCCACGATCGTCTCCCGCCGCGTCGCCGCCCTGGGCGAGCTGACGCGCCTGATCACCGCCGCGGCCGACCGCCCGGCGAGCGTTTGACGAGGTTCCCCATGGCAGATTCCCTTCGCGCCCGGGTGGGCCGCATCGTCAGCGGCGGAGCCCACGCCCTGATCGACGCCCTGGAAGAGGTGATGCCCGACGCGCTCGGCCAACAAGCTTTGCGCGAGGTCGACCAGGCCGTCGACGAGGTGCGCGCCGAGTTGGGCCGCGCCATCGCCGCCCGCCATCTCGCCGCCAAGCGCCTGACCGAGCAGTCCAGCCGCCACGACGACCTGTCGGCCCAGATCGAACTGGCCCTCTCGCAGGATCGCGAGGACCTGGTCCGCGCCGCGCTGGAGCACCAGTTGGACATCGAGGCCCAGGTCCCGGTGCTGGAGACCGCCGTCGCCGACGCCGCCCAGCGCCAGGCCGAACTGGAAGGCTATCTGGCCGCCCTGCAGGCCACCCGCCGCGAAATGGCCGAGGACCTGACCGACCTGTCGGCCGCCCGCGCCAAGGCGCCCAAGCCGCCGACCGGCGCCGAGCTGTCCCAGGGCGCCAAGCTGTCGGAGCTGGAACGCCTGACCCGCCGCCACCGGGTGGAGGAGCGCCTGGCCGCCCTGCGCGCCGCCAGGCAGGAGGGCTGACCGCGATGTGGAGCTTCCTCGCCGCCGACGGCAACACCCTGTTCCTGGCCGCCCTCCTGCTGATGCTACTGATCGGCGCGGTCGAGGCCGCCGGCCTCGGCGCGGGCCTGGGCCATGACGGCCTCGATGGGCACGACCTGGATCACCCCTCGCTGCTGGGCTGGCTGAACGTCGGCCGGCTGCCGCTGTTGATGATCATCGTGGTCTTCCTGTTCGCCTTCGGGACCGTGGGCATGGTGCTGCAGCAGCTGATCGCCGGGGTGTTCAAGCACCCCGCCCCGATCTGGATCGCCGGCCCTCTGGCCGCCGCGGTCGCCCTGCCCTTCACCCGGGTGCTGGGACGGCTTCTGGCCCGCATCCTGCCCGGCGACGAGACCACCGCCGTCTCGCGCGACACCCTGGTCGGCCGCGTGGCGACCATCGTCACCGGCCAGGCCAAGGTCGGCTCGCCGGCCCAGGCCCGGGTGCGCGACGCCCACGGCCAAGCCCACTACGTGATGGTCGAGCCCGACGAGGACGGCGAGACCTTCGACCAGGGAACCAGCGTCATCATCGTGCGCAACGCCGGAGCCCGGTTCCTGGCCATCCGCAACGAAAGCGACGCCCTGCGCGAGCGCTGATCCCTTCCTCCCTTCCTTCCTCCCTTCCTCCCTTCCTCCCTTCTTCGCTTATCCAAACTTCGGGGGTTACCCACATGCCTGCCTTGATCGAAATCGGCGTCATCGCCGGCGGCAGCCTGCTCGGCCTGCTGATCCTGGGCCTGATCCTGGCCCGTCTCTACAAGCGCGCCTCCAAGGAGACGTCCTTCGTCCGCACCGGCTTCGGCGGCGAGAAGGTGGTGATGAACGGCGGGGCGCTGATCCTGCCGGTGTTCCACGAGACCATCCCCGTCAACATGAACACCCTGCGCCTGGCCGTGGCCCGCAGCGCTGAGCAGGCCCTGATCACCAAGGACCGCATGCGCGTCGACGTGCTGGCCGAGTTCTACGTGCGGGTGCAGCCCAGCGCCGAGGCCATCGCCAGCGCCGCCCAGACCCTGGGCCAGCGCACCATGCATCCCGAGCAGCTGAAGGATCTGGTCGAGGGCAAGTTCGTCGACGCCCTGCGCTCGGTGGCCGCCGAGCTGACCATGACCGAGCTGCACGAGCAGCGCACCCACTTCGTCCAGAAGGTCCAGCAGGTCTCGTCGGAAGACCTGCTGAAGAACGGCCTGGAGCTGGAGACCGTGTCGCTGACCGGCCTCGACCAGACCGCCATGGAATATTTCAACCCCTCGAACGCCTTCGACGCCGAGGGCCTGACCCGGCTGACCGAGGAGATCGAGCTGCGCAAGAAGCTGCGCAACGACATCGAGCAGGACACCCAGGTGCAGATCCGCACCAAGAACCTGGAGGCCCAGCGCCGCACGCTGGAGATCAGCCGCGACGAGGAATACGCCAAGCTCGAGCAGGAGCGCGAACTGGCCATCCGCCGCGCCGCCCAGGCCGCCGAGGTCTCGCAGAAGGAAGCCGAGAAGGCCCGCGAGGCCGAGGGCGCCAAGATCTCGGCCCAGCAGCAGATCGAGACCGCCAAGATCGAGGCCGACCGGGCCGTGGCCCAGCAGCGCATCGCCATGGAGCAGGAACTGGGCGAGCGCGAGATCGCCAAGGAACGCGCCGTCGAGACCCAGACCATCGAGAAGGCCAAGGCCATCGAGTTGTCCGAACAGGACCGCGCCATCGCCGTCGCCGAGAAGTCGCGCGCCCAGTCCGAGGCCCAGGCCGACGCCGACAAGGCCCTGGCCCACGCCGTCGCCGCCGAGGAGCAGGTCAAGACCGTCCGCGAACGCGAGGCCGCCGACCGCCAGAAGATCATCGAGCTGATCGAGGCGACCAAGGAAGCCGAGCGCGAGGCCATCGCCGTCCGCGTGGCCGCCGAGGCCGAGAAGACCGCCGCCGCCGACCGGGCCGAGGCCCTGCGCGAGGAAGCCAAGGGCGCGGCCGACAAGACCCGCATCGGCGCCGAGGCCGAGGCCCAGGCCGTGCGCCTGGCCGCCGAGGCCGCCCGCGTGCGCTACGCCGTCGACGCCTCGGGTCAGGAGGCCCTCAACAAGGCCGCCAACCTGCTGTCGGCCGACCAGGTGGCCATGGCCATCCGCATCAAGCTGATCGAGAATCTCGACCGCATCATCGCCGAGTCCGTCAAGCCGCTGGAGGCCATCGACTCGATCCGCATCGTCCAGGTCGACGGCCTGAACGGCGCGACCGGCGGGGCGGCCAACGACTCCGGCGCTGGTGGTTCGAACGGCGGCGGCAACCTCGCCGACCAGGTGGTCAGCGGCGCCCTGCGCTATCGCGCTCAGGCCCCGTTGCTCGACCAATTGATGGCCGAGGTCGGCCTGAACGGCGGCGCCCTGTCGGGCCTGACCGCCCCGCTCTCCGAGACTCCGACGCTGACGGCCGTGGTCGAGGACGCTCCGGCGCCCCGTCGCGGCAAGAAGGCCAAGCCCGCCGCCATCGCCGCGCCGGTGGAGGTCGAAGAGGTCGAGGCCGAGGAAGAAGGGGACGAGGAGGCGTAAGAGCGCCCCTCAGTCCGACACATCAGAAGCCATCGCCCGGGAAACCCGGCGATGGCTTTCTTGTTTAGGAACCCTCCCACTGGTCATCCCGGCCGAAGCGCAGCGAAGAGCCGGGACCCAGGGGCCGCCGCGATGCGCCGGCTACCGTGAGGGCGCCCTGTCAAAATGCGGCGTCCAGCCTCCTGGGTCCCGGATAAGCGCTACGCGCTTTCCGGGATGACGACGGAGAGGGATGCGGATCCTCAGATCCGATTGTACGGATACCGATCCCGGATCATTCGCTGGAAGAACCGTCCCTTCGAGCGCGACCGCGTGAAGGCGGCCGTCACCCGTTCGGGCACCCCGACATAGACGTACTCGTCGCCGTCGATGAAGGTGACGATCAGCTTGCCGTGTTCGGGTTCGTAGTCGATCGCTCGGATCGCGGTGGAATTCACGAGCATGCGCGAGACCTTTCCTGAGAAGGGTTCGGACGGGTGTCTTCGAAGCTGAAAGCGCATGGACGCGGCGGCCGGTTCCGCCTTGGCCCTCTCGGCTTTGAGCTTCAACCCTGAATACGCTTAAGCTCCTCCCGCGCGCGCCGCCTTGCGCCGCGTCAAAAGGGGGAGAAACAACGCCATGCAAACCCACGCCCTGGTCGCCATCGTCACGCTGGCCGCCCTGATCGCTTACATCTGGATGATCCTGCGGGTGGGCGGCGCGCGTCGCCGCACCGGCATCCAGGCCCCGGCCATGACCGGCGATCCCGACCTCGAACGCCATGTGCGGGTGCAGGCCAACACCTTGGAATGGCTGCCGATCTTCCTGCCGTCGCTGTGGCTGTTCGCCATCTACTGGAACGACCTGTTCGCCGCCGCGGCGGGCGTCGTCTGGATCCTCGGCCGGATCATCTATGCGCTCAGCTACACCGCCGATCCCAAGAAGCGCGGCCTCGGCTTCGCCATCCAGGCCTTCACCACCTTCGTCCTGCTGCTGGGCGCGCTGGGACGCGTGATCTGGGTGGCGGTTACGGTGGGGATGTAACGGCAGACCTCCCCAACTCCCGTCATTCCCGCCCTTGTGGCGGGAAGCCCTGGCTCCGCTCGCAGGTGAAACGCAAGCGGACTGCCAAGCAGTCCGCCCCATCCGCCCTTGCGGCTGACAGAGGGGTTCCCGCCACAAGGGCGGGAATGACGGGCGGATAGGGGTGGGAAGAGATCCAACGAAAGCCTATAGCCCCGCTCATGGTCCTGCCCGTCGATCCCGCCCGCTACAGCGCCTTCCTGGCGGCCATGTTCGTCATGGCCATCACGCCGGGGCCGGCCAACCTGTTCGCCATCGCCACCGGCATGGAGAAGGGCAAGGGCGCGGCGCTGCTGGGCGTGGTGGGGATGAACAGCGCCAGCCTGTGCTGGTTCGTGGCCGCCGCCCTGGGCCTGGGCGCGCTGATCGCCGCCTTTCCCGCCGCCTTCCACGTGCTGGCCCTGGCCGGCGCGGCCTATCTGGTCTGGCTGGGGATCAAGTCGATCATCGGCGCCCTGAAGCCGGCCAACGGCGAGGGCGCGGCCCTGGCGGCGGTGCGTCCGCCCAGCGGCCGCTCGGCCTTCCGCGACGGCTTCACCGTGCAGATCGCCAATCCCAAGATCCTGGTGTTCTTCGCCGGCGTGCTGCCGCCGTTCATCGACGTCCACCGGCCGCTGGTCCCGCAGCTGATCATGTTCGCCTGCGCCACCATCGGCATGGACCTGATCAGCATGAGCGCCTACGGCCTGGGCGGCGCGGCCCTGGCCACGCGGATGAACGAACCGGCCTTCCGCAAGGGTTTCGGCCTGCTGGTGGGAGCGCTGCTGATCGGCGCGGCCTGCCTGATCGTCGCCCGAGGCTAGCGGGCTTCCAGCCGCCCCTTTTTACAACCGGGCAACGTGATGGCCTTGGCGAAACCGTAAAGCTGCGCCATCCGTTACGGTACGGGAGTAACGAGTCGTCGCAAAGGAGCGCGCCATGTCCCTCAAGAAGGCCAACTGGCTCGCGATCGCGGCGGTCACCGCGGCGCTCAGCGCCTGCGCCACCGCCACCCCATACCAGCCCGTCGCACCCGGCCAGAAGGCCTCGGGCGGCTTTTCCGAACTGCGCCTCGAGGGCGACCGCTACCGCGTCACCTTCGCCGGCAACAGCCTGACCGGCCGCGAGACCGTCGAGCGCTACCTGCTCTACCGCGCCGCCGAACTGACCGTGCAGCAGGGCTACGACTGGTTCGAGACGGCCGACCGCCGCACCGACCGCACGGCCCGCACCGTGATCGACGAGGATCCGTTCATGCGGCCGGGCTTCGGCTACGGCTATCCGTACGGCGCCTGGCGTCCGTCCTGGCGCTACTACGGCCCCCGCTACGGCGGCTGGCGCGCCTGGGACCCGTTCTGGGGCGACCCCTTCTTCGCCAACCGCGCCGAGATCCGCACGATCGAGAAGTTCGAGGCCAGCGCCGAGATCGTCCTGCACAAGGGCGCCAAGCCCTCGGGCGACCCCCGCGCCTACGACGCCCGCGAGATCGTCAAGAACCTCGAGCCGAGCATCCAGCGCGCTCCGGCCGGCTGATCTCTTCCTTCTCCCCTTGCGGGAGAAGGTGTCGGCGAAAGCCGATGGATGAGGGGTCTCTCAAACGCAAAACGCCGCGACAGCCGATCAGCTGTCGCGGCGTTTCTGTACGTGCAACCCCTCACCCGACCCCACTTCGTGGGGCCACCCTCTCCCGCAAGGGGAGAGGGATCGCGACTAAGCCACGCAGGCCTCGAAGCCCTTCTTCAGCTCGGCCTCGTCGAGGTCGCGGCCGATGAAGACCATGCGGCTGTAGCGGTTGTCCTTGTCGGTCCAGGGGCGCTGGAAGTCGCCTTCCAGGATCATGTGCACGGCCTGGAACACCAGGCGGCGCTCCTCGCCCTTCACGTCGATGATGCCCTTGGCGCGCAGGATGTCGACGCCCTTGGCGGCCAGCAGGTTGTTGAGCCAGACGGTGATCTTTTGGCCGTCCACCGGCTTGTCGAGCGTCAGGGAGATCCCTTTGACGCCGTCGTCGTGGATGTCGCTCTTGTGGTCGTGATGATGATGGTCGTGGCCATGGTCGTGACCGCAGTGCTCGTCATGCACGTGGTCATGATCGTGATGATGACCATGATCGTGGCCGCAGTGCTCGTCGTGCACGTGGCCCGGCTCGCCGTGGGCGGGGTTGAGGAAGTCCGGCTCCAGCTCGGTGATCCGCTCCAGGTCGAAGCTGTGCTTGCCGATGATGGCGCTCAGCGGGACGTTCGAGCGCTGGGCGCGGTGGATCGGGGCCAGCGGGTTGATCTTGCGGATCCGGGCCTCGACGTGGCGCAGGTCGTTCTCGTCCACGAGGTCGGTCTTGTTGAGCACGATCTGGTCGGCGAAGGCGATCTGCTCGACGGCTTCCTTGGAGTCGCTCAGCCGCAGCATGATGTGCTTGGCGTCGACCAGGGCGGTGACCGAGTCGAGATAGGTGCGGGCCTTGACGTCTTCGTCGACGAAGAAGGTCTGGGCCACCGGGCCGGGATCGGCCAGGCCCGTGGTCTCGACGACGATGGCGTCGAAGCCGCCCTTGCGCTTCATCAGGCCGGACAGCACTCGGATCAGGTCGCCGCGCACCGTGCAGCAGACGCAGCCGTTGTTCATCTCGAACACTTCTTCGTCCGCGCCGACCACCAGGTCGTTGTCGATGCCGACCTCGCCGAACTCGTTGACGATCACGGCGTAGCGCTTGCCGTGCTCCTCGGTGAGGATGCGGTTGAGCAGCGTGGTCTTGCCGGCGCCGAGATAGCCGGTCAGCACGGTGACGGGGATCTTGCCGGGGGCGGAAGCGGTCTGGGTCATGGCGGGTATTTAGGGCGGCGAGAGGCGAAGCGAAAGCGGCGAAGAAACACGCCTCCCTCTTCTTCCCGTCATTCCCGCCCTTGTGGCGGGAAACCCTGGTTCCGCTCGCACGTGAAGCACAAGCGGACCGCCAGCGGTCCGCCCCATCCGCCCTTGCGGCTGACAGAGGGGTTCCCGCCACAAGGGCGGGAATGACGGGAGATTAAAGCCCCTATGTCTTCAGGAACGCCACCGCCAGGCCGACCAGCACCAGGGCCGCGCCGAGGATCGTCTCCTCGTAGCGCTCCAGCCAGTCGAGGTTCAGGCGGCGCACGCCGGCCAGGGAAAGGCCCGTGAACAGCAGCATGCCCGCCGCCGTCGCCGCCAGCAGCACCACGCTCAGCAGCAGGAACGCGGCCCAGCCGTGCTTCATCCCGGCCAGGTAATAGGGAAGGAAGGCCTCGCAAGGCGACAGGGTCAGCAGCACCACCAGGGCCATGATCGCCGCCCGGTCGGACGTATAGGCGCGGCGGCCGGCCTCCGGCAGGCCGTGGCTGTGGCGGCCGCGCGCTATATAGAAGAGACCGACGGCCACCATCAGCCCGCCGACCACCCAGTGGAACAGGCCGCCGAGCTTCGGCTCCAACGCCAGGCCGGCGATCACCAGGAAGAGGCCCAGCAGGATGGTCAGGGCCACGTGGCCCAGGCCAGCCAGCAGGGTGACGCTCAAGGTCCGCGCCGCCGACCATTTCTGCGCGCGGCCGACCAGCACGAACGGCAGCCAATGGGTTGGCAGGGCCGCATGCAGGAAGGCCACCATGAAGCCGGTGGCCGCGATCGAGGCGAAGAAGGCGGACGTCACGCCCGCGCTATAGCCTGTTACAAAATAACGAACTAGGGGACTCTTTGGGGCGGCGGCCACGAGCCGCATATTGAATCTCGTCAAGCGCTTGAGAGGCGTCCTTGGCCGTTGACTCACAGCCTTTCGGCGCTATAAGTGCGCCCCTCTCGCCCGCCGGGTCTCCTCGCGGGCGTTCCGTTATTTTGCGAACAGCACGTTATTTAAGGCGCTAACCTATGTACGCGGTCATCAAAACCGGCGGCAAGCAGTACCGGGTCCAAGCCGGCGACCTGCTGGTCGTCGAGAAGCTCGACGGTCAACCTGGCGCGGAAGTCGCGTTCGGCGAAGTTCTGCTGCTGGGCGAAGGCGAGGCCGTGACGGTCGGCGCCCCCACCGTTGACGGCGCCGTCGTCAACGCCACCCTGATCGAAACCCGTAAGGGCGAGAAGGTGAAGATCTTCAAGAAGATCCGCCGTCAGGGCTACCGCCGCACCCGCGGTCACCGCCAGACCGAGTCGGTCCTGCGCGTGACGTCGGTTTCGGGCGCCGGCAAGGAAACCAAGTGGGACGGCGCGATCGACCTGACCCCGAAGGTCATCCTCGACGCCCGCGCCCGCGGCCTCGGCGACGCCGCCGTGCCGGCCACCATCCCGGAAGCTCCGGTGAAGGCCGAAGCCGCCCCCGCTCCGAAGAAGAAGGCCGCGCCGAAGAAGGCCGCGGCTTCGGAAGCTCCGGAAGCTGAAGCGTAAGATCCGCCAGGGTCTTTTTGGAATTGATCTGACCCAGGTCCGCTCGTCGGAAACCGGGTCGAAGATTAGGAGAGCATCATGGCTCACAAGAAATCTGGCGGCTCGTCGAGCAACGGTCGCGACTCGGAATCGAAGCGCCTTGGCGTAAAGAAGTTCGGCGGCGAGAAGGTTCTCGCTGGCAACATCCTCGTGCGTCAACGCGGCACCAAGTTCTACCCGGGCGCCAACGTCGGCATCGGCAAGGACCACACCCTCTTCGCTCTCGTGCAGGGCGCCGTGGGCTTCGTGACCAAGAAGAACAACCGTACCTACGTGACCGTGGCCCCGGTGGCCCAGGCCGCCGAATAGTACGATCAGAAGTCCCCCTTCGGATCGTGCTTCCAAAAGAAGACGATCCGGACGCGACGAATACGAAGCGGGCAGTCCGGACGCCGGACTGCCCGCTTTTGTTTTGTCCACGCTCCACGAAATAGCCCCATCACGGCAATTGGAGCGTCACGGTCCCGCACTATCTGAGGCCTGTCGGAGCGACGGCCTCGGCGTGAAGAAGGACCGGGAAAGGGAGACGCGCCATGTGCGTGATCGAAAGAAGCCCCGTCATCGAGACGCGGCGCCTGACGCTGCGGGCTCCGGACATGTCCGACGCCCCCCGCATCGCCAGCCTCGGCGCTGACTACGCCATCCCCAAGATGACCACCCGCATGCCCTGGCCCTACGCCCTGGGCGACGCGGAGGAGTTCGTGGCCCGCGTGCAGTCGCAGGACTGGAGCCGCGCGGCCACCTTCGCCATCGAGCTGGAAGACGCCGGCGTCGTCGGCGTGCTGGGCTTTTTCCCCAACGAGGACGGCCGGCTCGAGGTCGGCTACTGGATCGGCCGGCCGTTCTGGGGCCGAGGCCTGGCCACCGAAGCCTTGCAGGGCGGCCTGTCCTGGGCCGCGCACGACTGGCGGCGCAAGCTGGTCGTCGCCGGCCACTTCGCCGACAACCCCGCCTCGGGCGAGGTCCTGATCAAGGCCGGCTTCCTCTATACGGGCGTCGTCGAGGACAAGGCCTCGATCTCGCGTGGGGCGAGCGTGCCGACCCGGATGATGGTGTGGCTGGCTTAGCCTTAATCCCTCTCTCTTTGAGAGAGGGAGGGGCCCACGCTGCAAGCGTGGGAGGGTGAGAGGTTACACACTCTCCGAATAGAGCGCGACCGTTCAGGTCAGCATATCCGAGGGCCCGAGGCCAACGGTGAAACCCCTCACCCTCCCACCGCTTCGCGGCGGGCCCCTCCCTCTCCCTATGGAAGAGGGCTCAAGAAGGGGCGGCGGGAGGTAGAGACCCCGCGACACATCATGTAGAATGCATACCCATAATATGGGAGGCATCATGCATCGTCGCGTTCTGGCCGGTCTGGCGCTCGCTCTGGCCCTCACGGCGCCCGCCGCTGCTCTGGCCGAAGCCAAGAAGCCGCTCTATCGCGACCCGGTTTTCGATGGCGCGGCCGACGTCGCCATCGCCTGGGACAAATCGGACAAGCTGTGGCGGATGTTCTACACCAACCGCCGCGCCACCCTGAAACTGGAAGACCCCAAGGACGTCGCCTGGCTGCACGCCACCGCCATCGGCGTGGCGACCTCGAAGGACGGCCTGTCCTGGACCTACGCCGGCACGGCCGACATCCCGGCCGCCTGCACCGGCGAAACCCTGTGGGCGCCGGAGATCTTCACCGAAAACGGCGTCCACCACATGTTCCTGACCGTGGTGCCAGGGATCTTCCACCGCTGGAACCTGCCGGAGGCCACGGCGAAGATCGTCCACCTGACCTCGACCGACCTGAAGGCCTGGAGCTGCGCCGACACCCTCGACCTCGGCTCGGACCGGGTGATCGACGCCGGCGTCATCAAGGCCCCGCAGGGCGGCTACCGGATGTGGTTCAAGGACGAGCGCAAGGACAGCCGGATCTTCGTCGCCGACAGCCCGGACCTGAAGACCTGGACCCGCCAGCCGGCCTTCGTCGCCGACTTCGCCGGCGAGGGGCCCAAGGTGTTCTTCTTGGAAGGGTCGTGGTGGATGATCGCCGACGCCTGGAAGGGCCTGGCCGTGCTGCGCAGCAAGGACGCCGTGACCTGGGAGCGCCAACCGGGCTTCATCCTCGACAAGCCGGGCAGCCAGGCCACCGACCGCGACCTCGGCCACCATCCCGACGTCGTCGTCAACGACGGCCGGGCGCTGCTCTACTACTTCGTCGGCCAGGGCAAGGAAGACGAGGCCAAGACCGATCCGGTCTGGAACCAGCGCACGGTGATCCAGCTGGGCGAGCTGAAGGTGGTGGACGGCTGGCTGGCGGTGGATCGCGAGGCCGTGGTGAGCAAGGGGCTGAAGGCGCCGAAATGAAAGAACCTCCCCCTCTGGGGGAGGCGGCCGAAGGCCGGTGGGGGGAAGTTTTCAGCCGCCGCGGAAGTTGGCCGATCTCGCAAACACTCCCCCCACCGATCGCTTCGCGATCACCTCCCCCACAGGGGGAGGTTCCTCATGGTCGGCCTCAAGCCGCCCGGTGGGTGTGGATCACCTTCTGCGGGCCCTCGCGGAAGCGCTTCTCCGCCGTGACGATCCGCTCGCACAGGGCGTCGAGGTCGCTGAGCAGCGAATAGGTGGCGTAGATCGGGATTTCCATCATCGCCACCTGCGCCCGGGGCATGAACTCGCAGTACTTCTTCCACGAGATGTGGCTGTCGCGGGCGTTCATGGCGCGCTGGCCGAGCGGGTTCCACAGGTCGAGATCGACCAGCTCGTCGCGGCATTCCTTCATCACCGGCAGGGCGATGTAGAGGAACAGGAAGGTCGGGGTGGCGGCGCGGCTGAACTGCGGCTGCACCTGCATGTGCCAGATGCGGAAGGCCTCGAAGAAGTTGGCCTTGCGGGTCGGATCCGGCGGCAGCCAGGTGGCTTCCTGGTTGATCACCTCGGCGGCGCTGGCGGCGCGCTTGACCAGTTCGTCGGCGCTGCGGCCGCCGGCCATGGTCTTGGACAGGGCCGCGACCGGGATGTTCAGCTTCTTGGCGACGTCGGTGAAGCTGACCTGCTGGCCGCCCATCGGGGTGAACTGGCCGAAATTGGGGGCGTTGGGAGCCTTGGCGCGGCGGATGGCGGCGGCCTCGTGCTCGATCTTCTGGGCCTCGCGCTTCTTCTCGGCCTGCAGGCGATCGAAATCGGCCTCGTGCGCGGCCTGCTCTTCCGGCGTCATCCAGCGGGCGCGACCGGGACCATAGGTGCGCTCGAGCCGGTTGATCAGAACCAGGACATGGTTTTCGGACGGCCGGGTTCCGATGTCGCCGAGGAAGGCGCGGAAGTCGCGCCAGGTGCCGGTCACGCCGGTGCCGCGGCTCATCAGGATGTTGCGATGGATCGAGGCCTCGCCGGCGTATTTGCGGCAAAGCGTCTGCAGAGTCAGATCCTTGAGATCCTGATCCAGTTCGCCTCTGACGTTCACATCCGTCGACAACGTCAGCCTCCCCCTCCACGAGAAATAGAGAATTTTCGCCCCGGGACCGTTTGTCGCACCCGTACGTTTAACATTTCGTCACGATACCGAACAGCGTTCAAGGCAGCGTTTGTTTGTCGCAATCCCGACACGGGAAGCGTCCGAACGCACTTTCCCGAGGTTGCGCCAAGTCCATTTTACTCGACGCGAAACCCGTGTTGAGACAAAAGACGCCCATGAAATTCCTGGATCAATGCAAGATCTTCATCCGCTCCGGAAACGGCGGCGGCGGGTCGGTGTCTTTCCGACGCGAGAAGTACATCGAATACGGCGGCCCCGACGGCGGGGACGGCGGTCGCGGCGGCGACATCTGGATCGAGGCCGTCGAAGGCCTGAACACCCTGATCGACTACCGCTACCAGCAGCACTTCAAGGCCGGCACCGGCGTGCACGGCATGGGCCGCCAGCGCCATGGCGCGGCCGGCGACGACATCGTGCTGAAGGTCCCCGTCGGCACCGAGGTGCTGGAAGAGGACAAGGAGACCCTGATCGTCGATCTCGACACGGCCGGCATGCGCGTGCAGTTGGCCAAGGGCGGCAACGGCGGCTGGGGCAACCTGCACTTCAAGGGCCCGGTCAACCAGGCTCCCACCTGGGCCAACCCCGGCCAGGAGGGCGAGGAGCGCTGGCTCTGGCTGCGGCTGAAGCTGATCGCCGACGTCGGCCTGGTGGGCCTGCCCAACGCCGGAAAGTCGACCTTCCTGGCGGCCGCCAGCGCCGCCAAGCCGAAGATCGCCGACTATCCCTTCACCACCCTGACGCCCAACCTCGGCATGGTCGATCTCTCGACCAGCGAGCGCTTCGTCCTGGCCGACATTCCCGGCCTGATCGAAGGCGCCAGCGAGGGCGCGGGCCTGGGCACCCGGTTCCTGGGCCACGTCGAGCGCTCGGCGACCCTGATCCACCTGGTCGACGCCACCCAGGACGACATCGTCGGCGCCTGGACCACGATCCGCGGCGAACTCGAAGCCTATGGCGACGAGCTGGCCGACAAGTCCGAGATCCTGGCGCTGAACAAGATCGACGCCCTCGACGAGGAGACCCTCGCCGAGAAGCTCGCCGAGCTTGAAGAGGTCGCCGGCGTCAGGCCGATGCTGGTTTCGGGCGTCTCGGGCCAGGGCGTGACTGAGCTGCTGCGGGCCGCCTACCGCCAGGTGCGCGAGCGCCGCGGCGAGGTCATCCCCGAGGACGAGGACGAAGGTCCGGTCGAGGAGACGCCGGGGGGCTGGCGGCCGTGAACCTGGGGGTCGGGGGACCGCTGGGCCAGGCCCGGCGGATCGTGTTCAAGGTCGGCTCGGCCCTGCTGGTCGACGCCGCCACCGGCGCGGCCAACAAGGGCTGGCTCGAAGCGTTCTGCGCCGACGCCGCGGCCCTGCGCGCGGCCGGCAAGCAGGTGGTCGTGGTCTCGTCCGGCGCGGGGGCCCTGGGTCGCCGCCGCCTGGGCCTCTCGGGCCGCAAGACCACCCTGCCGGAAAAGCAGGCCGCCGCCGCCGCCGGCCAGAGCCTGCTGATGCGGGCCTGGGAGGAGGCGTTCGAGCCGCATGACGTCGGCGTCGCCCAGATCCTGATGACCCGCGACGACACCGAGATCCGTCGCCGCTGGCTGAACGCCCGCGCCACGGTCGAGACCCTGCTGTCGCTGGGCGTGGTGCCCGTGGTCAACGAGAACGACACGGTGGCCACCGAAGAGATCCGCTACGGCGACAACGATCGCCTGGCCGCGCGCGTCGCCCAGCTGGCCGGCGCCGACCTCTTGGTGCTGCTGTCCGACATCGACGGGCTCTACACCGCCGATCCGCGCCGCGACCCGACCGCCACCCACATCGCCCGGGTGAGCGAGATCACCTCTCAGATCGCCGGCATGGCCGAGGGCGCCAACGCCTCGGCCGGGGTCGGCACCGGCGGCATGGCCACCAAGATCGCCGCCGCCCGCATCGCCCGGGCCGCCGGCTGCGCCACCCTGATCACCCTGGGCTCGCGCCCGCGTCCGCTGGCCGCCATCGAGGAGGGCGCCCCCGCCACCCTGATCGAGGCCGGGGCCTCGCCCGCCGCCGCCTACAAGGCCTGGATCGCCGGCTCGCTGGCCCCCCAGGGCTGGGTGACGATCGACGCCGGCGCCGCCGCAGCGCTCCAGAAAGGCAAAAGCCTGCTGGCCGCCGGGGTCCGCGCCGTGGAGGGCCCGTTCGACAAGGGCGACGCCGTCCGCGTCCGCGACGAGACCGGCCGCGAGGTCGCCCGGGGGCTTGTCCGCTACGACAGCGCCGACGCCCACAAGATCGCCGGCCTGCGCAGCGACGCCATCGAGGCGGAACTGGGCTTCACCGAAGGCCCGATGATCCACGCGGACGACCTGGCGGTGAATAGCTGATCCTTCTCCCCTTGCGGGAGAAGGTGGCGGCCGAAGGCCGACGGATGAGGGGTCGCAACCACGAAAAACGCCGCGACGGCTGATCGGCCGTCGCGGCGTCTTGCTTTTGAGAGACCCCTCACCCGACCCCACTTCGTGGGGCCACCCTCTCCCTCAAGGGGAGAGGGACTATTTGAGAAACCCCTCCACCGCCCGCGCGAAAACCTCCGGCTGATCCGCCATGATGAAGTGGCGGCTGTTCTCGACACGCACCAGCTTCACGCCGGGCAGGTCGCCGTACTCGCGCATCCACAGCGCCCCCACCACGCCGGGCGGCAGGGCGCTTTCGGGATCGACGGCGTAGACGGCGGTCACCGGCGTCTTCATCGCCACGAGGCCCGGCCGGGCGTCCAGGGTCATCACCTCAGACAGCGCCTTGGCCACGGCGCGGCGGTCCGAGGCCAGCGACCAGGCGACGATGGCCTCCTGAGCGGCCGGGGTGCGCGACAGGCCCTTGGCCGTGGCGGCCTGCTGGGCGGCGAAGGCCTCGGGGCTGGCCGACAGGATCCCCGCCGCCATGCGGTCGGCGAACGGCCTGGCGCTGGCGGCCGTGGCGCTCGGCCCGAACATGGCGCTGTAGAACGGCAGGCTGTCGACGGTCATCAGCCGGCCGACCAGTTCCGGATGACGCTGGGCCAGCAGCAGGCCCGACAACCCGCCCATCGAGTGGCCGATCACCGCCGGCCTTTCCAGCTTGGCCGCGCGGACATAGGCCGCCAGGGCCTCGACCACCGGATCGACGAACGGCCCGTCGCCGCCCGTCCACGGCTGGCCGGCGAAGCCCGACAGCTGCACCAGATGCACGCGGTGCGTGGCCTTCAGTCGCTCGGCCAGGGGCCGGAACGCCTCGCGCGACGAGGCCAGGCCCGGGATCAGCATCACGTCGGGCCCCTGCCCCACCACCTCGACCGTCAAGCGATCGGACGTGAAGGCCGCCGGTTCGGCCCGGGCGGTCGCCACGGCGACGCCCAGGCCCAGAAGGGCCGCCAGGAAGATGGCGCAGGCGCGCGCGATCGCGCGGCCGCCAGGGATGGCGAACGACATCAGGTCTCTCCTATGGGGTGGGGAAGCAACGTCCTCAGCGGACGTGCGGGTTCTCGAAGATCTCTTCGATCGCTCGCTCGAACACGGCGGCGATGCGGTAGGCGAGATCGAGGGAGGGGTCGTGTTTCTCGGTCTCCAGGGCGTTGACCGCCTGGCGCGAGACGCCCAGCGCCTGGCCCAGCTGCTCCTGGGTCCAGCCGCGCTCGACGCGCAGCAGCTTCAGGCGGTTCTTCATCGCGTGCTCCGGATGAACGGCGAGACGACGCCGAACACCGCCCAGAACAGCGGATAGATCAGCCAGCCCGGCACGTGCGGGGCGTGGGCGTAGCTCTCGCCGAAGCCCCAGACCGAGAACAGCGCCATGGCCACGCCGGCCGAGACGATGAACTGCCTGGCCACCAGGGCGCGCACGAACTCGTCGGACTCGGCCATCATGGCCAGGGTCGCCCAGATCTGCCCGACCACCGGGGCCGAGACCACCAGGGCCAGGGCCCAGGCCGCGACCGGGGTCTTGATGTCGTCGAAGGCGCCGAAGATCGCGCCGACATTGACCAGCACGTACGGAACCATGAAGGCCCAGGTGCGGATCGCGTAGCGCTTGTGCGCCGAGGTCTGGAACTTGCCGATGGCCAGCATGGCTCGCCTCCCGTTGATGTAAGGCAAACCTGACACGAGCAAAATGTCATGTCAACCTGACATCATGTCAGGAAAACACGACATCACTTCGGATAGGGCGTCAGCGAGTAGGGCCGCGCGGCGGGCTTCACGCCCCAGGCCTTGTTCGGCGTCGCGCTCATGGTGAAGACCAGTTCGCCGCCGGTCCGGATCTCGGCGTCGCGCAGGAAGACGCGGTCCAGCGGCTTGCCGTTCAGCGTGACCTTGCCGACGTAGGGGTGACCGTCCGACAGCCCCTGCGTCCGCACCGTGAAGCGCTTGCCGCCGTCGAGGGTCAGCACCGCCCGCTCCACGAACGGCCGGCCGATGACGTACTCGTTCGAACCCGGCGCGACGGGGTAGAAGCCCAGCGCCGTGAACACCAGCCAGGCCGACATCTGGCCGAGGTCATCGTTGCCCGAAAGCCCCTCGGGCGTGGGCTTGTACTGGCTCTCGACGATCTGCTTGAGGCGAGCCTGGGTGCGCCAGGGCGCGCCGGCGTAGGCGTACATGTAGGCTACGTGGTGGCTCGGCTCGTTGCCGTGGATGTACTGGCCGATCAGGCCGGCGATGTCCTCGGCGTGCGAGTAGTCGAGCTTGGAGTTGTCGTACTCGAACATGGCGTCGAGCTTCTTCACCACGGCCGCGTCGCCGCCCATCCTGGAGACCAGCCCGCCCAGGTCGTGCGGGGCGAACCACGAATACTGCCAGGCGTTGCCCTCGGTGTAGTCGGAGCCGTAGTTGATCGCCGTCGGGTCGAAGGGCTCGCGGAAGGTCCCGTCGCTCTTTCGGGCGCGCAGGAAGCCGGTCTTGGGATCGAAGCTGTTCCTCCAGTTCAGCGATCGCTTCTCGAAGGCCGCGGCGATATCGGCCTTGCCCATCGCCTTGGCCATGCGGGCGATGGTCCAGTCGTCGAAGGCGTATTCGACGGTCTTCGACGCCGCCTCCGGCTCGCGGTCGATCGGCACGTAGCCCAGGGCCATGTAGTCGGAAAGGCCGCCATAGGGGCCGTAGGTCGCGCTCGCGACCATGGCCTCCAGCGCCGCGTCGGCGTCGAGCCCGCGGATCCCTTTCATCCAGGCGTCGGCGACCACCGGCACGGCGTGATAGCCGATCATCGTCCAGGTCTCCTGGCCGTGGAACGCCCAGACCGGCAGGATCCCGTAGGGGCTGACCTTCTGCGAGGCGACCAGCGAATTGACGAAGTCGGCGTTGCGCCGTTCCGGCTGCACCAGGGTCAGCAGCGGGTGCTCGGCGCGGAAGGTGTCCCACAGCGAAAAGGTCGAGTGGTAGGCGAAACCTTCCGCCTGGTGCACCGCGTTGTCGGGACCGCGCCAGCGGCCGTCGACGTCGCCGGAGACGCTCGGCGCGATCAGGGCGTGATAGAGGGCGGTGTAGACATTGGTCCGCATCGGGGCCGGCGCGGCGATATCGAGCGCGCCCAGCGCCTTTTCCCAGTCAGCCCGGGTGCGGGCGCGAAGACCGTCGAAATCGAAGCCCTTCTCGTCGCTGTCGAGATTGGCCAGGGCCCCGGCCTCGTCGACGGTCGAGATCGCCACCTTCACCACCAGCGGCCCGTCGATCTTGCCGAAGTCGAACACCCCGACCAGGGCGCGGCCCTCCAGCTGGGCGCGGTCGGCGCCGGTGCGGCCGGGCTGCTTGAAGCCCTTGTAGGGGACGTCGGTCTCCGTGCTGGTCAGGCTGCGGCCGACCATCGGCCGGCTGAAGCGGATGGCGAAATAGAGCTGCCGGCCGGGCGCCCAGCCGCGCGTCTCGCGCATGCCGGTGACCGTCCCATCCTCGCGCACCCGGATCCGCGACCACGAGACCTTGCCCGGATAGTTGTAGATCGAGCTTCGCAGGTCGAGCAGCACCTGGGCCCGCGCCCCCGGCTCGAACGTGTAGCGATGCAGGCCGGTGCGAACACCCGCCGTCAGTTCGGCCCGCACATGGCTGTCGGTCAGGGTGACGGCGTAGTAGCCGGGCTGGGCGACCTCGCCGTCGTGGGTGAAGCGCGAGCGGTAGCCCGAGCCGGGGACCTTCGGATCGCCAGGCTCCAGCCTGGCCTCGCCGCTGACCGGGGCCAGCAGGATGTCGCCCAGGTCCGAATGGCCGCTGCCCGAGAAGTGGGTGTGCGAGAAGCCGATGATGGTCGGGTCCGAGCGGCGGTAGCCGGCGGCGCGGGCGTAGCTCTGCTTGAACGGCAGGACGTCGGTGTCGGGCGACAGCTGCACCATGCCGAACGGCGCCACCGCGCCGGGAAAGGTGTGCCCCTCCCCGTCCGTGCCGATGAACGGATCGACGGCCTCGTAGGGTGTTTTGACCGGCGCCTGGGCGAACGCGGGGGCCGCGCAAAGGGCCGCGAGCGCGGCGAGCACCAGTCCAGGACGCATTGGGGTTTCCTCCTCGGAAGGCGCGAGCCTAGACGGAAGGTCCCGCGCCCGTCACGCCGCTTCCAGCTGCGCTGGCGCCGAATCCAGCCTTTCCCCATTCCCCCCGAGGCCCAAAGCGCCTAGGTAAGGCTCACTCTGAGCATATCCGGGGACGGACGAGCCATGGACGACGCGGCCGGTGGCCTGCAGGCGACGATGAGGGCGATGGGCCAGGCGGCTCGCGAGGGCGCGCGCGCGCTGCGCCTCGCCACGCCAGCCCAGCGCACCGCCGCCCTGACCGCCATCGCCGCCGCCATCCGCGCCGACGCCCCCGCCATCCTGGCCGCCAACGCCCGCGACCTGGAGAAGGCCGGCAAGAACGGCCTGACCGCGCCGATGATCGAGCGGCTGATGCTGAACGAGGCCCGCCTCGAAGGCGTGGCCGCCGGGGTCGAGGCCGTGGCCGCCATCCCCGATCCCCTCGGCGTGGAGACCTCGCGCTGGACCCGGCCGAACGGCCTGGACATCGCCCGCGTGCGCACGCCGATTGGCGTCATCGCCATGATCTACGAGAGCCGCCCCAACGTGACGGCCGACGCCGCGGCCCTGACCCTGCGCTCGGGCAACGCCGTGATCCTGCGCGGCGGCTCGGAGTGCATCGAGTCCAACCTCGCCATCCACGGCGCGGTGCTGAAGGGGCTGGAGGCCGCCGGCCTGCCGACCCAGGTCGTGCAGATGGTGCGGACCACCGACCGCGCCGCCGTCGGCGCCATCCTGTCGGGCCTGGACCGGTCGATCGACCTGATCATCCCGCGCGGCGGCAAGAGCCTGGTCGCCCGCGTCCAGGCCGAGGCCCGCGCCCCGGTGCTGGGCCACCTGGAAGGCCTCAACCACGTCTTCGTGCACGCCGCCGCCGACCTCAAGAAGGCCGCCGACATCGTGCTGAACGCCAAGATGCGCCGCGTGTCGGTGTGCGGCTCGGCCGAGACCCTGCTGATCGACCGCGTCGCGGCCGCCAAGCTGCTGCCGCCGATCGCCGACGTGCTGATCAAGGCCGGCTGCGAGATCCGCGGCGACGCCGCCTCGCGCGCCATCGAGCCCGACCTCAAGGCCGCCAGCGTCGAGGACTGGACCACCGAGTACCTCGCCCCGATCATCGCCGTGGCCGTGGTCGACGGCGTCGAGGGCGCGGCCGAGCACATCGCCACCTACGGCTCGGGCCACACCGACGCCATCGTCACCGAGGACGCGAACGCCGCCGAGGCCTTCGTCGCCAAGGTCGACAGCGCCATCGTGCTGGTCAACGCCTCGACCCAGTTCGCCGACGGCGGCGAGTTCGGCTTCGGGGCCGAGATCGGCATCGCCACCGACAAGCTTCACGCCCGCGGCCCGGTTGGGGCCGAGCAACTGACGACGTTCAAGTATGTGGTTCGCGGGACCGGCCAGACTCGTCCCTGAGGCCGGTCGTCCCAGCGCCCAGCGCCTCGGCTTCCACCTGGAGGCCGGGATGCGCGTCGGGCTGTTCGGCGGCAGCTTCAACCCGGCGCACGAGGGCCACGCCCACGTGGCCGAGACCGCCATGCATCGCCTGGGCCTGGACCGGGTGATCTGGCTCGTCTCGCCGCAGAACCCGCTGAAGTCCTCGCACGAGACCCGGCCCCTGCCCGAGCGCATGGCCCAGGCCCGCAAGTGGGCGCGCGGCTCGGGCATGATCGTCTCCGACGCCGAGACGCGCCTGGGCTCGCAGTACACCATCGACACCCTGCGGGTGCTGAAGGCCCGCTATCCCGGCGTGAAGTTCGTCTGGGTGATGGGCGCCGACAGCCTGGCCACCTTTCACCGCTGGCGCGGCTGGACCCAGATCATGCGCTCGGTCCCGGTGGCCGTGGTCTCGCGGCCGTGGGCGGCGCTGAAGGCCCGCACCTCGCCGGCCGCCCGCCGCTTCGCCTTCGCCCGCCGCCCGGCCAGCGCCGCGTCCACCCTCGCCGATGCCGACACGCCAGCCTGGGTCTACCTCACCGGCCCACTGAACTTCGCCTCGTCGACGGCGCTTAGGGCGCGGCCGCCCAAGGGCTAGGCTGGATCGCGCCTAGTGCGGCGCGATCGGCCCTGTCCACAGGGTGGCGACGTCGCCGTCGGACGCGATCGAAAGCGTCCATCCCGTCCGTCCAGCCATCTCGCCGTTCAGCGTCAGCGAACCGCCTTCCGAGCCATGGACGCTTCTCAGGTCCTCCAACCGTACCTGGGCGATGTCGCAGCCGGGATGCGCGCAGCTGAACCGCCAACGGCCGGGCGCGGCCAGCAGGTCCGCCAGCCGCTTCACGCCGAGGCTCGCCACCGCGTCGGACGACGCCTTGAACGGCGGCCAGCCGGCCCCCGCGCAGTCGCGACCGCCCGGGGCGACGAGCAGATAGTCGTCGGCCACCGACAGCCGGTCGGCGACGCTGGGCGGATCGGCGCGACGGACGGCCACATCGGCGGCCACGGGCTCGAAGAGGATGGTCAGGGTCTGCTGGCGGCAAACGCGGTCGGCGATCGGGCGCGGCGCCATCCGCACGTTGATCTTCCGCAGGGCGTAGGCTTCGGGCGTCCCGTCCTCGATGCTTACGGAGGGATCCGCGCCCACGGCCTGGGCCAGCACGCGGGCGACGAGCTTCGCCGACGGCGGATCGCGGACCTCTTTCAGCGTCAGTCCGTTCTCGCCCGCCAAGGCCGCGACCGGCGACGACGCGAGCAGCAGCAGCCCCGCCGCCCAGCTCGAAAACCCGCCTCCACGCACGATTCACCCCTCCTCGAACCGCCGCAATATAGCCCGCCGCCGCCCTGCGACCACGATCCCCCTCACGTTTCGAGTCTTTCCGTGCTAAGAGAGGCTTTGCGCGAAGCCAATAAGGAGCATTCCGCTGCGTAGCGACCCCGCGCCGACGGCGCACGAGGGACCGGCTGGAGCCGAATCCTCGACTGAAAATCCGACGCTCAGTACGGACCTGAACATCAAGGCGCTCGAGACGCTGATCCTCTCGCGCCTCGACGACGACAAGGCCCAGGACATCGTCCACATCGACCTCACGGACAAGAGCTCCGTGGCCGACAGCCTGATCGTGGCGTCCGGCCGCTCGCACCGTCACGTCGGCGCCCTGGCCGACCACGTGCTGCGCGCGCTGAAGGACCACGGCCTGGGCAAGGCCCGGGTCGAAGGCCTGCCGCACTGCGACTGGGTGCTGATCGACGCCGGCGACGTCGTCGTTCACCTGTTCCGCCCCGAAGTGCGCAGCTTCTACAACATCGAGAAGATCTGGGCCGTCGACGCCCCGCACCGGATGCCGTCGGCTTCGTCGAACTGATCTCTCGTGGGCAGGCCCCGCTCCTGAGCAGCGCTCGGAGCGGGGTTCTCCGCCCTGCTTTCCCAGAATGAAGATCACCATCCTCACCGTCGGGAAGCTCGGCCGCATGGTCGAGGCGCAGCTGGCGCTGGACTACGCGTCCCGCGCCACCGCCTCCGGCCGCGCCCTGGCGCTGGGCCCCGTCGAGATCCTCGAGGTCGAGGCCCGCAAGCCGGGCAAGGCCGCCGAGGCCGAGGTGCTGCGCCCTCACCTGGAAGGCGCCTATGTCGTCGCCTGCGACGAGCACGGCAAGGTCCACACCTCGCGCGCCTTCGCAGGGCGCCTGGAGCGTCTGCGCGACGACGGCCAGCGCAGGATCGTGTTCCTGATCGGCGGGGCCGACGGGCTGGACCCGTCGATCCTTGGCCAGGCCAACGAACTGCTGGCCTTCGGCCCCCAGACCTGGCCCCACGCCCTGGCCCGCGCCATGCTGGCCGAACAGGTCTACCGCGCCGTCACCATCCTGTCGGGCTCGCCGTACCACCGGGACTGAGGCGACGGCGATCAACCGCCTTTCATCTTTCTTCCCGTCATTCCCGCCCTTGTGGCGGGAACCCCTCTGTCAGCCGCAAGGGCTGATGGGGCGGATCGCTGGCGATCCGCTGGCGCTTCACCTGCGAGCGGAGCCAGGGGTTCCCGCGACAAGGGCGGGAATGACGGGAGGTTGGTGGGGCGAGGCCTTTGAAACCGCCGCGCCCTCAGGCAGATAGGGACGCAATGTCCCGCCGCTTCGCGATCGCCGCCGTCAGCGCCGCCGCCCTGCTCCTGACCGGAGCCGGGGCCGTCGTCGCGCAGCAGGTCGGCGACCAGCGCACCCGCGACCTCCAGCAGGCCGCCGACACCCGCCGCGAGATCGAGGACCTGCGGGCCGAGCTGACCCGGCTGAACCAGCAGCAGGTCTCGGCCGGCGCCGACGTCGATATCAAGCGCCAGCGGCTGGAGGTCCTGCACCGCCGTGAGTCGGCGCTGATCGGCGAGATGGGCCGCGACCGGGGCCAGCTGGCCCGGCTGCTCAGCGCCCTGCAACTCTTCCGCCGCAACCCGCCGCCGGCCCTGCTGGTCAATCCCGGCGACGCCCGCGACGCGGTGCGGGCGGCGATCCTGATCCGCGCCATGACGCCCGAGCTGCAGGCTCGGGCCGACGCCTACGCCCGCCAGGCCCGCGCCGTCGGGGCCCTGCGCCGCGAGGCCGCCGCCGCCTCCGAGCAGCTTTTCACCGCCGAAAGCGCCGTGGCCGACCGCCGGGGCGAGCTGGAGCGGATGATCGTCGAAAAGACCGAGCTGGAGCGCGCCTACGCCCAGGACGCCATCGCCGCCGACCAGGAACGCCGCACCCTGGGCGCCCTGACCGACGGCCTGACGACCGCCAGCACCGGCCCGCTGGCCCTGCGCGCGCCGGCGCCCGGCGACGTCGTGCGCCGTTTCGGCGAGGCCCTGCCGGTGGGCGGCAAGTCCGAAGGCCTGTCGATCCGCACGGCCAAGGGCCAGGCCGTCGGCAGCCCCGCGGCCGGCACCGTCGAATACGCCGGTCCGCTGAACGGCTGGGACATGGTCGTCATCGTCCGGACACAGGGCGCCTATCACCTGGTCATGGCCGGCATGGCCGACGTGAAGGTCGCCCCCGGACAATCGGTCGCGGCCGGAACGGAGCTCGGCAGCATGACGGACCGTGGACCTTTGGAGCCGGAGCTCTATCTTGAAGTGCGCGAGAACGGCGTTCCGGCCGACCCGGGACGCTGGCTCAAGCAGGAGTCGCGGTAGACGACTTTTTCAGCGATGATGGATGTTCATCGACGCGCGGCCCGCGTCGGGGATGGACGGGGCCGGACGATTTAAACGCGGCGCGCGCCGCAAAGGGAGCCTTCTAGGCCTTATGCGCAAGTACCTGCTCATCGGTGTTTCGGCCTTCATCCTCGGCGCGGGGACGATGGCCTATGTCAGCCCCATCGCCCAAGCGACCATCCCCTCGCAGAAGGCCAAGACCTACAAGCTGCTCGAACTGTTCGGCGACGTGCTCGCCACGGTCGAGGACCAGTACGTCACCGAGGTCGACGACAAGAAGCTGATCGAGGCGGCCCTCGACGGCATGCTGACCAGCCTCGACCCGCACTCGGGCTACCTGTCGCCCGACAGCTTCGAGGACATGCAGGACACCACCCGCGGCGAATACGGCGGCCTCGGCATCGAGGTCACCAGCGAGGACGGCGTGGTCAAGGTGATCTCGCCGATGGACGGCACCCCCGCCGACCGCGCCGGGATCCACGCCGGCGACTACATCACGGCCGTCAACGGCCAGTCGGTGCTGGGCCTGACGGTCAACGAGGCCGTCAAGCAGATGCGCGGCCCGGCCGGCGAGACGGTGACCATCACCATCGCGCGCGAGAAGACCGACCCGTTCGACGTCAAGCTGGTGCGCGAGGTCATCAAGCCCAAGGCCGCCATCGCCCGCATGGAAGGCGACTACGGCTATGTGCGCTTGCCCGGCTTCAACGAGAAGTCCACCGACGCCCTGTCGGCGGCCATCACCGACCTGAAGACCAAGAACCCGCAGATGAAGGGTCTGGTCTTCGACCTGCGCAACAATCCGGGCGGCCTGCTCGACCAGGCGCGCGGCGTGGCCGACCTCTTCCTGCAAGGCGGCGAGATCGTCAGCCAGCGCGGCCGCAATCCGCGCGACATCCAGCGCCTGAACGCCACTCCGGGCGACATCCTGAACGGCATGCCGATGGTGGTGCTGATCAACCAGGGCTCGGCCTCGGCCGCCGAGATCGTCGCCGGCGCCCTGCAGGACCGCCATCGCGCCGAACTCGTCGGCATCACCAGCTTCGGCAAGGGCTCGGTCCAGACCGTGATCCCGCTGCGCGGCGGCGCCGACGGCGCGCTGAAGCTGACCACGGCCCGCTACTTCACCCCGTCGGGCCGCTCGATCCAGAAGACCGGCATCGAGCCCGACCTGGAAGTGGCCCAGACCAAGGACCAGGCCCAGGACATCGCCAACCGCGTGTGGTTCAGCGAGGCCAGCTTCAAGAACGCGCTGAACGCCGACGAAGGCAAGGCCCGCAAGGGCGTCCACACCCCGGCCGAAGCGCCGCCCGCCGGCTTCGACGAGAAGAAGGGCGACTTCCAGCTGGAACGCGCCGTCGCCGTGCTGAAGGCCGGCTCGGTCGAGGCCGTGGCCAAGCTGCCCAAGCCGCAGCCGAAGATCGCCGAGGTCACCGCCAAGGCGGCCGCGGCCGCCACCGGCAAGCCGGCGGTCGACAAGAAGTAAGGACGCCTTCCAGCGTTCGAACGAAGAGCCGCCCGTCGAAAGATGGGCGGCTTTTTTTGATCCTTCTCCCCTTGCGGGAGAAGGTGTCGGCGATAGCCGACGGATGAGGGGTCTCTCAGATCCGAAAGGTCGCGCCCAGCCGAACCGCCATCGCGGCGGACAGGGCGTTCAACCCCTCACCCGACCTCCCTCCAGGAGGCCACCCTCTCCCGCAAGGGGAGAGGGATCACATCCCCAGCGCGGCGATCAGCACCACGGCCAGGCCCAGGGCCAGTCCCGCCCCTGCCCGCAGCACGGCGGCCAGGCAGACGGCGCGGGCCTCGGGGGCCGCGGTGGTGGAGAAGCGGGCGATCTCGGTCATGCTCATCGGACGAGGCCTCCTGATCCGAAGCTTGCGCCCGAGGATCGGCCGGCGGAAAGCGTCGTAAAGCCGTCACGGGCCATCACGTCGCCTGGCGGTCATTCCTTCACCGCCCGCGCCGCAAAAATCGGCGCCCAGACACCCGCTATTTCGCCGCAGCTTTCGCCAAACGGCGTTAACCATATCTTGGAAGCTTGCCTCGTAAGGCTCGTCCATGGCCGCCGTGTTCTCCCGCAAGCCCGCCTACACCGCCGCCGCGCCCGCCGTTGACGCGGGCGGCGGCGACCTGCGCGCGCGCCTGCTGGCGGCCGCCGGCAATCCCTATATCGGCGCCAGCGCCGCGGCCTTCCTGTTCCTGCTGAGCCTGGCCGTGCTGGTGATGATCACCGGCGATCCCAAGGCCGGCGCGCCCGTGCTGCGCCTGGAGCTGACCAAGATCGGCGCCACCACCAACGCCCCCGAGGGCTGGCGCGAGGCCCTGGCCCCGGAAGGCGCCGAGGAAGCCCCGCTGCTGCCCGGCGCGATGGACCTGTCCGAACACCCCTTCGCCCGCCACGCCGCCGCGCCGGAAACCGAGAGCGAAGCGGTCGACCTCGCCGCCCCGCCCGTCCCGTCCGGCGGCGCCCTGGTCCAGGCCCCGCTGCCCGGCCTGTCGGTTCCCGGCCCCGGCGGCGGCCCCCTGCCGGTGATCGGCCCCGACGGCCGCACGGTCGCCGAAGCCTATGCCCGCCCGTTCACGCCCGACGGCCGCCCGCGCGTGGCCCTGGTGATCGGGGGCCTGGGCCTCAACGCCCAGACCACCCGCGCCGCCATCGAGACCCTGCCGCCCGAGATCACCCTGTCGTTCGCGCCCTATTCCGAGGGCCTGCAGGGCTGGATCGACCTGGCCCGCTCGCACGGCCACGAGGTGCTGCTCGAGACGCCGATGGAGCCCAACGACTATCCGGCCAACGATCCGGGACCCTACACCCTGATCGCCGCCAACCGGCCCGACGAGACCGTGCGCAAGCTGGAATGGCTGATGTCACGCGCCACCGGCTATTTCGGCCTGACCAACTATCTGGGCTCGAAGTTCCTGGCCTCGGATCCGGCCATGGCCACCTTCATGGCCTCGCTCAAGGCCCGGGGCCTGGCCTTCGTCGACGACGGCGCGGCCGCCCGTCGCGGCGGGCCGATCCCGCGCGCCTCGGCCGAGCGGGGCATCGACGATGATCTGTCCGGCGAGGCCATCGAGGGCCAGCTGCGGGCCCTGGAAGCCGGCGCCGGCGCGCGCGGCGCGGCCCTGGGCGTGGGCTTCGCCTACCCCGTCACCATCAGCCAGGTGCGCAACTGGGCCGGCGGGCTGAACGCACGGGGCGTGCAACTGGCCCCGGCTTCGGCTATCGCCAGGCGATGAGCGCCAAGCAAGACCTCTCCCTCTACCGCCCCAATGTGGGCGTCGCCCTCTTCCACCCGACCGACGGCCGCGTCTGGCTGGGCATGCGTCACAAGCAGGAGCCGCCCTACAACTGGCAGCTGCCGCAGGGCGGCGTCGACGAGGGCGAGGACCTGGAAGCCGCCGCCCGCCGCGAACTGCACGAGGAGACCGGCGTCACCTCCGTCGAGCTGCTGGGCCGCACCGAAGGCTGGCTGACCTACGATTATCCGGCCGACTTCCTGGGCACGAAACGCGCCCGGGGATACCTGGGCCAAAAGCAGGTGTGGTTCGCCTTCCGCTTCACCGGCGAGGAATCCGAGATCGATCTGGCCGCCCACGGCGACGTGGAGTTCGACGCCTGGCGCTGGGGCGCTCTCGACGAAACGCCCGAACTGATCGTACCCTTCAAACGCGGCGTCTACGAACAGATGGTCGCCGCTTTCTCGGGGTTCGCGCGCGTCGCCTGACACCCAAGGCTCGCGCCCAACCTCACACGGGGCTTGGAGGCGCGGGCGTGACCAGAACCATCCTGATGATCCACGGCTACGGCATGACCGGCGACGGCTGGTCGCCGGCGGCCGAGGCGTTTCGCAAGGCCGGCTATGCGGTCGAGACCCCGACCATCCGTCCGAAACTGCGCGTGCCCGCCTCGCCCTCGGCGGAGCTGGGCGGCCTGACCCTGGCCGACTACGTCGCCGAGCTCAGCGCCCTGGCGGCGGTGACGGCGGCCCGCGACGGGATCAAGCCGATCGTCTTCGGCCACTCGATGGGCGGGCTGATCGCCCAGAAGCTGGCCGAGAGCGGCCTGACTTCGGGGATCGTGCTGTTCGCCCCCGCCTCGCCGGCCGACGCCCGGGGCAAGCCGAAACTGTCTCCCCTGATCACCTTCCTCAACGCCGTGCTCAGCCAGGGCGGTCCGCCCAAGCCGGTGAAGATGTGGAAGACCGGCTTCAAGTTCGGCGTCGTCAACGCCGTGCCCTCCGCCCGCCACGACGCCCTCTACGCCTCGGCGGTCTATGACAGCGGCCGGGTGCTGCAGGACCTGGCCTATCCCGACCGCGACCCCTCGCGCACCGCCCATGTCGACGCCGCCAAGGTGACCGTGCCGGTGCTGGTGCTGGCCGGAGCCCGCGACCGCACCACGCCGGTCGAGGACGTGCGCCTGGTCGGCCGCAAGTACGCCGGCGCAGACTATCGCGAATATCCCGACCACGCCCACTGGCTGATCGACGAGCCGGGCAGCGCGGCCCTTTACGACGCGGCCAAGGCCTGGCTGTCTGAAAAGGGCCTGGGTCCGGCCTCCGCCCCGCCGCCGGCCAAGGCCAAGGTCGAGCCGAAGGCCGAACCGACGCCCGCTCCGACGCCGGCGGCTGCGCCCGAACCCAAGGCGGAAGCTCCAGCGCCTGCCCGCGCGGCCACTCCGGCCGCCAAGCCCAAGGCTCCCGCCAAGGCGAAGACGCCCAGCAAGGCCAAGGCCGTGGTCGCCGAACCGGCCGTGAAGCCCGCCGCCAAGGCGCCGGCCAAGCCCCCAGCCAAGCCGAAGGCGGCCCCCGCGCCGAAACCGGCCGCCTCAAAGCCGATCGCCCCCAAACCGGCCGCCAAGGCCGAGGTCGCGCCTGCTCCCGCCAAGACCGAGGCCAAGCCCAAGGCCGCGCCGGCCAAGACCGCCAAGCCGAAGACGCCGCCGCCCGCGCCGGTCGAACCGGCTCCGGTGGCGAAGGCCCCCGCCAAGTCGGCGCCCAAGCCGAAGACCGAAGCCAAGGCCGCCCCCGCCGCCAAGGTCGCCAAGCCCAAGGCGCCCGCCAAGGCCGCGGCGCCTCCCGCCGAACCGGCCAAGCCGGCGACTGCGAAGCCTGCGCCGAAAGCCAAGCCAGCTACCGCCGCCAAGGCCGAACCCGCGCCGGCGCCGGCCAAGGCCGCGCCGAAGGCCAAGAGCGCCCCGGCCGCGAAAGCCGCTCCCAAGGCCGACGCCAAGCCCAAGGCGACCCCGAAAGCCGCCGCAACCAAGACTGCTGCGACAACGACGCCCGCCAAAACTTCGCCACGCGGCAAGAAGAGCGTGTAGGCTCCATTGAAACGCTCGTATCAGTCACACGGGCGGGGTTGACCTAAGAGGCGGGCGTGAAGGCTCCGGTGATCATGGTCCACGGCGCCTTCTGCGGCGGCTGGACATTCGATGTGTTTCGCGCGCCGTTCGAGGCCGCCGGTCATCAGGTGCTGACGCCCGACCTGCCCGGCCGCGCGCCCGGCGAGTCGACCGTCGGCCTGTCGATGAGCGACTACGCCCGCGCCGTCGTGCGCCTGATCCGCTCGTGCGAGACGCCGCCGATCCTGATCGGCCACTCCATGGGCGGCCTGGTGGCGCAGCTGGCCGCCGGCCGCGCCCCGGTCGATCGCCTGATCCTGCTGGCCCCCTCGCCGCCCTGGGGCGTGCACGGGGCGAGCCTGGAGGAGGCGGTCTCGGCCGTCAGTCTCTATTCGCTGGGTCCCTACTGGCTGCAGGCCATCGCGCCGGACTACGGGGTCGTGCGCCGCTACAGCCTCGACCGCCTGCCCCGCGAGACCCGCCGCGCCCTCTACGCCCGCATGACCTCGGAAAGCGGCCGAGCGCTGTGGGAGACGCTGAACTGGTGGCTCGACCCGTTCATGACCACCAGCCCCGGCCCGGTGAAGGCCCCGGTGCTGGCCATCGCCGGCGGCCAGGACGTCGTCCACCCGCCCGCCACCGTCCGCCAGACCGCCGCCCGCCTGGGCGGGGTGTTCCGCGAGTTCCCGGAAATGAGCCACTGGCTGCCCGGCGAACCGGGCTGGGAAGACGTGGCCCAGGCCTGCCTGGACTTCATCGCCGCCGAGGACCGGGCGGCGGCGTAAGGTTCCTTCTCCCCTTGCGGGAGAAGGTGTCGGCGAAGCCGACGGATGAGGGGTCGCGCGAACGAAAACGCCGCGACGGCCGATCGGCTGTCACGGCGTCCTGCTTCTGAGAGACCCCTCACCCGACCTCCTTCGGAGGCCACCCTCTCCCGCAAGGGGAGAGGGGTTTAGTGCGTCGAAAACACCTTCAGCCCCAGGATCCCCGAGACGATCAGCGCCAGGCAGACCAGCCGCGCCGCCGTGGCGGGTTCCTTGAACACCAGGATGCCGACGATGGCCGTGCCGACGGCGCCGACGCCGGTCCACACCGCGTAGGCCGTGCCCAGCGGCAAGCTCTTCACCGCCCAGCCCAGCAGGCCCATGGAGGCGACGAGGCTGATCGCGGTCAGGATGGTGGGGATCGGGCGGGTGAAGCCCTCGGTGTATTTCAGGCCGACGGCCCAGCCGATTTCGAAAAGGCCGGCGATGAAGAGGATGATCCAGGCCATGACCTGCTCCCGTTGATCGCGCGCCCGGCCCTTGGCCTCGGCGTCGCGAGAAGCGGGGTCGTCCCCGGAAAAAAGCAAAGGCGCGGGGTCGTCCCCGCGCCTTGCCTAGATAGCTTCTGGATCCCGGAGGGCAAGCCCTCCTCTCATCACTGCGAGGTGTAGAGGATCTGGGCCTGCTCGAAGTTCTTGCCGACCGAGCTGTCGTCCAGCTTCTTGATGCGGACGTAGACGAGGCCGGCCTTGCCGCCGGCAGCGTTGTTGTCCCAGGTCACCGTCAGGCGCTTGACGTCGGTGACCAGCTGGTCGTTGCGGATCAGGCGCAGCTGCGGGCTGTTTTCCCAGCTGGCCCAGTCGTGCAGGGCGGTGGCCAGCGCCTGGGCCTGCTCGGGGCCTTGAGCGTGCTGGACGTTCAGGGTGCAGACGTTCTTGTTCGAACCCGGGTTGTCGAGGACGATCTGGTAGGGCTTGCCCAGGTCCAGGGTCCACAGGTCGCGCTTCTTCTTGAAGCCCGCGGCCTTGGCCAGGGCGTTGAAGTCGCCGCCGACCACGGCCGGCTTGCAGATGGTGTCGAGGACGCTGAGGATCCGCACCGAGACCGGGTCGGTCGGCGGCGGCGGACGCACGGGTTCCGGAGCGGCCGCGGCGGCGGCGGCTTCGGGCGTGCCGGCGGCCGGAGCCGGAACCACGGGCGCGGCCTGATCGGCGGGCGCGGCGGCCGGGGCTTCAGCGGGAGCTTGGGCCGGGGCGGCGGCGGGAGCGGGTTGCTCCTGGGCAACGGCGGTCGAGACGACGCCGAGGGCGATCAAGCTGGCGAGCGCAAGGCGCATAGTCTGGATATCCCCTAGAGACTTGGAGGTCGGCATTAAAACCGACGAGCGTTCCCTCGCAACCCTTATGGTGACGGATTGCGGCGCGTATGGGGTCACAATCGTAATTTTTTATCGCTCCCCCTGAAGGGGGAGCTGTCGCGGAGCGACTGAGGGGGAATTGGACAGCGAAATCGGCCAGCCTCTCGGCAGCTGAAAACGGCCCCCCCTCCGACGCTTCGCGCCACCTCCCCCAGTGGGGGAGGATCTTAGAAACGAAAACGCCCCCGCTGTTTCCAACGAGGGCGTTTCCAGATCGGTCGAGAGAAGCAGCCCTTAGCCGGCCACTTCCACCGCGTGTTCGGCCAGGATCGTGAAGCCGTCCGGACCCACGTCGGCGAAGCCGCCCTGGATGTCGAACAGCTTGACGGTCGCGCCGTCGCGCACCGTCACCCGGCCCTCGCGCAGCGTCGTCATGAACGGCGCGTGGTTCGGCAGGACGCCGAAATCGCCTTCCGTACCCGGCGCGTCGACCTGGTCGACGTCGGCGGAGAACAGTTCGCGCTCGGGCGCGACGAGGGAGAAGTGCAGCTTGGCCATCAGTCGTAGGTCTCCACGGCGCCCAGGGCCGCTTCGATGTCTTCGTCGGTCTGGATCTCGGTACCGCAGAACGGACAGAAGCGGATGGTGGTCAGGACCGTGCCCGTCTCACCATCGGCTTCCCGTTGACCCAGGTTCAACAGGATCAGGCCGCTGTCGTGCTCGATGAGGGAGGCCTCGGCGTCCGAAGACACCGCGTCCTCCAGCTCCTCGCAGCAGAAGTGGCCGAGATCGCCGTCTTCTTCGGTCATCAGGCGTCCGCCGCCATCTTCTCGGCCTTGGCCACGGCTTCTTCGATCGGGCCGACCATGTAGAAGGCGCCTTCCGGCAGGTGGTCGTATTCACCGTCCACGATGCCCTTGAACGAGCGGATCGTGTCCTTCAGCTGGACGAAGGCGCCCGGCGTGTTGGTGAACTGCTCGGCCACGTGGAACGGCTGCGACAGGAAGCGGCTGATCTTACGGGCGCGAGCGACCGTCAGCTTGTCCTCTTCCGACAGTTCGTCCATGCCCAGAATGGCGATGATGTCCTTCAGCGCCTTGTACTGCTGCAGGACTTCCTGGACGCGGCGAGCAACCGTGTAGTGCTCTTCGCCGATGACCAGCGGGTCCATGATCCGCGAGGTCGAGTCCAGCGGATCGACGGCCGGGAAGATGGCCTGGGCGGCGATGTCGCGCGACAGAACGGTGGTGGCGTCCAAGTGGGCGAACGAAGCGGCCGGGGCCGGGTCGGTCAGGTCGTCGGCGGGAACGTAGATGGCCTGGACCGAGGTGATCGAACCCTTGTTGGTCGAGGTGATGCGCTCCTGCAGGTTGCCCATCTCGGTGGCCAGGGTGGGCTGATAGCCCACGGCCGAGGGGATGCGGCCCAGCAGAGCCGACACTTCGGCGCCGGCTTGGGTGAAGCGGAAGATGTTGTCGACGAACAGCAGCACGTCCTTGCCTTCTTCGTCACGGAAGTATTCCGCGATCGACAGGCCGGTCAGGGCGACGCGGGCGCGGGCGCCCGGGGGTTCGTTCATCTGGCCGTAGACGAGGGCGCAGCGCGAGCCTTCGGTCGAGCCGTTGTTGGCCTTCGGGTCGACGTTGACGTTCGACTCGATCATCTCGTGATAGAGGTCGTTGCCTTCGCGGGTGCGTTCGCCCACGCCGGCCAGAACCGAGTAACCGCCGTAAGCCTTGGCGATGTTGTTGATCAGTTCCTGCATCGTCACGGTCTTGCCGACGCCGGCGCCGCCGAACAGGCCGATCTTGCCGCCCTTGGTGTAGGGGCACATCAGGTCGATGACCTTGATGCCCGTGACCAGCACTTCAGCGGTGTTGGTCTGCTCGGCGAAGGTCGGGGCGTCGCGGTGGATCGGGCGCGACAGGTCCGACTGGATCGGGCCCTGCTCGTCGATCGGCTCGCCGATGACGTTCATGATGCGGCCCAGGGTGCCCGGACCGACCGGCACGCGGATGGCTTCGCCGGTGTCGCGCACGGGCTGGCCGCGGACGAGACCTTCGGTGGCGTCCATGGCGATGGCGCGGACGGTGTTCTGGCCCAGGTGCTGGGCGACTTCGAACACCAGGCGCTGGCCGGTGGCGGTGTTGGTGGTCTCAACGGCGTTCAGGATCGCCGGCAGCGGGCCGGTGAACTCGATGTCGACGACGGCGCCGATGATCTGAACCAGACGGCCGGTGGCTTCGCCGGCGACCGGAGCAGCAGCCTTCGGAGCAGCGGCGGCCTTCGGGGCGGCCGGCTTCTTGGCGGCCGGAGCCTTGGGAGCAGCAGCAGCGGCCGGAGCGGCGGCGGCGGCCTTCGGGGCGGCGGGCTTCTTGGCGGCGGCCGGCTTTTCAGCGGCGGCGGCGGGAGCCTTAGCGGGGGTCTTGGCCATGGCGTGCGGGTCTTTCGTGCGTCTCTGCGTGCGTTTTTGGCGTTAGGCTAGATCAGACGGCTTCGGCGCCGGAGATGATCTCGATCAGCTCCTTGGTGATCTGGGCCTGGCGGGAACGGTTGTACTCGAGGGTGTAGCGCTTGATCATGTCGCCCGCGTTCCGCGTGGCGTTGTCCATGGCCGTCATCTGGCTGGCGTAGAAGCCGGCCATGTTGTCGAGCAGGGCCGACAGGATCTGGACCGTCAGGTTGCGCGGCAGCAGGGTCTCGAGGATGGCCTCTTCCGAGGGCTCGTACTCGTAGACCGCGGCCGGACCGGACGCGACTTCACCGCCCTCGACCACGGCCGGGATCAGCTGCAGCGCGGTCGGGATCTGCTGCACCACCGACTTGAAGCGGCTGTAGAACAGGGTGACCACGTCGATGTCGCCGGCTTCGTAAAGCTTGGTGACGACGTCGGCGATCGGCTGGGCCACCGACAGCGTCAGCTGGCGGTAGGCCGACAGGTCGAAGTTCTCGACGATGCGACCGGCGTAGAGGCGACGCAGCTGGGCGGTCACCTTCTTGCCGACGCAGACGATCTTCACGTCCTTGCCCTGGGCGATCAGCCCGTCGATGTGGGCGCGGGCCGCGCGCACGATCGACGAGGTGAAGCCGCCGGCCAGACCACGGTCCGCCGCGGCCACCACCACCAGGTGACGGTCGTCGCGACCGGTGCCGGCCAGCAGCGCCGGAGCGCCGTCGCCCGACACGCCGGTCGCGAGGTTGGCGATGACGCTGGCCAGACGCCGGGCGTACGGACGGGCGGCTTCAGCCGCGTCCTGGCTCCGGCGCAGCTTGGCAGCCGCCACCATCTGCATCGCCTTCGTGATCTTTTGCGTCGCTTTGACGCTCGAGATCCGATTGCGCATTTCCTTCAAGCTGGCCATTCGGCGCTACTCTCTCCGAGCGGTTCCGAGGGGGCTTAGGCGAAGGTCGACGAGAAGCTGTCGAGCGCGCTCTTCAGCGACGCTTCCAGGTCCTTGTCGAGGGCCTTCTTGGTGGCGATGCCGGTCAGCAGGTCCTGGTGGGCGCTGTGCAGGCGGGCCAGGAACTCGGTCTCGAAGCGACGCACCGACGAGGTCGGGATCTTGTCGAGATAGCCGCGGGTGCCGGCGTAGATCACGCAGACCTGCTCTTCGACCGACAGCGGCGCGTATTGCGGCTGCTTCAGCAGCTCGGTCAGGCGCTCGCCGCGGGCCAGCATCTTCTGGGTCGAGGCGTCCAGGTCCGAGCCGAACTTCGCGAAGGCGGCCATTTCGCGATACTGGGCGAGTTCGCCCTTAATCGGACCGGCGACTTGCTTCATGGCCTTGATCTGGGCCGACGAGCCGACGCGCGACACCGAGATGCCGACGTTCACGGCCGGGCGGATGCCCTGGTAGAACAGGTCGGTTTCCAGGAAGATCTGGCCGTCGGTGATCGAGATCACGTTGGTCGGGATGTAGGCCGAAACGTCGTTGGCCTGGGTTTCGATGATCGGCAGAGCCGTCAGCGAGCCCGAACCGTTGTCTTCGTTCAGCTTGGCGGCGCGTTCCAGCAGACGGGAGTGCAGGTAGAACACGTCGCCCGGATAGGCTTCGCGGCCCGGCGGACGGCGCAGCAGCAGCGACATCTGGCGGTAGGCGACGGCTTGCTTGGACAGATCGTCATAGATGATCAGGCCGTGCAGGCCGTTGTCGCGGAACCACTCGCCCATGGCGCAGCCGGCGAACGGGGCCAGGTACTGCAGCGGGGCCGGCTCCGAGGCCGAGGCCACGACGACGATGGTGTATTCCAGGGCGCCGTGCTCTTCCAGGGTCTTGACGATCTGGGCGACGGTCGAGCGCTTCTGGCCGATGGCGACGTAGACGCAGTAGAGCTTGGCGCTCTCGTCCTTGCCGGCGTTGGCGGCCTTCTGGTTCAGGATGGTGTCGATGGCGACGGCGGTCTTGCCGGTCTGACGGTCGCCGATGATCAGCTCGCGCTGGCCGCGGCCGACCGGGATCAGGGTGTCGATCGACTTCAGGCCGGTCTGCACGGGCTCGTGCACCGACTTGCGCGGGATGATGCCCGGGGCCTTCACGTCGACGCGGCGACGCTCGGTGTATTGGATCGGGCCCTTGCCGTCGATCGGCTCGCCCAGCGGGTTGACGACGCGGCCCAGCAGGCCCTTGCCGACCGGCACGTCGACGATCTCGCCGAGGCGGCGGACTTCGTCGCCTTCCTTGATCTCGGCGTCAGCGCCGAAGATCACGGCGCCGACGTTGTCGCGCTCGAGGTTCAGGGCCATGCCCTTCACGCCGGCCTTCGGGAATTCGACCATCTCGCCGGCCTGGACGTTGTCCAGACCGTAGATGCGGGCGATGCCGTCGCCGACCGACAGAACTTGGCCGATGTCCGAGACGGCGGCTTCCTCGCCGAAGTTGGCGATCTGCGACTTGAGGATGGCCGAAATTTCGGCGGCGCGGATGTCCATGGCTGGGTCGGGCTCTTTCTTAGGGCTCTCTGCGTACGTACGTTTTTTGCGCGGTTATACGCTTAGGCGCGCTTGAGGGCGAATTTCAGGGAATCGAGCTTCGAACGGAGCGAAGCGTCGAACAGTCGGGAACCGACACGCACCTTGACGCCGCCCAGGATGGACGGGTCGACGCGGGTCGAGATTTCGGGGGTCTTGCCGAGCGCCTCGGAGACGCCGGCGGTGACGGCCTTCAGCTGGGCGGCGGTCAGCGGGGCGGCCGAGATGACCTCGGCGGCGACCACGCCGCGGTGCTTGGCCGACAGGGCGACGAAGGCGTTGATCGCGCCGACCAGCTCGATGGCGCGGCCGTTGGAGGCGATCAGGCCCAGGAACTTGGCCGTGAGAATGTCGAAACCGGCCTTCACGGCGACGGCGGTCAGGCCCTTGGCCTTGTCCTCGGCCGAGAACGCCGGCGAGTCGATCAGACGGCGCAGGTCGGCGCTGTCGGCGATCAGGGCCTTGAGGTCCTTCAGGTCGCGTTCGACCTTCGCCAGGTTGCCGCCTTCGATCGTCAGTTCGAACAGGGACTGCGCATAACGCTGACCCGCATCCGTCGCCTTGGTTTCTTCCGCCACTTGTTCCGCCCGGTGTGCGTTGCAATCGCCGCGGAAGAGAAGCTGCCCCCTCTTCCCGGCTTAAAGACTTGATCGCGCTTGAGAAAAGCGCACGGGCGGCCCGCGCATTCACGCTGCCCTTCCCGAAGCCCGGCGCCTGATAACACGGGGTGTTCGCAGTCGCAACCAAGCCGAGACGATCGCGTTCGGCCAAGTTTCGGAAAAAAGCCGTTTATCCGTCAGACGTTGACGCGGCGGAAGACGCCGGAGGCCGCGCCGGCCAGGGCGCCGTCCGGCGTGCGGGCCTCGGCTTGAGCGAACACCAGACTGCGAGTGGCCCGTTCGATCCAGCCGCGCAGGGCCAGGTCGCCGCCTTCTCCCTGGCCGTAATCGACGGTCAGCGACACCGGCGCGGCGTCGGAACCGGCGGCGTTCTTCAGGGCCTCTTCCAGCAGGGCGGCGATCGACTGGGTCATGAGCGACACTTAACTCCCGGACGGACGAAAGAAAAAGGCGGCGGAACAAGCCCGCCGCCCTGTCAGGCGATGATCGAGGAAAACAGCCGGAGGAGATTAGGCCTCCGGTGTTGGAGAGGCCTCAGGCGGCCTTGGCCGAAGCGTTGCAGCGCTCCAGTTCGTCGGCGGCCAGGGCCTTGGCGTCGCCGCCGAAGGCCGAGACGCGGCCGGCTTCTTTCACCAGCGCCTTGCACGAGGCGACGCTGAGAGCCCGCGACGGCGCCGAGGCGGCGACGCAGGCGGCGTCTTCGCAGACGAAGACCGCGCCGCCGGCGACGATCTTGGTCTTGGCGGAGACGGGTTTTTCGAGAGTGACCGCCAGGCGGCCGTCGGCCAGGGCGGGGGCGGCGGCGAGCGCGCAAACGGACAGGGCGGCGACAGCCGCCAGGGCGCGGAGCTTCATGGGAAAAGCCCTCCAGCTTCGGGGATGATGGAAAGATCGATGATCGGCGCGTAAGCTGTACTGGCCGTCGGGATGCGAGGGACACGTCTCTTGCCCAGACTTCTCTGGCGAAAGACTGGCGTCGGTATCCCCACCGGCGCCGCGCAACCGAACTAAGCACTGCTTAGATATCAGCGTTCAGAAATAGCGCAAGCGCGTTTTTGTTCGCGTGCGCATATTTTATCGAAACGGAGGTTTTCGGCCGCGAGGCCAGCGCCACCTCCCCCCTCCCGTCATTCCCGCCCTTGTGGCGGGAACCCATGGTTCCGCTGACACGTGAGGCGCAGGCGGCGTGCCGAGCACGCCGCCTCATCCGCCCTTGCGGCTGAAAGAGGGCTTCCCGCCACAAGGGCGGGAATGACGGGAGATTTGGAGAGGTCAGCGATCAGGATTCCGAGGCCGTAGACCCCGAAACTTCACAGCCCCAGGATCGAGTCGATCCGGCTTTCGGCCTGGGCGTGGATCGCGCGCTGCTCGACCATGCCCTCCATGCGGGCGTAGCGGCCGTCCTTGCCGGCCTTGCGGCGCAGGCCGTCGGCGGTGACCAGCACCGGCGGACGGCGGGCGTCGGTCAGGGCGCCCAGCAGAGCGGCGAACACCGCCCCGACGGCGGCGGCGGCCACGGGGCCGGCGAAGTCGATCAGGGTCTCGCCGAACACCGCGTGCATCTCGAGCAGCAGGTGCTCGCGATTGACCTGGTGCGACAGGATCTGCAGCGACCAGGCCGCCACGCCCTGCACGACGCCGGCCAGCACGACCGCGATCACCACCCCCACGAAGCGGGGGCGCCAGAAGAGCCCGAGCAGGGCTCCCAGGAACGCGAAGGCGGCCAGCAGGATCATGGAAGGAAACTAAGACCCTCCTTTCTCAAGGTCGGGTTAAGAGCCCGCCGCGGCGGGGCGCCGCACCTTACGCACGCGTGATCTTTCCCAACCGGAATTTCCGTCCTACGGTGACGGCAATTCAAACTAACGTTTAAACAGGGAAGAAGCGCCATGCGCGAAGCGGTCATCGTCTCTTACGCTCGGACCGGTCTGGCGAAGTCCGTCCGCGGCGGCTTCAACAACACCCATGGCGCGGCCATGGCCGGCCACGCCATCCAGCACGCCGTGTCGCGCGCCGGCCTGGAAGGCGCGGAAGTGGAAGACGTCGTCCTGGGCTGCGGCGGTCCCGAAGGCGCCACCGGCATGAACGTGGCCCGCAACGCCGCCATCTGGGCCGGCCTGCCGGTCACCACCTCGGGCCAGACCGTCAACCGCTTCTGCTCGTCGGGCCTGCAGGCGATCGCGACCGCCGCCAACTACGTCCGCAACGACGGCGCCCCCGTGGCCATCGGCGGCGGCGTGGAGTCGATCTCGCTGGTCAACGCCGGCGGCCACATGAACCGCTTCCACATCACCGAAGAAAAGCTGATGCGCGAGAAGCCCGCGCTGTGGATGGCGATGATCGACACCGCCGACATCGTGGCCAAGCGCTACAACGTCGGCCGCGAATACCAGGACGAATACGCTCTTCGTAGCCAACAGCGGATTGCGGCAGCGCAGGCCGCCGGCCTGTTCGACGACGAGATCGTGCCGATGGCCACCAAGATGAAGGTGGTCAACAAGGAGACCAAGGAAGAGAGCCTGGTCGACTACGTGGTCAGCAAGGACGAGTGCAATCGTCCGGAGACCACGCTGGAAGGCCTGGCTAAGCTGGAGCCGGTGAAGGGTCCCGGCAACTTCGTCACCGCCGGCAACGCCAGCCAGCTGTCGGACGGCGCCGCCGCCGTGGTGGTGATGGAGGCCAAGGAGGCCGCCCGCCGCAATCTGGAGCCGCTGGGCCTGTTCAAGGGCTTCGCCATCGCGGGCTGCGAGCCCGACGAGATGGGCATCGGCCCGGTCTTCGCCGTGCCGCGCCTGCTGGAACGCCACGGCCTGAAGGTCGACGACATCGACCTGTGGGAACTGAACGAGGCCTTCGCCAGTCAGTGCCTCTACAGCCGAGACCGCCTAGGCATCGATCCGGAGAAGTACAACGTCAACGGTGGCTCCATCGCCATCGGCCACCCGTTCGGCATGACCGGCGCCCGCTGCGCCGGCCACCTGCTGCTGGAAGGCAAGCGCCGCAAGGCCAAGCTCGGCGTGGTGACCATGTGCATCGGCGGCGGCATGGGCGCGGCGGGTCTGTTCGAGATCTTTTGATCCTCGCCCTTAACCTCCTCGTCATCCCGGAAAGCGCGCAGCGCTTATCCGGGACCCAGGGGACTGGGCGCGGCGAATGGATCATCCGCCCTTCCAGGAGCCGGCGCATTGCGGCGGCCCCTGGGTCCCGGCTCTCCGCGCTACGCGCTCCGGCCGGGATGACGGTCTAATAGTGCGCGAGGATCAGACCCCCAGATCCTTCCGCACGAACCGATAGGTCTCGCGCTTCTCGCAGGCGCAGGCCTTCATCTGGCCGTCCGGCGTCCACCACACCAGCAGCGGATAGGCGAAGTTCACGCCGTTGGCCTTGAGCAGCGGCCGCAGGTCTTCGACCGACTTGCGGCCGGCCTCGATGACGGCGGTGCGGGCGATGTCGCCGTCGGCGGGTTTCACGCCCGGGGCCTTCCAGGCCTCGACCGGGGTGGCGTCCCACTTTTCGGCCAGCTCCCAAGAGCGGTTGATCCACAGCTCGGCCACCGTCGCGCGCTCCACCGGCGTCGATTTCGGCACGCCGTTGCGGTCGGCGCGGGCGATCTCGATCAAGCGGGTGTCGATCCCCGCCTTGTGCAGCTTGGGATACTCTTCCTTCTTGAAGCGGATGCAGTCGGGGCAGGTGCGGAAGCTGACCATGTAGAGCTTGCCGCCCTTCAGGCCCGGCGACACCCAGCCGGAGCCTTCGAGGATCTTGGCGATCTCGGCCTGGTTCTTGGTGATCGTCTTGGGCCGCCAGCGCAGGTCGAAGTTCCACCACGCCCAGAGGCCGGCGCCGACCACCGCCACGACGACCACCAGGCCGGCCCACAGCTTGAACTTCTTCATCTCTACCGATCCTCTGGGGATTGCTTGAGCTGGTGATAGGACGCCGCGCGCGTCGCGGCGACGGCAAAATTCCTGAAAGCCGCTTGAGGCCCGCGTCGGGGACTCTAGATTGGCGCGATGTCCATGTCACAGGCGCCCGCGACCGCCGCCCCCCTAGAAATCGACCTGCCCGACGAGGCCGCCACCAAGGGCCTCGGCGAGCGGCTGGCCGCCGTGCTGTTTCCGGGCGCGGCCCTGTGCCTCTACGGTCCGCTCGGCGCCGGCAAGTCGACCCTGGCCCGCGCCCTGGTGCGCGCCCTGACCTCGCCCGAGGAAGAGGTGCCCAGCCCGACCTTCACCCTGGTGCAGTTCTACGAGGCGGAAGGCTTCCCGCTGGCCCATTTCGACCTCTATCGCCTGGAGGATCCGGACGAGGCCTACGAGATCGGCCTGGCCGAAGCCCTGGAGGACGGCGCGGCCCTGATCGAATGGCCCCAGCGCCTGGAGGGTCGTCTGCCGCCCGACCGACTCGATGTAGAGATTTCGCCGGTTCTGGATGAGCCGACGGGCGAGGCCCGCCGCGTCCGCATCACCCCGTACGGCGCCTTCAAGGAACGCAAGCTTGAGCTCTGACCGCGAAACCCTGAAGGCCGACTTCCTGGCCCGCCAAGGCTATGGCGACGTGCGCCGCCAGCCGCTGGGCGGCGACGCCTCGACCCGCTCCTACGAGCGCCTGCATCGCGGCGAGCAGACCTTCATCTTCATGGACCAGCCGCCGGCCCTGGAGACCGCCCCCTGCCCGCCGAACGCGACGCCGGACGAGCGCCGCGCGCTGGGCTTCAACGCCGCCTATCGCCTGGCCGCCGGCCGGGTGGACGCCTTCGTGGCCGTGGCCGGCTGGCTGCGCGCACAGGGGCTTTCGGCTCCCGAGGTGCTGGCCGCCGAACCGGCCCTGGGCCTGGCTGTGCTGGAAGACCTGGGCGACGACCTCTATGCCAGCGTGATCGCGGCAGGCGGCGACGAGCCCTTGATGTACGACGCCGCCGTCGACGCGCTGGTGGCGCTGCACGCCGCCAAGCCCCCGGCGGTGCTGGAAGCCGGCGGCTCGACCTGGCCGCTGCTGACCTATGACGACCTCGCTTTGCAGATGGCTCAGGACCTGTTCGTCGAGTGGCTGCCCAAGCTGAAGCCCGTGACCTTCGACGCCGCCGCCCTGGAAGAATGGCAGGCGCTCTGGAGCCCGATCCGCGCCCGGGCCGAGGCCGGAGCCAGCGTCTTCTGCCATCGCGACTATCACGCCGAAAACCTGCTGTGGCTGCCCGATCGCGTGGGTCCCGCGCGCGTCGGCCTGATCGATTTCCAGGACGCCGTGGTCGGCCACCCGGCCTGGGACTTCTCGATGCTGCTGCACGACGCCCGCCGGGATGTCTCTCCGGAGATCGAGGCTCGCGGCCTCGACCGCTACCTGGCAGCCCGCCCTGACCTCGATCGCACGCAGTTCCTGGCCGACTATCACGCGCTGGGGGCGCTCAACATCGCCCGCATCCTCGGCATCTTCGCCCGCCTGGTCACCCGCGACGGCAAGCCGAAGTACGAAAGCTTCATGCCCCGCCTGTGGCGCTATCTCGACAGCTGTCTGACCGATCCGGCGCTGGCGGGGCTGAAGGCCTGGTTCGACGCCCACGTCCCGGCGGAGGCCCGCTCGTGAGCGCCTCTCCGAAAAAAGCGATGGTGCTGGCCGCCGGCCTCGGCACCCGCATGCGCCCGCTGACCAACGACCGGCCCAAGGCGCTGGTGGAAGTCGCCGGCCGCACCCTGGTGGATCACATGCTCGACCGCCTGGCCGAGGCCGGGGTCGAGACCGCCGTGGTCAACGTCCACGCCTTCGCCGACCGGCTGGAGGGTCATCTGAAGGCCCGCACCGGCGCCCCCACGATCGTCATTTCCGACGAGCGCGGCGAGCTGCTGGAAACCGCCGGCGGTCTGCGCAAGGCCCGGCCGCTGCTGGGCGAAGAGCCGGTGTTCGTCGCCAATATCGACTCCGTCTGGACCGAAGATGGCGCGGCCGCGATCGACAGCCTCGCCAAGGCCTGGGATCCGGAAAGGATGGACGTCTGCCTGCTGCTGGCGCGGCTGGACCGCACGCTCGGCTTCGACGGGGCCGGCGACTTCTTCCTGGCCGACGACGGGGTGCTGACCTTCCGGGGCGAGGCCCCCAGCGCGCCTTTCGCCTATATGGGCGTGCACATCTGCAAGCCGGACCTGGTCGATGACGGCCCCGAGGGCGCGTTCTCGCTGGCGACGATCTGGCGCAAGCTCGCGCCCCAGGGCCGCGTGCACGGCGTGGTGATGGACGGCTTCTGGATGCACGTCGGCGATCCCGGCGCCCGCGACGAGGCCGAGGCCAAACTGGCGCAGGCGCAAACGGGATGAGCGGCCCGGCCGGTTCCGGCTGGTTCTCGATCCCGGCCCACCGGCCGTTCGTCGACGACGTGGCCGCCGGCCTCCTCGAGCGGCTGGCCCACCTGGGTCCCGACGCCCTGTCGCACGCCACCCTGCTGACCCCGACCCGCCGCGGCGCCCGCGCCCTGGCCGACGCCTTCGTGGCGGCCGGCGGCGGACGGGCCGTGCTTCTGCCGCAGATCCGCCCCCTGGGCGACCTCGACGAGGGCGAGCCGCCGTTCGAGCCAGGCGATCTGGCGCTGGACCTGCCCCCGGCCGTCTCCAGTCGTCGCCGCCGGTTCGAGCTGGCGCGGCTGGTGCACGACAACGCTTCCCTGCTCGACAGCCCGCCCAGCGCCGGCCAGGCCCTGGAGATGGCCAAGGCCGTGTCGGACCTGCTCGACAGCTGCCAGATCGAGGAGGTCCCGATCATCGAGCGCCTCGACGGCCTGGCCGACGGCGATCTGGCCGCCCACTGGCAGGTCTCGGCGCGGTTCATCCGGGCCATGGTCGAGGGCTGGACCGCGCGATTGGCGGACCTTCAGATGATGGACGTCGCCGCCCGGCGGGTCGAACTCCTGAACGCCCTGACCAAACAATGGACCGACAATCCGCCGCCCGGCGTCCTGGTGGCCGCTGGCTCTACGGGCACCGCCCCGGCGACGGCGAACCTGCTGATCGCCATTTCCAAGGCGCCGCAGGGCTGCGTCGTCCTTCCTGGCCTGGACGAAGATCTTGCTGACGACGCCTGGGCGCGCGTCGAGGAACAGCACCCGCAGGGCGCCATGCGCCGTCTGCTCCATCGCGCCGAGGTCGATCGCGGCGCCGTCCGTCGCTGGCGCGCCGAGGCCGACAGCCGCGGCCGCTGGCGTCGCCGCCTGGTCAACGAGGCCCTGCGCCCGGCCGAGGCCACCGCCGACTGGCTGGCCCAGATCGCCAAGCTGCGGGCGGAGTCCGCCACGCTCGACCCCATCGCCGAGGGCCTGTCGGGCCTCTCTTTGGTCAATGCGTCCGGCGAGGAAGAGGCGGCCCTGGCCTGCGCCCTGCTGCTCCGCGAGGCGCTGGAGACGCCGGGCAAGACCGCCGCGCTCGTGACCCCCGACCAGCAGCTGGCCCGTCGGGCGGGGCTGTATCTCGCCCGCTGGGGCGTCGTGCCCGACAGCTCGGCCGGCGCGCCCCTGGCCGCCTCGCCCCCCGCCGTCCTGGCCCGCAAGCTGGCGGGGCTCGTCCTGGCGCCGCTGGATCCCGTCGGCCTGCTGGCCGTGGCCAAGCACCCGCTGCTGAAGGCCGAGGAGGCCGCCCGAACGCTGGAACTGCGAGGCCTGCGCGGCTCGGCTCCAACCGACGCGGCCGCCCTCGAACGCCGCATCGCCGCCTATCCCGAGGCCGTGGAGCTGGCCCGCCGCATCCACGCCGCCGTCGAGATCGCCGCCGAGCCTTACGCCGCCGGCCCCGTCGCCCCGCCGCACCTAGCGGCAGAAGCGCTGGCCAAGGCGCTGGAGAGCCTGGCCGAGCCCCAGGCCCTTTGGGCCGGCTCCGGCGGCGAAGCCCTGGCGGCGCTGATCTCGGCCCTGATCGACGACGGCCAGGCCCTGCCGCCGACCAATCCCCTGGGCTTCCTCGACCTGCTGGGCCGGCTGGTCGACGAGGAGACCCTGCGGGTCGGCGGCGCCACCCATCCTCAGCTGCGCATGCTGGGCGCCATCGAGGCCCGCCTCGTGCGCGCCGACCGGCTGATCCTGGCCGGACTGGAAGAAGGCGTCTGGCCGCAGGCCGCGCCGATCGACCCGTTTCTGTCGCGGCCGATGCGCGAGAAGCTCGGCCTGCCGCCGCCCGAGCGCAAGATCGGCCTCACCGCCCACGACTTCGCCCAGGCCGCCAGCGCCCCCGACGTCATCCTGGTGCACAGCCAGCGCCGGGGCGGCGCGCCGGCCGTCGAAAGCCGCTGGCTGTGGCGGATGAAGACCCTGGCGCGCGGCGCCAACCTGACCCTGACCGAGCGCCCCGACGTGCTGGACTGGGCCCGCGCCCTGGACGCCCCCGGCCCCTACGCCCCGGTAAGGCGCCCTGCCCCCTGCCCGCCGGTCGCCGACCGTCCGCGCAAGATGGCCGTCACCCGCGTCGAGGCCCTGACGCGCGATCCCTACGCCGTCTGGGCGCGCGACATCCTCAAGCTCTATCCCCTCGACCGTCCCGACGAGCCGGTGGAGGCCCGGGCGCGCGGCACGGCCATCCACGCGGCCTTCGAGGTGTTCGCCGAGACCTACCCGCAGGCGCTGCCGGCCAACGGCGCGGAGATCTTCGAGGGCCTCTACATCGCCGAGCTGGTCGCCGCCGGCATGCCGCCCTCGGCCCTGGCCCGCGAACGCGCCCTGGCCCGCGAGGCGGCCCTGTGGGTCATGGACCTGGAGGCCCGCCGCCGCGCGGGGGCGGAAAAGATCGTGGTCGAGGCCGCCGGCGAGATCACCTTCCAGGTCGACGGCCGTCCCTTCACCCTGACGGCCAAGACCGACCGCCTGGAGCCGACCCGCGACGGGCTTTCCGCCCACATTCTCGACTACAAGACCGGCGCCGCCCCCAGCCAGAAGCAGGTCGACACCGGCTTCTCGCCGCAGCTGACCCTGACGGCCGCCATCCTACAGAACGGCGGCTTCCCCGAACTCGGCCCGCGCGCGCCCGGGGACCTGACCTATGTCCGCGTCACCGGCCGCCGCCCGGCCGGCGAGGAGCAGACCCGCGCCAAGGCCGGCGGCGAGAGCGAAGACGCCGCCCGCAAGGCTTTCGACGGTCTAGTCGAGCTGATCCGCAGGTACGACGAGCCGACCCGGCCGTATCTCTCCCGCACCGCCCCGCAGTTCGTGCACGACCATGCGGGGGACTACGGCCACCTGGCGCGGGTGTTCGAGTGGTCCACCAGCGGCGATGAGGGGGACGGGGAATGAGGGCGGCTGCCTGCTCAAGGAACCTCCCCCTCTGGGGGAGGCGGCCGAAGGCCGGTGGGGGGGCGTTTTCAGCCGCCGCCGTGTTGGCCCGTGTCGCAAAGACTCCCCCCACCGATCGCTTCGCGATCGCCTCCCCCAGAGGGGGAGGTTCCTCGTGACCGTCCTCGACCCCCAGCGCATCGCCGCCGACCCGGCGATCTCCGCCTTCGTCACGGCCAACGCCGGCTCGGGCAAGACCAAGACCCTGATCGACCGGGTCGCGCGCCTGCTGCTGGGCGGCGCCGAGCCGGCGGCGATCCTGTGCGTGACCTACACCAAGGCCGCCGCCGCCGAGATGCAGCACCGGCTGTTCGACCGGCTGGGCAAGTGGTGCATCACGCCCGACGACGCCCTGCGCGCCGAGATCGCCGACCTCGTGGACCGCCCGGCCAACGAGTTCGATGCGGCCGCCCTGTCCAAGGCCCGCAGCCTGTTCGCCAAGGCGCTGGAGACGCCCGGCGGCCTGAAGATCCAGACCATCCACGCCTTCTGCGAAAAGCTGCTGCGGCGCTTCCCGATCGAGGCCGGGGTCTCGCCCGGCTTCCAGGTGATGGACGACGGCGCCTCGTCGGCCGTGGCCCAGGCCGCCCTGCACAAGCTGGCCGACCACGTCACCCACTCGGGCGACGTGTTCGCCGACGCCTATGCGCGCTTCTCGGTGGCGCTGGATTTCGCCTCGTTCGAGGCGATGTTCGCGACCTTCGAGCACCAGCGCTCGGGCATCGCCGCCTATCTCGATCGCTGCGGCGGGCTGGAGGGCGTGATCGCAGACCTCTGGACGGTCTGCGGCTTCCCCGAACCGACCACCGCCGACGAGGTCGCCGCCGAGGCCATGGCCGATCTCGACCGGGTGCTGTGGCGCTCGGTCGCCGACGTGCTGGCCGGCGGCGGCAAGACCGACATCAAGTGCGGCGAGCAGATGCGGACCGTCGCCCTCAATCCCGGCGCGACGCTGGAAGACGCCCTGGCCGCCCTCTTCACCGAGAAGGGCGTCGGAACGCCCGCGACCTGGCCGGCCAAGACCTCGGGCTTGAAGAGCCGCGAGGATCTGCGCGAACGCCTGCTGGCCGAGCAGGAGCGGCTGGAAGAAGCCCGCGAATACCTCCGCGCCGCCAAGGTGGCCGAGGACAGCGTCGCGGCCCTGCGTCTGGCGGCGCTGTATCTCGCCAAGTTCATCGAGGAGAAGCAGGCCCATGGCGCCCTCGACTTCTCCGACCTGATCGAGAAGACCCGCGACCTGCTGACCAAGCGGGTCGATGCGGCCTGGGTGCTCTACAAGCTGGACGGCGGCGTCAGTCACATCCTGCTCGACGAGGCCCAGGACACCGCCCCCGAGCAGTGGGAGATCCTGTCGGCCCTGACCGAGGACTTCTTCGCCGGGGCCGGGGCGCCGGGCCGCGACGGCAAGGCCGCCGACGGCCGCACCCTGTTCATCGTCGGCGACGAGAAGCAGTCGATCTATTCGTTCCAGGGCGCCCAGCCAGAGCGCCTGCTGATCGAGACGCAGGGCTACATCGCCCGCATCGAGGCCGTCGGCCGGACGGGCAAGGCCGTGCCGCTGTCGATGTCCTACCGCTCGACCCAGCAGGTGCTGAGCTTCGTCGACGCCCTGTTCGAAGCGCCGGACGCGCGACTGGGTCTGGCCCCGACCGGCGAGGACATCCCGGGCCACGAGGCCTTCCGCCGCGACCATCCGGGGTGCGTGGACCTGTGGCCGCTGGAGCGCGAGCCGGTCGCCGCCGAGCGCGAGGCCTGGGATGCGCCGCTGGACGTCGAGACCGAGCAGGGCGCCAACCGCCGCCTGGCCGAGAAGATCGCCGCCGAGATCAAGGCCCTGGTCGAGCGGGGCGATGCGGTGTTCGACAAGGACAGCCGGACTTGGCGACCGGCGCACTACGGCGACGTGCTGGTGCTGGTGCGGCGGCGCAAGGCGCTGTTCGAGGAGGTGCTGCGCGCCCTCAAGCGTAGAGGCGTGCCGGTGGCCGGCGCCGACCGGCTGTCGCTGTCGGCCCACATCGTCTTCGACGACCTGCTGGCGCTGGGCCGCTTCTGCCTGTTCCCGGACGACGACCTGACCCTGGCGGCGCTGCTGAAGAGCCCGTTCTGCGGCCTGGCGGACGATGATCTCTACGCCCTGGCCAAGGGACGGCGCGGGACGCTGTGGACCGTGCTGGCCGCCCGGGCCGACGAGCGGCCGCTGTGGCGCGAGGCCCACGCCCTGCTGGACTGGGCCCTGACCGCCCGCCGTCGCCGCCAGCCCTACGAGTTCTACGCCCTGTTCCTGGGCAAGCTGGACAGCAACGGGACCAGCAACCGCGCCCGCGCCCTGACCCGCCTGGGCGAAGAGGCGGCCGACGCCCTGGACGAGTTCCTGGCCCAGATCACCAACGCCGAGGCCCGGGGCGTGCGGGACCTGGAGACCCTGGTCGCCGAGTTCGCGGCGCTCGACATCGTGGTCAAGCGCGAGATGGAGGGCGTGCGCCGGCAGGTGCGGGTGATGACCGCCCACGGCGCCAAGGGGCTGGAGGCGCCGATCGTCTTCCTGCCCGAGACGACGATGAAGGGCGGGGCGCGCGGCTCGCCGCTGCTCGCCACCGCCGACAAGGGCTATGTCTGGTGCGCCTCGGGCAAGTACGACTGCGAGGCCTCGGCGAGCGCCCGGAAACTGCGCGAGGACAAGGCCCAGCAGGAGGCCTATCGCCTGCTCTATGTGGGCCTGACCCGGGCGCGCGATCGCCTCGTGCTGTGCGGGCGCATCGACGCCCGCACCAAGGACGAGAACGTCGGCGGCTGGTACGCCGCCGCCCGCGCCGCCTTCGCCCATCCGCTGATCGAGGGCGACACCCGGACGGTCGACGAAGAGACCGGAGTGCTGCGCTACGGCCCCGATCCCCTGCCCGCCCCGCCGGCGGCGCAGGCCGAGGAAGCCAAACCCCACGCCCTGCCCGCCTGGGCCCGCAAGGCGGCCGATCCGGTATCGGCCGGCGCCCGCTGGGCCGCGCCCTCGGCGCTGGAGGCCGAGGAAGAAGCGGTCGGCTCGGCGCCCTCGCCCCTGGCCAGGATCGAGGGCCTGGGCCGCTATCGCCGGGGCGAGGTGATCCACCGGCTGCTGCAGCTTCTGCCCGACATCGCGCCGGCCGAGCGCCGAGCGGCCGCCGCGCGGCTGCTGGCGGCCGAGCGCGACCTGACCGATCCCCAGCGGGCCGAGATGACCGCCGCCGCCTTCGGGGTGCTGGAGGACGACCGCTTCGCCGCCGTCTTCGGCCCCGGCTCGCGCGCCGAGGCCGCCCTGGCCGGAGCCGCTTCCAGGCTGCCGCAGGGCATGGCGATCTCGGGCCGGGTCGACCGGCTGGTGGTCTCGCCCGACCGCGTGCTGGTCGTCGATTACAAGACCAACCGCCCCTCGCCCGACCGCATCGAGGACGCCGACCCGGCCTATCTCGCCCAGATGGCGGTCTATGCGGCGGTGCTGGCCGAGATCTTCCCCGGCCGCGAGATCGACGCCGCCATCGTGTGGACGGATGGTCCCAAACTGATGGCCGTTCCAGAAAACGTGCGGGCGGCGGCGCTTTCGCGCCTCTTCTGAGTTATTGCCGGGCGGCTTTCCCACGCCTACATCTTCGGACAAGAGGCGGCTGGAACCGCCACTGTTCTCAATTCCGCGTCGCGGCCGCCCCCGACCCGCGACGCCAGCCAGGAGCCTGACCCATGAGCACCGTGACGGTGACCGACGCCACCTTCGAACAAGACGTCCTGCAAGCCGAGGGCCCCGTGCTCGTCGACTTCTGGGCCGAGTGGTGCGGCCCGTGCAAGCAGATCGCCCCGGCCCTGGAGCAGATCTCCGAAGAGCTCGCCGACCACGTGGTCGTCGCCAAGATCAACATCGAGGACAGCCCGACCACCCCGTCGCGCTACGGCGTGCGCGGCATCCCGACCATGATGCTCTTCCGCGGCGGCCAGATGACCTCGATGAAGGTCGGCGCCATGCCCAAGGCCAAGATCCTGGAATGGCTGACCGAAGCCGGCGTCCAGCAACCGGCCTGAGCCTCGGCTTAGACGTCTGACGAAGAGCCCCGACCGGAAACGGCCGGGGCTTTTTCGTTTGGCGCCAAAGATCCTCCCCCTCTGGGGGAGGTGGCCCGAAGGGCCGGAGGGGGGTCGTTTTCAGCCGCCGGAGAGGTGGCCGGCTTCGCAGACACGCCCCCCACCGATCGCTACGCGATCGCCTCCCCCACAGGGGGAGGTTCCTTGCCTAGAACCCCCGCAGTTCCCCCCAGACCTCGAACGCATCCCGCCGCGAGCGCCACTGGTTCACGGCCGCGTCCTCGTCGGCCACGCCCAGCGCCATGCCCGAGAACACCATGTGGTCGTCCGGCAGGCCCAGGAACTCGGCGGACAGCTTGCCGTAGGCCGACCAGAACTCCTGGGCGCAGGTGGCCAGGCCCGCTTCGGTCGCCAGCAGCATCACCGTCTGCATGTACATGCCCAGGTCCGACCACTGCGGCGGCCCCAACTGGCGATCGATCGAGAAGAACAGCCCCACCGGCGCGCCGAAGAACTCGGCGTTGCGGGCGAACTGCTTCAGGCGGCCCAGCTTGTCCTCGCGAGGGATTTCCAGCGCGCCGTAAAGGTCCTCGCCCACCTGGAAGCGGCGACTCCGGAAGGGCTCCCAGAGATTGGCCGGATAGACGGCGTATTGCGCCTCGTCGGGCGAGCCCAGACGGGCGGCGACCTGGGCCTTGAAGTCGGCCAGCGCGTCGCCGGCGATGGCGTGGACCTTCCAGGGCTGGAGGTTTCCGCCCGAGGGCGCGCGGGCGGCGGCCTCGAGGATGGCCCGCACCGTCTCGCCGGAGACCGGATCGGCCTTGAAGGCTCGCGCAGAAAACCGCGCGGCGACCGCTTCCGACACGCTCATGCCATCAGGCATCAAGGCCTCCCTAACCAACGCGCCCTATCGAGCGTCTCGATCGTTGGCTAGCATCCGGCCGCAAGGTCAAGGCAAGGGGCGTCGAGTTTGAAGGTTCTGCTGCGCAACATCTTCCTGGCGCTGTTCATCGTGCTGTTCGTCGGCCCGATCCTGGCGGTGCTGGTCTATCGCTTCGTCCCCGTGCCGGCGACGCCGCTGATGGTCATCCGCGCCGTCGAGGGCAAGGGCTGGGACCACCGCTGGCGGCCGCTGTCGAAGGTCTCGCCCAGCCTGCCGCGCGCCCTGATCGCCGCCGAGGACCAGCGCTTCTGCGACCACCACGGCTTCGACGTCGAAGCCCTGCAGAAGGCCTACGCCAGCAACGAGAAGGGCGGCAAGATCCGCGGCGGCTCGACCATCAGCCAGCAGACCGCCAAGAACGTCTTCCTGTGGCCGGACCGCTCCTACCTGCGCAAGGGCCTGGAGGCCTGGTTCACGGTGCTGATCGAGCTGGGCTGGGGCAAGGAGCGGATCATGGAGGTCTATCTGAACTCCATCGAGTTCGGCCCCGGCATCTACGGCGCCGAGGCCGCCGCCCAGCGCTACTTCAAGACCAGCGCCGCCAGGTTGACCCCGGCCCAGTCGGCGCGACTGGCGGCGATCCTGCCCAGCCCCCTGAAGTGGAAGGTCGTCAAGCCGGGCCGCTACGTTCAGAAGCGGTCGCGCAAGATCGGCGCGGCCTCGGGCGCGGTGCGCCGCAACGGCCTCGAAGCCTGCGTGATCTGAACGAAGAAAAAGAGGGAGGAAGTCCGATGGCGATAGCGCCAGGTCCCACGCTGGAGACCGCCCGCCTGATCCTGCGCCCCACCGGCGCCCAGGACCTCGACGGCTGGGCCGAACTGATGGGCGACGCGCAGGCCGCCCAATATATCGGCGGCTACCAGAACCGCGACACCGCCTGGCGCGGCATGGCCAGCATGGCCGGCTCGTGGGCGATGAACGGCTTTGGCATGTTCTCGCTGATCGAGAAGACGACCGGCGAGTGGGTCGGCCGCATCGGCCCCTGGCGGCCGGAGGGTTGGCCGGGGACCGAGGTCGGCTGGAGCCTGATCCGTCGCGCCTGGGGCAAGGGCTATGCGGTGGAAGCCGCGAGCGCGACCATCGACTGGGCCTTCGATCACCTGGGCTGGGACGAGGTGATCCACTGCATCCACCCGGACAACGTCGCCTCGCAGCAGGTGGCGACGCGGTTGGGGTCGAGGAACCGGGGGCCAAAGCCGCTGCCGGCGCCGTATTCGGAGGTGCCCAACGAGGTTTGGGGGCAGACGAAGGACGAGTGGAAGGCGCGCAGCTAGCTTATGCGACACTCAAGGGACCTCCCCCTCTGGGGGAGGCGGCCGAAGGCCGGTGGGGGGACGTTTTCAGCTTCCGAGGCGTTGGCCGACTAGGCAGTCACTCCCCCCACCGATCGCTTCGCGATCACCTCCCCCACAGGGGGAGGTTCCTCAAAGGCGGGCGTCCCGACCTAAGCCCTCGGCCGCCACCCGTCCGGCGCCAGTTCGAACCCTTCGAACCGGAACCCCGGCGCCACGGTGCAACCCACCAGGGTCCACGCCCCCAGCGACACCGCCGTCTGCCACCAGCCGACCGGCACCACCACCTGCGGCCGGCAGCCGGCCCGCAGGTCCGGACCCAGCGTGTGCGGCGTCATGCCGACGCCGTCGGGCGGCGACAGGGTCAGCGAGATCGGGGCGCCGGCGTACCAGTGCCAGACCTCGACCGCGTCGATGCGGTGCCAGGCCGACATCTGCTCGGCCTCCAGCAGATAGTAGATCGCCGTCGAGGCCGGGCGGCCCTCGGCGTTGGGGGTGTCCTCGAACACCCGCACGTACCAGCCGCCCTCGGGGTGCGGCGCCATTCCCAGCAGGCGCACGATCTCATTGGCGCCCAGGTCGCCAGAGATGCCGGCAATCGTCATCGAACTCATCCCTTGAAACTGTCCTTGGCCGCGCGGATCTCGGCGAAGGCCTGGGCCGGCGCCAGGCCGGGCCGCAGCAGCGGCGCGCGCAGGAACGGATTGGTGGCCTTCTCCAGGCCGATGCTGGTGGGCACGGTGGCCTCGCCGCGCTCGCGGGCGGCGAACACCGCGTCCGCCCGCGCCTTCAGGGCCGGATCTGTGTCGACCGACAGGGCGAAGCGGGCGTTGGAGGCGGTGTATTCGTGGGCGCAGTAGACGGTGGTGTCGTCGGGCAGGGCCGCCAGGCGCGACAGCGAGGCCCACATCTGCTCGGGATCGCCCTCGAACATCCGCCCGCAGCCCAGGGCGAACAGGGTGTCGCCGACGAAGGCGATACGGTCGGCCGCGTCGTGATAGGCCACGTGACCCAGGGTGTGGCCGCCGCTGTCGATCACGGTGAACTCCGTCTCGCCCAGCACCACGACCTCGCCGGGTCGCGCCTCATGGTGCAGCGGCGCTATTCTGGTCACTTCCTGCGGTCCGATGATGGTCGCGCCGGTGGCCGCATGAACCTTCTCGTTGCCGCCGGCGTGGTCGGGGTGCCAGTGGGTGTTGAGGATCATGTCGAGGCCCCAGCCCAGCTTTTCCAGCTGCGCGAGGATGGCGTCGGCGTCCGGCGTGTCGATGCAGGCGGTCTTGCCGGTCGCGACATCGCGCACGAGAAAGCCGTAATTGTCGGACAGGCAGGGAAACTGGTGGATTTCGAGCGGCATGCGGACGGCCTCGGTCACGGACGGGGGTCGGCGGGCGTGACGTGAAGGATTCGCCCGCCTAAATAAGTGACGCCTGGGCCACGGAGATTCAATGCGCCGCGACGTGCTCGACCTCAGGGCCTTCTACGCCGCCCCGCTCGGCCGGGTGGCGCGGGAGATGCTCGGCCGCAAGGTGGCCGAGGCCTGGGGCGACGCCAACGGGCTGGACGTGCTGGGCCTGGGCTACGCCACCCCCTTCCTGGACGAATGCCGCGCCAAGGCCCGCCGCGTCGTGGCCGCCATGCCCGCCACCCAAGGCGTGGAAGTCTGGCCCGGCGGCGAGCGCAACCAGGCCGCGCTCGTCGAAGAAACCGCCCTGCCCTTTCCCAACGCCATGTTCGACCGGATCCTGGCCGTCCACGCCCTGGAGGAGGCCGACGACCCGGCCGCCGTGCTGCGCGAGATCTGGCGGGTCATGGCGCCGTCCGGCCGGCTGATCGTCGCCGTGGCCTCGCGCGACGGGGTCTGGGCGGGGGCCGAGAGCACGCCTTTCGGGCACGGCCGCCCGTTCAGCCGCAGCCAGCTGGAAAGCCTGCTGCGCGAGGCCGACCTGGAGCCCGCCGGCTGGACCCGCGCCCTCTACGCGCCGCCGATGGCCTTCACCGCCGGCTGGGCCGAGGGCTTCGAGCAGGTCGGCGCGCGCCTGTGGCCGCGCTTCGCCGGGCTGATCCTGATGGAGGCGGTCAAGCAGACCTTCGCGGTCAAGCCGCGCGGCACGCGGGCCCGGGCGCGGGTGTTCGCGCCGGTCATGCCGCCCGTTCCGGCGGGCGCGGCGCCTGTTCGGAAGGCGCCGGGAACCGTAAGGACCGGAATACTATTGGAAGCTGTGGCGGCAGGGCCTAGCCTGGAGTCGCCGACACAGCCGTAACCGGCCGCGTATGAAGGGGATGCCGCGCCATGAAGATGATCGTCGCCGTGATCAAGCCCAGCCGCCTGGACGCCGTGCTCGAAGCGGTCACAGAAGCCGGCGCTTCGGGCCTGACGGTGACCGAAGTGCGCGGCTACGGCCGCCAGAAGGGCAAGACCGAGGTCTATCGCGGCGCCGAGTACGAGGTGAAGCTGCTGCCGAAGGTCAAGCTCGAGATCGCCGTGCCCACCGACGTGGCCGACGCGGTGATCGAGGCCCTGCAGCGCACCGCCAACACAGGCAAGATCGGCGACGGCAAGGTCTTCGTCATGGACCTGGAGCAGGCCCTGCGCATCCGCACCGGCGAGCGCGACGCCGCCGCCATCGCCGGCTGACCGCCGCAACGCGCGGCGGGATGATTTAAAACAAGCCAGGCCCGCAAGCGGAGCCTTAGTCTGTCGCGCGCGTTATGGGTGACAGTACGGGCGTAGGGGCGACATGGCAGAATCCGAATCCGTCTTCTGTCCCGGCTCGACCTGCTGGCGGGTCGAGACCGCCGACCGTCTGGCGCTGTTCATCGACAACGACGAGGCCTTCGACGCGTTGAAGGCCCTGCTGCTGTCGGCCAAGCACTCGATCTGGATCCTGGCCTGGGTGTTCGATCCGCTCACCCGGCTCGATCCCGACCGGGTGAAGAAGAGCCGCGATCCCGAGCACGCCGACCGCATCGGCCTGTTGCTACGCCGGCAGGCGGCGCTGAACCCGGCGCTGGACGTGCGGGTGCTGGCCTGGGACATGCCGTTCCCGATCGCCGCCTCGCAGCTGTTCGGCCCGCAGCGCGGCGCAGCCTTCTTCGCCGGCTCCAAGGTCAAGTACCGCCTCGACAACACCCTGCCGGCCAGCGCCTGCCATCACCAGAAGGTGGTGGTGGTCGACGGGGTCACGGCCCTGGTCAGCGGCGGCGACATCGGCGTCGATCGCTGGGACACCACCGCCCACCTCGACAACGATCCGCGCCGGCGCCTGCCCACCGGCCATCACTATCCGGCCCGCCACGAAGTCGCCGCCCTGGTCGACGGCCGCACGGCCGAGGCGCTGGGCGAGCTTTTCGCCGAGCGCTGGCGCAAGGCCACCGGCGAGGCCCTCGATCCGCCGCAGCGTCCGGCGATCACGCCCTGGCCCGAAGGCCTGACGCCGCTGCTGCGTCGCGTGCCGGTGGCTATCGCCCGCACCCAGCCGGCCTGGCGCCACGACCCCGAGATCACCGAGTGCCTGCAGCTGCACCTGCAGACCATCCGCACTGCCCAGTGGCTGATCTATGTGGAGAACCAGTACCTGACCTCGCCGATCGTGGTCGAAGCCCTGGCCGAGCGCCTGGCCGAGCCCGACGGCCCCGAGGTGGTGACCATCGGCCCGGCCCGCAGCCCGAGCTATTTCGACCAGGTCACCATGGACAGCGCCCGCACCGCGGCGATCAACCGTCTGCGCGAGGTCGACGTCCACGGCCGCTTCTACGCCTTCAGCGCCCGCACGCCCAAGGGCGCGCCGATCATCGTCCACTCGAAGGTGGCGGTGGCCGACGACCGGGTGCTGCGGCTGGGCTCGGCCAATCTCAACAACCGTTCGATCGGGCTCGACACCGAATGCGACATCGGCTTCGAGGCCCGCGACGAGGACGAGCGCCTGGCCATCGCCGCCTTCCTGGGCCGGCTGGTCGGCCACTTCCTGGGGGTCGAGACCGAGGTGCTGCTGGAGGCCTTCCTGGAATATGGCGGCCTTGGTCCCGCCATCGAGGCCCTGGACGGCAAGACCGGCCCGCGCCGGCTGGAGCCGGTGGGCGTGGTCCCGCTGACGGGCCTCAAGAAGTTCGTCGCCGACTGGAGCCTGGGCGACGCCATCGCCCCCGACGACGCCTGGCGTCCCTGGGGCCGCCGCAAGCGGCTGCGGCACGACCTGGCGCGGCTGACCGCGCCGCCGCCCGAGCCGCCGGAGCATTTGCAATTGTAGACCCCTCTCTCATGGAGAGAGGGAGGGGCCCACGCCGTAGGCGTGGGAGGGTGAGAGGGTACACCCTCGCAGAATTGAGCGCCCAATCATCGTCATCCCGGAAAGCCCGCAGGGCTTATCCGGGACCCAGAGGGACTGGGCTCGACGGTCAGTTCAAACACCCAGCAGACACCGGCACATTGCCGTTGCCCCTAGGTCCCGGGTCTCCGCTTCGCTCCGCCCGGGATGACGGGATGAGGAAGGGGTCGAGGCTTTCCGGCCAAAGGTGAAACCTCTCACCCTCCCACCGCTTCGCGGCGGGCCCCTCTCTCAAAGAGAGAGGGATTTCATCCCTCCTCGATCTCCAGATCCACCACCAGCGGCAGGTGATCCGACGCCACGCGCGCCAGGGCGTCGTAAGGCGAGAAGACGTTCACCGTGCGCAGGCCCTTGGTCAGGAAGACGTGGTCGATGCGCATGAACGGGAAGTTCGAGGGGAAGGTCGCGGTCGGGGCCTTGCCCCAGCCCGAGGCCAGGGTCTGGGCGTCGCGGGCGGCGGCCTTCAGCAGGCGATAGGTGGCCGAATAGGGCGTGGCGTTGAAATCGCCTAGCAGCACGCCCGGGGCGGTCCAGCGGTCGGACGCCATCCAGGCCTCGCCGACCAGGGCGGCGGCCTGGCGCTTCTGCTCCTGGGGCACCAGGCCCAGGTGAGTGTTGATGATCTGCACCGGCTTGCCGCCCACCATGACCTCGACCCACAGCGCCCCGCGCGGCTCCAGCCCCGGCACGGCGCGATAGAACGGCAGCGGGCCGGACTTGATCAGCTTTTCCGGCAGGTGGGTGAGGATGGCGTCGCCATAGAGCTCCTCCTCCACCGTCATGGCCGGGTGGAAGTGGAAGCCCATCTTCAGGAGTTCGGCCAGACGATGGGCCTGATCGACGTTGCCGGTGCGCAGTCGGCCGACGTCGAGTTCCTGCAGGGCCACGACGTCGGGCTCGTGCGCCGAGATCACCTCGGCCACGCGTTCCACGTCGAGCCTGCGGTCGCCGCCCACGCAACGGTGGACGTTGTAGGTCATCAGCCGCAGCTTCATGGGATCAGAAGATCGCCTGAAACGGCGCTAGGTTCCACACGCTGCGCGGGCGCGCCGCGACTGAGCAGGAAGAGGCAGGTCTCCGAGCGCCAGTTCTCCAGGGCCTTGGTCGGGTCGATCGTCCGCGCGGGACCGTTTCCGGCGAAGGCGGCGCTGGAATCCACCCGCACGCCGAGATCCTCGGTCAGGGCCATGAAGTCGGCCAGGGTGCACAGGTGGATGTTCGGCGTCGCCCACCAGGGCGTGGGCAGGGCCTTGGTCTCGGGCATCCGCCCCCGGCTGAGCAGCGACCAGCGCACGCTCCAGTGGCCGAAATTGGGGAACGACACGATCGCCCGGTCGGCGATCCGCAGCAGCTCGTCCAGCACGTGGCGCGGATTGCGGGTGGCCTGCAGGGTCTGGGACAGGATGGCGTAGTCGAAGGTCTTGTCGGGGAAGTGGTCGAGATCCTGGTCGGCGTCGCCCTGCACCACCGACAGCCCCCGCGCCATGCAGGCGGCCACGCCGTGGGCGCTGATCTCCAGCCCCCGGCCGTCGACCTCCTTCTGCTGGGTCAGCAGTTCCAGCAGCGCCCCCTCGCCGCAGCCGACGTCCAGCACCCGCGCGCCGGGGCGCACGAGCCGCAGGATTTCCCGGAAGTCCTCGCGGATGAGGGTCAAAGGAACCTCCCCCTCTGGGGGAGGCGGCCGAAGGCCGGTGGGGGGCCGTTTTCAGCTTCCGAGGCGACGGATCGTCCTTGCGAAACTCCCCCCACCGATCGCTGCGCGATCGCCTCCCCCAGAGGGGGAGGTTCCCGAAGTACAGCCCTCATCGCCCGATCCCCCGTTCCCGCTCCACCGACGCCATGAACCCCGTCAGCGCCGCGTCCATCACCGGCTCGTCCAGCAGGAAGGCGTCGTGGCCCTTGTCGCTGTCGATCTCGGCGAAGGCCGCGCGGCAGCCGGCGGCGGTCAGGGCGCGGACGATGTGGCGGCTCTCCGAGGTCGGATAGAGCCAGTCGCTGGTGAAGCTGAGCACGCAGAACCGCACGTCGCGCGCGGCCTTGAAGGCGTTGGCCAGCACCCCGCCATGCGGCGCGGCCAGGTCGAAATAGTCCATGGCCCGGGTGATGTAGAGGTAGGAGTTGGCGTCGAACCGATCGACGAACGCCGCCCCCTGGTGGCGCAGATAGCTCTCGACCTGGAAGTCGGCGTCGAAGCCCCAGGACAGGCCGTCGCGCTGCAGCTCGCGCCCGAACTTGCGCTGCAGGGCCGGCTCGGAAAGGTAGGTGATGTGGGCGGCCATCCGGGCCACGGCCAGGCCCTTCTCGGGCCGCGCGCCCTGGCTGGCATAGGCCCCGCCGCGCCATTCGGGATCGGCCATGATCGCCTGGCGGCCCACCTCGTGGAAGGCGATGTTCTGGGCCGAGTGCCGCGAGGCCGAGGCCACGATCACGGCGCTGAACATCCGCTGCGGATAGTCGGCCGCCCACTGCTGCACCTGCATGCCGCCCATCGAGCCGCCGACCACCGCCAGCAGGGTGTCGACCCCGAGCGCGTCGATCAGCATGGCCTGGGCCCGCACCATGTCGGCGATGGTCAGGATCGGGAACGACAGGCCCCAAGGCTCGCCCGTCGCCGGATTGATCGAGGCGGGGCCGGTCGAGCCCATGCAGCCGCCGATGACGTTGGAGCAGATGACGAAGTGTCGGGCCGGGTCGATCGGCTTGCCGGGTCCCACCAGCCGCGTCCACCAGCCGGGCTTGCCCGTCGTCGGATTGGCCCCGGCCACGTACTGGTCGCCGGTCAGGGCGTGGCAGATCAGGATGGCGTTGGAGCCGTCCTCGTTCAACGCGCCATAGGTCTGGTAGGCGATCTCCAGGCCGGCGATCTTCGCCCCTGAATCGAGCACCAGCGGACGGTCGGCGGGGAAGCGCCAGACACCGCCGCCGAGCGGCGCGGAAACGTCCAGGTCGAGATCGGCCATGTCGCCTTGGACCGCCTGTCGGCGAAGGTGTCAACCATGCGCTTTGCGCCAGGCTCCCGGCCCCGTATGAGGAGATCGTCGAGACGGCGTTTCTCGCCATTTGCCCCGCTTCGAAACCGCTCTATGGAGGGCGCCATGGACCGTCTGATCCTGATGCGCCACGGCAAGGCCGAGCGGCACGCCGCCCAGGGCGGAGACTTCGAACGCGCTCTGGCCGAGCGCGGCCGCCAGGACGTGGCGCTGATCGCTTCGGCCCTGGCTTCGGAAGGCCTGTCGCCCGATCTCGTGCTGGTCTCGGCCGCCCGCCGCACCCGCGAGACCTGGGACGCCGCCGCCGGCGCGTTTCCCGGCGCGACCGCCGAAATCGACAAGAGCCTCTATCACGCCGAGGCCCAGGAGGTTCTGGCCGCCGTCCGCGAGGCCGACGCGCCCGCCGGCACGGTGATGGTGGTCGGCCACAATCCGGGCCTGCACGACCTTTCCTTGCGCTTGGCCCTGGGCGGCCCTGCCGACGCCGGCGAGCTTTCCAAGCTGCGCGGCCGCTTTCCCACCGCCACGGCGGCGGTCTTCGACATCGACGCGTCCGGCGCCCCGCGGCTGGCGCGCGTCTTCTACGCATCCGAACACGGCGGGCACGGCGGCGAATGACCCTGGTCTACAAGATCCTGCCCAAGGCCCTCTGGGACGAGGCCAAGGCGGCCGGCCGCTTCGACGGCGCCACCATCGACCACGCCGACGGCTTCATCCACCTGTCGGCCGCCGGCCAGGCCCAGGAAACCGCCGCCCTCTATTTCCGCGGCCAGGACGATCTTCTCCTGGTCGGTTTCGACGCCGACGCCCTGGGTGCAGACCTGAAGTGGGAGGCCTCGCGCGGCGGGGCGCTTTTCCCGCACCTGTTCCGCAGCCTCTCGCCGGCCGAAGCCGTTTCGGAAAAGCCGATCCCCCTCGACGCCGACGGCGTGCCGCAACTGGGCGACCTTTCCGCATGAGCCTGCACGACATCGCCTCCCGCGCCCTGCACGTCCTGGACCCCGAAGACGCCCACGGCTGGGCGATCCGCGGCCTGAAGTGGGGTCTCGGCCCCCGCGACGGCGGCGTCGACGACCCGATCCTGGCCACCAGCGTCGCGGGCCTGCAACTGTCGAACTGCGTGGGCCTGGCCGCCGGCTTCGACAAGAACGCCGAGGTTCCCGACGCCATGCTGGCCGCCGGCTTCGGCTTCGTGGAGGCCGGCACGGTCACGCCCCTGGCCCAGGCCGGCAATCCGCGCCCGCGCCTGTTCCGCCTGACCGACGACCAGGCGGTGATCAACCGCATGGGCTTCAACAACGAGGGGCTGGAGCCGTTCGCCGCGCGCCTGAAGGCTCGCAAGCACGCCCATGCCGACCGGCTGGGCGTGTTCGGCGCCAATATCGGGGCCAACAAGGACGCCGACGATCGCATCGGCGACTACGTCACCGGCCTGACCCGCCTGTGGGGCCTGTCGGACTATTTCACGGTCAACATCTCCTCGCCCAACACGCCGGGCCTGCGCGCCTTGCAGACCAAGGCGGCGCTGGAGGAACTGCTGGGCCGGATCGCCGAAGCTCGCGCCGGTCTCGCCAAGGGCGGCGCCGACTATCCAATCTTCCTGAAGGTCGCGCCCGACCTGGAGGACGGCGAGGTCGAGGCCATCGTCGAGACCGTGCTGGCCCAGGGCCTGAACGGGATCATCGTCTCCAACACCACCATCGCCCGCCCCGACAGTCTGAAGTCGGCGCAGAAGGGCGAGGGCGGCGGGCTTTCCGGCGCGCCGCTGCTGGGCGCCTCGACGGCGGTGCTGGCCCAGTTCCACGCCGCCGCCAAGGGCCGCCTGGCGCTGATCGGGGCCGGCGGCATCGCCAGCGGGGCCGACGCCCTGGCCAAGATCAAGGCCGGCGCCTGCGCGGTGCAGCTCTATTCGGCCCTGGTCTATGGCGGCCCGGGCCTGGTGGTCCGCATCAAGAAGGACCTGGCCGCCCGCCTGCGCGCCGAAGGCTTCGCCAGCGTTTCCGAGGCGATCGGGACCGCATGAACCCCGACCAGAGCCTGGCCTGGCTGAGACGCTTCGGACCGCTCGCGGTTCTGGCGATCCTGCTCGCCGCGGCTCTGGGTTCGGGCCTGGCCGGCAAGCTTTCCCTGGAGACCCTGCAGGCCCAGGGCGAGGCCCTGCAAGCCTTCGCCCACGAGCACCCCGTGCGCTGCGGCGCGACCTTCGTGCTGATCTATGTGGCGACCGTGTCGGTGTCGCTGCCCGGAGCGCTGATCCTGTCGCTGAGCAGCGGCTTTCTCTTTGGCCCGCTCGGCGGCGCCCTGGCTCTGGCCGGCGTCACCGGCGGCTCGACCGTGGTCTACGCCGCCTGCCGCACCGCCTTCGGCGACTTCCTGCGGCGCAAACCGGGGGCGCTGCTGACGCGGGTCGAGGAGGGTTTCAAGGCCGACGCCTTCTCCTACCTGCTGACCCTGCGGCTGATCCCGGCCTTTCCGCTGCTGCTGGTCAATGTCGCCTCGGGGCTGATGCGCATCCCGCTGCGCACCTATCTGCTGGCCTCGGTGCTGGGCATGGCCCCCAGCTCGTTCATCTATGCCGGGATCGGTTCGGGCCTGGGCCATCTGTTCGCCGAGGGCAAGCCGGTGACCGTGGCCACCCTGGCCTCGCCGCGCATCTATCTGCCGATCGTCGGCCTGGGCGTGCTGGCGATGATCCCGCCGCTCTGGAAGGCCGCGCGCAGGCGCCGCGTTGCCCCGGCCCCCGACGTGAAGTAACCCAGACACATGGCCGAACCGGTCACGCCGCCCGCCGCACCCGACAAGCCGCCCGGAAGACGCCTTCCGTGGCCCGGCGGCCTGTCGGCGCGCCTGCTGCTCTTGACCGCCCTCTTCGTGTTCCTGGCCGGCGCCTGCATCCTGCCGCCGGCCCTGGCGGACCTCGAAAAGCAGTGGCTGCTCGACCGGGTGCGGGCCGCCGAACTGGCCTCGACCATCGCCGACGCCGATCCCGAGCGCCGGGTCACCGACCAGGTCTCCCAGCGCCTGCTCGACCAGGCCGGCGTGGTCATCGTGGCCCTGCAGGTCGACGGCGCCCGCCGTCTCGTGCTGCCGACCGAGCCGCGCAGCATTGAGCAGCCCTATCTGGTCGACCTGCGCCGCCAGAACTCCGGCTCGTGGCTGGCCGCCCCGTTCTTCACCCTGAAGAGCAAGCCGGGCAGCCTGGTCCGCGTCATGGCCGAGCCGCGCTTCCGCCAGGAGGCCGAGTTCGTCGAGATCGTGCTGCCCGACGCCCCGCTGAAGGCCTATCTGATCTCCAACTTCTGGCGCCTGGCGGGCGTGACCCTGTTCGCGGCGGGCCTGGCCGGGGGCCTGATCTACCTGTCGCTGAACTTCCTGCTGGTGCGGCCGATGCAGCGCATCACCAAGGCCATGGAGCGGTTCCGCGCCGATCCCGAGGATCCCGAGGCCCGGGTCGTGGTCTCGCGCCGCCGCGACGAGATCGGCCGCGCCGAGGCCGAGCTCGACGCCATGCAGACCGACCTGCGCACCGCCCTGCAGGCCAAGGCCCGCCTGGCGGCGCTTGGCGAGGCGGTGGCCAAGATCAATCACGACCTGCGCAACATGCTGACCAGCGCCCAGATGGCGTCGGACCGCCTGGCCGCCCTGGGCGACCCCAAGGTGGCCCAGGCTCTACCGCGCCTGGAGCGGGCCCTCGACCGCGCCATCACCCTGGCCAGCGACGTCATGGCCTACGGCAAGTCCAAGGAGCCGGCCCCGGTGTCGCGCACCGTGGCCCTGCGCGCGGCGCTGGAGATGGCGGCCGAGGACTCCGGCCTGTCGCCCAAGGGCGTGGCGCTGGAGACGGTGATCGACCCGCGCGAGCTGGTGATCGCCGATCCTGACCAGCTGCACCGCATCCTCACCAACCTGCTGCGCAACGCCCGCGAGGCCATCGAGGGCGCGCCCGATCGCGGCGGCAAGGGCCGGGTGTTCGTGGAGCTGCGCCGGGTGGACGGCATGAGCCATCTGCGACTTTCGGACGACGGCCCCGGCGTGCCCGAACGGGCGCGGGCCAACCTCTTCCAGCCGTTCGTCGGCTCCGTGCGCCGCGGCGGCACGGGCCTGGGCCTGGCCATCGCCCGCGAACTGGCCCAGGGCCACGGCGGCGATCTTGCGCTGGTGGAGACGGGGCCTGGCGGCTCGGTGTTCGACCTGACCCTGGCGGGGGTTCCGGAGCCCGCGCCGGTCGAGGAAACGGAAGCGGCGAAGTCGAAGCCTTAGTCTTCGCCCTATTCTCCCGTCATTCCCGCCCTTGTGGCGGGAACCCCTCTATCAGCCGCAAGTGCGATTGAGGCGACGTGCTGAGCACGTCGCTGGCGCCTCACGTGGAAGCGGAACCAGGGCTTCCCGCCACAAGGGCGGGAATGACGGGCGTTTGGAAAGGGCGGAGCCTCAGACCACGTACTGCTTGGGCAGGGGCGCGCCCTGCTCGGCCGGCGCCAAGGGCGCGCGGAGCTCGACCGGTTCGCTGGTCGGATGGTCCGAAACCGGCGGGGGGCTGAAAGTCCCGGTCGCCAGCACGGCGGCGACGACAAGGCTGCAGGTTCCCAGGCCAAGGCCCAGGGCGATGGTCTTCTTCAAGGTCATGGTCAAAAAGGTATCCGCGTCGGGGAGGGCGCTTTTACGTACTGAAACCAAGTCGCAGACATGCCCGTCGGTTCCCGGGCGCGCCATGCGGCACGTGGTCCGCCGGTGAGGCGGACGCGCTTTTGCCTGTAAACTATCCACAGGTCCAGCCTGGGGCGCCTTAAGGGCGATCTCGCCTTATTTGGGCGAACACCGGTTGCAAAGCATCGCCGTGGGCTTTGCGTCAACGCGGTTTCCGGCGCGCCTGGGACCCCTTATGTTCGCCGCCATGACCGACGTCGCCGCGCCCGAATCCGCCCAGACCCGCCCGCTCACCCAGGACGGCCCGACCATGCGCCTGTTCCTGGTGGACGGCTCGGCCTATCTGTTCCGCGCCTATCACGCCCTGCCGCCCCTGACCCGCAAGAGCGACGGCCTGCCCGTCGGCGCGGTGCAGGGCTTCTGCAACATGCTGTGGAAGCTGATGCGCGACATGCAGGGCGACGCGCCCACGCACCTGGCGGTGATCTGGGACCACTCGGAAAAGACGTTCCGCAACAAGCTGTACGATCAGTACAAGGCCCACCGCCCGCCGGCGCCGGAAGACCTGATCCCGCAGTTCCCGCTGGTGCGCGACGCCACCCGGGCCTTCGGCGTGCCCGCCATCGAGCTGCCGGGCTACGAGGCCGACGACCTGATCGCGGCTTACGCCTGCGCGGCCCGCGACGCCGGCGGCGAGGCCGTCATCGTCTCGTCCGACAAGGACCTGATGCAGCTGGTCGGCGACAACGTCTCGATGTTCGACCCCATGAAGGGCGTGCGCATCGGGCGCAACGAGGTGTTCGAGAAGTTCGGCGTCTATCCCGAACAGGTGGTCGATGTGCAGTCGCTGTGCGGCGACAGCGTCGACAACGTACCTGGAGCCCCGGGCATCGGGATCAAGACCGCCGCCCAGCTGATCACCGAATATGGCGACCTCGACTCGCTGCTGGCCCGGGCCGGCGAGATCAAGCAGCCCAAGCGCCGCGAGACCCTGATCAACTTCGCCGACCAGATCCGCCTCTCAAGGGTCCTGGTCACCCTGGACTGCAACACCCCCCTGCCCGAGCCGCTCGACGACCTGGTGGTGCGCGAGCCCGACAAGGCCGTGCTGGCCGACTTCCTCGAGCAGATGGAGTTCCGCACCCTGGCTCGCCGGGTCGGCGACGGCAACGCCGCGGCCGCGCCCCGCACACTGGACGTCCGCCCGTCGGATAAGGCCGTGACCGCGCCGGTCACCACCGTCTCCTACGCCTCGGCCGCCGCCCGCGCCGCGGCCAGCCCGGTGGCCGAGCCGGTCGCCATCGACACCGCCGCTTACGTCTGCGTGCGCGACCTGGCGACGCTTCAGGTCTGGATCGACAAGGCCCGCGCCAAGGGGATCGTCGCCTTCGACACCGAGACCGACGCCCTGTCGTCGGCCAACGCCGGCCTGTGCGGCGTGTCGCTGGCCATCGCGCCGGGCGAGGCCTGCTACATCCCCGTCAGCCACGAGGAGAAGGCCCAGGACGGCGGCCTGGTCTTCGAAGCCCCGGCCAAGCTGGAGCAGATCTCCGAGGAAGACGCCCTGGCCGCGCTGAAGCCGCTGCTGGAAGACCCTTCGGTGCTGAAGGTCGCCCAGAACGCCAAGTACGACATCGCCGTGATGCTGCGCCGGGGGATCAAGGTCGCCCCGATCGAAGACACCATGCTGATCAGCTACGTGCTGGAGGCGGGCCTGCACGGCCACGGCATGGACGAACTGTCGGAGCTGTGGCTGGGCCACAAGCCCATCCCGTTCAAGGAAGTGGCGGGCACGGGCAAGAGCCAGATCAGCTTCAAGCACGTGGCCCTCGACAAGGCGACGGCCTACGCCGCCGAGGACGCCGACGTCACCCTGCGGCTCTACAACGTGCTGCGCCCGCGCCTGGCGGCCGAGGGCCTGCTGACCGTCTACGAGACCCTGGAGCGCCCCCTCCCCGCCGTGCTGGCGACCATGGAGAACGACGGGATCCGCGTCGATCCCGAGACCCTGCGCCGGCTCTCCAACGAGTTCTCGCTGCGCATGGCCGAGTTCGAGGAGCAGGCCCAGAAGCTGGCCGGCCGTCCGTTCAACCTGGGCAGCCCCAAGCAGATCGGCGACGTGCTGTTTGGCGAAATGAACATGAAGGGCGGCAAGAAGACCGCCACCGGCCAGTGGTCGACCGACAGCGACGTGCTGGAAGGCCTGGCGAACGAACACGAGCTGCCGCGCGTGCTGCTCGACTGGCGCCAGCTGTCGAAACTGAAGGGCACCTATACCGAGAACCTGATCGCCGCGATGAGCGAGCGCACGGGCCGGGTGCACACCTCCTATGCGCTTGCGGCGACCACGACGGGCCGCCTGTCGTCGTCGGATCCCAACCTGCAGAACATCCCGGTCCGCACCGAGGAAGGCCGCAAGATCCGCAAGGCCTTCGTGGCCGCACCGGGCAAGGTGCTGATCAGCGCCGACTACAGCCAGATCGAGCTACGCCTGCTGGCCCACATCGGCCAGATCCCGCAGCTGCAGCAGGCCTTCCGCGACGGGCTGGACATCCACGCCATGACGGCCTCGGAGATGTTCGACACCCCGATCGAGGGCATGGACCCGCTGATCCGCCGCCGGGCCAAGGCCATCAACTTCGGCATCGTCTACGGCATCAGCGCCTTTGGTCTCGCCAACCAGCTGGGCATTGGCCAGGGCGAGGCCGGGGCCTACATCAAGACCTATTTCGAGCGCTTCCCCGGCATCCAGGCCTATATGGACGCCACCCGGGCCTTCGTGCGCGAGCACGGCTACGTGACCACGATCTTCGGCCGCAAGATCAACATCCCCGACATCCACGCCAAGTCGGTGGGTCAGCGGCAGTTCTCGGAGCGCGCCGCCATCAACGCCCCGATCCAGGGCGCGGCGGCCGACGTCATGCGCCGGGCCATGGTGCGCATGCCGGGCGCGCTCGAAGAGGCAGGCCTGGAGGCGCGCATGCTTTTGCAAGTTCACGACGAACTGGTCTTCGAGGCTCCCGAGGCCGAAGCCGAGGCCGTCTGCGCGCTCGCCCGCCGGGTGATGGAGGGCGCGGCCGAGCCGGCCGTGGCGCTTTCCATTCCCCTCACGGTGGAGGCGAGAGCCGCCAGCAACTGGGACGAAGCCCACTAAATCAACGCCGCAGGCAAAAAACTTCACTGCGCCTTTGTCGCACGCCCGCTCCGCCCCAGGTGGAGCGGGCGTCGTGTTATCAGTGGTAATCCCTTACGCAGCGCAATCCTGAGTATCCGCAGGTCGAGCCAGCTGCGAATGGCTGACATTTTCAGTCTCCAGGGTGCGACGTTCCGCCACAGTACGGTTAATGTCGTGGAAACCGCGAACTCGCCAGAGCTTCCGTCGTGACATGTGCTCGTGGGCACAGATGTCGGGAATGAACTCTGGAGGCGGGCTGTGCGGTTTGGTGACTTGAAGATTCCCCAGAAGCTGATGGTCGTGTTCGGCGTGATGCTGGCCGCGATCCTGGCGATGGGTGTTACCCTCTACGTCAACCAGGAGGTCTACGAGGCCTCGGTGAAGCAGTCGACGCTGGCCCAGAAGAGTCTGCGCGCCGCCGACACGGCCGCCTTTCGCCTGACCCGCCAGGAAAACTCGCTGCGCGGCTTCCTGCTCTCGGGCGACGACTACTACGTCAAGCGCCTGGAAGAGGCCCACAAGCCGAAGTTCCTCGGCGCGCTGGACGACCTGCGCAAGCTGGCCGGCAGCGACGAGGCCGACCTGAACCGCATCGCCGCCGTCGAGGCCGCCTACGCCAACTACCGCAAGCTGGCCATCGAGCCGGCCGAGCAGCTGGGCGCCGATCCGGCGACCCGCGCCCAGGCCGTCGAACTGGTCAAGCATGACGGCGTCGCCGACAAGGCCGTCGAGCCGGTCGAAGACGCCATCCAGGCCATCACCGACGACGCCGAAGCCGTGGTCACCGCCCAGACCGAAGCCCAGGCCGCCGCCTCGCTGCGCAACACCCTGGTGCTGGCCGTCGGCATCGCCATCGTCCTGGCGGTCGCCATCGCCGGCGGGCTGATGCTGACGGGCGGCATCGCCGCTCCGGTCGCCGCCATGACCACCGCCATGCGCCGCTTGGCCGCCGGCGACAACACCGTCGCCGTGCCCGCCGCCGGCCGCAAGGACGAGATCGGCGAGATGGCCGGCGCCGTCGCCACCTTCAAGGACGCCGCCATCCACAAGCTGCGCTTGGAAGAAGAAGCCGCCGCCGCCGCCGCCCGCACCGAGCGCGAGCGCGCCGAACGCGAAGCCGAGAAGGCCGCCGAGGCCGAGACCGACCGCATCGCCATCCAGGCCCTGGGCTCGGCCCTGGGCGCCATGGCCGACGGCGACCTGACCTACCGCATCGACGCCCACTTCGCGCCCAAGGCCGAGCAGCTGAAGTCCGACTTCAACGCCGCCGCCGGCCGCCTGCAGGACGCCATGCGCGGCATCAACGGCGCCACCGGCGGCATCCGCGCCGGTTCGGAAGAGATCGCCCAGGCCTCCGACGACCTGTCGCGCCGCACCGAGCAGCAAGCTGCCAGCCTGGAAGAGACCGCCGCCGCCCTCGACGAGATCACCGCCACGGTCCGCAAGACCGCCGCCGGCGCCAAGGAAGCCTCCAGCGTGGTCGCCGCCGCCCGCGCCGACGCCGAACGCTCGGGCCAGATCGTCAGCCAGGCCGTCAGCGCCATGGCCGGCATCGAGCAGTCCTCGGGCCAGATCGGCAACATCATCGGCGTGATCGACGAGATCGCCTTCCAGACCAACCTGCTGGCCCTGAACGCGGGCGTCGAAGCCGCTCGCGCCGGTGACGCCGGCAAGGGCTTCGCGGTCGTCGCCCAGGAAGTCCGCGCGCTGGCCCAGCGCTCGGCCGAAGCGGCCAAGGAGATCAAGACCCTGATCTCGACCTCGACCCAGCAGGTCGGTTCGGGCGTGTCCCTGGTCGGCCAGACCGGCGAGGCCCTGCAGCGCATCGTCGACCAGGTCGCCACCATCGACAGCCTGGTCAACGAGATCGCCGCCTCGGCCACCGAGCAGTCGACCGGCCTGCACCAGGTCAACAGCGCCGTGAACCAGATGGACCAGGTCGTTCAGCAGAACGCCGCCATGGTCGAGGAAGCCACCGCCGCCACCCACTCGCTGAAGGGCGAGACCGGCGAGCTGGCCGCCCTGGTCGGCCGCTTCCGAGTGGGCGGTGAAAGCGCCATCCGCGCGCCGGCCGCATCGGCGCCCAGCCCGGTGCACGCCGCCCAGGCCCGCGCCCAGACCTTCGTCCGCCCGGGCCGCTCCGGCGGCGCGGCGACCTCCGCCGCGACCAAGGTCGACGAGTGGGAGGAGTTCTGAGCCGACAGGTTCAGGCATTGACGGAAAGGGCGGCTCGCGAGAGCCGCCCTTTTTGTTTCCGGCCCCTCGCCTCCAGCCATGGTGACCGTGCAGCGACGACTCCGCTTGTCGGCGCTTCCGACGGCCCACGCCGCACTAATGTCCAGGACGACGAATCGGACGGAGCGCCCCGTGATCCCAATCGTGTTCTGGCTGCTGGCCGCCGGCATGCTGGCCGCCGCCGCCTTCGCCGGCGCCCTGCGCGTGTGGCTGCTGGCCCTGATCGCCGCCACCCTGTGCTGGGACAACCTGATCATCGCCGCCGGTTCCTCGATCGGGGCCGGCGAGCTGCTGCGCAACCTGTCGATCCCGCGCTACGTCGCCCACGCCGTGTTGACGCCGATGCTGATCCTGGTGGTGTTCGGCGTGGCCGGACTGCGCCGCCGGCTGTGGGTGTGGGTGCTGACCGCCGCGCTGATCGCCGTCGGCGTCTGGACCGACCTCGTGCACATGAGCCTGGAGGTGCGCGAATACGCCGGCACCCTGCGCTACGCCTACGCCCACGCCAGCCCGCCCATCCCCTCGATCGTGACGGTGGTGGTGCTGATCGGGGTCGGCGCGATCCTCTGGCGACGTGAAAAACTGCCCTGGCTGTGCCTGGGCGCCCTGGCCATGTTCGGCGCGGCCGGCAGCGGGATCTTCTGGCTGGGCAACGCCGGCGAGCTGGCGCTGATCTCGTCGATCGTCCTGACCGCCGCGCTGCTGAAGCGCCGCCAGGCCTGACGAACTGTCAGAACCAGCCGGCCTCGCGCAGGGCCTTGGCGTAGGCGCGGCTGACCGGGACCTCGGCGCCCGAGGCCAGGGTCAGGGTGGCGCGGCCGTCGCCGCGTTTGGCCTCGACCACCGCCTCGCGCGCCACCCACCAGGAGCGGTGGGTCTGGGCCCCTTCGATGCCTTCCAGCTCGGCGACCGCGTCGGACAGGCGCATCAGGATCAGGTCCTCGCCCTTGGAGGTGTGCAGGCGCAGATAGTGGTCCTCGGCGGCGACGGCGTAGAGGGTCGCGCCGCGCAGCTTGACCGGCAGGCGCTCAAGAAAGCGCGGCGGCGGGGCCTCGGGCGCGGCGGCGTGGGTCTCGACCGGCTGGCGGGTGGTGAGGAAGTTCAGGGCCGTGATCGCCGCGGTGATCACCAGCACCGGCAGGAAGAAGCGCGGCAGGGTCGCCGCGTGCGGGACCTGGCCGAACAGCAGGCTCGACACCGCCCAGACATAGACCGTGCCCGGCAGGGCCACGCCCAGGGTGATGACCACCCCGCCGACGAACGGCCGGCGCTCGGTCAGGCCGCTGTTCTGGACGAGGGCGCTGACGCCCGCCCCCGCCGCCGCGCCCGACCAGCACAGCACCAGCCAGTAGGCGATGCGGATTCCCAGCGGCGCGTCGCCGGTGCCGAAGGCGCCGACCACGGCCAGGAACACGCCGGCGATCCCCGCCACCAGAAAGCCGCGCCCGTGCCGGGCGACGAGGGCCGCCGTTCGCGAAGCGTGAACGGCGCCCGGCGGCGATTGGCGAAGCGGGGCCGTCGGCTGGCGTAACGTCGATTGAGGCACGGCCCGGCGGGCTCCTAAAGCGGTCTTCGAAAGCGGCGACGCAAGCCCGCCGCCCACGGAGATCAAGATGTCCGAGACCGCCCTGTCAATGCATGACGCCGACGCCCGCCGCATCCGCCGCCGCGGCGTGGCCGGCGTGCTCGTCGCCACGGCGCTGGCCGCCGCCCCCGTGCTGCTGGCGAGCCGGAGCGGCGCGCACCTGCCCGACCTGTCGCTGGTGCTGGCCGCCCCGACCAAGATCCAGATCCACCTGACCGCGGCCATCAGCGCTCTCGCCATCGGCGTGGTGCTGATGATCGGGGTCAAGGGCTCGGCCCTGCACCGCACGCTCGGTTGGGCCTGGGTGATCGCCATGGCGACCACGGCGATCAGCTCGCTGTTCATCCACGAGATGAACCACGGCGCCATGAGCTGGATTCACCTGCTGTCGGGCTGGACGATCATCGCCCTGCCGATCGCCGTCTACGCCGCTCGTCGCCACAAGGTCAGCCTGCACCGCCGCTTCATGACCGGCCTGTTCGTCGGCGGGCTGATCGTCGCCGGCGGCTTCGCCTTCCTGCCCGGCCGCCTGATGTGGCGCGTGTTCTTCGGCTGAGCGTTGTCGCTCTGACCAATCGCTTTTCATCACCCCTCCAACCAAGGACCCTTCCGATGCGCCTTCTCCCGTTCCTGGCCTGCGCCGCCCTGCTGACCGCTCCCGCCGCCGGCTTGTGCCAGACCGCCGTGCCGGACGCCGGCCCGGCCACCTCCGCTCCCGCCGCCCCCGTCCCCGACGCCGCCAGCCTGGCCGTGACCTTCCCCGACCTGAAGTCGCACGAGGGCGTGCTGATGGTCGCCCTGTTCGACAGCCAGGCGGCCTGGGCCGGCGGCAAGCCCGTACAGGTCACCTTCGTCCCGGCCGCGGCGGCCGAACCCGTCGCCAAGCTCGACGGCCTGGCCGCCGGGACCTACGCCGTCCGGGTGTTCCAGGACCTCGACGGCGACCAGCGCCTGAGCATGAACCCCTTCGGCCTGCCGGTGGAGCCCTACGGCTTCTCGGGCGGCGCCAAGGCCAACATGGGCCCGCCGGCCTTCGCCGCGGCCGCCTTCACCGTCACGCCGGGCGACAACGCCCAGGCCATCGCCCTGCGCTGAAAACCAGAGACAGACGGAAGACCCATGGATCGCCGCGCCTTCCTCCGCGCCGCCGGCCTGACCGGCGCCGCAGCCCTGCTGACCCCCGAGACCGTGTTCGCCGCCGGGGCCGCCGACTGGACCCTAGGCTTCCGCGACGTCGAGGCCGACATCGCTCCGACCCGCCTGGCCAGGGTGCGCGGCAAGGCGCCGGAGGGACTTTCCGGCGCCTTGGTCCGCAACGGTCCGGCCCGCTTCCGCCGGCCGGGCCGGTCCGCCGGCCACTGGTTCGACGGCGACGGCCTGGTGCGGCGCTTTTCGATCGAGGACGGCGAGGCCAGCCTGGCCGCCCGCTTCGTCGACACCCCCAAGCGCCGCGCCGACACGGCCGCCAACGCGGTGATCACCCCGGGCTTCGGCACCAGCGCTGGCCCTGGCGCCGCCCTGGGCGGTCCCGACGACGCCAACGCCGCCAACACCTCGGTGATGATGGCCGGCGGTGAGCTGTGGAGCCTGTGGGAGGCCGGCTCGCCCTGCGCGCTGGACCCCGTGACGCTGGAGACCAAGGGCTTCAAGACCCTGCGGCCAGACCTCAAGGCCATGCCGTTCCTGGCCCATCCGCGCCGCGAGCCGGACGGCCGCATCTGGAACCTGGGCCTGGCCGGCCGGCGCGCCATCGTCTGGCGCCTAGCCTCCGACGGGAGCCTGGAGGACGCCCAGCTGATCGCCCTGCCCCGCGCCAGCTACATCCACGACTTCACGGCCACGGAGCGGCATCTGGTGATCGTGCTGCAGCCCTGGATCCAGGAGCGGCTGGAAATGCCCTACATCTCCAGCATGGCCTGGAAACCCGAGTTGGGAACCCAGGTGCTGGTGCTCGACAAGGCCGACCTGACCAAGCGCCGGGTGTTCGACCTGCCGCCGTTCTTCTTCTTCCACCTGGGCGACGCCTGGGAGGACAAGGACGGAACCATCCGCTTCGACGCCTGCGTCGATGACGATCCGCGCGGCACGGCGGCGGCCGGCGAGCAGCTGCTGCGCGGCGTGCCGTTCAAGGGCGTGGCCCCGCCCAAGCTCGGCTTCGTCACCCTGCGCGCCGACGGCAAGGCCGAGCTGCAGCGGTTCGAGACCGTGGCCGAGTTCCCGCGCTCGGACGAGCGCTTCGCCGGCCAGGGCCGCCGCTTCAGCGTCCACGCGGCGATCGGCGAGGTCGGCAAGCCGGCCTTCCACGGCCTGGCCGTGCGCGACTGGAAGACCGGCCGCGAGACCGCCTTCGACTTCGGCCGTCGGCATCTGGTCGAGGAGATGGTGTTCGTTCCCCGCCCCGGATCCTCGGAAGAGTTCGACGGCTGGCTGGTCGGCACGAGCCTCAATCTCGACGCCCAGGCCACCGAACTGCACGCCTTCGACGCCCGCCGCGTCGCCGACGGACCGCTGGTCACCTGGCGGGCGAACACGGCCTTGCCGCTGGGATTCCACGGGATTTTCACGGCCTGACCGGACGTCCACGGAACGGCGGCGCTCTTGCCAGGGTAGCGAAAGCAGGCCTATCCGGGGACAGCGAAGTTCTCGGAGAGGCCTCCCCGACATGACCGCCGCCAAGCCCCGCGCCCGTTCCGGCGGGCGGGGCCGTCCTTCCAAGGCCACCGGCCTGGACCTGAAGGAGACCATCCTCGACTCCGCCGAGGGGCTGTTCGCGCGCCACGGCTTCCATGGAGTGACCACCCGCCAGGTGGCCGCCGAGGCCGGCGTCGACACCGCCCTGATCCACTACTATTTCGGCGCCAAGCGCGAGCTGTTCGACGCGGTGTTCCTGCGCCGCGCCGAGATCCTCAACCAGGCCCGCAGCGTCTCGATGAACGCCTATGTCGAGACCCACGGCCAGGCCATGACGGTGGAAGGCGTGATCGAAGCCTTCATCGACCCGCTGCTGCGCATCTCGCAGGACGGCGGCCAGGGCTGGAAGAGCTACTTCGCCCTGGTGGCCCAGGTGAACAATACCCCGGCCTGGGGCGGCGAGACCATGGCCCGGTTCTTCGACCCCGTCGTCCACCAACTGGTCGACACGCTGAAGGTCGTCCGTCCCGACGCGGAATATCGCGACCTCTACTGGTGCTACCAGTTCCTGACCGGTTCGATGATGCTGGCCCTGTCGGAGACCGGCCGCATCGACTCCCTGTCCGAAGGCCTGTGCCACTCCAGCGACCTGGAGGCCGTGCGGACCCGTCTGTTCGCCTACTGCGCGGCGGGCTTTGAAGCCGTGGTCGCCAAGCGCAAAGCCTAGCTCCCTTCCCGTTGGCGGATGGGGGAAGGGCCGGGGATGGGGGTGGAGCGGCGGTCCAGGCACGCGCTCGCCGGCCGACGCCGCAACCACCCCCACCCAACCCTCCCCCATCAAGGGGGAGGGCTAAAAACCGTGCTCCTTCGTCCCCGAATTACACTTTTCATCACTTGATGAAAAAACGCTGGCGCAATCTTTCAACCTAGGTGACAGTGCCGTCGAATTCCTGCGGCGGTGAAATCGTGCGGGAAACGCCGGATACGAGGCTGCGTGAGATGGCTCGGTCGGCGAAAGGGACGAAACGCATCTAGGGAAGAGGGGCTTGCCTATGAAAACGATGTGGAAGGCTGCGCTGCTGGCTGGCGCGGCGTGGGGTGCGACCTGCAACCTGGCCGTGGCCCAGGAAAAGCCGGCCGCCGAGCAGGGCATAGGCGTCGAGGAGGTGGTGGTCACCGCCCGCCGGCGCGAGGAAACCCTCAAGGACGTGCCGGTGGCCGTCTCGGCCTTCAGCGCCGACAAGCTGGAAAAGCAGGGCGCGTCGGACATCACCACCCTGCAGCAGACCACCCCCAACATCACCGTCCAGGTGGCCCGGGGCTCGAACTCCACCCTGATCAGCTACATCCGCGGCGTGGGCCAGCAGGATCCCCTGTGGGGCTTCGAGCCGGGCGTCGGCCTCTATATCGACGACGTCTACGTGGCCCGCCCGCAGGGCGCGGTGCTCGACATCTTCGACATCGAGCGCATCGAGGTGCTGCGCGGTCCGCAGGGCACGCTCTACGGCCGCAACACCATCGGCGGCGCCATCAAGTACGTCACCAAGAAGCACGACGACGAGACGGCGCTGAAGCTGAAGGGCACGGTCGGCTCGTACAACCAGCGTGACGGCCTGATCGCCGCCTCGACCCCGCTGGGCGGCGGGCTGTCGGTCGGCGGCGCCTTCGCCGTCTACAAGCGCGACGGCTACGGCAAGAACCTGACCACCGGCGCCGACCAGTACAACAAGGACGTCCAGGCCGGCCGCCTCAGCGTCGAGTACGCGCCGAACGACGACCTGTTCTTCCGCATCGCCTACGACAAGGTGGTCGACGACAGCAACGCCCGCCACGGCCACCGCGAGCTGCCCACTCTGACCGGCGGCTACCAGGTGCTCGACACCTACGACACGCAGGCCGGCCTCGGCGACGACAACCACGTCGAGACCGAAGGCGTCTCGGCGCTGGCCACCTGGAAGGCCAGCGAGCACCTGACCTTCAAGTCAATCACGGCCAACCGCAAGGGCCACACCCAGACCAACATCGACTTCGACGGCACGCCGCTGCCGACGCTGGACGTGCCGGCCACCTACGGCGACCGCCAGTTCTCGCAGGAACTGCAGGCGGTCTACGCCGACGAGACCTTCCAGGGCGTGTTCGGCGTCTACTACATGAACAGCCAGGCCTCGGGCGAGTTCGACACCATCGCCGGCAACCTGGGCGTGGCCATCGCCGCCGCCGGCAAGGTCAACACCCGCAGCTTCGCGGTGTTCACCGACGTCTCGGCCAACTTCACCGACCGCTTCAAGGTCTCGCTGGGCGGCCGCGCCACCCAGGACAAGAAGACCGGCACCGTGGTGCGCCTGTTCTATCTGGGCGCCACCAAGACCCCGTGGCAGGGCGGAACCCAACGGCCGGTGCTGCAGACCCGCACCAACTACACCGCCAGCAAGACCTTCTCGGAATTCACCCCGCGGGTCAGCGCCTCCTACGACTTCAGCGACGACCTGACCGGCTATGTCTCCTATTCCAAGGGCTTCAAGTCCGGCGGCTGGGACATGCGCGGCGACGCCTTCCTGACGCCGCAGACGGTCAACGGCTACGATCCCGAGACCGTCGACGCCTACGAGGCCGGCCTGAAGGGCTACCTCTTCGATCGCCGCCTGTCGTTCGCCTCGGCGGCCTTCCGCTCGAAGTACAAGAACCAGCAGGTCACCACCCAGGTGGCCGTGCCCAGCGGCATCGCCAGCTCGGTCGACAACGCCGGCGCCTCGACCATCTGGGGCCTGGAGTTCGAAGGCACGGCGCGCTTCACGCCCAACCTGTCGAGCACCCTGGCGCTGGGCTACATCAAGGCCAAGTACGACGAGTTCGAGCGCTACGACGCGGTCACCGGCACGATCGTCAACGTCGCCAACCTCTACGGCTTCCAGAACACCCCGGAAAAGACCGCCAACCTCAGCGTCACCTGGACCGGCGCGGTGCTGGACGGCCGCCTGGCCATCACCCCGATGGTCAGCTACCGCGACAAGTACCAGCAGTTCGAGCAGCCCCTGCCGAGCCTCGACCAGAAGGCCTTCACCCTGGTCGACCTCAGCGCCGTGTGGACCGCGCCGGGCGGCCGCTACAAGGTCTCGCTGGTCGGCAAGAACCTGACCGACGAAACCTATCGCATCGGCGGCTACAACTTCGGCGTCGCGACCTATAACAACTCGGTCATCGGCTTCTACGGCCCGCCGCGCAGCGTGTCGGCGAGCCTGGAGTTCAATTTCTAAGTTCTCGGTCGAGATCTGACGGGGCCTGCTGCAACGGGCCCCGTCGTTCTTTTCCGGAAGCGTGCGCGTAGCCAGAGGGGGCGGGGCGATGAGCGAAGCGAACGGCGAGGGCGCCGCGACGAAGGGTAGCCGCTATCGCTACCTGGTGCTGGCGACCCTGATCCTCGTCTACACTCTCAACTTCCTCGACCGGCAGATCCTCGGGATCCTGGCCAAGCCGATCAAGGACGAGTTCGGCCTCACCGACGGCCAGTTCGGCCTGATGGGGGGCCTGGCCTTCGCCCTGCTCTACACCACCCTGGCCATCCCGATCGCCTGGCTGGCCGACCGCGTCAGCCGCGTGTGGATCATGACCGCCGCCCTCACCGTCTGGAGCGGCTTCACCGCCCTGTGCGGGTTCGCCGGCGGGTTCGGACAGCTATTCCTGGCCCGCATGGGCGTGGGCATCGGCGAGGCCGGCGGCGTCGCCCCAGCCTATTCGCTGATCGCCGACTACTTCCCCAAGAGCCAGCGCGCCCGGGCGCTGGCGGCCTACGCCTTCGGCATCCCGCTGGGCTCGGGTCTGGGCACGCTGGTCGGCGGCCTCTTGGCCGCGACCTACGGCTGGCGCACGGCCTTCATCGTCGTCGGGTGCCTGGGCGTGGTGCTGGCTCCGATCTTCCGCGCCATCGTCAAGGACCCGGCGCGCGGCGGGGCCGACCGCGTGGAGGGCGCGCCGCCGGCGCCGCCCGCCCCGGCCATGCCGCTGGGCCAGGCCGCCCGCCTGCTGGCCGCCAAGCCGTCGTTCTGGCTGCTGGCCTTCGGCGCGGCTTCGTCGTCGGTCTGCGGCTACGGCGTCGCCGCCTGGCTGCCCAGCTTCTTCATGCGCAGCCTGGGCCTGACCCTGTCGCAGACGGCCTGGTACTATTCCGGCATCGCCCTGTTCGGCGGGCTGCTGGGCATCTGGCTGGGCGGCGCGGTGGCCGACAGGCTGGGGGCCAAGTCCAAGGCCGGCTATCCGATCACCCCGGCCATCGCCTTCCTGATCTCGGTGCCGTGCTTCCTGCTGGCCATGAACAGCGGCAGCCTGATGGGCGGCCTCGGCGGCAAGGCCTCGCTGGCCGTGGCCTTCGTGATCTTCCTGATCCCCACCGGCCTGAACCTGGCGTGGCTTGGCCCCATCACCGCCGCCGTCCAGCACCTGGGCCCAGCCCCGATGCGCACCACGGCCTCGGCCCTCTTCCTGCTGATCAACAACCTGCTCGGGATCGCCGTCGGCATCTATTATTTCGGCCTGGTCTCCGACCTGCTGAAGCCGACCTTCGGGGCGGAGTCGCTGCGCTGGTCGATCTACAGCGGCATGGGCTTCTACCTGGTGGCGGCCCTGCTGTTCTTCCTGGCCAGCAAGCGCCTGGACAAGGACTGGGTGGACTAGATCCACCACCCGATCCTTCTTCCCGTCATTCCCGCCCTTGTGGCGGGAACCCCTGGTTCCGCTCGCACGTGAGACGCAAGCGGAATGCTCAGCAGTCCGCCCCTCCCGCCCTTGCGGCTGACAAAGGGTTTCCCGCCACAAGGGCGGGAATGACGGGAGCTAGAGGGCCGTTCACAGCCAAAAGGTCGCAGGCGCGTAACGACGGTCCTAGCGCCACCGTTCGGACATGATCCAGGATCATTGCGCCGCCGAAACCGTGTTATTGGCGGGACGGACAGGTTTGGCGCGATGAGCGGCGACGATCGGCATATCTTCCACGACCCCACCGGCAAGCGCCGGCGCAGGTTCACCCTGACGGCGGGGATCGCCCTGTCCGGAGTGGCGGCCGTGGTCGCCGGATTCCTGGCGACCCTGGCCTTCGCGCCGCGCCTGCCGGCGGTAACGCTGAAGGACCCGCACGTGCTGTCGGCCCTGCACGAGGAGACCGTGCACCGCCTCAAGCCCGGCAAGCCGTCGGCCTGGCGCCGCCTGCCCGCCCCCAAGACCCCGGCCGCGATCGGCGCGGCCAAGCCGCTCAGCGTCGGCTTCTATGTGCCGTGGGACGAGGACAGCCGCGAGTCCCTGCGCCGCCACGTCGCCCAGCTGGACGTGGTCTCGCCGCAGTGGGTGGCGCTGAAGGGCCGGACGGGCGACATCACGGCCGATGACGATCCGATCGGCACCGCCCGCATCGCCGCCGCGCCCAACCACCCCACCGTCCTGCCGCTGGTCCACAACTCGGCCGACGCCAAGTTCGACGGCCCGATGGCCGACGCCCTGCTGGCCAGCCCCGCCGCCCGCAAGGCGCTGATCGACAACCTGGCCGCCCTGGCCCAGCGCCGCGGCTTCGGCGGCTACATCTTCGACCTCGAGAACCTGTCGCCCAAGGGCCTGGCCAACTATCCGCTGCTGCTGGACGAGGCCCGCGCGGCCTTCAAGGCCTCGGGCCGCGAGGTCTGGGTCACCGCGCCGTTCGACGAGCAGGGCTGGCCGCTGAAGCGTCTGCAGCAGTCGGCCGACACCATCGTGCTGATGGCCTACGACCAGCACTACGGCGGCGGTGATCCCGGCCCCAACGCAGGGCAGGACTGGTACGAGAGCGAGCTCGACAAGCGCTTCGCCGCGCTCGACCCGGCCCGCACGGTGCTGGCGCTGGGCGCCTACGGCTACGACTGGACGCTGAAGGCCGACGGAACGGCGGCCAGCGGCGACGCGGCCACCTTCCACGAGGCCATCCGCAACGCCCAGGACGCCGGCGCCGACATCCGCATGGACGACGACGCCCTGAACCCCACCTACGGCTACCAGGCCGACAACGGCGACAAGCACGTGGTCTGGTTCCTGGACGCGCCGACCCTGTTCAACCAGGTCAAGGCCAGCGACCCGTTCCGGCCGCGCGGCTATGGCCTGTGGCGCATGGGCGGCGAGGATCCGGGCGTGTGGAGCGTGCTGGGCCAGCCCTACGGCAAGGGGACGACCGGCGCCCTCTCGCACATCCCGTCGGGCCAGAGCGTCGACTTCGACGGCGGCGGCGAGGTGCTGCGCGTCTCGTCCCTGCCCACCCCCGGCAAGCGCTCCCTGGAGACCGACCCCGACACCGGCCTGATCTCGGGCGAGACCTACGACGTCCTGCCCAGCTCCTACGTGATCGAACGCTACGGCCAGCGGCCGGGCCTGGTGGCCCTGACCTTCGACGACGGTCCCGACCCGCGCTGGACGCCGAAGATCCTCGACATCCTGAAGGCCAAGAACGCGCCGGCGACGTTCTTCGTCATCGGCCAGAACATGCAGAAGCATCCGAGCCTGGTGGAGCGCGAGATGCGCGAGGGCCACGACGTCGGCGGCCACACCTGGACCCACCCCAACATCGGCGAGACGCCGCTGCCCCAGACCCAGGTCGAGCTGAACGCCACCCAGCGGCTGTTCGAGGTGGTCACCGGGCGCTCGATGCGCCTGTTTAGGCCGCCGTTCTTCGGCGACGCCGAGCCCTCGACCCCGCGCGAGGTCGACCCGCTCGTCATCGCCCAGACCCTGGGCTACCTGATCGTCGGCCTGCGGATCGACACCGATGACTGGCAGAAGCCGCCGCCCCAGACGATCATCGACCGCGCCCTCGACCGTCTCGACCATCCGGGGAACAACCCCGGCCAGGTGGTGCTGCTGCACGACGCCGGCGGCAACCGCGAGAACACCATCAAGGCCCTGCCAGGCCTGATCGACGGCATCCGCGCCCGCGGCTACCGGCTGGTCACGGTCGGCGAGCTGGCCGGCATGACGCCCGACCAGGTGATGCCGCCGACCACCCGCGATCCGGTCGGCCTGGCGCTGGACCGCCTGGGCTTCGGCTTCTTCCGGGGACTGAACACCCTGCTGACCTGGCTGTTCATCACCGCCATCGCTCTGGGTGTCGCGCGGCTGGTGTTCCTGGCGGCCCTGGCCCTGGTCCACAAGGCGACCGAGCACACGCCGAAGGACCTCGATCCCGCGACCGGTCCGCTGGTCAGCGTGCTGATCCCCTGCTTCAACGAGGAGAAGGTGATCGCCGCCTCGATCGCCCGGATCCTGGAGTCGGACTGGACCAACATCGAGGTGCTGGTCCTCGACGACGGCTCCAAGGATCGCACGGCCCAGGAGGTCCGCGACCACTTCGCCGGCGATCCGCGCGTGACGCTGCTGTCGTTCGAGAACGGCGGCAAGGCGCGTGCCGTGAACCGGGGCCTGGCCGTGGCCAAGGGCGAGTTCGTGGTGGCGCTGGACGCCGACACCCTGTTCCCGAAATCGACGATCGGCCGGCTGGTGCGCTGGTTCGCGGATCCGAAGATCGGCGCGGTGGCCGGCAACGCCATCGTCGGCAACCGCCTCAACATCGTCACCCGCTGGCAGGCCCTGGAATACGTCACCGCCCAGAACCTGGAGCGGCGGGCGCTGGCGGCCCTGGGCGCGGTCACCGTGGTGCCGGGCGCGGTCGGGGCCTGGCGCAAGAGCGTGCTCGACGCCCTGGGCGGCTATCCATCCGACACCCTGGCCGAGGACCAGGACCTGACCATCGCCTGCCAGCGCGCCGGCTGGAAGGTGGCCTTCGATCCGGCCGCCCGCGCCTATACCGAAGCCCCCGACACGGTGGGCGGCCTGCTCAAGCAGCGCTTCCGCTGGTCGTTCGGCACCCTGCAGTGCGTGTGGAAGCATCGCTCGGCGATGTTCAACCCGAAAACCCCGGTGCTGGGCTTCGTGGCCCTGCCGCAGATCTGGCTGTTCCAGATCCTGCTGGCCGTGGCCGCGCCGCTGGTGGATCTGGCCGTGGTCTGGAGCCTGGTCTCGGGCCTTTACGGCGCGGTGGCCCACCCGGTGGAATGGCGTCCCGACGACACGATCCGGGGCCTGCTCTACTGGGCGGTGTTCATCCTCGTGGACCTGTCGGCCGGCGCCCTGGGCATGGCCCTGGAGAAACGCGCCCCCTGGGCCGACCTGCCCTACCTGCCGGTGCAGCGCTTCGGCTACCGCCAGCTGATGTACTACGTGGTGGTCAAGTCGGTGCTGACCGCCGTGCGCGGCGGCCGCGTCGGCTGGGGCAAGCTGGAACGCCGGGCCACGGCGGCGGTGAAGTAAGTGAAGAACCTCCCCCGTTCCCAGTTCCACCTCTCCCATAGGGAGAGGGAGGGGCCCATGCGCAGCATGGGAGGGTGAGGGGTTAGGGACCGTTCCGGACAGGGCAGGGTCGAAGGGGGTGTGACGTTTGACGTCTTACCCCCTCACCCTCCCACGCCTAGCGGCGCGGGCCCCTCCCTCTCCCCATGGGAGAGGTTTCCGAAAAGGCGTCTCAGAACTCCGTCCACTCGTCCGCCGCGACGGCCCCGCCGCCGCTGGCGATCTTGCGCGGGGCCGGGCGCTGCGACTGGCCGGGACGCAAGGCCGGCTGGCGGCGGATCTCGGACGGGGCGACCTGGCCGCCGCCGCTGGTGCTGAACCGCGAGATCAACTGGGCCAGTTCGGCGGCCTCCATCTTCAGGCTGGCCGAGGCCACCGTGGCCTCCTCGACCATGGCCGAGTTGCGCTGGGTCACCTCGTCCATGCGGTTGACGGCGGTGTTGACCTCCGACAGGCCGGTGGCCTGCTCGCGCGAGGACTCGGCGATCTCCAGGATCAGGCCGTCGATGCGGCCGACCTTCTCGACGATGGTCGACAGCGCCTCGCCGGTCTCGCCGACCAGCCGCACGCCGCGGCCGACCTGCGAGGTGCTCTTGGCGATCAGGGCCTTGATCTCCTTGGCCGCCTCGGCCGAGCGCTGGGCCAGGGCCCGCACTTCCGAAGCCACGACCGCGAAGCCCTTGCCGGCCTCGCCAGCGCGAGCGGCTTCGACGCCGGCGTTGAGTGCCAGCAGGTTGGTCTGGAAGGCGATCTCGTCGATCACGCCGATGATGCTGGTGATCTTGCCCGAGCTTTCCTCGATCTCGCCCATGGCCGCGACCGCCTCGCCGACGATCTCGCCCGAGCGGGTGGCGTCGACGCGGGCGGCCGAAGCGACCTGCGAGACCTCGCGCGCGCCCTCGGCGCTGCGGTTGACCGTGGCGGTGATCTGGTCGAGGGCGGCGGCGGCCTCCTCGAGATTGGCGGCCTGGATCTCGGTGCGGCGCGACAGGTCGTCGGCGGCGATCGAGATCTCCTGCGCCCCGGCCCCGACGCTGCGGGTGGCCGACGACACCACGCCCATGGCCCCGTCCAGGGCCGACATGGCGCTGTTGAAGTCGTTGCGCACCTTGTCGAACTGCGGATCGACGGGCTTGCTGATGCGATAGGTCAGGTCGTTGCGGGCCAGGTGATCGAGGCCCTGGGCGATCTCGTTGACCGCGTGCACGCGGCCGGTGACCACGGTGGCGAACTTCACCACCTTGGCGATGCGGCGCTTGTGGTCGAAGATCGGGTTGTACGAGGCCTGGATCCACACCTCGCGCCCGCCCTTGCCCACGCGCTTGAACTCGGCGGCGACGAACTCGCCGCTGTTCAGGCGATCCCAGAAGGCGGCGTAGTCCGGCGAATTGGCGTAGGCGCCCTCGACGAACATCCGGTGATGGCGGCCCTGGATCTCGCTGAGCGTATAGCCCAGGGCGTCGAGGAAGTTCTGGTTGGCGGTGACGATCTCGCCGGCCGGGGTGAACTCGATCATCGCCTGGGCGCGGCTGACGGCCTCCATCTTGCCGTGCTGCTCGGCGGCGCGGCGCTTCTGCTCGGTGATGTCCGTGGCGACCTTGACGATCCGCGTGACGCCCCCGCGCGCGCCGCGGATCGGATTGTAGGAGGCCTGGATCCAGACCTCGCGGCCGCCCTTGCCCACGCGCAGATACTCGCGGGCGTCGAACTCGCCGCGGCCGAGCTTGGCCCAGAAGGCGGCGTAGTCGGCGCTGGCGGCGTAGTCCGGCTCGACGAACAGGCTGTGGTGGCGGCCGACGATCTCCGACAGCGTGTAGCCCATCGCCGTACAGAAGTTCTCGTTGGCGGTGAGGATCCGGCCCTTGGGATCGAACTCGATGGTCGCCAGCGACCGGTCCAGCGCGGCCAGGGTCTCGACGGCCTGGACTTGCGAGCGATTGAACATGGAAGTCTTCCATTGCAGGCCGGGACAAGGGGGTCGCCGGGCGCGTGTCGGGCTAGCAAGAACTTCGATGCGGTAAATAGATTATTTATACTACGGCAGCGTCTCGAAACCTGCAGTAGAACCGGACTCCCGGCAGCCTATTGCGCACGGAAAGCATCGTATTTAAGCCGTTGTTTCTTCGAGAAGCTTCAGCGCCGAATGGCTAAGCTTGATTGGGCGACCAAAGTTCTGCGACAAAAGCGCCGCGCGCTGGCGGCGGCCCGCTCCAAGCCGCCCAGCGCTCATTTCGCAGGCGCCGCACGCACAAAAAAGCGACCGCCGTCGGCGAGCCCTCGAAACCGCCGTTCCAGATAACCGGAGTCTGTGGGCGCTTTCGTAAAAGTGCAGGTTTTTCCTGCCTCTCGCCTTCCCGGATGGGCCGCGGGCGTTCTTTCGGACAATCGATCAGCAGAAGGCGACACCTTATCGCCCCCATGCGGTTGCGCCTGCGAAATCACGCTCCTATAACGCCGCCACATTCAAGAACCGTCGCGGAAGACCGGTCCCCTCATGAACATTCACGAGCATCAAGCCAAAGCCGTCCTCGCGGAGTTCGGCGCCCCCGTCCCGCGTGGCTTCGCGGCGTTCACTCCCGAAGAAGCCGTCGCCGCCGCCGAGAAGCTGGGCGGTCCGGTCTTCGTCGTGAAGAGCCAGATCCACGCCGGCGGCCGCGGCAAGGGCAAGTTCGAGGGCCTCGGCCCCGACGCCAAGGGCGGCGTCCGCGTCGTCAAGTCGGTCGAAGACGTCAAGGCGTCGGCCGAGGAAATGCTCGGTCGCGTGCTGGTCACGCACCAGACCGGCCCCAAGGGCAAGCAGGTGAACCGCCTCTACATCGAGGAAGGCGCCGCCATCGCCAAGGAATTCTACCTGTCGCTGCTGGTCGACCGTGAAACCTCGATGGTTTCGGTGGTCGCCTCGACCGAAGGCGGCATGGACATCGAGGACGTGGCCCACGCCACCCCGGAAAAGATCCACTCGTTCTCGATCGACCCCGCCACCGGCGTGTGGCCGACCCACCAGCGCGCGCTGGCCAAGGCCCTGGGCCTGACCGGCGGCCTGGCCAAGGAAGCCGCCACGCTGCTGACGCAGCTCTACACGGCGTTCCTGGCCAAGGACATGGCCATGCTGGAGATCAACCCGCTGATCGTCACGGCCGACGAGCACCTGCGCGTCCTGGACGCCAAGCTGTCGTTCGACGGCAACTCGCTGTTCCGTCACCCGGACATCCGCGCCCTGCGCGACGAGACCGAAGAAGACCCCAAGGAAATCGAAGCCTCGAAGTACGACCTGGCCTACATCGCCCTCGACGGCGAAATCGGCTGCATGGTCAACGGCGCGGGCCTGGCCATGGCCACCATGGACATCATCAAGCTGTACGGCGCCGAGCCGGCCAACTTCCTCGATGTCGGCGGCGGCGCCAACAAGGAGAAGGTCACCGCGGCCTTCAAGATCATCACCGCCGATCCGGCCGTGAAGGGCATCCTGGTCAACATCTTCGGCGGCATCATGCGCTGCGACATCATCGCGGAAGGCGTCATCGCCGCCGTGAAGGAAGTCGGCCTGAAGGTTCCGCTCGTCGTCCGCCTGGAAGGCACCAACGTCGAGCTGGGTAAGAAAATCATCTCGGAAAGCGGCCTGAACGTCATCGCCGCCAACGATCTGTCTGACGGCGCCGAAAAGATCGTCGCGGCCGTGAAGGGTGCTCGCTAATCATGTCGATCCTCATCGGTTCTGAAACCAAGGTCATCACCCAGGGCTTCACCGGCGCCCAGGGCACGTTCCACTCGGAACAGGCCATCGCCTACGGCACCAAGATGGTCGGCGGCGTCACCCCGGGCAAAGGCGGCCAGACGCACATCGGCCTGCCGGTGTTCGACACCGTCGGCGAAGCCAAGGAAGCCACCGGCGCCGACGCCTCGGTGATCTACGTCCCGCCGCCCTTCGCGGCCGACTCGATCCTGGAAGCCATCGACGCGGAAATCCCGCTGATCATCTGCATCACCGAAGGCATCCCGGTGCTGGACATGGTGCGCGTGAAGAAGGCCCTGAAGGGTTCGCGTTCGCGCCTGATCGGCCCGAACTGCCCGGGCGTCCTGACCCCGAACCAGTGCAAGATCGGCATCATGCCGGGCGGCATCTTCTCGGAAGGCTCGGTCGGCGTCGTGTCGCGTTCGGGCACCCTGACCTATGAAGCCGTGTTCCAGACCACCAACGCCGGTCTCGGTCAGACGACCGCCGTCGGCATCGGCGGCGACCCGGTCAAGGGCACCGAGTTCATCGACGTGCTGGAACTTTTCCTGGCCGACGAAGCCACCAAGTCGATCGTCATGATCGGCGAAATCGGCGGCTCGGCCGAAGAAGAAGCGGCCCAGTTCCTGAAGGACGAAGCCAAGCGCGGCCGCAAGAAGCCCATGGTCGGCTTCATCGCCGGTCGCACGGCTCCTCCGGGCCGTCACATGGGTCACGCCGGCGCCATCATCTCGGGCGGCAAGGGCGGCGCCGAGGACAAGATCGCTGCGATGGAAGAAGCGGGCATCCGCGTCTCGCCGTCGCCGGCGAAGCTGGGCGAGACCCTGCTCGAAGTCCTCAAGGGCTAAGACATACCGAAACCCCGCCCCGTGCGGGGCCCAGGTTTTTTGCGACCGCCAGTCGACGATCCGAAAAAATCACCTGGGCCTCGCCATCCGGCGCGGGCGACGGGAGATTGAGAGACTATATTTACGGGACCGGTCTAACCGGTCCCGTAAACGGATCCGAAGCGTGGCGGCCGAAAATGGATAGCGGCCAACCGGTCGTCGCGCTTCATGTTTCAAACGAGCTCGTGATCCCGCCGGATGGCCTCGGCGGGCGAGCATCGAGGCGAAGACGATGGCGGACGACGCAGGCATCATCAATCAGGTCTTGACCGAGACCTCCTTCCTCTACGGCGCGAACGCCGCCTTCGTAGAGGACCTCTACGCCCAGTGGGCGGAGAACCCCGGGTCGGTCGAGCCCTCTTGGAACGCCTTCTTCTCCTCGCTGGCCGAGCAGGCCGACCAGGTCAAGCGCGCCGCCCAGGACCCGGCCTGGACCCCCAAGAAGGTCCCCAGCGTCCGTCCCGACTGGCTTTCGGCCCTCGACGGCCAGTGGGCCACCGTCGCCCCCGCCGTCGAAGCCAAGATCGCCAAGGCCGTCGAGGCCAAGGCTCCCGGCGTCTCCGCCGAAGCCGTCCGCGCCGCCACGCTGGACAGCCTGCGCGCCATCATGATGATCCGGGCCTACCGGATGCGCGGCCACCTCGCCGCCAACCTCGACCCGCTGGGCCTGGAGCCGCCGAAGTCCGCGCCCGAGCTCGACCCGGCCACCTACGGCTTCACCGAAGCCGACTACGACCGTCCGATCTTCCTCGACTTCGTGCTGGGTCTGGAGACCGCCACGATCCGCGAGATCCTGTCGATCGTCCGCCGCACCTACTGCGACAACGTCGGCGTGCAGTACATGCACATCTCGAACCCCGACGAGAAGGCCTGGCTGCAGGAGCGCATCGAGGGCCGCGACAAGGAGATCGTGTTCTCGAAGGAGGGCAAGGTCGCCATCCTCAAGAAGCTGATCGAGGCCGAGGGCTTCGAACGCTTCCTGCACAAGCGTTTCCCCGGCACCAAGCGCTTCGGCCTCGACGGCGGCGAAGCCATGGTCCCGGCCATGGAGCAGATCATCAAGCGCGGCGGCGCGCTGGGCGTGAAGGACATCGTCCTGGGCATGCCGCACCGCGGCCGCTTGAACGTGCTGGCCGCCGTGATGGGCAAGCCCTACCACGTGATCTTCCACGAATTCCAAGGCGGCTCGTCGGTCCCCTCGGACGTCGAGGGTTCGGGCGACGTGAAGTACCACATGGGCGCCTCGTCGGACCGTGAGTTCGACGACAACAAGGTCCACCTGTCGCTGACCGCCAACCCGTCGCACCTGGAAATCGTCAACCCGGTCGTCATCGGCAAGGCTCGCGCCAAGCAGGCCTTCACCCTGCGCGAACAGCCGGACGCCGGCCGCGGCCACGTGCTGCCGCTGCTGCTGCACGGCGACGCGGCCTTCGCCGGCCAGGGCGTCGTGGCCGAGTGCTTCACCCTGTCGGGCCTGAAGGGCTACCGCACGGGCGGCACCATCCACTTCATCGTCAACAACCAGATCGGCTTCACCACCAGCCCGCGCTACTCGCGCTCGTCGCCGTACCCCAGCGACATGGCCCTGATGGTCGAGGCCCCGATCTTCCACGTGAACGGCGACGACCCGGAAGCGGTCGTGTTCGCCTCGAAGGTGGCCACCGAATACCGCCAGAAGTTCGGTAAGGACGTGGTCATCGACATGGTCTGCTACCGCCGCTTCGGTCACAACGAAGGCGACGATCCCACCATGACGTCGCCGCTGATGTACGCGAAGATCAAGGGCCACCCCTCGACCCGCGAACTCTACGCCACGCGCCTGGTCGGCGAAGGCCTGATCAGCCAGGGCGAGTCCGACGGCTGGGTGTCGGAATTCGAGACCTTCCTCGACAACGAGTTCGAGGCCGGCAAGAGCTACAAGGCCAACAAGGCCGACTGGCTCGACGGCAAGTGGAAGGGCCTGGCCCAGCCCGGCGACGAAGAGCGCCGTGGCAAGACCGACGTGCCGCTCGCGAAGCTGAAGGAACTGGCCGACAAGATCACGGCCATCCCGGAACGCATCGACGCCCACAAGACCGTGCGCCGCGCCATCGAGAACCGTCGCGACGCCTTCACCAAGGGCGAAGGCCTCGACTGGGGCGCCGCCGAGCACATGGCCTTCGCCACCCTGCTCGACGAAGGCTTCCCGGTGCGCCTGTCGGGCCAGGACTCGGTCCGCGGCACCTTCACCCAGCGCCACTCCGACGTCATCGACCAGAAGACCGAAGAGCACTACACGCCGCTGAACAACATCCGTCCGGGCCAGGCCAACTACGAGGTCATCGACTCGGCGCTGTCGGAAGAGGCGGTGCTGGGCTTCGAGTACGGCTTCTCGCTGGCCGACCCGAACACCCTGACCCTGTGGGAAGGCCAGTTCGGCGACTTCGTGAACGGCGCCCAGGTGGTGATCGACCAGTTCATCAGCTCGGGCGAACGCAAGTGGCTGCGGATGAGCGGCCTCGTGATGCTGCTGCCGCACGGCTACGAAGGCCAGGGCCCCGAGCACAGCTCGGCCCGCCTCGAGCGCTTCCTGCAGTCGTGCGCGGAAGACAACATGCAGGTGGTCAACTGCACCACCCCGGCCAACTACTTCCACGCCCTGCGTCGCCAGATGCACCGTGAGTACCGCAAGCCGCTGATCGTGATGTCGCCCAAGAGCCTGCTGCGCCACAAGCGCGCCGTCTCGAACCTGTCGGACCTGGCCGAAGGCACCGCCTTCCACCGCGTGATGGTGGACGGCGCCGAAGCCGGCTGCGACGTCGGCGGGATCACGCTGAAGAGCGACGATCAGATCAAGCGCGTCATCATGTGCTCGGGCAAGGTCTACTTCGACCTGATCGACCAGCGCGCCAAGACCGGCCGCGACGACGTCTACATCCTGCGCCTGGAACAGTTCTATCCGTGGCCGCTGAAGTCGGTCATGGGCGTGCTGAACCGCTTCAAGAACGCCGAGCTGCTGTGGGTCCAGGAAGAGCCGAAGAACATGGGCGGCTGGACCTTCGTCGATCCGTGGATCGAGCTGACCCTCGACAAGATGGACATCAAGGCCAAGCGCGCCCGCTACGTCGGTCGCCCGGCCAGCGCCTCCACCGCGGCCGGCCTGATGAGCCGCCACCTCAAGGAGCTCGAAGCCTTCCTCACCGAAGCCTTCGCCTAAGAGCTCAAACCTTCAAGCCGCCGCGCTCACCGACTTGTTCGATGGGCGCGGCGGTTTAAGTTCGCACCCGACCCTGACCGCCAGATCAAAAAGAGACATCGGAACCTAACCATGGCCGACATCATGACCCCCGCCCTGGGCGAATCCGTCACCGAAGCGACGGTCGCCCGCTGGACCAAGAAGGCCGGGGAGGCCGTGAAGAAGGACGAGCTGCTCGTCGAGCTGGAAACCGACAAGGTCAGCCTCGAAGTCGTCTCCCCCGCTGACGGCGTCCTGGCCGCCATCAGCGCCGAGGAAGGCGCCACCGTGGTTCCGGGCACCGTGCTCGGCGTCGTGACCGAAGGCGCGACCGCCTCGGCCGCTCCTGCCGCCGCCCCGGCCCCGGCCGCTGCTCCGGCCCCCGCCCCGGCTCCGGCCCCCGTCGCCGCTGCCGCCCCGGCTGCTCCGGCCGCCGCTCCGGTCAGCCCGGCTCCCGCCCGCATCGCCGCCGAAACCGGTCTGGACCTGTCGAAGGTCGCCGGCACCGGCAAGGACGGTCGCGTGACCAAGGGCGACGCTCTCGCCGCCCTGGAAGCCCGCGCCGCCGCCCCGGCTCCGGCCGCCGCTCCGTCGGCCCCGCGTCCGATCCACGAGCGCGAAGAGCGCGTGAAGATGACGCGCCTGCGTCAGACGATCGCCCGTCGCCTGAAGGAAGCCCAGAACACGGCCGCCATGCTGACGACCTTCAACGAGGTCGACATGAGCGCGGTGATGGCCCTGCGCGCCCAGTACAAGGACGTCTTCGAAAAGCGTCACGGCGTGAAGCTGGGCTTCATGTCGTTCTTCACCAAGGCCGTCGTGGCCGCGCTGAAGGCGATCCCGGACGTCAACGCCGAGATCGACGGCCAGGACGTCATCTACAAGAACCACTACGACATCGGCGTCGCCGTCGGCACCGACAAGGGTCTGGTGGTTCCGGTCGTCCGTGACGCCGACGCCCTGAACCTGGCCGAGATCGAAAAGACCATCGGCGACCTCGGCAAGAAGGCCCGCACCGGCGGCCTGGCCATCGAGGACATGCAGGGCGGCACCTTCACGATCACCAACGGCGGCATCTACGGTTCGCTGATGTCGACCCCGATCCTGAACGCGCCGCAGTCGGGCATCCTGGGCATGCACGCGATCAAGGAACGCGCCATGGTCATCAACGGCAAGATCGAGATCCGTCCGATGATGTACCTGGCCCTGTCCTACGACCACCGCGTCGTCGACGGCGCCGGCGCCGTGACCTTCCTCGTGAAGGTCAAGGAAGCCCTGGAAGACCCGCAGCGCCTGCTGCTGGACCTGTAAGGGTCTGGTTCAATCCAGAACGACGAAGGGGCCGCGAAAGCGGCCCCTTTTTTTGTTCATCCCTCTCCCGAAGGGGGAGCGTCTACCAAGTCGAACCTCCCCCTGTGGGGGAGGCGGCCGAAGGCCGGTGGGGGGGCGGTTTCAGCCACAGCGAAGTCGGCAAAACTCCCCCCTCCGACCGCTACGCGGTCTCCTCCCCCACAGGGGGAGGTTCCTTACTCAGCATCCCAGCGGAACGCCGCGTCGATCCAGTCGCCGATGCGGCCGTCCGGGCGCGCCAGGGCGAACACCTGGGCCATCTCCTCGTCGGTCAGCGTAAAATCGAAGATCGCGAAGTTCTCGGCCAGCCGCGCCGGGTTCTTCGTGCGCGGAATGGTCACCACGCCCTGCTGCGCCTGCCAGCGCAGGGTCACCTGGCCCGGCGTCTTGCCGTACTTCTCGCCGATCGCCTTCAGCACCGGGTCGTCGCCGACCTTGCCCTGGGCCAGGGGCGACCAGGCGGTGATCGAGGCGCCCAGCTTGTCGGCCGTCGCCCGCAGGGTCTTCTGCGACAGATAGGGGTGGTACTCGACCTGGTTGGTGGCCAGCGGGGCCTCCGACAGGGCCGCCGCCTCTTCCCAGAGCGCCGAGGGGAAGTTCGACAGGCCGATGCCCCGCGTGCGGCCGTCGGCCTTGACCGCGTTCAGCGCGGCGATGGTCTCGGACAAGGCGGGTTTCGGCTTGGGCCAGTGCAGCAGCAAGAGGTCCACCTGATCCACCCGCAGCTTCTTCAGGCTCTCGTCGACCGAGCGCTGGAGGTCGCCGTCGGTGAACTTGTCGATCCACACCTTGGTGGTGACGAAGATCTCGCTCCTGGGAACGCCAGTGGCCGCCAGGGCCGCGCCGACGTCCTGCTCGTTGCCGTAGATCTGAGCGGTGTCGACATGGCGATAGCCGACCTCCAGCGCCTTCTCCGTCACGGTCTGGGCCAGGCCGTTCTCCAGCTGGTAGGTGCCCAGGCCGATGGCCGGGATGTCGATGTCGCCGGAACGGACGCCGGGAACGGGGGACTGGGCCATGGGAGAACTCCTCAAGAAACGGCTCAGGCGGATATAGGCGCCCGGTCCCGCTTCGCCAGCCGAAGTTGCAGATGCTGCATGCCGGTCAGCACAAGCGTGAGCACGAAGAAGCCCGCCGCCATCACCACCATCGTCACCAGCACCGATGGATAGCCCCGCTTGGCCACATTGAGGAACGGATAGGGGTACCAGCCCGACAGCGCGCCATGAATCAGGGTCCAGACCCCGAAGGCCAGCGGCAGGGCTAGCGCCTTCCAGGCCTGTCCCCAACGGGCCGCCTCGCGCGGCGGCAGGACCAGCAGGTCGGCCAGGAACAGCAGCGGCGTCACCGTGTGCAGCAGGGTGTCGGCGACCAGCTGCCAGCCCTTGGGGTCCCACAGCCCCGCCAGCAGCACATGATAGACCAGCGCCGTCACGCCGATATAGACGCCCACCGCCACTCGCGTGCCCGCCCGCCGCGCCCAGACGCCGAGCCGGCTTTCAGGAGCGAGGGCCGAGGCGACCAGCGCCGCCCCGACCAGGATGTTGCTGAGGATCGTGAAGAAGCTGAAGAACTTCACGGTCTGGGCCATAGGGTCCTTGTGCGAGACCATCAGGCCGTATTGCAGGACGACGCCGAACCAGACGATCGCCGCGGCGACCAGGCGCCAGGCGCACTCAGCCTTCTTGGTCATGGGCCTTGGAAACCTTCTTCGGCACGCTGGCGCGCCATTGCCGTTCGAGAAGGCGCTTCACCGTCCCAGGCTCCACCGCCGACAGCCGGGCCAGCACCATCGGATAGTTGCGGTAGTGGTCGGTGAAATAGAACACCTCGGGCGCGGCCTCGATCAGCATCTCGCGCTCGTCGAACGGCACGCCGGTCAGAACGAGGCTGTCGCCATCCTCCTTCAGCCGGGTCAGGAACTTGCCGTTCGCCTTGAGGCAGGCATAGCCGTAGGACGTCCCGTCCGCGACCAACGGCAGGGAAAAGGCGAAGGCGCGGACCTCTTCGTAGGTCATGGGCATGGGCGAAGCTCCCCTGGCGTGACTATAGAAGCAGGATGAGCGCGGAAAACACCCTGAAGACGCCGATCCTGGTGCTGGGCGCCACCAGCCTGATCGGGACCTTCCTGATGGCGCGGCTGCAGGCCGCCGGCCACGAGCCCATGGGCCTGTCGCGTCGCCCCCCAGGCGGCGACGCCTGCTGGATCGACGCCGACCTGCGCGGCGACGATTTGGCCGAACAGCTGCCCGGCGCGGCCACCGTCTTCGCCCTGTCGCCGATCTGGCTGCTGCCCGACGTGCTGCCGCTGCTGCAGGCGCGCGGCATGAAGCGTTTGGTGGCCTTCTCCTCGACCAGCCGCTTCACCAAGGAGGCCTCGCCCGAGCCCGCCGAGCGCGCCGTGGCCAAGGCCCTGGCCGACGCGGAAACCGCCGTCGAGGCCTTCTGTTCGGAACATGGCGTGGCCTGGACCATCCTGCGCCCGACCCTGATCTACGCCGAAGGCCGCGACGGCAATGTCAGCCGCCTGGCCGGCCTGATCCGCCGCTTCAAGGTGCTGCCGCTGTCGGGCTCGGGCGAGGGACTGCGCCAGCCGGTCCATGCCGACGACCTGGCCGCCGGCGCCATCGCGGCGGCTGTCGCCCCGGCGGCGGCGAACCGCGCGTACGATCTCGTGGGCGGCGAGACCCTGGCCTATCGCGACATGGTCCGCCGGATCTACCAGGGCCTTGGAAGACGGCCGCTGATCGCGCCGCTGCCGCCGTGGCTGTTTTCCCTGTTGCTGACCCTGGCCCGACCGTTCTTCCCCGGCGCGACGGCGGCCATGGGCGCGCGGATGAGCCAGGACCTGACGTTCGACGCGGCCGATGCCGTCAGGGATTTCGGGTGGAGCCCGAGGGATTTCCGGCCGCGGTTTTAGGCAAAGGAACCTCCCCCTTTGGGGGAGGCGATCGCGGAGCGATCGGTGGGGGGCGTATCTTCCAGCATCTCGAAAGCTGAAAACGTCCCCCCTCCGGCCCTCCGGGCCACCTCCCCCAGAGGGGGAGGATCCTGAGCGCCTAGATGCTCCCCCTTTGGGGGAGCTGTCGCGGAGCGACTGAGGGGGTCACACGGCGGCTCAAGCCAGCCCCGCCCGTCCGTAATACAGCATCCCTACGCTCTCGCGCTTCAGTCCGCGCGCGATCCGCGGCCCGAACTTGGTCGCCGACAGCAGGCGCTGAACCATCGCCTCATCCCCCGCCCGGCGAAACGCCCGGGCAGCCGCCGACCAGAGCGCCGTGGTCGCCGGATGCGGCGCGACGACGCCGGCGGCGAGACCGAGGGCCAGCAGGCTCCAGCCGGCGGCGCGGGCGGTGATGCGATCGGGACGGGTCATGGTCGTGCTCCTTTCTGATGGGGTCGAGGAGGACCGCCGGGGGGCTGGGCGGTGTGGCGGTCCTCCTCGGGCCGCCGGATAGTCCTTTCCAGGCTATTCGGCGGCGATGGCGATCTCGTCGGCGGAGATCCCCAGTCGGTAGGCGACGCCGGCCCCGTAGGCCGGATCGGCGCGATGGAAGTGCACCAGCTGGCGCTTCTGGATCTCGACCGGCACGCCGTGCATGGCCGCGGCGATGTTGTCGAACAGCTGGCGCTGCTGGTCGGGGCTCATCAGCCGGAACAGGTCCCCCGGCTGGGTGTAGTCGTCATTGCCGTCGCGATGGCTGTAGCGGTCGGCATCGCCATGGATCGGCAGCGGCGGCTCGGCGACCGACGGATCCTCCACCGGCCCGCCGAAGCTGTTGGGCTCGTACCAGGCGTCGGTGCGCGGCGGAGCGTCGAACCGCATCGCGCCGTCGGCATGGTAGTGATGCACCGGGCAGCGCGGACGGTTCACCGGCAGCGCCTCGTAGTGGGTGCCGATCCGGTAGCGGTGCGCATCGGCGTAAGAGAAGATCCGCGCCTGCAGCATCTTGTCGGGCGAGAAGCCGATGCCCGGCACGATGTTGGATGGCGAGAACGAGCTCTGCTCCACCTCGGCGTGGTAGTTGTCCGGATTGCGGTTCAGCTCCAGCACCCCGACCTCGATCAGCGGATAGTCCGCGTGCGGCCAGACCTTGGTCAGGTCGAACGGGTTCCAACGGAACGTCGCGGCCTGGGCCTCGGTCATGATCTGCACGTAGAAGGTCCAGCGCGGGAAATCGCCCTTCTCGATCGACTCGAAGAGGTCGCGCTGGGCGCTCTCGCGGTCGTTGGCGATGACCGTGTTTCCTTCCGCGTTCGTCCAGTTCTTGATGCCCTGCTGAGTCTTGAAGTGGAACTTCACCCACACGCGCTCATTGGCGGCGTTGATGAAGCTGTAGGTGTGGCTGCCGAAGCCGTGGACGTGGCGATAGCTCTGCGGCAGGCCCCGGTCCGAGAACAGGGTCGTCACCTGGTGCAGGCTTTCCGGCGACAGGCTCCAGAAGTCCCACATCGCCGTCGGCGAGCGCAGGTTCGAGACCGGGTGGCGTTTCTGGGTGCGGATGAAGTCGGGGAACTTCAGCGGGTCGCGCAGGAAGAACACCGGGGTGTTGTTGCCCACCAGGTCCCAGTTGCCCTGCTCGGTGTAGACCTTCAAAGCAAAGCCGCGCACGTCGCGCTCGGCGTCGGCCGCGCCGCGCTCGCCGGCCACGGTCGAGAAGCGCAGCAGCACCTCGCTCTCCGCGCCCGGTTGCAGGGCGGCGGCCTTGGTCCAGCCGCTGATGTCGTGGGTGATCTTCAGCACGCCATAGGCGGCCGAGCCCTTGGCGTGGACGGCGCGTTCCGGCACGCGCTCGCGGTTCTGGTGGGCCAGCTTTTCCATCAGCTGGTAGTCCTGCATCAGCAGGGGCCCGCGCGGGCCGGCCGACAGGCTGTTCTGGTTGTCCGCGATCGGCGCCCCGGCCGTCGTCGTCATGATCGTCTTGCTCATCTCGGCCCTCGTCATCTCGTAGCGCCACTGTCCCAGGCGGCGTTCGATAAATCCAATTGATCGTTTTTTCCGACAAGATCGGCTCGATCTATCGAACTCTAGGCAGAGGCATAGACCGGGTCTTGAACGGCCACGCCTCGACCCGGAGCGTCCGGCGGTCTAATCCAGGGCCATGACCGCCATCCTGCCCGACGCCGCCGCCGCCAACTGGGTCGACCGCTACGCGCCCCCGCCCCTGCGGCCGTGGCTGAAGCTGGGTCGGTTCGACCGTCCGGCCGGCATCTGGCTGCTGATGCTGCCGGGCTGGCAGGGCATCGCCCTGGCCGCAGCGGAAAAGGGCCAGTTGCCCAATCCCTGGCTGCTGATCGCCTTCTTCGTCGGGGCGGCGCTGATGCGGGCGGCCGGCTGCGCCTTCAACGACATCGTCGACCGCGACTTCGACGCCCAGGTCGCCCGCACGGCCCTGCGCCCGATCCCGGCCGGCCTGATCACCGTCAAGCAGGCCTGGCTGTTCCTGGTGGGCTGCAGCCTGACAAGTTTCCTGATCCTGATCTGCCTGGGCTGGCTGGCGATCGGTCTGGGGGTGGCCTCGCTGCTGCTGGTGGCCGGCTATCCGTTCATGAAGCGCATCACCTGGTGGCCACAGGCGTGGCTGGGCCTGACCTTCAACTGGGGCGCCCTGCTGGGCTACGCCGCCGCCACCCATTCGCTGAGCTGGTCGGCCGCGCTGCTCTACGCCTCGGGGATCTTCTGGACCCTGGGCTACGACACCATCTACGCCATCCAGGACATCGAGGACGACGCCCTGGCCGGGGTGAAGTCATCGACCCGCCGCCTGGGCGCCAAGGTCCGCCAGGGCGTGGCGATCTTCTACGTCCTGGCCTTCGTGCTGGCCCTCGCCGCCGCCTGGGTCGGAGGCCTGGGACCGCTGTTCCTGCCGCTGCTGGGCCTGTTCGGCCTGCACCTCTCCCGCCAAGCCGTCGCCGTGAAGCTCGACGACGGGCCGGGCGCGCTGAAGCTCTTCAAGTCCAACGCCCAGGCCGGCGCGATCCTGGTGCTGGCGCTGGTGGCGGGCGCGTGGACGCCGGCGGGCTTTTGATCCCTCTCCCCTTGCGGGAGAGGGTGGCCCGCGAAGCGGGTCGGGTGAGGGGTCGATAGCCCTGTCCGCCGCGACGACCGATCGACCGGGCGAGGCGTTGGAGTTTTGAGAGACCCCTCATCCGTCGGCTATCGCCGACACCTTCTCCCGCAAGGGGAGAAGGAAAAACTAGAACGGCCCCGCTCGATAGATCCGCTCCATCGACCGCTCCAGCTCGCCGAGGCGGCGGTCGTAAACCCGCGCCAGGCACGCCCGGTTGGCCTTGCAGCCCGCCCGCGCGTTCAGCCAGGCCTGCTGCTCGTCCATCAGCGCCCCGCGCGCGCCCATGCCCATGGTGCGCTTGTTGACGTCGTAGAGCACGCTCATCCGCACGTCCTTGTTGTCGAGGCTGCGGTCGGCGCAGATCGCCCGCTCGTCGGCCCGCCTGGCCTTGGCGCAGTCGAAGCTGGCGGCGTGCGAAGCGCCGGCGAAACCAAGCGCGGCAAGGGCGACGATGATGGGCAAGCGCATGAAAAACCTCCGGAAAAGGACCTGACCTAACGGCATTCTGTCGGCCAGAACCTGAATGTGCGATGATCCGTTCCATGGCCGTCGCCGCTCGCATCAAGCCGCAGGAGCTGTTCTGTCCGGAAGACTGGGCCCGCCTGTCGCGCCGCTCCTCCTGGCGCGGGATCGCCATGGTCGCCCACGCCTGGGGCGTGATCCTGCTGGCCGGGGCGCTCTTCGTGGTCTGGCCCAACCCGCTGACCTACCTCGTCGCCGTGATGCTGATCGGCGCGCGGCAGCTAGGCTTGGCGATCCTGATGCACGAGGCGGCCCACGGCGGGCTGCACCCCAATCTCAAGGTCAACGACTGGCTGGGCGAGTGGCTGTGCGCAGCCCCGCTGGGCGCGTCGCTGAACGCCTACCGCCCCTATCACCTGACCCACCACAAGTTCGCCCAGCAGGCCGAGGATCCGGACCTCGTCCTGTCGGCCCCGTTCCCGACTACCCGGGCCTCCCTGCGCCGCAAGATCATCCGTGACCTGACGGGCCAGACCTTCTTCAAGCAGCGGTTCGGGCCGATCCTCGCGGGCCTGAAGAAGCGCCAGCACGGCCAGGCGCCGGGCGCGATCTTCGCCCGCGCCGCGGCGGGCCAGAAGCGGTTCCTGCTGATCAACCTGGCCATGCTGGTCGCGCTAAGCGCCGTCGGCCTGTGGTGGGCGTGGTTCGCACTGTGGCTGGTTCCGATGGCCACCTGGTTCCCGCTGGTCACCCGGCTGCGCAACATCGCCGAGCACGCCCTGGTGGCCAAGGACGAGCCCGACCCCTTCCGCCACGCCCGCACCACCAAGGCCAACTGGCTCGAGCGGGCCCTCGTGGCCCCCTACCACGTCAATTTCCACGCCGAGCACCACCTCTTCATGCACGTGCCCTGCTGGAACCTGCCCCGGGCGCACCGGCTGCTGGTCGAGAAGGGGCTGACCGAGGGCATGCTGAACGCGCCGGGATACCTGACGGTGCTGAAGGCGGCGTCGAGCAAGGTGGCCTGACTCTATATTTTCCCGTCATTCCCGCCCTTGTGGCGGGAACCCCTCTATCAGCCGCAAGGGCGGGAGGGGCGGACTGCTGAGCAGTCCGCTGGCGCCTCACCTGCGAGCGGAACCAGGGGTTCCCGCCACAAGGGCGGGAATGACGGGAGGATAGGTTTGGGTTCTACTGGCCTGGCTCTCGCGCCGATGCTCTAACCGCCTCATGATCGTCCAGACCCTGGAAGGCCGCCGGGCCTTCATTCGCGACAACACCCGCCTGCTGCCCACGCCGCACGCGCCCGAACTGCTGCTGCACCTGGCCGACGAAATCACGCCGATCTGGAAGCTGACGGAAGAGGCGCTGGAGGAGATCGGCCTGCCGCCGCCGTTCTGGGCCTTCGCCTGGGCAGGCGGCCAGGCCCTGGCGCGCTATGTGCTCGACCATCCGGAGATCGTGCGCGGCAAGCGCGTGATCGACTTCGCCACCGGCTCGGGCATCGTCGCCGTCGCGGCCATGAAGGCCGGCGCGAAGAGCGTGCTGGCGGCCGATATCGACGTCTTCTGCGAGGCCGCCGTGGCGATGAACGCGGAGGCCAACGGGGTCGAGATCGCCTTCACCGACCAGAACCTGCTGGACGCCCCGCCGCCGGCCGCCGACGTGCTGCTGGCCGGCGACATCTGCTACGAGGGTCCGATGGCCAAGGCGGTCATGGCCTGGCTGGCCCAGGGCCGCGCGGCCGGGGCGGCGGTGCTGGTCGGCGATCCGGGCCGCACCTACTTCCCCAAGGACGGCCTGGTGAAGCTGGCCGAATACCAGGTGCCCACTACCCGCGAACTGGAAGACCTGGCGGTGAAGCGCACCAGCGTCTGGACTCTGCCCTGACGCCAAACTAGAACAGAATGAGAACATTCTGAGGAACACGCCCATGCGCGAGGACGGCAAGATCGACTATATCGAGTGGGCGGGCGGCGAGCTGCCGGCCACCAAGGCCTTCTATTCGGCCGCCTTCGGCTGGACCTTCACCGACTACGGCCCCGACTACGCGGCCTTCGAGGGCCAGGGCGCCGACGGCGGCTTCGTCGGCGACGTCACCGAGGAACCGGCCAAGCCCCTGGTGGTGCTGTACGCCAACGACCTCGAAGCCATGGAGGCCAAGGTCACGGCGGCCGGCGGCGTGGTGGTGAAGCCGATCTTCGAATTTCCGGGCGGCCGGCGCTTCCACTTCCTGGATCCGGCCGGCAACGAACTGGCCGTGTGGAGCGCGACGGGGTTCGAATAAGCGATCCTCCCCCTCTGGGGGAGGTGGCCCGGAGGGCCGGAGGGGGGCCGTTTTCAGCTTGCGAGGGGGCGGATGGCCTTCCCCCCACCGATCGCTGCGCGATCGCCTCCCCCACAGGGGGAGGTTCCTTCCCCCTCAGTCGCTTCGCGACAGCTCCCCCTTCAGGGGGAGCATCTGGAACCTGAAAAACCGTCACAAACCCTGGCTAAGTTCCGCACCCTGACGATTGGGGAATCCAGGTGGGCCAGCGGAGCTGCGGCGACTGCGGGATGTGCTGCAAGCTGATGGGCGTCGAGGCCATCGGCAAGGCGCCGCACGCCTGGTGCGGCCACTTCCGCAAAGGCGCCGGCTGCGCGATCTATGCCGACCGCCCCAAGGCCTGCGCCGACTTCTCCTGCTACTGGCTGAACGCCGAGGGCCTGGGCGACGACTGGCGGCCCGACCGCGCCCGCTTCGTCCTGCACCGCGAGGACGGCGGCCGGCGGCTGATCGTCGAGGTCGATCCCGCCCAGCCCCAGGCCTGGCGCAAGGCCCCCTACCACGCCACCTTTCGCGACTGGGCCCGGCGCGGCGCGGCCGGCGGCCTGACCCTCAACGTGCTGGTTGGCCCGCGCGCCTTCGAGATCCGCGCCGACGGCGACGTCGATCTCGGGATCGTCCGCGACATGGCTGCCAAGCCCTTCGCGGGAGCCGCCCAATGACCGACGTCGTCCCCGGCCCCGCCCCAGGCAAGGCCTGCGGCTCCTGCGGCATGTGCTGCAAGGTGCTGGCCATCGACGAGCTGAACAAGCCCGACGGCGTCTGGTGCGGCCACTTCAGGAAGAGCGGCGGCTGCGGCTCCTACGAGACCCGTCCGGGCGCCTGCCGGGGCTTTCACTGCCTGTGGCTGACCTCGGAAAAGCTCGACGAGACCTGGCGGCCCGACAAGGCCGGCTTCCTGATGTATTCCGACCGCGACGGAAAGCGCCTCAACGTGGTGGTCGATCCGGGCAAGCCGGCGGCCTGGAAGCGCGAGCCCTACTACCGCCGCATCAAGGCCATGTCGCAGCGGGCCTATGACGGCTACGAGCTGGTGGTCTGCGTCGGCGACCGCCGCACCGTGGTCTTCCCCACCGAGGACGTGGACCTGGGCGTGCTGAACCCCGGCCACAAGCTGGTCAGCGGCTATGTGAACCGCGACGGCGCCCAGGTCCCCTTCGCCATGGTGTTGAGCGACGCCGAGGGCTGATCTCCCTGACTGCTGAAACAGGTTCAGCAGCCCATGGACAAGCCCATGGCTAATCCCATCGCCTGAAGAGCGTTATCTGGGCCTCCTGAACCAAGGAGAGGCTCCCATGAGCAAAGCCGAGCGCGACGTCATCGTGGTCATCGGGGCCGGCCAGATCGGCCAGGCGATCGCCCGGCGCGTGGCCGTCGGCAAGCGCGTGCTGCTGGCCGACATGAAGCGCGAGAATGCGCAGGCCGCCGCCGAGGTGCTGGCCGACGCCGGCTACGAGACCCACATCGCCGTGGTCGACGTCGCCTCGCGGGAGGGCGTGCAGGCCCTGGTGGCGACCGCCACGGCCCTGGGCGCGGTCACCGGCCTGATCCACGCCGCCGGCGTCTCGCCCAGCCAGGCGCCGCCCGAGGTGATCCTCAAGGTCGATCTCTACGGTACGGCCCTGGTGCTGGAGTTGTTCGGCGAGGTGATCGCCCCCGGCGGCAGCGGCGTCGCCATCGCATCGCAGTCGGGCCACCGCCTGCCGCCGCTCAGCCTTGAGCAGAACCACGCCCTGGCCGCGACCCCGACCGAAGACCTGCTGGCCCTGCCCTTCCTGGCCCCGGACCAGGTCACCGATCCGCTGAACGCCTACCAACTCTCCAAGCGCGGCAATTCGCTGCGCGTGGCGGCCCAGGCCGTGCGCTGGGGCCAACGCGGCGCGCGGATCAACGCCATCAGCCCCGGCATCGTCATGACGCCCCTGGCCCGCGACGAACTCACCGGTCCGCGGGGCGAAGGCTATCGCCGGATGATCGAGGGATCGGCGGCGAAACGCGCCGGAACGCCCGACGAGGTCGGGGCGGTCGGCGCCCTGCTGATGGGCCCCGACGGCGGCTTCATCACCGGCAGCGACATCCTGATGGACGGCGGGGTGACCGCGGCTTGGCTCTACGGGGATCTGGCGAAGGGGTGAGCGGCTCCCCTCCCCCTTTTCTCCCGTCATTCCCGCCCTTGTGGCGGGAAGCCCTGGTTCCGCTCGCACGTGAAGCGCCAGCGGCGTGCTTAGCACGCCGCCCCATTCGCCCTTGCAGCTGACAGAGGGGTTCCCGCCACAAGGGCGGGAATGACGGGAGTTAGTGGGCGAAGGTGCGGAGCCTCAGCCCCGCGCCTTCACCGGTGCGGCGCCGTCGACATAGGCCTCGTTGAGATAGACCTCGGCCTCCTGCGGCGACAGGGCCGGCGCGTAGCCGAAGCCCTGGCCGTAGTCGCAGCCCAGCTTCTGCAGCGCGTGGGCCATCTCGGCGTTCTCGACGCCCTCGGCCACCACTTCCAGGTCGAGATCCTGGCCCAGCTTGACCACCGAGCGGACGATCTTGGCCGAGCCGGCGTTGCCGCCCATGGTCCGCACGAAGTAGCGGTCGATCTTCAGCGTGTCGAACGGCAGGCGCGTCAGGTAGGACAGCGACGAGAAGCCGGTGCCGAAGTCGTCCAGCGCCAGGCCCGCGCCCGCTTCGCGCAGGCTGCGCAGGATCACCGCGGCCCGCTCGGGGTCGCGCATGATGTCGCTTTCGGTGACTTCCAGCTTCAGCGCCCCGCGCGGCAGGCCGTTCTCGCGCAGCACCTGGGCCACGTCGTGCACCAGGCCCGGACGGTCGATCTCGCCGGTCGACAGGTTGACGCTGACGGTCAGGGCGCCGACGGCCGGGTGGGTGTGACGCCAGGCCGCCAGCTGCTTGCCGGCGCTGCGCATCATGTGCTCGCCGAGCTCGGCCATCAGGCCCATCTCTTCGATCAGCGGCAGGAATTCGTCGGGCGGCAGCAGGCCGCGGCGCGGGTGGATCCAGCGCGCCAGGGCCTCGAAGCCCGACAGGGCGCCGGTCGACAGACGCACGACCGGCTGGAAATAGGGGATGATCTCGCCACGGCCGATGGCGCCGCGCAGGTCGGCTTCCAGCGCCAGGCGCGACAGGCCGTCGGTCTCCATCGAGCGGCCATAGGCGGCGGCGGAGCCACGACCGTTGGCGGCGGCGGCCTCGACGGCCAGCTCGGCCCGGCGGACCAGCTCGGCGGCCTCCGGCGCGTCCTCGCCGCCCTCGGCCGAGACGGCGCCGATGGTCAGGGTCGGGTGGATGTCGAAGCCGGCGATGCGCAGCGGCTGTTCCAGCGCCGAACGCAGCAGCTCGGCCGGCTCGTAGCCGTGCGGCTCGCACAGCACGGCGAACTCGTCCTCGCCGATGCGGCCCAGGATCGAGCCCTCAGGGAAGGCGGCGGCCAGGCGTGAGCCCAGGGCGGCCAGAACGAGGTCGGCGCGCTCGTGGCCCAGGGCCTCGTTCAGGCGGCGCAGGCGGTCGAGGTCGGCGACCACCAGCTCGTGCACGCCGGTGTGGGTCAGACGCTCGCGGGCGCGGGCGATGAAGCTGCGGCGGTCGAGGAGGCCGGTGAGGTCGTCCTTGCCCGAGGCGGCGAATTTCACTTCCGGAGCGATGACGCCGGCGGCGCGCAGGCCCTCTTCCAGCCAGACGCCCCGCCAGATGCAGGTCTCGCCGCCGCGCATGCGCATGCGCACCACGATCTCGGAGCCGGCCTCGCGCACCCGCAGCAGTTCTTCGGCCTGGGCGCGGTCCTGCGGCAGGGCCAGGGCGCGGAAAGCGGCCGAGGCGCATTCGGGAGCCAGGGGCGACAGGCCCAGGGCCCGGGCCGCGCCGTTGATGCGCAGCCGGTCGGTCTCGGGGTCCCAGTGCCACAGCGCGACCTCAGCGGCGCCCAACGCTTCCAGCGTGGTCGTCGCGTCCCAGATCCTACGCTCGGCTACCTTGAAAGACATGCCCGTTCCCGCGCCGCCCGATCCCCCATGGATGGACGGCGTGCGGTCCAGGCGAAACTCACGACGGAGCAATCAACCCGAACAGACGATGATCTCGCCACTCGCCGTTAATTTTAAGATAAGCGCGCGCATATCCCTCCTCGGAAAACCCGCATCTCGTGAGCAGGCCGGCCGAGCGCGCGTTATGCGGCATGCAGGCCGCTTCCAGCCGGTGAAGGCCCAGCGGACCGAAGGCGAAATCGATCACCGCCCGCACCGCCTCGCTCGTATAGCCCTGCCCCGCATGCGCCTCGCCGGCCCAGTAGCCGACCACTCCGGTCTGGGCGACGCCCCGGCGGATGTTGAACAGCCGCACGCCGCCGACGATGGCGTCGTCCGACTTCCGGAACACGAAGAACGGAAAGGCTTCTCCCAGTTCGAGTTCGCGGGCGTAGGCGGCCAGCCGCTGGCGAAAGGCGGCCCGCGTCAGGTCGTCGGCCGGCCAGGTCGGCTCCCACGGCGTCAGGAAGGCGCGCGAGCCGCCGCGCAGCTCCGCCCACGGCTTGTGATCGGCCAGGCGCGGCAGGCGCAGATAGACCCGATCACCCTCGATGCGCGGGCCCTGGTCGATGCGGAGAAGGCGGAGAATGGCGGACAAAGACGGGTCTCGAACAGCAGGGCCGCACCATTGCGGCTTATTGTCCGCCGAACAACGTCCGCCGGAAGATTTCCCCCGCGCCCAGCGCGCCCTTGGCCCCCAGGACCGCCGTGGCGGCCTTCTCCGGCGCCAGCATCCGCCGGCCCAGGCGCGCGATGTCGGCGGCGCCGACCGCATCGACACCGGCCGCCAGCTCGGCGGGCGAGAACAATCGGCCGAAGGTCAGGGCCTGGCCGGCGGCCTGCTCGGCGCGGGCCAGCGGCTGCTCGCGGGCCATGAACATGTGCGCCTTCAGCTGGGCCTTGCAGCGGGCCAGCTCGGCCTCGTCGATGCGCTCGACCAGGGCCAGCAACTGCTCGGCGCAGACCTGGGCGGTTTGCCCTGCGTCCTTGGCCGCGCAGCCGGCGTAGATGCCAAGCGCCCCGATGTCGGCATAGGTGTCGGCGTAGGCGTCGATGTTGTAGGCCAGACCGCGCTTTTCGCGGGCTTCCTGGAACAGCCGCGACGACATGCCCCCGCCCAGAGCCTCGGCGAAGACCCGCAGGCCAAAATAGTCGTCGTCGCGCGAACCGGCGGCCGGCAGCATCAGCACCAGATGCGCCTGCTCCAGCTTGCGGGTCTCGGCGAAGGCGCCGCCGACGAACGGGGCCGGATCGGGAACCGGCGCGCCGGGCGTGGCCGGCAGGTCGCCGAAGGCCTTCTCCGCCAGGTCCAGCAGCTCAGCCTCCTCGACCGCGCCGGTGGCGCTGACCATCAGCCGGTCGGCGGCGTAGAGGCTGGCGCGCCAGTCCGACAGGGCTTCCGGCGTCGCGGCCTCGACGGTGTCGACCGTGCCCAGGATCGGCCGGCCGACCGGATGGTCGCCCCAGGCGCCCTTCTGCAGCAGGTCGAAGACGTAGTCGTCGGGCGCGTCGGCGGCCTCGGCGATCTCCTGGGCGACCACCTGCTTCTCGCGGGCGAGGTCGGCGGCGTCGAGCGTCGGCCGGCGCACGAGGTCGGCGATCACCTCGACGCCCAGCGGCAGGCCGCCCTTCAGGGCGCGGATCTGGAAGCTGGTGCGCTCATAGCCGGTGGCGGCGTTGATCTGGCCGCCCTGGGCCTCGACCACCTCGACGATGTCGCGCGCGCTGCGCCCGCCCGCGCCCTTGAACACCATGTGCTCGAGCAGGTGCGACCAGCCCGACCGCGCCGGATCCTCATAGGCCGCCCCGCGCCCGGCGACGACGGAAAGCGCCAGGGTCTCGAGCCCCGGCATCGGATCGCAGACGACGCGGACGCCATTGGGCAGGGTATGGAGGGTCGGAAGGGTCATTTCCCTCCGTGTAGACGCGTAAGCGCCCGAAAGCGACCCTCCCCCTGAAGGGGGAGGTGTCGGCGAAGCCGACGGAGGGGGACGTAGCTTGTGAGCCAGCAGGTCCCACCAAGTCAGCAGGGACTTCCCCCACCGGCCCTCCGGGCCACCTCCCCCTTCAGGGGGAGGGTCTTAGCTTCACTTCCCCGCGAACGCCCGCACGTGAGCCTTCACCGCCGTCGCGTCGGCCGGCAGGCGGTCGAAGCGTTCGGGCTTGGCCGACAGGTCCGGCGCGCCGCGCGGCACGCCCTGGACGACGCCGGTGGCGGCCAGCACGGCTTCGGGGAACTTGGCCGGGTGGGCGGTGGACAGCACCACGACCGGGGTCGTGGGATCTTCCAGGCGCAGGCGGGCGGCGGCGGCCAGGCCGACGGCGGTGTGCGGATCGACGACCTCGCCGGTCTCGTTCAGCGTGGCCAGCATGGTCTTGGCGGTGTCGGCTTCGCTGACCGAGGCCCCGGCGAACAGCTCGCGCATCATCGTGTGAGCGCTGGGCGGGATGTCGAGCACGCCGGTGGTGGCGAAGCCCCGGAAGGCCCGCCCGGTCTCGATGCCGTCGCGGCGCACGGCCTCGAAATAGAGGCGCTCGAAGTTGGAGGCGACCTGGATGTCCATGGCCGGGCTCTGGGTGGCGGCCACGGCGCCGCGCGAATAGCGACCGTCCTCGAAGGCGCGGGCCAGGATGTCGTTGCTGTTGGTGGCGGCCACGACCTTGGCGATCGGCAGGCCCAACTGCTTGGCGACGAAGGCGGCGTAGGCGTCGCCGAAGTTGCCGGTCGGCACGACGAAGGCGATCTCGCGAGCCGGCGCGCCCAGGCTGACGGCGGCGGTGAAGTAGTAGACGCTCTGGGCCGCGATCCGCGCCCAGTTGATCGAGTTGACGCCGGAGAGATCAACGGCGTGGCGGAACTGGTCGTCCTGGAAGGCCTGCTTGACGATGGCCTGGCAGTCGTCGAACGAGCCCTGCACCGACACGCACGACACGTTGGCGTCTTCCGCCGTGGTCATGAACCGGCGCTGGACCTCGCTGATCCGGCCTTCGGGGAAGAGCGCGACGATGCGGGCGTTGCTGCGGCCGCGGAAGGCCTCGACGGCCGCGCCGCCGGTGTCGCCCGAGGTGGCGCAGATGATGGTCATGGTCCGCGACTGGCGCGACAGCACGTAGTCGTACAGCCGGCCCAGGAGCTGCATGGCCACGTCCTTGAAGGCCAGGGTCGGGCCGTGGAACAGCTCCAGCAGGTAGCGGTTGGCGGCCAGCTGCTTCAGCGGCGTCACCGCCGCGTGGGTGAAGCTGGCGTAGGCCTCGTCGCACATGGTCTGCAGGTCGTCGGCCGGGATGTCGTCGCCGACGAACCGGCCGAGCACGGCCGCGGCCACCTGGGCGTAGGACTTGCCGGCGAAGGCGGCGATCTCTTCGGGCGTGAAGGTCGGCCAGGCTTCCGGCACATAGAGGCCGCCGTCGGGGGCCAGACCGGCCAGCACCGCGTCCAGGAAACCGATCGAGGGGGACTCACCCCGGGTCGAGACGTAACGCATCAGGGCCTCATCCTCCGCCAGAGCATGGCGGCATAGATAAAGAGCAGGGTGACGGCAAGACCAAACCACGTAAGCGCGTATTCCAGGTGCCGGTTGGAAATTTCTGCCGGAAGGGGCGCGGGGGTGACGCCTGGAAGGGCCGGGGTGATCGTCTCAGCCATCAGGACGTACGAGGTCGGCCGGGCATAGGCGGCCTCCTGGAGGATCCGCGCGCGCTCATCCCCCCCGAGTTGGGCCAGGGAGGCCAGCACGCCGGTCACGCGCCGGGGGTAGCCGAACATCCGGCTGTGCCCGGGCTTGACCTGGCCCGTCAGTTCGTCGGCCACGCCGAGATCGATGACGATCCCATCGTAGGGCGCGGCGTCTAGCCCGCACACCAACTGAGGCCGCCAGACTATGGCGCCGTCGCGCACCCCATAGACCAGCGGCGCCGGCACAGGCGGCGTTAACGGCCGGCAGATCGTCTCGACCCGCGTCCAAGCGACATCCTCGCCGGTCTTGGCCCGACCGAGGACGGGACCGATAGGCACAGCCGGCGCCGTCTTCAGCTTTTCGATCCGCGCCAGCAGGTCTTCCTTCCAGGCCAGGCGCTTCACCTGCCAGGTTCCCAGGCCGCAGAGGATGGCGAAGGCGATCAGGGTGGCGATCGTCAGGCCGATCGGGAAGCCGGGCTTCTTCGGGGCGGCAGGAGCCTCAGACATCGTCGCGCCCCGCTTCGGAGGCCCTGTTGGCGATCTGGGCGGCCACCATCAACCCCTTGGCCGGCCGCATCAGGAAGAGGCAGGCCAGACCCGTCAGCGGCAGCCAGACCACCAGCAGCAGCCACACCGGCCAGTTCCAGGCGAACATCGAGAACAGCGCCCCGAACGCGCACAGGAACCCGGCGATCAGGATGACGAAGGTCGACGCCCCGTCGCCGGTCTCGAGCTTGGCGAGGTCGTAGCCGCAGGCCTCGCAACGCGGCGCGATCTTGAGGAAGCCCTCGAACAGGAAGCCCTCGCCGCAGACGGGGCAACGCCCGGCGGCGCCGGCGGCGTAGGGGTTGGTCTTGGGCATGGGTGCTGCACCATCCGACAAATTCGCCGCCCCTCCTTATCGCCTTCCTCGCCCTCGTGGCGAGGATCCATGCGTCAGCTGGCGAGACGGAGATCGACCTGCACGGTCTGAGCGGCGGAACGATGGACCCTGGGCACGAGGCCCAGGGAGGCGGCTGTGTTGCGGAGCGGGATAGGTCCCTTCCGCCGAAAACGAAAAAGGCCCGGAACGCTGGTCGGCGTTCCGGGCCTCTCGGAAGCGGCGACCCCCGGAGCCTGCTAAGCAGGCTCCGGCTTCCAAGAGCTAGCGCGCCGGACGGGTTAGCCGCGCGCACCTAACCCTGGCGCGCTAGTGCGTCGAGGCGCCGAAGATCACGTAGATGAAGGCGAACAGGAACAGCCAGACCACGTCGACGAAGTGCCAGTACCAGGCGGCCGCTTCGAAGCCGAAGTGCTGCTTGGGCGTGAAGGCGCCGTTCATCAGGCGGATCAGGCAGACGATCAGGAACAGCGTGCCCACGAAGACGTGGAAGCCATGGAAGCCGGTCGCCAGGAAGAAGGTCGAACCGTACAGGCCCGAATTGGCGGCGGCTTCGTTGTAGAACAGCTGCTCATGGTTGATGTGGGCGTATTCGTAGACCTGGATGCAGGTGAACAGCGCGCCGAGCAGGATGGTCAGGATCAGGCCCCACTGGGCGCCCTTGCGGTCGCCTTGCTGCAGGGCGTGGTGCGACCAGGTGATGGTCGTGCCCGAGAGCAGCAGGGTCAGGGTGTTGACCAGCGGCAGGTGCCAGGGCGAGACGGTCTCGACGCCGGCCGGCGGCCAGGCGGCCCAGGCGGTGCGCACTTCCTCGATGCCCGACAGGGTGCGGTGATGATGGAACAGGGCCATCTCGAAGAAGATCCAGAACCACGCCACGAAGAACATCACTTCCGAGGCGATGAACAGCACCATGCCGTAGCGCAGGCCGATCGAGACGACAGGGGTGTGGTCGCCGGCGTTGGCTTCCTTGATGACGTCGCGCCACCAGCCGAACATCGTGTAGAGCACGCCGGCCAGGCCGGTCGCGAACAGCCACCACTGGCCCTTCTCGATGCCGAACACCCCGCCCTTGATCCAGGCGATCAGGCCGAGCGCCATGACCGTGGCGGCCGCCGAGCCGACGAACGGCCACGGGCTGGGCGGCAGGATGTGGTAGTCGTGTTTGACGGCGCCGTGGGCCATGTGTCGCGAACCCTCTTTAATCTTATTGATGGCGCGTCGCTTGGGTCCCCCCGGCCCGCGCCTCTCCCTTATGAATTGCTATAGTCTGTTGGACGCTGTTCCGCCAAGAGGCTCGACGATGCGGGGCACGTCGGTCTTGCCTTCCTGGCCATCGACGGCCGGGAAGAAGGTGTAGGACAGGGTGATCTCGGACTTGCCCTTGGTCTCCGGATCCTCGGCGAAGCGGGGATCGACGAAGTAGACGACCGGGAACTCGACCGTCTGGCCGGGCTGGATCGTCTGGTTCGAGAAACAGAAGCACTCGATCTTCTGGAAGTACGGGCCGGCCTGCTCGGGCACCACGTTGTAGATCGCCCGGCCGGTCTGGGGTTTGTCGCTGGTGTTGGTGACCTTGAAGAAGGCCAGCCCCGAGGCGCCCAGCTTGATGTCCTGGCTGACCTGCTCGGTGGTGAAGGTCCAGGGCAGGTTGCGGATATTGGCGTCGAAGCGGATCTGGACGGTGCGGTCGAGCACCTTGGTCGGGGCCGCCTCGGCGCGGCGCACCGTGCCGTCGAAGCCGGTGGCCTGGCAGAACAGCTTGTACAGCGGCACCGCCGCATAGGCCGCGCCGACCATGCCGACGAAGGCGACGGCGCAGATCAGCGCGACGCGCTTGTTGCGGCGGGCCTGAGCCGTGTCGCCGGCCTTCGCCGGCGGCGTGTCAGAACCGGTTTCCGACATTGGCGCCCAGCCTCACCAGGGTGACCACGAACACCAGCACGACGAAGGCGACCAGGCCGACGGCGAGGGCGATATTGCGGCCGTTGCGGGCCTTGATGGCGTCGGCCTTGTCCGGCTGGACGGAGACGGTCTTCTTCGGGTCGGTCAAGAAATGAGCTCCAGAGCCTTCACGCCGATCATGGCCTCGGCCAGCAGGGCGGCGAACAGGGCGAAGAGATAGAGGATCGAGAAGGCGAACAGGTTGCGGGCGTCCTTGGCCCCGCCCACCGGCGGCGGGCGCTTGCCTTCGACGGCAGGTTCAGCGGCGGGAGCGGGCGCGGCCTCCACCTCGTAGAGGGCGCGGTCGGCCGCGCGCGGGTCGGCCGCGTCGCCGGCGTCGCTGCGGAACACCCGCCAGGCCAGGGTCAGGAACACGAGGCCCCCCAGGCCCGAGACGGCCAGGTACAGCGGGCCGCCCAGGCCCGTGAAGGCCGGCGCCAGGCAGACGGGGATGAAGATCAGGCTGTAGATCAGGATCTGCTGGCGGGTGGCCTTGGCGCCCTTGACCACCGGCAGCATCGGCACGCCGGCCTTGGCGTAGTCGGTGCTGATGTAGAGCGACAGCGCCCAGAAGTGCGGCGGGGTCCACAGGAAGATGATCAGCACCATCAGCCAGGCGTTCAGCGGGGCCGAACCGGTGGCCGCCGCCCAGCCGATCGCTGGCGGCAACGCGCCGGCCAGCCCGCCGATGACGATGTTCTGGGCCGTCCAGCGCTTCAGCCACATGGTGTAGACCACGGCGTAGAAGACGATGGTGAAGGCCAGCAGGCCCGCCGCCAGCCAGTTGATCGCCATGCCCAGCAGCATGACCGACAGCAGGCTCAGCACCACGCCCAGGGCGGCGGCTTCGGAGCCCTCGACCAGACCCGCCGGCACCGGGCGGCCGCGGGTGCGGCGCATCTTGGCGTCGATGTCGGCGTCGTACCACATGTTCAGCGCGCCCGAGGCGCCGGCCCCGACGGCGATGCACAGCACCGCCACCGCGCCCAGCAGCGGGTGGATGGGCGTGCGGGCGGCCACCAGGCCGGTCAGGCCCGTGAACACCACCAGCGACATCACGCGCGGCTTCATCAGCTGGAAATAGTCCTGCCAGCGCGCCGCGCGGACCGGCTCGGTCGCTGACGTGTCTGACGGGAGAACGGCGGGCTTGGCCATGGGATACGGTATCTTGGAAAGCTAGGTCTTGATGGGCGAAGGGCGCGGGCCCGGCTGTCGCCGGATCCGCGCCCCCCGCGCTTATACTGCTATCTTACCAGAGATCAGTGATGATCGTCGGCCTTGATGACCGGCGGCTCGCTGAACTGGTGGAACGGCGGCGGCGAGGACAGGGTCCATTCCAGCGTGGTGGCGCCTTCGCCCCACGGGTTGGCCTCGGCCTTGCGGCGGCGGATGGCGGCCTCGATGAGCACCAGCAGGAAGACGCCGACGCCCGCCACGGTGATCATGTAGCCGACCGACGAGACGTAGTTCCACTTCGCGAACGCGTCCGGATAGTCGACATAGCGGCGAGGCATGCCGTCCAGGCCCAGGAAGTGCTGCGGGAAGAACACCAGGTTCACGCCCACGAACATGATCCAGAAGTGCAGAGCGCCGAGGAACTCGTTGTACTTCACGCCCCACATCTTCTCGAACCAGTAGTAGAAGCCCGCGAAGATGGCGAAGACGGCGCCCAGCGACAGCACGTAGTGGAAGTGCGCCACCACGTAGTAGGTGTCGTGCAGGCTGTAGTCGATGCCGGCGTTCGACAGCACGACGCCGGTGACGCCGCCCACCGTGAACAGGAAGATGAAGCCGATCGCCCACAGCATGGGCGTCTTGAAGCTGATCGAACCGCCCCACATCGTGGCGATCCACGAGAAGATCTTCACGCCGGTCGGGACGGCGATGATCATCGTCGCGGCCACGAAGTAGGCGCGCAGGTTGATGCTCATGCCGACCGTGTACATGTGGTGGGCCCACACGATGAAGCCGACAAAGCCGATGGCGACCATGGCGTAGGCCATGGCCAGGTAGCCGAAGACCGGCTTCTTCGAGAAGGTCGAGACGATGTGGCTGATGATGCCGAACCCGGGCAGGATCAGGATGTACACTTCCGGGTGACCGAAGAACCAGAACAGGTGCTGGAACATCACCGGGTCACCGCCGGCGGCAGGGTCGAAGAAGTGGGTGCCGAAGTTGCGGTCGGTCAGCAGCATGGTGATGGCGCCGGCCAGGACGGGCAGCGACAGCAGCAGCAGGAAGGCGGTGATCAGCACCGACCAGGCGAACAGCGGCATGCGGTGCAGGGTCATGCCCGGCGCGCGCATGTTGAAGATCGTGGTGATGAAGTTGATAGCGCCGAGGATCGACGAGGCGCCGGCCAGGTGGAGCGACAGGATCGCCAGGTCCATGGCCGGGCCGGTGTGGCCGGTGGTCGACAGCGGCGGATAGATCGTCCAGCCGCCGCCGAAGCCGTGGCCCGGACCGCCGTCGACGAACATCGAGGTGCACAGCAGCACCCAGGCGGCGACCAGCAGCCAGAACGAGATGTTGTTCATCCGCGGGAAGGCCATGTCCGGCGCGCCGATCATGATCGGGACGAACCAGTTGCCGAAGCCGCCGATCATGGCGGGCATGACCATGAAGAAGATCATGATCAGGGCGTGGGCGGTGACCACGGCGTTGTAGCCGTGCTTGCCCTTGAACACGCCGAGCTGGGCCAGCAGGCCGTTGTCGGTGAAGACCTGGATGCCCGGGTGCATCAGCTCCCAGCGGATCAGGCCCGACAGGGCGCCGCCCACGATCCCGGCCATGATGGCGAACAGGATGTAGAGGGTGCCGATGTCCTTGTGGTTGGTGGAGAAGAACCAGCGAGCGAAGAAGGGCGGCTTTTCGTCGGCCCCGTGGTCGTCGTGATGATCGATGTCAGCGGCGTGAGCCATCGGACTGATATCCTAAAGCGTTCTTAGGCCGCCGGCGCGGCGGCGGGGGCCGCGGCCGGAGCGGAAGCGGGAGCGGCGGCCGGAGCGGCGGCGGCGGGCGTCGTGGTGGCCGGAGCGGCCGCGGGCGCGGCGGCTTCGGTCGCGGCCGGCGTGGCGGCGGGAGCCGCGGCCGGAGCCTTGGCCTTCACCCACGCGTCGAACTCGGCCTGGCTGACGACCTTGATCTCGATCGGCATGAAGGCGTGGTCGATGCCGCAAAGTTCCGAGCACTGGCCGTAATAGGTGCCCACCTTCTCGGCCTTGAACCAGGTCTCGTTCAGGCGGCCCGGGATGGCGTCGATCTTCAGGCCGAAGGCCGGCAGGGCGAAGGCGTGGATCACGTCGGCGCCGGTGACCTGCACGCGGACCACCTGGTTGACCGGCACCACCATCGCCTCGCTGGCGGCCAGGCGGTACAGGCTGTGCGGCAGGCCCTTGGCGGCCACCTGCTCTTCGGTGAGCACGTTGGAGATGATCTCGGGGATCTTCTGGTCGGGGTACTCGTAGCCCCAGTACCACTGATAGCCCGTGGCCTTCACGGTCATGTAGGGCTTGGGCATGTCGTTGTAGCGGAAGAGCAGCTTGAACGAGAAGATCGCGATGATCATCAGGATCAGCACGGGCACCAGCGTCCAGATGATCTCGATCGTGGTGTTGTGGCTGAACTTCGCGGGGACCGGATTGGCCTTGGCGTTGTAGCGCACGGCGATCCAGATGATCAGGCCCAGGACCAGCAGGGTGATGGCCGTGATGATCGGCAGCAGGATCCAGTTGTGGAACCAGATCGCGTCATGCTTCAGCACCGACGCGGCAGGCTGGAGGGCGATCCCCCCAGGCGTCGGCTGACCCAATAGATCGTCGGCGAAGGCTTGCCCTGCGAACGCCATCGTGGCGGCGGCGGCGCAAAGGCCAGCCCACTTCCGCCGCATCCCCTGGAATTGCTTCATTTCCCTCTCGGCCCGTTTCGGCGGCGTTCTAACGGGGTGACACTCCGTCTCCCGCCGCGCCGACTTGCACAATACGACCGGATACCGGGGTTCAAGCAATCGACTTTGCAACAAGTCGGAGCTCTCCCCATGGCGCCGATCGGTCGCAGGCGTGCATACGCGCATCAATCCCTGTTGCCAAGCACCCGAAACCACATGTGGAGCAGGGGAATCGCACCAGTTGCGAAGCATTCTCAATAACTTCGCCAAATCCATCCACACGACCGACAGGCGAATCACGCCGATCTCCGAACATTGATAACTTGTAATAACAGCTACCTTGCATCACACACTACCTGTCGGTACAAGGCTCCTACCAACAGGAAACGAGAGCCGTGCCTGAAGCCATCGAAACACAATTGAAGAAGGGCGTGCTGGCGCTGTGCGTGCTGGCCCTGCTGTCGAAGGCCGACAGCTACGCCTACGAGATCGCCAGCCAGCTGGCCCACGACATCGACATGGGAGAGGGGACCATCTACCCGCTGATGAGACGCCTGCAGTCCGACGGACTGGTCGAGACCTACCTGGTCGAGTCGACCAGCGGCCCGCCCCGCAAATACTACCGCCTGACCACCGCCGGCCGCGACAGCTTCGCCGCCCAGAAGGCCGAATGGGCCGCCTTCACCAAGGCCGTGGACGACATCCTGGGAGCCGCCGCATGACCCGCGCCGAATTCATCAGCCGCCTGAAGCGCGGCCTGGCCGGCCTGCCGGCCACCACCATCGCCGACGCGGTCGCCGACTACGACGCCCACTTCGACGACGCCGTCGCCGCCGGCCGCACCGAGGCCGAGACGGCCGCCGCCCTGGGCGACCCCGAACGCCTGGCCCGCGAACTGCGCGCCGAAGCCGGCCTCAAGCGCTGGGAAGAAACCAAGAACCCGTCGGCCGCCGCCGGCGCCGTGTTCGCGGTGCTGGGCCTGGGCGCGATCGACATCCTGATCCTGCTGCCCATCCTGATGGGCGTGATCGGGGCGCTGTTCGGCTTCTTCATGGCCGGGATCGGCGTCTTCATCGCCGGGGGCTTCGTGTTCTCGGCCGGTCCGTTCTTCAACCCGCCGGGCGGCCCCGCCGTCGCCATCCTGGGCGGCATCGGCCTGATGGCCGCGGCCACCGCCCTGACCGCCGTCACCGGCTTGGTCACGGTCGGCCTGGTCAACGTGCTGGTCTGGTACGGCCGCCTCCACTACCGGCTGCTGAAGCCGGCCATCGAACCGCAAGCCTGAGGTCGCGCCATGATCCGCAACCTGACCATCATCGCCGTCGCCAGCTTCGTCCTGGCCGTGGCGTGCCTTGGAACCGCCTTCGCCATCGGCGGCCGCCAGATGATCCAGCAAGGCGGCTGGACCATCCCCGCCAACATCCACTTCAACGTCGAGGACGACGACGGCCGCGTCTCCGTCCACCGCAACGGCGAAGTGACGATCGAGGACCACGGCCCCAACACCACCCGCCAGATCGCCTGGACCGGCGGCGAGGCCCTGCGCATCGACCTGCCCGCCCGGGTGATCTTCACCCAGAGCGACAAGGCCGGCGTCACCGTCGAAGGCCCGCAAGGCCTGGTCCGCCGCGTGGTGCTGTCGGGCGACCGCCTGCACCTCGACGGCGACGGCAACGGTCGCGGCTTCACGATCACCGGCGACGGGGTGCGGCTGCTGGCCCATTCCGACGACCTGATCATCCGCGTCTCGGCCCCGTCGGTGAAGAGCTTCGTGCTCAACGGCTCGGGCGACCTGGACATCCAGTCCTACGACCAGCCGAGCCTGGCCCTGGCGCTGAACGGCAGCGGCGAGGTCTACGCCTCGGGCAAGACCAAGGCCGTCGACCTGCACATCGCCGGCTCCGGCGAGGCCGAACTGAGCGCCCTGACCGTCTCCGACGCCAAGGTCGAGATCGCCGGCAGCGGCGAGGCCAAGCTTGGCCCGACGGGCGAGGCCGACGTCAGCATCGCCGGCAGCGGCGACGTCACCCTGACCGAGCGCCCGGCCCGCCTGTCCAAGTCGATCGCCGGCTCGGGCGAGGTCAACGAGGACTGGTGAGCCCCTGCCCTCCGCCCCGCGACAGGATCGCGGGGCGGAGGGAGATGACGCGGAGCCTTCGAGCGCCTAACTTGTAGGGATGACCGCTCCCCTCTCCGCCCCTTCCCTGCTGGACGCCGCCGGCGTCGACCCGCAACGCGCCCGCGCCATCCTGGGCGAGGCCCTGGCCGGGGCCGACGACGGCGAGCTCTTCCTCGAGCGGTCCGAGAGCGAGGCCTTCGTCTTCGACGACGGCCGGCTGAAGACCGCCTCCTATGACTCGGGCGAAGGCTTCGGCCTGCGCGTGGTGGCCGGCGAGACGGCCGGCTACGCCCACGCCTCGGAGATCTCCGAAGCCGCCATCGGCCGGGCCGCGGCCTCGGCCAGCCTCGCCAAGCGCGGCCATGCCGGGATCTCGGCCGAGGGCCCGCGCTCGACCAACGAAAAGCTCTATGGCGAGGAAGACCCGGTCTCCTCGCCCGCCTTCTCCGAGAAGGTGTCCCTGCTCCAGGAGATCGACGCCTTCGCCCGCCAGCGCGACCCGCGCGTGGTGCAGGTGATGGCCAGCCTGGCCGGCGAGCGCCGGGTGGTCGAGATCCTGCGCGCCGACGGCAAGCTGATCCGCGACGTGCGCCCGCTGGTGCGCCTCAACGTCCAGGTCACGGTCGAGAAGGACGGCAAGCGCGAAGCCGGCACGTCCGGCGCCGGCGGCCGCGCCGGCTTCTCGGCCTGGATCAGCCCCGACAAGTGGCAGGGCCAGGTCGACGAGGCCCTGCGCCAGGCGCTGGTGAACCTCGACGCCGTCGCCTGCCCGGCCGGCGAGATGGACGTGGTGCTCGGCCCCGGCTGGAACGGGGTGCTGCTGCACGAGGCCGTCGGCCACGGCCTGGAAGGCGACTTCAACCGCAAGGGCATCTCGGCCTTCTCCGGCCGCATCGGCGAGCGGGTGGCCGCCAAGGGCGTCACCGTCTTCGACGACGGCTCGATCCCCGGCCGCCGCGGCTCGCTGACCATCGACGACGAGGGCACGCCGACCGAGCGCACCATCCTGATCGAGGACGGGATTCTCGTGGGCTACATGCACGACCGCATGTCGGCCCGGCTGATGGGCATGCAGGCCACCGGCAACGGCCGCCGGCAGTCCTACGCCCACATGCCGATGCCGCGCATGACCAACACCGGCATGCTGGCGGGCGACCACGACCCGGCCGAGATGATCGCCTCGATGAAGAAGGGCCTCTACTGCGCCAATTTCGGCGGCGGCCAGGTCGACATCACCAACGGCAAGTTCGTCTTCCAGTGCACCGAGGCCTACCTCGTCGAGGACGGCAAGATCACCGCCCCGGTCAAGGGCGCGACCCTGATCGGCGACGGCCCCTCGGCCCTGACCCGCGTGACCATGATCGGCAACGACTTCGACTTCGATCCGGGCATCGGCGTCTGCGGCAAGGCCGGCCAGGGCGTGCCCGTGGGCGTGGGCCAGCCGTCCTTGAAGATCACTGGCCTGACGGTGGGCGGGACGAGCCTCTAAGACCTGATCCCTCTCCCCTTGCGGGAGAGGGCAGCCTCCCGGAGGGAGGTCGGGTGAGGGGTCGAAAATCCTGTCCGCCGCGACCAGTGGATCGACCAGCCCCAGCGTCGAAAGTTTGAGAGACCCCTCATCCGACGCCTTCGGCGCCACCTTCTCCCGCAAGGGGAGAAGGACGACCCTAGCCGACCCTGTCGGCGATTTAATCCACCTGTCGCGCTTGTAACTTCACCCGCGCCTCGTCCACGGCCCAGTCTGGGCGCGTCAACGAGGCCGCCGCCCGCGATTACCGGTCCCCAATCCCAAGCGGATCAGAAGCGGCCACTGCGAAGGACCCCGGCGGAGCATGCCGGGGTCCTTTTTCGTTGGCGGGTGAGCGTCTCAGCCCGCCTTGGCGGCGCGGCCGGCCCGCACGGCGGCGGCCAGGTCCTCGAGCACGCGCACCGACGTCTCCCAGTCGATGCAGGCGTCGGTGACCGACTGGCCGTAGGTCAGGGGCTTGCCCGGGACGATGTCCTGGCGGCCAGCGACGAGGTTGCTCTCGATCATCACGCCCATGATCGGCGAGGTCCCGGTCGCCACCTGGGCGGCGATGTCGGCGACGACGGCCGGCTGGTTCTCGTGGTTCTTGCCGCTGTTGGCGTGGCTGGCGTCGACCATGATCCTGGCCGGCAGGCCCGCCTTGACCAGGGCTTCTGCCACCGCTCCGACGCTGGCGGCGTCGTAGTTGGGCGTCTTGCCGCCGCGCAGCACCACGTGGCTGTCGGCGTTGCCGGTGGTGGTGGCGATGGCCGCGCGGCCTTCCTTGGTCACGGCCAGGAAATGGTGCGGCTGGGCCGCGGCGGTCACCGCGTCGATCGCCACCTTCACGTCGCCGTTGGTGCCGTTCTTGAAGCCGACCGGACACGACAGGCCCGACGCCATCTCGCGGTGGATCTGGCTTTCGGTGGTGCGGGCGCCGATCGCGCCCCAGGCCACCAGGTCGGCGATGTACTGCGGGGTGGTGACGTCCAGGAACTCGCAGGCGGTCGGCAGGCCCTGGGCGCTGACGTCCAGCAGCACCCGCCGCGCCAGCCGCAGGCCCTCGTTGATCCGGAAGCCGCCGTCGAGATCGGGATCGTTGATAAGCCCCTTCCAGCCGACCGTGGTGCGCGGCTTCTCGAAATAGACCCGCATGATCACTTCCAGCTCACCGGCGTGGCGTTCGCGCTCGGCCGCCAGGCGCTGGGCGTAGTCGAGGGCGGCCTTGGGATCGTGGATCGAGCACGGGCCGATCACCACCACCAGGCGGTCGTCGCGGCCGTGCAGCACCTCGTGCACCGCCTGGCGGGCGTCGCCGACGATCTCGGCGATCGACGAGGAGGCCGGCGCTTCGCCGATCACCTGGGCGGGCGGGCTGAGGGTCTGCAGGCGCGAGATGCGCAGGTCGTCGGTGGGGACGGGCAGCGAGACGAGACTGGCGGCGGTCGAAGAAGAAGGCATGGCGCGGTTCCTGGAAGAGCGAGAAGACATTCGCGAGGTCCGGCGGCCATTAAAAAAGCCGCCCGGGGGACCCCTGGCGGCTGGTGAAAGGCGTTTTTGGCGGCCTGGTCTCAGGCCAAACGATCCCCTCCCGGCGCCAGAGGCGTCGGATAGCTAAAGTACCAAAACAGCTGTTGGCTGGCGGCGAGGATCATCCAGTCACCCTAGAGCCAAGTTTTCCAGGAGTCCACAGGCCAGGCGGAGCAATAGGCTTGGCCTATTGGTCCACCACCTTGATGATCCGCTCCGACGACGGGCGGCCGGCCAGGCCCTTGCCCGAGGCGTAGGTGACGATCAGGGCGTCGTCCTTGATCGCCGCGCCGGGCTTGCGGCCCTCGGCCAGCAGCACGCGGCCGATGCGGTTCAGCAGGTTGCGGTCGCCGTTGCGGGCCATGCGCTCGAAGGCCTCGGCCGCGACATTGGCGCTTTCGGCCACCAGCACCGAGGTCTCGGGCCGGGCGTCCTGCACGGTCTCGAAGCTGACCTGGTGGCGCGCGGCGCGGCTGGCGCGATCGGCGGCCTGGGCCATGCGCAGGAAGAGCGCGCTGGGCTTGATGAAGGCCGGCGGCTGGATGGTCGTGGCTCGGCCCATCAGGGCCGCGGCGGCGCCGGCCGGGCGGTCGGGCGTGAACAGGATCATGCCGCCCAGCTTGGTGGCGCGCAGCACCGGCTCGCCCAGCTCGTTCTTGTAGATCACGTCGCCGCGCGGCCCGGCGTGGGGCGACAGCACCCACACCTCGCTGCTGTTCTCGAACTTCAGCAGGGCGGTCGGCGTGGCGCGGTCGAGCACGAAGGCCCCGCCGCCTTCCGAGACGTAGCGGGCCACGGGCGGCGGCGCGGGCTTGCGGGCCTCCGCCGTGGCGCGGTCGCCGAACAGGGCGTCGCGCAGGCTGTGCTTGGACTGGGCGGCGGCGGGCGAGGCGCAGAACCCTGCGCCGATCAGGGTGAGCGCCAGCGCGGCCGCGCAGCCTCTCGGCCCCATCGTTTCCACCGTCGGTCGTATCATGGCGACGGTGATGGTCCCCGACTGGGGCGATTCTTGGACGTGGAGGCGGCGCTTCCTGGCAAGCGTCGCCATGCGACTTTTCTGCAACGCTTCCCTGGCGCCCGGCAATCGCCACGCGCCCCCTGAACATCCCGGTCGGCGCCTACAGACGCCGACCGGGACCGCGTGGTCAAGCCACAAGCCTTCCGGCCCGGGCGGAACGACCGTCAGGCGAGGTACTGGCCGCCGTTCAACGACAGGGTGGCGCCGGTCACGAAGCCCGCCCGCTCGCCGGCCAGGAACGAGACCATGTCGGCGATCTCCTCGCCCTTGCCCAGGCGGCCGACGGGAATGCCGCCGATGATGCCGGCCAGCACCGTCTCGGGGACGGCGGCCACCATCTCGGTGTCGATATAGCCCGGGCAGATGACGTTGACGGTCACGCCCTTCTTGGCGTTCTCGAGCGCCAGGGCCTTGGTGAAGCCGATCAGGCCGGCCTTGGCGGCCGAATAGTTGGTCTGGCCGACCTGGCCCTTCTGGCCGTTGATCGAGCTGATGTTGACGATCCGGCCCCAGCCGCGCTCGCGCATGCCCTCGATCACCGGGCGGGTCATGTTGAAGGCCGAGTCCATGTTGACCCGGATCACTTCCGACCACTGCTCGTAGGTCATCTTGTGCAGGAAGCCGTCGCGGGTGATGCCGGCGTTGTTGACCAGCACGTCGACCGGGCCGAGCTCGGCGGTGACCTTGGCCACGGCCGCCTGGCAGTCTTCGAACGAGCCGACATTGCCCTTGACCACCATCACGCCCAGTTCCTTGGCGCAGGCCTCGGCGGCCGCCTCGTTGCCGGAATAACCGGCCGCGACCTTCAATCCGTCGGCCACCAGCCGCTCGCAGATCGCTCGACCGATGCCCCGCGTGCCGCCGGTCACGAACGCAACTCTAGCCATTCACCAGTCTCCTGCTGCCGTTACGTCATGGTTGCACGTGGTCGCGTCCGGAGCGCAAGCCCCGGACGCAGTTTGTCACGAAGACTTCTTCCGGGCTCAGACGGCTTCGACGCAGAGGGCCACGCCCATGCCGCCGCCGACGCACAGCGTGGCCAGGCCCTTCTTGCCGCCCGAGCGCTTCAGCTCGTGCACCAGGGTGGTGAGGATCCGCGCGCCCGAGGCGCCGATCGGGTGGCCGATGGCGATGGCGCCGCCGTTGACGTTGACCTTGGCCGGGTCGAGGCCCAGCTCCCGCACCACCGAGATCGACTGGGCGGCGAAGGCCTCGTTGCTCTCGACGAGGTCAAGGTCGCCGACGGTCCAGCCGGCCTTTTCCAGCGCCTTCTTGCTGGCCGGGATCGGGCCGGTGCCCATGATCTCGGGCTCGACGCCGGCGTTGGCCCACGAGACGATCCGGGCCAGCGGCTTGAGACCGCGCTTCTCGGCTTCCTCGGCCGTGGTCAGCACCAGGGCCGCGGCGCCGTCATTGAGGCCCGAGGCGTTGGCGGCGGTCACCGAGCCGTCCTTGGCGAAGGCCGGCTTCAGGCCCGAGATGCTCTCCAGGGTCACCCCATGGCGGATGTATTCGTCCTGGTCGACGACGGTGTCGCCCTTGCGGCCCTTGATGGTGACGCCGACGATCTCGTCGGCGAACTTGCCGGCCTTCTGGGCGGCCTCGGCCTTGTTCTGGCTGGCGACGGCGAACTTGTCCTGGTCCTCGCGGGTGATCTGCCAGCGGTTGGCGATGTTCTCGGCCGTCTGGCCCATGTGGTAGCCGTGGAAGGCGTCCCACAGGCCGTCCTTGATCATGGTGTCGACGAGGCCCAGGTCGCCCATCTTCTGGCCGGTGCGCAGGGCCTGGGCGTGCGGGGCCTGGCTCATGCTCTCCTGGCCTCCGACCACCACGATCTTGGCGTCGCCCGACAGGATCTGCTGGGCGCCCAGGGCCACCGCGCGCAGGCCCGAGCCGCACAGCTGGTTTAGGCTCCAGGCCGGGCTTTCCACCGGGACGCCGGCCTTGACCGAGGCCTGGCGGGCGGGGCCCTGGCCGGCGCCGGCCTGCAGCACCTGGCCCAGGATCACTTCATCGACGTCGGCCGGGGTCAGGCCCGCCCGCTCGACCGCGGCGACGATGGCGGTCTTGCCCAGCTCGGAGGCCGGCAGGCTGGACAGCGCGCCGAGGAAGGAGCCCACCGGCGTGCGAGCGGCGGAGACGATGACGATGTCGGTCATTGGCTTTCGTTTTCCCGTGACTGTTCGGTGACGCCTTCGCAGGTGCGGCGCCCACACTTTTGCAGTGCAACAGCACCATGCCGAAACGAACGGCGTTCGTCACGAATACATTTTCACGTCATGATGGCTATTCCAGCTATTCGCGGGACTGGCGCCATGCCTTTGCATTGGCGATAGTGCGATGCGAAAAGGCGGGCGACACCGCTGTCCCAGGGAACGAAATGTCCGAGAACCCCGAAAAAGGCGAAGCCGCCCCCGGCGCTGACAAAGCTGAAAAAGGGTCGGGCCAGCGCGTCGTCATCAAGAAGTACGCCAACCGCCGGCTCTACAACACCGCGTCCAGTTCCTACGTCACCCTCGAGCACCTGTCGGACATGGTGAAGGAGGGCGTCGACTTCGTCGTCTATGACGCCAAGTCCAATGACGACATCACCCGCTCGGTCCTGACCCAGATCATCTTCGAGGAAGAGAACCGCGGCGGCGGCCAGAACCTGCTGCCCATCCAGTTCCTGCGCCAGTTGATCGGCTTCTACGGCAACTCGATGCAGGCCTTCCTGCCCAGCTATCTGGAGATGTCGCTGGAAAGCTTCTCCAAGCAGCAGGAGCGCATGCGCCAGCAGTTCACCGGCCAGGGCCTGGCCGGCAAGGCCGCGGCGCCGGGCATGGCGATCTACGAAGAGCAGATCCGCCAGAACATGGCCCTGTTCGACCGGGCCATGAAGATGTTCTCGCCCTTCGCCTACAGCCGCCCGGAAGACGGCGCGGCCGCCGAGGCCCCGCCCGCCCCGCCGCCGCAGCCGGCCCCGTCCGCGCCCAGCGAGGACAGCCTGGCCGACCTCAAGCGCCAGCTGGAAGCGATGCAGGAGCAGATCGCCAAGCTGGCGACGAAGCCGTAAATCCTGAACGGGCGTCAACCATGCCGGCGCATTCGTTCTTAACGGACGCGCCGCTAGGGTTAGCTGTGATGAACGGTCCGATCGATCCCATCCGACGTGCGGCCAACGCACGCCGGGCGCTGCCGGCGCCCCGGGACTCCGACCGCCGCGAGGCGGACGGGGAAGACGTGACCTATGTCCGCGAGGAAGAGGAAACGCCGGCCCCGCCGCCGCCTCCGCGGCGCGGGGCCTTCGCGGCCTTCGCCGCCCACCTGATGGGCCAGCCCGGCCAGAAGCGCGGCCTGCGCGGTGGGCAGGAAGTGCTCGACAACGCCCGTTCGACCTATCTCGGCACGGAATATTCCGGCCCGGCCGACCGCCGTCCCAAGGCGGGCCTGATCAAGAAGACCGAGATCTAACCGCCTAGGGCGGCGAGCCTGGCTTCCAGCGCCGCCACCCTCGCTTCCAGTTCCGCGATGCGTCGCGCGGCCAGATCGGCGGGCGCGGCGTGGACCCCGATCCCGGCCCTTTGCGCAGCCTCCTCGCGCGAAACCCCCAGCATTTCGGCGAAAACGGCCACTTCGACGGGGCTCAGCTCGCGCTGGTCCTTGAACGCCAGGTCCAGCGCCTCCGCGCTCAGACCCGCCGCCGCGGCCAGGGCCGCCCGGTCGAGCCCGCGCTCGGCCAGCCGCGCGTCATACCACCCAGGGTCGAAAAACAACGTCATGTGGAATTGTTAGCGCCGAAGGCCGGCTTGGCGCCAGTCTTGCTAGGTCGAGCCCTGAATCTTTCCGCAGAGCGCGCCGACCTATGCTGACCATCCTGATCCGAGCCTTCGACGTCGCCGTCGTCACCCTGATCTTCACGGCCCTGACCTGACAACGTTTTCCTGACAACGCTTCCCTGCGACAAAAGCGCCGAGCGACGTTCATTCGCTTGATTGCCGGGGTCAGCGGGTTCAATTTCAGGACGTCGCGTTCACCCCCCACAACGCGACATGCGTACCGCCGGCCCGAGGTTGCCCCTAGTCCTCGGGCCGGTTCTACGTCCAGCCTCCAGCACATCGGCAGATTTTCGCTACCGCTCCACGGGAACGGCCGGCGGCTGAGCATTCGTCTTCAAGCCAATAAATGCCGCCTCCCTCGCCCTTGTGGCGAGGGTCCATGGCGGCCGCTGCTCAGACGGCGACTAAACTCGAAAGGTCTGAGCAGGCTGAACGATGGATCCTGGGCACAAGGCCCAGGAAAGCGATCGAGGGGCCGCGAGGGGCCGTGACTACGCCGCTTCCAGCAGCATCATCGTGCCCTGACCGCCGTCGGCGCAGATGCTGACGATCGCCTTCTCGCCCTTGCCGCGCGCGGCCAACTCCTTGGTCGCCTGGGACAGGATCCGCGCCCCGGTGGCCCCGAACGGGTGGCCGATCGCCAGGCTGCCGCCGGTGGGGTTCATCCGCTCGCGCGGGAAGGCCCCGAGGTCGGCGGTCACGCCCGCCTTCTCGGCCAGGAACTTTCTGCTCTCCCAGGCGGCGATGTGCGACAGCACCTGGGCCGCGAAGGCCTCGTGGATCTCCCACAGCCCGATGTCGCCCAGCGTCAGCCCGTTGCGCGCCAGCATGCGCGGCACGCCGTAGGCCGGGGCCATCAGCAGGCCCTCGTTCCTCAGGTCGATGGCGGTGACCTCGTAATCGAGGATCTTCACCCGCGGGGTGTGCTCAGGCAGACGGGCCAGGCCCGCCTCCGAGGCCACCCAGATGCTGGACGCGCCGTCGGTCAGGGGCGAGGAATTGCCGGCCGTCAGCGTGCCCTGGCCGCTTACCTTGTCGAAGGCCGGCTTCAGCTTGGCCAGCTTCTCCAGCGTGCTGTCCTTGCGCGGAATGGTGTCGCGCCGGGCCTCGCCGACGGGGATGACGAGATCGTCGAAGAAGCCGCTCTCCCAGGCGCGCACGGCGTTCTGGTGGCTGGCGAAGGCGATGGCGTCCTGGTCGGCGCGGGAGAGATTCCACTCCTTGGCGGTGATTTCGGTGTGCTCGCCCATGGACAGGCCCGTCGTGCGGTTGGCCACCTTGGGCACGTAGAGCCGCGCGTCGGCCGCCTTGAACGCCGACAGCACCGCCAGCCGCCCCTTCAGGTCGTGGGCCTGCTGGAAGCGGCGGATCCAATCCGACAGCCGCACCGAAAGCCCGATCTGCACCCGGCTCATCGCCTCGACCCCGCCGACCAGGGCCAGATCCCGGCCGCGCCCGTCGATCATGCCGGCCGCCTCGAGCACCCCGGCCATGCTGGTCGAGCAGGCCATGACGGTCGAGAAGGCCGGGATGGTCGGATCGGCCCCGGCGTCCAGCAGCACCTCGCGGGCGATGTTGCTCCAGGTCAGGTTGGGGATCACCGTGCCCCAGACGGCGAAGTCGGGCCGCGCGCCCTTCTCCAGCATGGCCTTCACCACGGGCACGGAGAGGTCGATGGCGTCATGGGCGGCCAGAGCCCCGTCCACCTTGGCGAAGGGGGTGCGCAGGCCGGCGGCGAGCCAGAGGTTGGAAGCGGTCATGAACGGCGTCCGTAAGAGGGTCTGTTACCGATAGATAGGCGCGCGCGGACCGCCGCGCTTGTCGAAATCCGCCGCCCTCACGAATAGCGCTCCTCGGCCCAGGGATCGCCGCGATTGTGGTAGCCGCGCTCCTCCCAGAAGCCCGGCCGGTCGGCGGCGACGAATTCGATCCGCTTCAGCCACTTGGCGCTTTTCCAGAAATAGAGATGCGGCGCGACCAGCCGCACCGGCCCGCCGTGCTCGGCCGCGATCGGCGCGCCCTCCCAGCCGTGGGCCAGCAGCACCCCGTCATGCAGGAAGTCTTCGAGGGTCAGGTTGGTGGTGTAGCCGTCATAGGAATGCAGCACCACGAACCGCGCCTCGTCCCGGGGCGCGACGGCCTCGGCCAGGTCGCGGGTCAGCACGCCCTGCCAGTGGTTGTCGTAGCGCGACCAGGTGGTGACGCAGTGGATGTCCGACACCGGCGCGCTCTGCGGCTGGGCCAGCAGAGCCTGGAAGTCCCAGGTGGCGGGGCGGGCCACCAGGCCGTCGATGCGCAGCCGCCAGTCGGCCGTCGGCAGGTCGGGCTTGAGGCCCAGGTCCAGCACCGGCCAGTCGCGGGTCAGGTGTTGGCCGGGCGGCAGGCGCTCGGCCTCGGGCCGCGCCGTATGGCCGGTCAGGAACTTGCCGGCCCTGGCCCAGGCTTCCTTGCTGCGGGTGAGCTTGCTGTCTTCCGGCGGCTGGTCGTCGTCCATCGGGGCCTCCTGGGCAAGGAGGCTAACGCGCGCGGCCGGCCCGCGGCTTGAAGAAACGCCTCAGCGGTCGCCAAAATCGACGTCGCGGCGGGCCGCCACGATGGTGACGATGAAGCCGGCCAGCACGTCCAGCAGCACCATCAGGGTGATCAGGAAGAACACCGAGGTGGCGAAGGCCGGCAGCAGCAGCAGTTGCACCAGGCAGACGATGAACAGCACCATCGACAGCGAGTGGTTGATGATCGCGATCTTGCGGCTGGTCGTCGACTTCAGAAGCTCGACGAACAGCACCACCAGCGAGGCGCCCAGCAGCAGGTCGCCCCAGCTGACGATCCAGTCGACCCGCGAGGCCATGTGGATACGGAACAGCTGCTCGCTGAAGCGGTAGCTGGCCGCGTCGGACGAAAAGCCGCCGCCGACGGTCAGGGCCAGCAGATTGTAGATCAGCACCGGCAGGGCCAGCAGCGGAAAGGCGGCGAACATTCGTGATCCCCTCGACGGTCGCCAGAGTTAACCGGTTTTCGGCCGCCGGTGAAGCTGGCGCCGCTTGGCGGGCGAGCGGCCCCTATGACCCCTCTTCCATAGGGAGAGGGAGGGGCCCGCCGCGAAGCGGTGGGAGGGTGAGGGGTTTCACCGTCGGCCGGCAAATCCCCTAAGCGTCCCGCCAAACCTATCAGAGTGTCGGCGCTCGCAAGGGCCGCGCCTCATCCGGTGAGATTGTAACCTCTCACCCTCCCACGCCTTTGGCGCGGGCCCCTCCCTCTCTCAAAGAGAGAGGGTTCATTCCCTACGCCTCGTCGACGCCCTGCGGATTGCGGGCCCGCGACTGCAGCCACATCACGCCGAAGAGGTCGCTGATCGAGGCCTTCAGGCGGCCGAAGTTGGTGTATTTCGACACCCCGGTCTCGCGGTGACGGTGGTTCACCGGCTGAAAGGCGATCTCGTAGCCCTCGCGCAGCATCAGCGCCGGGATGTAGCGGTGGATGTGATCGAAGTAGGGCAGGCGCAGGAAGGCCTCGCGGCGGAAGGCCTTCAGGCCGCAGCCGGTGTCGTTGGCGGTGTCCTTCAGCAGGCGCTTGCGCACGCCGTTGCCGAACTTGCTGGCGAAGCGCTTGGCGCTGCTGTCCTGGCGCTTGACCCGCTCGCCGCCCACCAGGGCCAGTTCGACCGGCGCGGCCTGCAGGGCCTTGGCCAGGCGCGGCGCGTCGGCCGGGTCGTTCTGGCCGTCGCCGTCCATGGTGACCACGATCGGGGCGCGGGCGGCCAGGATGCCGCTGCGGATCGAGCGGCTCTGGCCCGAGTTCTTGCGGTGGCCCAGCACGCGCAACTGCGGGATCTCGGCCTTCAGGGCGGTCAGCAGGGCCTTGGTGTCGTCGCGGCTGGCGTCGTCGACGAAGATCATCTCGTAGGACTCGCCGGCGAAGGCGGCCGCGATCTCGCGCGCCAGGGCCGGCGCCGCGCCGCCCTCGTCGAACACGGGCACGACGACGGAGAAATCAGGGATCGCGGCGGGATTGGAAGACGTCATGGCCGCTTTTACCGCAAAACTCGCGCCAGGAAAGGATCGTGCTATTCCATCGCTCATGAGCGCCAATACGAGCCCCAGCCCGACCGCCAGCATGAGCCTTGAATCCCGCCTCGACGCCTGGTCGCGCGGCTGGCGCGCGCCGGTCTTCGCCGCCCTGGTGGCCCTGATCGCCGGCCTGCCGGGCCTCTTCGCCATGCCGCCGCTGGATCGCGACGAGTCCCGCTTCACCCAGGCCACGGCCCAGATGCTGGAGACCGGCGACTATGTGAACATCCGGCTGCAGGACCAGCCCCGCAACAAGAAGCCGGTCGGCATCCACTGGCTGCAGGCCGCGGCGGTCTCGGCCGTCTCCGCGCCGGAAGATCGGGGGATCTGGGCCTACCGCATCCCCTCGCTGCTGGGCGCCATGCTGGCCGCCGCCGCCTGCGCCTGGGGCGCGGCCGCCTTCTTCGGCCCGCGCGAGAGCCTGCTGTCGGGCGCGATCCTGGGCGCGACCTTCCTGCTGTCGACCGAGGCCTTCATCGCCAAGACCGACGCCTCGCTGTGCGGCTTTACAACCTTGGCCATGGCTGGTCTGGCCAGGATCTACGCCGCGGGCCTGGCGGGCGAAAAGGCCGGCAAGGGTCCGAAACTGGCCTTCTGGATCGGCATGGCCATGGCCGCCCTGATCAAGGGTCCGGTCGGCCTGCTGGTCGTCATCTTCGCCATCCTCGCCCTGTGGGCTTGGGACCGGAAGGCCGGCTGGCTCAAGCAGCTGGGCTGGAGCTGGGGCCTGATCCTGTTCGCGGCCATCGTCCTGCCCTGGGCGACCATGATCACCGTCGCCACCGACGGCGCCTTCTGGGGCGCGGCGGTGGGCGGCGACCTCGCCCCCAAGCTGGCCGGCGGTCATGAGAGCCATAGCGGCAAGCCTGGCTACTACGCCCTGCTCTCGCCGCTGTTGCTGTTCCCGGTGACCCTGCTGCTGCCGGCGGCCCTCGTTCTGGGCTGGACCGGTCGCAAGGAGCCGGGCGTGCGCTTCGCCCTCTGCTGGCTGATCCCGACCTGGCTGATGTTCGAGATCCTGCCGACCAAGCTGGCGCACTACACCCTGCCCGCCTTCGGGGCCCTGGCCATGCTGATGGCCGCCGCCCTGCGCAAGCCGCTGGGTCTGGGCTCGCGGATCGTCGGCACCGTGCTGCTGGCCATCGCCGGCGTCGCCTTCGCCGCCGTCTGCATCGTGGCCTGGAAGCAGTACGCCGCGCCCTCGGCCCTGCCGCTGGCCATCCTCGCCGCCCTGCTGTTCGTCGCGGCCGCCGTCGCCGGCGGCTGGCTGATCCTGCGCGAGCGCAAGGCCGCCCTGGCCCTGGTCACGGCCGGGGCGCTGGGCATCCTGGCCCACGGCGCCATGGCCGGCCTGCTGGCCCCGCGCCTGGACTCGCTGTGGCTGTCGCAGCGCCTGGCCCGCGCCCTGGAGAAGGCGGATCTCGCCCCCCGCGCCGGCGCCCCCGGCCCGGTGGCGGTGACCGGCTATTCCGAGCCCAGCATGGTCTTCCAGCTGGGCACCACCACGCAGTTGACCGACGCCGAGGGCGCCGCAGACGCCGTCGACGAGGGCCGCCCGGCCGTGGTCGAGGGCCGCGAGGATGCGAAGTTCAAGGCCGCCCTGGCCGCGCTGGGCCACACCCCGCGCCCGGCCGGCGAGATCAAGGGTCTGAACTATTCCGACGGCGACGACGAGGTGCTGCGCATCTATCGCGGCGAGCCGCGTCGTCACGATGCGCCGGAAGACGCCGTGAGCGGCGCCGAAAGGGGTGTTGAAGTGGAGGCCCAGCCGTGAGCCGCTTCATCGAGATCGTCGAGGTCGGTCCCCGCGACGGCCTGCAGAACGAAAAGGCCATACTCTCGGTCGAGGAAAAGCTCGATCTGATCCGCCGCCTGGAAGCCGCCGGCGCCCGCCGCACCGAGGTGGTGTCGTTCGTCAACCCGAACCGCGTGCCGCAGATGGCCGGCGCCGAAGAGATCATGGACGCCATGGGCGGCCCCGATCCCAAGCGCTCGCGCATCGGCCTGGTGCTCAACATGCGCGGTTGGGAGCGCTGCGTCTCGACCGGCTGCGACGAGGCCAATGTCGTGGTCTGCGCCTCGGACGGCTTCGGCGTGAAGAACCAGGGCGCCACGGTCAACCAGCAGCTCGACACCCTGGCGGCGATCGTCGAGCGCCAGGCCATCGACGGCGGCCCGCCGATCACCGCCACCATCTCAGTGGCCTTCGGCTGCCCGTTCGATGGTGAAATCTCGGAAGACCAGGTCGTGGCCATCGCCCGCGAGGCGGCGGCCATGAACGTGCCCGAGATCGCCATCGCCGACACCATTGGCGTGGCGGATCCCTGGACCGTCCGCAGGCGCATCGAGGCCGTCCGCGCCGCGGCCCCCGACGCGCGCCTGCGCATGCACTTCCACGACACCCGCAACACGGGCCTGGCCAACGCCTTCGCCAGCGTCGAGGCCGGGATCGACGTGCTCGACGCCTCGGTCGGCGGCCTCGGCGGCTGCCCCTTCGCCCCGGCGGCGACGGGCAACATCGGCACCGAGGATCTGGTCTACATGCTGGAGCGGGCCGGGTTCGAGACGGGGTACGACCTTGGCGCCCTGATCGCCATCGGCCGCGACATCAGCGAACGCCTGGGCAAGGCGCCGGCCTCGTCGCTGGCAAGGGCGGGCGGGTTTCCCGCCTGATCCCTCTCCCCTTGCGGGAGAGGGTGGCCTCCCGAAGGGAGGTCGGGTGAGGGGTCGCACGTACAGAAACGCCGCGAAAGCCGATCAGCTGTCGCGGCGTCGGAGGTCTGAGAGACCCCTCATCCGTCGGCTATCGCCGACACCTTCTCCCGCAAGGGGAGAAGGACGTTAAGCCGCGAAGCGGCCCAGGTCCTGCTTGCTCTCGACCAGATCCAGCACGTCGCCCATGCGGAAACCCGGGTCCACCGGGTGCAGGGCGTCGTAGATCGAGCGGGCGAAGGCGAGGTCGGCCGGGGTCTTCACGCGCCAGTCGAGGCTGGACCAGTCGCGCACGGCCCGCAGGTGGGCCTGGCGGAAGCGGCCCGGCTGGTTGCGGATGGCGGCGGTCGGCGAGATGCGGGCCAGCGGGTCGCGCTCCTCGGCGGCGGCGGTGCGCAGGGTCTGGGCGGTGATGACCTCGACCTCCAGCCCGGCCGGATAGGTGCGGTGCACGCGGTTGGAGGCGTAGTCGGCGCCGGTGCTGAGGGCCAAGCGCACCGTCTGGTCGATCAGGCCCGGATCGACGAAGGGCGCGTCGCCCTTCAGCCGGACGATGTGGCTGACCGGGCCGGCGGCCTCGGCGCAGCGGGCGATGCGGTCGAGAATGTCGGCGCCCGCCCCGCGATGGACGGTGACGCCGCGCGACACCAGGAAACCGGCCAGCGCGTCGTCGGCGGCCTGGTCGCTGGTGGCGACGATGATCTTGGAAAGGGTGCGCGCCTCGCGGATCCGCTCCAGCTGGCGCAGGATCATCGGCTGTCCCTGGAGGGTAGCCATCGCCTTGCCGGGCAGACGGCTGGAGCCCATGCGGGCCTGCAGGACAGCGAGGATCATCGGCTTTGCCTCCCTTCGAGGCGTCTTCTCGGTTCTTTCTTGAACCTTGAGCTTCGAGTCGGGTCCGCCGCTAGGCGACCCAACGTCGCGGGTCGAGGGCCACCGGGTCGTCGATGGCCATCTCGTCCCAGTCGAGGTCCGGCGGCGGGCTGGAAGCAGCGGCGACGACGGCGGAAAGTTCGGCGGCCGAGGTCACGCCCACGATCACGGCCGAAGCCTCGGGGCGCGACAGGGCGAAACCCAGGGCGGCCTGCAGCGGGTCGGAACGGCCTTCGGCGATCATGCGGCGCACGCGCGACAGGCGGCCCGAGGCCCCCTTCAGCTGGGCCGGCACGCGGTCGGGCGGCAGGAACAGCAGGCCGTTGAGGAAGATCGAGCGCAGCTGCACCTCGATGCCCATGCCGGCGATGCGTTGCAGCGAGCCGTCGGCCAGCAGGCGCTGGTCGAGCAGGCTGGCCGGCGCCTGGATGATGTCGGGCTTGAAGCGGCGGGCCACGCCGACCGGATCGTCGGTGGCGTGGGCGGAAATGCCGATGTTGCGGAACAGGCCCTGCTCGCGCAGGCGGTGCAGGCGGTCCCACATGGCCGGGCCATGGGCGCCGAACAGTTCCGACGGCGATTGCACGATGATGGCGTCGGCGCGTTCCAGGCCCATGCGGCGCAGCGAGGCGCGGGCCTCGGCCTCGACGAAGTCGGGACCGCGGTCGGCGCGGGCGGCCGCCAGGGTGACGCGGCACGACACCGGACGCGGGATCAGGTCGCCGAGCACCGACTCCGAGCGGCCGTAGACGCCCGAGACGTCCAGCACCGACAGGCGAGCGCGCGCGGCGATGTTCAGGATGTCACGCGCCTCGACCTCGGGGGAACGCGAACGCGGCGACGCGTTCATGCCGTCCAGTCCGAACTGGGCGGCGGCGAGACCGAGCTTGGAGACGGTGAGCGACATGAAAATCCGCGTCGGGTGAGCACCAATGTCGGGCAGCGTACGCGCCAAGGTTTGAAGAAGGCGTTTCTGGAAACTTGCCGAGGGGTTAAGATCGGGCCGATGGACCTTACCGATCCCGCCGCCCTTTCCGGCTCCGAATGGCCCATGCACGGCCTGGCCGACGACATCCGGCCCGCCCTTGAAAAGGCCCTGGCGGAAGGTCCCGCGGTCCTGGCCACAATCATCGCCCTGGAGGGCGGCGGGCCGCGCCCGGTCGGCACGCAGATGCTTTTCGCGCAAGGTTTTGCGAGCGGCTTCCTGTCGGGCGGCTGCATCGAGGGCGACGTCGAGATCCACGCCCGCGCGGTGCTGGAAACCGGCGCGTCCCGGCGCCTGGTCTATGGCGAGGGCAGCCCCTGGCCGGACATCCGCCTGCTGTGCGGCGCCCGCATCGAAATCCTTGTCGAGCGGATCGACGTCGACGATGTCGCCGTGCGCGACCTTTTGACTCACGCAACCGAAAGGCGGCCGGCGGTCTGGTTCAGCGACGGGACGCGGCGCCTCTCTGCGCCAAAAGAGTCGGCGCCGGCCCCTTGGCCCGGCGCCTTCGGCCGGGGGTTCTATCCCGTGCCGAGACTGGTGGTGATGGGCGGTGATCCGACCGCCCTGGCCCTGGCGAGCCTCGGCGCCCAGGCCGGGTTCGAGACCACCCTGGTCCGTCCCAAGGGACCGCTGGAGCCCCCGCCCCTGGCCGGCGTCGCCTACAGCCGCGCCGCACCCGGCGAGGCCCTGGCCGCGATCGGCCTGGATCCCTGGACGGCGGTGGCGGTGTGCAGCCACGACATGGTCCTGGACCACGAGGCCCTGCTGGCCGCCCTGCCCTCGCCGGCGCCTTATGTCGGCCTGCTGGGCGCGCGACGGCGGCTGGCCGAACGGATCGCGGCGTTGCGGGCCGACGGTTTGACGGAGCGCGACCTGGCCAAGCTGCGCGCGCCGATCGGCCTCGATCTCGGCGGCAAGGCCCCGTTCGAGGTGGCGATCGCGGTGATCGGCGAGATCATCGCCTCGCGCCATGGCCAGCCGGCGCTGGAGCGGCGGGCGCACGCCGAAACGCTTTCAACATAGCCGTCATCCCGGCCGGAGCGCGCAGCGCGGAGAGCCGGGACCCAGGGGCGAGCGACGAAGCGCCGGCCGCCTCAAGGGCGCCAGCCTTGCCACCGAGCCCAGTCTCCTGGGTCCCGGCTCTACGCTTTGCTTCGGCCGGGATGACGAACTTTGGAGCCCGGGAGAAGGATCAACCCTTCCAATCCCCCGACTTCCCACCGGTCTTCTCGAGCAGCCGCACGGCTTCGATGACCATGCCCTTCTCGGCGGCCTTGAGCATGTCGTAGATCGTCAGGCAGGCCACCGACACCGCCGTCAGGGCCTCCATCTCGACCCCGGTCGGACCGGTGGTCTTGACGCGAGCGGTAACGGAAAGCCCGCCCTCGCCCGGCTCGACCTCGACCACCACCTTCGACAGCGCCAGCGGGTGGCACAGGGGGATCAGATCGGACGTCTTCTTGGCGGCCATCACCCCGGCCAGCTCCGCCACGGCGCGGACGTCGCCCTTGCGGCCGGTCCCGGAGACGGCCAGCGCAAGGGTCTCGGGGCTCATCCGCACGAAGCCCGTCGCCACCGCCTCGCGCGCGGTCGAGGCCTTGTCGGAGACGTCGACCATGCGGGCCCGGCCCTGGTCGTCGATGTGGGTCAGCTTGCTCACTTTTCCAAAAGCCCTAACGTTCCAGAAGCCGGGGCATCAGCTCGACCATGTTGCAGGGCTTGTGGCGGCTGTCGAGCTGCGGGCCGATGACCTTGTCCCAGCCGTCCTTCACCGCCCCGTTCGAGCCGGGCAGGCAGAACACGAACACCCCGTCGATCAGCCCGGCCGTGGCCCGCGACTGCAGGGTCGAGAGCCCCACCGTGGCGTAGGACACCAGGTGGAACACCACGGCGAACCCGTCGATGACCTTGTCGAACAGCGGCTGCAGCGCCTCGACCGTCACGTCACGGCCCGTCAGGCCCGTGCCGCCGGTGGAAACCACCGCATCGACCTGCCCGCTGGCGATCCAGCCGCGCACGGTGGCGCGGATCTTCTCGATGTCGTCGCGCACCACCGCCCGGCCGGCGAACTCGTGGCCGGCGGCCTTGACCCGCTCGATCAGGATGTCGCCCGAGGTGTCGGTGCTTTCGTCGCGGGTGTCGGAGACGGTGAGGATCGCCACCCGCACCGGCTTGAACGGCAGCTCCGGCTTGATCCCGCCGCCCGGGGTGAGGCCTGACATGCGATCTCTCCGCTTCTTTGCTTGCCGCGCGACGGGCGCCGAAACCGCTGACACTTTCGGCTGTCGCGCTTTGGCTTAATCCCAACGCTCGGCGTCGGTCCTATCCTGCGCCGTCGGCTCGATCCAGCGGGCGCCGCCTCGGCCATGCTCCTTCTTCCAGAACGGCGCCCGGCTCTTGAGCCAGTCCATCAGGAAGTCGCACGCCTCGAAGGCGGCCCGGCGATGCCGCGACGCCGTCGCCACGAACACCACCGCCTCGCCCGGCGCGATCCGGCCAACCCGGTGAACGATCCGCCAGTCCTGCAAATCGAACCGTCCGGCCGCCTCGACCGCGAAGGCCGCGATCGCGCTTTCGGTGAAGCCCGGATAGGCCTCCAGCTCCAGGATCGACGCGGCCCCGCCCTCGGCGCGGGCCAGACCGACGAAGCTGGCCACCGCGCCTGTCTCGTCGCGGCCCTTGCAGAATTCGGTCAGCAGCGCCCCGGGCTCGAACGGCGCCTCGGTGAGGGTGATCATCCGCCGCTCATCGGCGGCAGGAAGGCGACCTCGGTCGAAGCGGCCAGCGCCGCCTCGCCACGCACCAGGGCCTTGTCGACGGCTACCTGCACGCCGGGGCCGGCGAGAGCCTCGGCGAGACCCGCGTCATCATTGGCGATGGAGGAGCGCAAGGCGGAAAGGCTCGCCGCCTCGACCTCGCGCTCGCGCCAGCCGGCCTGGTCGGCCAGGCGCCCGAACAACAGCACGCGGGCCATCCCTAGCCTCCGGTCGTCGACATGTGGCGGGCCACGGCCGGCCTGGGCGCATCGACATGGAAGTCGTGGCCCTTGGGCTTGGAGCCGATCGCCGCGTGGATGGCCGCCACCAGTTCGCCGTCGGTGGCCCCGCCGCGCAGCACGGCCCGCAGGTCGCTGGCGTCGTCGCGGCCAAGGCAGGTGTGCAGGGTGCCGGTGCAGGTCAGGCGCACCCGATTGCAGGAGTCGCAGAAATTGTGGCTCAGCGGGGTGATGAAGCCCAGGCGACCGCCGGTCTCCTCGACCTTGGCGTAGCGGGCCGGACCGCCGGTCGCATAGGCCTGGTCGGTCAGGGTCCAGTAGGACGACAGCTCGCGCCGGACGTCCCGCAGCGACAGGAACTGGTCGGTGCGGTCCTCGTCGATCTCGCCCAGGGGCATGGTCTCGATCAGGGTCATGTCGCAGCCGCGCGCATGGGCCCACTGGATCAGGGCCGGCAGTTCGGCGGCGTTGTCGCGCTTCAGCGCCACGGCGTTGATCTTGACCTGGAGGCCGGCGGCCAGGGCCGCGTCGATCCCGCCGATCACCTTGGCCACGTCGCCGCCGCGCGTCAGGCGGCGAAAGAGGTCGGGCTTGAGCGTATCGAGCGAGACGTTGATCCGCTTCACCCCCGCCGACGCCAGACGCTCGGCGTGCTGGGCCAGCTGGGTGCCGTTGGTGGTCAGGGTCAGTTCGTCCAGCGCGCCGGTCTTCAGGTGGCGCGACAGGCTTTCGACCAGCTCCATGATCCCCTTGCGCACCAGCGGCTCGCCGCCGGTCAGCCGAACTTTACGCACGCCCAGGCCGACGAAGGTCGAGGCCAGGCGGTCCAGCTCCTCCAGCGTCAGAACCTCCGCCTTGGGCAGGAAGGTCATGTGCTCGGCCATGCAGTAGACGCAGCGCAGGTCGCAGCGATCGGTCACCGACACGCGCAGATAGCTCACCGCCCGGCCAAAGCCGTCGATCAGGCGAGGGGTGTCGTCAGGGGACGTCATATCCGCGATAGAATAGGCGTCTCAGAGCCTGGCGGAAAGGGAACTGATGCGGCTGGAGGCGATCGTGCTGGCGGCGGGGGCGGCGTCGCGGTTCGGCGGCGGCAAGCTGCTGGCCGATTATCGCGGCCGGCCGCTGCTGGATCACGCGCTGGACACGGCCCTGGCCGCGCCGGCGCGCGGGGTCACGGTCGTGCTGCGCCCCGGCGATGCGGCCGCCCTGGCTTTGGTCGAGACCCGGGCCGAGCCCCGCCTGCGACCCTTGGCCGCGCCCGAGGCTGACGAGGGCCTGGGCGCCTCGTTGCGCACGGCGATCCTGGCCCTTCCGGCCGACGCCGAGGCCGCGCTGGTGCTGCTGGGCGACATGCCGCGCGTACCACACGACCTGGCGGCCGACCTGGTTCAGGCCCTGACCGCCGGCGTCGGGATCGCCGCCCCCGTCCACACCGGTCGTCGCGGCCACCCGGTGCTGTTCGCCCGCCGCTGGTTCAAGGACCTGGCCGCCCTGGCCGGCGATCGCGGCGCGCAGGGGGTGCTGATCAAGGCAGGCGACGCCATCGCCCTGGTCGAGACCGACGATCCCGGCGTTCTGTTCGACGTCGATCGGCGCGAGGACCTGGAGCGGTAGAGGCTCCTACCCCTCCATCGCCTCGTACCGCCGCACCTCGCGCCAGTGCAGCCAGACGCCCAGCGCCAGGGTGAGCAGGATGGCGTAGCTCCAGAGCGCCAGGCTCATCATGTAGGTGTTGATGGTCACACGCAGGTCGATCAGCACCGCCACGTGCGAGGCCAGGGCGACCAGCTGGAACGCCGAGATCGCCACGGTCCACAGCAGGCGCGAGCGGATCGACTCCCAGATGAAGATCAGCGCCGCCACGGCGTCGACGATCATCACCCCGACGTCGGGATTGATGCGGTTGTGGCGGAACATCACCAGCGAGGCGGCCCAGCCGGCCAGCAGGGTGACGGCGATCCGCTTCTCCGACGGTCCGCCGCGCCAGAAGGCCAGGCCGCAGATCGCCAGGGTCAGGAAAAGATAGAGATAAGCCGACACCGTACGCCCCCCTTCACCGCTCCAGGTTGACGCAAGTCCGGCCCGGATCAAAGCGTGATCCGAGCCGGAGCTTTACGCCTTGGATATCGGCGACCGCCTGCTCGGCGGACGGAAGCCTAGAGCGCTCCAGGGTTAGGTGTAAGCGGCTAACCCGCCCGGGCGCGCTCCAAGTGTTTGATTCTAGAGCCTGCTGATCAGGTTTAGATGGTTCCATCTAAACCTGGCAGGCTCTAGTGCCGCGTCTTTTCGCCGTCGCAGAGGATCCTGCGGATCTCGTCGACGACGCGCACCGCGCCATCGGCGTCGTCCGCCGCCTCCATGTCGACGAGCCGCCGCAGCAGCACCGTCAGCACACGCTGCTGGGTCGGACACAGGGACCGAATACACCGCCCGAACTCGGCGGCCTCTTCGATGGCCGGATCCATAATCGCCAGGACCGCGCTCATGCCGCGCCCTCCATTAGAACTTCGCGCATACCAGTGACGATCAGGCGGCCCGACCGCCGTCGACGGCGCGCAGGCCCGAGGTGCGCGGCGTGTCGCCGCCCTCGACTTTGCCCAGGTCGCCCAGCGCCAGGGCGCCGCAGCCGATCTGCGAGCGGACTTCCGCCAGATCGCCGTGCGCCTTCACGATGGTGCGGCGGGCCGACAGGATGTGGGTCAGGGTGACGCCCAGGGTCTCCAGGGCTTCCTGGCCGATCACGGCCGACAGCTGTGCGTCCATCCGCAGCGTGGGCAGCAGGCCCATCAGCTCGGCGGTTTCACGCACGGCCGCGTCGATCGCGGCTTCGGCTTGTTTCAGTTTTTCGGCCCCGGCACGGGCTGCGTCGCTGCGCTTCATGCAAGACTCTCCCACTCGCGCGGGCGCCCCCCGCACGTTCAAAGGCTTGGATTGTTGGAAACTCGGTTTTTCGGCTGGCCCGAGAACGACGATCAGTTCGTCGGCGGGGCGCTCCAGCCCTCGCGGAACCGCTGGAGGGCGAAGAGGAATTCATGGGCTCCCATGGTCACCACGCTGAGCAGCACGCCGGCCGCCAGGGCTGAAACCAGGATCAGGCCCATCCATTGGGCTGGGCTCAGGTCATGGCGCCAACCTCCCCGCGTTCGGACCTGATCGGACTGTCGTCCGACAGGAACGCCGTGGCCGCGAGCACTCGCAGCAACAGCTTCGAAGGAGGATCGCCGGCCGCCTGGGCCTTGCGCAGAGCCGACACCGTTTCCGGCACCAGGCGCTCCCGCTCGGGGGTGGCCGCCATCAGGGTCAGGCCTTCCTCGAGAGACTTCCAGCTCGCGATGAAGAAGGCCGATCCCGGGGGCGAGCCAGTCTTGGTCTTGGGTGTGTTGTCGTTCATGGCCGCTCCCGCTGCTGTCGTCAGGAGAGACCGGCTCAGGTTCGTCGGCTAGGCCCGGCGATTGCCTACGGTAGTCATTACCGGGGTGCTGTTCCCACGCCACGAAGGCCAGGGCGGCGTCGCGGCGCGGCATGCCGGCCAGGCGCCGGCGCGCGCTGAGCACGTGCATCTCGACGGTCTTGGGCGACAGGCTGAGCAGGCGCGCGATTTCCTTCGAGCGCTGGTGCTGGGCGATCAGGCGCAGGATCTCGCGCTCACGAGGCGTGAGCTTCTCGAAACCAAGGCTGTCGGCAGGCTCGACCATGGCGCTAACATGGTCCCAGCACAGCCTCCCGTCCAGCCGGTGAGGCGTCAATTTCGGACGCGTCAGAGTTAACAATCAGACAGTTCGCCCGCTCAGGCGCCGCGAACGAACGGCAGGCTGACGGTCGGCTGGCCCGACAGCGCCAGCAGGGCGTTCGCCGTCGCCGGGCCGATCACCGGCGTCCCCGGCTCGCCCACCCCGCTGGGCGGGGCGGCCGACGGCACGATGTGGGTCTCGACGCTGGGCGCCTCGGCGAAGCGCAGCACGCGATAGGTGTCGAAATTGCTCTGGTCGACCACGCCCTCGGTCAGGGTCACCTGGCCGAAGAGCGCCGCCGAAAGCCCGTAGCAGGTCCCGCCTTCCATCTGGGCGGCGATCTGGTCGGGCGAGACGGCCACGCCGCAGTCGATGGCGGTGACCACCCGGCCGACGCGCGGCTCGCCGTCCACCAGCTTGACCTCGGCGACCTGGGCCACGACCGAGCCGAAACTCTCGTGCACCGCCACCCCGCGCGTCCAGCCGGCCGACGCCTTCGGTCCGGCCTTCTCCAGGGCGAGATTGAGGGCCGCCAGGTGCCGGTCGGCGCCGGCCTTGGCGTAGAGGGCGCGGCGATACTCGACCGGATCCTTGCCGGCCTTGCGGGCCAGCTGGTCGATGGTGTGCTCCATGACGAAGGCGGTGTGGGTCGCCCCCACCGAGCGCCACCACAGCACCGGCACGCCCACCTCGGGGAACGCCACCTGGGCGTCGACGACGGGCGCGGCCTTCAGATAGGGCGAATCCGACGCCCCCTCGACGGCGGTCTGGTCGACGCCCTTCGAGGGCATCGGCGAGTCCTTCATGATCGACTGGCTGACGATGCGGTGGCGCCAGGTGGCCGGCAGGCCGTCCTTGTCCAGCGTGATCCGCACGGCGTGGACCACCAGCGGCCGGTAGTAGCCGGCCTTCATGTCGTCCTCGCGGGTCCAGACCAGCTTCACCGGCTTGCCGCCCCCATCCTTACTAGAGGCGACCTTCTTGGCGACGTGAACGCACTCGGCCACGTAGTCGGAATTGAAGGTCGCCCGCCGCCCGAACGAGCCGCCCGCGAACAGGGTCTCGACCTCGACCGAGCCGGGCAGGGTCCCGACGATCTTGGCGGCGTTCAGCTGGTCGAGGGTCTGGCCCTGCGAGCCGTGCACCAGCTTGACCGAATTGCCCTCGACGATCGCCACGCAGTTCATCGGCTCCATGGTGGCGTGGGCGAGGTAGGGGAACTCGTAGACCGCCTCGAAGGCGTCGCTTCCCCCGGCCGCGGCCGCCGCGTCGCCCTTGGCTCCGAACGACTCCCACTTCTGCTCGGCCGGACCCTTGCCGGTGGCGAGATCCCGGAAGGCCGCCGTGATCTCTTTCGAGCCGCGCTTCTCGGCCTTGGCCTCGTCCCAGCGCACGACCAGCGCCTCGCGCCCCAGCCGCGCGGCCCAGGTGGACCTGGCCACCACCGCCACGCCGGTCGGGATCTCGTAGACGTCGACCACGCCCGCCACCTTCTTGGCGGCGTCGGCGTCGAAGCTCTCGACCTTGGCCCCGAAGCGCGGCGGATGGGCGACCATCGCCGTCAGCATGTCGGGCAGGTGGACGTCCTGGGTGTAGCGCGCCGTGCCGTCGACCTTGGCCTGCGCGTCCTTGCGGCGCACGCGATCGGTGCCGATCAGGGTGAAGGCCTTGGGGTCCTTCAGCGGCGGATTCTGCGGCGGCGTCACCTTGGCGGCGTCGGCCGACAGGTCGGCGAAGGCGGCGCTCTTGCCCGAGGCGTGGGTCAGCACCCCGTCCTTGACCACGATCTCGCCGGCCGGGACGTTCCAGCGGTTGGCGGCGGCCTCGACGAACATCGCCCGCGCCCCGGCGCCGGCCTTGCGCAGCTGCTCCCAGCTGTTGGAGATCGCCGAGCTACCGCCGGTCAGCTGCGCGCCCAGGGCGCCGTTGCCGTAGAGCTTGGCGTTGGCCGGCGACTGCTCGACCCGCACCTTGGCCCAGTCGGCGTCCAGCTCTTCCGCCACGATGGCCGCGAGGCCCGCATGGCTGCCCTGGCCGAACTCGATGTGCTTGGAGATCACGGTGACGAAGCCGTCGGGCTCGAAGCGGATGAACGGGCCGAACGCCCCGACCTCGACCTTGGAGCCGGCGCTCATCAGGTCGGCCGGCGAGCAGCCGACCACCAGGGCGCCGCCGACCACCGCGGCCCCGACCACCACCTCGCGGCGGCTGAAGCCTTCGGATTTCACGGGCGCGTTCATCGCACTTCTCCGCGCTGGATCCGCGAGGTCGCGCCGGAAGCGGCCGAGATCGCCTCGTCGATGTCGGCCTCCTTGGCCGGTTCGGCGACGACCGCCGGCGCGGCGGCGACCACCGGGATCGCCTGGCCGGTCGCGGCCTGCTTGATCGCCGCCCGGATCCGCTGATAGGCGCCGCAGCGACAGATGTTGCCGCCCATGGCCGCGTCGATGTCGTCGTCGGTCGGCTTCTTGTTGGCTTCGAGCAGGGCGGCGGCCGACATGATCTGGCCCGACTGGCAGTAGCCGCACTGCGGCACGTCCAGCTTCACCCAGGCCTGCTGCAGCGGATGGGCGCCGCCCAGGCCCTCGATGGTGGTGATCTTGGCGCCGGAGAGAGCAGCGATCGGGGTGACGCAGGACCGCACCGGGTCGCCGTTCACATGCACCGTGCAGGCTCCGCACTGGGCCAGGCCGCAGCCGAACTTCGTGCCCGTCAGGCCCAGCTCGTCGCGCAGCACCCACAGCAGCGGCGTGTCGGGATCGGCCTCGACCGACATCGTCTTGCCGTTGACGTCCAAGCTCGCCGCCATGCGCCTGTCTCCTGCCCTCGGGGGCAGCTAACACCGTTCTCCCGAGGCTTCGCCAGTGAAATTTAACGCCGTCAGGATCGTGCAAGACCCACATCCGCGACGCCTGTTGCGCGAAAGGCCTCACGTTCTTGGCCGACGCGCCCTAGCTTGAACGCACGACGCCCGCAGAGGACCCCCACCTTGGACTCCTTCCCCGCCTACTTCCCCCTCGCCGGCCGCAAGGTGGTGATCGCCGGAACCGGCGAAGGCGCCGAGGCCAAGGCCCGGCTGTTCGACGGCTCGCCCGCCACCCTGGTGCGGCTGGACGGCCATGCGGCCTTCCTGCCCGGCTCCTACACCGGCGCGGTGCTGGCCTTCATCTCCAGCGCCGACGAGGTGTTCGCCCAGGCCGCCGCCCGCGCCGCAAGGGCCGCCGGGGTGCTGGTCAATGTCGTCGACAAGCCCGACATGTGCGACTTCAACACCCCCGCCGTCATCGACCGCGGCGAGGTGGTGGCGGCCGTCGGCACCGGCGGCGCGGCGCCCGTGCTGGCCACCATGCTGCGCTCCGACATCGAGGCCCAGGTGCCCGAGGGCGCCGGCCGGGTCGCGGCCCTGATGCGCAACTTCCAGAGCGAGGTGCGCGGCGCCCTGCCCACCCTGCACGAACGCCGCGCCTTCCTGCGCGAGGCGCTGTCGGGCGAGGCCGCCCAGGCGGCCATGACCGGCGACATGGAAAAGGCCGGCGCCCTGTTCCGCGACGCCCTGGCCAGGAGCGTCAAGAAGGAAGGCAAGGTCCGCTTCGTGGCCGGCAAGGGTCCGGCCGACCTGCTGACCCTGCGCGCCGTGCGGGCCCTGTCGGCCGCCGACGTGCTGGTCATCGACGAGGCCGCCGATCCCGAGGTCGTCACCATGGCCCGCCGCGACGCCCACCGCCTGTCGGCCGCCGAGGCCACGCCGGATCACCTGATCGAACTGGCCAAGAGCGGTCGCCAGGTCGTGCGCCTGGTCGCGGCACCGGTCGAGGCGGCCGATATCCAGGCGCTTGCGGCGGCGGGCGTGGCGGTCGAGGTGCTGCTGACGGCGCCGGCGGGCTGACAAGGGGGCTGCGTCCGTGCGGATCGTCGAGACTTTCGAGATAGCGGGGCGCGGGCTCGTCGTGGTTCCGCAACTTCCCGCCGGCCTACCCGCGCAGGGACGCCTGATCGCCGTCGTCACATGTCCCGACGGCCGCGTTGTGCGTGCGGAGGCCTCACTTGAATGGATGCTCAAACGCGGGGAGGAGCCTGTCGAAAGTCCGGTCTTCCTCCTCAAAGGATTCTCGATCCCCGATATTCCAATCGCGAGTTCGCTGGCCTTCGAATTCGAGGATTGAGCCGGCGCGCCCCTACCGCTCGAAAACGTCTGAACGGGGCTTCGACGCCGCATTGACTCCCCGTCCCCCCTCCGTATGTTCCGCGCCGTTCGAGTGACTGGCGTTGAAGGTGGGTGACCACCGGGGAGCTCGAGACGCATATGCCGCGCGCCTGGGCTCCTTTCTGACCGCAACCAGACCCGGAGTCCCCCGTGCCCGCCGCCCCCGACTATCCGTCCGCCCCCGATCTCGTCGCCCCCAAGCGCGCCCTGCTGTCGGTCTCCGACAAGACCGGCCTGGTCGAAGCGGCCAAGGTCCTGCACGAGGCGGGCGTCGAGCTGGTCTCGACCGGCGGCACCAAGGCGGCCATCGCCGCGGCCGGCCTGCCGGTGAAGGACGTGTCGGACCTGACCGGCTTCCCCGAGATGATGGACGGCCGGGTCAAGACCCTGCACCCCATCGTCCACGGCGGGCTGCTGGGCGTGCGCGACGCGCCCGAGCACGCCAAGGCCATGGCCGACCACGGCATCGGCGGCATCGATATCCTGTACGTGAACCTCTACCCGTTCGAGGCCACCGTCGCTAAGGGCGGCTCGTACGAAGAGTGCGTCGAGAACATCGACATCGGCGGCCCGGCCATGATCCGCTCGGCGGCCAAGAACCACGGCTACGTGTCGGTCTGCACCGACCCGGCCGATCTGGCCGAAGTGCTGGACGCCCTGAAGGCCGATGGCGGCACGTCGCTCTCGCTGCGCAAGACCCTGGCGGCCCGCGCCTACGCCCGCACGGCGGCCTATGACGCCGCCATCTCGGCCTGGTTCGCCGGCCAGCTGGGCCAGGACTTCCCGGCCCGCAAGAGCATCGCCGGCGAGCTGCGCCAGACGATGCGCTATGGCGAGAACCCGCACCAGAAGGCGGCTTTCTACACCTTCCCCAGCCCCCGCGTCGGCGTGGCCACGGCCCGCCAGCTGCAGGGCAAGGAACTCAGCTACAACAACATCAACGACACCGACGCGGCCTTCGAGCTGATCGCCGAGTTCGACCCGGCCCAGGGTCCGGCCGTCGCCATCATCAAGCACGCCAACCCCTGCGGCGTGGCCCTCGGCGCCACCCAGCGCGAGGCCTATGAGCGGGCTCTCGCCTGCGACCCCACCTCGGCCTTCGGCGGCATCGTCGCCACCAACACCCGCCTGACCCGCGAGGCCGCCGAGGCCATGGTCGAGATCTTCACCGAGGTGGTGATCGCCCCGGAAGCCGACGACGACGCCGTCGCCGTGTTCGCCGCCAAGAAGAACCTGCGCCTGCTGGTCACCGGCGGCCTGCCGGATCCGCTGTCGACCGGCGACACCTTCAAGAGCGTGGCCGGCGGCTTCCTCGTGCAATCGCGCGACGACGCCCGCATCAAGGCTTCGGACCTGAAGATCGTCACCAAGCGCCAGCCCACCGAGGAAGAGATCCGCGACATGCTGTTCGCCTTCCAGATCGGCAAGCACGTCAAGTCCAACGCCATCGTCTACGCCCGCGCCGGCCAGACCCTGGGCGTCGGCGCCGGCCAGATGAACCGCAAGGACAGCGCCCGCATCGCGGCGCTTCGCGCCGCTGATTTTGGCCTGGATCTGGCGGGCTGCGCCTGCGCCTCGGAAGCCTTCTTCCCGTTCGCCGACGGCCTGATCCAGGCGGCCGAGGCCGGCGCCACGGCGATCATCCAGCCGGGCGGCTCCATGCGCGACCCCGAGGTCATCGAGGCCGCCGACAAGCTTGGCCTCACAATGGCCTTCACCGGCGTGCGAGTGTTCCGCCACTAGAAGTGGAGTGAACGCGATGGACAGCGTCAGCTGGGGAGCCAAGGTCGTTTCGCGCTCGCGGGTGTTCAAGCCCGCGGGCCTGGGCCCCTTTCCGGTGGCGCTGATCCTGCACGGCTGCGGCGGCAAGACCCCGTTCCTGGAGACCTATGCCGAGGTCGCCGTGAAGGCCGGCTACGCCGCCATCGTGCTCGACTCCTTCGCGCCGCGCGGCATGAGCACGCTCGACGGCAAGCTCTTCGTCTGCACCCTGATGACCCTGCACGGGGCCAAGCGGGCCGCCGACGTGTTCGGGACCCTGGCCTGGCTCAAGACCCAGAGCTGGGCGCGGGCCGACCAGGTGTTCCTGGCCGGCTGGAGCCACGGCGCCTGGACGATCATGGACGCCTACGCCGCCGGAACCTCGGCCCCGTCGGCCACCGGCTTGGCCGACGCCGACGCGGTCGCCCTGCGCAAGCAGGTCAAGGGCGCGCTGCTGGTCTATCCGTACGCGGCCTACCCCTCGATGACCAGCCGCCGGGGCTGGGGACCCGGCGCGCCGCCGGTGTGGTCGGTGCTGGGCCAGAAGGACGGCGTCGTCGGCTGGCGCTACCCCAAGAAGGCCCTGGAACGGCTCAGCGCCGACGGCGTCAAGGTCGACCTCAAGCTCTACCCCGACGCCACCCACGCCTTCGACGACGACAAGGCCAACGACCCGCGGGCGATCTACCGCCCGGACCTGTTCCAGGAGGTCCAGGACTATTTCGCGGCGGCGCTGCGGGCTGTCGCGCCGAAGCCGGGGCTGTTCGCTTAAGATCCTCCCCCTCTGGGGGAGGTGTCGCGGAGCGACGGAGGGGGGCCGTTTTCAGCTTCCGAACCGCCAGCCATCCCTCCCCCGTAAAATCCCCGCGAAAGCGGGGACCCAGGCTTTTTGAGCCCTTCCCCCTCGATGGGGGAAGGGTTGGGATGGGGGTGACGCCGCGGTTCCGCTCGCAAAATCCTTTCAAGCCTGACCGCCGCAGCCACCCCCAACCCCGGCCCTTCCCCCATCAAGGGGGAAGGGAGAAGAGGCCCCAACGGGGATAGACGAAGCTGGATCCCCGCTGAGCGCGAACTAAACCCCAACCAATACAACCCCTTACAACTTTCTCACCGCTCTGGATCAGACGCACTCAGAACCCCCGCATAATCACTGGGTCTCGCCGCACCGAAGGGGCGCGCGGCCAGCGACCATGCGGCGGCGGGATGCGATCGAGCGGGACTGGGGCGGATTGGGAAGATCCGTCGCGTCCGGGGACCTGGCGCTGGCTAGGCCCGCCCGCCGTCGGCTTGGACGAGGATTACAGAGCGCCCCTCTCCTCGTCGCCGCCTGGAAGGGAAACCTCGAAGGCGGTCCCGGTAAGGCGTTAAGAGCGCCGCCGCCCGGGAAGCCGGCAGCCAAACGACCGCGCGGAGCGAACGGGCTTCGTCGAAACGGTATCTGTCTACACACCTCCGGGCGTGGCCCGGGCGCTCCGCTCTCCTTCGATCAGCTCGCAGCCAAAGCGCGAGGACGAAGCCGCGTGCTTACCCCCTCCGGCCCTCCGGGCCACCTCCCCCAGAGGGGGAGGATCTTGAGCGCCCAGATGCTCCCCCTCTGGGGGGAGCTGTCGCGGAGCGACCGAGGGGGCCGCCGCAGGCGGACTAGTGCTTGAACGACACCGAAACCCCCATGAACCGGGGTTCGCCGGCGATGAAGGTGGGGATGCCGAAGGCGTCGCCGGTGTTGCCGGCGTCCTTGATGTAGTCCTGGTCCAGCGCGTTGGTGACGAAGGCGCCGAAGGTCACCGGGCTGTCCTTGGGCTGGTAGGTCAGGCGCAGGTTCAGCAGGCCGAAGGCCTTCTGGACCTCGTCCTGCACGGTGTCCTTGATTACGCCCGTCGTGCTCTGCAGAGCGGCGATGTCGTTGTTGTTGTCGAAGAACTGCTCGGACTGCCAGGTCCAGGTCGGCAGGAAGGTGAACTTGCCGATCCCAGTGTCGCGCGAGGCCTTCACGCCCAGCGAGAACGAGTGGTCGGGCGACAGGCGGAAGTGGTTGCCCTCGTAGCGGCCGTTGCCGAACCGGGCGTGGCTGTAGCCGTAGGTGGCGAACACCAGCAGGTCGGACGTGGCCTGGAAGTTGGCCTGGCCCTCGAAGCCGTAGGCCTTGGCCTCGCCGGCGTTGATGGTGATGGCCGTGCCGGTGCTGGTCACGCCGCTGGTCTGGAAGTTCTCATAGTCGTAGCGGTAGATCGCGCCGTCCACGGTCAGGCGACGATCCAGCAGGGCGGCCTTGGCGCCGACCTCGTAGGAAGTGACCTCTTCGGCCGGCACTTCGCTGAGGCTGGCCCCGGTCAACACCTTGGGACGACGGCCGGTCGAGACCGAGCCGTAAACGTTGACGTCGTCGGCCAGTTCGTAGCGGCCCACCAGGCGCCAGGTGACGCCGCTGTCGGTGAAGTCCTTGTAGTAGGTCGCCACCGGCTGGACGATCAGGCCGCGGGTGACGGTGGCGGTGCTGCCGCCGATGATCGACGGGCTGCTGATCCAGGCGCCGTAGCCGCTGGTCTTGTCGTCGTAGGTGTAGCGCAGGCCGGCAGTCAGCTCGAGGCGGTCGGTGGCCTTGAAGGTGACGTCGGCGAAGGCGTCGTACGAGTTGGTCTTACCGTAGTTGGTGTATTCCTCGGTGCGGCCCGACGACAGCGCCGACAGGGCCGGGATGGCGTTGATCACGGTCGTCGACAGGCCGCCCGGGATCGGCAACTGGCCGGTCAGGAAGAGGTAGGCGATCTTCTCGTTGATCCGCAGCGGCACGCGCTGGCTGCCGTCTTCCCAGAACATGCTGACGCCGCCGAAGGCGGTGACGCGGCCGCCGGCGTCGTAGTTGAGGCGGAACTCCTGGCTGGCCGACTTGCCCTGGGCGTCCTCGGCGAACACGAAGAGCGGCAGCGAGAAACCGTCCGGATCGAACACTTCCTCGCCGCTGAAGTAGCGGTAGGCCGAGGTCGAGTTGAGGGTCAGGTTGTCGTTGAGCTTGTAGCTGGCCAGGGCCGTCAGGCTCCACAGGCGGCGGTCCAGGCCCAGGGGCTGGCCGTTCTCGAAGCCGTCGACGGTCGACAGGGCCGCGCCGGAGTTACGGCCCAGGTCGCCGATCACCTTGCCGGTGGTCGGGTCGGTCGGAGCGTAGGTCAGCGACTTGAACGAGGTGCCCGACGGATTGTCCTGCTGGTAGTTGTAGAGCACGTCCAGCTTGAAGCGGTCGTTGGGCGTGTAGTTGACGGCCAGGCGCGCGGCCACGGTGTCGGTCGAGTTGAAGTCCTCGCCGCCCAGCAGGTTCTCAACATAGCCGTCGCGCTTCTTGACCCGCGTCGACAGCCTGACCGCCAGAGCGTCGGTGATTGGGGCGTTCAGCATCCCCTCGGCCATGAAGTACCCGTAGTCGCCGCCCTCGACCTTGAGGCTGGCGTCGAAGTCAGGCTTGGCCTTGGCCTGGATGATGTTGACCGCGCCGATCAGGGCGCCGCGACCATAGAGGGTCGACTGCGGCCCCTTGGCGATCTCGACCCGCTCCAGGTCGAAGAGCTCGACGTAGCTGCCGCGCGACTTCGAGATCGAGACGCCGTCCTGGTAGACCGAGACGCGGGGCTCGTTGGTGGCCTCGCCGCTGTCCGAGGTGATGCCGCGCATCACGAAGCCCGGGTTGTTGGGCGACTGGTTCTGCACGTCGAAGCCGGGCACGAACTGGCCCAGCTCCTCGAACTCCTGCAGGCCCAGCTCATCGAGCTTCTCGCCGGAATAGGCCGTCAGGGCCATCGGCACGTCGAGCACCTTCTGCTCGCGCTTCTGGACGGTGACGATCAACTCGTCGACCTGGGTCGGCGCCGCGGCGGTCTCGGCTTCCGGAGCCGGCGCGGCCATGGCCGAACCGGCGATCGCCAGGGCCAGCAGGCTGACGCCGGCGAGCGTAGTGGTGCGGATGGCGCGCATGGACTATTCCCCTCAAAACAACTGTACGAGGCCCCGCCCGTAGGGAGCGGCGGTGTCGCTTACGCGACGGGGTTGTGAAGGAGCCGTGAAACAGCGTGGCTGAAGCCGAGGACGACGTCGAAGACCTGCTGGATGCGCCCGCTGGAGGCGAACGGCGCCTGACGGCTGAACTGTCGGGCGACCTGGTCGGCCAGCGGCTGGACAAGGCCCTGGCGGCGTTGTTCGACGAGCTCTCGCGCGCCCGGCTGCAGGCCCTGATGGCCGAGGGCCGGGTCTTCCGCGCCGGCGTGGCGGTGACCAACGGCTCGGCCAAGGCGCAGGCCGGCGACTACCTGGTGGTCGAACCGCCGCCGGCCCCCGCGATCCCGCAGCCCGAGGCGATCCCGCTCAGCGTGCTCTACGAGGACGCCCACCTGATCGTGGTCGACAAGCCTGCCGGCATGGCCGTGCACCCGGCCCCGGGCAGCGAGACCGGCACCCTGGTCAACGCCCTGCTGGCCCACTGCGGCGACAGCCTGTCGGGCGTCGGCGGCGTGGCCCGGCCCGGCATCGTCCACCGGCTCGACAAGGAGACCTCCGGCGTCATGGTCGCGGCCAAGAGCGACGCGGCCCATCGCGGCCTGTCGGCCCTGTTCGCGACGCACGACATCGACCGCATGTACGTGGCCCTGGTGCGCGGCGCGCCCTCTCCTTCGTCCGGCACGATCGAGACGCGCCTTGGCCGTTCTCCCCACGACCGCAAGAAGATGGCGGTGCTGAAGAGCGGCGGCCGCGAGGCCACCACCCACTACCGGGTCGAGCGCACGTTCGGCGGCGACGGCGCAAAGCCCCTGGCCGCGCGGGTGTCCTGCCGGCTGGAGACCGGCCGCACCCACCAGATCCGCGTGCACATGGCCAGCAAGGGCTCGCCGTGCCTCGGCGATCCCGTCTACGGCGCCGGCGCCCCGGCCGCGCCGGTCAAGGCGGTGCTGACCGAAACCGCCTTCGCCCGCCAGGCCCTGCACGCGGCCCTGCTCGGCTTCGTCCACCCGGTGACGGGGCAGACCCTGCGCTTCGAAACGCCCCTGCCGCCCGACATGGCCGCCGTCGAGGCCGGGCTGGAGGCGCTGTAGCCGCCCCGGAGAGCTTGCGTCCGAGCAACATTCGCGCCCTAATTCGGCTTGACCGCCCGCTTATCGGTAAAGGGCTGGAGATCTGTCCCATGTCCCTCGCCGCCCGCCTCGTTCCCGCACTCGCCCTGCTCGCCGCACCCGTGATGGCTTTCGCCGCCGGCGCCGACGACGAGGTGGTGGCCACCGCCAAGGCGACGACCAGCCCGGTCCAGGCCGAAGCCACGCCCGCTCCGGTCGCGCCCGCCGCGACCCGTCCGCTCACCACCCAGGAGCAGGTCGACGCCTGGCTGAAGGCCTCGCCGGTCAAGACGGTCGACGACAGCAGCGGCCCGCTGAACCTGACGCGCGCCGACGAGGACGGCCCGACCAAGCGCAAGATCCACGGCAGCGTCGAGGTCGGCGTCGGCACCGGCGGCTATCGCCACATGGGCGTCACCGCCTTCTATCCCGTCGGCGAGAACGGCACCCTGGGCGTGGCCGTCAGCCAGACCGACTACGGCAAGAACGGCCGCTGGGGCTATGGCTACGACGGTTACGGCTATGGCGGCGGCCTTGGCTATGGCTACGGCCCCTACGGCTATGGCCGCGGCGGCAAGAGCCAATCGATCGCCCTGTCGCTCGACATGACCGGTCGCGGCTCGGCCGCCGAGCGCTGCGCCAGCGGCCTGCGCGCCGACGACGGCCGCTACATCGAACCAATGTGGGCCACCGAGATGCGCGGCGCCCAGCGCCCCTGCGACATCGACGACCGTCGCTAACAGTCCCGTTCCGGCGTTCGCCGAAGCTTAACGGCTTGCCGTCATGGTGCCGGGCAATCGGGGACCTTCAGGCGTAAGCATGCAGCCGGACATCACTGCGTATCACCATGCCGCCACGGGGCGGGTGACCTATCTCGTGGCCGATCCGGCCACTCTGCTGTGCGCCATCGTCGATCCGGTGCTCGATTTCGACCCGGCCACCGGCGTGACCTCCACCGCCTTCGTCGACGGCATCATCGCCGACATTCGCGCCAAGGACCTGGGCCCGACCTGGATCCTCGAGACCGGCGTCCACACCGGCCACCTGTCGGCCGCCGGCCACCTGAAGTACGAGACCGGCGCCTCGGTCGCCATCGGCGCCCACGTGCTGGAAAGCCTGCAGCGCCTGGTTCCGGCCCTCGGCGCCGAGGGCGTCGACCTGGAAGGCTGGGACTTCGACAAGCTGGCCCGCGAGGACGACGAGCCGCTGATCATGGGCGGGATCGAGTTCCACCCCATCGCCCTCTCCGGCCGCCTGCCTGGCGCCGTGGCCTACAGGGCCGGTGACGTGGTCTTCGTCGGCGACGCCATTCTTCCGACCGGCCTGCCCGACAGCGACGCCCCCGGCGCCGATGCGGCCGGCCTGTTCGCCGACGCCCGCAAGCTGCTCTCACTGCCCGACGACACCCGCCTGCTGACGAGCCAAGGCGAAACGACCGTGGCCGCCACGAGGGCCGGCAATCCCGACGCCGGCGACGCCGTCTCCGAGGCCGAGTTCGTCGCCCGCCGGACCGGCGACAAGCCCGCGCCCTCGGCCCTGACGATCGCGGCCCTCGACGTCGCCGTCCGCTCGGGCAAGCTGCCCTATCCCGACGAGAACGGCGTGCGCTTTCCGCCGCGGAACATCAGTTCGCTTTAAAAACGGACTTGCCATCAGCGCTTCCGGCGCGCCTAATACTTCGCACGTGAAGCATTAGGAGGCCTCGCCATGGCCGACGACCAGAGCGCCAACCTCACCGCCGTCCAGGCCGGCAGCCTGCCCGACCATCTGGGCCTGGAGTGGCTCGAGGCCAAGCCGGGCTTGGTGCGTGGCCGCTTCGACGTGAAACGCCATCACATGGCCCCCAACGGCTTCCTGCACGCCGCCGCCGTCATCGCCCTGGCCGACTCCGCCAGCGGTTACGGCTGCGTCGTCTCCCTGCCCGAGGGCGCGACCGGCTTCACCACCATCGAGCTGAAGTCGAACTTCCTGGGCACGGCCCGCGACGGCGGCGTGGCCTGCGAGGCCAGACTGATCCACGGCGGCCGCAACACCCAGGTCTGGGACGCCGTCGTCACGGCCGAAGGCACGGGAAAGACCATCGCGCTTTTCCGCTGCACCCAGATGGTTCTCTACCCGAAAGCCTGAACCGCCACGGTCCGGACCCGGATCAAGCCGCCGCCCGACGCAGGAAATTTCGCCCTGAGACAGAAAAGCGCATCACAGCCTCTTGCGCTCTTTCGGCGGCGCGGATAGGTATCCCGCCCTCACTCAAGGCCGGCCCCAAGCCAGCCACGAAGACCCCCTGGAGAGGTGGCAGAGTGGTCGAATGTACCGCACTCGAAATGCGGCGTGCCTGGAAGGGCACCGTGGGTTCGAATCCCACCCTCTCCGCCATTACCCCCTGAAAATCGACCACATTTAAGAAGAGTGCCATCGGCCTCTTTGCGCGCCCACACACCAGCTTAGTCCGTAGTTGTGCGCCTCACCTTCAGCGATCACTCTACCGTCTGCAACTAAGCAGTTAGAGAGAGGCCGCCAAGGTGGGATTTGTTATGTTTCTTAGTGCAGACGGATATCAGCGCCCGATCTTGATCAATCCCGCGCTAGTGGCCGCCGTCGCAGAATCCGCCAGCCTGCCAGGAGCGGTTGAGATTTATGTCGGGGGCTCTGAGCCTCTCGTCGTCGGCAGCACACTCGATCACGTTTTCGCCCAGCTCGGCATTGAGCTCTGAGTCTACCTTTCAGCGCGGCGCCGGACTCGCACAACGAGCCCAGCCTGCGCCCTCTGGCTTTATATGTCCGCTCGTCGCGTGCTCTCGCGCTCGATCAGCCGCGACGGCGCGACGCGGGCCACGCATTCGGCGCCCGCTTCCAGGTCGAGCAGCTCCATCACCGTGGCCACCTGGCCCTCGAGGTCCTGGTCGAACGAGGTGAGGCGGTAAGGCGACCACGCGGCCATGTCGAGATTGTCGTAGCCGACGACCAACACGTCGTTCGGAACCCTCAGACCGAAAGCGTCGCGCAGGGTGTCGATCACGCCAAAGGCCGCCAGGTCGTTGGCGCAGAACAGGGCGTCGGGGCGCTCGGCCGCCGCGAACAGGGTCCGCGCCGCCTCGGCGCCGCTGGCGTAGTCGTAGCCGCCGCCCGCCCGCACGGCCGGCGGCAGGCCAAGGCTCGCAAGGCCATGGGCGAAACCGGCTTCGCGGGCGACCTGGGCCGGGCTGTCGGCCGGGCCGGCGACGAAGCCGAACCGGCGCCCGCCCCGCTCGTGCAGCAGCCGCGCCGCGGCCTCGCCGGCGGCGAAGTTGTCGGACGACACCGAACGGATCCAGTCGCCGGTGAGATCCGAGTTCAGGGTGACGATCGGAATGCGCAGCTTCGACAGCTGGTCGGCGGCCTCCCGCGAAGTCAGGGCCAGGGCCGAGACCACGGCGTCGACGCGATAGCCCGCCAGCTGGCCGACCACGCCGTCCAGGGTGCGGTCGCTCTCGACCCGCACCAGCAGCATCTGCCGCCCGGCCGCCGTCAGGGCCTGGGAGAAGGCCTCCAGGGTCATGGCGAAGAACGGATTGTAGAACCCGCCCACGACCACGGCGACGATGCCCGAGCGGTTGGTCTGCAGGATCTTGGGCAAGAGGTTGGGCCGATAGCCCAGGGCCTCGGCGGCCGCCATCACCTTGGCGCGCGTGGCCTCTGCGATCCGGGCGCCCGGCGTGAAGGCGCGCGACACGGCCGACTGCGACACGCCCGCCGCCTTGGCCACGTCGATCGACGACGGCGGCCGCCAGTTCCCGCTCATGCGGCGATCCTTCGCACCCTTTTCCCCACGCCGCCCTGTTTAGAGGGTTGCGCGTCGGCTGGCGAGTGAATAGCTATGCACACATTCGACCAAACCGCAGCGCGGCCCTAACCGCGCGCCACGTCCGCCGGGATCCGCCCGGGCGGGCGATAGGCGCGTGCGTGACCGGCTGAGCCGCCCTTCGTTCCGACAAGGCCCGCCATGAGCGTCCCCTCCGCGACCGCCAACGCCCGCAGCGCCCCCTCCGCCGCGCTCGTCCAACTGGCCCTGGCGCTGGGCGGCTTCGCCATCGGCACCACCGAGTTCGCCTCGATGAGCCTGCTGCCCGACTTCGCCCGCACCCTGGGCGTCGACGAGCCGACCGCCGGCCACGCCATCAGCGCCTATGCCCTGGGCGTGGTGGTCGGCGCGCCGATCATCGCCGTGCTGGCCGCCAGGATCGCCCGCCGCACCCTGCTGGTCGGGCTGATGGTGCTGTTCGCGGTCGGCAACGGCCTGTCGGCCCTGTCGCCGAACTTCGAGACCATGGTCTTGTTCCGCTTCCTCAGCGGCCTGCCGCACGGCGCCTATTTCGGCGTCGCGGCGCTGGTCGCCGCCTCGCTGGCGGCACCCGACAAGCGCGCCTCGGCCGTGGCGCGGGTGATGATCGGCCTGACCGTGGCCACCATCGTCGGCGTGCCGCTGGCCAACGCCGTCGGCCAATGGATCGGCTGGCGCTGGGGCTTCGTCATCGTCGCGGCCCTGGCGGCCCTGACCGCAGCGTCGGTCTATCTGCTGGCCCCGCGCGAGCCCGCGCCGAAGAACGCCAGCCCCCTGCGCGAACTGTCGGCCCTGGCCAGCCGCCGCGTCTGGCTGACGCTGGGCATCGGCGCCATCGGCTTTGGCGGCATGTTCGCGGTCTACACCTATCTGGCCTCGACCCTGGTCGAGGTCACCCACGCCTCGCCGGCCGCCCTGCCGCTGGTGCTGATGGTGTTCGGCCTGGGCATGACCGCCGGCACCCTGGTCTGCGCCTGGGCCGCCGACCGCGCCCTGATGCCGGCCGTCGGCGTCATCCTGCTGTGGAGCGCCGCCTCGCTGGCCCTCTACCCGCTGGCCGTCGGCAGCCTGTGGACCCTGGTCCCGGTGGTGTTCCTGATCGGCTGCGGCGGCGGGCTCGGCGCGGCGCTGCAGACCCGCCTGATGGACGTGGCGGGCGAGGCCCAGACCCTGGCCGCCGCCCTCAACCACTCGGCCTTCAACACCGCCAACGCGCTTGGCCCCTGGCTGGCCGGCCTGGCCGTCGCCAGCGGCTTCGGCTGGCGCTCGACCGGCTGGGTCGGCTGCGCCCTGGCCCTGGGCGGCTTCGTGGTCTGGGCCATCGCCGTCTGGGACGACCGCCGCCAGACCGAGGCGCCGGCTGCCGCCTGATAGGCAGCCCCCTCCCCCGTAAAACCCCCGCGAAAGCGGGGGCCCAGGTGTTTTATCGTCGAGCGCGGTGGATACAGAAACAGCCTGGGTCCCCGCTTTCGCGGGGATTTGACGGAAGAGGTGAGCGCGCTAGACGGCCCCCGCCTCCCCCAGCGCGGTCGCCACGGCCTCGGCGTTTGGCCCCAGCACCAGGTGCACGACCGGCCCGTCGAGCCGCACCAGCGCTCGCACCCCAGCGGCCTTCAGCGCGGCTTCGTCGAGCTTGGACGGATCGGCCAGTTCCAGGCGCAGGCGGCTGGAGCAGGCGCTGACGGCGGCGAGGTTGGCCGCTCCGCCGAGGCCGGGCAGCAGGGCCTGGGCCGTGGCCGGGTCGGAAGCGGCCTTGGCCGGCGTAGCGACGGGAGCCGCAACCACCCCCGCCCCGACGGCGTCGCGGATCTCGCCGGCGACGGTGTCGGCGATGGGGCCGAGCACCACCTGCAGGGCCTTGTCGGAGGGACGCACGATCCCGCGCGCGCCCAGGGCCTTGAGCCTCGGCTCGTCGACGGCCTTCTGGTCGGCCACGATCAGCCGCAGGCGGGTGGTGCAGGCGTCGACGCTGACGAGGTTGGCCGAGCCGCCCAGGGCGACGACGAAGTCCGCGCCACGGCCGCCGGCGCTGGGGGCCGGAGCCGCGTTGAGCAGGGCGGCCTCCTCCTCCGGCTCGCGGCCGGGGGTCTTGAGGTCGAAGCGGAGGATGAAGAACCGGAAGAGGCCGTAATAGACGGCGAAATAGACCGCCCCGATCGGCAGCAGGAAGAGCGGGTGCGTGGCCTTGCCGAAGTTGAGGACGTAGTCGAACAGGCCCGCCGAGAAGGTGAAGCCAAGCTTCACGTCCAGCAGGTTCATCAGCGCCATGGAGACCCCGGTCAGCACCGCGTGCACGGCGTAGAGGGCCGGGGCCAGGAACATGAAGCTGAATTCGATCGGCTCGGTCACCCCGGTCAGGAACGAGGTCAGGGCCAGGGAGGCCAGCATGCCGGCCACGGCCTTGCGGCGCTCGGGGCGTGCGGTGTGCAGCATGGCCAGGCACGCGGCCGGCAGACCGAACATCATCACCGGGAAGAAGCCGCTCATGAAGCCGCCGGCGGTCGGATCGTCGGCGAAGAACCGTCGCAGGTCGCCCGTCGCGCCATGGAAGTCGCCGATCACGAACCAGGCGATGTTGTTGAGGATGTGGTGCAGGCCGGTGACGATCAGGATGCGGTTCAGGAATCCATAGACCAGCAAACCCCACTGCCCCGAGCCGACGATGGCCCGGCTGGCCGCATCCACCCCGCCGTTGATGGCGTCGTAGCCAAGGCCCACCAGCCCGGCCATCAGGAGGCCCGCAAGGCCGGCCACGATCGGCACGAAGCGCCGGCCGCTGAAGAAGGCCAGGTACTCCGGCAGCTTGAAGCCCGAGAAGCGGTTGTAGAACAGCCCGCCGATGACGCCGGAGAGAATGCCGATCGGCACGCTGAGCTTGGACAGGGCCTTGGCCTTGTAGGCCGCCCCGGCCAGGGCCGCGTGGGCTTCGGCCAGACCCGCCGTGGTGTCGGCCGGCACGTGCAGCAGGGCCTTGCCGCCCTCGGTGGCGATCAGGAAGCAGACGACGCCGGCCAGCCCGGCCGCGCCGTTGTTCTCCTTGGCCAGGCCGACGGCGACGCCGATGGCGAACAGCAGGCCCAGATTGGCGAAGATCGCATCGCCGGCGGCGGCGATGAAGGGGATGTTCAGCAGATCCGGCTGGCCAAGGCGTAGCAAGAGGCCCGCCACCGGCAGCACCGCGATCGGCAGCATCAGGGCCCGGCCGAGCGGCTGGAGGATTTCGAGCGGCGATTTCATCGGCGTCAGGCTCCAGCTTGCTGGAAGGATTTAGCGAGATCACGGACCGCCTCGGGCGAGGTCTGGTCCAGGGCCTGGACGGCCAGGGTCTGGCAGGCGGCAAGCTCGAGGGTGCGCACCAGGGCCTTCACCTCCGGCACGATCGACGCCGTCGCGGAGAGTTCCGTGACGCCCAGGCCCAGCAGCACGGGTACGGCGGCAAGGTCCGAGGCGAGCCCCCCACAGACGCCGACCCAGCGGCCGTGTCTGGCGGCGCCTTTGCAGGTCTGGTCGATCATCCGCAGCACCGCCGGGTGCAGGGCGTCGATGCGGGCGGCCAGTTCGGGGTTACCCCGGTCCATGGCCAGGACGTATTGGGTGAGATCATTGGTGCCGATCGAGAGGAAGTCAGCCTCGGCGGCGATCAGGTCGGCGGTGACCGCGGCGGCCGGGGTCTCGATCATCACGCCGAGTTCGATGCGCTCGGTGATCCCCAGCTCCTTCCTGGCCTCCTCCAGCACGGCGCGGACGGCGCGCAGTTCCGAGAGGCTGCCCACCATCGGGACCATGATCTTGCATTGGCCGAGCGGCTGAACACGCAGGATGGCGCGCAGCTGGGTCTTCAGCAGGTGCGGCCGCCACAGGGAAACCCGCACGCCGCGAAGGCCCAGCGCCGGGTTCTCCTCGGCCGGGATGGGCAGATAGGGGGCGGCCTTGTCGCCGCCGACGTCCAGCGTGCGCACGATCAGCGGCTTACCTTCGAGCGCCGTGGCGACGGCCTGGTACTGGGCGGCCTGCTCGTCCTCGCTGGGCGGGGTCTCGCGGTCGAGGAACAGGAACTCGGTGCGCAGCAGGCCGCAGCCTTCGGCGCCGTTGGCCGTAGCGGCCAGCGCGTCCTTCTCCGAGCCGACATTGGCGAACACCTCGATCCGGGTCCCGCAAGCCATGGTGCTGGCTTCATGGGCGGCGGCCTTGGCGGCGGCGCGGCGCTCGTGGCGGGCGGCGATGGCGCTCTGGGCCTGGGCCAGGGCGTCGGCGTCGGGAGCCACGCGCAGCTTGCCCCCTTCGGCGTCGAGGATCAGGGCCGTGCCGTCGGCGATCTCCAGCGCGCCGGGACCGACCGCGACCAGGGCCGGCAGGCCCATGGCGGCGGCGAGGATGGCCACGTGCGAGGTGGGGCCGCCGCGGGCGGTGGCGAAGCCGGCCACCCGGGCCGGATCCACGCCCATCAGTTGCGAGGGCAGAAGCTCGTCGGCCAGCAGGATCGCCCCGGCCGGCAGGGCCCGCACACCCTCCTCCTCCAGGCCCAGCAGCACCCGCAGCACCTGGCGCTCCAGATCGATCAAATCATCGACCCGCTCGGCCAGGCGGCGGTCGCCCAGGCCTTTCAGCGCCTCGACATAGCCGCCGACGGCGCGCCGCCAGCCAAAGCCGGCGCTCTTGCCCTCGCCGATCAGCTTGCGGGCGGCGGCGGTCAGTTCGGGGTCTTCGAGGAAGGCCAGGTGCGCGGCCAGGATCGCCTTGCGCGCCGCCTCGCCGGTCTCGGCGGCCGAGGCGATGCGAGCGCGGACGGTGTCCAGGGCCGTATCCAGGGCGGCCAGTTCGGCGGCGACGCCGGCTCCGGCTTCGGCCACGGCGATCTCTTCCACCGCCAGCCGCACGGCCTGGCCGATCGCCAGGCCCGGCGCGGCCATCACCCCGCGCAGCACGCCCGGCTCGGCCGGATCCGAAGGGGCGGCGAGAATAACGGGGGGCTCTTCGATCTTGGCCGGAACCTCGCCGGCCTTCTCGCCCATGCCGCTTTCGATCAGGGCGGCGATCGCCTCGACGGCGGCGGCGGCATCAGCCCCGGAGGCGACGATGGAGACGTGGTCGCCCAGCTTCACGGCCAGGGCCATAACCCCGACCGGGCTGCGCGCGCCGGCCCGGCGGCCGGCGGCCACGATCGCGATCTCGGCGGTAAAACCCCGCGCCCTCTCGGCGATCCGCGCCGCCGGCCGGGCGTGAATGCCATGCGCCAGCGGCACGACGATCTCGCGGGAGATCTCGGCCTCGGCCGTGGTTTCGACCACCGCCGCGCCGCCGACCGGCACCAGCTCCATCAGGAAGCCGCCCGCCTGGGTCTCGACGTCCTGCGTCCGCCGGACGATCTCGAAGGCCTCCGGATTGGTAATGACCACCGGCGTGATCAGGCTCTTGGCCCGCTGCGCCAGTAGATCGAGATCAAAGCCGATCAGCGCATCGCCGGCCTTCACCATCTGCCCCTCGGCGACGTGGACGCTAAAGCCCTCCCCGCCAAGCACCACCGTCTCCAGGCCGACATGCATCAGCACCTCGGCCCCGTTCCCCGCCCGGATCGTCACCGCATGACCCGACCGGTGCACGCTCAACACCGTTCCGTCGCAAGGCGAAACCAGCACCGACCCCACCGGATCGATCGCCACCCCGTCCCCCAGCATCCGCTCCGCGAACACCGCGTCCGGAACCTCCTCCAACGGTCCCGTCCACCCCGCCAAAGGCGATTGAAGCACCAGACCCGACATCGACGACTCCCCCGAAACCTGTCGCAGCGCGGCCTGTCCCGGCGCGCTTGCTTCTCTTGATCGAAGGCTGAGCATAGATGCCATTTTAATACCACTCAAAAAACGAACACCGACACCGGAAGCCGAAAATCGTTTGACACAAAAGCGATTTATCGCCCTGGTGCGATTTATCGGATCGAAGCGGCGGACAAAAAGGACTTAGATTGGTATGTGCGCAGTGAGATGCCCCGAAACGCGGCGCCTGGCTCCACTGGAGATGGAAATCTAACCCATGCTGCTCTCCGAACGCATCGGCCCGATCGAGACCACCGCCTCCGCGCCGCTCTATCTGCAGCTCCAGCGCGCCCTGCGCGAGGCGATCCAGCACAAGATCCTGACGCCGGAAGACGCCCTGCCGCCCGAGCGCGACATGGCCGAGGACTTCAACGTCTCGCGCATCACCGTGCGCAAGGCGCTGGAGGGCCTGGTCAGCGAGGGCCTGCTCACCCGTCGCCAGGGCGCGGGCACCTTCGTCGCCTCGCGGGTCGAGAAGAACTTCTCCAAGCTGACCTGCTTCACCGAGGACATGATCTCGCGCGGCCGCAGCCCGCACAGCGAGTGGCTGGCCAAGATGGAGGGCTCGGTGACGCCCGAGGAGTCGCTGACGCTCGGCCTGTCGCCCAGCACGCCGGTCTACCGCTTCCACCGCATCCGCTATGCCGACGGCGCGCCGATGGCCGTCGAATATTCGACCATCGCCGCCTTCGCCCTGCCCTCGGTCGAGGTGGTCGAGCACTCGCTGTACGAAGCCATGGCCGACGCCGGCTACCGGCCGGTGCGGGCGCTGCAGCGCCTGCGCGCGGTGCTGATCACCCCGCAGCACGCCACCCTGCTGGGCGTGAAGGCCAAGGACGCCGGCCTGCTGGTCGAGCGGCGCGGCTTCCTCAGGGACGGCCGGGCCGTCGAGATCACCCAGTCCTACTATCGCGGCGACACCTACGACTTCGTGGCCGAACTCAACGACCCCGCCTGACCCCTCCCCCTCTCTGTTTTTGTGTCTGGAGTACGGCCCGTGACCGCGCAGCCCCTTTCCCATTTCCAAGCCCTGACCGCCGAAGCGACACGCATGTTCCAGGAGGCCGGCGAGGCCTCGGTAGTGGTCGCCCGGCAGCTGGCGGCCAATGCGGACGCGGCGGCGGCGATCGCTGAACGCCTGCGGGCGAGCCCGCCCCGGGCCGTGGTCACCTGCGCGCGCGGATCGAGCGACCATGCGGCGACCTTCGCCAAGTACCTGATCGAGACCCGCGCGGGCGTGCTGACCTCGTCGGCGGCGCTGTCGGTGTCGTCGGTCTACGCCGCGCCGCAGGACCTGGAGGGGGTGCTCTATCTCGCCATCTCGCAGTCGGGTAAGAGCCCCGACCTGCTGGCCGCCGTCGAGGCGGCCAAGGCCGGCGGCGCCTTCACCGTGGCCCTGGTCAATGACCAGAGCTCGCCGCTGGCGGCGCTGGCCGACGCGGTATTGCCGCTGCATGCGGGGCCGGAGCTGAGCGTCGCGGCGACGAAGTCCTACATCGCCGCCCTCGTGGCTATCGCCCAACTGGTGGCGGCCTGGACCCAGGACGAGGAACTGACGGCGGCGCTCGAAGCGCTTCCGACCGGCCTGGCTGCGGCCTGGGAGCAGGACTGGAGCGCCGGGATCGCGGCGCTGTCGGGCGCGACCAACCTCTATGTGCTGGGGCGCGGCGTCGGCTTCGGCGTCGCCCAGGAAGCGGCCCTGAAGTTCAAGGAGACCTGCGGCCTGCACGCCGAGGCCTTCAGCGCCGCCGAGGTGCTGCACGGCCCCATGGCCCTGGTGAAGGACGGCTTCCCGGCTCTGGTTTTGGCCCAGGAGGACGAGACTTACGACAGCACGCTGAAGATGGCCCAGGGCCTGGCCGAGCGCGGCGCGACCGTGCTGCTGGCCGGCGGCGAGGTTTCAGGCGCGACCGCCCTGCCGAGCCAGTCCGGCCATCCGCTGCTGGAGCCGATCCTGCTGGTGCAGAGCTTCTACCGCATGGCCGCCGGCCTGTCGGTGGCGCGCGGCTACGATCCCGACAGCCCGCCCCACCTCAACAAGGTGACCCAGACCGTCTGATGCCCGTCACCGCGCTCGTAAATGCTCAGATCCTGACGCCGGCCGGCGTCGTCAGCGGCCAGGCCCTGCTGGTGCGCGACGGCGTGATCGCCGACCTGATGGCCCGCGCCGACGTCCCGACCGACGCCGTCGTGGAAGATCTGGCCGGCGGCCTGCTGGTCCCCGGCTTCATCGACACCCAGGTCAACGGCGGCGGCGGGGTGCTGTTCAACGACGCCCCGACGGTGGAGACCATCGCCGCCATCGGCGCGGCCCATCGGCCCTATGGCACGACCGGCTTCCTGCCGACCCTGATCAGCGACGACCTGCACGTCGTCGATGCGGCCATGCGGGCGACGGAAGTCGCCATCGAGCAGGGCGTGCCCGGCGTGCTGGGCGTGCATATCGAGGGCCCGTTCCTCAACGAACAGCGCAAGGGCATCCATGACGCCGGCAAGTTCCGCGTCCTCGACGAGGCGGCGATCGCCCTGCTGTCGTCGCTGAAGCGTGGCAGGACCCTGGTGACCCTGGCCCCGGAGATGACCACCCCGGACATGGTCGGCCGCCTGGCCGAGGCCGGCGTCGTGGTGGCCGCCGGCCACACCAACGCAGCTTACGAGACCGTCCGCGCCGCGCTCGGCGCCGGCCTGACCGGCTTCACCCACCTCTTCAACGCCATGTCGCCGCTGACCAGCCGCGCCCCCGGCGCGGTCGGCGCGGCGCTGGAGAGCCAGTCGGCCTGGTGCGGGATCATCGTCGACGGCCGCCACGTCGATCCGGCAACGCTGCGGATCGCCCTGCGCACCCGGCCGCTGGACCGCTTCATGCTGGTCACCGACGCCATGCCCACCGTCGGCATGAGCGACAAGCGCTTCGTCCTCCAGGGCCAGGCGATCACCGTCGAGGACGGCGTCTGCGTCGGCCCCGGCGGCACCCTGGCCGGCTCCGACCTCGACATGATCGGCGCCGTCCGCAACGCGGTGGACATGCTGGGCCTTGGCCTGGAAGACGCGGTGATGATGGCCGCCGCCGCCCCGGCCGCGTTCCTGGGCCTATCGGCTGCGCGCGGCTCCATCGCGCCGGGCCAGGCCGCCGACCTCGTGTTGCTCGACGGCGAGCGCAACGTCGTGCGCACCTGGATCGACGGGCGGGAATAAGAAAAGGGCGCTGGTCTCCCGACCAGCGCCCCTTCCCTGCCGCCCTCCCCCAAGGGCGGCGCGCGAAAGTCCCAAGCCCTAGAACTTGTAGCGGACGCCCAGCAGCACCTCACGACCGGTGTGGTGATAGACCACCGGCATGTTCTGCTCGCCGCTGAACTGGTCCTGGTACTCGTCGGTCAGGTTCACCCCTTCCAGGGTGATCTTGAACTGGTCGTTCAGGGTGTATTGCAGCGAGGCGTCGACGTTGAAGGTCTCGTTGGTGCCGTCATAGAGCACCGGCGCGGCCGTGGTGTTCTCCTGGCCCAGCACGCGGGTCAGGTACTTGTCGCGGTACGAGGCCGAGACGCGGCCGCTGAACTTGGCGTCCTCGTAGTAGAGGGTGGCGTTGTAGCCGTTGCGCGACAGGCCGGTCAGGTCGCCGGTGGCGACCACGGCGCCGGCCGAGTTGACGTACTTCACGTCCGACTTGACGTAGGTGTAGTTCAGCAGGACGCCGGTGTTGGCCAGCGGGCCCGGCAGGAACTTGAACGGCTGCTGGTAATTGATCTCGAAGCCCTTGACCTTGCCGCCGTCGGTGTTGACCGGGGTCGAGAAGTTCCATTGCGCCGAGGGGCTGCAGCCGGTGGTCGTGCCGCAGGCGGCGATGGCCACGCTGTCGGGAATGCCGAACGGGTTGCCGGTGAAGGTGGTCGAGGTGGTGACCGTCTGCACCAGGCTGCCGATGTCCTTCTGGAACAGGGCCAGCGACAGCAGGGCCTGGCTCTGGAAGTACCATTCGAAGGCGATGTCGTAGGTCTTGGCGCGGAACGGATCCAGGTTCGGGTTGCCGGCGGTGACACTGCGGGCGGTGCCCGAGACGCTGACCGTCGAGCCCGGGGTCAGGCTGCCGAGGTCCGGACGCGACATCACCTTGGCCGCGCCGAAGCGGATCAGGAAGTTGTCGGTCGGCTCGACCACCAGGTTCAGGGCCGGCAGGGTGTCGTCATACTCGCGGCTGGCGGTGATGCCGACGGGCGAGCCGCCGACATAGGTGAAGCCGCGGGCGTACTGCTTGGTCTTCACGTAGCGGACGCCGAGATTGCCGCGCACGCCGACGCCGCCGATCTCAGTGCGCAGGTCGCCCTGCAGATAGGCGCCGCGATCCTCTTCGGCGACGCCGCGGTTGTTGCCCAGCGACGGCTCGGCGCCGAGCTTGAAGGCGCCGCCATAGGCCGACTGGTCGTAGAGGCTCAGCGCGCTGGCGGCCTTGGCCAGATCCGGGATGATGGTCTGGACGCCGTTAAAGGTGGCCAGTCGGCTGAAGCTGGCCAGCGACATCGCGGCGATCGCCGCCGGGATCACCGTTTCCTGGTTGGTCGTGGTGCCGACCGTGCGGCGCAGTTCGGTGGTCTCGAACTCGTACTGCTTGAAGTTCAGGCCGCCGCTCAGGCTGAGCGCGTCGTTGAGCTTGTACTCCGCCCAGGCCTGGGCCGTGTCGTAGGTGTTGACCGCCGACTGCGGGCGCAGGCGGATCTGGGTCAGCTTCCACTTGGTCGGGTCGGTCAGGGCCGCGTTGCCGTAGCTGAACTTCGGATCACGGCTGTCGGTGTAGTCGTAGCTGTAGCCGTCGACGTTGAAGTAGTCGAAGCGCAGCGTCGTCTGGATCGGGTTCTGGTGGTCCGACTTGGAGTGGCCGACGAAGCCGTGGATCGTGAAGTTGTCGCTGATCTGGTGGTCGCCGGTCAGCGAGAACTGGGTGAACTTGGTGTCGAGCTTGTCGAAGCGGTTCTCGACGGCCAGGTCGACGTCGTCGAACGTGCCCTTGACCATCACGCCGTTCTCGATGGTGCGCGCGGTCACGTTGGTGTCGGCGATGCCGCAACTGCTGGCGACGTTGGCGGCCGTACAGGCGCCGCCGGTGCTGAAGGACGGGGCCTCCAGATAGGTCTCCTGGCGCGTGCCCTTGAAGTCGGCGTAGAGGGCGTCGAACGACAGGGTCGTGCCTTCGAACGGCTGGAATTGCAGGGCCAGGGTGGCGCCCAGGCGCTCCTGGTCGCTCTCGAAGCGGTCAAGGCGCGGGAAGCGCGGGTGGAAGGCGGCGTTGTCGGCCAGGGCCTGGGCCGAGGGGTTCACCGTGGTGGGCAGGCCCGCGCCGTTGTTGACGGCGTCGAAGCCCGGCGAGAAGGCGTTGCCCGTGGCCCAGCGCACGGTGCTGTTGCCCTCTTCGAGGATCTTGCGCTTGGTGTAGGCCACCGAGAACAGGGCCCCGAACCGGCCGTCCTGCCAGGTGTTCGAGATCATGAAGGCGCCGCGCGGCGTGGCCTTCTCGGAGAGGTCGTTGTAGCTGCCCTGCAGTGAGGCCGACATGGCGAAGCCGTTGTAGTCGAACGGACGCGCGGTGCGCAGGTCGACCGTGGCGCCCAGCGAGCCCTCTTCCACCGACGCCTCGCCCGTCTTGCGCACGGTGATCGAGTTGAAGAGGTCCGAGGCGAAGATGTTGAAGTCGAACGAACGGCCGCGGTTGGTGCCGCCCGAGGCGTCGGCGCCGCCGGCGGTCGTCAGGGCTTCCATGCCGTTGATGCGCACGCGGGTGAAGGTGGGGCCAAGGCCCCGCACCGAGATCTGACGGCCTTCGCCGCCGTCGCGCGCCAGGGCCACGCCGGGGATGCGCTGGATGGATTCGGAGAGGTTGAGGTCGGGGAACTTGCCGATGTCCTCGGCCAGGATCGAGTCGGTGGCGGCGGCTTCCTCGCGCTTGACGTTGAGGGCCTTGGCCAGGCTGTTGCGGAAGCCCGTGACCACCACCGCCTCGACTTCGGAGCTCTCGGTCGTCGCACCGGCGTCCTGCGCCATGGCCGAGCCCGCGGCCGCCAGGGCCAACGCCACCGCGCCGGCCGACACGCCGATCTTCAGAGCGCGCAGGCGCGCGTCATGTCCGTAAGACATCCAGTCCTCCTCCCATACGTTTCGTTGCAACGCGGTCTCACAGACCCCGTCGTGGCTTCGAAACGACCGCGCGTCCTTCCCACGCGGCCGCTCTCGGCCGTCATTATGGAAACCGGTGTCATTCGCATTTGTAATGCGCTGACACCGGTAGCAACTAACGCGTAACAAACACTGGAGGGCGTATCAAGCTGTGGGACCGGTAACAGTTGCAACGACCGACGCGAACGTGGCGCCGGCGCTACGCTAGGGTCTCATGGGGCGCTGTTTCAGCGCTGGGCGACCTTGTGCAGGCCGTCGAGCATGCCCCGGCGGTGCTCGGCCGGCAGGCTGGCGCCGACGTTTCGCAGCAGGCGCAGGGCCGAAAGGTGGACGTCCACCGCGTCCCAGCGCCAGGCGCCGGCCTCGGCGCAGTTGTCGACCAGGGCGCACAGCGACACCGCCGCCTCGTCGACCCCGGCGTCGGCGGCGAAGCCGGCCACGTCGATGATCTTCAGGGTCAGGGTGTAGAGCGTCTCGAAGTCCTCGCCGGCGCGACCGGCGGCCGTGGGGCCAAAGCGCGCCTCAATGGCCTCCAGGGCTTCGTCCAGGGCGGCCAGCGAGCTATCGCGCAGGGTCTCGACATTGGCCTCGGCCGCGGCGACCGCGTCCTTGGCCAGGATGCCGCCGCGATCCTTGATCATGGCGGCGAGGCGGTTGGGGGGCCGGAACTTGCGGACGGTCATATCTGCACCTTCGCGACCTTCATCAGGCTGTTGATCTCTTCCTGCGACATGTTCGGCTCCTGAGCGTCGCCGACCTCCCCCGCCAGGTCGTCCTTGCGTCGGCCGTCCGTCCCCGGCGGCGGCCCCTCGTGCTTGAAACGGCGATCGGGCCCGACATAGCTGTCGCACTCGATGAAGGCTCGCTCTTCCCGCGCCACCCAGAAGATCCGCTCCAGCAGCACCTTGGGCGTGATCGGCTTGGCGACGGTGAAGTTGGATCCGGCGTCGCGGTTCTTGAACACCTGCGAGGTGCGGGTGTGGCCCGTCACCAGGATCACCGGAACATAGCGGTTGGTTTCGGGCCCCTCGCGGCGGAGCCACTGGATGAATTCGTAGCCGTCGACCTCGGGCATCTGCACGTCGCTGATGATCAGGTCGAAGGTGTGGATCTTGATGAGGGCCTGGGCGTCCTTGACCGACTCCGCGCGGTGCAGGGAGCGCACGCCGAAGCCGGAGACCACGCCCGACAGGATGTCCAGAGACGCGCCATTATCGTCGAGCACCAGCACGGTGGCCCGCTCGAGATTGATCCGAGTCGATGGATTTAGCGGCTCGGGCATCGACGCCTCAGAAGAAGTCGAGTTCGCCGGCCTCGGCGCCCCAGCCCGCATGGTCCTTGTCGGAACGCAGGCGGCCCACCAGGTCGGCCAGGCCCAGGCCTTCGAGCAGGGGCTCGATCGCCAGGTTCCATTCGCCGGACGCATGCTGACTGATGCGGGCCAGCACGTCCGACAGGCCGTGCAGCCGCTGGCTCAGCTCGTCGAGCGCCTGCAGGCGGGTGATGTTCTCGAGCGCCGCGCCGCCGGTGGCCAGCTCGCCCGCCACGTGCTCGCAGTCGCGGCAGATCATCGCCGCGGCCGCCAGCTCGGCCGCTAGCCGACGCGACAGCTCGCCCACCGGAAGCTGATGATCCGGGGAAACGATGATATCGGCGGCGGCGGTCGACGTGGCGGTCATGAGGTCTAGAACAGCTCCAGGTCGCCGGCGTTGGACGCGGGCTGAGGAATCGGGGCGGGACGACGCACTTCTTGCGGCGCATTGTCGACGGCCACAAGGCGTTGGCGCACCCGGCCGGTGACCGGCCAGAACTCGACCCGGCGGGCCGAGACGCCGCCGACGCTGGACGACACGATCGGAATGCCTTCGTCGCGCAGGAAACGCTCGGCGAAGGCCGCGTTGCTGGCGCCGACGTCCGACAGGCTGTCGAACAGCTTGCCGCCGCCGAAGATCTTGGCTTCCAGCCGCTCGCGGCGGGCGCCCTTCTTCAGCAGGCCGTTGATCAGCAGTTCCATGGCGTAGGCGCCATAGCGCACGGCGTCGCCGCCGCTACCGCTGCTGCGGCCGTCGCCCGCGTCGGGCAGCAGGAAGTGGTTCATGCCGCCGACGCCGGCCTGCGGATCGCGGATGCAGGCGGCGATGCACGAGCCCAGCACCGTGGTCATCACCACGTTCGGGTCGGTCGAGACATGGCTTTCGCCCTGGGTCACGTGGACCTTGGTCGCGCGCAACTCGTCGTCGTGGGAGTAGTCGCGCCCGATCATGTCAGCTGCCCGAAAACTTGTTCGATCTTGTCGCGCAGACCCTGCACGGTGAACGGCTTGACGCAGTAGTTGTTGACGCCGAACTGCACGGCGCGCTGCACGAGCTCGCGGTCGGCCCGGCCGGTCAGCATGACGAAGGCCGTCTGCCGGATCGGCGGGTGCGAGCGCACGGCGCGCAGCAGGGCCAGGCCGTCCATCTTCGGCATGTTGAAGTCCGAGATGACCAGGTTGGCCGGCTTGGCCAGGAGGTTCTTCAGAGCCTCCTCGCCGTCGGGCGCCTCGCGGATGTCCTTGAAGCCGATCTGCTGCAGGGCGTTTCGGATCAGCGCCCGCATGGTCAGCTGGTCGTCGACGACGAGAACGGAAATGGTGCTTGCTTGGGGCATGGGTCTATCGCCTCGCGGAGGCCAGATCGAGAATGGATTGGCCGATGGAGGACAGGGAAACCTGCTTCTCCACGGCCCCGAGTTCAAAGGCGGCGCGAGGCATGCCGTAGACGACGCAGCTGGCCTCGTCCTGGCCCACCGTGCGGGCGCCGGCCTGGCGCATCTGCAGCAGGCCCTGGGCGCCGTCGCGGCCCATGCCGGTCAGGATCGCGCCAACGGCCTTGTCGCCGACGGCCTGGGCCACCGAGCGGAACAGCACGTCGACCGAGGGGCGGTGGCCGCTGACCGGGTCGCCGGCCGTCAGGCGGCAGCGCAGGCCGGCCGAGCGGACGACTTCCAGGTGCGTGGCGCCGCCCGGGGCGACATAGACCTTGCCGACTTCCAGCAGCGCGCCGTCGGTGGCTTCCTGCACCTTAGCCCCGCTGGCGCGGTCGAGGCGCGCGGCGAAGCTGGCGGTGAAGGTCGCCGGCATGTGCTGGGTGATGACCGTCGGCGGGCAGGTCTCGGGGAACTGGGTCAGGATCGACAGCAGGGCTTCCACCCCGCCGGTCGACGAGCCGATGGCGACCACGTCGCCGGTCGGCACGTAGGCGCCGCGGCGAACCGGTGCCGGCGCGGCGTCGGCCTTGGTGCGGACCGAGGCGCGGGCCGCGGTCTTCACCTTCTCGGCGACTTCCGCCAGGGCCTCGGCGGTGCCGGTGGCCGTGGTCGGCTTGCCGACGCAGTCGACGGCGCCCAGCTCCAGCGCGCGCAGGGTCATCTCGGCCCCGGCCTGGGTCAGGCTGGAGACCATGACCACCGGCATCGGCCGCAGGCGCATGATCTTCTCGAGGAACTCGATGCCGTTCATGTTCGGCATCTCGATGTCGAGGGTCACGACGTCCGGGTTCAGGGCCTTGATCATGCCCCGGGCCTCGAACGGGTCGCCGGCGGCGCCGACCACCTCGATCTCGGAGTCGCGGTTGAGGGCGGCCGTGATCAGGCCGCGCATGGTCGCCGAGTCGTCGACGACGAGGACGCGAATCTTGGGCATGGTCAGACCCCCGTCTTGCGATAGGCGGTCAGGCCGCAGCTCTCGAAGCCGCGCACATTGGCGCCGACGCGTTCGGAGTGGCCCACATAGAGCTTGCCGCCCTGCGCCAGCAGAGGCTGGAAGCGGCTCCAGACCCGCTCCTGGGTCGGTTCATCGAAATAGATCACGACATTCCGGCAGAAGATGGCGTCGAACGGACCCTTCATCGGCCAGGACGGGCCGTTGAGGTTCAGTTCGCGGAAAGCGACCAGGCGGCGGGCGGACTCGCAGACGCGATAGGCCCGGCGGTCATTCGGATCGCGCTCGAAGAACTGGCCCCGCTGAGCCGGCGAAATGCCTTCCAGCAGGTGTTCGTCGTAGACGGCCTGACGGCCGGTCGCGAGCACGTTGGTGTCGATGTCGGTGCCCAGGATGCGGATGTCGAGCTCGGCCGCGTTGGGCCAAACCGACAGCACCGTGAAGGCCATCGAATAGGGTTCCTGGCCCGACGAGCTGGCGGCGGACCACAGGCGCAGACGGCGGCCGGCGCGCACCTGGTCGGCGATCGGCTCCAGGATGTTGGCGCGCAGGTCGTCGAAGTGGTGCGGCTCGCGGAAGAAGCGGGTGACGTTGGTCGTCAGGGCCCGCAGCATTTCCTGGCTCTCGTCGTGACCCTGCTCGCTGGTCACGAAGGCGCAGTATTCCTTGAACGAACGCAGGCCCAGGGCGCGCAGGCGCTTGGCCAGGCGCGAATAGACCAGCGTGGCCTTGGTGTCGGGCAGGCTGATGCCGGCCATGCCGTACAGGATCTCGGCGATACGCTTGAAGTCCTGGGTCGTGAAGGCGAACTCGCCGTCGACCAGGGCCTCGCGCCGATCAGTGGAGGAAGGAGCGAAGGTCATCAGGCGGCCAGGGCCTCGCGCTCGGGCAGCAGACGATCGAGCGAGATCTCGCTGATCATCCGGCCGTCGATGGAAATGATGCCGCGGATGAAGTTGCGAACCATGTCGCAGGCCAGATCCGGGGTCGGTTGAACGAGATCGTCGGTGATCGACAGGATGTCGGACACCGCGTCGACCAGCATGCCGATCATGCGGTCGCCCGCCTTGACCACGATGAACACGCTGCGGACGGTCGGCTCGACCATCGGCATGCCCAGGCGGCAGGCCAGGTCCATGATCGGCAGCACCGCGCCGCGCAGGTTGATGACGCCGCGCATGTAGCCGGGCGACTGCGGAAGCGTCGTGGCCGGGCTCCAGCCGCGGATCTCGCGGACGGCCATGATGTCCACGCAGTATTCCTGGTCGCCGACCCGGAAGGAGATCAGTTCCCGGCGCTCGCCCGTGGTGATGATTTCTTCGGTCATCGGCTTACTCCGCGGCGATCAGAGTGGGTTCGACGGGACGGGGCGGTTCGCGGCGGCGCAGGCTGATCACCGCGTCGACATCGAGGATGAGGGCCACGCGGCCGTCGCCCAGGATCGTCGCGGCGGCCACGCCGTCGACCTGCTGGTAGTTCTGCTCCAGCGACTTGATGACCACCTGGCGCTGGCCGTGGATGGCGTCGGCCACCAGGGCGGCGCGCGAGCCGTCCTCGCCCTCGACCAGCAGCACCACGCCTTCGGTCGGCGGCGGCGAGCTGTCGCGGTAGCCGAGGGTCAGGCCGACGTCGATCAGCGGCACGAAGCTGTCGCGGACGGCCAGCACGGCGCCGACCGGGCCCAGCGGGCGCACTTCCTCCGGCTTCGGACGCAGGCTCTCGACGATGGCGGCCAGCGGCACGACCAGGGTCTCGCCGGCCACGTCGACCACCATGCCGTCGAGGACGGCCAGGGTCAGCGGCAGGCTGAGGCTGAAGGTCGAGCCATGGCCCGGACGCGAGGTGATCGAGATGCGGCCGCCCAGGGCCTGCACCGAGCGCTTGACCACGTCCATGCCGACGCCGCGACCCGAAACGTCCGAGATCTTGTCGGCGGTCGAGAAGCCCGGGAGGAAGATCAGGTTGTCGATCTCCTCGTCGGTCAGCTGCAGCTCCGGCGAGATCAGGCCCTTCTTGATCGCGATCGAGTGGACGCGCTCGCGGTTGATGCCCTTGCCGTCGTCGGAGACCTCGATGACGATCCGGCCGCTGCGGTGCAGGGCGGCCAGGCGCACGACGCCTTCCGGATTCTTGCCGGCCGCCTTGCGCTCCTCGGGGCTTTCCAGCCCGTGGTCGATGGCGTTGCGCAGCATGTGGGTGATCGGGTCGGACAGACGCTCGATGACCGTCTTGTCGACCTCGGTGTTCTCGCCGTCCATCACCAGGCGGGCCTGCTTGCCCGTCATGCTGGCGACTTCGCGGACCAGGCGCGGCATGCGCTGGAACACCGACTTCACCGGCTGGGCGCGGATGGCCATGACGCTGTCCTGGATCTCGCGCGTCAGCTGTTCCAGCTCGTCGAGGCCCATGGCCAGGTTGGAGGACGGGGCGATGCCGTATTCGCCGACGCGCTGCGCCAGCATGGCCTGGTTGATGACCAGCTCGCCGACCAGGTCGATCAGGCGGTCGATGCGCTCGGGATCGACGCGGATCACCGACTGGCCCGGACCCGGGACGTCGATCTGCTGGGTCTTGGCGGCGGCGGCCGGAGCGGCAGCCGGAGCCGCGGCGGCGACGGGGGCCGGCGCAGCGGGCGCGGCGACCGGCGCCGGGGCGGCCTCGACGACCGGCGCGACGGCGACCGGCTCGGGCGCGGCTTCGATGGGCGCGGGTTCGAAGGTTTCGATGACCGGGGCGGCCTCGATCACCGCCGGCGCGGGGGCCGGGGCGGCGCCGGCCAGCAGAGCGGCCAGGGCGTCGTCGGTCGCCACGGCTTCGCCGCGGGTGATTTCCAGGTCGCAGTCGCCATCGACGAATTCGAAGACTTCGCGAATGGCGTTTTCGTCCTCGTCGGTCTCCAGGCGGACGGTCCAGGTCGCATAGGCGGCCTCGGCGTCCAGCAGCTCGAGCGGCGGAATCGCGCTGGCGTCCAGCGTGGCCTCGATCGGGCCCAGGCGCGCCAGTTCGCGCAGCAGCAGGGCGGTCTCGTTGGCCTTGCGGTAGAGGTCCGACTTCGGACGGATCGACACCGTCCAGACGTTGCCGGCGGCGGCGAAGACGTCGGCCGCCTGCTCATCGACCGTGATGGTCTGCGGGACGAAGACGAAGCCGAGGTCGTCGTCGTCCATGGCGTCGTCGGCGCCGATCAGCGGTTCGGCGACCGGAGCGGCTTCAACCGACGCGGCGGCTTCGACCACGACCGGCGCGGCGACGGGCGCCGGCGCGGCGTTCGGGTCGGTGCAGGCCTTCAGCTCGGCGGCCATCGAGGCGGAAACCGCCTCGTCGACGTCGCCCAGCCCGCGGGCCGAGCTGACGTGGTCGGCCAGCACGTCCGAGGCGCGCAGCAGGGTCACCACCAGGTCCGGGGTCGCGGGCACCTCGTTGGAGCGCACGGCGTCGAGCAGGGTCTCGAACACGTGGGCGAAACGGACCAGCGGCTCGAGGCCGAAGGCGCCGGCGCCCCCCTTGATCGAGTGGACGGCGCGGAACACGGCGTTGACGGTGTCGCCATCGTCGTTGCCGTCCTGCATGGCCAGGAGCCCGCCTTCGAGGTCGGCGAGCAGTTCCTCGCATTCCTGGAAGAAGGTGACCTTGATGGCCTCTAACTCGTCCATTCCAACGTTCCTAAAACGAGAGAGTCTTCAGTACCCGAGACGAAAAGAAGAGAGACGTCAGGCCGCGACGCGGCGGATGGCGTCGACCAGCTTCTCGGGGTTGAACGGCTTGACGATCCAGCCCGTGGCGCCGGCGCGACGCGCGCGGTCCTTCTTGGCGGGGTCGCTTTCGGTGGTGAGCACCAGGATCGGGATGGCGCGATAGTCGTCGTCGACCCGCACCGCCTCGATGAAGCCGAAGCCGTCGAGCTTGGGCATGTTGATGTCGGTGATGATTACGTCGGGGCGATGGGCCGAAAGAACTTCCAGCCCGTGCTCGCCGTCGACAGCTTCGACGACGTTGAACCCGGCGCCGGCGAGGGCCATGCGCAGCATGTCCCGCATCGTCCGGGAATCATCGACCGTGAGGACCGTCCGCGTCACGATTGAACTCCATGGATATCCGCCGAGAGAAGCGCCCCTTCGGCGCCGAACAGACGGGTGGTTTCGACAAAGGCCTCCGAAGGGGCCCGGATAGAGAAGGACTTTCCGTCCGCCGCCCAGGCGGTCTTGGCCGCGAGCAGCACCTGCAGGCACAGGCCGCCGAGGCGCCGGACGTTGCCGGCCTCGACCTCGACCGCCTCGCCGCGGCGTTCCAGGAACGCCGCCTTGAGGGGGCCCGACGCCTTCAGATCAAGCGTCTCGGGCAGCGAAAGGACAGTCATCAAAACTCCTCCCAGCCGTCGCTGACCGGGGCGGCCGCTGCGGCGGCTCCACCACGGCCAGGCCGGGCGAAGGCGCCGAGCCGGGCGCGTTGCTCGGCGACGGGGTTGCGGGCCGGCGAGTCGACATGGGCGTCGGCTTCGCGCGGGCGTTCAAAGCGTTGGGCAGAACCCTCACCCACACGGAAGCGACCGATCAGGCGCACCAGCTCCGCGGTCTCGCCCTTCAGCGAGTGCGTCGCGGCGGTCGATTCCTCGACCATGGCGGCGTTCTGTTGGGTCACCTGATCCATCTGGTTGACGGCGGTGTTCACTTCGTTGAGGCCGGTCGCCTGCTCGGCCGCCGAGGCGGCGATCTCGGTGACCAGGGCGTCGATCTCGCCGACCTTCACCACGATCCGCTGCAGGGCTTCCCCGGTCTGACCGACCAGGCTCACCCCGGCAGAGACCTGCTGGGTCGACGACGAGATCAGGGTCTTGATCTCCTTGGCGGCCTCGGCCGAGCGCTGGGCGAGCGCACGGACTTCCTGGGCGACGACCGCGAAACCACGTCCCGCTTCGCCCGCCCGGGCGGCCTCCACCCCGGCGTTGAGCGCCAGGAGGTTGGTCTGGAAGGCGATCTCGTCGATCACGCCGATGATCTGGCTGATCTGCTTGGAGGAATTTTCGATTTCGCCCATCGCGGACACTGCCTGATGGACGACCTGACCGGAATGCGTCGCTTCGCCACGGGTGGTCGAAACCACGTCCGAAGCCTGGCGGGCGCCCGAGGCCGTGCGGCGCACGGTGGCGGTCAGCTCGTCGAGGGCGGCGGCGGTCTCTTCCAGGCTGGCGGCCTGTTGTTCGGTGCGGCGCGAGAGGTCGTCGGAGGCGTGGGCGATCTCGTCGGCGCCGGTGCGCAGGCCGTCGGTCGAGGCCGCGATGACCTTCACCGTATCCTGCAGCTGGGCGATGGCGCCGTTGAAGTCGTCCTTGAGCTTGGCGTACTCGCCCGGGAAGGCGGCGGTGACGCGGAAGGTCAGGTCGCCCGAGGCCAGGCGCTCCAGGCCCTCGGCCAGCGAGCTGACGACCAGGGCGCTCTCGCGGGCGGCGGCCGCGGCGGCCTCCTCTTTGGAGCGGCGCTCGTCGGCGGTCAGGGCCGCGGTCTTCTCCTGCTCGGCGCGCAGCTGCTCGAGGTGCAGCTGGTTGTCGCGGAAGACCTTCAGCGAGCGGACGATGGCGCCCAGCTCGTCGGCGCGGGTCAGGCGCTCCAGGTCGATGGCGTTGTCGCCCTTCGACAGCTTCTCGGTGGCGCCGGCGATGTCGGCGATCGACTTGCGGACGTTCATCACCGTCAGGAAGGCCAGGGCGGCCACGGCGGCCAGCGTGATCAGCGACAGCACGATCGTGATGCTGATCGCGGCGGCGGCCTCGGCCTGCTTCTTGGCGGCCTGCTCGGCGACGCGGGTGTTGGCCGCGGCCACCACCTGGTCGAGCTGGGTCGTCATCTTGGCGTATTGTTCTTCGAACGGCGCGATGAAGCCGACGGCCATGTTGAAGTCGACGCCGATCATCCCGCTCACCGTGTCGATGGCGCTGCGGCATTCCTCGAGCGACTTGATCAGCTCGGCGATCTTCGGCTGCTCGGCGGCCGGAAGCTTCGACTTCAGGGAAGCCAGGTCCTTCTTGATCGAGTCGGTCTCGGCCAGGACGGCGGCCATGCGGGCGTCGTTCTTGGCGACGTCGATGTTGCCGGCCTTGTGGGTCATCACGGTGTAGAGCTCACCGTTGATGTTCGAGATGCGCTTGGAGAGCTTCAGGATCTCCATGTTCTGGGCCATGTCGCTCTCGACGACCTGGCGCAGCGCGGCGGACTGGCTCTTCTGGATCATGATCGCCCCGCCGGCCATCAAGGCCAGCATCACCAAGGCGAAAGCCGGTGCGAAGCCGATTTTTATGATCAACGGCAGATCGACTAGTCGAAAGCGCTTCATCTCGAGATCCCCTCCAAGCGACGGCCGTGCCCACGGACCGCCTGCAATGAGGTCGGATCATCACGATAGATTCCTAATAGTTCCTGACTTTGGTTAAGAACGATGGCCGCACCTTGTCGCACCCCCTCCCAACCGCGCGTGCGCAGCCGCGTTCCGCCCGCGTTTTGAGTCTAGAGAGGGGCAATTGCGGCGACATGGCGCCAGTCGCAAGTCACCTTGGTTATCGACAAGTAAATATCGATTATTCTTCGCTGACTCAGACTATCTTAACTCGCGACTGCGAGAAGGTGCAGGCGTCCGGTTGGCGCAACGTCCAACGGACGAATAAAAAATACTAGGAGCAGCGGGATGAAATATCCGATCGCTATTGCCGCGGGAATCGCCGGCAGCTTGTTCGTCGCTCAGGCCGCTTCGGCCGCTGGCGGCTTCGAAGATCAAATGGGCCGTTGCTTGCAGCAATTCGCCAACACCAAGGACGCCGCCCAGGTGATGCTCGAGTGCACCGCCGACGCCGGCAAGCTCTCGGGCTGCAAGGTCGTCGACAACAGCGCGGCCGGCAAGGGCTTCGACAAGGCGGCCATGTGCATCGCCGAGAAGCTGCCGATGGGCGCCAAGACCGGCACCGTGAAGGTTCCGTTCCGCTTCCCGGGCGGCGCGTAAGTCTTACGCGCCTACCCAACGGGGGTTTCAAGCGCCTCCGCTGGTCCAGGCCGGCGTCTCCCAGACGGGAAACGCCACGGCCGGATCGGCGGGGGCGTTTTGCTGTTTGAACACCAGCGCCCAAAGACTAGACAGCCTCCGCCCAAGAAAAAGGCCCGCCTTGCAGGGCGGGCCAGGGTCTAGGAGGGAGAACGCAACGAAGAAATATCCGGAGCGCGCTAAGCTACGCCGCGCCCGGTCACCGACAAAAACTCAGTATTCTTCCCAGTCCTGGTCGATCGCGACCGCGGTCGATCCGCGCGAGACCGCAGCGCCGGGACGGGACGCCACGCGGGCGGCCGCGGCGGGACGCGGCGTCGGCCGCGCGACCGGGGCCGGGGCGGCCTTGTGGGAGGTCTTGAAGCCGCCGATCAGGCGCGTCAGCTCGGCCGACTGGCCTTTCAGGGAATGGGTGGCGGCCGTGGTCTGCTCGACCATGGCGGCGTTCTGCTGGGTGACCTGGTCCATCTGGTTCACGGCGATGTTGACCTGGGCCAGGCCGCTGGACTGTTCCTGGGCCGAGGACGAGATCTCGCCCACCAGCCCGTCGATCTCGCCGACCTTGTCGACGATGCCGCGCAGGGCCTCGCCAGTCTGGCCGACCAGGGCCACGCCCGCCTCGACCTGCTTGGACGAGGCGCCGATCAGGGCCTTGATCTCCTTGGCCGCCTCGGCCGAGCGCTGGGCAAGCGCCCGCACTTCGGACGCGACCACCGCGAAGCCTTTGCCGGCGTCGCCGGCACGGGCGGCCTCGACCCCGGCGTTGAGGGCCAAAAGGTTGGTCTGGAAGGCGATCTCGTCGATCACCCCGATGATGTTGCTGATCTCGCGCGAACTGGTCTCGATCTCGCCCATGGCGGCGACGGCGTCATTGACGACCACGCCCGAACGCTCGGCCTCGGTCTTGGCGCCGGCCACCACGTCGGAGGCCTTGCGGGCCCCGGCGGCCGAACGCTTCACCGTGGCGGTGATCTCGTCGAGGGCGGCGGCGGTCTCTTCCAGGCTGGCGGCCTGCTGTTCGGTGCGGCGCGACAGGTCGTCGGCGGCGACGCCGATCTCGTCGGCGCCCATGCGGATGCCGTCGCTGGCCTGGGTTACGGCGGCCATCGCCTCCTCCAGCGTCGCCACGGCGGCGTTGAAGTCGCCCTTCAGCTTCTGGAAGTCGGCGGCGACCTCAATGTCGAGGCGCGAGGCCAGGTCGCCCTCGGCCAGGCGGGCCAGCGCCTCGCCCAGGGCCTGGACCGCCACGGCCTGGCTGCGCTCATTGGCCTGACGCACTTCTTCGAGGCGCTTGCGCTCGTTCTCGATGGTCTCGAGATAGATCGAGATGGCGAAGTCCATGTCGAGCATCACGGCCTTGATCAGGGCCGAGACGGCGTCGCCGGCCTTGTCGGCGCCGTCGCCCTTGGCCATGAAGCCCTTGGGCCAGGCCTCCTTGATCGCCGCCCGCGCCAGGTGCTCGCTGACCATGGCGTAGCCGCCGATGTACCAGCGCGGCTCCAGACCGATGCGGGCGTGGGTCTCGCCGATGGTGCGCACGGCCTTGACGTAGGTGTCGCTGAACTCGGCCTGGGCGATCACGCCCCAGTGCGACTTCTGGCGCGAGCCGGCCGCGTCCATGTGGCGCTCGTCGCCGAAGAACCTGCGGGTCTCGGGCGTGGCCTTGACCTTGTCGTAGAAGCCGGCCAGCGCCGGGCCGATCTCTCGCTCGATGAGCGGACGCAGCGCCCGCAGAGACGCCCGGGCCCGGTCATCCAGGCCCATGAACGCGACGCGGTCACTCAGTGCGTAGTCCTGGCTCATCTGCCGTATCCCCGGTCTTGAATATCGGGGTTAAATCTCACGGCTGATGGTTAATCGCAGTACAACTTTTCCCGTTATGAGCGCGTCATACCGCCGCACTCTCGCCGGATGTGCTTGCGACTATCCGCCGCGACGCAGGGTTTCTCTGGCGATGACCAGTTGCTGGATCTGGCTGGTGCCCTCGTAGATGCGGAAAATCCGGACGTCCCTGTAAAGGCGCTCGATGCCGTAGTCGGCGACATAGCCGGCGCCGCCGAAGATCTGCACCGCCCGGTCGGCCACCCGTCCGACCATCTCCGAGGCGAACAGCTTGGCGGCCGCCGCCTCCAGGGTCACGCCCTCGCCCGCGTCGCGCTTGCGGGCGGTCTCCAGCACCAGGGCCTTGGCCGCCAGGGCCTCGGTCTTGCTATCGGCCAGCATCGCCTGGATCAGTTGGAAGTTCGCGATCGGCTGGCCGAACTGCTTGCGCTCGGAGGCGTAGGCCACGCAGTCGGCGATCAGCCGCTCGGCCACGCCCGTGCAGACGGCGGCGATGTGCAGGCGGCCGCGATCCAGCACCTGCATGGCCACCTTGAAGCCCTCGCCCTCCGCGCCCAGCCGGTTCTCGACCGGCACCCGCACGTTGTCGAAGGTGACGTCGTGGATGTGGGCGCCCTGCTGGCCCATCTTCTTCTCGGCCTTGCCCACGTGCAGGCCCGGCAGGCCGGCCTCGACCAGGAAGGCCGACACGCCCGAGCCGCCCTTGGCGTCCGGATTGGTGCGGGCCATCACCGTGAACAGCGAGGCCTTGCCGGCGTTGGTGATGAAGCGCTTGGTCCCGTTCAGCACATAGGCGTCGCCGTCCAGGGTCGCGCGGGTCTGCACCGCGGCGCTGTCGGAGCCGGCCTCGGGCTCGGTCAGGGCGAAGCTGGTGACGGTCTCGCCCGAGGCGATGCCGGGCAGCCATTTGGCCTTCTGGGCCTCGGAGCCGAACATCACCAGGCCCTGGCTGCCGATGCCGACATTGGTGCCGAACACCGAACGGAAGGCGGGCGAGGCGCGGCCCAGCTCGACAGCCACCAGCGCCTCGTCCTCCATCGAAAGACCCAGGCCGCCGTATTCCTCGGGGATCGATAGGCCGAAGAGGCCCAGGTCGCGCATCTCGGCGATCACGCCTTCGGGCACCGCGTCGTTCTCGGCCACCTGGGCCTCGATCGGCCGCAGCCGTTCGGCCACGAAGCGGGCGACCATCTCGAGCAGCTGGTCGCGGGTCTCGCGGTCGAGGGCCATGGCGGTTCCTTCCTGTCAGTCGTCGCGTCAAACGATCGTTTTATTCGCCGACTGTACCCGCCGCTCGCGGGAATGGAAGAGCCGTCAGAAGCGGGCCCGATAGGTGGCCGCCAGGTTCAGTTCCGGATCGGCCGAGGCGTCGTGCCCAGGCTGCAGCGCCACGCCGCCGCGCACGCTGATCCGCCGCTCGCCGCCCAGCGACCGCTCCATGCCCAGCCGCAGGTCGATCTCGCGCCCGTCGGGCGAGGCGCTGAAGCGGCGGGTCGAATAGGTCAGCGGGTCGTCATAGGACAGCGGCACGTCGGCCAGGGTGGCGGTGAACCGGCCCCGCTCGACGCGCAGGGGCTGGCTGACCTCGAAGGTCAGCAGGGCGCAGGACCAGCCGATCAGGTCGCAGTCGGCGGCCGCCATCAGCCGCCAGGCGCCGCTGACCGCGCCGTCCAGGCCCAGCAGCCCGCCCTGGGCCGACATCCGCCCCATCGAGGCCTCGGCCCGCAGGCTCACGCCCGGGCGCGGCGACAGGTCGAAGGCGGCGGCGGTGAAGCGGGTCGAGGTGGGCAGGGCGAAGGTGGAGCCCGGCGCCAGGAACGACCCCAGCGGCCCCAGCGGCTCGTCCAGGGTCCCGGCGGTGACGCTGAGCACGCCGCCGGCGAGCGCGGTCTGGCCGGTGGCCGCGACATAGCTGGAGGCCTTGATCTCGGTGGTCTGCATCGGGCGGCGGCGCACGGCCTCGCCCTGCTCGGCGCTGAAGGCGAAGCGGCCCAGGCGTACAGCCGCCTGCACCGTCTGGTCGGGACGGGCGACGAGGCGGAAGGCGTCGCGGCCTTCCGGACCGGCCGGGGCCGGCGCGCCGCCCTCGCCCTTCCAGGTCGAGAAGCTGAACCGGCCAAACGCCGCCTGCATCCGCGCCGAGCGCATGGGCTGGGGCCCCAGCAGCATGTCCGGCGCGCTGGCGTTGGGGGTCGGCTCGAACAGCGGCGCCTCCGCGCTGAAGGCCAGCTGCGCGCCGCCCAGGCTCGGGCCGCCCAGCACCACCGCGCTGGAAGCGGTCGGCGGCGGCAGGTCGCCCACGCCCCGGCGCGACGCGCCCGGCACGGAGCCGGCCAGGTCGACCACGAAGCGGCGGTGATAGTCGTCGGTCAGCACCGTGCCGAGCGCGTCGGTGCGCGCCAGGGCCTGGCCGAACGGTCCGGCGAGGCTGGTCCCGGGCTCGTTGGCGTCGATCGTGACCGATTCGCCCTCGCCCACGGCCAGGCTGCTGGTCCCCACCGGCTGGAAGGCGCGGGTCAGGTCGAGCGAGCCGCGGCCATAGGTGCTGTCGGTCCCGGTCGTGCCGAGATCGGCGGCCGTGCGCAGCAGGATCGAGACCGCGTCGCGGCCGGAGATGTTGGGGAAGGCCTGCAGCAGCAGGGCCAGGGCGCCGGCCACGTGCGGCGCCGCGAACGAGGTGCCCGAGATCCGCCAGCAACTGCCGGCCGTGTCGCAGTCGGTGATCACCTGGTCGCCCGGGGCGACGATGTAGCCGTTGGCCGCCACCCCGGCCTTGTTGGAGAAGCTGGCCAGGGTTCCGCTCTGCGACAGCGCCCCCACGGCCAACAGCGCGCCCTGGTAGCGGGTGTCGACGGCGTAGCGCGCCGGCCAGCCCGGATCGGCCTCGCCTTCGTTGCCGGCCGAGGCGGCGATGACCACGCCGGCGGCCGTGGCGCGAGCCAGGGCCGCCTCGAAGGTCGCGCCCAGCGGCGTGTCGCCACCGAGCGACAGGTTGATCACCTTGGCGCCGTTGGCGACCGCGTAGTCGATCGACCGCGCCAGGTTGCTGGAGGTGAAGATGCACTCTTCGCAGTCGGGGTCGGTCGAGGCGGTGTCGGCGCGGATCGACAGGATGGTCGAGCCGTAGGCCACGCCGATCGTGCCCGTTCCGTTGAAGTTGGAGGCGATGATCCCGGCCACGCGGGTGCCGTGGCGATCGGCGTTGGCCAGCTCGTTGCGGCCGGTGACGATGTCGGTCGAGGCGGCCGACACCCGGCCAGCCAGGTCGGCCTGGGACTGATCGACGCCGGTGTCGACCACCGCCACCGTGATCCCGGCGCCGGTGTAGCCGGCGTCATAGGCGGTGTTGGCGTGGATCGCGGCCAGGCCCCAGCTGCGCGTGTATTCGGCGCTGGTGACGCTGGGCGGAGGCGGCGGGGGTGGAGGCGGCGCGGGCGGCGTGACCGGGGTCGTCACGCCCGTCGACGGACCGCCGCCGCCCCCGCCTCCACCGCAGCCGGTGACCAGGAGCGCGCCGCCCATGACCAGGGCGACGGGCCAGAGGCGCAGGATACGGTCGAAGTCGGTCATCAGAACCCCTCCAGCCCGTCCCCGCGCCCGAACTTACACCGTCGGCGGCGAGCCTTTCGCGAGGACACTGCGTCGCACGCCGTAAACGAAATATATCAGCAGGCCTACAATCTGAGCGTACAGGAAATAACGCTGTGTTTTTTCCGGCAAGCTGATGAACAGGTAGAGGCAGCCGAGGATCGCGCCCGAGGCCACGACCGGCCAGGCCGGAACCGAGAACACCCGCGGGCGGTTCGGCTCGCGCCGGCGCAGTACGATCACCGAGGCGCCGACGGCGATGAAGGCGGCCAGGGTGCCGGCGTTGGCCAGTTCGGCGATCTCCTTCAGCGGCAGCAGGCCCGACAGGAACGCCGACAGCACGCCGGTCAGCAGGGTCATCAGCACCGGCGTGCCGGTCTTGGCGTTCACCTTGGCCAGGGCGCGGGGCAGCAGGCCGTCGCGGGCCATGACGAAGAAGATCCGGCTCTGGCCGTACATGAAGGCCAGGATCACGGTCGGCAGGGCGACCACGGCGGCCAGGGCGACGAGCTGAGCCACCTTCGGATGCTTGAGGGTCTCCAGAATGAACACCAGCGGCGCTTCGCTGGCCGAGAACACCTCGGTGCGCGAGGCCCCGATCGAGACGGCGGCGACGATCATGTAGATGGCCGTGCAGGCGGCCATCGAGCCGACGATGCCGATGGTCAGGTCGCGCTTGGGGTTCTTGGTCTCCTCGGCGGCGGTCGACACCGCGTCGAAGCCGTAGAAGGCGAAGAAGATCAGGCTGGCGGCGGCCATGACCCCGACCTTGATCCCGTCCGGACCGGGGTTGGCGGCGAAGCCCTTGGGCATGAACGGCGTGAAATGGCTGGCGTCGAAGGCCGGCAGGCAGAGGGCCACGAACACGGCCAGGGCGGCGATCTTGATGACCACCAGCACCATGTTGACCGTCGCGCTCTCGCGGGTGCCCAGCGCCAGCAGGCCGGCGACCGCCATCGAGATGATCACGGCCGGCAGGTTGACGATGCCGCCGGCGTGCGGACCGGCCAGCAGGAACTCGGGCGTGCCGATCATCCGGAACAGCCCCTGGGCGTGGGCCGACCAGCCCACCGCCACGGCGGCGCAGACCAGGGTGTATTCGAGGATCAGGCTCCAGCCGATCACCCAGGCCACCGGCTCGCCCATGGCGACGTAGCTGTAGGTGTAGGCGCTGCCCGAGGCGGGGATCATGGTCGACAGCTCGGCGTAGCAGAGCGCCGCGCAGGCGCAGACCGCGCCGGCGATCAGGAACGACAGGATGACGCCCGGCCCGGCCAGGCCCGCGCCCACGCCCGTCAGGGTGTAGATGCCGGTGCCGACGATGGCGCCGACCCCCAGGGCCACCAGGTGCGGCCAGCTCAGGGTCTTCTTCAGCTCATGGCCGCCATGGCCCGCCGCCCCGTCGATCGCCTTGCGGCGCGTCCAGAAACTCATGCTCGTCCTCCCGACTGCCGGGCGACCATGGCTGGGGATCGGCGCCCCGCCAAGAGGGCGGACCGTAAAGACGACGGATCTTCGGCCGGGCCGCGAAATCGCGCCTTCCACGGACGAAACGCCGGAAAAGGCCCGACTCGACCGAAGGATCGTCGGATCAGATGGCGGCGTCGAACGCCTGGTAGCCGATCGGGCCGCTGGCGAGAGCGCCATGCGTCTGGGCCCCGCGCCCCTTCATCCGGGCGTGCAGGCGCTTCACGCAGTCGCTGCCGGTGCGTTCGAACAGGAAGGGCAGCAGGCCGTGGACCAGGCAGGCCAGGCCCGCGGCGACCATTGGCAGGCCGAAGCTCCAGGCCATGGCGAAGTGCTCGCCATAGGTTTCGCCGACCTGGCGCGGGTGGCGGGTGAACAGTTGGAGCATCGAAGGTCCCCTTCCTCGATCAAGAAGGGGAGCGTGCGCCCGTCCGGCGAGAAAGGCATTGTCGATCTTCGATGCGAACGACAGATTTGGAGAACTTGAATCTCCCCATCGCGAAATTAAGAGATGATCGATCTCGATTCCATCGACCGCCGCCTGCTCGCCATCCTGCAGGAGGACGCCACCGTCTCGATCGCCGAACTGGCCGAGCGGGTGGGCCTGTCGCAGACCCCGTGCTGGAAGCGGCTGAAGCGCCTGCAGGACACCGGGGTCATCACCGCCCGCGTCGCCCTGCTCGACCGCGAGGCGCTGGACGTCTCGCTGACCGTGTTCGTGGCCGTCAAGACCGGCCGCCACGACGAGGCCTGGCTGGAAACCTTCGCCAAGGGCGCGTCGGCCCTGCCCGAGGTGGTCGAGTTCTACCGGATGAGCGGCGAGGTCGACTATCTGCTGAAGGTGGTGGTCAAGGACATCGCCGCCTACGACCGCTTCTACAAGCGCCTGATCGCCACCGCGCCGCTGAGCGACGTCTCGTCGAGCTTCGCGATGGAGCAGATCAAGTTCACGACGGCGCTGCCGATACCTGCTTAGACCCTCCCCCTGAAGGGGGAGGTGTCGGCGAAGCCGACGGAGGGGGATGTGACTGTAGAGCCAGCAGCCGCTTCGACATCAGGAGGGACTTCCCCCTCCGGCCCTCCGGGCCACCTCCCCCTTCAGGGGGAGGGTCGTTAGTCCGGCCACAGGTCCTGGATGTCGCCCTTGCGGTTCAGCATGTGTGTGGCGCGCTTGATCAGCATCAGCAGGCGCTCGCGACGGCCCTCGCCGTCATAGGTCAGGGTGGTGCGGGCCAGGCCTTCGAGCATGAAGCGGGCGAGGTCGCGGCTGGCCTGGAAGCGCGGGCCGGCGCCGGCGTGCAGGATCTTCAGGAAGTGGTCGCCGGCCTGGGCGCGGTCGAACTCGGCCTGGGCCGGGGCCAGCAGGGCTTGGATGGCCGGGTCGGTGCGGCCGGCGGCCTCCAGCTCGGCGAAGGCCAGGAAGGGCTCGCTCTGCAGCAGGTCCCAATAGCTGTCGATGGCGTGCTCGGTGACGTCGCCCCCGGCCGGAATGCTGTCGGCGGCGGCGCGGAACAGGGCCGAGCGGGCGGCCTGGACGTGGGCCACGGCGGCCTCGACCAGGGCTTCGCGGGTCGGGAAATGGTAGAGCATCGCCCCGCGGGTCAGGCCCGCGGCGTCGGCGATCACCGGGTTGGTGGCCGCGTGATAGCCGGTCTCGGCGAACAGACGCATGGCGCAATCGAGAATCCGCGCGCGCGTCTTCAGCGATTTCGGCGTATCCTTGGCGAGGCGGGCGGCGTCCATGGGCGTGATCTAGTGCGGAGCATGCTGCGCTGCAACAGCCGTTTTCCCAAAGAACACAAGGGATGAGGCCGGTGTCGCGCCGTCGTGGACGCGCCTGCCGCATGCGCAGGAACTGGTCGAAAGGGAGGCTGACCCTACGGCGCCTACCCTCGTTCGGCCACCACCGGGCGATTCGCCGCGCCCATTAGGGGGCGCCGAACCCGGACGGTTTCATCAAAGCGACATGCAATCAGCTTATCCGCCACCCTCAGTTCTCGCTTGGGGAAGCGGACTTCGCGGGGGCGAAGCCTGCACAGCGCTGGGGAGCCGTTCATGGCCGCCGAGATCGAAGTCCGCCGCTATCGCAGCATCTTCATCAGCGACATCCATCTGGGCACGCGCGGCTGTCAGGCCGAGCTGCTGCTCGACTTCATCCGCCACGTCGAATGCGACCGGCTCTATCTGGTCGGCGACATCATCGACGGCTGGAAGCTGCGCAGCGGCTGGTACTGGCCCCAGAGCCACAACGACGTGGTGCAGAAGATCCTGCGCCTGGCCCGCAAGGGCGTCGAGGTGATCTACGTGCCCGGCAACCACGACGACCGGGTGCGGGATTTCTGCGGCACCCACTTCGGCGGCGTGGTCGTGGCCCGCGACGTGATCCACGAGGCGGCCGACGGCAAGCGCTACCTGGTGGTCCACGGCGACGAGTTCGACGGCGTCGTGCAGCACGCCAAGTGGCTCGCCTTCCTCGGGGATTGGTCCTATAGAACCATCCTCATGCTGAACACCTTGCTCAACCGCGCGCGGCGGAGAATGGGGTTCGGATACTGGAGTCTCTCGGCCTATCTGAAGGTCAAGGTGAAGAACGCATTGCAGTTCATCGAGAACTTCGAGGCCGCCGTCGCCGACGAGGCTCGCCGTCGCGGCGTCGACGGCGTGATCTGCGGTCATATCCACAAGGCCGAAATGCGAGAGATCGACGGTATTCTTTACGTCAACGACGGCGACTGGGTTGAAAGCTGCACCGCTCTGGTGGAGCATATGGACGGCCAGCTCGAAATCCTCGAATGGTCGAAGATGAGGTCCTGGTCGGTGATCGACCGGGCCCGGGCGCTCGGCGTCGAGCCCCCGTTGCCGGAGCCTGCCGCCGCCTGATGCGGATACTTCTCGCCACCGACGCATGGGAGCCGCAGGTCAACGGCGTGGTTCGGACCCTCACCAAGGTGATGGCCGAGCTTCGCGCCATGGGCCATGAGGTGGACGTGGTCAGCCCTGACCAGTTCCCCACCTTCCCGCTGCCCACCTATCCCGAGATCAAGCTCGCGATCGGCGCCTACGAGCCGGTGCAGGAGCGCTTCAAGTCGTTCGAGCCCGAGGCGATCCACATCGCCACCGAGGGCCCGATCGGCCTGGCCGCGCGCCGCATCTGCCTGGAGTGGAAGCTGCCGTTCACGACCAGCTACCACACGCGCTTCCCCGAGTACGTCTCGGCCCGCCTGCCGCTGCCGCTGGCGGCCGGCTACACCTACATGCGCTGGTTCCACAAGCCGTCGGGCCGCCTGATGGTGGCCACGCCCACCATGCGCGACGAACTGGTGCGCCACGGTTTCCGCAACATCTCGCCGTGGTCGCGCGGCGTCGACACCGACGTCTTCAAGCCGCGCGCCGAGGGCGAACCGGACCTGTTCGAGGGTCTGGCCCGTCCGATCTATCTCAATGTCGGCCGCGTGGCCGTCGAGAAGAACATCGAGGCCTTCGCCAGCCTCGACCTGCCGGGCACCAAGGTCGTCATCGGCGACGGCCCCCAGCGCGAGGAGCTGGCCGAGAAATATCCCGAGGTGAAGTTCCTGGGCGCCAAGTTCGGCGACGAACTGGCCCGCTACTTCGCCTGCGCCGACGTCTTCTGCTTCCCGTCGCTGACCGACACCTTCGGCCTGGTGATCCTGGAGGCCATGGCCGCCGGCGTGCCGGTGGCGGCCTTCTCGGCGCCCGGGCCCATCGACATCATTCCGGGTTCCGGCGCCGGCGTGCTGGCGCCCGGCCAGACCGACGGCCTGCGCGAGGCGTGCCTCGCCTGCCTCGACATCGACCACGCCACGGTGCGCAAGTTCGCCGAGGGCTTCTCGTGGCGCGCCTGCGCCGAGGAGTTCTTCAAGAACCTGCAGCCCTACCCCGAACCAGAAAAGACCCGCTTCTGGCGGCGCCTGCGGCGACTGGCGCGGATCCGCAGGAAGACGGCGGCTTAGGGTCATCAGACCCTCCCCCTGAAGGGGGAGGTGTCGGCGAAGCCGACGGAGGGGGATGTGATTGCTCCCGTCGGCGGCGACTTCTGACTCGTCAGGAACTTCCCTCTCCGGCCCTCCGGGCCACCTCCCCCTTCAGGGAGAAGGTCTTGGCGCACGACTTCTCGCGCTCACGCGGAAAACCGCTGAGTTGATGGAGAGGGCGCGGGGCGTCCGGGCCTCGCCCGGAGTTGATTGTGTAATACCGTTTCGACGAAGCTTAGACGCCCCGCGCGATCGTTGTGCCTCAGGCCGGGGCGCGCAGGCCTCTTCCGCCTTTCACCCCTTCCCCGCGCAAGGCTCCCCCGTTCATGCGGCCAGGAGTGCGTCAGGGCGCGGACCCTCGGACGGGCGGGAGCCTATGAGGCAAGCTCCCGATGAATGGGTTTACGTCCCCCATCCTCATTTAAGCCTTCAGGCCCGGCTCTCGCCGCTCCTTCGGCCCCGCTCGATCGCATCCACGTCGCCGCTTCGGGCCGGATCCTTGCGCCCTCTCCCTGCGACGGGACGGGGTCCATTATGCAGCGGGTTTCAGCGCGTCTGATCCAGAGCGCTGAGAAAGTTGCAAGGGGCTGGATTGGTTGGGGTTTGGTCGCGCGGTGACGGGGGTTGAGGGCGTTCTATCCCCGTGAGCGATCCTTCTCCCCTTGCGGGAGAAGGTAGCGGCCGAAGGCCGTCGGATGAGGGGTCTCTCAGATGGGAGACGCCCCGCCCGGCCTAACCGCTGCACGCGGCTTTCAGTTCTGAGAGACTCCTCACCCGACCCTGCTCCGCAGGGCCACCCTCTCCCGCAAGGGGAGAGGGAACGCACATCTACTCCCGCCAGCGCAAGATCAGCACCCCGTCGCGGACCTCGTAGGACTCCAGGGTGTCGAGGAAGCTCATGCCCAGCAGGGAGCCGCTCATCGGGGCCTTGTTGACGTCCATGGTGAAGTCCTTGCGGACGATCGGGCCGATGGCCAGGCGGTCAGCGGTCCAGACCGCGCCGTAGCCCAGGCCGTTGGCGGTCTCGGCGGTCTGGTCGTAGTTCAGGGTCTCGATCGGCACGCCGATGCGCTGGGCGTCGGCGGGGCTGAGCACGGTGTGGCTGGCGCCGGTGTCGACCATGAACGGCACCCGCTGGCCGTTGACCTCGCCGATGATGACGAAGGCGCCGCCGGCGTTCTTGGCCACGCGCAGCTCGCGCTCGCCGGTCGCCACCGGCGCGCCGACATTCAGCGCCATCAAAAGGCGCTGCGGCGCCTCGGCCAGTTCGGCCCGGTAGAGATAGCCCATGCCCAGGACGGCGGCGATCACCAGCCACAGGGCCGCGAAGCCGACGCCCCGCAAGGCCTCTCGCCGCGTCGCCCGCAGCAGCGCGCCCGAGAACACCACGGCCGCCGCGCCCCACATGAGGGCGTAGGTCTTGTCGTAGCCGTCCTGCGGACCCCAGGGCGCGAAAAAGTTCGCCAGCACGAGCGCCGCCACGATGCCGCCGGCGAGCAGCGCCCAGGCCAGCCAGCGCCGCCAGGAGGGACGCGGCGGCCCTTCCGGCTTGGCCGCCTTCGAGGCCTTGACCGGCGCGACTTCGGTTTCCGGCGGCGGCTCTACGCCCCAGGGTCCCGGCTGGCTCATCTGACTATCCCCCCGCGCCTTCCTCGGCGCCCGCGCTTCAGTCCTCGTCGTCCTCGCGGCGCTTGCCGGGCTTGAGGATGACCTTGTCGATGCGCGAGCCGTCCATGTCGACGATCTCGACGTCGAACGCCCCCAGGTGAAGGATCTCGCCCTCGGCCGGGATGCGGCCCAGACGGTCGAGGATCAGGCCGGCCACGGTGTGGTAGCCGCCCTCGGCCTCGAAGTTCTCGCCCAGGGCGTCGTTGAGCTCCTGTATGTCGAGGCGGGCGTCGACCAGCCAGCTGCCGTCCTCACGGCGCAGGATGCGGCGTTCGCCCTCGTCGTGATCCTCGGGGAAGTCGCCGGCGATCATTTCCAGGAGGTCGAGCGGCGTGATCACGCCCTGCACCGAGCCGAACTCGTCGACCACCAGGGCCATGTGCAGCGAGGTCTGCTTGAAGACCGCCATGGCGCGCAGCAGCGACATGGTCTCGGGGATGGCGATCGGCTGCTGGATGTGAGCGCGCAGGTCCAGCGGCTCGCCGCCGAGGCAGGAGTCCAGCAGGTCCTTCTTCAGCACCACGCCGATCTCGCCGTCGAGGTCGCCTTCCAGGGCCACGACGATGCGCGAATAGGGGCACTCGCGGACCTCGGCCTGCACGGCCTCGGGCTCGTCCGACAGCGAGATCCAGTAGAGGTCGCGGCGCGGGGTCATGGCCACGCGCACCGGACGGTCGCCCAGGCGCAGCACCTCCTGGATCATGGTGCGTTCTTCGGGCTCGATCAGGCCCGCGTCGGCGCCCTCGGCCAGCACGGTCTCGACCTCTTCGGAGGTGATGCCGCTGTTGCGCTCGTCGCGCACGCCCATCAGCTTGAGGATGGCGGCCGTCGAGACGGTCAGCAGGGTGACGAACGGGCGCAGCACCGTGGCCACCAGGGCCAGGAACGGGGCCATGGCGCGGGCGATGGTGTCGGGGAAGATCAAAGCCAGGCGCTTGGGCACCAGCTCGCCCAGGATCACCGAGACGTAGGTCAGGCCGATGACGACGATGGTGGTGGCGATGGCCTCGGAGTGCGGGCCGATCACCGGCATCGGCTCCAGCCACTTGTCCAGCGCGCCGGCGATGGTGGCCTGGCCGTAGGCGCCAGCCAGGATGCCGATCAGGGTGATGCCGACCTGCACGGCCGAGAGGAAGCGGGTGGGGTGTTCGGCGAGGCCAAGGGCGATCTTGGCGCCGCGGTCTCCCCGGTCGGCCTGGCTCTGCAGTCTGGCCCGCCGCGCGGAGACCACCGCGAGTTCGGACATGGCGAAGACCCCGTTCAACAGAACGAGGAACAGAACGACGGCGAGCGCGAGGAGTATCATTGTCCCTAGGGGCAAGTGACGCGGCGCCGGACGGCGGCCACGGCCCAGACTTTCTTGACGCGGCGCGGGCGGACCGGAGAGCACTATACAAAAGAAAACGCCGCGGCCCATAGGACCGCGGCGCAATCTTCGGTCGCGCGGCGAAAACCGCGCTTATCCGGGCTGATTAAGCGGCCGGACGGGGCATCGTGGCCTTCTTGGCGACGACGTCCTTCTGGGCCTGGTGCTGGCCGGGGGGCAGCGGGATCAGACCACGGCCCTGCAGGTAGCCGCCGCGACCCGTGGCGGCGTCGGAGGTGAACTCCTTCAGGAAGTCTTCCAGGCCCGGCGTGACGCCGATGTTGGCCTTCTTGACGTAGATGAACAGCGAGCGCGACAGCGGGTAGGAACCGTCGGCGATCGTCTGGGCCGAGGGACGCACGCCGTTGATGGTCGCGCCCTTGATCTTGTCCATGTTCTCTTCGAGGTACGACCAGCCGAAGACGCCCAGCGAGCCCGGGGTCTTGGTCAGGGTGCCGACGATGGCGTTGTCGTTTTCGCCGGCGTCGATCCAGCCGTCGTTACGCAGCGGGTCGACCAGTTGCTTGAACTTCTTTTCGTTGTCCGAGCGGATGGCGTCGGCGGTCGGGAACTTGCGGGCGCCGGCTTCGATGGCCAGTTCCACGAAGGCGTCGCGGGTGCCCGAGGTGGGCGGCGGGCCGTAGACCTGGATGCGGTTGCCCGGCAGGCCGGCGCCGACGTCGTCCCAGCTGTTGTACGGGTTGGCGACGAACTGGCCGCCCTTCAGCACTTGCTTGGCCAGGCCGAGGTAGAGGTGCTCGGTCTTGAAGTTGTAGTCGGCGCCGTCCTTGTCGGTGGCGACCACGATGCCGTCGAAGCCGATCTTGATCTGGATGATGTCCTTGACGCCCTTGGCGGCGCACTGGTCGAACTCGGCCTTCTTCATCGGACGCGAGGCGTTGGCGATGTCCGGGAAGCCTTCACCGAGGCCGCCGCAGAACAGCTTGATGCCGCCGCCGGTGCCCAGGCTCTCGACCTTCGGGGCCTTCTTGCCGGTCTTCTTGGCGAAGTTCTCGGCGGTGCGGGTGGCGAACGGGAACACGGTCGACGAACCGGCGGCCCAGACGTAGTCGCGGGCGGCGTTGGCGGGGACGGCGGCCAGGCCCGACAGGGCGACGGCGGCGGCCGCGCAGGACAGGAGCTTTTTCATCGGAAATTCCTGAGAGGAAAAGGAAATGTCCGGACGGGCGCGACGCCCGTCCGGCGGGATCGGGCCTTAGAAGTCCAGCTGAGCGCGCAGCTGGAATTGCTTGATGGCGTAGTCCTGGTTGGCGCCGAAGTTATCGACGTCGCCGTCCGTGTAGTTCGCCTGGAAGCGGACGTACGAGGTCGGGTAGTAGTTCACGCCCAGGGTGACGCCCGTGTACTTGCCGGCCTGCGAGGTGGCCGGCTTGGTCTTCAGGGTGTCGTAGGCGTCGGTGGTGTCGGCGAGGTCGTAGCGCAGGGCCAGCTCGACGCCGCCCCAGCCGCCGGCCGTGACCGGGTTGAGGATCTTCGGACGCTTGAATTCGCCCGCGGCCGCGTCGTAGTTGCGGATCTCGCCCGTCGGCCAGAAGGTGACGTAGGCGTAGCCGACCTTGACCTTCGGGTCGCCGCCGACGGCCGAGCCGCCCACGCGGGTCACGTCGATCGACGAGTATTCACCCTGCACCGAGAACGGGCCGTGCACGTAGGCGCCTTCGACGGCCAGCGTGTTGTCGCGGTTGCCGATGGCGCCCGTGGTGTAGAAGGTGGTGCCGTTGGTGTAGGCGGTGTTGGTGCGGCCGGTGTAGGCGAAGGCGGTCTCGTCGCCGCGGTTGCGGTAACGGTACGACACGGCCAGGTGCAGCTTGTCGAGGTCGGTGTTGATCGGCGCGTAGTGGAAGCGGCCGGTGACGGCGATGCGCTCCTTGGAGTCGGCGCCCGCGTTGGCGACGTCGGCGGTGTTGATGCTGTTGCCCTGCACCGCGCCGGTGAAGCTGTAGTTCAGGCCCTGGTACTTGGCCACGACGCCCAGCAGGTAGGAGTCGACGCCGAAGTCGCCGTACGGACCGCGGTCCATGAAGGTGGTGAAGCGGGTCGAGGTCAGGTTCTCGAGACCGGTCGCCTTGACGTTACCGAACAGCAGCGAGACTTGCTCGACCGGCTTGTATTCGATGACGACGTCGTCCCAGCTCCAGGCGCCGCCGTTCACCGCGCCGCCTTCGGCCTTGTAGGCGAAGTAGTTGTTCAGCTTGCCTTCGACGCCGAGGAAGACCTGGCGGCCGCGGACGTTGCGGGTGTCGAAGTCGCCGCCGGCGCCGTCACGCTCGACGTCCTGGAACACGGCGTCGATCAGGATGCGGCCGCGGACCTTGAAGGCCACGTCGTCGTTCGAAAATTGCGGCGAGCCGCTCCACTTCACGCCCAGGTCCTGGGCTTGGGCCGCGACGCCGAGACCGAGCGCGAGCATCGCGCCGAGGGCCGAACCGGCGACCAGCGAGGTCTTGTTCCGCATCTGAGAATTCCCCTTGAGGCTTTCCCTGCGCCTCGCCCCCCTCTTAGGTGCGGGATCAGGATGAGAGGGCCTTTACGGACGGGGCATGACGGTTCAGACACCGATCTGTGACAGCCCGATGACACGTGTTTTCAAGGGGTTAATCTGTGTCGCGGGGGCCACAGGGGGTGGACTGGAATTGTCCGGGTACGGCGGGGTGCGCGGAGCCCGGCAGCCGCCGCTCAGCCGGCTTCCGGCCCGCAGGGCGCGGCCGCGTCGGCGGCGTAGCGGGCCAGCCAGGGCGGCGGCTCGACTTCCTCCGCGCCGTTGACCTTCACGCCGCGCTCGCGCGCCCAGCGGTATCCCCACATCGGCCCGAAGCGCGACACGAAGGTCGACCTGGCCGTGTAGGCCGGGTCGCTCTGGGCCTCGTCGAGCGTCACGAACCGGTAGCCGCGCGCCGCGTAGAGATCCAGCAGCGCGTCCAGCGTGTCGGCGTTGATGCGGTTCAGGTGCAGCAGGGCGATCTCGGGCGGCGCGTAGCCCAGCACCTTGGCGTCCAGACGGGCGTAGTAGTCGATCTGGATCGCCGAGTGCCGCAGATAGGCCTCGCGGATCCGGCCGGCGCAGCCCCCGCCGCCGCGTCCCTGGCCGGCCCGGAGGAGAGCGGCGCGATAGGCGGCTTCGAAGACATAGTCGGAGGTGTCGATCGTCGAGGCCGCGGCCGTGTAGCCCAATCGATCGAGCAGCGCGGTGATCCCGTCGCGCTTCTCCGCGGTCTCGCCCGTGTGGTTCATCGGAAAGCGCATGAACCGCAGCGGCTTGCCCGCCTTGTCCATGAGCGGGCGGATGGAGGCCTCGCCCCGCGTGATCTCCTGCTCGATCCCCGCCAGGTCGAGCATGTTGGCGTCGGCGTGGGAGTAGCCATGATTGCCGAGCGAGAGATCGCCCCTGGTCCAGGCGGCCAGCACGGGCTCGGCCTTGTCGCCCAGGGCCTGCGCCGTCTGCTCGACGACGAAACCCGTCGCCGGCGCCGAGCGGCGCTTCAGAACCGCGCGGATACGGGCGTTGAGGCGCGCGACCTTAGCCGGCGACAGCGCCGTCTCGTCTGCGCCGATGGCGCCGGCATAGGGCAGATCGTCGAAGGTGATCGCCACGGCGGGACCGGGCGCGGCGGCCGCCGGAACGGCGAGCCAAGCGGCGACCAGCGCCAGCGCGAGCGGAATGCGGATCATGACGCTCCCCGGATCGATGCGCCGACGCCTCGCCCGCCTTGCGTCAGAGCAGCCGCGAGCGGATGGCCTGGGACAGCAGGTCGATCATCGACACCGCCACGACGATGACCAGCACGATGCAGCCGGTCTGGTCGAACTGGAAGGCGTTGATCGAGTCGATGAGGATGGCGCCGATGCCGCCGGCGCCGATCAGGCCCAGCACGGTGGCGGCGCGGGCGCTGCTTTCGAAGCGGTAGAGGGCGTAGCTGGTCCACAGCGGGGCCACCTGCGGGATCACCCCCCAGACGATCTCCTGCAGCTTCACCGCGCCGGTGGCGCGCACGCCCTCGACGGGCCCCTTGTCGATCGACTCCACGGCTTCCGCGAACAGTTTCGCCAGCACGCCGCCGGTGTTGAACATGATGGCCATGACGCCGGCGAACGGGCCCAGGCCCACGGCGGTGATGAAGATCAGGGCCACGACCAGGTCGGGGATCGAACGGATCAGGTCGAGCAGGCGGCGCACCGGCTGCTGGATCCACCACGGCGTGATGTTGCGCGCGCCCAGAATACCGAGCGGGATGGCCACCAGCACCGCCAGGACCGTGCCCCACAGCGCCATCTGGATGGTTTCCCACATCTTGGCGACGAACAGGCCCCAGCTCATCGACATGAAGAGCTGGGGGTCGGTGAAGGCCGAGAAGAAGCCGCGGGCGAACTCGCTCATGCGGCTGGAGCCGCTGAACAGCTCGGGGAACTTGTCGATCTCGGCTGGCTTGAAGCTGATGATCAGCAGCAGCGCGACGCCGCCCCACAGCAGGGCGTCGAACGCCAGCGCGGTAGCCGAGCGCTTGGGCGGAGCCGGGATCGCGGCGTCGGTCATCGAGCGGGGCGCCGGATCAGTTCGCGGCCGGGAGGCCGGCCTTGGCCTCGGCGGCCAGGCGCTGGGCCCGGATGTCGGCCAGGGCCTTCTCGGCGGCGGCCACCTTGGCCTTGTCGCCGCCTTCCTTGGCCAGGCCCAGGCCCTCCAGGGCCTCCATCTCGCGGACGGTCAGCAGGTGGGTGTCGTCGGCCGGCTTGAAGCCGCCGATCGACAGGCGCTTGAGATTGTCGCGCTGCTTCTGGGCCTCCGGCGTGTCGCCCTGCGCATAGGTCAGGAAGAACTGGCGCAGCTTTTCCTTCACGACCGGGTCGAGGTCCTTGCGCCAGATGATCGGGTCTTCCGGCAGGGTCGGGGATTCCCAGATCACCTTGACCTTGTCGGCCTGGCCGTCCTTGCGGTCGGCGTTGAGGCGCAGGCTGGTGGTGTTGTTGGTGGCCGCGTCGAGCTTGCCGTTGGCCACGGCGAACAGGTTGGCCTGGTGGTTGCCGGTCAGCACGGTCTTGAAGCAGGTCTCGGGCTTCTTGCCGGCCGGGATGAACACGTAGGTCATCGGGGCCAGGGTGCCCGAGGTCGACTTCTTGTCGCCGATGCCGAAGTTCAGCGACTTGTCGCACTTCAGCAGTTGCTCGAGGGTCAGCTTGCTGTCCTTCGGCACGATGATCACCGACTTGTAGCCGTCGACGCCCGAGGGATCGAAGGTGCGGGCGAAGACCTCGCCGTTCGAGCGACGCACGGCCTCGAGGCCCGACTGGTTGGAGAACCAGCCGAGATCCGTCTGCTTGGCGCCCATGGCCACGATCAGCGATGAGTAGTTGGACGAGAAGAACGGCTTCACCTTGAGGCCGGTCTGCTTTTCCATGTCGGCCAGGATCGGACCCCAGTAGCTTTCCATGTTCTGGGCGGACTCGGTCGACAGGATCGAGAAGGTCACCGTGTCGGTCGCCTTGGGGGCCTCGGACGGGCCCGAGCAGGCGGCGAGCGCCAGCGCGGAGAGCGTGAGGCCGGCGATCAGGCTGCGGCGGATCATTGCGGGGCTCCTTCCCAGAACACGTCCTCGAATTCCGGGCCGTAGATGTCGATGAGTTTCTCGCGGTCCAGCGCGTCGGCCGGACCGTCGTAGACTTTCTGCCCGGCCTTCAGGGCCACGACCCGATCGCAATAGCGCAGGGCGTAGTCCACCTGGTGCAGGGTGACGATGACGGTCAGGCCGTCGCTGGCGTTCAGGTCACGGAGGATCTCCATGACCTTGCGGGCCGAGACCGGGTCGAGCGAGGCGACCGGTTCGTCGGCGAGGATGATCTTGGCCTTCTGGACCAGGGCCCGGGCGATGGCGCCGCGCTGCTGCTGGCCGCCCGAAAGCGTGTTGGCCCGCTGGCCGGCGTAGTCGGAGATGCCGACGCGGTGCAGGGCCGCCATGGCCGCCTCGCGCGTCTCCCTGGGCCACCAGCCGAACAGGCCGCGAACCAGCGGGATGCGGCCCAGCGATCCGAGCGCGACGTTGCTGAACAGCGACAGCCGGCCGACGAGGTTGAACTGCTGGGCGATGAAGCCGATGCGGATGCGCGCCTTGCGCACCTGGTCGCCGACCTTGCCCCTGGCCTGCACAGGGCCGCCGAAGGCGCCGATCGTCCCTTCGCCGTCATCGATGGTCTGCAGACCGTCGATCGAGCGCAGCAGGGTGGATTTTCCGGAGCCGGACGGACCGATGAGCGCGATCATCTCGCCCCGAGCGACGTCGAGCGAAACGGCGTTCAGGGCCTTCCGCGACCCGAAGGTCTTGGAGACGGAACGGATCGAGAGAACTGGGTCCGACGTCATGGTCGGGACGAATCCTTAACGTGGTTTCCGACGCGGGCAAATCCGTTCCCTGCTTTGCGTGCGCCGCGCAACGGATTTGTGACATGCGGTGGATCAATTCGCCCCAGGCCGACCGGGGAGGCCTCGGTTCAAAAGGGACTTTACATCCCCCCCAATCGCCCCTATTTCGCACGGCTCCGGCGGACCCGAAGTCCTCTAAAGCGCTGCTAACGCCGGCCTGGGTTTAACTTCCAACAGGGGGTTACGTGCATTGTCCACGTACCACACGCCCCTGGACCTGGTCCGCGAGCGGTCACCGGAACGTCCTGTCGCACTCGTGCGACCGGACGCGGTGTCGGTAGCGGCGCGCTGGTTCCAGTCTGAATTCAAAGGCGATGTTTTCTACGCGGTGAAGGCCAACCCTTCCCCGTGGGTGATCCGCGAACTGGCTACGGCCGGCGTGCGATCGTTCGACGTCGCTTCCGTGGCCGAGATCGAGCTGGTGGCCGAACACGCCCCCGGCTCGCGCATGGCCTTCATGCACCCGGTCAAGAGCCGGCGCGCCATCTCGGCCGCCTATTTCGACCACGGTGTCCGCACCTTCTCGTTCGACACGCACGAGGAGCTGGCCAAGATCATCGACTCGACCGGCCAGGCCAAGGACCTGAACCTGATCGTCCGCATGGGCGTGCAGGCAGAAGGCGCGGCCTATTCGCTGTCGGGCAAGTTCGGTGTCGACCTGCACGCCGCCCCGGCCCTGCTGCTGGCGGCCCGCCGCTCGACGCAGGACCTGATGGGCGTCAGCTTCCACGTCGGCAGCCAGTGCATGCGGCCTACGGCCTATCAAGCCGCCATGGCCCAGGCCTCGCGAGCGCTCGTCCGCGCCGGCGTGCTGGCCGACGTCGTCGACGTGGGCGGCGGTTTCCCGTCGATCTATCCGGGCATGGTCCCGCCGGATCTGTCGGAATACCTGGCGGCCATCGACCGCGGCTTCGCCGAGATGATGGTGCACGAGACCACCGAGCTGTGGTGCGAGCCGGGCCGCGCCCTGTGCGCCGAGGCCTCGTCGCTGCTGGTCAAGGTCGAGCTGAAGAAGGGCGACGCGCTCTATCTGAACGACGGGTCGTACGGCTCGCTGTTCGACGCGGCGCACATGAAGTGGCCCTTCCCGGTGAAGCTGTACCGCAAGAACGGCGAAGTCGTCGAAGAGGGCCTCAAGCCCTTCCGCTTCTACGGCCCGACCTGCGACAGCGTCGACCACATGCCCGGCCCCTTCTGGCTGCCGGAAAGCGTGGACGAGGGCGACTACATCGAGATCGGCATGCTGGGCGCCTATGGCGTCGCGATGTCGACCCGCTTCAACGGCTTCGGCGAAACCGACACCGTGGAAGTGCAGGACGCCCCGATGGCTTCGATGTACGGCCTGGCCAAGCGCTCGATCCCGGCGGTCCGCCAGGAAAACGAAGAGCGCAAGGTCGTTCGCTTCTCGCGTCCGAAGGGCGCGGCCGGCAAGCGCAAGCGCCGTCGCTAAACCGACGTCGTTCGCCACTAAGTCAGTTCTGAGTTAAACCGCGCGCCGCGCCCGACGTTATGACGACGTCGGGTGCGGTTCGTATTTCCCACCTGTCGGTCGCTCCGTCCCGGCAGATGGTCTTGTTTCAACGACGGGCGTCCAAAGTCAGGGAAACCGAAGCGATGAACGCTCCCGTTCCGAACAACCAGAAGGCCGAGCTGCTCCAGAACGTGGTCGAGCACGTCGACATCACGTCGTACGACGCCCGCCCGATCATCGACGCCATGCGCAAGATGTCGTTCAGCTCGCGTGACACCGCCCGCGCGGCCGACATCTTCAACATGGCCCTGGCCGACAAGGGCTGCTCGACCTGGCTGATCCTGGCCGGTTCGACCTCGGCCGGCGGCTGCATGCACGTCTACCGCGACATGGTGAAGAACGGCATGATCGACGCCGTGGTCGCCACCGGCGCCAGCATCGTCGACATGGACTTCTTCGAAGCCCTCGGCTTCAAGCACTACCAGGCCGCCGGCCCGGTGGACGACAACGTGCTGCGCGACAACTACATCGACCGCATCTACGACACCTATATCGACGAAGAAGAACTGCAGGCCTGCGACCACACGATCCTCGAGATCTGCAACCGCCTGGAGCCGCGCGGCTATTCCTCGCGCGAGTTCATCTGGGAGATGGGCAAGTGGCTGTCGGAAGGCAACGCCAAGAAGGAAGGCAGCCTGATCCAGACCGCCTACGAAGAAGGCGTGCCGATCTTCTGCCCGGCCTTCGTCGACAGCTCGGCCGGTTTCGGCCTGGTCAAGCACCAGAAGGAAAAGATCGCCGAGAAGGCGCCCTACCTGATGATCGACGCCGTGGCCGACTTCCGTGAACTGACCGACGTCAAGATCGCGGCCGGCACCACGGGCCTGTTCATGGTCGGCGGCGGCGTGCCCAAGAACTTCGCCCAGGACACCGTCGTCTGCGCCGAAATCCTCGGCGTCGAAGCCGACATGCACAAGTACGCCATCCAGATCACGGTGGCCGACGTGCGCGACGGCGCCTGCTCGTCCTCGACCCTCAAGGAAGCCGCCTCGTGGGGCAAGGTCTCGACCACCTACGAACAGATGGTCTTCGCCGAAGCCACCACCGTGGTGCCGCTGATCGCCAGCGACGCCTATCACCGCGAAGCCTGGAAGGGCCGCGAGAAGCCGCGCTGGAACAAGCTGTTCGGCAAGTAAGCCTTACGGTCTGAAACGATGAACGAGGCCCTCGGAGCGACCGCTCCGGGGGCCTTTTTCTTGCGGCGCCGCTCGGAACGGCGGGCCCTCTTTTCCCCGCCTCCCTCGCCCTTGTGGCGAGGGCCCATGCTGGCGACCGCTCAGACCTTGGCCGCCTCGAAAGGTTTGAGCAGGCTGAACGATGGGTCCTCGCCACAAGGGCGAGGAAGGCAATTTGGGTGGGCGGCAAAGAAGCGCTGGAACACCCGACCCCGCCGCCGCCCTTGCACCGCCCCCGGCCGGGCTTTACCTGATAGGCATGGCCCATAACGCGTGCGACCACGACCATCACCACCACGGCGTCGCCGGCGACGCGCTCGCGTCCGAACTGGCGGCCGCCGAGGCGCGCTGCCAGGCGTCCGACCAGCGCCTGACCGCGCCCCGCCGCCGGGTGCTGGAACTGCTGCTGGAGGCCGGCCAGCCGGTGAAGGCCTACGACCTGATCTCCAGCTTCGCCGTCGACGGCCCGCCGGCCAAGCCGCCGACCGTCTACCGGGCGCTGGAGTTCCTGGAAAAGCAGGGCTTCGCCCACCGCATCGAGAGTCTCAACTCCTACGTCGCCTGCCGGCGCGAGGCCGACGGCCACGCGGCCGCCTTCCTGATCTGCGACTGCTGCGGCGCGACCCGCGAGTTCGAACCGGCCGCCACGGCCGACATCATCGCGGCCGGCTCGGCGGCCGGCTACGCCCTGACCGGCGTGACGATCGAGGCGCACGGCAAGTGCGCCGACTGCCGGGAGTAACCCCCTCTCCGCTCCACTTTTCTCCGAGCATCCCCGCGAAGGCGGGGATCCAAGCCGCGCCTGATGGCTGGCGAGGCGCACGGCGCTGGACTCGGCTTGGGCCCCCGCCTTCGCGGGGGTGAGCGCTTGTGGGGTGGCGCACCTCCTGCGGATCAGGTTTGATCCCCCAAAGCCCAAATCACGGACGCCCGCATGACCACCGCTGAGACCCTCCCCGGCGTCGAGATCTGGCGCGGCGGGGTCAACACCTGGGACTGCGACGAGATGGGGCACATGAACGTGCGCTTCTACGTCGTCCGGGCGATGGAGGGTCTCGCGGGGCTGGCGGCCGAGATGGGCCTGCCGCACGCCTTCGCCCCGCACGCCAACGCCACCCTGGTGGTCCGCGAGCACCACATCCGCTTCCTCAAGGAAGCCCACGCCGGCGCGCCGCTACACATGCTGGGCGGGGTGATCGAGATCGGCGAGACCGAGGCGAAACTCTTGCAGCTGCTGGTCCATTCGGCCACCGGCGAGCTGGCGGCGACCTTCCAGACCACGGTGGCCCACGTCACCCCACGCGAGGGCGAGGCCTTCCCCTGGCCGTCGATCGTTCGTGAACGGGCCAAGGCCCTGGCGGTCGAGGTTCCCGAGCGCGCCCGGGCCCGCAGCGTCGACCTGTCGCCGGCCGTCTCGCAGGCCAGCCTGGCCCGCGCCGACGACCTGGGCCTGACCCGCATCAGCCTCGGGGCCCTGACGACGGGCGAGGTCGACGCCTTCGGACGGATGCGGGCCGAGCAGTTCATCGGCCGGGTCTCCGACGGCATCGGCGCCTTCATCGCCCCCTTGCGCGACATCGTCGCCGAGGCGGCGGAGGCCGCGCCTGGCCGGGTCGGCGGGGCGGTGCTGGAATATCGGATCGCCTATCTCGCCTGGCCGCGCCTGGGCGACCGGCTGGAGGTGCGTTCGGGGCTGATGGGCGCCGACGGCCGCGTCCTGCGCTGCGCCCACTGGCTGCTCGATCCCGCCACCGGCGAGGCCTGGGCCACCTCGACCGTCAGCGCCATCACCTTCGACCTAGACGCCCGCAAGGCGGTGGCGATCTCGGCGAAGGCGGCCGAGCGGCTGAAGGACGAGGCGGTGGAAGGGCTGGGGCTCTAGCGCCCCGATTGATCCATGGAAAAGCTGGATCTGAAGAAGACCCGCAAGGCGCTGTTCACCGCGCCCCTCGGCCGCTTCGAGACGATCGAGGCGCCGCCGGTCTCCTACCTGATGGTCGACGGCCACGGCGATCCGAACGCCGTCCCGGCCTACCGGCTCGCCGTCGAAAGCCTCTATGCGACCGCCTACACGATCAAGTTCGCCCGCAAGGCCGACGGCCGCGACTTTGTCGTGCCGCCCCTGGAGGGCCTGTGGTCGGCGCCCGATCCCGAAAGCTTCACCGCTCGCCGCAAGCACGAGTGGGACTGGACGATGATGATCATGGTCCCCGATCACGTGGACGAGGCGACTTTCCAGGCGGCCCGCGCCAAGGCGGGCCAGAAGCTCGGCGCCGTCTCGGAAAGCCTGCGGCTCGAGCGCCTGGAGGAGGGCCCCTGCCTCCAGGCCCTGCACGTCGGGTCCTATGACGACGAGGGCCCGCTGCTGGCCAGGCTGCACGACGAAATCATGCCCGCCGGCGGCTACGCCTTCGCCGGCAGGCACCACGAGGTCTATCTGAGCGACCCGCGCAAGGTCGCTCCCGAGAAGCTCCGCACCCTTCTGCGGCAACCCGTGCGGCGGATCTGACAGCGCGGTCAGCAAAAATGTCCCCCGGTGTCATCTTGCAATGTTAGCGCTCACATGAGTTGATGCCCACGAAGCGCCGGACATAAGGCGCGCGCCTTGGGAAGGGACCACGCCCTGATGCAGCTCAACCGACGCCACGCCCTGCTGGGCGGCACCGCGACCGCGATCCTGGCCGGCGAGGCCCTGGCCGCGCCCCTGCCGCCCACCCCGGCCGGCGATCTGAAGCTCTGGTACCGCCAGCCGGCCAAGGAATGGGTCGAGGCCCTGCCGGTCGGGTCCGGGCGCCTGGGCGGCATGGTGTTCGGCGGCGTGGCCCGCGAGCGCATCCAGCTCAATGAGAACACCCTGTGGGGGGGCGGCCCCTACGACCCGGTCAATCCCGAGGCGGCCGGCGCCCTGCCCGAAATCCGCCGCCTGATCGAGGCCGGCGACTACGCCGCGGCCACCGATCTGGCCAACGCCAAGTTCATGGCCACGCCCCTGCGACAGCAGCCCTATAACACCCTGGGCGACCTGGTGCTCACCTTCCCCGGTCTGCCGGAGACCGCCGAGGCCTATCTGCGTGACCTGGATCTGGACGCCGCCACCGCCCGCACCCGCTTCGCCCACGACGGCGTCGCCTACGGCCGCGAGGTGATCGCCAGCGCGCCCGACCGGGTGATCGCCATCCGCCTGACCGCCGACAGGCGCGGGGCGATCGCGCTGGATCTGGCCTTCGACAGCCCGCTGAAGCCCGCCGTTACGGTCGAGGGTGGCGACACCCTGGTGCTGTCGGGCCGCAACGGCACGCACTTCGGCATCCAGGGCGCGCTGAAGGTCGATTGCCGGGTCAAGGTGATCACGCGGGGCGGCAAGGTCTCGGCGGGCGACAAGGCCGTGTCGGTGCGCGGCGCCGACGAGGTGCTGCTGCTGGTCGCCGCCGCCACCAGCTATCGCCGCTTCGACGACGTCTCGGGCGATCCCGTGGCGACCAACAAGTCGGTGCTGGCCAAGGCGGCCCGCAAGCCGTGGGCGGCGCTGCTGGCCGACCACCGCGCCGACCACCGCCGGCTGTTCCGCGCCGTCTCGGTCGATTTCGGGACCACGGCCGCCGCCGCCCGGCCGACCGACGAGCGCATCAAGGCCTCGCCGACCACGGACGATCCGGCCCTGGCGGCGCTCTATTACCAGTACGGCCGCTACCTGCTGATCGCCTGCTCACGGCCCGGCGGCCAGCCGGCCAACCTGCAGGGGATCTGGAACGACAAGATGAGCCCGCCCTGGGGCGGCAAATATACGATCAACATCAACACCGAGATGAACTACTGGCCGGCCGAGCCGACGGGTCTATCAGAGTGCGTCGCGCCCCTCGTGGCGATGGTGCAGGAGATGGCGATCACCGGCGCCCGCACGGCCAAGGGCATGTACGGCGCGCGCGGCTGGGTGGCCCACCACAACACCGACCTCTGGCGGGCGACCGCCCCGATCGACGGCGCCAAGTTCGGCGTCTGGCCCACCGGCGGCGCCTGGCTCTGCAAGCATCTGTGGGACCATTACGACTACGGCCGTGATGCGGCCTATCTGGCCCGCGTCTATCCGACCATGAAGGGCGCGGCGCTGTTCTTCGTCGACGCCCTGGTGGTCGATCCCAAGAGCGGAAAGCTGGTCACCAGCCCGTCGATATCGCCGGAGAACGACCATGGCCACGGCTCGTCGATCGTGGCCGGGCCGACCATGGACCAGGCGATCGTCCGCGACCTGTTCAACGCCTGCATCGACGCGGCCAGGATCCTGGGCGTTGACGCGGCGCAGGCCGCCGAGTTCGCCGCCGCCCGCGACCGCCTGGCGCCCTACAAGATCGGCAAGGACGGCCAACTGCAGGAGTGGCAGGAGGACTGGGACGCCGACGCCAAGGACATCCACCACCGCCACGTCTCGCACCTGTACGGCCTGTTCCCCTCCGACCAGATCAGCCTCGACACCACGCCCGAACTGGCGGCCGCCTGCAAGAAGACGCTGGAGACGCGCGGCGATCTTTCAACCGGCTGGGCCATCGCCTGGCGGCTAAATCTGTGGGCGCGGCTGGGCCAAGGCGACCACGCCCACGGGATTCTCAAGCTGCTGCTCAGCCCCGAGCGCACCTATCCCAATATGTTCGACGCCCACCCGCCGTTCCAGATCGACGGCAATTTCGGCGGGACCTCGGGCATGACCGAGATGGTCCTGCAAAGCCGCAACGGCGCGATCCACCTGCTGCCCGCCCTGCCCTCGGCCTGGCCGACCGGGCACATGACGGGGCTGAAGGCGCGCGGCGCGATCGGCGTCGACGTGCGCTGGCGCGAGGGACGGCTGGAGAGCGCCCGGCTGACGGCGGTGAAGGCCGGCAAGCACGTGGTCAAGCTGGGCGGGGAGACGTTGGAGCTGTCGCTGCGGGCCGACGAGGTCGCGACGCTGGGGCTGAAGGGCGGGCGGCTGGCGCGGGTTTGATCCGCCAGCCGACCACGATCCTCCTCACTCGTCATCCCGGCCGAAGCGCAGCGTAGAGCCGGGACCCAGGAGACTGGGCGCAGCGGCTGGATCGCCCTTCGCAGCGGCGCCGTCCTGCGGCGGCCCCTGGGTCCCGGCTCTGCGGCGCTGCGCGCCTCCGGCCGGGATGACGATCGATGGGATTTCGGGTGCAAGAATTCTTAACGCTCAAGCTAAAACGCTTGTTTGCCGTTTTTGACTCTTTTGTCGAAAATTAAAACCAAGGCCCAGATACACCAAGGCCCGCCGCGGGGGATAATCGCGGCGGGCCTGGCTATTTCTCGATCATTCGATCTAGGCGGGCGTTTCCTCCCCGAAACGCCGAAGAGAGGGGGTTCTCTGTGGACCCGTTTCTCTCTTGCCCAGTCAGAAAACGGCAAAACCGAGATCGTGTCAACGGCAACGATCTAGATTCCACAAGGGTTTCGACGTTTTTTTGACATCAGACCCGTAGTTTGGACGCTCAAGTCAAACTAATCACCGTTTGGTTCGGTAATTTTTGACATACTAGTCAAATATCAACCGCCAGGCGACGCTTGAGCGCCTCCAGCACCGCCGAGCGGGATTCGAACACGTAGTCGGGACGCGACACGGTTACCGGCTCGACGCCAGCCGCCGCGAGCGCCGCGGCGGCGGCGAACAGGTCGCCGGTCGCCAGCAGGGCGCCATTGGCCCGGCGCGAACCGCCGGCCTCGACGAACGGGGCGACGGCGGCCTGTCCGGCGACGTCCTGTTCGGCCGGCCAGACCAGGGTGGCGAGGGTGCGGGCCCGGCCCTTGGCCTCGACCACCGACAGCAGGCGAGCCAGGCTGTCGAGCTGGCCTTCCGTCCACGGCGTGACCAGCGAGGCGGTCAGTTGGGCCTGGCTCTTGAGGATGACGCCGTCGGACAGCACCTTCAGGCCGTTGGCGGCGAGGGTGGCGCCGGTGGTGGTGATGTCGACCACCAGCTCGGCCGCGCCGGCGGCCGGAGCCCCCTCGGTCGCGCCGCTGCTCTCGACGATGCGATAGTCGGCGACGCCGTGGCGGGCGAAGAAAGCCCGCGTCTGGGTGACGTATTTGGTGGCCACCCGCAGGCGGCGGCCGGTCTTGGCCAAGTGCAGGTGCCCGACCTCGTCGATGTCGGCCATGGTGTCGACGTCGAGCCAGCTCTTGGGCGCGGTCACCACCAGGTCGGCGCGGCCAAAGCCCAGGGCGCGCAGCAGCATCACCCGGCTGTCCATGTCGTCGCCGCGCTCGCGCAGCAGATCCTCGCCGGTGACGCCCAGGTGCAGGTCGCCGCTGTCGAGGCCGACGGCGATGTCGCCCGCTGACAAGAGGCGCACCGACACGCCGGGCAGGCCCGACAGTTCGGCCGAATAGCCGCGCGCGCCGCCGGTCATCTCGACGCGGAAGCCGCATTCGGCCAGCCAGGCCTCGACCTGTTCCTTCAGGCGGCCCTTGGAGGGGATGGCGAAGATCATCGGGGTGTCGGTGGTCATTCTCCGCCTCCGGCATAGGCGCGGGCCGGGCGCACCATGCAGCCGACAGCCCCGGTTTTCGTCTCGGCTCCGAGCCTTGCGGGGAGACCGTCGTAGCGGCCGCCGGCGGCGACCGGGCGTTCCTCGCCCAAGACAGCGCTGCGCACCTCGAACAGGTAGCCGTCGTAATAGCCGAAGGCGCGCCCGAAGGCGGCGTTCAGCCGGATCCGCTCGGCGGGCACGCCGCCGGCGACCATGCCGGCCAGGCGCTTGCGCCAGCCCTCGATGGCCGCGTCGAGCGGCGCGCGGTTGGGACCGGCAAGGGCCTGGATGGCGTCCAGCGCGGCGTCCGGCGCGTCGCCGACGGCCAGGAAAGCGCGAACCTTGTCGGCTTCCGCCGGCGACAGGCGGCCGGCCTTCACCACCTCGGCCTTCTCGACCAGGCGATGGGCGATCTCGGCGGGACGGCGACCGCCGACCGGCTCGATGCCGGCCAGAGACCACAGCTCCTGCAAGACGGCGGCGGCCTCGGCTTCCGGCAGGCCCGCCAGCAGGGCGGCGATGCGGCTGCGTTCGCTGGACGCTGCGGGCGCGGCCTCGCCCTCGAGCTCGGCCTTCAGCTGGCGCGGGCGCGAGAAGGTGCGCTTCAGCCGCGCGCCGAGCGGCGGGGTCAAATCGAGGCTGTCGACGAAGGCGGCGAACAAACCGACGTCGCCCAGCAGCAGGGTCAAGTCGTCGCGACCGCCGGCCGCGGCGCCGGCCCAGGCCAGGGCGGCGATCTCGGCGTCGGCGGCCACCGGGTCGGCGGCCTCGAAGGCCTCGACGCCGATCTGCAGGAATTCCTCGGCCCGGTCGCTGCCGCGCGGGGCGACGCGGAAGGCCTTGCCTTCATAGAGGTAGCGGCCCGCCTGGACGCCGGAAGCCAGGTGCTGGCGGGCGACGGCGACGGTGAAGTCCGGACGCAGGCAGGCCTCGTCGCCGCCGTCGCCGGAGACGACGAACAGCCGCGAGCGCATGGCCTCGCCGGCCAGGTCCAGCAGCAGACCCAGAGGCTGCAACACCGGGGCGTCGGTCGGGACGGCCCCGGCCGACAGGAACGGAGCGCGGATGGCGTCGAGCGCCTCCGCCGGGATGGAACGCTCTAGCCTCAACGGATCAGCCCCCGATGATCTTCTTGACGGCGGCGACGAGGTCGCCACGCGGAATGGTCTGCTGGCCGGGCCGCTCGGCCTTCCAGGCGGCGTTGTCGGCGACGCCCGAGGCCAGTTCGCGGCCCAGGTCCAGGTCCTTGATCGTCACCGTGCCGGCGGCGATCTCGTCGCCGCCCAGCATGATGGCGGCCGGCGACAGGCGGCGGTCGGCGTACTTCATCTGCGGACGCATGCCCGAGGTCCCGAGATAGACCTCGGCCGGGATCCCCGCCGCGCGCAGCTGGCCGGCGACGGCGAAATATTCGCCCATGTGGGCCTGGTCGAAATTGATGATCACGACGGGACCGCGCGCCGCCGAGGCCGGCTCACGGCCGGCCGCCCGCAGGGCCGCCGCCAGGCGCGAGACGCCGAACGAGAAGCCCGTGGCCGGCACCGGCTGGCCGGTGAAGCGAGCCACCAGGTCGTCATAGCGACCACCGCCGCCGATCGAGCCGAAGGTGACCTTGTTGCCCTTCTCGTCGGTGGTGCTGAGCAGCAGCTCGGCCTCGAACACCGCGCCGGTATAGTATTCCAGGCCGCGCACGATCGACGGGTCGATGATCGCCTGGTCGTCGGCGACGCCCAGGCTGGTCAGGGCCGCGTCGATCTTGGCCAGCTCTTCCAGGCCCTCGTCGCCCTCGGCCGAGCCGGCGACGACCTTGGCGATGTTGTTCAGCGTGGCCGAACGGCCGCCGACACCGGCCTGGACGAAGTCGAGCACGGAATCGATGGCCTTGCCGGCCAGACCCGCGCCCTTGGTGAAGTCGCCGCTGTCGTCCAAGCGCCCTTCGCCCAGCAGCAGCCGCACGCCCTCGACGCCCAGGCGGTCCAGCTTGTCGACCGCGCGCAGCACGGCCAGCTTTTGGCCCTCGCTGGTCGCGCCGGCCCCGGTCAGCAGACCGTTGAGGAGCTTGCGGTTGTTGATCTTCAGCACCGCCGCGCCGCGCGGCAGGCCGGCGGCTTCCAGGCCCTCGACGGCCATGGCGATGATCTCGGCGTCGGCCTCCGGACGGGCCGAACCGACGGTGTCGGCGTCGCACTGGATGAACTGGCGGAAGCGGCCCGGGCCGGGCTTCTCGTTGCGCCACACCGGACCGAAAGCGTAGCGGCGGAAGGGCTTGGGCAGGGTTTCCCAGTTCTGGGCGGCGAAGCGGGCCAGCGGCGCGGTCAGGTCGTAGCGCAGCGCCATCCACTGATCGTCGTCGTCCTGCAGGGCGAAGACGCCTTCGTTCGGGCGGTCGCTGTCGGGCAGGAACTTGCCCAGCGCGTCAGCATATTCGAAGGCCCCGGTGTCGAGCGCCTCGAAGCCGTAGCGCTCATAGACGGCCGAGACGGCCTCGAGGATCGACTTCTCGGCGCGCAGGTCGCGGGCGCGCTTGTCGGCGAAGCCGCGGGGGCTGCGGGCCTCGGGGCGGAAGTCTTGGGTCTTGGCGTCGTCGGAAGCGTCGGTCATCGTCGGTCCTTAGAGATCTTCTAGGCTTCGACGGATGGCGCTTAGCTCAAGCCCCATCCGCTAGGCGGGGCTCTGGCTGGGTTCGCTGGTTTAGAGCGTGCGGACCCGGCCGATCCCGCGAGGCGAGGTCGGATGGTGGTGGCAGCCATGGTGGTGCGGCGTGCGGGTCATCGCGGCGGCGTATAGCGCAGGCTCGCGGCGGTGACCAGCGCGCATCGACTTGGTCGGCATTTCTCACAATGCGGGATGCAGTCCACAATTGTGAGATCGACTTGACACAAGGACAGCGGTCAAGCCACATCTGCGTCCAACGATAAATTGGCCTGACCAATAACAAGTAGCTTGGGAGAGGTTCATGCGGCGCACCCGGAACCGTTCAACGCACCTTCTGACCCATCTGGGCCTGGCCGGCCTGCTGAGCCTGACGGCCGCGCAAGCCCTCGCCCAACGCCTGGACGCCCCGTTCAACGACGGCTGGCGGATGACGACCGGCGACGTCCAGGGCGCCTCAGCGCTGGAGTTCGACGACGCCGCCTGGAAGCCCGTCACCCTGCCCCGCGCCTTCAACGAGGACGAGGCCTTCGCCCGCGACATCCACGATCACTCGACCGGGATCACCTGGTACCGCAAGCGCTTCGTGCTGCCCGCCGACAAGGGCCCAGCCGTGGGCGGCCGGGCGATCCTCGACTTCGAGGGCGTGCGTCAGGCCGGCGACGTCTATGTCAACGGCGTGCTGGCCGGCGGTCATGAGAACGGCGTCACCGCCTTCGGCGTCGATGCGACCAAGCTGCTGAAGCCCGCCCCGTTCGTGAACGTCATCGCCGTGCGGGTCGACAACGACTGGAAGTACAAGGAGCGCGCCACCGGCAGCGGCTTCCAGTGGAACAACAACAACTTCAATGTGAACTACGGCGGCATCCACCGCGCGGTGCGCCTGCACCTGACCGGCGACCTGCACCAGACCCTGCCGCTCTATTCCAGCCTGGGCACGACCGGCGTCTACGTCTGGGCCGACGGCTTCGACATCAAGGGCCGCGCCGCGACGGTGCATGCCGAGAGCCAGGTGAGGAACGATGGCGCCAGGCCGCGCACCTTCGCCTATCGGGTCACGCTGAAGGACGCCGACGGCAAGCCGGCCGGCCAGTTCACCGCCCCCGCCGTGACCATCGCCCCGGGCGAGACCAAGACGGTCTCGGCCAGTAAGCGCCTTTCCGACCTGCACTTCTGGAGCTGGGGCTACGGCTATCTCTATGCGGTGACCACCGAGTTGGTGGAGGACGGCAAGGTGATGGACAGCGCCCTCACCCGCACCGGCTTCCGCAAGACCGAGTTTCGGAACGGGACCGTCTTCCTCAACGACCGCGCCATCCAGGTGCACGGCTACGCCCAGCGCACCAGCAACGAGTGGCCTGCCCTGGGCACCGACATTCCGCCTTGGATCAGCGACCTTTCCAACGGCCTGATGGTGGAGAGCGGCGGCAATCTGGTGCGCTGGATGCACATCGCCCCCGCCCGCCAGGACGTGGAGTCGTCGGACCGCGTCGGCCTGCTGCAGGCCATGCCGGCGGGCGACGCCGAGAGCGACGTCACCGGCCGCCGCTGGGACCAGCGGGTCGAGGCCATGCGCGATGCGATCATCGCCTTCCGCAACAACCCGTCGATCGTCTTCTACGAGGGCGGCAACGAGAACATCAGCGAAGACCACATGGCGCAGCTGAAGGCGGTGCGCGACCAGTACGACCCACACGGCGGCCGGGCCATCGGCTCGCGCGAGATGCTCGACAGCAAGGTCGCCGAGTACGGCGGCGAGATGCTCTACATCAACAAGAGCGCCGGCAAGCCGATGTGGGCGATGGAATATTCCCGCGACGAGTCCGCCCGGAAATTCCAGGACGCCTTCACCGCGCCGTTCCACGCCGACAGCCCCGACTACAACCGCAACCAGGACAGCATGGTCGCCGAGACCGTGCGCCGCTGGTTCGACTACTGGCGCGAACGCCCCGGCGGCGGCGAGCGGGTCAGCTCGGGCGGGGTCAACATCATCTTCTCCGACAGCAACACCCACTTCCGCGGCGACAACAACTACCGCCGCAGCGGCGAGGTGGACGCCATGCGCCTCCCCAAGGAGGGCTTCTACGCCCACCAGGTGATGTGGGACGGCTGGGTCGATGTCGAGCAGCCGCGCGCGCGCATCGTCGGCCACTGGAACTATGCGGCCGGCGTGGTGAAGGACGTCACGGTGGTGTCGAGCGCCGACAGCATCGAGCTGGTGCTGAACGGCAAGTCGCTGGGCCAGGGCGTGAAGTCGGACGGCTTCCTCTTCACCTTCAAGGGCTTGGCCTATGCGCCCGGAACCCTGGTCGCCATCGCCCGCGACGCCAAGGGCAAGGAGGTCGCCCGCGACGAACGGGTCACGACCGGCCCGGCCGTCGCCCTGCGCCTGACGCCGCGCACCGGCCCCGGCGGCTGGAAGGCCGACGCGGCCGACGTGGCGCTGGTCGATGTCGAAGCGGTGGACGCCGAAGGCCGCCGCGTGCCGACGGCGCTCGACACCGTCAGCTTCGACGTGGCCGGTCCAGCCGAATGGCGCGGCGGCATCGCCCAGGGCGATTCCAAGAGCGCCGCGAAGCCGACCGACACGCCGGTCTCGGCCTCGGGCGAGCCGGTGACCAAGGGCCCGGCGGGCGTCGATGCGGTGACCCAATACGCCGGCGCCAACCGCAAGGACGACAACTACATCCTGGCCAGGACCCTGCCGGTCGAGGGCGGCGTCAACCGCGTGGCCCTGCGCTCGACCCTGGCGGCCGGCAAGGTGACGGTGACCGCCACGGCCGAAGGGCTGAAGCCGGCGACCATCACGCTGGACGCCGTCGCCGCGTCGAGCGAGGCCCCGCTCCTCCCCGTCAGCCTGGCGCGCGGCCCGACCCCGGCGACGCCGGCGTTCAAGGTCCGCCGCGACACGCTGGGGCCGGCGAAGATCCTGGCCGGCTCCAACGCCGACACCGCCGGCGCCACCACCGACGACGACGAGACCACCCACTGGGCCAGCGACGGCAAGCTGGAGAACGCCTGGATCGAGTACGACCTCGGCAAGCCCCAGGTCGCCGACGAGGTGGTGCTGAAGCTGATCGGCTGGCGCCTGCGCTCCTACCCGCTGCGCATCACCATGGACGGCCAGGTGGTCTATGAGGGCGAGGCGCCCAAGAGCCTCGGCTACGTCACCCTGCCGCTCAAGCCGGTGAAGGGGTCGCGCCTGCGCATCGCCCTGACCGGGGCCACGGCCGACCGCGACGGCTTCGGCAAGATCGTCGAGATCACCGGCGCCAAGGCCGGCTTCGACACCGGCGCCGAGAAGGTCAAGGCCGGCGGGGCCCTGGGGATCATCGAGGCGGAGATCTATCGGAAGCGGTGACAGCCCCCCTGCACTCGTCATTCCCGCCCAGGAACCGGGGATATCTACCGCCACCGGCAACCCACCCAGAAGCGGACAGATTCCATGTCGGCTAGGGGTGGTTGTGGGACGCTTCTGCGCGCTAACGCGCTCTAGGTCCTAGCCATCTAGCGACGCGTAAAGCTCCAATGTTCCAGCTTGGCCAGGCCGTGCCCCATGGCCAACATCATTGCGATCAGAAGAATGTAAATCACCGGGAACGTAATGCCGCCGCCTCCAAGCGCTGGCATGGCGAGCGCAAGCGCGGCGACAATCATGCTCGTCCAAGCGAGGCGCCCGATACTGCCACGTAGCAGCAGCACCGCGGCGACGAGATGCAACGCTCCAAAAGCAGCCATGACGCCTTGCTGCCATAGCCAATGACTGAGCGGTAGGTCGCCGACAATGCGTACCCAGCTTTCGCAACGCGTTCCGCAGGCGGTGAAACCGGGATCCGCGAGCAGCCGCATTTTCAAGGCGACATTGGACCACAGCTGAACGACGTGCAGCAGCCCGAACAGACTCGCCGCGAGTGCGGTAGCCAAACGAGCGGAGAAAGCCAGAACGGCGAGAACGCTCATCCGTTGACTATAGGCGGCGACAACGCAGCCCAGCGCGAAATCTAAAGCGTCGCTCGCGCTTTCGATATGATCGAGTTCGACAACCATCGCGCGGGCCTGCGTCGGTCGTAGGGGGGCGATCACCGCCGCCGCATGAGTGACTAGACACTTGGCGAGCTTGCGCATCAGGCCATGCTCGGCTTCAGATTTACCACTACGGCGGGGGACGTTGCCCAGGTCTGCGCAAAAACGATCCCGTCCGCCGTCAGGCGATAGGCGTGCCTCGCGGGGCGTCCTGACGCGTCGGCATTGCGCCACTCGGCTTCAAGCAAGCCCTGACGCGCCCAGCGATCAAGGAGAGGGTAGAGCGTGCCCGCGCCTACACTTGTCTCCTTGGTCAGATCGTAGCCGTGACGCCAGTTCGCCGGTGCGGCGAGGAATGCCGCGAGCAGTGCCTGAGCCGCTGCTGAGGGTTTGCGTATCGATGCCATACACCCATACTCGATATATATCGATTTGAGTCAATATCCCAACGACGTCAATGACAACATATAGTTTCTGAGCGACCGCTATGGGTGAGGCGAAGCTGGCCCCGACGCCTCATCAAGGCACTCAGATAGCGTCATGAGCGAGTGTCAGACTCGGTCAACACCCGCGACAAGGGCGGGCATGACGGGACAAGAGCGAGGTTCGTCAACCTGAACTTCCCGTAATGATTTCCTATATTTAATCCACATTTCAGCCGTTTAATTTGAGATCGGCGCCTCCACGCGGCAAGACCTTCCCCGGGATTGAGGGGAAGTTAGATGTCCAAGTCCGTGTTGTTCGCCGGGGCCGCCCTGGCGCTGTGCATTGCCGCTGGAGCCGCCCAGGCCGCCGATGCGCCGCAGGCCGCCCAGGCTCCGGTTCCGACCGGCCCGACCAGCCAGGCGCCGATGGACGACGCCGCCCAGAAGGGCGTGCTGGTGTTCACGCCGGACTTCTTCGCCACCCTGCAGCCCAACACCGCGCTCGACATGGTCGATCGCCTGCCCGGCTTCGTGGTCAACGACGGGGCCGGCACCCGCGGCTTCGAGGGCTCGGTCGGCAACATCCTGATCAACAACAACCGCCCGGCCTCGAAGAACGACACCGGTTCGAACGTGCTGTCGCGCACCCCGGCCAATCAGGTCGAACGCATCGAGCTGATCCGCGGCGGCGCGCCGGGCATCGACATGCAGGGCTATGGCGTGGTCGCCAACGTGATCCTCAAGAAGGGCGTCAGCCGCCAGTCGGTGCTGACCCACAACAGCGCCATCTTCTTCGGCGGCCGGGATCTCTACGGCGGCTCCTACCAGTTCACCGCCCGCAACGGCGAGAAGAGCTGGGGCGTGACCCTGTCGGACGGCATCAGCTCCAGCGACTCCAACGGCGCCGGCCGCCTGACCCGCAAGAGCGCCGCCGGCGCCCTGCTGCGCGACGAGAGCTATCTGAACGACGGCTACGGCGGCAGCACCGGGATCCGCGGCAACTTCTCGGGCCCGGTCGCCGGCGGCAAGCTGGAGGCCACCGCCAAGTACGGAATCAGCAACTGGGACGAATGGCAGGAGACCGCCTCGTCCACCGCCTTCCGTCGCAGCGCCTACGAGGAAGACAACAAGTCGGGCGAGCTGGGCCTGACCTACACCCGCCCCCTGGCCCCGCGCTGGGCGCTGGAGACCCGGGCGATCCACGAGTTCAGCAGCTATGACGAGGTGGCGACCTACGGCCAGACCGTCAGCGGCGTCGCCGGCGACCAGGAGCGCTTCACGGCCGAGGGCAAGACCCAGGAATCGATTCTGCGCGCCCTGGTGCGCCACGAGCGCTCGGCCAGCCTGACGATCGAGGCCGGCGGCGAGGTCGCCTACAACATGCTCGACGTCGACCAGGCCTATTCGGTGGGCGGAACACCGGTCGTGCTGCCCTCGGCCTCGGTCAAGGTCGAGGAGCTGCGCGGCGAGCTCTTCACCAAGGGCACCTGGCGGGTCAGCCCCAAGCTGACCCTGGAGGGCGGCCTGCGGCTGGAGACCTCGACCATCAGCCAGTCGGGCGACGCCGACCAGGAAGAGAGCTTCTTCTACGCCAAGCCCCGCTTCCAGGCGACCTGGACGCCCAAGGCCGGCCACCAGCTGCGCTTCCGCTTCGAGCGCGAGCTGGGCCAGCTGGACTTCGGCGACTTCGCCGCCTCGGCCGAGTTCGGCGACGGCAACGTCTACGCCGGCAACGTCAACCTCGTGCCCGAGCAGCGCTGGATCTCGGAACTGACCTATGAGCGCCGGTTCTGGGGCCAGGGCGTGGTCGCCCTGACCCTGCGCCACGACGAGATCGTCGGCGTCATCGACCGCCTGCCCCTGCCCGGCGGTCTGTCGGCGACCGGCAACATCGGCGACGGCACGCTGGACAAGCTGGCGCTCAACATCGTGGTTCCCACCGACAAGCTGGGGATCAAGGGCGGCCGCTTCACCTTCAAGAACGACTGGAACCAGACCAAGGTCACCGACCCGACCACCGGCCAGGAACGGCCGATCTCGCAGGTGCGCCCGACCCAGGCCAATATCGGCTTCGAGCAGGACATCGTTTCCTGGAAGACCCAGTGGGGGATCAACTGGCTGCCGCTGCTGGGCCAGGGCACCTACGGTCCCGACCAGACCAGCAAGTGGCGCGGCTCGAACTATTACGAGGCCTTCGCCGAGTACAAGCCGACCCCGACCCTGGCCATCCGCGCCCAGCTGAACATCTGGGACGACTTCGTCGTCACCCGCACGGTCTACGCCAGCCGCAGCCCGCGCACGGTGGACTATGTCGAGGTGCGCGACATCGATCCGCGCACCTTCGTGCAGTTGCGGGTGCGCAAGACCTTCTAGGAGCGTTGACGGCGGCGCGGGGCCGGGCCAAAGGCCGATCCTCCCGACGGAGGTCGTCCATGCGTCGCCCGGTTCTCGCCCTGCTGATCGCCTGCGCTGGGCTCGCCGCCTCGCAGGGTCATGCGGCGAGCCCAGCGGTCGACACGGTGACCATCGACCTGACGGCCGGGCGTCCCGCCAACCGCATCGATCCGGCCGCCGCCCTCGGGGCGGGGCTGGACGGCATGGGCCGCGGCGAGGTCGCACCGCTCTACACGCCCCACAACGTCGCGCGCATGCGCCAGGGCGGCCTGAAGCCGATCACCTATCGCCTGCGCACCGAACTGGGGATCGAGGCCTGGCATTGGAACCCACGCGGAAGCTGGAGCGACGGCGCCCATAGCCAGGGCTACTGGACCTCCAGCGACCAGCCCGGAGCGCCGATCCGCCTGAGCCACGGCTACGCCCTGCCCCGGCGTGGCGACAGCGTCGACAACGCCAACAACAGCGGCTTCTCGCGGCTCGACGACGGCGATCCGGAGAGCTTCTGGAAGTCGAACCCGTATCTCGACCCGCGCTACACCGGCGCGCCGGCCCTGGCCGAATGGGCCAAGTTCGACCTCGGCGCCGACGGACCGGTCTCAGCCGCGCGCGTCCGCTGGGGAACGCCTTACGCCGTCGCCTATCGGGTGCAGCACTGGGTGGGGGTCGATGAATACGACCCCGTCGGCCGCTGGGTGGACTTCCCGGGCGGAGCGATCACCGACGGTCAGGGCGGCGAGGTGCTGCTGCGGTTCGCAAAGCCCGTCGAAGCTCGGTTCGTTCGCATACTGATGACTTCATCTTCGGGGACCGCGCCGACCGGCTCGGCCGACGTGCGAGACGGCCTTGGCTACGCCATCCGCGAGGTCGGGTTCGGGACGATCGACCCCAAGGGGGCCTTCGTCGACCGCGTGCGCCACGCCCGCTCCGGACGCGGACAGACCTACGCCCAGGTGTCGTCGACCGATCCCTGGCACCGGGCGATCGACCAGGACCGCGACCTGGAGCAGCCGGGGATCGACCTGGTCTACGCCAGCGGCCTGACGAACGGCCGGCCGATGATGGTCCCGGTCGGCGTGCTCTACGACACCCCCGAGAACGGCGCGGCCCTGATCCGCTACCTGCGTCGTCGCGGCCATCCGGTGACCCAGGTCGAGCTGGGCGAGGAGCCCGACGGCCAGTATGTGGACGCCGAGAGCTACGGCGCGCTCTATCTGGCTTTCGCCAAGGCCCTGGGCGCGATCGATCCGTCCCTGGTCTTCGGCGGCCCCAGCCTGCAGAGCGGCGTCGCCGACACCTGGCTGGACGAGGATCCCGACCACTCCTGGACCCGGCGGCTGATGCGTTATCTGCGCCAACGCGGCGAGATCGGGCGCCTCGGCTTCTTCTCCTACGAGCGCTACCCGTTCGACGACCTGTGCGGCGACATCGAGGACAAGCTGCGCGAGCAGACCACGCTGAACGCGGCCCTGTTCCAGCGCTTCGCCGACGACGAGATCCCGGCCGACATCCCCTGGGTGATCAGCGAGTACGGCTTCTCGGCCTATTCGGGCCGGGCGATGGCCCAGATGCCCAGCGCCCTGCTGAACGCCGACATCGTCGGCCAATTCCTGACCTTGGGCGGGGACGCCGCCTATCTGTTCGGCTACGGCCCCAACGTGCCGATCAACCAGCACCTGGCCTGCGCCGGCTACGGCAACATGATGCTGTGGCAGGCTGACGCGAAGGGCCAGGCCCGCTGGCCGATGCCGGCCTACTGGGCCGCCCGGATGATGACGCACGACTGGGCCGCAGCCGGCGGCGGGACGCACGAGGTGTGGCCGGCGAGCGGAGCGGCGCTCGACGCCAAGGGCCGGCCGCTGGTCACCGCCTACGCTCTGCGCCGACCGGACGGGCGCTGGGCGGTGATGCTGGCCAATCGCGACAAGGGCCACGCGCGGCGGATCGCGCTGGATCTGCTGACCGACCAGGGCCGGCGGCCGGTCATGGGACCGCTGGACGTCGTCCAGTTCGGGCCTGCGCAATACGCCTGGCGCGACGCGGGGCCGAAAAGCCGGCCCGCGCGCTCGCTGCCGCCCCGGCGGTTCACGACGTCGGCCGGCGCGCTGACGCTGCCGGCCTATTCGCTGACCGTGGTCGACTGGAAGGGCTGAGGGCGGATCGACGGTCGGTGTCTGCGTCCCCAACCCGTTTTCCCCGCGAAGGCGGGGACCCAAGCTGACGTTCAGGAGGAGGCGAGGCTGCGGATACCCTACGGACTCGGCTTGGATCCCCGCCTTCGCGGGGAGGCTCGATGAAAAATCGGCTCGAACTCGTGAATGTCGCCCCGCCCCAGGCTTCTACTTCTTCAGGCGCTGGATCAGGGCGCTGGTCGAGGCGTCGTGGTCGCCCACGGCGCCGGCTTCCAGTTCCGGCAGGATGCGGCCCGCCATCACCTTGCCAAGCTCCACGCCCCACTGGTCGAAGCTGTTGATCCCCCAGATCACGCCCTCGACGAAGGTCTTGTGTTCATAGAGGGCGATCAGGGCGCCGAAGGTCTGCGGCGTCAGGCGATCCAGCAGCACCAGGGTCGACGGACGGTTGCCGGCGAAGGTGCGCTGGGGCGCCAGGGTCGCGATCTCGGCTTCCGAGACGCCCTTGGCCTGCAGCTCGGCGACCACGTCTTCCGTCGTGCGGCCGACCATGAAGGCTTCGGCCTGAGCCAGCAGGTTCGACAGCAGCTTCTCGTGCATGCCGGCCGGCCCTTCGTCCGACTTGGCCAGCCCGATCAGCTCCATCGGGGTGATGTCGGTCCCCTGGTGCATGCACTGGAAATAGGCGTGCTGGACGTTGGTGCCCTCGTCGCCGAACACCACGGTGGCGGTGCCGCGCGCGGCCGGCTGGCCGTTCGGGCCGACCGACTTGCCGTTGCTCTCCATCTCCAGCTGCTGGAGGAACGAGGCCAGGCGACGCAGGCGGTGCGAGTACGGAACGACCGAGCGGGCGCGACGGTCCAGGCCGTTGCGGTTGAAGATCTGGGCCAGGGCCACCAGCACCGGGGCGTTCTTTTCCAGCGGCGCCGAAGCGAAGTGGGCGTCCATCTCGGCCGCGCCGTCGAGGAAGCCCTGGAACACGTCCCAGCCGGCGGCGACGGCCACCGACAGGCTGACCGCCGACCACAGCGAATAGCGGCCGCCGACCCAGTCCCAGAAGCCGAACACCCGCTCGTCCGCCACGCCGAAGGCCGAGGTCTTGTCCAGCGCGGTCGACACGGCGGCCAGGTGGGCGTTGGCGCCCTGCTCGCCCACGGCCGCGACCAACCAGGCGCGGGCGGCGGCGGCGTTGGACATGGTCTCCTGGGTGGTGAAGGTCTTGGAGACCACCACGACCAGGGTTTCTTCCGGATCGAGGTCGGCCGTGGTCAGCAGGAACTCGGCGCCGTCGACATTGGCCACGAAGCGCAGGTCGATCTCGGGCTTTACCGGACGGAGGGCGTCCCACAGCAGGCGGGGACCCAGGTCGCTGCCGCCGATGCCGATGTGCAGGATCGCCTTGAACGGCTTGCCGGTCGCGCCCTTGATCGCGCCCGAACGGACGGCCTCGGCGAAGGCCTTCATCCGGGTCCGGACAGCCTCGACGTCGGCCATCACCGAGACGCCCTGCGCCTTGATATCGGCGTCGGCCTTAGCGCGCAGGGCGACGTGCAGCACGGCGCGGCCTTCGGAACTGTTGATCGCCTCGCCGCCCAGCATGCGGGCGCGGGCGCCTTCGACGTCGGCGGCGTGGGCCAGGTCGAGCGCGGCTTCCAGGCCGGCTTCGTCCCAGGCCTGCTTGGAGAGGTCCAGATGCAGGCCGGCGACGTCGAGGGTCAGGGTCTCGAGGCGTTGGGGCTCGGCGTCGAAGAACTCGACGATGCGCTTCTCCCCGGCGGCCTTGGCGGCGGTTTCCAGGCGGGTCCAGGCGGCGTCGAGATCGGACACTAGCGTCTCCTATGATGGTAAAACGGTGTTTACGGACGCGGGCTTACCAAAGGTCAGTCTCGGCGTCATGAAGACCAATGACGTTTTTCGCCTGGAGCGCATGATGTCCTGCGACGCGATCGCCTTTTCCGCCATGTTGTGGCTGGCTTCGACCGGTTCGGCGGCGCCTGTCGACCAGGCTCCGGCCGTGGTGCAGCCGGGCCAGGCCCCGGCTTCGGTGGCGGGCGAGCCGCTGTTCGCCGACATCGTCAAACGGGCCGGCGCACTGAAGGGCCAGACCGAGGCCTATCGTCAGGCCTTGCCCAAGGACGCGACGGCCGCGGCCATGCCGCTCTCCGGCTTCACCGCCTTCAAGGCCGAGATCGAGGCGCTGTCGGCGCTAGACATGAAGGGCCACGTCACCCTGAAGGAGCGCGGCGCGGTCGATGACCTCAAGTGCATCCTGCGCGGCATCAGCCAGGACCTGCCCGAAAAGCTCGCCGCCATGTCGGCCGCCAAGACCGTCAAGGAGCAGGACCTGGCCCTGCGCGACATGGTCTATCTGCTGAATGACAACGTCGAGGTCATCACGGCGCCCCCGCAGCCGGCGGCTTGAGCTTTCCCTCTACCCTACCAAGCCCGTCATCCCGGAAAGCGCGCAGCGCTTATCCGGGACCCAGGGGCCGCCGCACTACGCCGGCCGCCGCGCGAGCGCCCAGCCTGGACGCGGCGCCCAGCCCCCTGGGTCCCGGCTCTTCGCTACGCTTCGGCCGGGATGACGAGGAAGGGGCGCGCGAGAGGTTTCCCCTACGCGTCCTTGTACTTCACCGCACACCCGTACGGCTGGCTCGCCGGCACGGCCACCTTGCGGCCGGCCTTGAGGTCGGCCAGCGCGGCGGCGACGTAGTTCTTGGCGCCGGCGATGTCCTCGGGCTTGTTGCTGGGCTTGTCGTCGATGGCGCCCTGGTAGACGACCTGGCCGGCCGGATCGATGACGAACATGTGCGGGGTGGTCTTGGCCTTGTAGGCGGTGGCGATCACGCCGTCGGAGTCGAGCAGCAGGGTGGTCGGCTTGGCGCCCTTGGCGCTCATCCAGGCCTTGGCTTGGCCGCCGTCGGCGAAATAGCCCTGCTTGCCGGGGGCCGAGGAGGCGACGCTGAGCCAGACCACGCCGTCGGCCGTGGCGGCCTGCTGCAGGCCCTGCATGTTCCCGGAGTAGTGCTTCTTCACATAGGGGCAGCCCTCGTTGACCCATTCGAGCACGACGGTCTTGCCCTTGAACTCGGCCAGCGAGCGGGTCTTGCCGTCGATGTCCTTGGCGGTGAAGCCCGGGGCCGGCGCGGCGAGCGCGAAACTGGGGCGAGCACGACCAGCGGGGCGCTGGCGACGATCAGGCGACGGGTGATCATGGGGAACCTCCGAGGGGGCGACAGTCGGCGTTGCGAGACATTCTCACGGATCGCCCTGCGGTGGAACAGCGCACCGGACGCGCAATCTTTTGTCGCGGACGGCCAAGCTTGCCCATGACCGCTTGATCCGCCGCATTTCGGCCGCCAGAAGACGGCATCGCTCGCCCCGTTTCTCCCCGAACGCCACGATCATGACGCTCCGCTCCAAGCTTTCCCTCGTCGCCGCCCTCGCTGCTGGCCTGACCCTGGCCGCCTGCACGACGACCAAGGAGACTACCGTCTTCGTGCCGGTGGTGGCGCCGACCCCGCCCAGCTCGCTGACGCCGCAGCCGATCATGCTGTTCAACCAGGCCAAGGAGGGGCGCAAGCTCTTCACCCTGGAGGCCGAGTTCCCCTATTGCGACGTCGAGACCGGCAAGGTGATCGTCGTGCCGCGCTGGTACGTCACCGACTTCGCCAGCGTGCCCTGGTATGGCCAGGGCTTCATCGACCCGCAGGGGCCGACGGCGCGCGCCGCCATCGTCCACGACTGGCTCTATGCCGTGGGCGAGCCGGGCAAGCGGGCCGAGGCCGACGCCATCTTCCTGCGCGCCATGCTGAAGTACGGGGTCAAGCCGTTCCAGGCCAACCTCGCCTACCAGGCCGTCAAGACCGGGGGCGAGCGCGGTTACGCCCTGCCCGGCGACTGGGTGTTCATCGACCCGCGCCGCCAGGACGTGCGCCAGCCGCCGCCCTTCGCCCGGCCCAAGACCGGCGCGGTACGGATCATGCCGCGCTGCCAGGGCTTCGAGGCGCTGATCCAGACCGGCTGGCGGGCCTATCCCCTGCCCCGGCCGGTGATCGCCGCGCCGCCGCCGGTGACGACCACGCGCACGCCGATCGACGACGTGAAGGCGCGCCTGCCCTGGGGCGGCGACAAGAAGAAGTAGCGACCGCTAGCGGCGAGGCCGGAACCGGACCATCGCGGCGAGGCCGAGCAGCAGCACGGCCATGATCAGCAGCGCCGGGTTCGGCGCCCGCCCGGTTGTCAGCGGCCAGGCGGCGGCCAGCGCGAAGGCGACGCCGATCGCCACGAGCGCTCCGACGCGCCCCCGAAGGTTGCGGATGAGATCGTCCATGGGTTGAAACTCACACAGGACGCGCGAGGGGACAAGGCCGCGCTCTTTCCGCCATTGCCGAGCTTGAGCGCCGGTCGTACGGCTAGGCCATGCTCGACTTCCTGTGGACCCTGAAGGGCTCGATCCCGCTGGACCCGACGGCTTCCTACGGGGGCGTGCTCGACCGCGTGGCGACCCTGCTCGAGCAGCAGAACAAGCCGCCCCGGCGCGTCGAGGCCAATGTCGTGACCTTCAAGACGCCGTTCTCGTCGTTTCGGCGCAGTTGGAAGGCCCTGCAGATCTACAACGAAGGCCGGTTCTGGACCGAGCACGGCCTGGATGGGCGGGTGCTGCGCTATCAGCTGAACTGCCTGCACCTGCTGCTGGCCTGCGCGCTGTTCGCCGTGTTCTTCGCCTTCATTTCCTTCAAGGCTGGGCCGGGCGAGGAGGACGTCACCCAGCACGGCGCCTACCTGCTCGCCGCGGTCTACGCCGCGAACTTGCTGGTGGGCTGGCTGCGCGCCACGCGGGTGATCCGCCAGGCCGTGCGCGGTCGCTAGGGCTTCTTGGCGAGCCCGCGCAGGCGGGCCTTGTCGAGGCTGAGCGCCAAGCCGGCGTTGCGGCCGGCCAGGGTCGCCACCCGGTACTCGGCTGCGCCGCCGAGGATCAGCGAGGCCTCGGAGGGGGTCAGGCCATAATCCTGCTCCAGCCACTGGATCATCGCCCCCGTCGCCGCGCGCGCCGCCTCGTCCAGCGACGAAGCCTGGCCCAGCACGGTGATCCGATCGGCGGTCTCGATGCGCGGCGCGGCCAGCGGCCGGGCCGGCAACAGCTCGACGCTGAACTCGACGTCCAGCGAGGTCTCCAGCGCCCACTGGGTGGTCTCGCCGTCGCCTTGCAGGGCGTGGCCGTCGCCGAGGAACAGCATGGCCCCGGGCTGGAACACCGGCAGGTAGACGGTGGCCCCCTCGCCGATCCCGTTGAAGTCCATGTTGCCGCCCCAGCGGCCGCTGTCGCCCGCCGACTGCGGCGGGAAACCGAAGTCCGGCGCCACGCCCAGCCCGCCCAGCATCGGCCGGACGGGGACGGCATAGTCCTTGAGCCGCGCGGGCGGATCCTCCAGCCTCGCCAGCCCGGCCGCGCGGTCCAGCCGCCAGCGGACCGGCTTGCCCAGCCCCGCCGAGCGCGCGGCCAGGCCCAGCGACATGGCCCGGCCGGCCACCCCGTCCAGGCTGTCGGCATAGTCGCGATTGAGCGTCAGCTTGCGGATGTGGACCGCCAGCACGTCGCCGGCCTTGGCCCCGGCGACGAAGAACGGCCCGGTCTGGGGATTGCCATAGAGCGCCGCGACCTTGCCCTGCTCGTCGACGCCGCCGGAATCGATCGTGCGGGTCGCCACCACGTCGCCAGGCCGGATCACAAGGGCCGGCGGCAGGTCGGCGGTGAAGGTGTTGGAGAAGCTGGCGGGCGAATAGGTCACCCGCCCCAGCGGCCCCGTGGGGATCTCCAGCCGCAGGGCGGTGAAGGCGTGGCGCGCTCGCGCCTTGTTGCTGGTGTCGGGATAGTCGGCCCAGCCGGTCAGGACGCCGTCGCGCTGCGTGGCCTCATAGCGGTGCGGCACGCCGTGGCTGTCGATGGCGACGAAGCTGAGCTTGTCGCCCCGCCGGTTGCCCGTCAGGGTCCAGTCGTCGACCGCGCCCGAGAGCGCGTCACCCTTGGCGTCCAGCGTCAGCACCGCATGCTCGGCGTTGCCCCATCGATCGACGGACATCAGCCAGGTCTGAGGCGCGGCCGCCGCAGGCCCCGTCAACGCCAGAAACGCCCCGAAAGCCGCCCCAAAGACCGTCCAAGCCCGCATCTCGCCCTCCGCCCCTGGGGTGCGCGCCGCACGGTAGCGACGTGGCGAAAGGTGACAAATGAAGCTTCTGACAGGTTGCGCGCTCAGGCCTTCGCCGCCGCCAGCCGCAGGCCCAGGCCGACGAACAGCGCGCCCATGGCCCGCTGGAGCCAGAGCGCGACCCTGGCGTTGCGGCGCAGGCTCGTCGTCAGGCGCGCGGCCAGAGCGATCAACACGAGATTGATGATGATCGCCGTCATGTTCGCCGTAACGCCCAGCAGGATCAGCTGCGCGGTCACGTGACCGGCCGCCGGCTCCACGAACTGCGGCAGCAGGGCGACGTAGAACACCGCCACCTTCGGATTGAGCACGTCGCTCCAGAAACCCTGCCAGAAGATCGCGCCCAGACCGGCCCCGCGCATCTCGCCGTCAGCCAGTTCGCTGGCCGCCGTCCGGCTGAGCAGGGCGCGGACGCCCAGATAGACGAGATAGGCCGCGCCCGCCCATTTGACGATCTCGAAGGCCGTCGCCGAGGCCAGCAGCAGGGCCGACAGGCCCGCCACGGCAGCCGCCAGATGCACATAGGCGCCGGCGTTGATCCCCAGTGCGGCCATGGCGCCGGCCCTTCGCCCCTGAGCCAGGGTGCGGGTCAGCATGTAGGCCATGTCCGGTCCGGGCACGAGCACCAGGACGACGCTGGCCGCGAGAACAGCAGGTAGGCGTGCAGGCTCATGCGGTGATGATTGCGCGCATTCCCGACGGCGCAACCTCAAACCGCAACGCCCGCCCGAAGGCGAGCGCGGCTGCTCAGCCCTTGGCCGCCTTCTCCACCGCTTCGATGACAAGGCCCTCGGTCAGCAGCTGGGGCAGGATGGCGGGCGCGCCGCCGCCCTTGGGATAGACCAGATAGAGCGGCACGCCGGCGCGGCCCTGCTCGGCCAGGGCCTTGGCGATCGTGGCGTCGCGCTTGGTCCAGTCGGCCTTCAGCAGGACGGCGTTCGAAGCCTTGAAGGCGTCGGCCAGCCGCGCGCCCGACAGAGCGGTCCGCTCGTTGACCTTGCAGGTCACGCACCAGTCGGCGGTGAAGTCGACCATCACCACCTTGCCCTCGGCCTGAAGGGCGGCGACGCGCTCAGGGCTCCAGGGCTCCGACGAGAGGCCCGGGCCGGCGGCCTCGGCTGTCTGCGGATCGGAGACGGCGGCCGGGGCCGGGACCTGCAGGGCGCCGACGGTCAGGGCGATCCCGCCGGCGAGGCCGGCCAGGGCGAAGCCGAAGGCGACCAGCGGGGTCTTGCCGGCGAACCGGCGCGTCTCGCCCAGGCCGTAGGCCCAGGCGGCGAAGGCGACCAGCACGGCGGCCGCCAGCAGCAGGGCCAGGGCGATCCCGCCGGCCTGCTGGCTGAACACCCAGACCAGCCAGGCGGCCGCGCCGTACATCGGGAAGGCCAGGGCGTGCTTGAGCACGTCCATCCACGGACCGGGCCGGGGCAGCTTGCGCAGCAGGCCCGGAACGAAGGCCAGGATGACGAACGGCGCGGCGAAACCGAGCGCCAGGGCCAGGAACACCAGCAGGGCGAAGGCCGGCGGCTGGGTCAAGGCGAAGCCGAGCGCGCCGGCCATGAACGGCGCGGTGCAGGGCGCGGCGACGATCACCGCCAGGGCCCCGGTCAGGAAGGCCCCGGCCAGGCCCGAACCGCCCGAGACGCGGCCGGCCGCCCCTTGCGCGGCGGCGCCGACCTCGAACACGCCCGAAAGGTTCAGGGCGACCAGCAGCATCAGCAGCGACAGCACCGCCACCACGGCCGGCGATTGCAGCTGGAAGCCCCAGCCGACCGCCTCGCCGCCGGCGCGGACGGCGATCAGCAGGCCGGCCAGCGCCAGGAAGGTCGCCACCACGCCGACCAGGAAGGCCAGGCCCTGCACGCGGGTCTTGCCGGCGTCGTGGGCGTGGGCGGCCAGGCTGGCGGCCTTCATCGACAGCACCGGGAAGACGCAGGGCATCAGGTTGAGGATCAGGCCGCCGAGAAAGGCGAACAGCAGGGCGACCGGCAGGCCGCCCGCGAGGCCGGAGGCGGCCGCGCCGCCGTCCGACGACGAGGAACCGCCGGTCGCGCCGGCGCCGGCCGCGGGAAGCGAGCCTAGCCCTACAGAGCCCGGAAGCGGTGCGCCCTCGGCGGCAGTGACTTCGTAGGCGCCGCCCTTGGTGGCCACGACGCCGACCAGTTCCTTGACCGGCTCGGTGGCCTCGGGGCCGAAGGCGAAGCCAGGCGTCAGGGTCAGGGTCAGCCCCTCGGGCCCGCGCTCGATGGCCTGGGGCGGGGCGTGATCGATGACCTGGCCGGAGTAAGGAAAGAAGTAGGCGTCGGCGAAGTCGCCGCCCTTCAGGGCCGCGCCAGTGACCGACAGCTTCACCTTGTCGCCGTCGCGGGCCCACACGGCCTTGAGGCCGGCCGGCTTGGGGGCCTTGGCCAGCACGGTCGCGACCGTCTCGCCCCACTTGGGATCGGGCTTGGCCGGGCCCGCGACCACCGGCAGGGTCAGGGTGACCACCGCGTCCTCGGGAACGCAGATCTCCTCGCAGACCAGGAAGGCGGCGGCCGCCTTGAGGGTGACGGTCTGCCCCGGCTTGGCCGTGGCCGGCACGGTGATCGGCACGGGAAGCAGCACCTCGCCGTTATAGGCGTAGTCCTGAAGCGGCCCGACCCGCACCCGTTCCGGGGTCGGCCAGACGATGTCGCCGGCGGTCCAGCCGGCCGGCAGGGTCCAGACGATCTTGGTGGCGTCGCCGGCGTCGCCGGGATTGCGCCAGTAGGTGTGCCAGTGGGTCTGGATCTTCTGGCGCAGGGCCACGAACACCGTCGAGCCGGGCACGGCCGCGGCTTCCTGGGAAACCAGCTCGACCTCCAGGTGGCCGGTCTTGACCACGTCGGCGCGGGCGGGCCCCGCTGCGGCGGCGAACAGGGCCACGGGAGCCAGGACGGCGGCGAACAGACGGCGCAACAGCATCGGCGACCTTGCAAAGAAAACTCGCGAAGACACATGGCCCGTGCGCGCGCTCTCGACAACCGTCAAGCCGCCGTGGTCAGGTCGGGGACCGCTTCGAACCAGGGGAATTCATGCCCGCTTCCTTCGACGACATCGAGATCGGCCAGGTCGTGACCCTGGGAACGACGGTGGTGGACGAGCGGGCCCTGGCCACGTTCATCGCCGCCTTCCAGCCCGGCTGGGACCCGTCGCTGGGCGCGCCCGACGCCATGGTCTTCGCCATCTGGACGCGGCTCGACAGCGAGGCCACCGCGGACTGGCCGCAGACCAAGCGGGTGGGCGTCGACGCCCTGCGCTGGCTGCGCAACCCGCCGGTGGGCGAGTTGCTGCGCGGCCGCATGACGGTGATGGGCAAGGACCCGGTCGGCGAGGGCAAGGGCATCATCATCGCCCAGCAGGACCTGCTCGACGAGGCCGGCCGGCTGGTGTTCTCGTGCCTGACGCGGAGCATATTCGCCAGATGATCCCCTCTCCCCTTGCGGGAGAGGGTGGCCCTGCGGAGCAGGGTCGGGTGAGGGGTCGAAAGTCCTCTCAGCCGCGACGGCTGACAGGCTGGGCGCGGCGTGTGATTTTTGAGAGACCCCTCATCCGTCGGCTAACGCCGACACCTTCTCCCGCAAGGGGAGAAGGAGGCTAAGCCGCCGTCGGGGTCGCGGTCTCGCGGGCCAGCAGCACGTGCACGGCGTCGGCCGAGCGGGCCTGACGCAGCTGCTCGCGCAGGTCGGGCTGGCGCAGCATGCGCGAGACGCGGGCCAGGGCCCGCAGGTGCTGGGTGTTGGCCTCGGGCGGGGCGAACAGGGCCAGGAACAGATCGACCGGCTTGTCGTCGAGCGCGTCGAAGGCGACCGGGGTTTCCAGGCGGACGAAGACGGCGCGGACGCGGTCCAGGCCCGGCACGCGGGCGTGCGGCAGGGCCACGCCCTGGCCCACGCCGGTGGAGCCGGCGGCTTCGCGCTCGATCAGGCCGTCCAGCGCGAGGTCGGAATCGACGCCCAGCACGCGGCCGGCGACATCGGCGATGACGCCGAGCACCTGGCGCTTGTCCTTGGCGCTGACGCGGAGGGTCACAGCCCCCTGGTCAAGAAGATCGCCGATCATCATGGACTTCAACTAGCTCGCTCTATGCCGGCCGCCGAAACACGGCCGCCGCGGTCCCGGAAACGCGCCGGGACCGCTTAGGCTCCAGCTAGCTCAGGGTCGAGCCGTTTCCGTTCAGCGGCTTGGTGCGCTCGGGGTCGATCCAGCCGATATTTCCGTCCGGCCGGCGGTAGACCACCGACAATCCGCCATGGGCGGCGTTCCTAAACACGATTGCCTGGGACTCGGTCAAGTCCAGTTCCATGACAGCCATCGAAACGGTCATCGTCTTGAGGGCGGCCTGGGTTTCGGCGATGACCATGGCCGAGGGCGCGCCGGCGGGGTGGGCTTCCTCCGTAGCCCAATCTTCCTGGTCGCCGCTGTCCTCGCCGTCGGGCGCGCGCAGCACGTAGAAGGCCGCGTTCTCGGCCTGCTTGGCGGTGGCGGCGATCGAGTGGCTCTTCAGCCGCTGCTTGTACCGCCTTATGCGCGTCTCGATCTTGGCCAGGGCCTGGTCGAACGCCATGTGGGCGTCGCCGCCGGAGCCGTGGCTCAGAAGCTGCTGACCCGAAGCCAGCTTGACCGAGCAATCGACGCGGAAGGCGTAACCCTCCTTGCTGATCACGACGTCGGCGTCACCGCCGCGGTCGAAATACTTACCGATGCTCAGGGTGATTTCGTCGGCGACTCGCGCTCGCAGAGCCTCACCAACGTCGACATGCTTGCCGGAGATTTGGACTTGCATGCCCTATCAACGCGCCCGTCTGGGGGCGGTGTCAAGCGGGAGCAAAACGGCCTCAGAAGAGTCCCGAAAAGACCCCGATCAGCTTCTTGACGGCGGCCGTCACGACACCTGCACTGACGAAAAGCAGGGCCGTGCTGCCCAGCGCCATCAGATAGCCGAGAAGGGCCAGCAGGCCGTCGCGCTGCAGCAGGGCGAGCGCCAGGACGGCGACGGTCGCGCCAGGCGCCAGATTGCCCAGCGGGATGGGCAGGATCAGCACCAGGGCCAGCAGGGTGCAGACCACGCCGATCAGGCGCTCGCCGCCGGCCGCGAACAGGAAGCCGAGCCTTGGCCGCGTCACCACCTCCAGCCGGCGCAGGACCGGCGTGATCTTGCGGAACAGGCCCCTGAGGTCGTCGCGCTTCAGCGGCTTTTCGGCCAGCCCCTCGGGCAGCCACGGCGCGTTGGCGCCCAGGGCGATCTGCGGCGCCAGCAGCAGGATCGGCAGCGACAGCAGGGTGGACGAACCCGGCGGCAGGGGCAGGCAGTTGAGCAGGCCGAACACCAGCAGCGTCGCCCCGAAGGCCCGGCTGTCGAAAGCGTCCAGCATCTGACCGACGGTCAATACGGGCCGGGGGTCGTCGCCGAACCCCTCGATCACGTCGGACAGTTTCTCCTGGCTCATGCGCGGTCCTGTTTCACCCATCCCTATAACGCGGGAAGCGGCCGGACCGCTTGCTCGAAAGCGTCACAGGCAGGGAGAAACCGGGTGCGGCGTCGCGTCGCAGGGGGCGGAGGACCTGCTCAGCAGGCTTCCTTGATCAGCCGGCGGCGCTCCACCGACGACGGGATGCGCATGGCCTCGCGATACTTGGCCACGGTGCGGCGGGCGATGTCGACGCCGGCGGCCTTCAGGATCTCGACGATGCGGTCGTCGGAATGGACGTCGGCCTCGCGCCGCTCGGCGTCGACCAGGCCCTTGATCTTGTGGCGGACGCTGGCGGCCGAGTGGGCCTCGCCGCCTTCCGACGACTGGATGGCCGAGGTGAAGAAGAACTTCAGCTCGAACACCCCGCGCGGGGTGGCGACGTACTTGTTGGAGGTGACCCGGCTGACCGTGCTCTCGTGCATGCCGATGGCGTCGGCGACGGTCTTGAGGTTCAGCGGGCGCAGGTGCTCGACGCCGTAGGCCAGGAAGCCGTCCTGCTGGCGCACGATCTCGCTGGCCACCTTGAGGATGGTCTTGGCCCGCTGGTCGAGGCTTTTGACCAGCCAGTTGGCGCTGGCGAAACTGTCGGAGACGAAGGTCTTTTCCTGGTCGCTGCGCGCGCCCTTGGAGACGCGGGCGTGGTAGCGCTGGTCGACCAGCACGCGCGGCAGGGTGTCGGTGTTCAGCTCCACGTGCCACATGCCGCCCAGGCCTTCGCGCACGTGCACGTCGGGCACCAGGGTCTGGGGCGGATCGCTGTGGAAGGCCGCGCCCGGACGGGGCGTGAGGCCGCGGACCTCGGCGATCATCTCGCGCAGGTCCTCGTCGTCGACGCCGCAGATCCTGCGCAGCGCGACGAGGTCGCGGCGGGCCAGCAGGTCGAGATTGTCGAGCAGGGCGGCGATGGCCGGGTCGTAGCGGTTGGCGTCGCGCAGCTGCAGCTCCAGGCACTCGCGCACGTCGCGGGCGGCCACGCCGCTGGGCTCGAAGCCCTGGACGACCTTCAGCACGCGCTCGACCCGGTCCAGTTCGCAGCCCAGGCGCTCGGCGATCTCCCAGAGGTCGGCGCGCAGGTAGCCGGCGGCGTCGACGGCGTCGATCAGGATGGCGGCGATGGCCTCGTCGGCCGGCGACAGGCCGGCCAGGACCAGCTGGCCGTTCAGATGCTCGGAAAGGGTCTCGGGACGGTTCAGGGCGCCTTCGAAATTGTCGTCGCCCTCGAAGCTGCCGCCGCCGCCGGCGCGCGACCAATCGATCTGGCCGCCGGCGTGCTCGGCGCCGAAGCTTTCGCCGTCGCCGGTGGCGCGCTCGCCGGGGGAGACGTCGTCGCCGGGGGTGTCCAGCTCGCGGTTGGCCGCGGCGTCCGACACGTTTTCCATGCCCAGGTTCTCGACGGCCCGTTCGGGCTCGCCGTCGCGCTCGACCTCGCGCTCGCTGTCGTCGCGTTGCAGCAGCGGATTACGCTCGAGCTCGGCCTCGACGAAGGCGTCGAGCTCGATGTTCGACAGTTGCAGAAGCTTGATGGCCTGCTGCAGCTGCGGCGTGATGACAAGGCCCTGGCCCTGCCGGATGTCGAGTCTTGGGCTGAGCGCCAACGCGCCCTCCTGGCAAATCGAACGAAACTTACGATCGCCATTGAAAGGGCAGTCTGGTTAACGGGGCGCGAACGCCAGCAAATATCGGGCCAGTGCGACCATCCGTCCTCGGAAAAAGAAAAAGGCCTTGCAGAACAAGGCCTTTCTCGAGATCCATGCGGCAGGTCGCCCCGCCTCAATCGTGTCCGAGGGCTTAAGCGCGCTCGGCGAAACTGTCGCCCAGGTAAACCCGGCGCACTTCCGGATTGTCGACAATCTCCTTAGGCGAGCCCTCGAAGAGCACCTCGCCGGCGGCGATAATCGAGGCCCGGTCCACCATGTCCAGCGTCTCGCGGACGTTGTGGTCGGTGATCAGGATGCCGATGCCGCGGTTCTTGAGGTAGTTCACGACCTCGCGGATGTCGGAGATGGCCAGAGGGTCGATGCCGGCGAAGGGCTCGTCGAGCAGCATGAACGACGGCTCGCTGGCCAGGGCCCGGGCGATTTCCACGCGGCGGCGCTCACCGCCCGACAGGGCGACGGCCGGCGACTTGCGGATATGGGTGATCCGCAGCTCTTCCAGGATGCCGGTGACCGTCTCGCGGGCCTTGCGCGCGTTCTTCTCGCGCATCTCGACCACGGCCATGACGTTCTGCTCGACCGTCATGCCGCGGAAGATCGAGGCTTCCTGCGGCAGGTAGCCGACGCCGAGGCGGGCGCGCTGGAACATCGGCTGGGCCGTGATGTCCTCGCCGTCGAGATAGATCGAGCCGTAGTCGGCGGCGATCAGGCCGGTGACCATGTAGAAGGTGGTGGTCTTGCCGGCGCCGTTGGGACCCAGCAGGCCGACGACCTCGCCGCGCTTGAGGCGCAGGGAGACGTTCTTGACCACGGCCCGGTCGCCGAAGGTCTTGCCGACGCCGTCGACATAGAGACCATCTTCGGTCGCGCCGCCCGCAAGGGTTTGAAACTGCATTTATACGGCCTCAGGGCTTGGCGGCGGGCTTCTTGGAGTCGTCCGACGTGCTGGGATAGACCACGGCGCGCACGCGGTTCTTCTTGCCGGCGCCCTTGACGCTGGACTCCATGCGCACGTCGTTGGTCTTGGTGTTGACCACCATGCGGTCACCGCGCGCCACGTCCTGGCCCTGCACGGCCACCACGTTGCCGGTCACCACGATGGTGTCGGAGGAATAGTCGTAGGTCGCCCGGTCGCCGCGCACCACCTGCTTGGGGGTGACGTAGAAGACCTCGCCCTCGGCCTCGACGCGGTCGACGTTGCCGCAACCGTTGCCGCCGTCGCCCTTGGCCTTCTTCTGATTGTAGAGGGTCATCTTGGCGGCGCGCAGGCGCGAGGTCTCCTGCAGCACCTCGACGGCGCCGCGGAAGATGGTCTTGCACTGGCTGGTGATGGTCTCTTGCTCGTCGGCCGAGATGTCGACCGGCGCGCTGGAATTGTTCTGCGCCATGGCCGGGCCGACCGCCAGGCCGCCCAGGAGGCTCGCGGCGAGCCCAGCGGCCGCCATTGCTCGTTTCATCGAACTCGCCCTCATCTGTCGCATCGTCCTCTAGTTTCCCTCGCCGACGCGATCGAGGCGCGTGCGGACTCCACCGCGGAAAACGACGCGGTCGCCCTTGTCATATACGGAATAAGCGTTGGATTTCACCTGTCCTGTGGGGCCTTCGCCCTGCAGCACGGATTCTCCGGTGATCACGCCGGTCTTGGTGTCGACGAAAGCCTCGTCCGACGCGAAGCGATAGCCGCCCCCGTCGTCCATGCGCACGTCGCCGCGCAGCACGAGCTTGAGGTTGTCCTCGCGATAGACGCCGCTCTTGGACGTCACCCGGCTGGGCTTGGGCTCGTCGATGCCCAGGGTCAGGGTCGGATCGTCCAGCAGCACGCGCTTGAGGTCGGCGTCGTCACGCACCGCCGAGCGGGCGGTGATCAGGAAGGCGCGCCCGTCGCTCGACTGGCCATAGAAGCGCGGGTTGAGCATGCGGATCTGGGCCTGCGGCCTCTCCGGCGCGCGTTCGGCGGCCGTCACCGTCAGCCAGACCACCTGGCCCACGGCCGAGCCGATCAGGGCCAGGATGGCGACGGGCAGGGCCGCGCGCGCGGCCCGGACCAGGCGCGAGCGCCGGCGCCAGCGCCGCAGATCGCGCTTGAAGCCGCTCCTCATCGCCACGTCCGACACCGTCCGGGTCTCCCTTAAGCGTGCGCGAAGATGTCGACGTCTTCCCAACCGGCCAGGTCGAGCGCGGCGCGGTGGGGCAGATAGTCGAAGGCGGCTTGAGCGAGCGCCATGCGGCCCTCGCGCACCAGCATGGTGTTCAAACGCTCACGCAGGCCATGCAGGTGCAGGACGTCCGAGGCGGCGTAGGCCACCTGTTCGGGGCTCAGCGAGGCCGCGCCCCAGTCCGAGCTCTGCTGGGCCTTGGACAGCTCCACGCCCATCAGTTCGCGCGTCACGTCCTTGAGGCCGTGGCGGTCGGTATAGGTGCGGGCGAGCTTGGAAGCGATCTTGGTGCAGTACACAGGCGCCGTCATGACGCCCAGATGCAGCAGGAACATGGCGATGTCGAAGCGGCCGAAGTGGAAGAGCTTCAGCACGGCCGGATCGGTCAGCAGCTTCTTCAGGTTCGGCGCGTGATAGGTCGAGCGGTCCAGGCGCACCACGTGGGCGTCGCCGTCGCCGGACGACAGCTGCACCACGCACAGCGGATCGCGCCCGAGGCGCAGGCCCATGGTTTCCGAATCGATGGCGATCGCCGTCGCCCCGGCGAACACGCCGTCGGGCAGGTCGCCTTCATGAACAAAGCTGGCCAAGTGTCTTTCGTCTCCACGCGTCGGCGTCGTCGCGAACGGCGCCGCTCCGACGCCTTATAGTGGGACGCCGGCGATGCACGCCAGATGAACCGAATATCTATTGCATGGAAAGCTTGGAACCACCCCGCTCCTCGCATCTGCGAGGGTTGGTAAGGGGGTGGTGCCCAGGAGAGGACTCGAACCTCCACGACCTTTCGGTCACTGGCACCTGAAGCCAGCGCGTCTACCAATTCCGCCACCTGGGCCCGCGGCGCAACCCGTTGGGCCGCTGCGAGGGCCGGACGTTTATGCAAAGGTTCTGACGGCGTCAATCGCATTTCTCACTTTTCTTGCGAACATCCCCAGGCTCGTCTAATCCCCCCTTCATCGCAGCGACGAGGAATGAAGATGCAGGGTCTGGTCACGGTGTTCGGCGGCTCGGGCTTCGTAGGAAGCCAGGTGGTGCGCGCCCTCGCCAAGGCGGGCTATCGCGTACGCGTGGCCGTGCGTCAGCCCAATCTGGCCTATCGCATGCGCATGCTGGGCGATGTCGGCCAGATCGAGGTCTTCCAGGCCAATGTGCGCAACGAGGCCTCGGTGGCCCGCGCGCTGGACGGCGCCGAAGCGGCCGTGAACCTGGTGGGCGTGCTTTGGGAAAGCGGCCGCCAGCAGTTCCAGTCGCTGCACGCCATGGGCGCCAAGATCGTGGCCGAGCAGGCCGCCGCCGCCGGCGTCAAGCGTCTGGTGCAGGTCTCGGCCATCGGCGCCAACGCCGAATCGGACAGCAAGTACGCTCGCACCAAGGCCGAGGGCGAAGCCGCCGTCCGCGCCGCCTTCCCGACCGCCACGATCGTGCGTCCGTCGGTGGTGTTCGGTCCCGAGGACAAGTTCTTCAACAAGTTCGGCCAGCTGGCCGCCCTGGCGCCCGCTCTGCCGCTGGTCGGCGGCGGCCAGACCAAGTTCCAGCCGGTGTTCGTCGGCGACGTCGCCGCCGCGATCGCCAAGATCATCGCCACGCCGGGCGCGGCGGGCCAGACCTTCGAGCTGGGCGGCCCGACCGTCTACAGCTTCAAGGAGGTGCTGGAGTTCGTGCTGACCGAGACCGGCCGCGCCCGCGTGCTGGCGCCCCTGCCCTGGCCGCTGGCCGGCGTCGTGGGCAAGCTGGGCGACATCCAGGCCTCGCTGCTGCCGCTGGCCCCGCCGCTGACCACCGACCAGGTGGCCCTGCTGAAGGCCGGCGACAACGTCGTCGCGCCGGGCGCCAAGGGCCTGGCCGACCTCGGCGTGGTCCCTACCGCCGTCGAGGCCGTGGTTCCGTCCTATCTCTACCGCTACCGCAAGGGCGGCCAGTACGCCCCGACCCCGGCCGGCGCGTTCTGATCTACTCAGCCATTGGTAGCTGAAAACATATCCGAAATGGGGACGGGCGGCATTTCGGCGACGGCGCGCAATTTTGCCTGCCGCGCCGTCGCTCGCTCGTGAATTCCTGCCAGAGCTGCCGCGGCACCATTGAGCTTGTTGGGAAGAGCGCCCCTAGCAAGCTCAATGGGTGCATCCGGCGCTATAAGCGAAATCGCTTGATCAACCTGACCAACGACCGCCTCGATCGTAGAATGAACCCTCAATAAATCTTGCACGAGAACATAATCGGATAGATGTCGCGCAATATAATGCTCGACAATGCGCTCTGCCCACACAAGTCTCAGCTTTATAGATCTGAGTGCGTCAACGTTTGCGGCACTCCCAGCTTCGCTTGATGTAACCACGAGCGTTGCGTATGTTTCTTGTATTGCTACGGTAGCCCCCAGCAAATCTTTTGCCTCAGCATGGTCAGCTAAGCGCCGATCATCTTTAGACTGCTGTCGTTGAACGCGAAAAGCTGCCCATACGACCAAGGCATTCACTGCCGCTCCCACGGCAGCTACAACCACACTACACCACGCGACCACTACCGCGTCCTTGGCAGCCGCCACCGCTGCCCAAGCTGCATGGGCTTGATTTATTGCTACGGGATCAGGAGCGGCCACAGAAAATCAATCCTCGCGCTTGCGGCTACCAGATATGTCCAATCCACCAAGCCACTCCACTTAAACGTCAGCGCGGGAAGTAGATGAACGCCAGGCCGGCGATCCCGGCGACGATGCGCCACCAGGCGAAGGGCGCGAAGCCGCGCTTGCCGATGAAGTCGATCATGTACTTCACCACCACCAGGCCCGACAGGAACGACACGACAAAGCCGATGCCGATGATGCCGAACTGGCTGGCGTCGATATCCTTGTAGCTCTTGATCAGGTCCAGGCCGAAGGCGCCGACCATGATCGGGATGGCCATGAAGAACGAGAACTCGGCGGCGGCCTTGCGCTCGACGCCCAGCAGCATCGAGCCGACGATGGTCGAGCCCGAGCGCGACACGCCCGGCAGCAGCGACAGGCACTGGAACAGGCCGATGAAGAAGGCCGTCTTCAGGGACAGCTTCATGCCGTCGTGCTCGCGAGCCGGCGGGGCCTTCTTGTCGACGATCAGCAGCAGGATCCCGCCGATGATCAGCGACACGCAGATCACCTGCGGCAGGAACGGGTTCTCGAAGAAGTGCTTGATGACGCCGTGCAGGGCCAGGCCCGCGGCGAAGGCCGGGATGCAGCCGATGATGACGCTGAGCGCGAACCGCCGCGCTTCCGGCTTGGTCGGCAGACCCACGACCACGCCCCACAGGCGCTGGAAGTAGAGCGCCACCACCGCCAGCACGGCGCCCAGCTGGATCAGCACGACGAAGGTGTCCCAAGGCGTCGCCGGCAGCATCATCGCCTTGGCCGCCAGCAGCAGGTGTCCGGTCGACGAGACGGGAATGAACTCCGTCAGGCCCTCGATCAGGCCCAGCACGATCGCGATCAGCCAATCCGGCATGTCATTCCCTTGTGAAACAAGCTCTTGCGAGTGGAAACGGGCGTGCGCCCGACACGGTAAAGAAAGGGTTTATCCATAAAGTGGACCATTTGAAGGCATAGATGCGAGTCGATCGCAATGACCCTGGCGTCATCACGGATATATTTGTCCAAAGATTTGACCACCGCATTCTTATTGCCCGGGAGAGTCCGTATGAGGCCCTCGAAAGCAAATTTTTCCCCGGCATCGGGGGCGAGGGAAGCGCATGGCCGAGCGCATGTTGAAATTCACGACCGTCTCGCGTCGCACGCCTGAAAAGCGGGCGGCCGAAGAGCGTAACGGCGACTTTCACGAGATCTACGCCGACTTCATCGACGCGAAAGCGACCGAGCAGGCCTCGCGCTGCTCGCAATGCGGCGTGCCCTACTGCCAAACCCACTGCCCGTTGCACAACAACATCCCCGACTGGCTGCGGATGACCGCCGAAGGCCGGCTGGAGGAAGCCTACGCCCTGTCGCAGGCCACCAACTCCATGCCGGAAGTCTGCGGCCGCATCTGCCCGCAGGACCGCCTCTGCGAAGGCAACTGCGTCATAGAGCAGTCGGGTCACGGCACCGTGACGATCGGCTCGGTCGAACGCTACCTGACCGACAAGGCCTGGGAGAACGGCTGGGTGAAGCCGCTGGCCGCCAAGGCCGACCGCGGCCAGTCGGTCGGTATCGTCGGCGCCGGCCCGGCCGGCCTGGCCGCGGCCGAGAAGCTGCGCGAGGAAGGCTACGCCGTCACCGTCTACGACCGTCACGACCGCGCCGGCGGCCTGCTGATCTACGGCATCCCCGGCTTCAAGCTGGAAAAGGACGTCGTCGAGCGCCGCACCCAGCGCCTGGCCGACGGCGGCGTGGTGTTCAAGCTCGGCTTCGAGGTCGGCAAGGACGCCAGCCTGGAAGACCTGCGCGCCGAGCATGACGCGGTGCTGATCGCCGTCGGCGTCTACGCCGCGCGCGACCTGACCGTGCCCGGCGGCGGCGACAAGGGCGTGGTGCCCGCGCTCGACTACCTGATCGCCTCGAACAAGAAGACCCTGGGCGACGACGTCCCGGCCTATGACAGCGGCGAACTCAATGCCGAAGGCAAGGACGTGGTCGTGGTCGGCGGCGGCGACACCGCCATGGACTGCGTGCGCACGGCCATCCGCCAGGGCGCGACCTCGGTCACCTGCCTCTATCGCCGCGACAAGGCCAACATGCCCGGCTCCCTCCGGGAAGTGGCCAACGCCGAGGAAGAAGGCGTCACCTTCGAGTGGCTGGCCGCCCCGCGCGCCCTGTCGGGCGATGCGAACGCCGTGACCGGCGTGCGCGCCATCCGCATGCGCCTGGGCGCTCCGGACGCCTCGGGCCGCCGCAGCCCCGAAGAGATCCCCGGCGGCGACTTCGACCGTCCGGCCCAGCTGGTGGTCAAGGCCCTGGGCTTCGAGCCCGAGAACCTGCCGGAACTGTGGGACGCCCCCGACCTGAAGACCACCCGCTGGGGCACGGTCAAGGCGGACGTGCGCCACCAGATGACCAATCTCGACGGCGTGTTCGCCGCCGGCGACATCGTCCGCGGCGCCTCGCTGGTGGTGTGGGCGATCAAGGACGGCCGCGACGCCGCCGCCGCCATGCACCGCTACCTGAAGGCCAAGGCGGCCGCGACCCTGATCGCGGCTGAGTAAGAGGAAAGAGATCAGACCATGAGCCAGATCGACCTCTATCTGAAGAACCGCCAGGCCCTCATCGACGGCCACGCCTACGACCCGACCACCGAGCGCGACGCCTGCGGCGTCGGCCTGGTCTGCGCCATCGACGGCCAGCCGCGCCGCGAGGTCGTCGAACTGGCGATCAAGGCCCTCAAGGCCCTGTGGCACCGCGGGGCGGTGGACGCCGACGGCAAGACCGGCGACGGCGCCGGCGTGCTGGTCAGCGTTCCGCAAGACTTCTTCATCGACCAGGTGCGCCGCACCGGCCACGCCCTGCGTCCCGGCCCCATCGGCGTGGGCCAGGTGTTCCTGCCGCGCACCGACCTGGGCGCCCAGGAAGCCTGCCGCACGATCGTCGAGGCCGAAGCCCTGCGTTTCGGCTTCTACATCTATGGCTGGCGCCAGGTGCCCGTCGACACCTCGGTGATCGGCGAGAAGGCCAACGCCACCCGTCCGGAAATCGAGCAGATCATGCTGGCCCCGCCGGCCGGCCTCGAGGGCGAAGCCCTGGAGCGCGCCCTGTTCCTGTGCCGCAAGCGCATCGAAAAGCGCGTGCACGCCCAGAACATCAGCGACTTCTACATCTGCTCGTTCTCGGCCCGCTCGCTGATCTACAAGGGCATGTTCCTGGCCGAGTCGATCGACGAGTTCTATCCGGACCTGAAGGACGAGCGCTTCGCCGCGGCCGTGGCGATCTTCCACCAGCGGTACTCGACCAACACCTTCCCGCAGTGGCGCCTGGCCCAGCCCTTCCGGATGCTCGCCCACAACGGCGAGATCAACACGATCAAGGGCAACATCAACTGGATGAAGTCCCACGAGATCAAGATGGCGGCCGACGCCTTCGGTGAGTTCGGGGACGACGTGAAGCCGGTGATCCAGCCGGGCGGTTCGGACTCGGCCAGCCTGGACAACACCTTCGAGGTGCTGGTCCGCGCCGGCCGCGACGCGCCGATGGCCAAGGCCCTGCTGGTGCCCGAGGCTTCGAACCCGAACCAGAGCGAAGAGCACAAGGCGCTCTATTCCTACTGCAACGCCGTGATGGAGCCGTGGGACGGTCCGGCCGCCCTGTGCGCCACCGACGGCCGCTGGGTCGTGGCCGGCAAGGACCGCTCGGGCCTGCGCCCGCTGCGCGTCGCCTACACCGACGACGGCCTGGTGATCATGGGCTCGGAAGCCGGCATGTGCGGCGTCGAGGAAAGCCGCATCACCCGCAAGCTGGCCATCGCGCCGGGCCGGATGATCGCCATCGACCTGGCCGAGGGCAAGCTCTACGGCGAGGACGAGATCGTCGACGAACTGGCCGGCCGCCACCCCTACACCGAGTGGCTGGGCAACATGGTCGATCTCGAAAAGGAGATCGCGCCCGGTCCCGAGCCGCGCAAGTTCGGCCGTGAGGAGCTGACCCGTCGCCAGGCCGCCGCCGGCTTCAGCCTGGAAGACCTGGAGATGATCCTGGCTCCCATGGTCGAGGACGGCAAGGAAGCCGTCGGCTCGATGGGCGACGACACCCCGCTGGCGGTGCTGTCGGAGAAGTACCGTCCGCTGTCGCACTACTTCCGCCAGAACTTCAGCCAGGTGACCAACCCGCCGATCGACCCCCTGCGGGAGACCGGCGTCATGAGCCTGAAGACCCGCTTCAAGAACCTCGGCAACATCCTGGCCCAGGACGCCGCGCAAGCGGATGTGTACGTGCTGGAAAGCCCGGTGCTGACCACCGGCATGTACATCCGCATCCACGAGCTGCTGGGTGAGAAGAACGTCGCGGTCATCGACTGCACCATGCCGCTGCCGGCCGAAGAGGCCCGGGCGGGCGACGCCCTGCGCGCCAACCTCGATCGCATCCGCGCCGAGGCCGAGGACGCCGTGCTGCGCGGCTGCGGCGCCATCGTCCTGACCGACGAGGCCAGCGACGCGACCCGCGTCGGCCTGCCGATGATCCTGGCCACCGGCGGCGTGCACGCCCACCTGGTCGGCAAGGGCCTGCGGTCGTACGTTTCGCTGATCGTCCGCTCGGCCGAGTGCCTCGACACGCACTATTTCGCGGTGCTGGTCGGCGTCGGCGCCACGGCGGTCAACGCCTACCTCGCCCAGGAAAGCTTCCAGGATCGCCTGGAGCGCGGCCTGGTGGGCGACAAGACGCTGCGCGACGTCTGCATCAACTTCAAGACGTCCATCGAGGGCGGCCTGCTGAAGATCATCTCCAAGATGGGCATCAGCGTCATCTCCTCGTACCGCGGCGGCTACAACTTCGAAGCCGTCGGCCTGTCGCGCGCCCTGGCCGCCGAGTTCTTCCCGGGCATGCCCTCGCGCATCTCGGGCATCGGCCTGGCGGGCATCGAGACCAAGACCGTCGAGCTGCACCGCAAGGCCTGGGAGAGCGCGGCCGTCACCCTGCCGGTCGGCGGCCTCTACAAGTCGCGCCGCTCGGGCGAGGCCCACGCCTTCGAAGCCCGCCTGATGCACACCCTGCAGACGGCGTGCGACACCGGCGACTACGAGCTCTATCGCCGCTGGTCGTCGGGCCTGCGCACCCAGAAGCCGATCCAGCTGCGCGACCTGCTGGACTGGCGCTCGGACCGCAACCCGATCTCGACCGACGACGTCGAGAGCGTCAACGAGATCCGCAAGCGTTTCGTCACCCCGGGCATGAGCCTGGGCGCCCTGAGCCCCGAGGCCCACGGCGCGCTGAACATCGCCATGAACCGCATCGGGGCCAAGTCGGTCTCGGGCGAGGGCGGCGAGGACAGCGCCCGCTACAAGCCCCTGCCCAACGGCGACAACCCCAACAGCGCCATCAAGCAGGTCGCTTCGGGCCGGTTCGGCGTCACCGCCGAATATCTGAACCAGTGCGTCGAACTGGAGATCAAGGTCGCCCAGGGCGCCAAGCCGGGTGAAGGCGGGCAGCTGCCCGGCTTCAAGGTCACCGAGATGATCGCCCGCCTGCGTCACTCGACGCCGGGCGTGATGCTGATCAGCCCGCCGCCGCACCACGACATCTATTCGATCGAGGACCTGGCGCAGCTCATCTACGACCTGAAGCAGATCAACCCGGTCGCCCGGGTCACGGTGAAGCTGGTCGCGGCCACCGGCATCGGCGCCATCGCCGCCGGTGTCGCCAAGGCGAAAGCGGACGTGATCCTGGTCGCCGGCGGCGTCGGCGGCACGGGCGCCTCGCCCCAGACCTCGGTGAAGTACGCCGGCGGTCCGTGGGAGATGGGCCTGTCGGAAGCCAACCAGGTGCTGACGCTGAACAACCTGCGCCACTCCGTGGTCCTGCGGGCCGACGGCGGCATGCGCACGGGCCGCGACATCGTCATCGCCGCCATGATGGGCGCCGAGGAGTTCGGCATCGGCACCGCCTCGCTGGTGGCGATGGGCTGCATCATGGTGCGCCAGTGCCACTCCAACACCTGCCCCGTCGGCGTGTGCACCCAGGACGAGAAGCTGCGCGCCAAGTTCACCGGCACGCCGGACAAGGTCGTCAACCTCTTCACCTTCGTGGCCGAGGAAGTTCGCGAGATCCTGGCGGGCCTGGGCTTCAAGAGCCTGCAAGAGATCGTCGGCCGCACCGACCTGCTGGCGCAGGTTTCGCGCGGCGGCGAGCACCTCGACGACCTCGACCTGAACCCGCTGCTGGTTCGCGCCGACCCCGGCGCCAACAAGCCGTACAACACGGTCGTCGGCCGCAACGCGGTGCCGGACACGCTGGACGCCCAGATCGTCCGCGACGCCGCTCCGCTGCTGGAGCGCGGCGAGAAGATGCAGCTGACCTACACGGTCCGCAGCACGGCGCGCACCATCGGCACCCGCACCTCGAGCCACATCGTCCGCAAGTTCGGCATGAAGGGCCTGCCCGCCGGCCACCTGACCGTCCAGCTCAAGGGCTCGGCCGGCCAGAGCCTGGGCGCCTTCGCGGTGCAGGGCCTGCGCATCGAGCTGACCGGCGAGGCCAACGACTATGTCGGCAAGGGCCTGTCGGGCGCGACGATCGTCATCAAGCCGCCGCGCGGCCTGGCGGCGCCGGAGACCAACACCCTGCTGGGCAACACCGTGCTGTTCGGCGCCACCGCGGGCCGGCTGTTCGCGGCCGGCCAGGCCGGCGAGCGCTTCGCCGTCCGCAATTCGGGCGCCACCACGGTGGTCGAGGGCTGCGGGACCAACGGCTGCGAATACATGACCGGCGGCCAGGTGGTGATCCTGGGTCCGACGGGCGGCAACTTCGGGGCCGGCATGACCGGCGGCATGGCCTTCGTGTTCGACCAGCACGACCGCTTCCAGGCCAACATCAACCCCGAAAGCATCATCGTGCAGCGCCTGGCCTCGCCCTATTGGGAAGGCGTGCTGCGCTCGCTGATCGCCGAGCACGCCCGCGAGACGGACTCGGCCTTCGCCGAGAGCCTGCTGCGCGATTGGGACCGCACCCGCGACCTCTTCTGGCAGGTCTGCCCGAAGGAAATGATCAACCGCCTGCCGCAACCGCTGGCGGCCGAGGAAGCCGTGCACGAGCGGGCGTAAAGCCGGCTCGCCCACGAGATCCGTCGCCTTCTTCCGGGGCGACGGCGGGCGGCGCGCCTCCCAGCCCGCCGCACGACGAGGGGAACGCTCCGGCCCGAGCGTTCCCCTTTGTCGTTTCCGGCGCTTGCCGCGAGCGCGACGGACTGCTGATCTGGCCGCGCCCCTCCTCGCGTCCCGGATCGTCCAGTGAGCTTTCAGAACAAGACCACCACCCCCTCCCGGCGCGGACTGATGGCCGGCGGCGCGGCCCTGCTCGGCGCGGCGGCGCTCGGCGGAGAGGCGTCGGCGCTGACAGCGCGACCGCGCCTGCGGGTGATCCTGGACAACGACTTCTCCGGCGATCCGGACGGCCTGTTCCAGCTGGCCCACCACCTGGCCTCGCCGTCGGTGGAGATCCCGCTGATCGTCGGCTCGCACATCCATGTGAACGACTTCCTCGACGGCTCGACCACCCAGGCCAACAACGCCGTGGCCCAGGTGCGCGCGATCTACGAGCGCATGAAGCTCTCCCGGACGCCGCCGGTGATCGCCGGCCGCAACGCCGCTCCGCTTCCCGGCGCGCCGCCCGAGGCGACCCCGGCCGTCAGGGCGATCATCGCCGAGGCGCTGCGAGAGGATAAAAGGCTGCTGTTCTATTGCGCGGGCGCCGGGCTGACGGATCTTGCAGAAGCCCTGCGGCTGGAACCGAAGATCGCGCCGCGCCTGAAGCTGGTCTGGATCGGCGGCCACGAGCACGACGACCTGCTGCCCGGCGTGCCGCCACGCAAGGACGCCGAATACAACGCCACCATCGACCTGGCGGCCGTGCAGACCGTTTTCAACGACTCCGCCATCGAGATCTGGCAGGTCCCGCGCAACGTCTACCGCCAGCTGATGATCAGCCACGCCGAGCTCACCGCCGGCCTGAAGCCGGCCGGGACGCTGGGGACCTATCTTCTGGACCAGCTGGAACGCGTGGTCTCCACGCCCAAGATCGCTCTGGGCGAGACCTACATCCTCGGCGACAGCCCGCTGGTCACCCTGACGGCCCTGCAGTCGTCTTTCGAGCCCGACAGCGCCTCCAGCGCCTATGTCGTGCGCCCCACGCCGCGCGTCGTCGCCCGGGCCCAGTATGAGGCGAACCCGAACGGCCGGCCGATGCGGGTCTATACGACCATCGACACCCGCCTGACCTTCGCCGACATGTTCGCCAAGTTCGCGCTGGCGGGGCGCTAATCCGGTTCGGACGCGATGTCGGCCCAGCACCAGGCGTCGACCACCGGCTCGTCGCCCGCCTCTTCCAGAACCCCCAACAGCCGGTTTGCCGCCGAAAGGTCGGCGCGGTCGAACAGGGGGCGGCCGAAACGCGGCTCCAGGGCCTGGATCCAGGGCTCGACGTGGTTGCAGGCCCGCACCAGGTTGCTGACTAGCCGATAGGGCGAGGCGATCACGCCGCCGGCGACGCGGGCTTCGCTCAGACGCGCGCGGGCCTCGGCCAGCTGGGCGTGGAAATAGCCGACCCGATCGACGGCGCCGCCCGGCAGCCGGCCAAGACGGCCCGCGGCGGCAGGATAGATCAACGGCGCTGACAATCGCCAGCGAGCGAAGAACGCTTCGTTCAGCGCCAAGCCCAGGCCCTCGGCGTGGAGACGCGCCAGCTCGCCGGCCAGCAGCGCCGCCTGCCGCTGCAATCCGACGACCTCGGGATAGAGCGCTCGTTCCAGAGCGCGGCGTTCGGACCGCTGTCGCCACCAGACGCAGGCGACGCCCGTGACGACGATCGCGACGACGATCAGCAGGGTCTGGAGAAGGGTCATGCGATCGGTCTCCTCGCGGCGGATCCCTCGATATAGGCGCTAGCCGACCTCCGGCCCCACATACCGCGCCCGGGGACGGATCAGCCGCCCCGTTTTCGACTGCTCCAGGGCGTGGGCCAGCCAGCCCGCCGTGCGGCCGACGGCGAACAGGGCGAAGGGGGCGTCTTCGGGCAGCTTCAGGGTCCGGGCCAGGGCGACCAGAGCAAAGTCGATATTGGCCGCCTGGCCGGTCGCCCCGACCACCGCCGCATGCAGCGCGGCCATGTCGGGCGAAGGCTCGAAGGCCGCCAGCAGCGCCGCCGCGCGCGGGTCGCCGTCGGGATAGAGTGGATGGCCGAAGCCCGGCAGCGGCGCGCCCTGGTCGAGGCGGACGGCGACGGCGGCCTCGGCCCCTTCGCGTTTCGCCTCGCGCGCCAAGGTCTCGACGCGGGCGGCCATGCCGCCATGCAGCGGTCCCGACAGCGCCGAAAGTCCGGCCAGCGCCGAAGCCGCCAGCGACGCGCCGGTCGAGGCCGCCACCCGGGCGGCGAAGGTCGAGGCGTTCAGTTCATGGTCGGCCAGCAGCACCAGCGCCCGCCGCACCAGGTCGCCGCCGGCCGCATCGAGGTCCCAGGCGGCGGCCAAGCGCTGGTGGATCAGCCCGTCTCCCCTCTCGCCCGCCACGGCGTCGGCGACGAGGTCGAGCAGACCCGCCGCCTCCTGGGCCAGCATCAGCGGCGCGCGGCCACGGGCCGGGCGGTCTTCGCCCGCCCTGGCGGCGAGATCGGCGAACAGCCGGGCGCGGATGGTCGGGGCCTGGCTGGGCGTATGGGTGGAGACCGCCGCCTCGGCCGCGTCGTCGCGCAGCAGCCGGCCGACGGCCTCGAAGCTTTCGGTCCGCGCCAGCTCGGCGGCGTCGCGGCCGCGATACCAGAGGCGCCCCGCCCGCACGGTGGTGATGGCCGAGGCCAGCACCGGCTCGCCCCAGGCGATGGCCGCCGCGGCGACGTCGGCGGCCTTGCGGCCCCGGGCCTTGCGCTTGGCCAGGTTCGCGACGTCGGAGGCGCGATAGAGACTGCGGCGCGGATCCTCGGGATGAGCTTGGGCCTCGATCCGGCCCCGGCTGACATAGGCGTAGAGGGTCTGGGCCCGCACGCCGAGCCGCGCCATCGCCTGATCCGCATCGAGCCAATCGCCCGCCATGGATATTGATTATATTGATCAAGATTGACGATCAAGACGCTCGGACGATCATCAGCGGCGAAAGGAGACCTTCCCATGGTCCAAGTTTCCGCCGGCCTCGAAGGCGTGATCGCCGCCGCCACCGTGCTTTCCGACGTCGACGGCCAGGCCGGCCGCTTGACGATCCGCGGCTGGGCCGTCGAGGATCTGGCCGGCCGCGCCCGCTTCGAGGACGCCGCCCAGCTGCTGTTCGACGGCTTCTTCGACGACCTGCCGACCGACCTGGCCCCTGCCCTCGGCGCGGCGCGCGTGCGGGCCTTCGCCGAGGTCGCCGCGCTGGACGAGGCCCTGGCCGCCCGCGATCCCTACGACGCCATGCGCGCCCTGCTGGCCCGCCTACCCGACGGCGAGACCCTGCACGACGCCCTGGCCCTGGCCGCCGCCCCCGCCGTGTTCACCGCCGCTGTACTGCGTCGCCAGGGCGGCGAGGCGCCGGTCGCGCCCGACCCGTCCCTGCCCCACGCGGCGGACTTCCTGCGGATGATCCGTGGCACGCCCGCCACCGAGGGCGAGGCCCGGGCGCTGGACGCCTATCTGGTCACGGTCTGCGATCACGGCCTCAACGCCTCGACCTTCGCCGCCCGGGTGGCGGCCTCGACGCGGGCGGGCCTGGGCTCGGCGGTGCTGGCGGGGCTCTCGACCCTGAAAGGTCCGCTGCACGGCGGCGCGCCGGGGCCGGTGATCGACATGCTCGACGCCATCGGAACCGCCGACAACGCCGTCGCCTGGCTGGAGGGCGTGCTGGACGCCGGCGAGCGGCTGATGGGCTTTGGCCATCGCATCTATCGTGTCCGCGATCCCCGCGCCGACGCCCTGAAGGCGGCGCTGGCCCGGCTGTCGCGCACCGCCGGCGCCCTGCCCGGACGCCTGGCCCTGGCCGAGGCGGTGGAGCGGGCCGCCCTCGACATCCTGCGCCGGCGCAAGCCCGACCGGCCGCTGGAGACGAATGTCGAGTTCTATACCGCGCTCCTGCTCGAGGCGCTGGGCTTCCCGCCGAAGGCCTTCACCTGCGTGTTCGCCGCCGGACGCACCGTGGGCTGGCTGGCCCATGCCCGCGAGCAGCAGGCCGGCGGCAAACTGATCCGTCCCCAGTCGATCTATGTCGGCCCTCGGCCCAAGGCGGCGGCATGAGGGCGCAGCCAAACCGCGCACGATTGTTGCGAAAGACACACAAAGCCGCGAAACGACGTATCGCCGTTCGACAAACTTGACACATTTTTGACCGCCGATTCACCTTCTGCGCGAGCGAATCCACGACTCAACCTTGACCGTGGGGATATCGCTGCTGGAAGGGCACGGCATGAACCGCATCGGCCAAGGACTTCTTTCGCTATTCCTGACTTCCGTCGCCGCCGCGCCCGTCGCGGCGGCCGCCCAGACCCCGGACGACAACAGCGTCGAGGCCGTGGTCGTCACCGGCTCGCGCATCCGGGTCAGTCCGCTCGACAAGAGCCAGGCCGTCTTCCAGATCGGCCAGGACGACATCGCCAAGACCGGCCTGACCTCGATCGTCGACGTGCTGCAGCGTGTGCCGGCCGCCGGCGGCGGCCTCAATTCGAAGTTCAACAACTCCGGCAACTTCGGCAATCCGCCCGACGGCGGCGGGGTGGGCGCGGGCTCGGCCGAGCTCGACCTGCGCTATCTCGGCTCGCGCCGGGTGCTGGTGCTGGTCGACGGCCAGCGCTGGGTCGGCGGGGCCGCGGCCTCGGGCGTGCCCGGCGTGGTGGACCTCAACACCATCCCCAACGCCATGATCCGCAACGTCGAGATCCTGCAGGAAGGCGCCTCGCCGATCTACGGGTCGGACGCCATCGCCGGGGTGGTCAACATCCTGACCCGCGACCGGCAGCAGGGGCTGGAACTGTCGGCCCAGGTGGGCGGCTACGGTGAAGGCGACGGCTTCGCCCAGGACTACAACGTCTCGTGGGGGGCCTCGGAGGACAAGACCAGCATCGTCGTCGGCGGCGGCTACTTCAAGCAGAAGAGCGTCATGTCGGCCGACCGCGACATCTCGCTGTTCCCCAGCCCCTTCTCGACCTCGTGCCTGGACGGCGGCTGTTCGTCGGGCACGCGGCTGGGCCGGTTCATCGTCAGCGATCCCAATACCGGGCAGGACCTGGACATGACGCTGAAGGCCGCCCTCGGCGTCGGCGTGCGGCCCACCTACAACCCGCTGGACCCCACCGGCGCGTCGAGCAGCTTCAAGAACTTCACCACCGCCGACCGCTTCAACTTCCAGCCCTACAACTACATCGTCACGCCGTCGGAGCGGGTCAGCCTGTTCGGGACCGTGACCCACGACTTCACCGACAGCGTCAAGCTGAAGGTCCGCGCCAGCTACGTGCAGCGCAAGTCGGCCAACCAGGCCGCGCCCCTGCCGCTGTTCGTCGGCCCCGACGCCGGCAACGGCAACCTGCTCGACACCGTCTCGGTCGACGCCACCAACCCCTACAACCCGTTCGGCTTCACCCTGACCAGCGGCACCTACGCCTTCGTCGGCCGTCGCCTGGTCGAGGCAGGCCCCCGCCACTACGCCCAGACGGTCGACACCTGGAACGTCAACGCCAGCCTGTCGGGCGACCTGAAGCTGGGCGAGAAGACCTGGTACTGGGACGTCAACGCCACCGCCTCGCGCAACCACGCCGAACAGAGCTTCACCGGCAACGTCAACGCCGCCCGCGTGCAGCAGGCCCTGGGCCCGTTGTCGGGCTGCACCGGCTCGTGCGTGCCGCTGAACATCTTCGGCGGGGTCGGCTCGATCACCTCGGAGATGCTGGGCTTCATCGGCTTCACCCAGCAGGACGTCTCGCAGCAGGAGCTGCACGACTTCACCGCCAACCTGACCGGCGACCTGTTCGCCCTGCCGGCCGGGCCGCTGGCCTTCGCCGCCGGCTACGAGCATCGCGAGACCAAGGGCTACTTCCAGCCCGACGCCGTGGTCGCCGCCGGCCTGTCGGCCGACATCCCGGCCCAGCCCGCCAAGGGCGAGATCAAGGTCGACGAGGCCTATCTCGAACTGCGCGCGCCGCTGCTGGCCGACCTGCCGCTGGTGCATCGCCTGGAGGTCTCGGCCGCCGGGCGCTGGTTCGACTATTCCACCTCGGGCCGGGACTCGATCTACAAGGCCGGCGTCAACTGGCGACCGGCCGAGGACCTGCTGGTCCGCGCCTCGTGGGGCCAGGGCTTCCGGGCGCCGTCGATCGGCGAGCTGTTCGGCGCGGCCTCGCGCTTCGACCAGGAGATCGTCGATCCCTGCTCGGACATGCTGGGCCTGTCGGGCGGAACCCCGGCCAGCGCCACCGTCCGCGCCAACTGCATCGCCGCCGGGGTGCCGGCCAGCGGCAGCTATGTGCAGCTCAATCCGCAGCTGTCGGTGATCACCAGCGGCAACAACGCCCTCAAGCCCGAGACCAGCGAGAGCAAGAACGTCAGCATCGTCTGGGAGCCCAAGGCGCTGAAGGACGCCAGCTGGGCCAGCAACGGCTCGATCGAGCTGGCCTATTCCGACATCGAGCTGGACTCGGCGATCCAGGCCCTCTCCGGGGAGAGCCTGCTGGCCCGCTGCGCCGAGCTGGCCGACAGCCTGGCCTGCTCGACCATCACCCGCACCGCGTCGGGCCAGGTGGCGGCGATCACCAACCCGCTGATCAACATCGGCGGCATCCAGACCCGGGCCATCGACCTGAACGTGCTGTGGTCGTCGCCGACCTACGACTTCGGGCGCCTGTCGCTGCGCTCCTATTCGACCTTCCTGCTCGAATATACCGAGATCGTGCCGACCGCGACGGGCTTCACCGAGATCCCGCGCGAGGGCACCGAGCGGGGCAGCCCCGACCAGGCCTACCCGAAGACCAAGACCACCCTGACCGTCGACTGGGACCACAAGGCCTGGGGCGCCAGCGCCTCGGCTCGCTACCTGTCGTCGGTCAAGGAGACGGCCGCAGCCGACAACAAGCTGGCCTCACGCACCTATATCGACGCCCAGCTGCGCTGGAAGCCCGCCTTCCTCGGCGAGACCACCGCGGTCGCCTTCGGGGTCAACAACCTGTTCGACAAGGACCCGCCGGGCTGCATCAGCTGCGGCCTCAACAACTACGACCCCAACGCCTATGACGCGCCGGGGCGCTACTTCTACTTCCGCCTGACCTACCGCCAGTAGGGACAGGCGGGGACTGACCTTGGGCGCGGTCGTGTTACAGCTTGGGCCATGACCGCGCCCGCCTCTCCCGCCGAGCTCGCCGCCCTTACTCGAAGAGTGACCGCCCTGTCGGTGGGGACGGCCGCCATACTGATCGTCATCAAGGGCGGCGCTTGGCTGGCCAGCGGCTCGCTGGCCATGCTGGCGTCGCTGGCGGATTCGGGGCTCGACCTCGTGGCCTCGCTGATCACCTTCTACGCCGTGCGCTACGCGGCCGAGCCGCCTGACGCCGAACACCGCTTCGGGCACGGCAAGGCCGAGGCCTTCTCCAGCTTGATCCAGGGCGGTCTGGTCTTCGCCTCGGCGGCCCTGATCGGACGCGAGGCGATCGGCGGCCTGCTGCATCCCAGGCCCGTCGAGCACAGCGTCTGGGGCATTGGCGTGATGATCGTCTCGATCGGCCTGACCCTGGCCCTGATCCGCGCCCAGGCCGCGGTGATGGCCAAGACCCGCTCGGTGGCCGTGGCCGGCGACCACGCCCACTACGCCGCCGACCTGGCGTCCAACGCCGTGACGCTCATAGGCCTCGCCGCCGTCGCCCTGCTGGGCTGGACCTGGGTGGACGCCGCCGCCGGCCTGGCCGTCGCCGCCTGGCTGCTGTGGGGCGCGGTGGGCGTGTTCCGCCAGGCCGCCGACCAACTGATGGACCACGAACTGCCGGTCGAGGAACGCGAGCAGATCCTGGCCCTGCTGGTCGACGACCCCCGCGTCGGCGGCGTGCACCAGCTGCGCACCCGCGCCGCCGGCCCGAACATCCACGTCCAGGGCCACATGGACCTGGCCGCCGGCCAGACCCTGGCCCAGGCCCATGCGGTGATGAGCGCCGCCGAGGACCGCGTGAAGGCGGCCTTCCCGAGCGCGGACGTGCTGCTGCATCCGGATCCGCGAGGGGCGGCCGAGTAGATCCTCCCCCTCTGGGGGAGGTGTCGGCGAAGCCGACGGAGGGGGGTGTGGCGCGAAGCCGGCCAACCGCTCCGAAAGCTGAAAACGTCCCCCCTCCGGCCCTTCGGGCCACCTCCCCCAGAGGGGGAGGATCTTGCGGCCCTCTTGCCCTCTCGCCGCTATGCGCCCAATTAGCGGCCTTCCCTGATCGACGAGCCTTCTTCCATGGACGACACCCTGGCCCGCCTGCCCGACGCCTTCGCCGGCAAGACCGTGCTGGTGCTGGGCGACGTCATGCTCGACCGGTTCGTCTATGGCGCGGTGGACCGCATCTCGCCCGAGGCCCCGGTGGCGGTGATCGCCATCGAGCGCGAAACGACCATGCTGGGCGGGGCCGGCAACGTGGCCCGCAACGTCGCGGCGCTGGGCGGCAAGGCCGTGCTGGCCGGGCTGGTCGGCGACGACGACGCCGGCAAGGCCGTCGCGGCGCTGGTCGAGCGCGAGCCCGGCCTGGAGAGCGCCCTGGCCGTCGATCCTGGCCGCCGCACCACCGAGAAGACCCGCTATGTCGCCGCCTCGCACCAGATGCTGCGCGCCGACCGCGAGGACCGCCATCCGGCCGACCAGGCCCTGGTGCTGGCCGCCTTCGAAAAGGCCCTCCCCGCCGCCGACGTCGTGGTGCTGTCGGACTACGCCAAGGGCGTGCTGACCCCCGAGGTGCTGAAGGCCGCCATCGCCGCCGCCCGCGCCGCCGGCAAGCCGGTGATCGTCGATCCCAAGAGCCGCGACCTCTCGCGCTACGACGGCGCGACGGTGATCAAGCCCAACCGCCGCGAGGCCGCCGAGGCCACGGGCGTGACCGGCGCCGACGACGAGGCCGCCGAGGCCGCCGGCGAGGCGATCCTGGCCGCCGCCCCCAACCTGACCGCCGCCCTGGTCACCCGCGGCGCGGCCGGCATGACCCTGTCGGCCCGCGGCGGCGCCCCCGTGCACCTGCCGGCCAGCGCCCTGGAAGTGTTTGACGTCTCGGGCGCCGGCGACACCGTGGCCGCCACCCTGGCCCTGTCGCTGGCCGCCGGGGCCGACCTGACCGCCGCCTCGCACCTCGCCAACGCCGCCGCCGGCCTGGTGGTGGCCAAGCTGGGCACCGACGTGGTCACCGCCGCCGAACTGAAGGCCGTGCTGTCCGGCGCCCACGGCGATCCCGGCCAGGAGAAGATCGCAGCCCGCGCCCGGATGATGGAGATCGTCGCCGGCTGGCGCGCGCGCGGCCTGAAGGTCGGCTTCACCAACGGCTGTTTCGACCTGCTGCACCCCGGCCACGTCTCGCTGCTGGCCCAGGCGAAGGCCGCCTGCGACCGGCTGGTGCTGGGCCTCAACACCGACGCCTCGGTCCAGCGCCTGAAAGGCCCGACCCGGCCGGTGCAGAAGGAGGACGCCCGCGCCGCCGTGCTGGCCTCGCTGTCGGCCGTCGACCTCGTCACCCTGTTCGACGAGGACACCCCGCTGGAGCTGATCAAGGCCATCAAGCCCGACGTGCTGGTCAAGGGCGCTGACTACACGGTCGAGACCGTGGTGGGCTCGGACGTGGTGCTGGCCAATGGCGGCCGCGTGGTGCTGGCGGATCTGAAGGCGGGCCAGAGCACCACGGCCCTGATCGCGCGGGCGAATACGCCCTGACGAACCTCCCCCCGTGGGGGAGGTGATCGCGAAGCGATCGGTGGGGGGCGTGTTTGCAGAACTGGCGAAGGCCCCGAAAGCTGAAAACTTCCCCCCACCGGCCTTCGGCCGCCTCCCCCATGGGGGGAGGTTCCCGAAAAACGCTCATTCCTCGGAATAGCTCTGCTCCGGCAATATCTTGTTAAGCAAAACGGCGCATCGATCAGACGATGCAGCCTGAACGCATGTGGGCATGAGCGTCGAACGCACCCTTCACCACTTCCCCCTCGACCCGGCCTCCCGCCAGGTTCGCCTCGTGCTGGGCGAAAAGCGGCTGCCGTTCGCCGAGGTGCAGGTGCGCTACTGGGAGTCGCCGCCCGAGTTCACGAGCCTGAACCCGTCGGGCCTGACGCCGGTGCTGGTCGAGACCCGCCACCAGCGCACCGCAGTGGTCTGCGAAAGCCGCGCGATCCTGGAGCACATCGAGGAGCAGGAGCCCGAGCCGGCGCTGCTGGGCCGCGAGGCCGGCGAGCGCGCCGAGGCCCGCCGCCTGATGCAGTGGTTCGACCGCAAGTTCGACAACGAGGTCAACGGCTTCCTGCTGCACGAGAAGATGGAGAAGCGGCTGCTGCGGATGGGCGCGCCCGACCTGTCGTCGCTGCGCCGCGGCCGCGACGCCCTGCGCGACCACCTGGGTTACATGGAAAGCCTGCTGCAGGCCCGCGACTGGCTGGCCGGCCGCCGCATGAGCCTGGGCGATTTCGCCGGCGCCGCGCACCTTTCCGTCATCGACTATTTCGGCGACGTGCCGTGGAAGGACTTCCCGGCGGTGCGCACCTGGTACATGAAGCTGAAATCGAGGCCGTGCTTCAGGCCGATCCTGGCCGACCGCTGGCCCGGCCTCGCGCCGGCCGCGCACTATGACGACCTCGACTTCTGATCTGACTCCCGAAGCCATCAAGGACGAGATCCGTCGCGAAGCCCTCGCCCTGGGCTTCGACGCCTGCGGCTTCGCGTCCGCCGCCGACGCTTGGCCCAACGGCGACTGGCTGCGCCAGTTCGTGGCCGAGGGCCTGCACGGGGCCATGGGCTGGATGGAGGAGACGCTCGAGCGGCGCAGCCACCCCACCGCCATGTGGACCGATGCGCTGAGCGCCGTCGTCCTGGGCGTCAACTACGGCCCCGACATCGACCCGCTGACCCAGCTGGAGCACCCGGACCGCGCCGCCATCAGCGTCTACGCCCAGGGCGACGACTATCACGACGTGGTCAAGAAGCGGCTCAAGCAGCTGGCCGGCTGGATGCACCGGCGCTGGGGCAATGAAGTGAAGGTGTTCGTCGACACCGCCCCGCTGATGGAAAAGCCCCTGGCCCAGCGGGCGGGCCTGGGCTGGCAGGGCAAGCACACCAACCTGGTGTCACGCCAGTTCGGCTCTTGGCTGTTCCTGGGCAGCGTGCTGACCACGCTGGATCTGCCGCCCGACGAGGCCGAGATCGATCGCTGCGGCTCATGCAGCGCCTGCCTGGACATCTGCCCGACGGGCGCCTTCCCCGCGCCGCACCGGCTGGATGCCCGGCGCTGCATCTCCTACCTGACCATCGAGCTGGCCGGCCCGATCCCCCATGAGTTCCGGCCGATGCTGGGCAACCGCATCTACGGCTGCGACGACTGCCTGGCCGCCTGCCCGTGGAACAAGTTCGCCAGCCTGTCGGCCGAGGCCAAGTTCCACGCCCGCGAGACCTTGAAAACCCCGCCTCTGGCGCAACTGGCCGTGCTGGACGACCCGTCGTTCCGGGCCCTCTTCTCCAAGAGCCCGATCAAGCGCATCGGCCGCGACCGCTTCGTGCGCAACGTGCTCTACGCCATCGGCAACAGCGGCGACACGGGCCTGACAGCCGTGGTCGAGCCCCTGCGGACCGATCCCGACGCGACCGTGCGCGACGCCGCCGACTGGGCGGCGTCGCGACTGTCATTGCTCCGGGAGTGAAGCCCGGCCGGCGCCCGTCGGCCTACGCCTGAACCGCCGGCGCGACCTCGGGCGGAGACTCTGCCTGCACGGGCGCGGCGGCCTCGCGGGCCAGAGCCTTTCGGGCCAGGACGCGCTCGAGATAGGCGAGCCGACCGGAGGCGTCATCGAGCGCCTTGCCCAGTTGTTCACGACGCGACGTGGCCGCCGCGTAGCGCTCCCAGGCCAGTTGGAAGCCAAGCTTGAACAGCCGAGCCTCGACGGGCGCCTTCTCGACCTTGACGTTCTGCGTCTCGGCCTCGCCGGCCACCGGAGCGACCACGTCATCGACGTCCTCCCCGCCAACCAGGAGCTTGAACTGATCCATCGGCATGAACAGCGCCTGCTTGGCGATGACCGGCCCATGCTGCCCGAGCTCGGCCTTGGTGAGCAACGCGTCCGCGACCCGGGCTCGCAGATGCGACAGGACATTCTCGGCGTCGCGACACGAGTTCACATACGCAGCCTCGGAGTCCTCCATCACCTTGGTGCAGGAGGTGTAGTTGCGCGCATGCGCCGCTTCGATGTCGCCCTTCAGCTCGTCGGAACTGAACTCGCCGCTGTGCTTGCCAACCGGCTTGTACTTGGAGCCGCCCCCGGCGATGAACTCCACGGCCGAGGCCAGCGTCTCGTCGTTGACCTTCAGCCCGAGCCAGGCGGCGAGCTCACGGAGCGTCTTCTCGGGATCCTTGATCAGCCCCTCGTAGCTGAGCGACACCGTGGGGTGGATGTTGAGCAGAAGAAAGCGGCCGATCTCCGCGAAAACGACGCCGACGTCGGTCGCCAGGACCTTGGGGTCGATCGCGTCATGCTTGGCCGCGCTGGCGATCACGTCCGACATGCTGCGGGTGATGACGACGTAGTGCGGGTTCCGCAGAAGGCCGGAAAAGAAGCTGACCGAGAAGATGTCGCGCGGCGACTTCCACCCCCAGACCGAATGCTTCTCGTTCATTTTCTGAATGTTCTTGGCGGTGCCCACCGCGTCCACCGCGCCGTTCTTGTAAACGATCGGCGATGATTCATGCTTGAGCGGATGGGTGTCGGCGGGCGTCTGCACGCCGAGAATCCTGAGTGCGCCAGCGATAGCGGAGGTGCCGCCCCGACCACATCCAAAAACGACGACGGTCTTCTGTTTCGTCGTTTTTGGGGAATCGTTGAAAATGATCATTTCGGCTCACTCCTACCTGACGGCGCCCTGATGCACGCTAAAGCGTGGCAAAGCACTTAATCGCGCTACAGGAGAGAGCCTAAAGCGGAACCGGACGCAAGCCGCGCCCGCCTTCCACGGTCGCCTTCGAACTCGGATCAGGCGTCACGAACGCACCAACTGGGCGAAATTCGGCGATCACTCGACCGTTGAGCGGTCCAGACTCGAAAGATCAGGGCGCTTCGTAGACGAACGGCGTGTCGAGATCTTCGAGCAGGGGCGCGCCGGCGTCGCGAGCGTTCGTCTGGATCTGCTCGGGGTCGATGCCCCAGTCGATACCGACGGCGGGGTCATTCCAGCGCAAGACGCCTTCGGCGGACGGCGCATAGTAGTCCGAGACCTTGTAGAGCACCTCGCACTCGTCGGTCAGGGTGCAGTAGGCGTGGGCGAACCCCTTCGGCACCAGCAACTGCTGGGCGTTCTCCGCCGAAAGCTCGGCGCCGACCCAACGGCCGAAGGTCGGCGATCCCTTACGGATATCCACCGCGACGTCGAAGATCGCGCCCCGCACGCAGCGCAGCAGCTTGTCCTGGGCGTTCGGCGGCCGCTGGAAGTGAAGCCCTCGCAGGATTCCCCGCGTCGTGGAGCGGACATGATTGTCCTGCACGAACGCTCCCCCGGTGAAACCGGCTTCCTCCAAGGCCGATTGCCGAAAGGTCTCGGAGAACCAGCCGCGCTCGTCGCCATGACGCTGCGGCGTGATGAGCAGGACCTCGGGGATTTCAAGCGGCTTGATCTTCATACGATCGACCTCTCAAGGGGAACGCCGGAGCACGCGGGGTCGCAGCGGCGGGTGGACGCTGCTTCCGCCGTCACATCAATTCTTGTTCGCTTCAAGAAACCAGCGATAGGCGTCGGCGACGCCTTCACGCAGACCGATACGCGGCGCCCACCCCATGCCCCGGAGCTTGTCCGCGCTCATCAGCTTGCGGGGCGTACCGTCGGGCTTGGACGTGTCGGTGACGATCTCGCCTTCGAAGCCGACCACATCGCAGACCAATCGGGCCAGTTCGAAGATCGTGATGTCCTCGCCCGAGCCGACATTGACGTGCTCGAAGCCCGAATAGGACTTCATCAGGAAGACGCATGCATCGGCGCAATCGTCCGCGTTGAGGAACTCGCGGCGCGGAGAGCCCGTCCCCCAGATCGTGATGTGCTCAGCGCCCGCCAGCTTGGCCTCGTGGGCCTTGCGGATGAGAGCGGGCATCACATGGCTGGAGTTGAGGTCGAAATTGTCGCCCTGCCCGTAGAGATTGGTGGGCATGGCGCTGATGAAATCGGCGCCGTGCTGCTTGCGATAGGCCTGGGCGAGCTTGATGCCGGCGATCTTGGCGATCGCGTACCACTCGTTGGTCGGCTCCAGCGCGCCGGTCAGCAGCGCATCCTCGGTGATCGGCTGGGGCGCGTACTTCGGATAGATGCACGACGACCCGAGGAACAACAGCTTGGCCACGCCGTTGGCGTGCGCGGCCTGGATGATGTTCGCCTCGATCATGAGGTTGTCGTACAGAAAGTCGGCCGGATAGGTGTCGTTGGCGAGGATGCCGCCCACCTTGGCCGCCGCCAGGAAGATGGCGTCCGGCCGCTCCCTGGCCATCCACGCCTCGACCTCGGCCTGACGCTTCAGATCGACCGTCTCGCGCGGAGCGATGATCAGCTCGCAACCTTCGCCGGCCAGACGACGCACGATGGCCGAGCCGACCATCCCGCGATGGCCGGCCACCCAGACGCGCTTGCCCTCGAGGGAAAACGCCGCGCTATTCGGCATTGCGGCGCTGCTCCTTGGCGACGGCGATCATGTCGGCCGCCACCATCTCAGCGCACAGCTGCTCCCACTTGGTCTCGTGGACCCACCCGAGCTTTTCCTTGGCCTTGGTCGCATCGCCGATGAGCAGTTCGACCTCGGTCGGGCGGAAGTAACGCGGATCGACCTCGACCAGGATGCGGCCGGTTTCGGCGCAAGCCCCCTTTTCGCCGACGCCTTCGCCGGACCAGACGATCGTCACGCCGACTTCCGAGAAGGCCTTGGTCACGAAATCACGCACCACCGTGGTTTCGCCCGTGGCCAGCACATAGTCGTCCGGCTGGTCCTGCTGCAGCATCAGCCACATGCCGCGGACATACTCCCGGGCGTGGCCCCAATCGCGGCGCGCATCCAGATTGCCGAGGTAGAGCTTGTCCTGGAAGCCTTGCTTGATGGCCGCCACCGCACGGGTGATCTTGCGGGTCACGAAGGTTTCGCCGCGCAGGGGGCTTTCGTGGTTGAACAGGATGCCGTTGCTGGCGTGCATGCCGTAAGCTTCGCGGTAGTTCACCACGATCCAATAGCCATAGAGCTTGGCCGCCGCGTACGGGCTACGCGGATAGAACGGGGTCTTCTCGCTCTGGGGCACTTCCTGCACGAGACCGTACAGTTCGGAGGTCGAGGCCTGGTAGAAGCGGGTCTTCTTCTCGAGCCCCAGGATGCGGATCGCCTCGAGCAGGCGCAGGGTGCCCACCGCATCGGCGTTGCCGGTGTATTCGGGCGTCTCGAAGCTGACCTGCACGTGGCTCTGTGCGGCCAGATTGTAGATTTCGTCCGGCTGGGTCTGCTGCACGATCCGGATCAGGTTCGTGCTGTCGGTCATGTCGCCGTAATGCAGGATGAACTTAGGATCCAGCTCGTGCGGATCCTGGTAGAGGCCCTCGATGCGACCGGTGTTGAAGGACGAGGAACGACGCTTGACGCCGTGCACCGTATATCCCTTCGAAAGCAGAAGCTCCGAAAGGTAGGCGCCATCTTGCCCCGTCACGCCAGTGATAAGCGCGACCTTGCCTTTGCCCTCGTGGCCCATAGTGCCTCCTGACGCGCGTCATCCGCGCTGCAATCGCGGTATAACAATTATTCGCTCTAGGCGCGCAAGACCTCGCAGCGCGTCGCGTGGATCGCTTGGAAATTTTGTCGGCGGGCGCCAGGCGCGATTCCGTCGACACCGATCGAGCGTAGGCGTCGCTGCATGTGCTAAGCACGGCTCCAGGCTGGCCTTGGAAAGAGCTTCGAGGGCGCTTTGAAGAGATATTGCATGCCCTCGTCGAGCGGCGAACTCGCCGATGCTCAAACCGCGCTGTTCACCGTCGTCGTCGTCGCCTACCAGAGCGGCCCCACCCTGGCGCGCAGCCTGGCCGGCCTGGCCGCCCAGACCTTTCGTGACTTCGAAATCCTGCTGGTCGACAACGCCTCGACCGACGGCGCGCCGCAGGCGGCGGCCAAGGCCGATCCGGCGATCCAGCTGATCGAGCCGGGCGCCAACACCGGCTTCGCGGTCGCCAACAACCTGGCCGCCCGCCAGGCGCGCGGCCGCTGGCTGGTGATGCTCAATCCCGACGCCTATCCGCACCCCGACTGGCTGGAGCAGCTAGCGGCGGCGGCGCGGCGCCATCCCGACGTGCGCAGCTTCGCCTCGCTGCAGCTGGTCGCCGACGAGCCCGGCCTGATGGACGGCGCCGGCGACGTCATGACCTCGGCCGGCATCCCGTTCCGCGGCGGCTATCGCCGCAAGGAGACGCCCAGGGTGTTCGAGGGCGAGGTGTTCTCGGCCTGCGGCGCGGCGATGATGGTCGAGCGCGACCTGTTCCTGGGCCTCGGCGGCTTCGATGAGCGCTTCTTCTGCTATTGCGAGGACGTCGACTTCGGCTACCGCCTGCGGCTGGCCGGCGAGCCGACCCTGCTGGTCCCGGACGCCAAGGTCGAGCACGTGGGCTCGGCGACGCTGGGCGTGCGCTCGGACTTCGCCCTCTTCCACGGCACGCGCAACCGGGTGTGGACCTTCCTGAAGAACACCCCCTCGCCGATGCTGTGGTGGAGCGCGCCGCTGCATTTCGGCGTGACCGCGGGCCTGTTCCTGCTGCACCTGCGCCGCAAGGACGCCGGACCGGTGTGGAAGGGCTTCAAGGCCGCCTTCGTCAAGGCCGACCTCGATCCGATCCTGTCCTCGCGCCGCGAGATCCAGGCCGCCCGCAAGGCGCCGGCGATCGACATCCTGCGGGCCATGGCCCTGGACCCCGTGGCCTTCTTCGGTCGCCGGATCGTGATCAGGCAGTGGCGAGGTCGTCGATCATCCGCCGCATGAACTGGGCGCCGCGCTCCATCTGGGCGATCTCGACATATTCGTCGGGCTGGTGGGCCTGGTCGATCGAGCCGGGACCGCAGATGACGGTGGAGAAGCCCGCGCCCTGGAACTGCCCCGCCTCGGCGGCGTAGGGCGCCACGCGGGCCGGGCCGTTGTCGCCGGCCATGCGGCGGGCGAAGGTCTCGGCGACCCCGTCCTTTTCCGGCGCGAACGACGGCGTCAGCGACCGCACCTCGACCTTGACCCCACCCTCGGGGGCCCTGGCCTTGACCTCGACGTCGAGCCGCGCGGCCAGGGCGAAGAAGTCGGCCAGGATGGCGTCGGGATCCAGGCCCGGCGGGGTGCGCAGGTCGAAGACGAACACGCATTGGCGCGCCAGGATGTTCACCGCCGTGCCGCCGTTGACCTGGCCGATGGTCAGGGTCGCGCCCTTGGGCAGGAACGGCGAGGCCGGATCGGCTTCGCGTTCCAACCGCTCCGACAACGCCACCAGATGGCTCATCAGCTTCACCGCGACCATGTTGGCCGAGACGCCCAGATGGGTGAGGCTGGAATGGGCCTCGCGGCCGGTCACCGTCACCCAGTAGCTGGCGATGCCCTTGTGGGCCTGGACGGCGACCATGTCGGTGGGTTCGCCCACCACCACCAGGGCCGGCCGGGGCACGTCGCGGGCGATGACCTCGATCATGTCGGGCGCGCCCAGGCAGCCGATCTCCTCGTCGTAGGAGAAGGCCAGGTGCACGGGACGCTGGAGATCGCTGGCGACCAGGTCCGGCGCGGCCGCCAGGGCCAGGGCCAGGAAGCCCTTCATGTCGCAGGTCCCCCGACCGTACAGGCGGCCATCGCGCTCGGTCAGCGTCCAGGGATCGCTGCTCCAGGGCTGGCCGTCGACCGGCACCACGTCGGTGTGGCCCGACAGCACGACCCCGCCCTCGACGGCCGGGCCGATGCTGGCCATCAGATTGCTCTTGGTGCCGTCGGCGTTGGGCACCCGCCGCGAGGCCACGCCCAGGTCGGAAAGATAGGCCTCGACCCATTCGATCAGGGCCAGGTTGGAGCCGCGCGAGGTGGTGTCGAAGGCGACCAGCTTGGCCAGGATATCGACGGCGCGGACGGAAAGCGCTTCAGCGGAGGAAACCATGACTGGAGCCTAGGCCGCGCCGCCCGCATCCGCCAACCCCGGGTCGGGCGAATGGGCAGGATCGTGCACCGGCGCCAGGAAAGCTCACACGGGGCACAAGAATCGTTCCCTTCGCCGGCTTTTCTTCGCGGAGCCTAAGCTTTAGAGGAAGCGGACCATGATCCTGACCCTCTCCTGCCCCGACCAGCCCGGCATCGTCGCCAAGGTCTCGACCTTCCTGTTCGAGCGCGGCTGCAACATCCTCGACGCCCAGCAGTTCGACGACCAGGAGACGGGCGACTTCTTCATGCGCGTCGTCTTCGATCCGGACGGCAGCGACCGCGACGCTCTGCGCGCCGAGTTCGAGGTCCTGGCCAAGGGCTTCTCGATGCGCTGGACCCTGCGCGACCCGGCCGAGCGCTATCGGGTGATGATCCTGGCCAGCAAGTTCGACCACTGCCTGGCCGACCTCGTCTATCGCTGGCGGATCGGCGAGCTGCCGATGGACGTGACCGCGGTCGTCGCCAACCACGCGGCCGAGACCTACACCCACGTCGACCTGTCGGGCCTGCCCTTCCATCACCTGCCGGTGACCAAGGAGACCAAGTTCGAGCAGGAAGCCGCGCTCTGGAAGCTGATCCAGGAGACGCGGACCGACATCGTCGTGCTCGCCCGCTACATGCAGGTGCTGTCCGACGGCCTGGCGACCAAGCTGGCCGGCCGCTGCATCAACATCCACCACTCGTTCCTGCCGGGCTTCAAGGGCGCCAAGCCCTATCACCAGGCCCACGCGCGCGGCGTGAAGGTGATCGGGGCGTCCGCCCACTACGTGACCGGCGACCTCGACGAGGGTCCGATCATCGAGCAGGACGTCGAGCGCATCAGCCACCGCGACACGCCCGAGGACCTGGTCCGCAAGGGCCGTGACATCGAGCGCCGCGTCCTGGCCCGCGCCCTGCGCTGGCGCCTGGAGGACCGGGTGCTGCTGAACGGTCGCAAGACCGTGGTCTTCACCGACTGACGGCGGGCCGCGCATGAACCTCGACCCCGCCGTTCCGCCCGAGGCCGGCCGCGGCCAGGTCCTGGTCTACATGCCCGACCGCGGCGTCGGCGACCTGACCTGGCACCTGCCGACCCTGCGCGCAATCGCCGCCACGACGCCGGAAAAGACCGTGCTGCTGGCCGCGCGGCCGTCGAGCCGGGCCCGCGACCTGCTCGGCGCGGAGACCTGCGTCACCGCCATCGACTATCTCGAATACCGCTCGGGAACCTGGAAGAACCTCCAGGAGATCGCCGACTTCCACCGCCTGTGCCGGGTCCGCCGGCCCCGCGCGGTGTGGATCCTGGAAAAGATCGACCGCCCCGCCATCGGCGCGGCCCTGGCCGGGGTGCCAGAGCGCCGGGGCTTCGGCCTGGGGCACGGCCAGCAGCGCTGGCTGACCCACGGCCCCTACCTGCCCAAGGCCATGCGTCCGGCCCACCGGATCGACAAGCTGGCCGCCTTCGAGACGGCCCATGGCCTGACGGTCGCGAGCCGAGAACCGGCCATGACCCCGACCCTGGCCGCGCTCGATGTCGTCGAGGCCCGCTTCGGCGCCCTGCCCCGTCCGTGGATCGTCTATGGCGTCGGCGCCAGCGAGGCGCGGCGGATGTGGCCGCTGGCCCGCTTCGCCGCCTTGAGCACGGCGCTTTCCGACCTCGGCGGAACCCGCTTCTGGCTGGGCGGCTTCGAGGACAAGGCCCGCGTCGACGCCCAGCTGGCCGACGGCTCGCCGGCCGGCGTCGCCGAGGTCAATGTCTGCGATCTGAAGTTCGACGTCGGCTCGGCCCTGATGTCGCGGGCCGACCTGTTCATCGGCAACGACTCCGGGCCGATGAACCTTTCGGCCTCGGTCGGCGCGACGACCCTGGGTCTGTTTGGTCCGGGTCCTGTGCTGGACTATTCGCGCTTCCTGCACGCCCAGGCGACCGAGGACCTGGCGACGCTGGAGGCCGAAACGGTCGCCGCCCGCGCCCGCGCCCTACTGGTCTGAGACCAACTGGCCTGACGCCGGCTGGCCGGCGGCGATCCGCGTCAGGGCCGCCTCCATCTCGTCGCAGGCGCGCTCCCAGGTGAACTGCGCCAGCCCCTCGCGCACCGCGCCGTTCAGTCGCGCGCGCAGCTCGGCGTCGGCGACCAGGCGCAGCAGGTTGTCAGCCAGGGCGCGGGGATCGCGCGGGGCGCTCATCAACGCCGTCTCGCCGTCGACGGCGAACTCGCGGTGGCCCAGCACGTCGGTGATCGCCAGGGCCGCGCCGCACAGGGCCGCCTCGCACGGCGGCAGGCCCCAGCCCTCGTTGTGGCTGGCCGACAGGAACACCGCCGAGCGGTTGTAGAGCGCCCGCAGGTCCGCGTCGCTGGGCGAGGCGTGATAGGTCACGTAGGACGGCAGGCCCTCTGGCGCGCCAGGACCGTACATCTCGACGGTCAGGCGCGGCTCGGCGGCGTGGGCCAGGGCCAGCGCCTCCAGGGCGTCGGAAAAGCCCTTGTAGCTGGCCCGCTGGTGGATCATCGCCACCCGCCAGGGATCGCGCCCGGCCAGCGGCGTATCGAGGCCGAAGGTCTCGAAGGCCAGGCCGTTGGGCACCAGCGCCGCCTCGACGCCGCGCTCGGCCGCCTTGGCCCGGATCGAGCGGGCGATGACGATCTTGGGCATCGGCGCGGACCAGGCCCGCTCGACGCCCTCGACGTCGCGCTCGAAGCCGAAATCCCAGTGCTGGGCGAAGAAGACCTTGGCGCCGTGGCCGGCGGGCAGGCGGTCGACCGCCTCGACGGCGCTCCACACCGTCGCCACCACGACGTCGCCGGGCGGCGTTCGCTTCGACGAAAGATCGAGGGTCCACAGCACGCGGACCTTGGGCGAGATGCTGGCCCAGGTCGGCCGCCAGCGGCCGTCGCGCTTCCAGCGGCGCCAGCGCAGCCACAGGCGGATCTTCTTGCCCAGGCGCGCGGCCGGCTTCTGCGCCGCCGGCAGGACGACGGTCACGTCGTGCCCGCGCTCGGCCAGTCGATTGGCGTGTTCATAGACGACACGCGTTCCGCCCACCGGACGAAGGCTCGCCCCAGGCTCCACGAATACGATTTTCACGCGCCCCCCTGGCGGTCGGATCTAGATTGTCAGCCTCAGCCCTTCGGCGCCTGCAGCTTGCTGCGCAGCACGTCGATCAGCTCGATCTTGAAGACCAGGGTGCTGCCCGGCGGGATGTCCGGCCCGGCCTGCATGTCGCCATAGGCCAGGTCGGCGGGCACATAGAGCATCCATTCGTCGCCCGGGCGCATCAGCTGCATGGCCTCGACCCAGCCGGGGATCAGGCCGCGCAGCTGGAACGAGGCCGGCACGCCGCGCTCGTAGGAGCTGTCGAACACGTAGCCGTCCAGGCGCTTGCCCTCGTAGTGGACCTTGACCTCGTCGATCGGGCGCGGATGCAGGCCGTCGGCCGGACCCGAGCGCACCACCTTGTACTGCAGGCCGCTGGGCAGGGTGACCACGCCCGGCTGCTTGGCGTTTTCGGCCAGGAAGCCCACGCCGGCGGTCTTGTTGGCCGAGATCGCGGCCTGCTTGGCGGCGAGGTCTTCCTTCGAGGGACCGCAACCGGCCAGGGACAGGCCGGCCAGGACGGCGATGACGAGGAACCGAGCGCGCATAGGGTGTCTTTCCGAGGGCGAAACCGCGCCCTCAGCTAGCAGGCTTGGCGCGAACATCAATCATTCCATGCTTGGAACGCTTTCCAGACACCGTTGTCATGCAACGGTGGTGGCGCGTACGGCTCCGAGCCCTTAAGACGCATCCATCGAGACGTAAAACGAGGCGTTCATGAAACCTGTCCGCAAGGCCGTTCTTCCCGTCGCGGGTCTTGGCACCCGGGTCCTGCCAGGCACCAAGTCGACGCCGAAGGAACTGCTCAACGTCGTGGACCGGCCGATCCTGTCCTACATCGTCGAGGAAGGCCGCGCCGCCGGCATCGAGCACTTCGTCTTCATCACCGGCCGCGGCAAGGGCGCCATCGAGGACTATTTCGATCACCAGATCGAACTCGAGATGCAGCTCGAGGCCAAGGGCAAGCTCGACATCCTCAAGCAGCTGCGCGACGAGCTGCCCAAGCCGGGCGAGATGAGCTTCGTGCGCCAGATGGCCCCGCTGGGCCTGGGCCACGCGGTGTGGTGCGCCCGCGACATCATCGGCGACGAGCCGTTCGCCGTGCTGCTGCCCGACGTCATCGTCGACGCGCCGCAATCGGCGCTCAGCCAGCTGATCGAGGTCTATGACAAGGTCGGCGGCGGCAACATCATCGGCGTCGAGGAAGTCCCCGAGAGCGAGACCCACAAGTACGGCGTCGTCGCCCCGAGCAAGGTCGAGGGGCGCCTCGCCACCATGAGCGGCATGGTCGAGAAGCCGGCCAAGGGCACGGCTCCGTCGAACTGGGCCATCGCCGGCCGCTACATCCTGCAGCCGGAGATCTTCGACCTGCTGGCCAGCCAGGAAAAGGGCGCCGGCAACGAGATCCAGCTGACGGACTCGATGGCCAAGCTGATGCAGGACCAGGCCTTCCACGCCTATGTCTACGAAGGCGACACCCACGACTGCGGCGACAAGATCGGCCTGCTCAAGGCCAATGTCGCCCTGGCGTTGAAGCGTCCGGACCTCGGCGAGGCCGCCCGCAAGGCGATCTCGGCGCTGCTGTAGACGCTCTCGGAACAAGAAACAGAAAGGCCCCTCATCACGCGATGAGGGGCCTTTTTTGTACAGCAACCCAACCTCGTCATCCCGGCCGCAGCGAAGCGGAGAGCCGGGATGACGAGCTTTGGGAACCTTGGGTGTCGCCTCACACCGTGCGCGGCGGATAGCCGTGCTCGCGCAGGGCGTTCATGACCTCCTGGGTGTGCTGGGCGTCGCGGGTCTCGATGGTGATGTCGAACTCCGCGCCCTTGGCCGGCACGTCGAGGGCCAGGCGGTTGTGGTTCACCTCGATGATGTTGGCGCCCATGGCCCCGATCACGCTGGCCACGGTCGACAGCAGGCCCGGACGGTCGTCGCCGACGATGCGCAGGGACACCAGGCGCTGGGCGCGCACCAGTTCCCGGGTCAGCACCGAGGCCAGCAGGCGGGTGTCGATGTTGCCGCCACACAGGATCAGGCCGCACTTCTTGCCCCGGAAGCGTTCCGGATAGGCCAGCAGCGCCGCCAGCGAGGCCGCGCCGGCCCCTTCGGCGATGGTCTTCTCGACGTTGCAGTAGAGCGAGACCGCCTGCTCCAGGTGCGGCTCTTCCAGCAGCAGCACGTCGTCGATCAGCGGGCGGGCGACGGCGTAGGTCAGTTCGCCGACCTGTTTGACCGCCACGCCCTCGGCGATGGTCTGGCCGCCGCAATGGGCCTGGACGCCGCGCATCTTGGCGGTGAACGACGGGTACATCGCCGGCTCGCAGCCGATGATGCGGATGTCGGGCTGCAGCGCCTTGGCCGCCGTGGCCACGCCGCTGATCAGGCCGCCGCCGCCGATCGGCACCGGCAGGATCTCCAGGTCCGGCACGTCTTCCAGCATCTCCAGGGCGATCGTGCCCTGGCCGGCCATGATGTCGTAGTCGTCGAACGGGTGGACAAAGGTCAGGCCCTGCTCATCGCGCAGCTTGCGCGCATGGGCGTTGGCGTCGTCATAGGTTTCGCCCTCGATGACCACGTTGGCCCCGAAGTCGCGGGTGTGCTGCACCTTCACGAACGGGGTGGTCTTGGGCATGACGATGGTCACCGGCACGCCGAGGCGGGCGCCGTGATAGGCCAGGCCCTGGGCGTGGTTGCCGGCGCTGGCGGCGATGACGCCCTTCTGCTTCTCGGCGTCCGACAGCAGGAGAAGCTTGTTGAGCGCCCCGCGCTCCTTGTAGGCCGCCGTGAACTGCAGGTTCTCGAACTTCACCCACACCTCGGCGCCGGTAATCTTCGACAGCGTCCGCGAATAGCGGCACGGCGTGCGCTCGATGTGACCGGCGAGGCGGTCTGCGGCGGCGCGGATGGCAGTAATGTCGAGGGACATGGCTTCAGGGGTCTGGCTGATCGGGGCGCGCAACCTAGCGGCGCCGGCCCTAGGCTTCAATCTGACCAGAGAAAAAGCCTCTCCAGCGTCAATTGACTTTAGCCATGAGACCCCCTTTCAATCCCGGCGCGTTCCCGAAGGATTTTCCAAAGACATGCGTATCCTTGTTTCCGGAAGGAGCGGTCAGGTCGTAACGAGCCTGATCGATCGGCAAAGCGGCGATCGCGACCAGATCATCACCCTCGGACGCCCGGAGACGGATCTTCGCGACGCCGAGGCGACCTACGCCGCGGCGGTCTCCGCGGCTCCCGACATCATCGTGTCGGCCGCCGCCTACACGGCCGTGGACCTGGCGGAGTCGGAACCGGAAGAGGCTTATCGCGTCAACCGCGACGGCGCCGGCGCCCTGGCCAGGGCCGCCGCGACCCTCGATGTCCCGATCATTCACCTTTCGACGGACTACGTGTTCGACGGTCTCAAGGACTCGCCCTACAGCGAAACCGACCCGACCAAACCGCGCACGGTGTACGGCGCCTCGAAGCTCGCTGGAGAGCGAGCGGTCGCCGAGGCGACGGACCGCCACGTGATCCTTCGGACCTCCTGGGTATACTCGCCCTATGGCAAGAACTTCCTCAAGACGATGTTGAATGTCGCCGGCCAGAGGTCGGATATCAACGTCGTTTCGGACCAGCACGGCAACCCGTCCTACGCCCCGGATCTGGCCGACGGGATCCTGAACATCGCCGGCCAACTGCTTGAAAAACAACCTGAGAATGCATTTGGCGTGTTCCATATGGCCGGCTCGGGCGACACCGTCTGGTCGGATTTCGCGGCCGCCATTTTCCGGGAGTCGCGAGCCCGTTCGGGTCCATACGCCGAAGTTCATCCAATCCTCTCCGAAGCGTATCCTACTCCGGCCGCCCGTCCGGCGAACTCACGCTTGAATTGCGCCAAGTTAGCCTTGACGTACTCCATCGATATGCCCGATTGGAACTCGGGCGTAGCGCGCTGCTTGGCCTACATCCTGGCTGACTGAGCCGCAAAAAGGGGCGTATCGATGAAGGGTATCATTCTCGCTGGAGGAAGCGGTACGCGCCTGCATCCGATGACGCTGGCCGTCTCCAAGCAGATGCTCCCCGTCTACGACCGCCCGATGATCTACTTCCCGCTGGCCACGCTGATGCTGGCCGGCGTCCGGGACATCCTGATCATCTCGACCCCGACGGACCTGCCGCTCTTCCGGCGCCTGCTCGGCAACGGCGGCGACTGGGGGGTCCGTATCGAGTACGCCGAGCAGCCTCGGCCCGAGGGCCTGGCCCAGGCCTACACCATCGGCGCCGACTTCGTTCGCGGGGGCCCTTCGGCCCTGGTGCTCGGCGACAACATCTTCCACGGCGGCGACCTCAAAACCCTCATGGGCCGCGCGATGCTGCGCTCGAAGGGCGCCTCGGTGTTCGCCTATCGCGTGGCCGATCCGGAACGCTTCGGCGTCGTGACCTTCGACGCGACCGGTCGCGCGGACTCGATCGAAGAAAAGCCCGCCGCTCCGAAATCCAACTGGGCCGTCACCGGTCTGTATTTCTATGACGAGCAGGTCGTCGACATCGCCGCCAGCCTGAAGCCCTCCGCGCGCGGCGAACTCGAGATCACCGACGTCAACAACGCCTATCTCGAGATGGGTGAACTACACGTCGAGCGTATGGGCCGCGGCACCGCCTGGCTCGACTCCGGCACGCCGGACTCGCTTGTCGACGCCGCCAACTACGTGCGCGCGCTCGAAAACCGACAGGGCGAACGCATCGCCTGCCCGGAACTGATCGCGCTTGAAAACGGCTTCATCAATCGCGACGAACTGACCGCATTGGGGGTCCGCCTGGGGAAAAGCGATTATGGCCGCTACCTGATGCGCATGGCCGAAGAGTACGTATCGTCCTCGGGCCAGTAGTTCCGGCGACGAGTAGATGCGACGCCGCGACCCGCGAGTACTACTCGGCGAAGACGCAGCCTTTCGCCCATAGAGTGCATGGCGCGGCAATGCTCGCGAAGATACAACTCCCCGGAAGTCCGTGGTGAAGCGCGACGGAATCGGGAGAACCGCTGAAGCTTCTGCCTATGATCAGACAGAACGCTTTGTAATGTGACGACGACGAAGTACGTACTTCTAAACGGGACTCCAGGCATGCTCTCTAACATGGTCGGTATCGTCCGTAGAATTCGCGGCGCTCGTGATCATTTCGGGGGCTGGTCTCCGCTCATCTCCCGTGCGGCGAACATCGCCGCGAAGGACGGCGTGGCTGCGCTCGTTCGCAAATCCTCGACCATCGCCTCGGGCCGCCAGACCGCGATCGACGCCGCCCTGGACGTTGCCGCCGCCCAGCATTCGGGCCAGCCGGCTCCTCAGGCGCCCCAGACCAACCTGCCGCCGATCACCGTCCGCTACCGCGCCGCCTGCGCCGACGCCGCCCAGCGCCTGAGGCCCATCGCCTCGCCGGGCTCGTCGAAGATCGACGGCCCGCTGATCTCGATCCTGACGCCGGTCTACAACTCGCCGATCGAACACCTCTCGCGCGCCATCCGGTCGGTGATCAATCAATCCTACGGCAAATGGCAGCTCTGCCTGGTCGATGACGGCTCGACGGCGCCCGGCGTCGCCGAGACGTTGCGCGACTTCGCCGCCTACGACCCGCGCATCACGATTTCGCTGCAGGCCAAGAACCAGGGCATCGCCGGCGCCACCAACGTCGCTCTGACGATGGCCCAGGGCGAGTATGTCGGCCTGCTCGATCACGACGACATGCTGACGTTCGACGCGCTGGAAACGGTGGCCGCCGCGATCCTCGCCAATGACAAGCCCGACCTGCTGTATTCGGACGAGTTCAAGATCGACGAGCAGGACCAGGCCGACGAACTGTTCCCCAAGCCGGACTGGTCGCCCCTGGCTCTGCTGAACCAGATGTACACCGGGCATTTCTCCGTCTACCGGAAGAGCGTGGTCGAGGCGGTCGGCGGCTTCCGCAGCGAATTCGATTTCTCGCAGGACTACGACTTGGCGCTCCGCGTCGCGGACACCAACCCGAAGGTCGTGCACCTCGAAGCCTATCTCTATGCCTGGCGGAAGATCGCCGGCTCCGCGGCCAGCGGCGGCAAGCAGGACGCCCGCGCCTCCAACATCGGAGCGCTGCAGTCGGCGTCGGATCGCCGCGCCTGGGACGGAACGGCCGTGCCGCTGAGCACGGCCAACAGGCTGGTGCGCAAGCCGACCGGCAAGGCCAAGATCTCGATCATCATCCCGTCAGACGACACCAGCAACATCCAGACGACGATCCGCTCGATCCTGGAGACCTCGACCTACGAGAACTACGAGATCGTCATCGTCACCAACTCCCGCATCGTCGACGAGCTGGAGGCCGGCGCCGACAAGCGGGTGCGCTTCCAGCGCTACGACAAGCCGTACAACTTCTCGGACAAGTGCAACGCCGGGGCCGAGATCGCCACGGGAGACTATCTGGTCTTCTTCAATGACGACGTGCGCGTGATTTCGGCGGACTGGATGGAGACCATCCTCGAAGTGGCCACCCTGCCCGGCGTCGGGATCGTGGGTCCCAAGCTGCTGTACGAGAACGAAACCATCCAGCATGCGGGCATGCTGACGGGCGTACGCCGTCTGGTCGGCACGGCGTTCCACTCGTTCCCGCGTGACACCGGCGCGCACTTCAACTTCGCCCAGAACGTGCGCGAGGTCTCGTTGATCTGCGGCGCCTGCCTGGCGATGCCCCGGACGGTGTTCGAGCAGGTCGGCGGGTTCAACGCCGTCAACGCGCCGATCAGTCACTCCGACGTCGATCTGTGCTTCAAGGTTCGCGACGCCGGCTACAGCTGCGTCTACACGCCCCACGCCGAGCTCTTCCACATCGGCCACGTCTCCATCGGCAAGGAAGAGGCCGCCAAGAAGGAAAAGGTGAAGCCCAAGGACAAGGCCGACATCTTCCTGATGCGGCAGTGGAGCGAGAAGCTCAATCGCGATCCCTACTTCCCGACCGCGATGCGAGACATCCTCTACATCGACTCCCAGGAAACCTTCACCTACTACCCCGGCGCGTCGCAGCCCGTCGGCCAGGGCCGCGACGTTCTGCTGCTGTCGCACGACCTCACCACGAGCGGCGCGCCCAAGATCGTCTACGACATGGCGCAGTGGCTGCGCAGCCAGGGCGACTTCGTCGTCGTCGTGTCTCCGGTCGACGGCCCCTATCGCCAGCACCTGCTCGACCTGGGCGTCCACGTGGTCATCGATCCGTTGATGCTGCGCTATCACAACTGGATGAAGGACTTCGGCCGCAACTTCGACCTGATGATCGCCAACACCATCGTGTGCTGGCAGGCCGTCCTGCAGCTGAGCAGCGAACTCGACACCTACTGGTACATTCACGAGTCCAACCTGATCCACGACCTGGTTCGCGGCGACCAGAACGTGGTCAAGGCTCTGGCCAGCGCCAAGAGCATCTGGGCGGGCAGCGCCCTGTCGGCCTCGGCCCTCCAGGACTACGGCGTCGAGGCCCAGGTCATGCCCTACGGGGTCGACGCCCTGGCTCCGAGCGCCGAGCCCGTCAAGAAGGTGGTGATCGGCGTCTTCGGCTCCTACGAGCCCCGCAAGGGCCAGGACCTCGCCGTGCTTGGCATGCTGGCCGTGCCCCCACACCTGCGCAACCGCGCCGAGCTGCGCCTGTTCGGCCGTTCGCTCGACAACCATTTCTACCAGTCGGTTCGCAACCTCGCCATGAACGACGGCGCGATCTTCGCGCGCGGCGAAGTGTCGTACAACGGCTACATCGAGGCGATGCACGAGGTGGATGTGGTGCTCGTGCCCTCGCGCGACGACACCCTGCCGCTCGTTTCCCTGGACGCCCTGGGCCTGAAGAAGGTGCTGGTCTGCAGCACCACGACGGGCAGCGCCGGCTATCTGGAAAACGGCGTGTCCGGCTTCGTCCTGGAGCACAACAGCCCGCAGGAGATTGGCGATGTCCTGGCCCGGCTGATCACGGACGAAGAGCTGCGTCGCACCGTGGCCGCCAAGGGTCACTCCGTCTACGAGCGCATGTTCACCCGTTCGGCTTTCGACGCGCGCATGTCGGCGGCGATCGGCGGCCCGAAGCCGGCGAAGGCGGTCAAGTCCGCCAAGCCCGCGAAGGCGCCTCAACGACGTAAGGCGGTCGCAAAATGAGGGCGCTCGTCCTCGGCGGCTGCGGCTTCATAGGGCGCCACCTGGTTCTAGCCCTGCGCGAGCGGATGTCGGCGGTGCGGGTTCTCGACCTCGCCCTGCCGGCTGAAGAGAACGCCGTCGATGACGTGGAATATCTCTCCGGCTCGTTCCTCGAGCCGGAGACCCTGAAAAAGGCGGTCGACGGCGTCGACATCTGCTTCCATCTCGCGGCCACCACCCTGCCCGCCAGCGCCAATCGCGACGTCCACTACGACCTGGAAAGCAACGTCGGCGGCAGTCTGAAGCTTCTCGACGCCTGCAGGGACGCGGACGTCAAGCGCGTCGTCTTCCTGTCGTCGGGAGGAACCGTCTACGGCGTGCCCAGGACGATCCCTGTCCCCGAGGACCACGGCCTCGACCCGATCAGCGCCTATGGCGTCTCCAAGGTCGCCATCGAGAAGTACCTGCACCTCTATTACAAGCTTCACGGGCTCGACTACCGGATCGTGCGGCTGGCCAATCCCTACGGACCGGGCCAGTCGCTCAATCGCTCACAGGGCGCCATCCCCATCTTCCTCAACCGGATCCTCAACAACGAGATCATCGAGATCTGGGGCAACGGGGAAGTGATCCGCGACTTCATCTATATCGATGACGTGTGCACGGCGATCCTCGCCGTGGCCCTCGGCGAGACGGAAGAGCGTGTGTTCAACGTCGGCAGCGGCCACGGGACCAGCCTCAACCAACTGCTGACCAAGCTGCGCCTCGTCTGCGGGCTCCCCGGCCACGTCGATTATCGGCCGGCGCGCGCCTTCGATGTGCCCACCAGCGTGCTCGACATCAGCCGTATCCAATACGCCCTGGGCTGGTCGCCGCAGGTTTCGATGGAAGAGGGCCTGCGCAATACGGTGGAAGCGGTTCGCCGCGCCAAGACGGCGTCGACCTGAGGCCGGCCGCCGGCGCAACTGCCGCTCGCGCATCGGCGTTCCATGGAGGACATGGAGGCCGAAAGATGAACGCCAGGATCAAGAAGGTGCTGCACCGCGCGCTCTGGACCACGGGCGGCTTCAAGATCGAATTGGCCGTGATCGGCGCGGTGATCGCCGCCGTGCTGACCGCGGGCGCGATCTATTACATCGATCACGGTCCGCCGGTGCGTCAGGATCGAGGCCTCATAGAGCCCGCCGCCGCCGTACAACGACCCTGAACGCCCAAAAAAGCCCGCCGGGTTGGGAAACCTGGCGGGCTTTTGGGTTCGCTTCTAGTCGATCGCCTTCAGCCCCTTGAGGCCGGCGATCGCGGGCAGGACGTCGCCCGAGGTCGCCCGGCGCATCAGGTTCACCAGAAGGCTGGGTTCGATCAGATAGTCGCAATAGCCGCCTTGGCCCAGGTCGTTGACCTCGCTCACGGCCGGCGTCACCGGCATCTGGGCGCCGGGGCGCACTTCGCCCCAGAACTCCATCTGGGCCAGGTGGGCGCGCTCGGAGTGGGCGACGCCCGGCTTCTTGGCCAACCAGGTGACCAGGGTCAGGCCCGAACCGATCGTGGCGATGTAGGAATCCACCGCGAAGGCCCAGGTGATGCTGTCGCTCATCGACACGTCGAGTCCGCGATAGATCTTCACGGACGCGGGCACGCGCGCGGCGATTTCGTCAGCCATCTCGCCGCAGTCGGGCGTGCCGTCGAGATAGAGGGCCAGCCCACCGTTGCGCCGCGCCAGGTCCTCGGCGACGCGGACGATGGCGTCGACCTGATTGCGCAGCACCTTGTTGTGCGCCCGCAGATTGGCCCACAACCGGTAGGGAGCCTTGGCGGCCTCGGCGATATGACGCTTGGTCTCGGCCGACACGCCTTCGCTCGCCAGCTTGCGCAGGCGGGCGGCGGTTTCGTCATCGATCGCCAGCGTGGTCGCCCGAACGCAGAACAGGCGATTGCTGAGAATCTGGACGAACAGCTCCTGCTCGGTCTTGGCCTTGAAGGCCGTCAGCTCGCCGGCGTTGGACAGGATGCTGAAGGGATCGAGGAAGGCGTGCTTGTAGCTGACGACGTACTTTACGTTCTCCAGCCAGCCTTCCCGCTCGGCCTTCACCAGGCCCGCCATGTCGTTCCAGAAGAAGTGGCCCAGATTTTCGATCGTGGCGCTGAGCAGGGCCGACTTCGTCGGGCCGCTCAGATAGTCGGCCACGAGCGCGGCGTTCGACACGACCAGGCGCTTGAGCACGTTCACGGCGTCCTGCGGCGGACCCCAGTTGTAGAGGGGGTCCTGCAGGCGGAGGATGGTCTCCCGCCGCGGGAAGTAGGCGAAGATCTTGGCGCCCGACCAGCCGCCGACCGCGAGGTAGAACGGCTCGACGCCCTGGAAATAGTAGAAGAGGAAGGTCTGCTTACCGAGGTCGAACGGCGCCGGGACGGCGTGGGACGACCGCAGCAGCTCGCCCGAGATCGGGCAGAGGCAATAGACCGCCCCCTTGGCCAGGCCGGGCTTCTGGAACGCCGACTGCATCTCCGAGAGCTTGGCGAGGTAGGGAGACTGGATCGGCCGGCCGAGCGTGCCGACCGCCGCTTTCCGCAGGCGCGCGTCGAGGCCCGCATCACCGTCCATGCTGGCGTAGGCCGCCTCGAGGGCGAGATCTTCGTACGCCATCAGCCGGACGGTCGAAGGAATGAAGCCGTGCGCGGCCAGATGGCGTTCGGCGAACACCCCCAGCTCACCCCAGCCCTCGATGACCGTGGCCCCGGCCGTCTCCCGGATCCAGTTTTGGATGGCTTCCGGCTCCAGCCCCTCGGCGAACCCGGCCAGCGCCTTGGCGTCCATGCCGCTGTGCACGCTGTTCCAGACCTGGGCGGCGCTCGCGCCGCCCCGCGGCCAGGCGCCCTTGAACGCTTCGCTCTTCGAGGCGGAGGCGGCGAGGGTGCGCGCCCGCGCCTCGGCGAGCGACACGCGATCGGGAAGACGCGCCATGTCCGGCAAGTCGGCGACCCGCTCGATCGACACGCTTCGGAACACGAAGGGCTTGCCCCGCGAATGCACGCGGAACTCGACCGCGGTCGCATCCTTCAGCCGCGCCTCGAAGGGCACGCCGCTTCGGAGCTCGCTGATCGCATAGACCTTGCCGTGGCTATAGACGTCGATCGTGCCGATGTCGGCGTCATTCGCCGCAACGTCGACCGTCACCTCGTAGATCCCGTCGGGCAGGTCGCGATACGGCCCGTAGAGGACGAAGCCCTCCAGGCCCTTTTCGACGCTCAGAGCGCCGCCCGCGGTCCGTCCCCGCGCGGCTTCGGCGGCGACGAACAAGTCATCGGCAGTGAGTACCAGCGCGCCAGCCATCGTCATTTGAAAACCGCAATCATCTTGTTTCCACTCACTTACCGGTGCCTTCGCGTCTCATCTCCGAGGTGTCAAGCACCCCGCATCGCAAAGGCTTGAGGCAAGCCCCCCATCCTCTCAACCGTTCCAGGAAAAACCGATTGCGGATCGGCACTTTGCCCTATATCTCACACGACGGCTACTGCTAGACGCAGCCGAGGATTGAATGTTCTTAACGGGTATACGCCAAGCGCTTGGAGATCTTTCCAAGTCGATCGAGTTAAATCACGTCTGGCGATATTTTGCTCTACAAGACGTGGCTTCCAAGTACCGCCGAACCCTTCTTGGTCCACTTTGGATCTCGGCTGGTATGGTGACGACGTCACTGGCCCTTTCCTTGGTTTTTGGCGGACTCTTCGGCCAGAACATCGCCGACGTGCTCCCGTTCGTCGTCGCCGGCATTATCATGTTCTCTCTGATCGGCCTGCCCATCGGCGAGGCGCCGGAGGTGTTTGTCGCCTCAGCCGGCACGATCAAGAGCTACGCCTTCCCTTACATGACCTATGTCCTGCGGATGGTGACGCGGGCCTTCATCATTTTCGGGCACAATATTGCGGTCTACTTTGTCCTCGCGATTATTCTGCACCGCTTCGTGTGGCCGCACTGGTCTCTGTTGCCCGGCTTGGCGCTCGTCGCCATTTACATGGTCTTCGCAAGCACGATCGTCGGCGCCATGGCTGCGCGCTTCAAAGACGTGCGCTTCCTGATGCCCTATCTTGGGCAAATCCTATTCTTCCTGACGCCGATTTTCTGGAAGCCAGAGAATCTGCAAGGCGCCAGAGTTTTTATCCTGAAGTACAATCCGTTCTACTACATGCTGAACCTCCTGCGCGAACCGCTGCTGGGCCGCGCACCCGCCCTCCACGACTGGCTGGTCACCCTGCTCGTCCTCGCCACGGCGTTCGTCGTGTGGCTCCTGGTATTCTCTACGGTTCGACGCCGTATCGTATTCTGGCTGTGATCACCGGTTGGCGTTGATATGAAAAAGCCCCTGATTCAACTCAGTAATGTGCACTTGGTGTACCCGATCTATTCGGTCGGGTCGCAGTCCCTGCGGCATACGATCCTCAACATGGCCGTGGGCGGCCGGATCATGCGGAGCTCACGGGACATCGTCCATGTGATGGCGCTCAAGGGCGTGAGCTTCAGCATCAACGAAGGCGACCGTCTCGGCGTCATCGGCCACAACGGCTCCGGCAAGACCTCCCTGCTGAAGGTCCTGGCGGGCATCTACCAGACCGACCACGGCGTCGTGTCGGTCAACGGCACGATCTCGTCGATGCTGGACATCTCCCACGGCGTCGATCTCGACGCCACGGGCCTGGAAAACATCCAGAACCTGGGCCGCATGCGCGGTCTTTCGGGCAAGCAGATCAACGCCAAACTCCCGGAGATCGTCGAGTTCTCGGAGCTCGGCGGCTACATGAACCTGCCGATGAAGACCTACTCGGCGGGCATGGGCATGCGCCTGTTGTTCACCTTCGCCACCAGCTTCGAGCCCGACATCCTTCTGCTGGACGAGTGGCTGGGCGCGGGCGACTCCAACTTCGTCCACAAGGCGTCCGAGCGCATGGAGGCCGTCGTCGGCGGAGCGCGCGCGGTCGTGCTTGCCTCGCACTCCGACCACCTGATCCAGCGCGTGTGCAACAAGGTGCTCGTGCTCGTGAACGGCTCGGTCCAGTACTTCGGCGATACGCAGGAGTACTACGCCGCCAAGCAGGCGGAAGCCGAAGCCCATTGATGCTCAACAGGTTCGCCGCTTGACCGGCGAGCCCGCCAAGTCGTTTTTATGGACCCCGCCAGCAACGCTTCGCGCGCCGCGCGCTCGCGCAATCTCCGGGCGGCTTACAGTGGATATGGAATGATGGAAAAATACGCTGTCGTCGTGACCACCATCAACGCGCCCACTCGCGCCGTCGTCGAGATTGCTCGCGACTGCCCGCGCCTGGACGCCAAGTTCGTCATCATCGGCGACGGCAAGAGCCCGCCCGATTTCGTCCAGGACGGCGCCGACTATTATGACCTCGACGCCCAGACGGCGACGGGCTTCCGTTACGCCGCCATCGCGCCGTCGAAGCACTACGCCCGCAAGAACGTCGGTTATCTGATCGCCGCCCGCGAAGGCGCGACCGTGATCGTCGAGACCGACGACGACAACATCCCCGTCGACGAGTTCTGGACCCCGCGCACCCGCGTCCAGTCGGCCAAGGCGCTGCGCGAAACCGGCTGGACCAACCTCTACGCCTATTTCACCGAAACCCAGATCTGGCCCCGCGGCCTGCCGCTGGACACGATCACCGTCGCCCCGCCCGCCTTGCCGGACGGCGTGGAGGAGGTCGACTGCCCGATCCAGCAGGGTCTCGCGGACCAGAACCCGGACGTCGACGCCATCTTCCGTCTGGTCCTGCCGCTGCCGCTGGACTTCGACCGCCGCGACGAGCCGGTGGCCGTGGGTTCGGGCGCCTGGTGCCCGTTCAACAGCCAGAACACCACCTGGTGGCGCGACGCCTTCCCGCTGCTGTATCTGCCCTACTACTGCTCGTTCCGGATGACCGACATCTGGCGCAGCTTCGTCGCCCAGCGCATCGCCTGGACCAACGGTTGGTCGGTCCTGTTCCACAACGCCACGGTCTTCCAGGAGCGCAACGAGCACAGCCTGATCCGCGATTTCGAGGAAGAGATCCCGGGCTACCTCAACAACGACAAGATGGCGAAGGCGCTCGACGCCCTGGACCTCGCGCCCGGCGTCGAGAACATCCCGGACAACCTGCGCAAGTGCTACGCCATGCTGGTCGAAAAGGGCTGGGTCGGCGAGGGCGAAATCGAACTCCTGGAAGCCTGGCTCGCCGATATCGCGAACTGAGCGCTCGCCAGCACCCAGGAGACTTGAACAGATGAAGAAAATTCTTGTCACGGGCGGCGCCGGCTTCATCGGATCCGCGGTCTGCCGTCGACTGATCAAGCAGGGCTACGGCGTTCTCAACCTCGACAAGCTGACCTACGCGGCCAGCCTGGCCTCGTTGAACGAGATCGCGGACTCGCCCAACTATCAGCTGGTCGAAGCCGACATCTGCGACGCCGAAGCCGTGAAGGCCGCCATCGCGGCCTTCCAGCCCGATGCGATCATGCACCTGGCGGCGGAATCGCATGTCGATCGCTCCATCACCGGCGCGGGTCCGTTCATCCAGACCAACATCGTCGGGACCTTCGTCCTGCTGCAACAGGCTCTGGAGTACTGGACGGGCCTGTCGGGCGACCGCAAGGCGAACTTCCGGTTCCACCACGTCTCGACCGACGAGGTGTACGGTTCGCTGGGCGAGACGGGCCTGTTCACCGAACAGACGCCCTACGATCCGCGCTCGCCGTATTCGTCCTCCAAGGCCGCCTCGGATCACCTGGCCAGCGCCTGGTGGCACACCTATGGCCTGCCGGTCGTGATCTCCAACTGTTCGAACAACTACGGGCCGTATCACTTCCCAGAGAAGCTGATCCCGCTGATGATCCTCAACGCCCTGTACGGACAGAAACTGCCCGTCTACGGCGACGGCAGCAACGTGCGCGACTGGCTCTATGTCGACGACCACGCCGCGGCCCTCGAGCTGGTCTGTACGCAGGGCGTCCCCGGCGAGACCTACAATGTCGGCGGCCGCAACGAGCGCTCCAACCTCCAGGTCGTGAACGCCGTCTGCACCCTGGTGGACGAGTTGGCGGCCCCGCTCGCCGACGGCCAGCCGCGCACCAGCCTGATCACCTACGTCGTCGACCGCCCCGGTCACGACAAGCGTTACGCCATCGACGCCACCAAGCTGGAGACCGAGCTGGGCTGGCGCGCCGCGGAAACCTTCGAGACCGGCCTGCGCAAGACCGTCGAATGGTATCTGGCCAACGAGGCCTGGTGGGCGCCCCTGCGGGAGCGCTACGACGGGCAACGACTGGGCCTCAAGGCCTAGAAGGCTCGGGCGTTCGCGGCCTCAACAGAGGCCGACTTCGCGAGATCAGACAAGGAAAAGGGCTCCATTCCGATCGGAATGGAGCCCTTTTTTCGTCCCGAAGCGGAGCGGATCAGCCCGCGGCGGCGGCCACGGCTTCGGCGGTGATGCCGAACTCCTTGTAGAGGCGCTCGAACGGCGCCGAGGCGCCGAAGCCCGTCATGCCGACGAACTTGCCGTCCTCGCCGATGAAGCGCTCCCAGCCCTGGCGGATGCCGGCCTCGACGGCCACGCGCACCGGAGCGTCGCCGATCGTCGCCTTGCGGTAGGCGGCCGGCTGCTGGTCGAACAGCTCCCAGCAGGGAACCGAGACCACGCGGGTCGGCTTGCCCTGGCCTTGCAGGATCTCGCGGGCGGCGACGGCCAGGCCGACCTCGGTGCCGGTGGCGAAGATCGTCACTTCGGCCTCGCCGTCGGCGGCGATCAGTTCGTAGGCGCCCTTGGCGACCTGGTTCTCGCCGGCCGACGTGCGGACGTGCGGGGTCTTCTGGCGCGACAGGCACATGACCGACGGGGTGGTGTTCTGCTGCAGGGCCACCTGCCAGGCCTCGGCGGCTTCCACGGCGTCGGCCGGACGGAACACCAGGAGGTTGGGAATGGCGCGCAGGGAGGCGACCTGCTCGACCGGCTGGTGGGTCGGGCCGTCTTCGCCCAGGCCGATGGAGTCGTGGGTCATCACGTGGATGACCTTGGCCTGCATCAGGGCGCCCAGGCGGATCGCCGCGCGGCTGTAGTCGGCGAAGGCCAGGAAGGTGCCCGAGTACGGGATCACGCCGCCGTGCAGGGCCATGCCGTTCATCGCCGCGGCCATGCCGAACTCGCGCACGCCGTAGTGGACGTAGCGGCCGGCGTAGTCGGGCGTGTCATAGGCGCCCATGCCCTTGACCAGGGTGTTGTTCGAGCCGGTCAGGTCGGCCGAGCCGCCGATCATTTCCGGGATGGCCGGGATCAGCTGGTCCAGCGCCGAGCCCGAGTGCACGCGGGTGGCGTTGACCGGCTTGTTCTCGACGGCGGCGGCGATGTGGGCCTCGAGCTCCTCGAAGGCGTTCGCCGGCAACTGGCCCTTCACGGCGCGGGTCAGTTCGGCGCCCTTGTCCGAGGCGGCGACGGCGGCTTCCCAGGCCTTGCGGACGCGGGCGCCGCGGCGGCCGACGCTCTTCCAGGCCTTGGCGATGTCGTCCGGCACGGTGAACGGCGCGGCGTCCCAGCCCATGGCGGCGCGGGCGGCGACGATCTCGCTGTCGAACAGGGTGTAGCCGTGGCTGTGGGGGTCGCCTTCCTTCGGACCGGCGCCCTTCGAGATCAGCGTCTTGCACGCGATCATGGTCGGACGGTCCTGCTTGGTGGCCCAGCGCAGGGCGGCGGCGATCTTGCCGTGGTCGTGGCCGTCGACGACCTTCACGGCCCAGCCGGCGGCCTTGAAGCGCGCCACTTGGTCACCCGTCTCGGCGATGGTGGCCACGCCGTCGATGGTGGTGTTGTTGTCGTCGAAGAGCACCGTGAGCTTGGACAGCTTCAGGCGGCCAGCCAGGCTGATGGCTTCATGGCTGACGCCTTCCATCAGGCAGCCGTCGCCGGCGATCACCCAGGTGCGGTGATCGACGAGGTCCTTGCCGTAGACGGCGGCGAGGTGAGCCTCGGCCATCGCCATGCCGACCGAGGTGGCCAGGCCCTGGCCGAGCGGGCCGGTGGTGGTCTCGACGCCCGGGGTGTGGTGCACCTCGGGGTGGCCCGGCGTCAGCGAGCCCCACTGACGGAAGTTCTCGATCTCCTTCATCGTCACGGCCTTGTAGCCGGTCAGGTGAAGCAGGCTGTAGAGCAGCATCGAGCCGTGGCCGGCCGACAGCACGAAGCGGTCGCGGTCGGCCCAGTCGGGCTTGCTCGCGTCGAACTTCAGGAACTTGCTGAACAGCACGGTGGCCACGTCGGCCATGCCCATCGGCATGCCCTGGTGACCCGACTTGGCCTTGTGCACGGCCTCCATCGAAAGGACGCGGATGGCGTCGGCCATCTTGATCGGCGAGACGGGCATGGGGCTCTGGCTCTTCGGCTTTATATGTCTGTGGACGGCGGGGGGCGCCTGCGCGGCCCGCACGTGACATGCGAGGCCGCCAGGGTCAAGCAACCCGGGCGCAACGCCCGAAAGCTGCGGCCGCTATGCAACGGCCGGCGGAACGGCTATAGCAGGGTCCAGACTTATGCTCATTTTCAGCATAACCTCGAAAGGTCGGCCTCTTGGGTAGCCCGTCGTTCTTCTCGCCCTACCGCCACGGCTTCGTTCGCGTGGCCGCGGCCGTCCCCAAGGTGAAGCTGGCCGATCCGGCCGTGAACGCCGCCAGCGTGCTCGACCTCGTGCGCCAGGCGCACGACCAGGGCGTGGCCGCGATCGTCTTTCCGGAGCTGGGCCTGACCGGCTACTCCATCGACGACCTGCTGCAACAGGACGTGCTGCTCGACGCCGTCGAGGCGGCGATCGCGACCCTGGCGGAAGAGAGCAAGAGCCTCGCGCCGCTGTTCGTGGTCGGCGCGCCGCTGCGCGACGGAGGCCGGCTTTACAACACCGCCGTCGCCATCCAGGGCGGGCGAGTGCTGGGCGTCGTGCCCAAGAGCTTCCTGCCCAACTATCGCGAGTTCTACGAGCGCCGCTGGTTCACGCCGGGCGCCGGGGTGACCGGCAAGACCCTGCACCTGGCCGGCCAGGAGGTTCCGTTCGGGACCGACGTGCTGCTCCGCTCGGGCGGCGCGACGCCGTTCACGGTGGGCGTCGAGATCTGCGAGGACGTCTGGACGCCCAATCCGCCCAGCACCGCCCAGGCCCTGGCCGGGGCCGAGATCCTGCTGAACCTGTCGGCCAGCAACATCACCATCGGCAAGTCGGAGACACGCCGCCTGCTGTGCGCCAGCCAGTCGTCGCGGGCCATCGCGGCCTATGTCTATTCGGCGGCCGGGGCGGGCGAGAGCTCGACCGACGTCGCCTGGGACGGCCACCTCGACATCCACGAGATGGGCGCCCTGCTGGCCGAGACCGAACGCTTCTCGACCGGCCCGACCTGGACCTTCGCCGACATCGACGTCGAGCGCATCCGCCAGGAGCGCATGCGGGTGGGCAGCTTCGGCGACGCCATGGCCCTGGCCCCGCCCAAGGTTCCGTTCCGGATCGCCGCGTTCGACTTCACGCCGCCGGCCGGCGACCTCGCCCTGGCCCGGGCGATCGAGCGTTTCCCGTTCACGCCGTCGGATCCGGCCAAGCTGCGCGAGAACTGCTACGAGGCCTACAACATCCAGGTTCAGGGCCTGGCCCGGCGCATCGAGGCGACGAATTCGCAGAGCCTGGTGATCGGCATTTCGGGGGGCCTGGACTCCACCCACGCCCTGATCGTCGCCGCCAAGGCCATGGACCAGCTGGGCCGGCCGCGTTCGGACATCCGCGCCTACACCCTGCCCGGCTTCGCCACCTCCGACCGCACCAAGAGCAACGCCTGGGCGCTGATGCGGGCCATGGGCGTCACCGCGCAGGAGATCGACATCCGCCCGGCGGCCCGGCAGATGCTGGCCGACATGGGACACCCCTTCGCCAAGGGGGAGGCGGTCTACGATGTGACCTTCGAGAACGTGCAGGCGGGCCTGCGCACCGACTACCTGTTCCGCCTGGCCAACCACCACAAGGGCATGGTGGTGGGCACCGGCGACCTGTCGGAACTTGCCCTGGGCTGGTGCACCTACGGCGTCGGCGACCAGATGAGCCACTACAACCCAAACAGCGGGGTGCCCAAGACGCTGATCCAGCACCTGATCCGCTTCGTCTCGCATTCCGGCGACGTCGATGCGGCGACCACCGCCCTGCTGGACGACATCCTGGCCACCGAAATCTCGCCGGAACTGGTGCCGGGGGAAGAGGTGCAGGCCACCGAGAGCTTCGTGGGCCCCTACGCCTTGCAGGACTTCAACCTCTACTACATGACCCGCTACGGCATGGCGCCGTCGAAGATCGCCTTCCTGGCCTGGAGCGCCTGGCATGACGCCGAGCACGGCGCCTGGCCGGTCGGCCTGCCGGAAGCCGCGCGGCGGGCCTACGACCTGGCGGAGATCAGGAAGTGGCTCGAACTCTTCCTGCGCCGGTTCTTCAACAACCAGTTCAAGCGCTCGGCCCTGCCCAACGGCCCGAAGATCTCGTCGGGCGGCGCGCTTTCGCCCAGGGGCGACTGGCGCATGCCGTCGGACGCGAGCGCCGACGCGTGGCTGGCGGAACTGTTTGCGAACACGCCAAGCTAAATCTTCGCGCCAAAGGCCAAGTCGTCACCATCCAGCGCTAAAGAGGCGCGGAACACGGTTTTCTTCTGTTGACTGTACGGCGCTGACAGTGCCCAACGCCGTAACGGGAAAACCGTCTTCCTGTATGTGTTTCGACGGCGACGCGTGACGCGAGGACCAAGTGACGAAGCTTTATCCAGTGATCCTGTGCGGCGGTTCCGGTACTCGTTTGTGGCCCGCCTCGCGCCTCGACCGGCCCAAACAGTTCCTCAAGTTGCTCGGCCCGCATTCCAGCTTTCAGGAAACCCTGCTGCGCGTGCGCGACCTGGCCGCCGACCAGGAGATCATCATCGTCACCGGCGCGGCGATGATCGGCTTCGTCCGTGAGCAGGCGCGCGAGATCAACGTGCCGATCGTCGTCCTGGTCGAGCCCGAGGCGCGGGATTCCGCCCCCGCCGTGGCCGCCGCGGCCGCCTATATCGAAGCCGTCGATCCCGAGGCCGTCGCCCTGATGCTCGCCGCCGACCACCATGTCGGCGAGGTCGAACTGTTCAAGGACGCCGCGCGCCTCGCCGCCCAGGCGGCCGACCAGGGCTTCATCGTCACCTTCGGCGTGCGTCCGACCGGCCCGGCCACCGGCTTCGGCTACATCCGCCCCGGCCCCGCCGTCGATGCTGAGGGCGTCTTCAGGGTGGCCGCCTTCGTCGAGAAGCCGGATCTCGACCTGGCCAAGGTCTATGTCTCCGAGGGCTATCTCTGGAACAGCGGCAACTTCGCCTTCAAGGCCTCGACCATGCTGTCGGAGCTGGAGACCTTCGAGCCGACCATCGCCGAGGCGGCGCGGGCCTGCGTCGCCAAGGCCCGCGATGACGGCGCCTGCCTGCACCTGGACGCCGAAAGCTTCGCCGGCGCGTCCAAGAAGTCGCTCGACTACGCCGTCATGGAACGCACCGACAAGGCCGCGGTGGTTCCGGCGGTCTTCGCCTGGTCGGACCTGGGCGCCTGGGACGCCATCTGGGGGGCCTCGCCCCAGGACGGCCACGGCAACGCCGCCCAGGGCGACGTGACCCTGATCGACTCCCGCGGCGTGCTGGCGCGATCGACCGGCCCGTTCGTCGGCGCCATCGGCGTGTCGGACCTGATGATCGTGGCCGAGCCCGACGCGGTGCTGGTCTGCCGCCGGGACGACGCCCAGGCCGTCAAGACCCTGGTCGATCGGCTGAAGGCCAACGGCCGCGACCTGGCCCAGCGGCATCCCGTCTCCGAGGCCGACGGCGTCGAACGCCGGGTTCTGGAACGGACGGCGCAGGCCTGTGTCGAGATCTGGCGGTTCGCGGCCGGCGCCGCCGTCGGCGTGCGCGGCGCCCAGATCCAGGTCCTGCAGGGACGCCTGCAGGGCGCGGATCGCGACCTGACGGCGGGCGACTTCGCCGTGCTCGCCGAAGGTCAGCCCCTGACGGCGTCGGAAGCCTCGACCGTCCTCGTCACGACCTTTTCGTGACGAACCGGTCCAGCTCCAGGATCGCGCAGACGATGTGATAGAACGAGCTGGCCGGCGCCGGCTCGTCCACGAAGCTTCCGTCGGCCTGGAGCTTGTCGCGCCACAGGCCCGGAACCGCCACGTCGAGATATTTGAGCAGGGCCTCGGCGCCGTCGGCGGCGGTTTCGGCGAAGGCCGCCTCGCCGGTGACGTCGGCGGCCAGCACCCCGGCCTTGATCCACTCCGTCTGGGCCCACAGGCGCGCGACGTCGTCGTGCACGCTCATGTCGTCCAGCAGGGCGAAGATGGCCACGCCGCGGGCCGGATCGACGCCCGGACCCTTGCCGATCTCGATCATTCGCAGGGCCGCGGCCCTGGCGTCTTCGCGACCCGCCAGCGCGCCCCAGCGCAGCAGCAGCCAGGCCCATTCGAACTGGTGGCCGGGCTCGACGATGCGGCCGGCCACGCCCTCGGCGGCGTTCCAGTCGCCGTCATAATATTCGCGCAGGCCGCCGCTGACCGGATCGATGAACTTCGAGAGCGCGAGTTCGGCGATCTCGTCGGCCAAGGCGCGCCAGCCCGCATCGCCGCCCGCCTCGACCCAGGCCAGGCTGGCCTCGAACATGTGCATGTGCGGGTTGGACAGCAGCGGCAGGGTGCGCGGAACGCTCTCCTCGAAGCCGGCCACCGGATGCTTCAGCCGGGCGTGAAGGGCGGCGCGCAGGTCCAGGGCGATGCGGGGCAGGTCTTCGCGTTCGGGCAGGGCCTGGCTGGCCAGGGCCAGGCCGAACAGGCCGAACGCCTGGTCGTAGAGGTCGACCTTGTCGTCCAGCGGCGCGCCGTCCGACGCCACCAGCGTGCGGAAGAAGCCGTCCGGACGACGATAGCGCGCCAGGTAGAACTCCAGGCCATGCTCCAGCGCCTCGCGCCAGGGCCCGTCCCAGCCCAGCATGCCGGCGGCGGCGTAGGAATAGATCTGGCGCGGCTGCACCCGGGCGCGGCGGGGCGCCTCGACCGGCGTTCCGTCCTGGTCGATCTTCTCGAAGAAGCCGCCCTTCTCGTGGTCCGCCCCCACCGTCCACCACAGAGGGAAGGCGTCGTTCAGCGCCCAGGCCTTGAGCTGGTCGCGAAGGCGGACGAGGCGGGCCGGAACGGTCATGCGGTTCTCCAATGGGATCGAGCGTTTCTAGCGGCAGCCGGCCGGCGCGCAACCCTCGGCTTGTGACGGGCGGGGCCGTCGCGTAATGGCGTGATGCGATGCTTGATCCCAGACCCCTGAAGGCCGTCTTTTTCGACCGCGACGGCGTCCTCAACGTCGATCACGGCTATGTCCACGACCCGGCCGACCTGGAATGGATCCCGGGGGCGCGCGAGGCGATCGCGGCCCTGACCGCGGCGGGGGTGCTCTGCATCGTGGTCACCAACCAGTCCGGCGTCGCCCGCGGCTATTACGGCGAGGACGCGGTCCACGCCCTGCACGCCCACATGCAGGGGGAACTGACCGTGCTGGGCGGAGAAATCACCGCCTTCTACCACTGCCCGTTCCACGCGGACGCGGTCGTCGAGGCCTATCGCTGCGAGGACCATCCCGACCGCAAGCCCAATCCCGGCATGATCGTGCGCGGCCTGGCCGAGAACGGCCTGTCGGCGGAGGACTGCGTGCTGGTGGGCGACAACGGCAGCGACGTCGAGGCGGCCCGCCGGGCCGGCATGGAGGGCTTCCTGTTCTCGGGCGGGGATCTGCTGGCCTTCCTGAAGGCGCGACTGGGGTCGCGTTTCCCCACGCCGGCCGGGGACAGGACGACGGCGTGATCCGCATCCTGCAGTTCGGCGCGACCGGCCAGACGGCCCAGGCGATGATCGCCACGGCCGCCGGCCGCGCACAGCTGCGGGCCCTGTCCCGGCAGGACGTCGATCTGACGGACCTGGCGGCCGTCGAACGGGCGATCGCCGCCGCCGACTGCGACCTCGTCCTCAACTGCGCCGGCTTCACCCTGGTCGACAAGGCCGAGACCGAGCCCGAGGCGGCGCGGGCCGCCAACGCCCTGGCGCCGGCCGCCATGGCGCGCGCCTGCGCGGCGCGGAGCCTGCCACTCGTGCACCTCTCCACCGACTGCGTGTTCGACGGGACGCTGGGTCGCCCCTACCGTGAGGAAGACCGGCCCAACCCGCTCTCGGTCTATGGCCGCACCAAGCTCGACGGCGAGACCCCGGTCCTGGCCTGGGAGAAAGGCGTCGTGCTGCGTATCTCGTGGGTGTTCTCGCGGTATGGCCGCAACTTCCTGCGCGCCATGCTGCAGCTTGGACGCACGCGCGACGAACTGCGGCTGGTCGCCGACCAGTACGGCTGCCCGACGGACGCGGTCGCGCTGGCCGACTTCGTGCTCGGCGCCGCGCCCCGGTGGACGACCGCCAAGGCCGGCGATCCGGTTTTCGGCCTCTTCCACTTCAACAACGGCCAAGCGACCTCCCGTCACGACATGGCGCTCGCCGCACTGGCGCGCGATCCAGCCATGCGGGCGCGGGTCCTCCCGGTGGCCAAGGCCGATTTCCCCGAACCCGCGGCGCGTCCGCTGAACGGCGTGCTCGACAATGGCAAGGCGACGACGGTGTTCGGCTGGCGTGCGGAGCCGTGGGCGCCGGCGGTGGCGCGCGCGGCCGACCAGATCCTCGACCAGGGCGTCTGACCCGCGCGAAATCCTGGCGCGGGCCGCCCCGAGCGGCTAAACCGACCGCAAACCCCTCCACGAAAAAGACCCGCGCAGAGCCATGCAGATCTTCCTCGACAGCACCGACACCAAGGTCATCGCCGACGCCGCCGCCACCGGCCTCGTCGACGGCGTCACCACCAACCCGACCCTGATCGCCAAGGCCGGCCGCCCGATGCTCGAGGTGATCGCCGAGATCTGCGACCTTGTTCCCGGCCCGATCAGCGCCGAAGTCGCCGCCACCACCGCCGACGCCATGATCGCCGAAGGCACGAAGCTTGCCGGCATCGCGCCGAACGTGGTCATCAAGCTGCCGCTGACCCGCGACGGCCTGATCGCCTGCAACCACTTCGCCAACGAAGGCGTGAACACCAACGTCACCCTGTGCTTCTCGCCGACCCAGGCCCTGCTGGCCGCCAAGGCCGGCGCGACCTACGTCTCGCCGTTCATCGGCCGCCTGGACGACTACGGCTTCGACGGCATGGACCTGATCCGCGACATCCGCACGATCTACGACAACTACGGCTACGAGACCGAGATCCTGGCCGCCTCGGTGCGCAACGCCGCCCACGTCAAGGAAGCCGCGATCGTCGGCGCCGACGTCGTCACCATCCCGCCGGCGGTGTTCGCCGACCTCTTCAAGCACCCGCTGACCGACAAGGGCCTTGAGCAGTTCCTGAAGGACTGGGCCGGCACCGGTCAGTCGATCCTGTAGTTCGGGCGATTTTCCGAGGGTCGAAAACCCTTATTTCACAAGGCGCGGCCTCGGATTCGTCCGGGGCCGTACTTTTTTGCAACTGCGAAGGTGGTTCGCAAACGCGAACTCGTGCGTTAGGGTCGGGAAACCTCGTCGAGGAGCGCGCCCATGAAAGCCGCCGATATCGCCGTCGACATCTGCCTAGCCTCCGCCGAGGAAGCCGTGCGGTTCTCGCGCTTCGTGCAGAGCTTCCTGGCCAGCAACGGCTTTCCGTTCGTGATGATCCACAACGCGCCCGAACTGGAGGGCGAACGCCGCAAGGTGGTGTTCGAGGACGCCGGCGTCGGCCGCAAGTTCGCTCTCGAATGGCGCATGGACCGTCTGGCCGCCAGTGGGGCTTGAAGCTGGCGCCTGAAGCCGGGTCCGAACGCTGCGGCCAAGCTTGAAGAACGGCGTTTCCCGTTTCTGATTTTGCGCGTTAGACAGGATATCCTTTCTTCCTGTCGCGGAGTCGCGCCATGAACGACCCCAAATTCGCCCTGCCACCGGTCGCTGGTTCCGCGCTCGACCTGATCGGCCGCACCCCGATGCTGGAGGTGCGCAACCTCGACACCGGCCCCTGCCGCCTGTTCCTGAAGCTGGAAAGCCAGAACCCCGGCGGCTCGATCAAGGACCGCGTGGCCCGCTCGATGATCGAGGCGGCCGAGGCCGACGGCTCGCTGAAGCCCGGCGGGACGATCATCGAGGCCACCGCCGGCAACACGGGCCTGGGCCTGGCCCAGGTGGCGGCGCTGAAGGGCTACAAGCTGATCCTGATCGTCCCCGACAAGATGGCGCGCGAGAAGATCCTGCACCTGCGGGCCATGGGCGTGGACGTGCGCCTGACCCGCAGCGACGTCGGCAAGGGCCATCCGGAATACTACCAGGACATGGCCCAGGCCCTGGCCCAGTCGATCTCCGGGGCGATCTACGCCAACCAGTTCGAGAACCCGGCCAATCCGCGCGCCCACTACGTTGGCACCGGTCCCGAGATCCTCGCCCAGATGGACGGCGACGTCGACGCCGTGGTGGTCGGGGTCGGTTCGGGCGGCACGCTGACGGGCGTCGGCCGCTACATGGCCGAGCAGTCGCCGAAGACCAAGATGGTGCTGGCCGACCCGGTCGGCTCGATCCTCTGCGACTACGTGGCGACCGGAACCTACGGCGAGGCCGGCTCGTGGATCGTCGAGGGCATCGGCGAGGACTTCATCCCCGACAACGCCCAGATGGACCTGGTCTCCAAGGCCTATTCGATCAGCGACCGCGAAAGCGTCGACACCGCCCGCCTGCTGTTGCGCAAGGAGGGCGTGCTGGCCGGTTCCTCGTCGGGCACCCTGCTGGCGGCGGCCCTGCGCTATTGCCGCGAGCAGACGGAAGCCAAGCGGGTGGTCACCCTGGTCTGCGACACCGGCGCCAAGTACCTGACCAAGATGTTCAACGACATGTGGCTGGCCGCCCACGGCTTCGACCAGCGTGAGCTGCACGGCGACCTGCGCGACCTGATCGCCAAGCGCTACGCCGACGGCGGCGTCATCGCCATCGGCCCCGGCGACACCCTTCTGACCGCCTACAACCGCATGCGCTCGAGCGACATCAGCCAACTGCCGGTGGTCGATCACGGCAGGCTGGTGGGCATTCTCGACGAGAGCGACATCCTGGCGGCCGTCGAGGGCCGCGACGAACATCGCGGCGCCCGCTTCAAGACCCCGGTCGCCGAGGCCATGACCCGCAAGGTCAACACCCTGCAGGCCCACCAGGGCGTCGAGGTGCTGCCCGACGTCTTCGATCGCGACGAGGTGGCCCTGGTGGTCGACGGCGAGGAGTTCCTGGGCGTGATCACCCGGGTCGACCTGCTCAACCACCTGCGGCTGGAGGCGTGAGCAAGTTGCGGAAATGTTCTGCCGGAGTCATGCTGGCGTCCAAGCGTAGGGTCCGATCATGGAAGTCTCTCTGAAGCCCGATCTTGAGCAGTTCGCCCGCGATTGCGTCGCCGACGGCCGCTACGAGGACGTCGGGGCGGTGATCAAGGCTGCGCTTGCCCTACTGCAGGAGCAGGAGGAACGACGGAAGCGGCTGAGCGACTCGCTGGACGAGGCGATGGCGGAGGCTGATCGCGACGGCTGTTTCACCGCTGCCGAAGTTGCGGCGGAAATGAGGGCCGCGATAGAAACGGCCGCCAGGGAAGCTGTGAAATAGATGGCGCCGGCGACGATCGCGCCGCAAGCCAGGCGTGAACTTCTCGCCGCTTCGAACTGGATTTCCGCCGATAGTCCGCGCGCGGCGCTGAGACTGACGGAGACCATGTTGGCCGCCGCCGACGCCCTGGGCCGCAATCCTTATCTCGGCCAGGAGCAGCCGGATCTTGTTCGACCACCCTTTCGTCTGTTCAGGCTGAAAGGATTTCCCTACGTCCTGGCCTACAATCCGTCTCGAAGGCCGCCGGTGATCGCACGCCTGCTGCACGAGGCCCGCGACCTGGCCGACGCCCTCAAATCCCTCTGACGTCGAGATCCCATGACCGACATCCCCGGCAAGAACCGCCTGGCCTTCGCCACCCGCGCGATCCATGGCGGCCAGTTTCCCGATCCCAGCACCGGCGCCGTCATGGTGCCGATCTACGCCACCTCGACCTACGTCCAGTCGAGCCCCGGCGAGCACAAGGGCTTCGAGTACAGCCGCAGCCAGAACCCCACCCGCTTCGCCTTCGAGCGCTCGATCGCCGACCTGGAGAGCGGCAGCGCCGGCTTCGCCTTCGCCTCGGGCCTGGCGGCGGCCTCGACGATCCTGGAGATCCTCGACAGCGGCGCCCACGTGATCGCCAGCGACGACCTCTATGGCGGCTCGTTCCGGCTGTTCGAGCGGGTGCGCAAGCGCTCGGCCGGCCTGTCGTTCAGCTTCGTCGACATGGCCGACGTCTCGGCCATCGAGGCGGCGATCCGGCCCGAGACGAAGATGATCTGGGTCGAGACCCCCACCAATCCGATGCTGCGCTTGGCCGACCTGGAGGCGATCGCTGCCCTGGCCAAGCGCCGCGGCCTGATCACCGTGGCCGACAACACCTTCGCCAGCCCCTACGTCCAGCGGCCGCTGGAGCTGGGCTTCGACATCGTCATGCACTCGGCCACCAAGTACCTGAACGGCCACTCCGACGTGGTCGCGGGCGTGGCCGTGGTCGGCGACAACGCCGAGATCGCCGACAAGCTGAAGTTCCTGCAGAACGCCGTCGGCGCGGTGCTGGGGCCGTTCGACAGCTTCCTGGCGCTGCGCGGGGTCAAGACCCTGGCCCTGCGCATGCAGCGGGCCTGCGACAGCGCTCTGGAGATCGCCCAGTGGCTGGCCACCCGCAAGGACGTCGAGCGGGTGATCTATCCGGGCCTGGAGAGCCACCCCCAGCACGCCCTGGCCCGCCGCCAGATGCATGGCGGCTACGGCGGCATCATCTCGGTGGAGCTGAAAGGCGACGAGGCCACGGCGCGCCGGATGCTGGAGCGCACGCGCCTCTTCACGCTCGCCGAGAGCCTGGGCGGGGTCGAGAGCCTGATCGAGCATCCGGCGATCATGACCCACGCCTCGATCCCGGCCGATCAGCGCAAGGCGCTGGGGATCAGCGACACCCTCATCCGGCTTTCGGTGGGGATCGAGGACTGCTCGGATCTGATTTCCGACCTCTCCTCGGCGCTTTCAGCTTGAACAGGTGATGGTCCTTGTCGCCGGGCATGGCCGGCGACGGGTCCGGAGCCTTGGACGGGCGCGGGGGCGGCAGCACCCGCGTCGGATCTTCGGCCAGCAAATGGGCGGCCAGCATCAGGTCGGTCTTGACCGGACCGAAGTCCTCCTTGGCCGTCCAGACGCGGATCGCGGCCTGGGCGAAGGCCTCCGACAGGTCGACGACCTCGATCATCGGCGCGGGATCCTTGCGCACCCGCGGATCGCTTTCGGCCCGCTCGCGCATCTTCTGCAGCACGGCCACCAAGTCGGTCTTCAGCGGCACCTTGAACAGCACGTCGGCGCGGCGGTTGCGGTGAGTCGAGTAGTTGAGGATGACGTCGCCGAACACCTTGCTGTTGGGGATCATCACCTTGACGTTGTCGGGCGTGGCGATCTCGGTGAACAGCAGGTCCAGCGACTTGACCGTGCCCTGGCGGGTGGCCGTCTCGATGACGTCGCCGACGCGGTAGGGGCGGAACAGCAGGATCATCACCCCGGCCGCCACGTTCGACAGCGCGCCCTGCAAGGCCAGGCCGATGGCCAGCGAGGCCGCGCCCAGCACGGCGATGATCGAGGTCGCCTGCACGCCCAGTTGCTGCAGCACCGCCACCAGGCCGATGGCGACCACGGCGTAGCGCACCAGCGAGGAGACGAAGCTCTCCAGCGTCGGGTCGGGATTGGTGCGATGCACCCGGCTCAACGCCCGCCTGGCCACCCCGGCCAGCCAGCCGGCCGCCCAGAAGGTGACGAACAGGATGAGGGCGGCGACGACCAGGTTGACGGCCACCTTGCCCAGCCAGTCGAGGAAATGCCCGAACATGGTCTCGTCGGCCTTGATGTTGGCGATGGACGGAAGATTGAGGTCGGCGGGTACGGTACTGGGCTTGCTCATAGGTCTCTCGATGGCGCCCCCGCGCCGGCCGGTCAACGAAGCGCGGTGAAGGTTCGTTCCAAACGACAGATCCTCCCCCTGAAGGGGGAGGTGGCCCGAAGGGCCGGAGGGGGAAGTCCCTGCTAATGTCGAGCCGGCCGCAACCTAAACAGCCACATCCCCCTCAGTCGCTCCGCGACAGCTCCCCCTTCAGGGGGAGCATCTGGCGAAACAGTCGGTTACATCAATTGGCTCGAAACCGAGCCGCCCCGCCTCTAAGAGCCCGCCCATGAGCATGCCCTTCATCGACCTCGCCGCGCAGCAGCGCCGGATCCGCGACAAGATCGATGTCGCCATCGCCAAGGTGCTGGACAGCGGCGCCTATGTCATGGGCCCGCAGGTGCGCGAGTTCGAGAGCCAGCTGGCCGCCTTCGGCCAGGCCAAGCTCGCCCTGTCCTGCGCCAACGGCACCGACGCCATCGCCCTGCCGCTGATGGCCTGGGGCGTGGGCGCTGGCGACGCCGTGTTCTGCCCGTCCTTCACCTTCGCCGCGACCCCGGAAGTCGTGCCGTGGGTCGGCGCCACGCCGGTGTTCGTCGACGTCCTCCCGGACACCTTCAACCTCGATCCCGCCAAGCTGGAAGCCGCCATCGCCGGCGTGAAGGCCAAGGGCGAGCTGACGCCGAAGGTGGTGATCGCCGTCGACCTGTTCGGCCAGCCGGCCGACTATCCGGCGATCAAGGCCATCTGCGACCGCGAAGGCCTGAAGCTGGTCTCCGACAGCGCCCAGGGCTTCGGCTGCACCCTGGACGGCAAGCATCCGCTGCACTGGGCGGACGTGGCCACCACCAGCTTCTTCCCGGCCAAGCCGCTCGGCTGCTACGGCGACGGCGGGGCGGTGCTGACCAACGATCCGGTGCTGTGGGACCTGATGGACAGCTACCGCGTGCATGGCAAGGCGGTCGGTCCGGACCTCGAAGGCAAGACCTTCGACCACGACCCCAAGTACCTCAACACCCGCATCGGCATGAACTCGCGCCTGGACACGATCCAGGCGGCGATCCTGATCGAGAAGCTGGCCATCTTCCAGGAAGAGATCGACCTGCGTCAGGTCGTGGCCAACCGCTACGCCGAGGGCCTGAAGGGCTCGGTGCTCGCCGTCCCGGCCGTCATCGACGGCGGCGTCTCGGTCTGGGCGCAGTACGTCATCGAGCACGAGAACCGCGACGGCCTGGCCGCGCACCTCAAGGCCAAGGGCGTGCCGACCGCCGTCTATTATCCGGTGCCGATGCACGTGCAGGCCCCGTACGCGGCCTTCCCGCGCGGCGAAGGCGGCCTGCCGGTGACCGATGCCAAGGCCGAGACGGTGCTGGCCCTGCCGATGCACCCCTATCTGGCCGAGGCTGACCAGGCCGTGATCATCGAGGCGATCCGCGGCTTCAACGGCTGAGCTGCGCCTCATTGAGGCCTCAACTTCGGGCGTTTCTCCGCCCGCGAGTCGCAGCCAGAAGGCCTCCATGCACGATCCGATCACCAGCTTCGTCGTCACGGTCTTCAGCGCGCCCAACGCGGCCTTGATCATGGCCGGCGCCATTCTGGCGCTGGCCATCGTCCTGATCTTCCAATCGGGCCATTTCGAATTCGCGCCATTGCGCGACGATCTGCGACGTCGTGGCGATCTGCTGTCCGAACTCCGCGGCGCGGACCTGCAGAAGGCCTTCGCCGAGTCGTTCCAGACGCTGGACAAGCGCCTCAGCGGCGCGGCCTACCCCACGCTGGAACTGGGTTGGGCCAACTATCGCGGCCAGCTTGCCGAAACCGCCGACGGTCGCCTGGCCTCGTCGATCCATGCCGTGGACGCCTTCGACCACGCCGACGGCCCGGCCCGCACCCTGGAATGGTGGGCCAACCTGCTGGTCGCCATCGGCCTGGTGATCACCTTCATGGGCATCGTCGCGGCCCTGACCGAAGCGGTTGACGCCATGCAGCGCCAGGGCGACGCCGGCATGCAGACGGCCCTGATGGGCCTGCTGGCCGTCGCCGCCACCAAGTTCTGGACGTCGATCGCCGGCGTGCTGGGCTCGATCGTCCTGCGCCTGGTGGCCCGTCGCCGCCGCCAGGCGATCGAGAGCCTGGAGGCCCACTTCTTCGCCCTGCTCGACGGCTGCGTCCGCTTCGCCCCGCCTGAAAAGGTGATGCTGGAGCAGCTGGCCGTGCTGTCGCGGATCGAGGCGGCCCTGGCCGTCGGCGGCGCGCCCCGCCCCGTTTCAGTCCCCGCCGCGCCGAGCCTGGCCTGATGGCGGCGCTCGCCCGCGCCCGCCGGCGCCGCACGCCCGACCTCGAGGAAGGCGAAAGCTACTACGTCTCGATGACCGACATGATGGTGGGGGTGATCTTCATCTTCATCATCATGCTCAGCTACTTCGCCCTGCAGTATCGGCAATCGACCAAGGCGCTGACGCAGGCCAAGCATCCCGAGACCGCCGCCCTGCTGCAGACCGCCACGGCCCTGACGCCGCACGAGGCCACCGTCGAGGTCGACGACAAGGCTCGTGTGCTGTGCGTGCCCGAAAGCCTGATCGGCGGCGCCGGAAGCGACCGCCGCTGCTTCTCCTACGCCCCTCCGGCCAAGAACGCGGCGACCACCGTGGCCGCCGAAGACGCCCAGCGCACGCTGATGGGCTTCCTCGACGCCGACCTGCGCGACACGCATACGCCCCTGATCGGCGACACCGCCGGCGGCTCGCTGTCGTTCAAGGCCGGGCAGTTGTTCGAACCCGGCTCGGCCGACCTTTCGGCCGGCGGCCGCAAGATCGCCGGCGACATCGCCGCGTCCCTGGCCAAGCGCCTGCCGTGCCTCGCCTATGGCGGATCGACCTCGGCCACCTGCCCCGAGGGCGAAGCCAAGCTGGCCCTGGTCAATGTGGTCAGCCAAACCAATCTCGACGCTTTCACGGCCGACGGCCAGCGCGCGGCGAGCCTGGCCCTGCAGCGTTCCGTCGCCTTCCACCGGGCCCTGACCAGCGCACAGCCCGTGCTCGGCGTCCTGCGCGACGCTCCGTCCACCCAGCCCAGCTCCCAGCCGCTGCTGCGGGTCGCCAGCGTGGGCCAGTCGCGGGAGCAGGCGCCCACCGACGGCGACGACCAAACGGTCACCATCGAGTTCCAAATGGCGGCGAAACCGCCCGGCTAGCGATCAATTGGTAATTGCACCGCTTGTTGCGCCACCGCTAAGATGTCGCAGTTCTAGGCTGTGCGCGTTCCTCGCAGTTCGGCCAATTACCCGATCATTGCGGACGCGTGACCATGCCGACGACGAGGACCATCAACGAGGCGACCACGATCGCCGCGGACCAGACGATCGAATTCATCGTCGATGGCTATAACAACACCGCGATCGCGGTGACGACGACCACCGGTTTCGGGCCTGATTACGAATTCAAGAACCTCGGCACGATCAAGATCGTCGACAACAATGCGCAGTACGCATCGTTCGGCGCCATCGCGATATTCTATACCTCGTCGAGCTTCTTCAGGGATTCGACCTTCGTAAACGAGGGCACGGTCTACAGCTATTCGGCGCACAGCAGCGCCTACGGTCTGTGGTCGACCGCCTGGTCGCCGAAGACCACCAACACGGGCACGATCTCGGCGATATCGCCGACGTTCTCGGCCATCGGGGTCGGCCTCTGGGCGATGCAGACGTCGGACGACGACGTCATTCTCGACAATTCCGGCAAGGTCTACGCCGAGGGCGTGTACGCGATCGCCGTACGGTCGGTGGCCGGCGCGATCGTCAACTCCGGCGAGATCATCGCCGTCGGCGCCAGCGACGAAACCATCGGCCTGCAGACGACCTACACCCACCTCACCAACACCGGCCTGATCAAGGCGACCAGCACGACCGGCAGTTCCATCGGCGTCTGGATTTCGCCGATCGGCGCCAACGGCCCCCGCAATGGCACGGTGATCGAGAACAAGGGGGTCATCCAGGGCGACACCTCGATCAAGATCTATGGCTCGCACTACGTCGATGTCATCAACACCGGCTCGCTCATCGGCGATGTGGAACTGGGCGGCGGAGCGGACCTGTTCCTCAACGCCGGCCGCGTCGAAGGCGACGTCTTCCTCGGCGCCGGAGACGACTCCTATGACGGCCGCAAAGGCTCGGTCACCGGCGTCATCGACGCCGGGGCCGGCGATGATATCGTCTGGGACGGCGCGGGCGCCGAGATCCTGCTGGGCGGAGACGGCGACGACTATCTGGCCGTGGGCGCCGGCGACCAGGTGACCGGCGGCGCGGGCGGCGACATCTTCGCCCTGGCCGCGGGCGGCGTCGTCCAGATCAACGACTTTGCCGCCAGCGGCGATCGCCTGTCGCTGCTGAGCGGCGGGACCTTCACCGGGCTGTCGGTCGCCAACGGCGACACCACCCTGACCTATGACGGCGGCAGCGTCGTGCTCAAGGGCGTGACGACACGCTCTCTGGCCGAGTGGAACGCCCTGCTCGTGCAGGTGGTGGCTGGAACCGCGAGCGACGACGCGCTGACGGCGAGCGGCGCCAAGATCTATCTCGGCGGGGCAGGACAGGACACCCTGTCGTTCAGCACCGCCGCGCATGGCGTGACCGTCGACCTGCAACTCACCACTCAATCCCTGGACGGCGGCGTCCTCGAATTGCATTCGATCGAGAACCTCGAAGGCTCGGCCTTCGCGGATGTGCTGATCGGCAACGACGCCGGAAACTATCTCTGGGGCGGCGACGGCGACGACGAATTGCGAGGCGGCGGCGGCGACGACGTCCTGGACGGCGGGCTCGGCAACGACGTGATCCGCGGCGGCGGCGGCGTCGATGTCGTCGACTATTCGGCGGCGACCGCCGGCGTCACCGTCGACCTGTCCCGATCCGTTCAGGTGACCGTCATGGGAACGGACACGCTGGAGTCGATCGAAGGCGTAATCGGCAGCGCCTATAACGACTATCTCGCAGGGTCGCGGCTGGATGGCGGCGCGGGCGATGACCAGCTCATCGGCACAGCCGGCGACGACCTGCTCATCGGCGGTGAGGGCAACGACTACCTGCTCGGCGGCGGCGGCGCCGACGAACTGCGTGGCGGCGCGGGCAATGACACGCTGTCGGGCGGCGCCGGGAACGACATCCTCAACGGCGGCGCCGGCGCCGACATCCTGATCGGCGGCGCCGGTTATGACGAGATGACCGGCGGAGACGGAGCCGACATCTTCCGCTTCGTGGACCCGACGGATTCCCAGGAAGGGCTGTCCATCGCGTCGGACCTGATCATCGATTTCGTTAGCGGCGAGGACAAGATCGACCTGACGGCGTTCGACGTCTCCAGCTACAAGATCACCCAGGACGTCGGCTCCATCACCCTGCGGGCCGAGACCGCCCAAGGCGTGGTGGTGATCCGGTCCTATTCATGGATCAAGGCGTCCGACATCCTCTTCAAGACCCCGGCGGTCTCGTTCGACACCCCGTCGGCGCTGGGCGGCGGCTACGATTTCGACGGCGACGGCGTCAGCGACATCGGCTGGCGCAGCAACAGCGGCGTCTTCACGACCTGGACGGCGGACGTAAAGGCCGACGGTTCGCTGTCGATGACCCGCAACGCCTACGTCAACAGCAGCGTCTCCTCCGACTGGTCCCTGGCCGGGACGCTGGACTACAACGGCGACGGCAACTCCGACCTGCTGTGGCGCAACACCAGCGGAACCTTCACGATCTGGAGCTCGACCGGAGAGAGCTTCACGCCCAACGTCGTCGTGAATCACGCCCTGGCCTCGGCCTGGCAGTTGGCCGTGACGGCCGACCTCAACGGTGACGGCCTGGACGACCTCGTCTGGAGAAAGCAGAGCGGCGAAGTTTCGATCTGGCGCTCGACGGGCTCGGGCTTCACCCAGGACGCCGAGACGATCAACGACGTCGCTTCGAGCTGGGACATCGTCGCCTCCGGCGATTTCAACGGCGACGGCAAGGACGACATCGTCTGGCGCAACGGCGACGGCAGCATGACGATCTGGAGCGGTTCCAGCGGTTCGCTGACCCGCAACAGCTACGTGGACTTCACCGTCGACAGCAGCTGGTCGCTGGCCGCCGTCGCCGACTTCAACGGCGACGGCAAGGACGACCTGCTCTGGCGCAACAAGCAGGGCACGTTCACCGAGTGGCTGTCCAACGGCGCGGGCTTCGACAAGAACACCTATGTCGACAGTTCGGTGAGTACGGACTGGACGCTCGAAAGCGTCGGCGACTTCGACGGCGACGGCATGGCCGACCTGTTGTGGCGCCACACCAGCGGCGTCTTCACCATCTGGACGTCCACGGGAAGCTCGTTCGAAAAGAACACCCTGGTCGACGGGAGCATGTCGTCCGACTGGAATCTGGTCGCCTGAAGACGCCTCCTTAAAAGAAGGCTGTAGGCCGGCCATTCCGCGCAAAGGAAACGCGGTCTTTTCACCGTCGCGCCCGCTCCAGGCGACCGTCCGCCCGTCCGCGCGTTTCGACAGCGGGCGAGCGACTATTCGCTCTCCCGCCCGGGGACCGTGTATATGGCCGCAGCCATGTTCCGGAACCGATGTGTATGGTTCCGCTCCCGGGAAGCGCGTATGCCCAAGGATACCCGTCAGACGACCTCGCCGCACCAGGGCATGGGCTTCGTCCAGTTCGTCGCCCTGATCGCGGCGATGATGGCCACCAACGCCCTGGCCATCGACTCCATGCTGCCGGCCCTGCCGCAGATCAGCGCCAGCCTGGGCCTGACCGCCGACAACGAGCGCCAGTGGGTGATCACCGCCTATCTGCTCGGCTTCGGCGTCGCCCAGATCGCCTACGGTTCGCTGGCCGACCGCTACGGCCGCAAGCCCGTGCTGCTGGCCGGCCTGACGCTCTACGTGCTGTTCAGCCTGGCCTGCGCCCTGACCAGCTCGTTCGAGATGCTGCTGGTCGCCCGGGCCCTGACCGGCGTCGGCGCGGCCGCCACCCGGGTGCTGGCGGTCTCCATCGTCCGCGACTGCTATTCGGGCCGCCGCATGGCCCAGGTCATGTCGCTGTCGTTCATCGTCTTCCTGGCGGTGCCGATCCTGGCCCCGTCGATCGGCCAGGCCATCGTGCTGGTCGCGCCCTGGCGCTGGATCTTCGGCGTCATGGCTCTGTTCGGCGGCGCGGTGATCGCCTGGACGGCCCTGAAGCTGCCCGAGACCCTGCATCCGGAAGACCGCACGCCGATCTCGGCCAAGGCCATCCTTTCGGCCTTCCGCCAGGCCCTGACCGAGCGGACGGCCATCGGCTACACGATCGCCGCCACCCTGGTGCTGGCCGGCCTGTTCGGCTTCATCAACTCGGCCCAGCAGGTGTTCGTCGACGCCCTGGGCGCGGGCGAGTGGTTCACCCTGATCTTCGCCGGGATCGCCGGCGGCATCGCCGTGGCCTCGCTGGTCAACGCCCGCATCGTCGAGCGGCTGGGCATGCGCAAGGTCTCGCACGGCGCGCTGCTGGGCTTCATCGCCTTCGCCGGGATCCACGCGATCGTCGCCCACACCGGCCATGAGACGGTCTGGACCTTCGCCCTGCTGCAGGGGTCGATGATGTTCTGCTTCGGCCTGGTCATGTCGAACTTCGGCGCGGTGGCCATGGAGCCGCTGGGCCACATCGCCGGCGCGGCGGCTTCGATCCAGGGCTTCATCACCACCATCGGCGGGGCGCTGGGCGGCTTCATGATCGGCCAGCTGTTCGACGGCACGGTGGGACCGCTGACCCTCGGCTTCTTCGGTTTCGGCCTGGCCGGCCTGCTGGTCGTGCTGGTCACCGAAAAGGGCAGGCTGTTCCGATCCACGGCGCCTCAGGCCTGAGGGCGAGCTCAGTGCTCCCGACCGGCTCGCCAGAAGGTCTGGACCAGGGGCTCGACGAGATAGTCCAGGGCCGTGCGACGGCGTAACGGCACGATCACCTCGACCGGCAGGCCGGGCTGGACGCCCGACTGCTGGCCGCGGATGGCGGCGATCTTGGCCATCTCGCCCGGCAGCACCTTCACCTCGGCCTTGAAGTAGCCCGCGCCGGTCTTCTCGTCGGTGAAGCTGTCGGCCGACAGCTTGGTGAGCACCCCCGAGAGGATCGGCAGGTTGCGCTCGTGCAGCGAACTGAAACGCACCTGGGTTTCCAGCCCCAGCCGCAGGTCGTCGGCGTCGGCTGTCGAGACCCGCGCCTCGATGACCATGTCGCGGTCCTGGGGAACAATCTCCATCAAGGTCTGCCCCGAGGCGATCACCCCGCCGACCGTGAAGACCGAAAGACCCACGACCCTTCCGCCCGCCGGGGCGCGGATCAGCGCCCGCCCCAGCTGCTCGCGGGCGGCGACCCATTTGGGCTGGAGATCGTCGAGCCGGACCTGGATGTCCCGCAGCTGGCCCGCCACCTCTTCCGAGCGCTCGCGCTGCAGCGACATGATCTGCAGGCGCGTCTCGCCGACCGCTTCGCCGGTGCGGGCAATCTGGGCGCGGTGGGCCCCGCTCTCGCCTTCCAGCGACGCTTCCGCCCGCTTGAGCGCCAGCAGGCGGGTCTTTGGCGCATAGCCCTTGTCGGCCAGCGCCTTGACCCCGTCGTACTCCTCCTCGATCAGTTTCTGCTGATCGAGGTTGGCCTTGAGCTGGCGCTCGGATCCGCTGGCCTGTTCGTTGAGTTGGAGAACCCGCGCGCTGAGCACCCCGCGCTGGGTTTCCAGGGCCTGACGGCGAGCCTGGAACTGCAGCTGCTGCAGCTTCATCGCCTCGTTCGCCAGCGCTCGATCCTCCGGCGAAAGCGACGCGAAGGTCGCCGGAGCGGAGAAGGTTGGACGGGAATCCCGCTCGGCCAGCAACCGCGCGCGCTGGGCCAACAGGGTCAGGGTTTCGCCCGCCAGACCGCGCTCGGTCGCCCGAATGTCGCTGTCCGACACTTCCAGCAGCACCTGCCCCTGGCGGACGGATTGCCCCTCCTGGACCTTTAGGGCGGTGACGACACCGCCTTCGCGATGCTGCACCGCCTGCCGATTGCCGGAAACGACGATGATCCCCGGCGCATAGGCCCCGGCGTCCAAGGGCGTCAGCGCCGCCCAGCCCAGAAAGCCGACGAAGAACAGAGCCGCGACGCACGCTCCGGCGGCGATCGTGCGGGACGGATCGTCGGACATCATGGGCTGAGGGCTTGCGGGCTCGACGACGGCGCGGCTCACGACATCACCGCCTTCGACTTCTGGGCGCCAGCCCGGGCGTTGAGTTCGGCCACCACCTTGTCACGCGGCCCGATCGCCTCGATCTGGCCTTCGCGGAGAACCACCAGTCGATCGACGACCCCCAGGATTCCGCTCCGGTGAGCGATGAGAATGATCGCACAGCCGCGCTTGCGGGCGTTGATCAAGGCGTTTGCCAGGGCGTTTTCGCCCTCCGCGTCGAGCGCGGAATTGGGCTCGTCCAGAACCAGCAGGGGCGGAGCACCGTAAAGCGCACGCGCCAAGGCGATACGCTGGGCCTGGCCGGCCGACAGCCCGCGTCCGGCCGGACCCAACTCGGTATCGTAGCCATTCGGCAGCCGCAGTATGAGTTCATGGACGCCGGCCGCCTTCGCGGCGTTGACCGTCTCGGCGTCGATCAGGGCCGCGTCGTTCTCGATCGCGCCCACAAAGCGCGAGATGTTGTCGCGCACCGAACCCGCCATCAGCGACGGGTCCTGGGGTACGTAGCCGATCAAGCGGCCCAGCTTGTCGGACTCCCAATCCTGGTAGCTCGCCTGGTCTATGCGCACCGTCCCGCTGTCGGGAACCAGGGCGCCGGCGACGACGCGGGCGAGGGTGCTCTTGCCGGCGCCGCTGTGACCGATCACGCCGAGGATCTCGCCGGGGGCGAGGGTCAGCGACAGGCCACGAAGCAGCAGGGAGCCTTCCCGCCCCTGGACGACGACCTGCTCCAGCTGAAGGTCGCCTTTGGGGACGGGCAGCAGCATCCCGCCTGGACGATCCTCCGAAGCGTCGAGCAGGGCGGTGACGTTCGACAGCGCGGTCCGGGCTTGGTTGACGACGGCCCAGGCCCCGACGATCTGCTCCACCGGCTGGAGGGCCCGGCTGATCAGCACCGAAGAGGCGATGATGGCGCCCGCGGAGATCTGCCGCTCGATCGCCAGCCAGGCGCCGAGGGCCAAGGCCAGGGACTGCAGCGCCAAGCGCGCGAACTTGGTCGTGGCGGCATAGCCGCCGCCCGCGGCCTGGGCACGGACGGTCAGGTCGAGGCCGGCGGCCCTCTGGCCCATCTGACGCGCCACCATGGCGCTTTGCATGCCGAGAGCTCGAACCACTTCCGCGTTGCGGGCGGAGGCGTCCTGGGCAAGGTAGGCGGCGGTCTGCGCCTGGCTTGCCGCCGCCGACGGCGCTCGCGTCGCCCGCTCGTTGAGCAGGGCCAGCGCGACGAGCGAGATCGAGCCCACCAGCGCCAGCGCGCCGATCGCCGGGTGAACGAAGAAGGCGATGACGACATAGATCAGCGCCCAGGGCGCATCGAGGATCGCCAAGGCTGTCGGGCCTGAAAGCGCCTGACGCAGCATGTCGAAGTCGCGGGCGCCTTGGGCCGAGGCGCTGCGACTGGCGATCAGCCGTCGCAGAATCGTGGGAGCCAGCAGGCGGTCCAGTCGCAGTCCCGCCAGGCTCAGGAGCCGCGCGCGCACGAGGTCGAGCGCCGCAAGGGTCGCCAGGGCCAGACCCACGACCACCGTCAGATAGAATAGGGTCAGCCGCCCGCTGGTCGGCACCACGCGATCATAGACCTGCAGCATGAAAAGCGTGGGCGACAGGTAGAGCAAATTGAGCAGCGCGCTGAAGATCGCCGCCGCCAAGAAATGCGCCCGGCAGGCCCGCAACGCCTTCGCCAGCGGAAAGGCAACCGACTTCACAAACCTACCCCCAACTCGCCCGATACGCGGCTTCATACTGGACGCCGCGCACCCAAGCCCGCTTAGCGGAGTTTACGCCGCGCACAAGTGGCCGCGCACGAGAGAAAAGCGATACCGAAGGTTGATCCGCATGATCAAGCCTCGAGCATCCGCTCCAAAGCGCTCAGTTCGTCCGCCTCCCGCGACGGCTTGTCCCACCGGATGCGGTTGATGCGGGGAAACCGCATGGCCACGCCCGACTTGTGGCGGGTCGAGCGCTGCAGCCCCTCGAACGCCACCTCGAACACCAGGCCGAACTCGAGGTCGGCCCGCACCGAGCGCACCGGCCCGAACCGCTCGACGGTGTGATCGCGGACGAACTTGTCGATCTGTTTCAACTCCTCGTCGGTGAAGCCGAAATAGGCCTTGCCTACCGGGGTCAGCTTGCGCTCGCCGGTCTCGTCCTCGCGCCAGACGCCGAAGGTGTAGTCGGAATAGAAGCTCGACCGCTTGCCGTGGCCGCGCTGGGCGTACATCAGCACCGCGTCGACCAGATGCGGGTCGCGCTTCCACTTGAACCACGGCCCCTTGGGGCGGCCTGGCTCGTAGGCGCTGTCCCAGCGCTTGAGCATCAGGCCCTCGGCGATGGCCGGATCGCCGGCCGGGGGATCGGCGCGCAGGGCGGCCAGTCCTTCCCAGGTCTCGAAGGGCTGGAGCGGCGACAGGTCGATCCGCGTCGTCTTCAATCCACCGACGAAGGCCTCCAGGCGCCGGCGGCGCTCGGCGAAGGGCAAGGCCCGAAGATCCTCCTCCCCGTCGAGCAGAAGATCGTAGGCGCGGATCCCGGCCGGATAGGCGGCCATCAGCTTGGCGTCGACCGTCTTGCGGTTCAGCCGCTGCTGGAGATCGCCGAAGCTGGCGATCGCGCCGTCGCGCATCACCAGCAGCTCGCCGTCCAGCGCGCCCTCGAAGTCCAGCGCCTCCAGCACGTCGGGAAAGGTCGCCGAGATGTCGTCGCCGGTGCGGGTGTAGAGCCGCCGCTCGCCACGCTCGCTGACCGCCTGCACGCGGATGCCGTCCCACTTCCACTCGGCGGCGTAGGCGGCCGGATCGAGCTTGGCGAAGTCCACGGCCTCGTCGATCGCCTGGGCCAGCATCACCGGCCGAAAGCGGCCCGGAGCGTCGGGCGAGGGCCGTTCCGAGCGACCCTCCAGCCAGGCGAAGAGATCGCCATAGGGCGGCGCGATCGCATGCCAGACCTCCTCGATCTCGCCGATCGGCACGCCGCCGAGATTGGCGCAGGCCTGCTTGGCCAGGCGAGACGACACCCCGACCCGCAGGCCGCCGGTCATCAGCTTGAGCAGCGCCCAGCGGCCGTCGGCGTCCAGCGCGTCGAGCCAGCCCTCGATCAGTTGTTGAGCCTGCGCCCGCGAGGTCGCCTTCAACGCCTCGACCACCTCCGACAGCTCCGGCTCGCGGTTGGCGCCGGGCCGCGCGGGCCAGACCAGGGCGACGGTCTCGGCCAGGTCGCCGACATAGTCGTAGGACCAGGCGAACAGCTGGGCGTCCATCCGCGCCTCGACCGCCTTCCTGATGAAGGCCGGCTTGGCCGCGTCGAACGACAGGGCGCCGGTCAGGGCCGCCAGGGCGTAGCCGCGGTCGGGATCGGGCGTCCCGCGCAGGAAATCCTCGATCAGGGTCAGCTTGGCGTTGCGCGAGGCCGTCAGCGACAGGCGGTCGAGAAGATGGGCGAAGGCGCGCATGGAAAGAGAATGTCGCGCCCGGACGCAGGTTCAAGCCATGGCGCGGCTTGCATGAAATTCAAACATTCGTTTAACTCCAGTTGAGAGCCTGGCCCCGGAGACGACCATGACGTTCCAGCCGCCCGACCCCTTCGTCCCGCACACCCGCGCCAGCCCCCTGACCGCGCCCTGGGAGCCGATCTACGCCGACGTGCGCGACGACCGCTGGGTGCTGGGACTGGAGGCGCGCGAGGTCCACGCCAATTCGCGCGGCGGACCGCACGGGGGTCTGATCGCCGCCCTGGCCGACAACGCCATGGGCCTGTCGTGTGGCGTTCGGATGCGCCGCGAGGGCCTGGCCTTCAACGGCTTCGTCACCGTCTCGCTGGGGGTCGACTATCTTGCCGCGCCGAGCCTTGGCCAATGGCTGGCGTTCGACACCGACTTCATCAAGCCCGGCAAGAGCCTCTGCTACGCCGAGGCCACGGTCCTCGCCGACGGCAAGCCGGTGGCGCGGGCGCGGGGCACGTTCAAGGTGGTGTGAGCCTCAGGCCTTCGCCTCGTCCAGCTGGCCCAGGATCATGATCTTCTGCCAGATCTTGCGGCCAAGGTCGGAGGTCAGGGTCTCGATGTCGTTGACCGCCGCCAGGATCGCCGGGTCGTCGTTTTCGCCGGCGTAGAGGGCGGCCAGCTTGGCGGTCAGGGCCAGCATCTCGGCGCAGTAGTCGAGATAGCGGGCCAGCTCGAAGCGGCTCATCTCCCGCGCGGGCGAGGAGGCCGTGCGCGGACCCAGCACCAGGGTCGGATCCTTGGTCAGCTGGTGCATGTCGACCACGTGGGCGAAGGAGCGCAGTTCGTGCAGGGCCTTGTGCACCCGAGCGCGCTTCCAGCGGGCCTCCAGCGACAGCAGGAACCACACCGCGCCGGCCGACAGCAGGGCCAGGTTCACCGCCGGCTCCAGCCCCTCGGCGGCGTGCAGCACGTCGGTCCCGCGCAGGCCGGCCAGCCAGTCTGTGCGGACGATCAGCCAGGTCGGCAGGGCCAGGGCCGCCAGGACGATCGCCGCCACCGGCAGGCGCAGGGCCAGATAGGGCCGCGACAGCCGCCGCGCCCGCCTCGCCGTCTCCCGCGCCGTCGCCGTCAGCCGCGCGCACACCCGCGACAGCCCCGAGGCCGGAAACCGTTCGGAGATCCGCGCGTGCAGGTGATCCAGCGTCGTGACCACCTCGCCCGCCTCCAGCCGCATCATGCCTTTCGCCATGGTCCCCTCCCCCTTGCCGACGCCCTCGGCCTGGCTATAGCTAAGCGCTAGTACGTTCGGGGGAACAATTCATGCGTCATTTCACGACTACCGCCGCGGCCGTCGTTTCGGTCGCCCTGCCCGCCGCTATTCTGCCGGCGATCGTCCTGCCCACGGCCGCCCTGGCCGCCGACCAGGACGTCGTCGCGGGCAAGCCCGACATCAGCTGGCAGGACAGTCTGCCCCGCCGCACCGGCAGCGTCGTCATTCCCGACGCCCATGCGACCCTGGACCTGGGGACCGACTTCTATTTCCTCGACGCCGCCGCCGCCCGGCGGGTGCTGACCGAGGGCTGGGGCAACCCGCCCGACGCCGCCGACGGCGTACTGGGGATGATCTTCTCCAGCCGCTACAAGCCGCTCGACGACGCGGCCTGGGGCGTGGTGGTGACATACGAGGACGTGGGCTACGTCTCGGACAAGGACGCCAAGACCACCGACTACGACAAGCTGCTGGTCGACCTGCGCTCGGGCGAGGACGACGCCAACGCCGAGCGCGAGAAGGCCGGCTACCAGACCATCCACCTGGCCGGCTGGGCCGAGCGCCCCAGCTACGACGCGGGCAAGCACGTGCTGATCTGGGCGCGCGACCTGTCGATCGGCCAGGGCCAGGCCCACTCGCTGAACTACGACATCCGCGTGCTGGGCCGCAAAGGCGTGATCAGCCTCAACGCCGTGGCCGCGCCGCAGTCGCTGGCCGAACTGCACGAGATGTCCGGCCGCATCGCCGCCACCGCCCAGTTCGACCAGGGCTCGCGCTATGCCGACTTCAAGCAGGGCGAGGACAAGGTCGCCGAGTTCGGCGTCGCCGGCCTGATCGCCGCCGGCGCGGGCGTGGCCGCGGCCAAGAAGTTCGGCTTGCTGGCCCTGCTGATCGCCTTCGGCAAGAAGGGGATCGTGCTGATCATCGCCGCCTTCGGCGGTCTGGTGACCTGGTTCCGCAACAAGTTCGGCGGCGGCGGCAAGAAGACCAAGAGCGGCTCCCCGCCGCCATCGGGTCCCGACCTGATCTCCTGATCCGGCCGCCCTATTCCCCGTCGTCCTCGTCGTAGCCGACGAGGCGCAGGGCGCGGGCGGGAATGCCCTCCAGGGCGCACCAGCGCTCCAGGGCCTCTTCGCGGCCGTGGGTGATCCACACCTCGCCGGGCCGTAGCTCGGCGAGGGTGTCGGTCAGCTCGTCCCAGTCGGCGTGGTCGGAGATGATCAGCGGCAGCTCCACGCCCCGTTGCCGGGCGCGGGCCCGCACCCGCATCCAGCCGCTGGCGAAGCAATCGACCGGGTCGGGAAAGCGCCGGCTCCAGCGGTCGGCCAGGGCCGAGGGCGGGGCGATGATGATGGCGCCCGCGAAGTCGCCCGCCTTGCCGCGCTCGGTGGTGGCCGGCGCCAGCGGACCAAGGTTCACGCCATGGGCCTCGTAGAGCCGGTTCAGCCGCTCCATGGCGCCGTGCACGTGAATGGTCTGGTCCCATCCCGCCTCGCGCAGCAGGCTGATCACCCTCTGGGCCTTGCCCAGAGCGTAGGCGCCGACGATGTGGGCGCGTTCGGGAAACTGCTCGACCGACTTCAGCAGGGCGGCGATCTCGCCCTTGTCGTCGGGATGACGAAAGACCGGCAGGCCGAAGGTGGCCTCGGTGACGAAGACGTCGCAGGGCACAGGCTCGAAGGCCGCGCAGGTGGGATCGCGGCGGCGTTTGTAGTCGCCCGAGACGACGATAGTCAGGCCCTTCCAGCGCACCACCGCCTGGGCCGAGCCCAGTACGTGGCCGGCCGGGACCAGGGTCACCTCGACATCGTTGTGCGTGATGCTCTCGCCATAGGGAACGGCCTGGCGGCTGACGACGGCGAAGTCCTCGCCGTAGCGCTCGGCCATGATCGCCAGGGTCTCCGGCGTCGCCGCCACATGGCCATGGCCGGCGCGGGCGTGGTCGGAATGGCCGTGGGTGATCACCGCCCGGTCCACGGGACGGACCGGGTCGATATAGAAGTCGCCGGGCGGGCAGTAGAGCCCGGCGGGCTTCGGACAGAGAAGATCCTGCGGCTTGATCACGGCTGGATAAGACAACGCGCGATCCTGTAAGCCTATCCCTCCAAGACCAGAGAACGGCATGAGCGAGACGGATCTGAACGAGCAGCACCGCCTCATCGCCAAGGCGATGAACGAAGGCAGTCCCCAGGCCAAGGCCCTGGGCTTCACCACCCTCGACATCGGCGACGGCGTCGCGGTGCTGAAGGTCCCCTACCGCACCGAGCTGGTCGGCGACCCGGAGACCGGGGTGATCGCCGGCGGGGTGGTGACCACCCTGCTCGACCACGCTTCGGGGCAGGCGGTGCACGCGGCCATGAGCACCTGGACCTCGATCGCCACCCTGGACCTGCGCATCGACTACATGCGGCCGGCCGAGCCGGGGAAGGACATCCTGGCCCGCGCCCACTGCTACAAGCTGACCCGCTCGGTCGCCTTCGTGCGGGCCGTGGCCTACGAGACCGATCCTGAGGATCCCATCGCCGCCGCCCAGGCCGCCTTCATGCTCGACTCCAGCGCCGGCAAGAAGGCGGGCGCCAATCTCAAGCCGCCCGGTTCGAGCAAGCAGGACTCCAGCAAGCCTTCGGACAACAAGGAGGGCGGCCAGTGAGCGAAGCCCAGGACCGCCTGGTCGCCGTGCTCGGCGCCATTCCCTACGCCCGCTTCATCGGCATGAAGGCCGAGCTGGCCGGCGACGAGATGACCGCCATCCTGCCGTTCTCGCCCGACATCGTCGGCAACCCGATGCTGCCGGCCATCCATGGCGGCGTGCTGGGAGCGTTCATGGAGATGACCGCCCTGGCCCAGCTGTCGATCGCCGAGACCCTGAAGCGCCAGCCGCGCACCATCGACGTCTCGATCGAGTACCTGCGCTCGGGCCGGCCGCTGACCACCTACGCCCGGGCCCAGATCAAGAAGGTCGGCCGGCGGATCGCCAACGTCCATGTCGAGGCCTGGCAGGAGCAGCGCGCCGCCCCGATCGCGGCCCTGCGCGGCCACTTCCTGCTGACCGGAGCCGAGGACTGATCCGCCCTCCAGGCGGCGGCGCGGCGCAAGACGGCGCCGCGCCGCCGTCGGCCAGGATCGCAATAATCATCCAGGTAATTACCCAGAAGCGCCAACATTAATCCCGTGTAATGCACATTACGCGCGAGATAGTTTCTTAAAACGGCGTCATGACGCATAGGTAACGGGTGTTCATCCCTCGCCCGGCCTATACCCCTTTTCACCGGACGCGGACGTCGCGCCGGGGAACAACTCAGGGATCAGAACAATGACCTTCTCGAACAACGCCTTCGCTTCGCTGGCCAGCCTGGTGCTCGCCGTCCTGCCGCTCGTCATCGTCGCCGGCTCGCTGTCGCCGAGCTTCTAAGTGACCGCCGCGTAGCTCCGCCGGCACAAACCCGGCGGGGCATGGCGCAATATTCGGCGCCATAGAATAGATTCGAAATAAACTGATACTTACCTATTTCTGCAAATATCGAACCGTTTCTTTTGCATCACCGATGCAGCAATATCGCCGGTTTTCGACCCCATATTCGCTCGAATATCGTCATCAAACATTGAATTACGGTCTCTAAAAGTCTCGATCCCGCAAGGACTTACTTTGCACTTCGCAAAAGTTGCCGCGGGCAAGGGGATAATCTTAGAGATGAACAAGACCAAGCTGGCCTGTCTGGCCACGACGGCGCTGTTCAGCGGCCTGCTTTCGGCCGCCGGCGCCTACGCCCAATCCACCGCCACCACGGAACTCGACGCCGTCGTCGTCACCGCCGCCACCGGTCCGAAGACCATCGACGGGACGATGGTCGCCGAGACCGCGCCGAAGGCGAAGTACACGGTCACCAACGAGTTCCTGAACCGCCAGCAGGACGGCCAGACCGTGCTGCAGTCGCTGAACCTGGTGCCCGGCGTCGTGTTCTCGAACAGCGACCCGTACGGCTCGTCGGGCGGCAGCATCCGCCTGCACGGCCAGGACGGCGCCCACATCGGCTTCCTGGTCGACGGCGTGCCGCTGAACGACGGCGGCAACTACGCCATCTATTCGAACCAGCAGGTCGACGCCGAGCTGATCCAGCAGGCCAACGTCAACACCGGTTCGACCGACGCCGACTCCGTGACCGCCTCGGCGACCGCCGGCGTCATCAACTACACCACCCTGAAGGCCACCAAGGACTTCGGCGTGGTCGCCAAGGCCGGCGTCGGCACCGACAACTACCGTCGCGTCTTCGGCCTGCTGCAGACCGGCGAGTTCGGCCCGCTCGGCACTCGCGCCTGGATCTCCGCCAGCTATCAGAAGTACGACAAGTTCAAGGGCCCGGGCACGCTCGAGAAGAAGCAGGTCAACGCCCGCATCGAGCAGGACCTGGTCAAGCCGGGCGACTTCGTCGCCGTGAACTTCAACTACAATGAAAACCGCAACAACAGCTACTACGCGCCCTACCTGACCAACGCCGACTACTCGGTGGCTGGCGACGTGGCGACCTACGGCAAAGACTACGACTACACGACCACGGCCGGCTCAAACTACTACGGCGTGCGGATCAACCCGTCGAACACCGGCACCATCCGCGGCCAGTCGCGCTACTCGATCCTGCCGAACCTGAAGCTGACGATCGACCCGTCGTTCAACTACACCATGGCCAACGGCGGCGGCACGACCAGCCTGTCGGAAAAGTCCATGCAGCTGCTGAACGCCGCCGGAACCACCGGCGTCGACCTCAATGGCGACGGCGACACCAGCGACACGGTCCTGGTCTATTCGCCCAGCAACACCAACACCCGCCGCTATGGTCTCAACACGTCGCTGATCTGGGACATCAACGACCACCACCGTCTGCGCTTCGCCTACGCCTGGGACGAAGCCCACACCCGCCAGACCGGTGAATACAGCACCCTCAACAGCGACGGTTCGGTCACCGACGTCTTCAGCGGCAAGGACGGCTACGGCACGGCGATCCTCAACGCCGACGGCGAAGTGGCCCAGAAGCGCAACCGCGCCTCGGTCGCCACCTTCAACCAGTTCAGCATCGAATATCGCGGCGAATTCCTGGACGAGCGCCTGATCGCCAACATCGGCGTGCGCCTGCCGACCCTGGACCGCGAACTGCACCAGTACTGCTACTCGCGCGCCGGCTCGAGCACCTACTACTGCACCTCGCAGACGCCTTCGAGCACCTCGGCCAAGGCCTCGGGCGCGGTGGCCTCGGCGGTCAAGTTCGGCACCTCGTCGACCACCTACTTCACGCCGTTCGACGCCAGCCGCACCTATGACGCGGTGCTGCCGAACATCGGCCTGTCGTACCGAGTGACCGACAGCAGCACGGTCTATGGCAGCTATTCGGAACAGCTGTCGGCGCCGAAGGTCGACAACCTCTACACCCTGACGACCACCGGCGCCCTGGGCGACGCCGAACCCGAAACCGGCAAGACCTACGAGGTGGGCTACCGCTTCCGCGTCGCCGACGTGATGGGCTCGATCAGCACCTACAACACCGAGATCAAGAACCGCATCGTCAGCACCGTCGACCCGAACGACACCAGCACCTACATCGACCGCAACGTCGGCAAGGTGGTGATCAAGGGCGTGGACGCTCAGGCCCAATGGCAGATCGACGAGCACCTGACCGGCTACGTGTCGGCCGCCTACACCGACGCCAAGCTGCAGGACAACCTGTACACCGCCGTCACGGTCAACAGCGTCACCACCACGGGCTACGCCAAGACCGCCGGCAAGCAGCTGGTCGAAACCCCGGAATGGACCTTCTCGGGCCGTCTGACCTACGACATCGGCAAGTTCCAGATCGGCGTGCAGGGCAAGTTCGTCGGCGAGCGCTACATGACCGACGTCAACGACCAGAAGGTGCCGCACTACACCATCTGGGACGCCGACGTCCGTTACGACCTGGGCGGCGACGGCTGGAAGAACTCCTACATCCAGCTGAACGTCACCAACCTGTTCGACAAGTTCTACTACGGCAACCTGTCGGGCACTCAGACCAGCGCCACCCCGGGCCAGCTCGGCTATGCGCGCACCTACGCCTATGTGGGCGCCCCGCGCGCGGCGGTGCTCAGCCTCAAGACGGCTTTCTAAGCCGCCTGAACCTCAGTACGCGTAAGGGAGGGGCGGCTCGGCGACGGGCCGCCCTTTTTCTTTGGCCGCCAGCATCGCGGCCGTGCGGTGCAGGATGGCGTGGCGGTCGGCCAGGCGGTCGAGGTCGGGGTCGTAGCCGCCGCCGATCACCCCGACGACCGGGATCTCGCGCGCCAGGCACGCCCCCAGCACCCGCGCCTCGCGGGCGGCGATGCCGGCGTTGGTCAGCGACAGCCGGCCCAGCTTGTCGTCCGCATGCGGATCGACCCCGGCGTTGAAGAAGACGAGGTCGGGCTCCACCCGCGCCAGCAGGTCCGGCAGGATCGCGTCCAGCCTCGCCAGATAGGCGGCGTCGTCCGTCCCGTCGGGCAGTTCGATGTCGAGATCGCTCGTCGCCTTGCGGTGGGGAAAGTTCTTCTCGGCGTGCATCGAGAAGGTGAAGACGCTGGGGTCGTCCTCGAAGATCCGCGCCGTGCCGTCGCCCTGGTGGACGTCGAGATCGACGACCAGCACCTGGCTCACCCGCCCCTCGGCCTGCAGCAGCCGCGCGGCCACCGCCACGTCGTTGAACACGCAGAACCCGGCGCCGGAAGCCGCCTCGGCGTGATGGCTGCCGCCGGCGGTGTTGCAGGCGATCCCGTGTTCCAGCGCCAGGCGCGCGGCCAGGATGGTGCCGCCGGTGGCGGCTCGGGCCCGGGTCGCCACGCTGTCGCTGTTGGGCATGCCGATGCGGCGCACGATGTCGGGCGGCAGGGAAAGCTCGACCACGCCGCGCACGTAATCGTCCGTATGCGCCAGGCGCAGGACCTCCAGCGGCGCGAACTCCGGCTTGTGGAAACCCTCCGGTCCCGCCAGCCCTTCGGCCTCCAGCAGGCTGGCCAGCTTCGAGAACTTGTCCATCGGGAAGCGGTGCCCGGGCGGCATTTCGGCCCGGAAGGCGGGGTGATGGACGATAGGCGGCATGCCGCAAGGATGGGCGCCGCGACCATGCGGCACAAGGCTGACGCTATGGGCATGCTTGCCCTATCGATCCGTGAAGCTTATCGCAGCGCACCATGCAGACGCCCGAGAACCTCGCCGAAATCCTAAGCCTCGAAGCCATCGAGGTGAACCTGTTCCGCGGGATCAGCCCCAATGACGGCTTTCCGCGGATCTTCGGCGGCCTGGTCATCGCCCAGGCCCTGACGGCGGCCTACAAGACCGTGCCCGACCGCGTCTGCCACTCGCTGCACGCCTATTTCATCCGCCCGGGCGACGTGAACGCCCCCGTCCTCTACGAGGTCGAGCGGGCCCGTGACGGCGGCACCTTCACCACCCGCCGGGTGGCCGCCATCCAGCACGGCGAGCAGATCTTCAACCTGGCCGCTTCGTTCCAGACGCCGGAAGTCGGGCTGGAGCACCAGTTCGAGGCCCCGGACGTGCCCGCGCCGGAGACCCTGCCCACCGAGGCCGAGTACCTGCGCAGCCTGGGCGACCAGATCCATCCCAAGATGCTGGCCTTCATGGAACGCCCGCGCCCCGTGGACCTGCGCTGGATCGATCCGCAGAACCCGGTGAAGCCCGAGAAGAAGTCGGGCGAAAAGCAGGTCTGGATGCGCGCCGTCGCCCCGCTGGGCGAGGACATCCGCATGCAGCAGGCCGCCCTCGCCTACGCCTCGGACATGGCCTTCATGGAAAGCGCCCTGCGCCCGCACGGCCTGATCTGGACGACGCCGGGCCTGCAGGCCGCCAGCCTCGACCACGCCATGTGGTTCCACCACCCCTTCGACTTCAACGACTGGACCCTGTTTTCCCAGGACAGCCCCAGCGCCTCGCAGGGCCGCGGCCTTGTGCGCGGCCAGATGTTCAGCCGCGACGGCAAGCTGGTGGCGTCGGTGGCGCAGGAATGCCTGATGCGGATCCGGAAGTAATTCCCCTCTCCCCCTGCGGGAGAGGGTGGCCTCCGAAGGAGGTCGGGTGAGGGGTCTCTCAGAACTGAAAGCCGCGCGCAGCGGCCAGGCCGGGCGAGGCGTCCCAAGTTTGAGAGACCCCTCATCCGTCAGCTACGCTGACACCTTCTCCCGCAAGGGGAGAAGGAAATCAGCCTACCCCCGCCCCGTCACCGAGGCCAAAGCCCGGGCGATCTGGTGGACGTTGTAGGGCTTGCGCACGATCGGGGCGTCGAAGCCCATCGGGGCGGCCTTGTCGGCGTAGCCAGTGGCGAACACGAACGGCCGGCCTTCCTTGCGCAGCACCTCGGCCACCGGGGCGACCGATTGGCCGTTGAGGTCGGCGTCGAGCACGGCCGCGTCGAATTCCTGCTCGAGCATCGCCAGGGCCTCGCCCAGCTCGGCCGCGCAGCCGACCACCTCGACGCCGCTGTCCTCCAGGCCCGCTTCCAGCTCCATGGCCAGCAGCAGCGAGTCCTCGACGATCAGCACCTTCAGGCCTGCGATGGCCCCGGCGCGGAAGTTCTCGTCGCCGCCGCCGATGGTCTCGACGATGCGCTCGGGCTCGACCTCGGCCGGCTCCGGCTCGGGACCGTCGGCCAGGGCGGCCGGCGCGGCGTGGATCATCGCCGACACGCCGCTGCGGCGGTAGTCGATCTTGGCCTCGCCGCCCAGCTCGCGGCCGACCACGTCCTCGACCAGGGTGGCGCCGAAGCCGCGGGTGGTCGGCGGATTGGTCACGGGACCGCCGGTCTCCAGCCACTCCAGGCTGAAGCCGCCGTCGGGCGAGCGACGCCAGACGATCTCGACCCGGCCGCTCTCGGTCGATAGCGAGCCGTACTTCACCGCATTGACCGCCAGTTCGTGCAGGGCCAGCGACAGGGCGGCGGCCGCGCGGGGGGTCAGGAACAGTTCCGGCCCGTCCCAGCGGGTCTGGTTGGGGGCCAGGCCGCCCAGCTCGGCGGCGGCGATGCGGCCCAGGGTGGCCCCGCGCCAGCGGGCGGCGCTGATCAGGTCGTGGGCCGAACTCATCGACTTCAGCCGCGCGGCGAAGGTCTTGAGGAAGGCGTCCAGCGACGAGCTCTTGCGGGCCGACTGGGCGGCGACCGACTGCACCACCGCCAGCAGGTTCTTGATGCGGTGGTCGAGCTCGGCCACCAGGTTGTCGCGCCGCTCGTCGGCCTCGCGCTGGTCGGTGATGTCCTGGACCACGCCGATCAGCAGGTCCGGCTTGCCCTCCCCGTCCTGCACCATGACGCCGCAGCCGCGGCTCCAGCGTTCGCGACCGTCGGGACTGGCGGCGCGGCGATACTCCACCTCGTAGCGGCCGCCTTCGTGCAGCTGCGCCCGCAGGTCGTCGCGGGTCATCTCGCGGTCGTCGGGATGGACGTAGGGCCAAATCGCCTTGCCTTCCTCGGCGGGCATCTCGCCGGCGGGAATGCCGCTGATCCGCGCCATGCGCTCGCTGATGCGCAGGCGGTCGGTCTTGACGTTCCACTCGAACTCACCCAAGCGCGCAGCGGTCAGGGCCAGGGCCAGGCGTTCACCGTCGAGCAGGCGCTCGGCCTCGGCCCGCGCCTGGTCGGCGCCGCGGATCAGCTCCTCGACCGCCAGGTCGGCCAGTTCGGACAGGGCTTCGAGCAGGTCGGGCGAGGCCTCGCCCCGCGGCGCGTCGTCCTCGACGGCCAGCACCCCCACGACGAAGCCGCGCGGATCGCGCAGCGGCGCGCAGGCCAGGAAGGCGGCGCCGGCCAGGTCGGCGTGCTGCGACGAGCGGCTGCAGCGCAGCACGATGTCGGCCAGCGGCGTCTGTCGGGAAATCGTCGGATTGGCGTGGCCGACCCGTCCGGCCAGGCGGATGTGGTCGACCTCGATCAGCAGCAGGGCCGCGCGCGGGGCTTCGAACAGCCGCGCGGCCAGCCGGGTCAGGCGTGAGAGACGCGGATCGTCGGCGTCCTTCCACGCTTCGGCCAGAGCCGTCGCCGCCCGCAGTCTACGGGCCTCCTGATCCGATGCTCGTTCTGCATCCGCGTCCGCCATGATTCGAACATAGACCGCCTTCCCGTCACGCGCGAGCGGCGATCACCCCGGATTGGGGCGTTCGCACGCGATCTTCTGTGGTGAAGCTTTCGCGGTGACGCTAAGATGGGAACTGGCCGCACGGGCTCCGCGTTGACGGGGCGCAGCTTGACGCTGCATTCCCGTACAGCCTGCCGCGAACCGGAGACGAGATCATGCCCGCGAACGCCTTGAATCCTGCTCTCAAAGAAGCCGACAAGGCGCAGGCCGCCGCCGGCGTGGCCGCCGAGCACGCCGAACGCAGCTTCGCCGAAGCCGCCTCGGCCGCGAAGGCCAGCTTCGCCGACGCCGCCAAGCGCCTCGAAAAGAACCTGCTCGAAGGCTTCGACACCCTGCGCGCCCAGAGCCGCACCTACACCGACACCGCCGGCGCCCAGCTGGAAGACGCCCAGAAGTACGTCTCCGAACGCGTGCGCGAGCGTCCGATCACCGCCACCCTCGCCGGTCTCGGCGTCGGCGTTCTCCTGGGCCTCCTGCTCGCGGGCGGCCGCAACCACAACAAGTGATCTTCGAAAAGACCCTGATGACGCTGGCAGCGGCCGCGGCGATCGCCGCGGCCGCTGCCGTGAGCGTGTTCGCCGCCGCCTTCGCGCTGTACGCGGTGCTGGCCCCGTTCCTGACGCCCGCCGGCGCGGCCGCCGTGGTCGCGGCGGTGACGGCCTTCATCGTCGCGGTGGCCGGCCTGATCGCCGCCAACCGGGCCGAGGCCAAGCGCGTGCGCCACACCCCGACGCCGGAAGTGAACGGCTTCGCCGAACGCATCGTCGACATCGTCAAGGACCGTCCGATCCTGTCGATCGGCGCGGCCCTGGCGGCCGGCGTCTTCGCGCTCAGGAACCCGACCTTCACGGCGGCCGTCGCCCAGGCCTTCATGGCTTCGAGACAACCACCGCCCAGACGTTGATTTTCTGGCGCCGAGTTTTTTCGGCGCCAACGTCTAGCTTTCAACCGCCCCCGGCCCATTTTCCGGGGGCGTTTCGCCATGGAGCAACCATGTTCAAGCTGCCCGACCTGCCCTACGCCTACGAGGCGCTTCAGCCGACGATCTCGGCCAACACGCTGCACTTCCACCACGACAAGCACCATGCGGCTTACGTGAACGCCCTGAACGGCCTGCTGCCGGAAGGCGACACCCGCTCGCTGGAAGCCGTCATCGCCGACGCCGGTCCGGGCAAGGTGTTCAACAACGCCGCCCAGGCCTGGAACCATGCGTTCTTCTGGGAATGCATGAGCGCGGACGCCAAGGGTCCGGGCGAAGCCCTGGCCAAGGCCATCGACGAGACCTTCGGCGGCCTGGCCGGCCTGAAGGAAAAGTTCGTCGCCGAGGGCGTCGGCCACTTCGGTTCGGGCTGGGCCTGGCTGGTCGCCGAAGGCGACAAGCTGTCGCTGATCTCGACCCACGACGCCGACGGCGCCATGACCAAGCCGGGCGTGACCCCGCTGCTGGTCTGCGACGTGTGGGAGCACGCCTACTACCTCGACCACCAGAACAACCGTAAGGGCTTCCTGGAAGCCTGGTTCGACGCCCTGCCCAACTGGGCGTTCGCCGACGCCCAGTACGCCGCTGCCCAAGGCGATGGCGAAGCCTGGAAGTACCCGGTCTAATCGACCGATCGAGGGCCGACCTCGAGAAGGGCGGGATCGCAAGGTCCCGCCCTTCTTGCGTTCAGGCGACCTTGCAGTTGGGCCGACGGTTCACCGCCCAGGTCCGCCAGACGACGAAGCCGGTGCGCTCGAAGGCCATGGCGGTGATGCGCATCTCGGTCTCGTCGGCCTCGATGATGTTGAAGCTGGGCGGCACGCCGCGCTCGCGCACCGACAATGTGCCCGAGCCCACCGCCTGGGTGCAGCCGCCGGCGTAGGGGTAGGCGTGCACGAACGGGGCGTGGATATGCCCGGTCAAAACGAGATCCGCGCCGGCGTTGGCGAAGGCCAGGGCCGCGGCCTGCCCGCCGCGCACCTTGGCGGTCATCGGCCCGCCCATCATCTCGATCAGCGGGTGGTGGCAGACCACCACCTTCAGCCGCCCGGCCGGCTCGGCTTCGAGGCGACGGGTCACCGCCCTGGTCTGCGAGCGCGACACCGCTCCTTTCGACCAGTTCCAGCGGATCTGGGCGCCGCGCGCCGAATTGAGCGTGAACACCGCCGCCCGCTCGTCGCGGAAGCACAGACCGTCGGCGTCGCCGAAGCGCGCCTCGTAGCGCCGCCAGGGCGTCGCCAGCCGCTCCAGGATCTCGATCGGTCCCTTGAACGGCGTGTCGTGATTGCCCGGGGCCAGCAGCTGCGGCTGGGGCAGGCGCGCGAACCAGGCGCGGGCGGCGTCGAACTCGACCTGGGCGCCGTCCTTGGTCAGGTCGCCGGCCCCGATCACCAGGTCCGGCTTGGCCGCCTGGATGCACTCGACCGCCGCCTCGACCGCCTGCGGATGCTCGCCGCCGAAATGGACGTCGGAGACCTGGACCATCTTGAAGACGGGTGACACCGGCTCGGTCGGTTCGCGCGCGCTCACGGGGCGTCGTCCTTCAGGGCCAGGGCGCGGAAGGCCTTGGGTCGAAAGCGGATCGAGACGTGGTCATCCAGCCGCACCGGCTCGCCGTCGAGGATGGCCGGGATCCGCCCGCCGGCCCAGGCCCGGCCGATCCGGCAGCGCCGGACGCTGACGGCCGGGTCGTTGCGCCAGTCGCCGGTGACCGTCTTCACGCCGAGGCGGAAGATGTCGAGGGCGTTGGTCGGATCGAGGGCGGCGGCCTCCAGGGCCCGCTCGTCGGCGTCGAGGGCGCTGGAGACCAGGGGGCACATGAGGGTCAGGGCCTCGGCCTTCTCCTTGGGCCGGCCGTCCAGCACGTAGCGCAGGCGGCTCGAGAAAGCCCGACGCAGGGCCCGCTGGGCGCGCATGATGGCCAGGTCCGCCCGGCCCTGGCGCGCGGCCTCGCGCGCCTCGGCCCACAGGGCGGGGCTGCCCAGGATGGCGGCGACGAAAAACAATCGGCCGGCCACCTCGCCGCCGGAGATCATCTTTTCCTCGCCATGGGTCAGGCAGGCCGCCAGCGCCTGGGGCCAGGCGCGCTCGCCGTAGAGGGCGCGCGGCAGCATGTTCATGGTGCCGCCGGGCAGGGGCGCGACCAGCGGCCCGTCGGGACCGGCCATCTCGGCCGCCGCCCGGGCGGTGCCGTCGCCGGCCAGCACGAACAGCACGTCGGGCTTGCGGGCCAGGGCTTCCGTCAAGCACGGCTCCAGCTCGCCGCCGGCCGGCGCATGGACCCTGGCCTCGACGCCGTGCTCGGCCAGGATGGCCTCGGCCTGGGCGGGGCCGTCCCGTCCGACCGATCCCGAGGCGCTGTTGGCGACCAGTTCGACGCGCATGGAGGCTCCCGACGGCGCGGCCCCGAACGGCCGCCGTCCGGAGCTAACGGCGGCGCTTGGCCGGGGTTCCCCCGGAGTTCCCAAGACGACAGCCGAGCCGTCCGCCGGAACTTCCAGCGGTGGTGTTCCGTTTGACTGGCCGGGACACGCTCGAACGGAGAGCCACGATGAAAACCACAATGATCGCCTTGGTCGGCGTCGGCCTGCTCGCCAGCGCCTGCACCGCCACCGGCAACACCGAACGCAACGCCGCCGGCGGCGCGGCCCTGGGCGCCCTCGCCGGCGCCGTGATCGGCAACAATGTCGGCGCGGGCGACGCAGGCACGGGCGCGGCCATCGGCGCGGCCATCGGCGGCACCGCGGGCGCCATCAAGGGCTGCCGCGAGGACGGCGGCTGCGGCGCCACCAACGTCAATCGTCGCCAGTACTATGACGAGCGCGCCGGACGGTATTACTACTACGACTCGCGCAGCGGTCGTTATTTCTGGGAAGACGGCAGCCCCCGCTGAGGCGGCTCCGTCCAACAGGGTTTCGAAGGCGGTCGACGCGCGTCGGCCGCCTTTGGCATGTTCGCGATCGGCGGGGTTCACATAGAGGGGCTACGAATGAACAAGGCTGGCGTCTGGATCGCGGCTACGGCGATCGGAGCAACGATGACGGGATGCGCCACTGGGCCGTGGCCCAAGTCGCGATCGCAGATCGAGGCCTTGCCGGCCGCCTGTGACGACTTCTCGGTGTCGATCTATTTCGACCGCGATTCCGCGGCGATCACCCGCGAGGCCCGGCAGGTGCTGCGCGGCGCGGCCGACCTGGCCAAGGGCTGCACGGCCAAGAACGTCCACGTGGTGGGCCTGGCCGATGCGGTCGGCGCGCCCGACGCCAATCTGGCCCTGTCGCAACGCCGCGCCAGCGAGGTCACCGCCGCCCTGGCCAAGGTCGGCTTCCGCCAGGTGTCGTTCGAGGTCTCGGCCGCCGGCGACGCGGGCGCGATCACCCGCGACGGCGAGGCCCGTCCCCTGCGGCGGCGCGCCGACGTGCGCATCGATCTCGAGGCGCCGCCCAAGCGCTGACCTCTGGTCCAACGCACTGCGCATGAAGAAAGGCGGGCCGGTCGTCCGGTCCGCCTGAGGCATGACAGAAAGGGGGGTGCGGAGACGGCAGGCTGGCTTTCACCAGCCTCAAGTCGGGGGGGGCGTCGCCGCCTCCGCAAAGAGTAAACGACCTCCCCCACCCGGCGTTCCCAACAATCCGAAATATTTTTCGCCTCCCCGGCGAGCGGACATTCCGCACTTCCGACGAGCGCCTCGGCTGGAACATGGCCGTGCGCGGAACGTTGTTTCTTCGACCCGCGACATCGCGGGCGAATGGGGAGCGACGTGATGATCCGCGCCTATCAAGCCGCGCATGGCGGACTGGTCTTCGAAACCCAGCGTCGACGCAAGCAGGCCCGGAGTTCGCGGCTGCTCGCCCTGGCGACGGTGCTGGGCATGGCGCTGGCGGTCGGCACCGTCCAGCATTTCGCCACCGCCTGGCTCGACGCCGACCACGCCGCCTCGAAAGGCGCGGCCTGGACCGTCGCGAACTAAGTCAGGAGGTCCCCATGGCGACCGACATCAATACCGAACACAGCCCCACCCTGAAGGCCACGCGCGCCCGACAGGGCCGCTGGGGCCGCCACATCTTCTGGGTGCTGGTGATCTCGACCGTGCTGGCGGCCATCGCCCTGTTCGGGGCCTGGGGCATGCGCTCCGGCGACCTGGCCTCGGTCCAGCACAACACCGGCGCCGACACCCCGGCCGAAGCCGCCCAGGGCACGACCGTGCAGACCGCGCCCAAGCAGGCCCCGGGCGAAAAGACCGCGCCGGCCCACTGAGGCCTTCGCGCGCTCGACAAGGAAAAGGCCCCGGCGATCGCTCGCCGGGGCCTTCGCCTTTTCAGCCCTCGCAGGCCGCCGGTCAGGCGGCCTGGCGGGTCCGGCGCGGATGGAAGAACAGCGCCTGGCCGATGGCGGCCTTCACCGTTTCCGGCTGGAACGGCTTGGTGATCAGGAAGGTCGGCTCCGGGCGCTCGCCGGTCAGCAGGCGCTCGGGGAAGGCGGTGATGAAGATCACCGGCACGTCGAGGCGGGCCAGGATGTCCTTCACCGCGTCGATGCCCGACGAACCGTCGGCCAGCTGGATGTCGGCCAGAACGAGGCCCGGGGTCTTGCGGGCGACGGCGTCGACCGCTTCACCGCGGGTGGCGGCGATGTCGATCACGTCGTGACCCAGCTCGCGCACCAGCGCCTCGATGTCGGCGGCGATGACCGGCTCGTCCTCGATGATCAGCACCTCGGTGGCCAGTTCGGCGTCGATCTCGGCCTGGGCGTCGGCGATCAGCCGCTCGACCTCGCCGAAGTCGCAATCGAGGATCTGGGCGGCCTCGGTCGGCGTGAAGCCTTCCAGGGCCGTCAGCAGGAACGCCTGGCGCGAACGCGGGGCGATGCGCAGCAGACGCTGCGAGGCGTCGTCAGAGATATCGTCGCGACGCGCTTCGAGTTGGGCGCCCGAGGACAGCCAGATGGCGTGGAAGACGCGATAGAGCGCCACGCGCGGCGACAGCGCCGCGTCCAGCGAACGTTCGCCGGCGGCCAGGGCCTCCAGCGCGACGCGGACATAGTGGTCACCGGTAGTCTGGTCCCCGGTCAGCGCACGGGCGTAACGGCGAACGTAGGGCAGGTGCGGCGCCAGTCGGGCAAGAAGACTCATGACCCCTCCCGTAGAGTGTCTTCGAAACAAAAAAGGTCGTCCATCACGGCAAAGCTATGCCGTTCGATCGGGAGCATAACGTGCCCTGCGCGACGACGGTTCCGCAGCAACTCGATTTTTGGCACTCTACGCTCAAGCTTATGGAACCCGATGCGGAATCTGGCGTTGACCTCCAGCATTTATAAATTCGGCCGCAGGGGGCGGACGCTGCGCACAACCGGCGTCGAGGACATGATCGAACACGTACCCATGGAAGATCAACGCAAGGGATCCGCCTCGCTCGACGAGGCGCGGCTTCGTCAGCAGGCCATCGGCGTCAAGCTTCGCCAGATGTTCGACGAGGTGGTCAACGAACCCATCCCGGACGAATTCCTCGACATTCTGCGCAAGGCTGAAAAGCCTTCGGGAGAGCGTTGAGCATGAGCGAAGCGCAAGTCGGCCGGTCGCCCATCGATCCGGTCCGTGACGAGACCTTCAAGAAAGAGCTCGTCACCCTCATCCCGCACCTGCGGGCCTTCGCGCGCACCCTCACAGGTGATCCGACGGCCGCGGACGACCTGGCGCAGGACGCCATGATGAAGGCCTGGGACGCCCGGGCCAGCTTCCAGCTCGGCACCAACATGAAGGCCTGGACCTTCATGATCCTGCGCAACCAGTTCTATTCGGAGAAGCGTCGCTCCTGGCGTCAGAGCCAGCTCGACCAGGAGGCCGCCGAGCGGACCCTGGTGGCGGTCGACGATCCGGAAGCGCCGGTGGCGCTGGACGAGCTGCGCATGAGCCTGGCCATGCTGCCGCCCGAACAGCGCGAAGCCCTGATCCTGGTCGGGGCCGGCGGCTTCGCCTACGAGGAAGCGGCCGACATCTGCGGATGCGCGGTCGGCACGGTGAAGAGCCGGGTCAGCCGGGCCCGCCGGGCCCTGCAGGCCATCCTCGAGTCGGGCGGCTATGAGCGTGACGGCGCCGCCGCCGGCGACGCAATGCACGCCATCCTGGCCGATGCGGAGCGTTTGAGCACCCAGCGGTGAAGCGCGTGTACGGCCGCGCGGCGGAGGTCGTCGGCACCATCCGGGTCCGCTTGCTGCTGACCCTGACCCTGGCGCTGCTGCCGGTGCTGCTGATCGGCGCGCTGCAGTCGGCCCTCGTGTTCAAGCACGAGGGCGACGCCCGGCGGCAGAGCCTCGAGCTCGCCGCCGGGCGCAGCGCCGCCATCGCCCGCGCCCGCATCGAGGCGGCCGGCGTGCTGCTCCAGACCCTGGGCCCCGGCTCGGTGGGGCTGGAATGCGCGCGCCGGCTCGACGCGGTGAAGGCCCGCCTGCCCGGCTACGCCAACCTGATCCGCTTCGATTCCTACGGCCGCGTGGCCTGCGCGGCGGGAACGACGCCGCGTGACCCCGAGCGCGCCCACCGTCCGTGGTTCCTCGACCTGGCCGCCGGCGCCCACCTGGCCGTCGCCCCGACGCCCGGCGCGATCTATTCGGGCGAGCCTTCGGTGCTGACCGCCGTCCGCGCCGAGGACTCGGCCGGGGTGTTCGACGGGGCCATGGCCGCGGTGCTGACCCTGTCCAGCCTCAAGCCCGAAACCGCCAACCGCTTCCTGCCCGACGGCGCCGAGATCGGCCTGGCGGACTCGCGCGGCCAGGTGTTCTCGGCGACCACGCCCGGCGCCTTCGGCGAGCCGCGCCCCGCTTTGCGCGACGAGATCGACCAGGGCCGCACGGTGCTGTGGTCGGGCAAGGACGCCCAGGGCCGCCGGCGACTGTTCTCGGCCGCCTCGCTGGTCGAGGACGATGTCTTCGTGATCCTGTCGGCCCCGGCCCCCGGCATCGTCTCCTGGGCCTCGTTGAACCCGATCTCCAGCATGCTGCTGCCGTTGCTGGCCTTCGCCCTGGCCCTGATGGCGGTGTTCTGGGCCACCGAGCGCGAGGTGATCCGCTGGATCGTCTATCTGCGCCGGGTGGCGGCGATCTACGCCAAGGGCCGCTTCACGGTGCGCCCGGTGCAGGCCTCCGAGCGCGCCCCGCCGGAGATCCGCGAACTGGCCAAGACGCTGGACGACATGGCCGTCGGCATCGTCCAGCGCGACGCCTCGCTGCGCGACAGCCTGGCGGAGAAGGACTCGCTGATGCGCGAGATCCACCACCGCGTGAAGAACAACCTGCAGATCATCACCTCGCTGCTCAACATGCAGCAGCGGGCGTTGACCGACCCGGCGGCGCGCACGGCGATGAACGACACCCGCCAGCGGATCACCGCCCTCGCCCAGATCTACCGCGCCCTCTACCAGGGGCCCGACCTCAAGCGGGTCGACCTGCGGCCGTTCCTGGAAGAGCTGACCGCCCTGCTGCTGGCCGGCGACATCAACGGCCCCGGCGCAGTGCGAACCGAGGTTCACGCCGACCCGCTGGTCATCGACCCCGACCGCCTGGCGCCGCTGGCCCTGTTCGCGGTCGAGGCCATCACCAACGCCCAGAAGCACGCCTTGGCCGAACGCGGCGGCGCGCTGACGGTGGACTTCTTCGTGCGCGGCGAGGAGGCCGAACTGGCCATCGGTGACGACGGCCCCGGCGCCCCGTCCGGACCGGGCGAGGGGGTGGGCCGCACCCTGATGACCGCCTTCGCCCGCCAGCTTCGCGGCCAAGTGAAGTTCGACGTCAGCCCGATGGGCGGGCTCCTTGTGCGGCTTGTGTTCCCGACGCCCCAGGCCCTGCCCCCGGTGCAGCAACAGACCGGAACCTAGGCCGCGCGGCCACGTTTGCTCTGGGCGATCCATCATCCGCCCACGAGGGCGAAAAGCGGAGAACCTCCCCATGCGCAAGCTGATCATTTTCGCCGCCCTGGCGGCCAGCCTGACCGTCGCCGCCTGCAACACCGTCGAAGGCGCCGGCAAGGACGTCTCGTCGGCCGGCAAGGCCGTCACCGACACCGCCCGCGACGCCAAGAACTGATCCCGTCGCCTCGACTGGATGCGAGGGGCCCGTCTCAACCCTGAGGCGGGCCCCTTTCCGTTCGGATCGCCAGATTACGCCGATGACGTCGAGAAACGGGCGCGCCCCTCGCCCACGCATCAAACTTTGCAATTCTGACACAAAAGACTCGGATTTTCTGTCTTCGGGGAGATAACCAGGCCAAGTCCGCAAGCCACGCTGTGGTCATGTCGGTTCCGGTCGCTTCCCTCGATTCCGCCCTTCCCCCCGTGTTCGTGCACAGCGGCTGGCGCTGCTCGAGCACCTATATCTGGAGCCGGTTCCGCGCCCTGGCCGGCGTGCGGGCCTATTACGAGCCCTGGCACGAACACCTCGAGACGATGACCCACGAGATCATCGCCCGCGAGACGCCCGAGCACACGCGGCTGCGCCACCCGGGCGGCGACCGTCCCTACCTCGCGGAATTCTCGGACCTGATCACCGCCGAAGGCGGCGTGGCCGGCTATCACGAGCGCTTCGCCCTCGACGGCTATCGCCTGGCCCCCGAGCAGGACGATCCGCAGCAGCAGGCCTATGTCGCCGGCCTCGTCGATCACGCCCAGGTCCAGGGGGAAGTCCCCGTGCTGGCCTGTTGCCGCACCCTGGGCAAGATCGAGTGGCTGCGTCGCCGGTTCGGCGGCTTCCACATCGTTTTGATCCGCGACCCGCTGCAGCAGTGGCTGTCGTTCTACTCCCTGCGCAAGCGCCCCCGGCCGACCTATTTCGAGATCTGCCAGTACGTGCTGATGTCGGAGTTCGCCGAGGCCGACAGCCTGCGCGGCGACCTGAAGGTGCCGGATTCCCGCGGCCACGGCTTCGCCGGACGGCTGGCGGCGGTGCGGGGACGACTGAAGCGCGCGCCGGCCAAGGTGTCGTTCGCCGCCTTCCTGTCGATCTACATCCTGTCCTACTTGCAGGCCCTGCCGGAGGCCGACCTCGTCATCGACGTCGACCGCCTGGGCCGCGACGCCGACTACCGGGCCGCCGTCTCTCAGGCGATCGAGGCGGGCTGCGGCCTGTCGCTCGACTTCTCGGACTGCCGCACGCCCGAGCCGCGCGAGACCGCCCCGCCCGTGCGCTACCGGCAGATGTCGCGGCGGGTGGTCGAGCGGCTGGACACGCGCGGCGCCCTGGCCGCGCCCGGGGCCACGGCCCTGCTGTTCGGCAAGCTGGCGCGCGCCATGGTCGACGCGCCGGAACCGCCGCCGTCGGCGTGGCGGACGCTGGCGTCGTGGCTACGCGGCCAGCGCGAGGGCATGGCTCAGGCGGTTACCCGACCCGCGCCTCGCCTGGGCTGACGCTCAGGGTCGTTTCGCTCAGAGAAGCTTCAGGCCGCGACGGCGCGGTAGGCCGGATCGCGGGCGAACACGCCGGGACGGCCGGCCACCGGATGCAGGGCCTCGGTCACGCCGGCCAGGCTCTCGGCCTCGCCCAGCACCAGCAGCCCGTCCTCGGTGAGGCGCGCGGCGAGGCTCTCGACCAGGCGCGCGCGCACCGACGGGTCCAGGCCCGGCAGCACGTTGCGCAGCATGACCAGGTCGAAGGCGCCCATGCCCGACAGGTCCGACATCAGGTTGATGCGCCGCCAGCGTACGGCCTGGCGGATGCGGGGCGAGATCGCCCAGGTCTCGTCCTGGTTCTCGAAATGCTTGATCAACAGCCGGATCGGCAGGCCGCGCTGCACCTCGAACTGGGTGTAGAGGCCGCTCTGGGCCTTCTCCAGGCAGCGCTCGGACAGGTCCGAGGCGAAGAACTCGAAGCGGACGCCCGGCTCGAGATTGCGGGCCTCGTCGGCGGCGATGGCCAGGGAATAGATCTCCTGGCCGGTCGAGCAGGCCGCGCTCCAGATCCGCACCGAGCCGTCCTTGCGGCGGCGCGACAGCTCCGGCAGCGCCGTGTCGCGCAGGAAGGCGAAGGTGGCGCGGTCGCGGAAGAAGGCGGTGTCGTTGACCGTCAGGGCCTCGACCACCGCCCAGATCAGCCGCTCCTCGCGCTTGGCGCGCAGGGCCGCCACCAGGGCGTCGATCGAGGGATAGCCTTCGCGGCGCGCCAGCGGCGCCAGGCGGCTCTCGACCACGTAGTGCTTGTCGGTCTCGACCTTCAGGCCGGCGCGGGTGCGGCCCAGAGCCGCCAGCAGATCCATGTCCTCGGGGGTCATAGCAGGCCCGCCTCGGCGAACTTGGCGGCGATGATCTCGCCGTCGAAGGGCTTCATGATGTATTCGTCGGCGCCGTTGTCGAGGGCCAGGCGGATGTTCTCGACCTTGTTCTCGACGGTGCAGAACACCACCACCGGCGCGTCGCCGCCCGGCTCCTGGCGCAGGCGCTGCAGGAATTCCAGGCCGTTCATCACCGGCATGTTCCAGTCGAGCAGGACGGCGTCGGGCATGGCCGCGCGACACCAGGCCAACGCCTCCATGCCGTCGGCGGCCTCGGCGATGTCGAAGCCGATGTCTTCCAACGCACGGCGGGCGACCTTGCGGATCACCCGGCTGTCGTCGACGACGAGGCAGGTCTTCACGGCACGCTCCAAATCGTAGAGGAGCAGGATGACGTGGTCCGGGTTAAGGAGCGGTGACGTCGCCGAAAAACGTACGGTTCAGTCAGCCGATCAGTCGGCGGGCGTCCAGGCGGCGATGCTGACGCGCTCCTCGGCGATCTCGACGCCGATCTGGCCGCCAGCGGCGCGGACTACCGCATGGAGATAGGCCGCCTGCACCCAGGGACCGCCCAGGCCCTCGCCCAGCGGCTCGCCCTTCAGGCCGGCCAGCACCTCGGGACGCAGGCGGGCGCGGGGGCCGACGGCGTCGGCGGTGATCGCGGTGCGGCCGTCGGCGACGACGGCGCGCAGCGTGGCCTCGCCGCCGGCCGGCAGGGCGCTGGCGGCGATCTGGGCGATGTTGAGCAGGGCGCGCGAGGCGGCCTTGTTCAGCGACTGCGGCGCTATGTCCCAGGTCAGGTTGGGGCGCACGTGGGCGAAGACGCCCTGCTGGGCCAGCTTTTCCAGTTCGCGGGAGTCGAAGCTCTCGGCCGAGGCCGAGGCGCCGAAGGCCACGCGGGTGAACTGCAGCAGGTCGGCCAGCTTGCGGGCCGAACTGGTGATCAGGCTCATGGCGTCGTCGCGCATGTCCTGGGCGCTGGGGTCTTCCAGCAGGTCCAGGCCCGAGACGATGGCGCTGGCCGGGCTGATGAAGTCATGACACAGGCGCGCGGCCACCAGGGCGGCGAAATCCGGGCCGTTGACGTCAAGCGTGGCGGCGGGCGCGGGCGAGGCGGTGGCTTCGGTGTCGGTCATGGCGCGATCTTTGGCGTGATTTGGGACTTTGGCAAACGGGACCGCCGGATCACGGCGACGACTTTTAGGGCGTCCGAGCGCCTAAAACCGCTCCCGCTTTGCGCCGCCAGCCTCTATCAGGTGCGTGTGATGGATCCCTTTCTCGAACCCGGCGCCCTGGTGCGCCATCCCGGCCAACCCGATTGGGGCCTTGGCCAGGTGCAGTCCGTGACCGGCCATCGCGTCACCGTGAATTTCGAAGAGGCCGGCAAGCAGACGATCGACGCCCGCGTCGTGACCCTGGACTTCGTCGGCGACGACCCCCGAGGACAAGCATGAGCTCCGCCCCCCTTCCGGCGAACATCGGCCGCGACCTGGCCCGCATCGTCGAGGCCGCCGCCGAGGTGATCCTGCCGTTCTGGCGGACCGAGCTGGACGTGGTGCGCAAGGCCGACGAGAGCCCGGTGACCGAGGCCGACCGCGCCGGCGAAAAGGTGATCCTGGCCCTGCTGGCCCAGCAGTTCCCCGAAATCCCCGCCATCTCCGAGGAGCACGCCTGCGAATACGGCACGCCCGACCAGATCGGCCCGCGCTTCTTCCTGGTCGACCCGGTGGACGGCACCAAGGCCTTCGTGCGCGGCGATCCCAACTTCACCGTCAACATCGGCCTGATCGACCAGGGCGTTCCCGTGGCCGGCGCCGTCTGCGCCCCGGCCACCGGCGAGGTGTGGTTCACGGCCGAAGGCGGGGTGCTCAAGCGCGAAGGACCGACCGGCGACGAGACGCCGGTCCGGGCCCGCGCCTGGCCGCAGGGCGAGGCCCTGGCCCTGGTCAGCCACACCATGAAGGAAGACAAGGCCACGGCCCTAGCCGACCAGTACGGCTTCAGCCTGCGCGCGCCCATGGACTCGTCGATCAAGCTGGCCCGCATCGCCGAGGGCGCGGCCGACATCTATCCGCGCCACGGGCCGACCATGGAATGGGACACCGCGGCCGGCCACGCCCTGATCGTCGCCGCCGGCGGCCGCTTCACCACCCCCGAGGGCGAGCCCTTCCTCTATGGCAAGGCCGACCAGGGCTTCCGCAACGGCTGGTTCGTGGCCCGCGGCGCCTGATACGAAGGCGATACGTTGCATTATGGCCACGGTTGCGGCGTGCATCCGTGGCCGCGCTCCTCCTGCGACTGATTATTATTGCACCCCGGCAAAGGCATAACTAAGAACGCCTCGCAATTTCAGGACAAGGGCCGCGGATCCTTCCCTCCGCGACCCGAGCTGGGGTCTCTCGACAAGATGCAAAAGCCTTCCTCGCCCGCCGCCGCCGGCGTTCGCAGCCACGCCCGTCGCGCCCTGGGCGCCGCCGCCGTCGCCGGGGTCGCCGGCCTCGCCATGGCGCCCGCCGCCTTCGCCGCCGACGCGGTGGACGCGGCCCCGGTCGCCACCGCCCCGGCTTCGGCTCCCGCCACCAGCGCGGCCGACGTGCAGGAAGTGTCCGGCATCGCCGTCGACGCCCGCAAGGCCACCGACATGCAGTCGGGCAAGTACACCGCCCCGCTGGTCGACACCCCGCGCTCGATCACGGTGATCTCGTCGCAGATCATCGAGCAGACCGCCTCGACCTCGCTGCAGGACATCCTGCGCACCTCGCCGGGCATCACCTTCGGCGCCGGCGAAGGCGGCCAGCCCCTGGCCGACCGTCCGTTCATCCGCGGCCAGGCCTCGGGCAACAACATCTTCGTCGACGGCATCCGCGACAGCGGCGGCCAGTCGCGCGAAGTCTTCGCCCTGGAGCAGGTCGAAGTCGTCAAGGGCGCTGACTCGGCCTATGGCGGCCGCGGCTCGGGCGGCGGCAGCATCAACCTGTCGACCAAGACCCCCAAGGCCCAGAACTTCGTCCGCGGCGGCCTGGCGGCCGGCACCGACAACTATTTCCGGGGCACGGTCGACGCCAACTATGCGTTCGCCGAGAACGCCGCCTTCCGCCTCAACCTGATGGGCACGCAGGGCGACACCCCCGGCCGTGACAGCGTCGACTTCAAGCGCTGGGGCATCGCCCCGTCGCTGGCCTTCGGCATCGGCACCCCCACCCAGGCGACGCTGACCTACTACCACCTCGACACCGACCAGGACCCCGACTACGGCATCCCGCTGGCCAGCAAGCGCACCTGGGGCGTGGCGGGCACCGACAGCCGCACCCGTCCGGCCAACGGCATTCTCGATGTCTCGCGCGACGCCTATTACGGCCTCGACCGCGACTTCCAGAAGACCAGCGCCGACATCGGCACCTTCATCATCAAGCACGAGATCAACGACAACCTGACGGTCCGTCAGGCCGTGCGCATCGGCCAGTCGGTCAACGACTACCTGGTCACCAACCCGGGCGACGGCGGCGCGGCCCAGTTCGTGGCCGGCGAATGGTGGATGAAGCGGGGCACCAAGTCGCGCTGGAACGAGACCACCACGGTCGCCTCGGTCACCGACCTGAGCGGCAAATTCGACCTCGGCTCGCTGAAGAACAGCTTCAACATCGGCCTGGAAGTGTCGCGCGAGGTGAACGACAACGCCTCGTACGTCATCTACACCACCAAGGGCTCGACCTGCCCGACCGGCTTCACCAACAACGTCACCACGGCCGGCGTCGGCGACTGCACCCGTCTGTACGCCCCCAACCCGTCGGACGCCTGGGAAGGCATCATCACCCGCGGCCCGTCCTCGCGCTCGGTGACCAAGACCACCGCGCTCTACGGCTTCGACACCGTCAACCTGACCGACAAGCTGCTGCTGAACCTCGGCCTGCGCTACGACGAGTACGAGACCGACGGCTACAACGCCACGGCCGCCTCCTCGAACGGCGTGATCACGGCCGTCACCTACGCCACCCTCGCGACCGCCAAGTGGGACTTCGTCAACTACCAGGTCGGCCTGGTCTACAAGCCGACCCCGAGCAGCAGCGTCTACGCTTCCTACGCCACGTCCTCGACCCCGCCGACCATCTCGGGCGGCGACCAGAACACCGCCTCGGGCTCGGGCACCGGCAACCTCGCCAACGAACTGCTTGATCCCGAAGAGTCCACCAACGTCGAACTCGGCGCCAAGTGGAACCTGTTCGGCGACCAGCTGGCCCTGTCGGGCGCGATCTTCCGCACCGAGCGCAAGAACGCCCAGATCCTGGTCGACGCCACGACCAGCACCTACGAGCAGGCCGGCAAGACCCGCGTGCAGGGCGTCGAGCTGGGCGCGTCGGGCAAGGTGACTCCGAAGTGGCAGGTGTTCGCCGGCTACACCTACATGGACAGCGAGCTGGTCCGCGGCGCCATCACCAGCGTCAACATCGGCGACCCGCTGGCCAACACGCCCAAGCACTCCTACAGCCTGTTCACGACCTACCGCGTCCTGCCGCAGATCTCGATCGGCGGCGGCGTCTACGGCGCCTCCAAGAGCTTCGGCGGCAACCAGGGCGGCGCTGGCGGCGGCGCGACCGGGGTCTTCGCTCCGGCCTATACCCGCTACGACGCCTTCGCCTCGTGGAAGGTCAACGACAAGGTCGACCTGCAGCTCAACGTCCAGAACCTCAGCGACGAGCGCTACATCCTGCGCACCAACGGCGTGCACCACGCCGACCCGGCGCCGGCCCGTCAGGCCCTGCTGACCCTGAACGTTCGCTACTGATCTTTCGCCTCTTTCAGGTGAAAAAACGCACAAACCCCGCCCGGAGCGATCCGGGCGGGGTTTTTCGTTGATGGCCGGAAACCAAGACCCGGAAATATTCGCCTGGCGCGAGCCGGCGCCAACCTAAAGTTTACCCTTGGGCGCGACGATCCGCCTCACCTTCCGCCGGGAGCTGGGATTGTCCTCGCCGCGCTCGCCAGACACGCCGCCCGCGCCTCTGAGCCAGGCCGAGAGCGCGCAATGGTTCTTCGAGAACGCCCACGACCTGTTCGCCGTCGTGGTCGAGGGCCGCTTCGTCACCGTCAATCCGGCCTGGACGCGCCTGACCGGCTGGACCGCCGCCGAACTGATCGGCCAGCCGCCCCTGAAATTCATCGACCCCGAGCACCACGCCGAGCTGATCCAGGCCGGCGAGGTCATCCGCGCCATGGGCGGCACGGTCCTGCGGGTGCGCATGGTCTGCAAGGACGAGCGCCGCGTCTGGCTCGAGGCGCACGTGCGCCGGGGCCCGGCCGGCGAGATGGTCGGCACCCTGCGCGACGTCTCGGCCGAGGTGGCGCGCAAGGCCGAACAGGCCGTCTCGCGCCGCACCCGCGAGATGCTGGCCTCGGCGGCCGGCGTCGGCGTGTGGAGCTTCGATCCCGTCACCCAGCGCATCGAGTGGTCGAGCGACATTCTGAGCCTGACCGGCCTGCGCCCCGAGCAGGTCTCGACGCCCGAGACCTTCTACGCCCAGCTCGACGAGCCCGAGCGCAGCCGCGTACGGGCCACTTTCACCCGCGCCGTACGCACCGGCCAGGGCGGCACGATCGAGCACCACATGCGCGGCGCGACGGGCCAGAAGTTCTCGTTCCGCGCCACCTTCCAGACCGAGCCGCGGCCCGGCGGCGTCTTCGCCCTGCGCGGCATCTCGCAGAACATCACCGAGGTCGCCCGCGACCGCGACCTGGCCCGCTGGGGCGAGCAGAAGGCCCGCCGGCTGGTCGAGGGCGCGCCCTTCGCCGTGGCCCTCTATGACCGCGACCTGCGCCTGAAGGTGGTCAGCCCCCGCTTCCTGGAGATCTTCCAGGCCAGCGAGGCCGAGGTCATCGGCAAGTCGCTGCAGGAGCTGACCTATGGGGCGCGCAAGCGCTTCGTCGCCGCCGTCGAGCGCGCGCTGACCGGGCAAACGGTGGTGCGCCGTGAGGACAGCCTGACCGACGGCCAGGGCCGCGAGCACCGCCTGCGCTGGGAGGCCCGCCCCTGGCGCGACGCCAACGGCGCGATCGCCGGCGTCATCACCTACATGGACGACGTCACCGCCCTGGCCGACGCCCGCCGCGAGGCTCGCGCCAACGCCCGGCGGCTGAAGACCGCCCTGGGCGCCGCCCAGGCCGGGGTCTACGAGATCGACCACGCCGAGCGCTCGTTCTGGGGCTCGCCCGAGTTCCACCGCATCCTGGGCCGCCGGATCACCTTCGAGGACGTGCGCCAGGCGATCTGGCCGATGATCCGCTCCGAGGACGTGGCCGCCGTCTACGCCGCTGGCGCGGTCGGCCGCTGGGGCGAGCGGGCCTTCGACGCCCGGGTCGTGCGTCCCAACGGCGAGGAGCGCTGGATCCGCCTGTTCCACGAGGTGCGCCGCGACGCCTCGGGCCGGGTGCGCAAGGCCTATGGCCTGGTGCTCGACATCGACGAGCAGAAGCGCGCCGAACTGGCCCTGGTCGAGGCCGAACGCGCCGCCCAGGCCGCCAACGAGGCCAAGGCCCAGTTCCTGGCCAATATGAGCCACGAGATCCGCACGCCCATGAACGGGGTGCTGGGGATCATCCACCTGCTCAAGCGCCAGGGGCTGTCGTCGGAAGCCGACCACCTGCTGGGCGAGGCGCTGGCCTGCGGCCGCATGCTGTCGACCCTGCTGGACGACATCATCGACTTCTCGCGCATCGAGGCCGGCCGCCTGGACGTGACGCCCGAGCCGATCGACCCGGCCGACCTGGTGCGCAGCGTCGCGCGCCTGCTGAAAGGCCAGGCCGAACACAAGGGCCTCGCCCTGATCGTCGAGGCCCCGGACGTCGGGATCGTGCTGGCCGACCCCACCCGCCTGCGCCAGGCCCTGTTCAACCTGGTCGGCAACGCCGTGAAGTTCACCCTGTCGGGTTCGGTGACCCTGCGCCTGCGCCGCGAAGGAACCGACCGCCTGGCCTTCGAGGTGGCCGACACCGGGGTGGGCATCGCCCAGGACGCCCAGGCGCGCCTGTTCCAGCGCTTCCAGCAGGCCGACGCCAGCACCACCCGCCGCTTCGGCGGTTCGGGCCTCGGCCTGGCCATCACTCGCCGTCTGGCCCAGATGATGGGCGGCGAGGTCGAGTTTTCCTCCATCGAGGGCGAAGGTTCGACCTTCCGCCTGACCATCGCCGCGCCGTCGGTGGCCCAGCCCGCCCAGGGCGACGCCGTCGACGAACAGATGCTGCAGGGCCTGAAGGTCTTGGTGGTCGAGGACAACCCCACCAACCGCATGGTCGCCCGCCGGATCCTGGAGATGCTGGGCGCCTCGGTCGAGACGGCGGAGGACGGCCTGTCGGGCGTCGAGGCAGCCGAGCGCGGCTTCGATTTGATCCTGATGGACGTGCAGATGCCGGGCGTCGACGGGCTGGAGGCCTCGCGCCGCATCCGCGCCCTGCCCGGCCCGGCCGGCGCCACGCCGATCGTCGCCCTGACCGCCAACGTCCTGGCCCATCAGCGCGCCACATACCTGGCCGCCGGCATGAACGGCGTGGCCGCCAAGCCGATCTCGCCCACGGCCCTGCTGTCGGAGATCGTCCGCGTCGCCGAAGCGGCCGCCGCGGCCCAGGCCGCCGTCGCCTGACAACGTTCTCCCAAGGCTTCCCAGGACGCCGCGTTCCGGGCTAATCCTCCGATCAATCAGGGGGAATTCCGAATGACGGAAGCGGTACCGGGCGCGGCTCACAAGGAAGGCGCGTCGATGCGCACGGTGGTGGCGGCCTCGTCGGCCGGCACCGCCTTCGAGTGGTACGACTTCTTCATCTTCGGCAGCCTGGCCCTGGTCATCTCCAAGACCTTCTTCACCGGCCTGTCCGACACCGCCGGCTACATCGCCGCCCTGGCCCTGTTCGGCGTCGGCTTCGCCTTCCGCCCCCTCGGCGCCCTGGTCTTCGGCAAGATCGGCGACCAGGCCGGCCGCAAGGGCGCGTTCCTGGCCACGGTGCTGCTGATGGGCGGCGCCACCTTCGCCATCGCCCTGCTGCCCACCTTCAAGCAGGCCGGAATCATCGCTCCGATCCTGCTGATCATCCTGCGCTGCGTGCAGGGCTTCGCCCTGGGCGGCGAATATGGCGGGGCGGCGATCTATGTCGCCGAGCATTCCCCGCCGGGCCAGCGCGGCCGGGCGACATCGTGGGTGCAGAGCTCGGCGTCCCTGGGCCTGTTCGCGGCGCTGCTGGTCATCCTGGCGACCCGCTGGGCGCTGGGCGCCCTGATCGGGCCGGAGGCCTTCGACGCCTGGGGCTGGCGGATCCCCTTCGCCGTCTCGATCGGCCTGCTGGCGGTCTCGGTCTGGATGCGCCTGAAGCTCAGCGAAAGCCCGACCTTCGCCCGCATGAAGGAAGAGGGTGCGGCGTCCAAGGCCCCCTACGCCGAAGCCTTCGGCCAGTGGAAGAACCTCAAGCTGGTGCTGCTGGCCTTCTTCGCCGTGATGTCAGCGCAAGGCGCGGTCTGGTACACCACCTTCTTCTACATCCAGACCTTCATGGAGAAGTTCCTCAAGGTCGCGCCCGGCACGATCAACGGCCTGATGATGGGGGCCGCGGCGGTCAGCGCGGTGCTCTACGTCGTCTTCGGCGCCCTGTCCGACAGGATCGGCCGCAAGCCGGTGATGCTGGGCGGCATGGCCCTGGCCCTGGCCTTCTACTTCCCCGGCTTCCACCTGCTGGAGCGCGCCGCCAACCCGGCCCTGGCCGAGGCCTCGGCGAGGGCGCCGGTCAGCGTCACCGCCGCCCCCGGCGATTGCGCCCTGCAGTTCGATCCCATCGGCAAGGCCGCCTTCGTCTCGTCCTGCGACATCGCCAAGAGCGCCCTGGCCAATGCCGGCGTCTCCTACGCCAACCAGACCGGCCCGGCCGGCGCCCCCGCCGTCGTCCAGATTGGCGAGACGCGCATCGTCTCGAAAAGCGCCGAGGGCCTGCCCGCCAAGGAGGCCAAGGCGGTGAAGGCCGCCGGCGAGGCCGCGATCAAGGCGGCGCTGGCCAAGGCCGGCTATCCGACCGCGGCCGACCCGGCGCGGATGAACCTCTGGGGCGTGTTCGGCGTGCTGCTGGTGTTCGTGATCGGCGCCACGGCCCTCTACGGCCCGCTGGCCGCGGCCCTGGTCGAGCTCTTCCCGACCAAGGTGCGCTACACCGCGCTTTCGCTGCCCTACCACATCGGCACGGGCTGGATCGGCGGCTTCGTGCCCTTCAGCGCCTTCGCCATCGTGGCGGCGGTGGGGAACATCTATGCCGGCCTCTGGTACCCGGTGATCTTCACCCTGATCAGCGTGCTGACCACGGCGTTCCTGCTGCCGGAGACGAAGGGGCGGTCGCTGGACTAGCCCCTCTCCCCTTGCGGGAGAGGGTGGCCTCCGGAGGAGGTCGGGTGAGGGGTCGAAAGCCCTGTCCGCCGTGACGGCGGTCAGGCTGGGCGCGACGTCGGAATTTTGAGAGACCCCTCATCCGACGCCTTCAGCGCCACCTTCTCCCGCAAGGGGAGAAGGACCTCTAATGATCCGCCGCCCGGGCCAGCTTCCACCTGATCTTCGCGCCCTTCTCGGCGCGGACCTGGCTTTTCAGGACGATCACCCCGGCCTGGCGGGCGTGGCCGTGGTCGAAGTGGGGGGCGGCCAGGACGGCGACGTCGGGCGCGTCGTTGCGCAGCCACCAACCGATGTTGGACGGCCCCTTGATCAGCACGCTCTTGCCGTCGCGGGCCAGCGAGGCGCGGGCGTCGGGGTGCAGGTGGAAGCTGATCTTGAACGGATGATAGCGGCGCGGACCGTCGGTCTTGGCCTCGGCCATCGGGATCAGGCTGTCCTCGCCGCGCAGCTCGTCGGCGGCGATGTCGAGGAACAGGCGGCGGGCGTGCTTGAGGCCCAGGCGCCGCCAGCCGTCATGGACGATGTCGAGCCAGACGCCCTGCTCGGCGTCGTGGCGACGGGACTCGACGTTGGTCGCGCCGTCCACCAGCCAGGGACCCAGCGCGGCGGCGCGGAAGCCCGACAGCGGCCGGCCGGCCGAGCCGCCGCCCACCGACACGGTCGAGGCGGCGTCGGACAGACGGAAGGCCTGGGCGTTGGCCGCCTCTGGGCTCCAGCCGCTGGAGGTGATCAGCCGGTCCTTGCCGCAGATGATCTCCAGGGCGGCGGGCTGGGCGCAGGCCGAACGGCTGAGCGCGCCCACGGGCGGGACGCCGGCGTCGGCCATCACCTGGATCGTGCCGCCCTGCATCTTCTGGAAGCCGGCGTGCGGCATGTCCATCGGCGGTTGGGGGCCATGGTCGTCATGCGCCAGGGCGGCGGCGATGCGGGCCGGCTCGATGGCCTCGCCGCCGTGGAAGGCCGCCAGCCGTCCGTCGGCCAGGGCGAAGAAGCGCGCGCCCGACGACAGGCGGTCGATGGCCCGGCTCATCGCCTCCGGCGTCGGCCGGCCGCGCTGGCCCAGGGCGTCGTCGAGGGTCAGCAGGTCGAACAGCAGCTCCAGCCCGGCCTCGGGCGAGCGCGAGGCGTGGCCGCCGTCGGCCAGGACGACCGTGTCGAGGCAGCGCAGCACCCGGCGCAGGCCCTCGGCCATCAGGCGGTCGCTGGCCTTGCCGACCAGGGCCGTGCCGGCGATGGTCACCACCACGGCTCGCTCCAGGACGCGATCGGGCGCGTCGGAGGCTCTGAGCAGCTGACGGGCGCCGCGGGCTATGTCGAGGGCCAGGGCCGTCGCCTCGGCGTCCGAGGCGCCCGGCGACAGGGTCTTGGCGCCGCAGGCCAGGTGGAAGGTGCGGCGCTCCAGGCACTCGCCCGACCACGAGAACTGGTTCCAGGTTCCGAACACCCGCCGCCAGTCCTGGATCAGCCGCAGGGCCCGCCGCGCGCCCTCGGGACCTTGGGCCAGCAGGCCGGGCAGCCAGTCAAAGCGGTGCAGGGCCACGGCGAAGGCGCGCGAGGGACTGGGGGTGTCGAAGGGATCGCCCTCGGCCCCGACCTTCAGGCTCTCGTCGTGCAGGGTCAGAACGCCGTCCAGCAGCTGGCGGCCACGCTGGGCCTGCACCGGACGGGGATCATGCGGCCGGGCGGCCAGGCCGACGGGACGCGGCGAGGAGATCAGCGCCCGGTGCGGCGGCGAGCCGAACCACTCGCGCTCGACGCCGGCGCGGACCGAAGCGGCGATCGACCGCGCCAACACGGATCCCCGGCGCACAGGACGTCCAGCGGGACGGCCGGCGGCCTGGGATGCGGAAGGCGTGTCGGGCGCGCCGGTCATGCGGTAGCGTCAGTCCCCTTTGAGGGCGCGGATGTTGGCGGCGTAGGCGTCCGGGCCGCCCTTGAACACCGCCGAACCGGCCACCAGGGCCGTGGCGCCGGCGGCGACGCATTGGGGCGCTGTGACCGGGGTCACCCCGCCATCGACTTCCAGGATGATGTCCAGGCCCTGGGCGTCGATCAGCTTGCGCAGGGCCTCGACCTTGCGCAGCTGGCCGGGAATGAAGCTCTGGCCGCCGAAGCCGGGGTTCACCGACATGACCAGCACCAGGTCGACGTCCTCGAGGATCCATTCGACGTGGTCGAGGCTGGTCGAGGGGTTGAACACCACGCCGGCCTTGGCGCCCAGTTGGCGGATGCGCTTGAGGGAGCGGTGCAGGTGGGGGCCGGCTTCCGGATGGATGCTGATGATGTCGGCGCCGGCTTCGCGGAAGGCTTCCAGGTAGGGGTCGGCCGGGCTGATCATCAGGTGCACGTCGAACGGGATCTTGGCGTGCGGCCGGATGGCTTTGACGATGTCTGGGCCGAGCGTGATGTTCGGCACGAAGTGGCCGTCCATGACGTCGACGTGCACCCAGTCGGCGCCGGCCGCCTCGATGGCGGCGACTTCGGCGCCCAACTTTGCGAAGTCGGAAGCGAGGATCGACGGGGCGATGATCGGCGCGGTCATGGTGTTCCTGGCTTACCGGGCAAAGGCTCGCGCTACAAGCGAGCGGTTGAGTTGCAGCCTTATGCGGCCTTGACGAAACGGGCGGCGAAGAAGCCGTCCTGACCGCCTTCGCGGTGATGCGGCAGCAGGCGCAGGGTCCCGCGCGGCGTCAGGCTGGCTTCGGGCGCCCCGCCCTCGCCGGCGGCGATCGGGGCCAGCGAGAATTCCGGATGGCGGGCCAGGAAAGCCTCGACCTGGGCCTCGCCCTCTTCCGGCTCCAGCGAGCAGACGCAGTAGACCAGGCGGCCGCCGGGGGCGGTGCGCTTGGCCGCGCTGTCGAGCAGGGCCGACTGCACGGTCGCCAGGCTGGCGATGTCGCCCGGGCGGGCGGCCCACAGCACGTCGGGATGGCGGCGGAAGGTGCCCGTGGCCGAGCACGGCGCGTCCAGCAGCACGGCGTCGAAGACGCGCTCGTCGGCCCAGGTCGCGGCGTCGGCGGCCACCACCTCGGCCTGGAGGTTCATGCGGGCCAGGTTCTCGCCGACCCGCTTGAGGCGCGAGGCCGAACGGTCGACGGCCACGACCTTGGCGCCCGTGGCGGCCAGTTGCAGCGTCTTGCCGCCGGGAGCCGCGCAGAGGTCGACGGCGGTCTCGCCGGGCTTGACGTCCAGCAGGCGGGCGGGAACGGCGGCGGCGGCGTCCTGCACCCACCAGCTGCCGTCCTCGAAGGCGGGCCAGGCGGCGACGTCGCCGCGACGGCGGGTGCGCAGGGTGTCGCCCGGCAGCACCTCGGCCTCCAGGGCCTCGGCCAGGGCCGCCACGTCGGTTCCGGGCTTGAGGGAGAGATCGGTGGCCGGCTCCTCGGCCACCACGGCGGCCAGGGCGCGGGCGTCGTCCTGGCCCCAGGCGCCGACCCAGCGGGCGAACAGCCACGGCGGCGTCAGGTCGGACGGATCGTCGGACGGCGCGCCGTCGCGCAGCAGGCCGCGCAGCACGGCGTTGACCAGGCCCTTGAACGGGCGGCTGGCCTTGTTGGCGCCGGCCAGCTCGACACTCGTCGCGACGGCGGCGAAGGCCGGCACCTCGAGATAGAAGGCCTGGGTGGCGCCCAGGCGCAGCAGGTTGCGCACGCGGGGCGGCGGCTCCTTGCTGAGCTTGGCGGCGAGGGCCCGGTCGACGGGTCCCAGACGGCGCAGCGCGGCCATGGCCAGAGCGCGCGCGAAAGCGCGCTCTCGCGGCTCCAAGGCGCGGAAAGCGTTGGTCGTCGCGGCCTCGTCGAGGCCGCCGCGGCGCGAAAGGGCCGCGTCGAGTAGGGCGAGGGCCGCTTCCCGAGCGGGAAGGCCGTCGTTCAATTCCTGAGTCACCGCCCCGCCGTGCCCCGCAATGAGCGCGAGCGCAAGCCCCTTGGGTGATAGATCGAGGGTCTCGTGCTATGAAAGCGCATGTCCGACGATCTTTCTTCCCCGCTTTCCGAGGTTCAGGACCCGGAACTGGCCCGCCTGGGCGCCGCTCCCGGCAAGGACCTCAGCCCCGCCGCCCGCCGCGCCCTGGAAGAGGCCGCCGCCCGCCGCGACGCCGAGGCGGCCGCGTCGCTGCCGGCCGAACAGGGCGGCCGCGACGGCCCCGAGCCGACGCGTTTCGGTGACTGGGAGCGCAAGGGCGTGGCGGTGGATTTCTGAGACCCATCCTTCTCCCCTTGCGGGAGAAGGTGGCGCGAAGCGCCGGATGAGGGGTCGCACGAACGAAAAACGCCGCGACAGCGGATCGGCTGTCGCGGCGTCCAATGTCTGAGAGACCCCTCACCCGACCTGCTTCGCAGGCCACCCTCTCCCGCAAGGGGAGAGGGATCAGGCCTTAGGCTTGCGCGGAGCGGCCGGCTTCTTGGCGGCCGGCGCGGGCTTTTCGGCGACCGCCGGGGCCACGGCTTTCACCGCCGGCTTGGCCAGCAGGTCGCGGATCTCGGTCAGCAGCTTTTCTTCCGGGGTCGGCGCGGGCGGGGCCTCCGGGGCCGGTTCGACCGCGTCGGCACGGCGGATCTGGTTGACCAGCTTGACCAGCAGGAACACCACGGCCGCGACGATGAAGAACTGGATCAGGGTGTTGATGAAGGCGCCGTACTGGATGGCGACCTTCTCGACCGCCTCGGTGGACGGATCCTCGGGGCGCAGCACCCATTCCAGCTTCGAGAAGTCGAGCCCGCCGGTCAGCAGGCCGATCGGCGGCATGATCACCTGGTCGACCAGGCTCTTGACGATGCCGTTGAAGGCCGCGCCGATGATCACGCCGACGGCCAGGTCGATGACGTTGCCGCGGGCGATGAACTCGCGGAATTCCTTGACGATGCTCATGCGAAAAACCCTCTCGGCACATCCAACGCCGAGAGGCTGAAGCGGTTCGCCCGCAGGGGCAAGTGAGTCGGACTGCCGACTATTCCGCGTTCAGGCGGGCGCGCAGTTCCTTGCCGCTCTTGAAGAACGGCACGTGCTTGGCGCGGACGTCGACGGTCTCGCCGGTGCGCGGGTTGCGGCCGGCCCGGGCCGGGCGCGAACGGACCGACAGGGCCCCGAAGCCGCGCAGCTCCACGCGGCCGCCGCCTTCCAGCGCGCCGATCATGCGTTCGAGGATGACGCCCACGACGCGTTCCACATCCTTTTGCGTCAGGTGCGGGTTTTCGTTCGCGAGCCTGGCGATGAGTTCAGACTTGATCATCGATGTCCCCTGCGCCGAGGGAGCGGCGCGCCGCGACCTTTGCCCAAGCGGCATGGAATCTTCAAGGAAAAGGTTGCAACCGGTTCCCAAAGACTTCGGGGGCGCCCGGAGTAACCGCAAAAGAAAAGCGGCGGCCGGATCGCTCCGGCCGCCGCCTGTCTTCAGCTCAAGCCGTTAGGCAGGAGCTTAGTCCTTCGTGGCGCGCTCGCGCAGAGCGGCGCCCAGGATGTCGCCCAGCGAAGCGCCGGAGTCCGACGAGCCGAACTGCTCGATGGCTTCCTTTTCTTCGGCCATTTCCAGCGACTTGATCGACAGCGAGACGCGGCGCGCGGCCTTGTCCACGTTGGTGATCTGAGCGTCGACGCGGTCGCCCACGGCGAAGCGCTCGGGGCGCTGTTCCTGACGATCGCGCGACAGGTCCGACTTGCGGATGAAGGCGGTCATCGGGGCGTCGTCTTCACCGAAGCGGACTTCGATGCCGCCCGAGGTCACTTCCGTGACGGTGACGGTCACGGTCTGAGCCTTGCGGAAGGTGTCGCCCGACATCGGGTCGCCGGCCAGTTGCTTGATGCCGAGCGAGATGCGTTCCTTCTCGATGTCGACGTCGAGCACCTTGGCCTTGACCAGGTCGCCCTTCTTGTAGCGGGCCATCGCTTCTTCGCCGGCGACGCTCCAGTCGATGTCCGACAGGTGCACCATGCCGTCGATGTCGTTGTCGAGGCCGATGAACAGACCGAATTCGGTCGCGTTCTTGACTTCGCCTTCGACGGTCGAGCCGATCGGGTGAGCCTCGACGAAGGCTTCCCACGGGTTGGCCAGGGCTTGCTTCAGGCCCAGCGAGACGCGGCGCTTGGACGGATCGACGTCCAGGACCACGACGTCGACTTCCTGCGAGGTCGACACGATCTTGCCGGGGTGGACGTTCTTCTTGGTCCACGACATTTCCGACACGTGCACCAGGCCTTCAACGCCGGCTTCCAGCTCCACGAAGGCGCCGTAGTCGGTGATGTTGGTGATGCGGCCGGTGAACTTGGCGCCGACCGGGTACTTGGCTTCGACGCCGTCCCACGGATCCGACTGCAGCTGCTTCATGCCGAGCGAGATGCGCTGGGTGTCCGGGTTGATCTTGACGATCTGGACCTTCACGGTGTCGCCCACGGCGAGCACCTGGCTCGGGTGGTTGACGCGCTTCCAGCTCATGTCGGTGACGTGCAGCAGGCCGTCGATGCCGCCCAGGTCGACGAACGCACCGTAGTCGGTGATGTTCTTGACGACGCCTTCGCGGATTTCACCCTCTTGCAGCTGCGACACCAGTTCGGTGCGCTGCTCGGCGCGGGCTTCTTCCAGGATGGCGCGACGCGAGACGACGATGTTGCCGCGCGGACGGTCCATCTTCAGGATGGCGAAGGGCTGTTCCTTGCCCATCAGCGGGCCGACGTCGCGGACCGGACGGATGTCGACTTGCGAGCCCGGCAGGAAGGCCGAGGCGCCGCCGAGGTCGACGGTGAAGCCGCCCTTAACGCGACCGACGATCGCGCCCATGACGGGTTCGTTCTTGGCGTAGACGCCTTCCAGGCGGGTCCAGGCTTCTTCGCGCTTGGCCTTTTCGCGGCTGATGACCGCTTCGCCCATGGCGTTCTCGAGGCGCTCGAGGAAGACTTCGACGGTGTCGCCGGTCTTGATGGTCGCCTTGCCGGCTTCGTCGACGCCGAATTCCTTCAGCTGGACGCGGCCTTCGGTCTTCAGACCGACGTCGATGATCGCGAAGTCCTTCTCGATCCCGACAACGACGCCCTTGACCACGGAGCCTTCGGCGAAGTCGCGGCCGCCCATGGAGTCGTTCAGGAGCGCTTCGAAATCGTCGCGCGTGGGGTTGAAGCTCATATCGTCAGCCATGCTGATCTTTGGTCTCTGGGTTGTGGGAAGCCCTGCGATGAGCGCCGTCGAATGACGGTTCTCGGGATTCCGGGTGAAGTGGATTTTTGATGCGATCCGGCGCTTCCAAAGCGGCGGCGAGGCGGGCGTTAGATTAGCCCTTGGAGTTTCCTCACCGGGCGCGCGCCGTCTCGACGATGCGGAGAGCCGCATCGAAGGCCTGGGATATAGTCATTTCCGACGTATCAAGCAAGGTGGCGTCCACGGCCTGGGCCATGGGCGCGTCCTTGCGGCCGCCGTCGCGCTCGTCGCGCTTGTGGATGTCGGCCAGGATCTCTTCGAACGAGACGCTTTCGCCCTGGCCGGTCAGCTGTTTCCAGCGGCGGTCGGCGCGGACCTCGGGGCTGGCCGTGACATAGAGCTTGGCCGGCGCCTCGGGGGCGATGACGGTGCCGATGTCGCGACCGTCGAGCACGGCGCCGCCGTCCTGGCCGGCGAAGGTCCGCTGCAGGTCGAACAGGGCCGAGCGCACGCCCGGATGCACGGCCACGCGGCTGGCGGCTTCGCCGGCGGCGCGGGTGCGCACCTCCGGCCGCTCCAGTTCGGAAAGATCCAGACCCCGGGCCGAGGCCTCGGCGGCCGCGGCGTCGTCCAGGTCGCCGCCGGCCTCCAGCAGCCGCACCCCGACCGCCCGGTAGAGCAGGCCGGTGTCCAGCATCGGCAGGCCGTAGTGGGCCGCCAGGCGCGAGGCGATGGTGCCCTTGCCCGAGGCGGCCGGGCCGTCGACGGCGATCACGAAGCCCATGGATCAGGCCTCGACGATCGAGCCGCCCAGGCCCGTCATCAGCGACACGAAGCCCGGGAAGCTGGTGGCGATCATGCCCGGCTCGTCGATCTCGACCGGCTCCAGGGCGGCCATGCCCAGGATCAGGTGGCTCATGGCGATGCGGTGATCGCCGTGGGTGATCACCTTGCCGCCGCCGCGCACCGGATGGTTGCCGCCGCGCGTGCCGACCACGGTCATGCCTTCCGGCTCTTCCTCGACCGTGACGCCGCAAGCCAGCAGGCCCGCCGCCGTCAGGGCGATGCGGTCGCTTTCCTTGACCCGCATCTCGCCGATGCCGCGCATGACGGTGGGACCGTCGGCGAAGGCGGCCGCGACGGCCAGGATCGGATATTCGTCGATCATCGACGGCGCGCGCTCGGGCGGCACGACCACGCCCTTGAGCTGCGAATGGCGGGCGGTGATGTCGCCGACCTCTTCGCCGCTCTCGACGCGGACGTTCGAGATCACCAGATCCGCGCCCATCTCCTGCAGGGTCGTGAAGAGGCCCGTGCGCAGCACGTTGAGCATCACGCCTTCGACGGTCACTTCCGAGCCGGGGACGATCAGGGCCGCCACCAGCGGGAAGGCGGCCGAGGACGGATCGCCCGGCACCTGCACGTGCGTGCCCTTCAGCTTCTGGCCTTCCGGCAGGCGCACGTGGCGCACACCCTTCTTGTCCTCGACGATCACCTCGGCCCCGAAGGCCCGCAGCATGCGCTCGGTGTGGTCGCGGGTGGCTTCCGGCTCGATCACCTCGACGCCGCCCTCGGCGTGCAGGCCGGCCAGCAGCACGGCCGACTTCACCTGGGCCGAGGCCATCGGCAGGGTGTAGACGAGCCCGCGCAGGCCCCCGCCCTTCAGGGTCAGAGGCAGGCGGCCCTTGTCGCGGCCCAGCCAGGTGGCGCCCATGCGGGCCAGCGGATCCAGCACCCGGCCCATCGGGCGGCCGCGCAGCGAATGGTCGCCGGTGAAGGTGGCGCACATGGGAAAGCCCGAGGCCGCGCCCATGATCAGGCGCACGCCGGTGCCGGCGTTGCCGCAGTCGATGACGTCGGAAGGCTCGGCGAAACCGCCCTTGCCCTCGACGCGCCAGCGGCCGACGCCTTCCTTTTCGATGCGCGCGCCAAAGGCCTGCATCGCCCGGGCCGTCGCCAGGACGTCGTCGCCTTCCAGCAGTCCCTCGATGGTCGTGGTGCCGCTAGCCAGGGCCCCGAGGATCATCGAACGGTGCGAAATGGACTTGTCGCCAGGCGCCCGAACCGTACCGCGAAGGGCTCCGCCGGGCGTGCTCTTCAATCCAGCCGTCGTCATGCCGAAACCGGCTCCTTGCAACATAGGTGTTTCGCGAAGGGGTTTGCTTTTGACAGCGGCCCTTCGTCATGGCAAGTCAGCCGCCGCTTTTCCCATCAGGATCAAAGGGTCGCCACCTTGGCAAATCCCGACTTGGGCGCAAAACAAATCTGCCCCAACTGCCAGTCGAAGTTCTACGACCTCAACCGCCGTCCGGCCGTCTGCCCCAAATGCGGTGAGCAGTTCGATCCGGAAGAGGCGCTGAAGTCGCGCCGCGTGCGCGCCCGCGCCATCACGCCGGACTACGACGCCGAAGACGAAAAGGAAGCCCCGGCTCCGAAGGAGCAGGACGGCTTCGAGGACGAGGTCGACGAAACCCCGGAAATCGACGAGGCGGCCGAGGCCGACGTCGTCGAGACCGATGACGAGGACGGCGATCCGACCTCGGCTCCGGCTCCGGGCGGCGACGACCTGGGCGTCGACTTCGCCGAGGACGAAGACCTCGCCGAGGACGAAGCCGACGACGTTCCGTTCCTGGAAGACGAGGACGACGATGATCTCGGCGACGAGATCGAAGGCCTCCCGGGCGAAGAAGACGACGACCGCTAAGCGGTGAATGCGCCGGGGTCGGAGCGATCCGACCCCGGGTTTTCGGGTTCTCCACAGCGTTTCGTCGCACCCCGAAAAAAAGTTCGCCGAGGGGGTTGATCCCGGAAAAACCTCGGCATAGGTTCCGCGCCTCTTCGGGGGACAGCCACTCGGAACCGTCGAAGAGACTAAGGAATTCAGACGAAAGTCTTCGGATTTTCGAAAGAGCCTTGGGGCTATAGCTCAGCTGGTAGAGCGCTTGAATGGCATTCAAGAGGTCAGCGGTTCGACTCCGCTTAGCTCCACCAAGACGGCCGCTTCCCTAAAGGGAGCGGCCGTTTCCATTTTCGGAAACGTCCGAAGACTTGCCGGAAAACTTGCGCCTCGCCTCACGGAGGGGGCTTGATCCCGGAAGGGCCTCGACATAGGTTCCGCGCCTTCCCGGGCGACCATCCGGGAGACCAAGGCTTTCTAGCCTCGGGGCTATAGCTCAGCTGGTAGAGCGCTTGAATGGCATTCAAGAGGTCAGCGGTTCGACTCCGCTTAGCTCCACCAAAACGGCCGCTTCCCTAAAGGGAGCGGCCGTTTCCATGTCTGGACATGGTCCTTCTCCCCCTGCGGGAGAAGGTGTCATCCGCAGGATGACGGATGAGGGGTCTCTCAGACTTGAGCCGCCTCACCCAGCCGATCCGCCTTCGCAGCGGACAGGATCTTCAACCCCTCATCCGACCGCCTTCGGCGGCCACCTTCTCCCGCAAGGGGAGAAGGATCGCTATTCCGCGATCAGCCCCGCCAGACGGCGCACCCCCTCCTCCATCTGCTCGGACGGCAGCAGGGAGTAGCTGAGGCGCAGGGTGTTGGCGGCGGGGGCCTCGGCGAAGAACGGAGCCCCGGGCACGAAGGCCACGCGGGCCTCGACCAGGGCGCGCTCCAGCAGCGCCTTGCCGTCGAACCCCTCGGGCAGGGTCAGCCAGACGAACATGCCGCCCTCCGGCGAGATCCAGGAGACGTCCTTGGGCATGTGGCGCTCCAGCGCCGCCAGCATGGCCCGCGCCTGACCGCCATACGCCCCGCGCAGGCGGTGAAGGTGCTGGTCGTAGCCTTCCGACACCACGCGGTGGGCGACCATCTGGTTGATGGTCGAGACGTGCAGGTCGCCGCCCTGCTTGAGCAAAACGAGCTTCTCGATCGCCGCCTTGGGGCCGCAGATCCAGCCGATGCGCAGGGCCGGCGACAGGGTCTTGGACAGGGTGCCGCAGAACAGGGTGCGGGCGGCCTCGATCGAGCCCTTGCGTGCGATGTCGAGGGCCAGGAGCGAGGGGATAGGCTCGCCGCCGAACCGCAGCTCGCGATAGGCCGCGTCCTCGATCAGAGGGAAGTCCTGGGCGTCGGCGAGGTCGAGCAGGGCCTCGCGCTCGGCCAGGGTCAGGCTGACGCCGGTGGGATTGGCGAAGTCGGGCACGAAGTAGCCGAGACGCGGCGCGCGGGCCGCAACAGCCTCCCAAGCCGCCGCATCGCCGGCCAGCGCGCCCTCGGGCAGGTCCAGATAGGCCGGCTGGTAGGCGTTGAAGGCCTGCAGGGCGCCCAGATAGGTCGGCCGGGCCACCATCACGCTCGCGCCGGGATCCAGGAACAGCTTGCCCAGCAGGTCGAGCGCCTGCTGCGAGCCGGCGGTCAGCAGCACGTTCTCGGGCTCGCACGGCATGCCGTCGCGGGTCATGCGCTCGGCGATCCAACGACGCAGCGGGCCATGGCCCTCGCTGACGGTGTACTGCAGGGCCTGGGCGGCCTGGGCGCCGTCGGCGAGGATATCGCCGTAGGCCGCCCGGATGGTTTCGGCGGGAAACAGGGCCGGGTCGGGAATGCCGCCGGCGAACGACAGGATGTCGGGCTGCTCGAGCAGCTTCAGCAGTTCGCGGATCTCGCTCGCGCGGATGCCGGCCATGCGCGCGGAAAAGCGCCCGGCCCAGTCTTGGATGGCCGCGTCTTGGGTGTCGATGGTCATGGAGGTCGTGTTCTTCGTCGAGACTGATAGGTGCGGCGGCCCTGTCGCTACCTTGAAGGGGCCGCCTGTCTTTGGAGCGCGGCGGCTGAGGCCGCCCCTCGGGCGCACGGAGGCGCCCCGCCTGATCCCTAGCGGTCAGGCGCTGCGTACGAGTCCGGTCGGTCCAAGGGAGCGGCGGCGCTGGAAGCGTCCCGGTCCGCGTTCGATCTCGATCATGGGCGCGACCCTAGCCAAACCGGACGCGGATGAAAACCCGTCCGGACGCCTCGATGATCGCAAACAGCCTTAGCGCACGCCGGTCAGGCTGTCGGTCCAGTCCTCGTTCGGATCGGGCGGGCCGCCGCTCGGCAGCCGCCATTCGCCGCGGTAGGAGAAGTCCAGCGTGCCGCACAGCCGCGCCTGGCCCGGCGCGGCGGGATCGTCGCCGAAGGCCTGGATGCGCAGGTCCTGGCGCACGGCGATGCGGCTGAAGCTCAGCCACAGGCGCTTGGAGCCCGGGCAGAAGGCGCGGACATAGACCTTGCCCTGCTCGGCCTTGCCGTCGACCTCGTAGAGGGCGGCGTTGGCGTCGACGCCGCTCATGGCGGCCAGGCCGCCCTTTCCGAGGTCCTTCTCGCCGCCCTTGCGCAGCAGGGCCTGGGCCGGCACGCCGGTGGCCAGCACCTTGACCGGCTTGGCGCCCAGCAGGCCCTGGTCGAACAGCACGGTCAGGCCCGCCCCGGTCAGCCGCTTGGCGTCGGGCGAGATCGGATCGTAGGAGAACATCCGCCGCTCGGCGGCCGCAGACGGCCCCGCCAGGGCGCTCAGGAGCGCCGTGGAGGCCAGGAGCAACGCAAACCCACGCCTCATCGCTTGGCCCGCAGGTCGACGGCCTGGGCGTCAAATCCGGACAGCCGCCAGGCTCCGCCCTCGCGGGTGAAGGTCAGCAGGCACGGCCCGTCCTTCTTGGCGGCGCAGACCCGGCCGTCGCCGGCCGGCCGCAGGGCCGAGGCGATGGCGATCCGGCCCGGGATCGGCCGATCGGGCGTGTAGCCGTAGTAGTTGGCGGCGGCGCGGAACACCTCGGGCCGGATCAGGGCCTCGCCGGCGACGTCGGCCGCAGGGCCGGCCAGGGCGATGGCGGCGGCCTGCCAGCCGCCCTTCAGGCCCGAACCGCGCGCCTCCTGCACCAGGTGCGTCTCGATCGCGCCCTTCAGGGCCTGGTAGTCGACCAGGCTGTCGAACGTCGCCCGGTCGTTGTTGCGGATCGACGTCAGCAGGGCGTGCACGTCGCCGGCCGCGTCATAGCGGTCGGCGGTGGCGCAGGCCGCCAGCGAAGCGGCGGCCGCGCTCAGGGCGATGAGGGCTCGAATACGCATGGACGAAGGGCTAGCGCCCAATTCCGGCGAATTCCAGTCCGGCGTGTATCGTCAGGCCGCGGCGACCAGGGCGGCGACCTCGCGGCTGCGGCCCTGGGCGGCGGGACCGAGGCGCTCGAAGCAGGCCGCCAGGAAAGCCTTTTCCGCGGCCTTGTCGGCGAAGAAACGCAGCGGCAGGAAGTAGGCCAGCCCCGGCCCAACGAACAGCCAGGCGTCCTTGCCGGGCGCGACCTGGGAGAGACCTTCCCACTTGAGCCGGATCTCGGACGTCGCTCCCAGGATGGTGAAGGCCTCGTCGTCGATCCGGTAGGTCGTGTGCGACTGCAACGGCACGCCCCGCGCCAGCCAGGCCTTGGGCGCCATCCGGCCGCACATCCGGACCCAGAGGAAATAGAATGGCACGGCGACTAGCAGGATTCCGGGCAGAATCCCGGCGGGGAACAGCTTCTCCATCAAGGTCGAGACGCTGAACAGGCACACAAGATAGGCCGCCAGCAGCAGCCAGGGCAGGAACCGCCTGGCGCCGAACAAGTGCCGGCGCAGCGGCCCACACGCCTTCTGGCTTTCAAAAATCCCGATATCCCCAGCGACTTCCATTCCCCGACCCCCAAACGCAAGAAAGGCGCGAACCGAGGTCCGCGCCTTTCTCTAAGCTGAGTTCCGATCGAGCGCCTAGTCGAGCTGGCGCTTGATCTCCTCGACGGTGAAGCACTCGATGGTGTCGCCGACCTTGATGTCCTGGAAGCCGGCGAACATCATGCCGCATTCCTGACCGACCGGCACCTCGTTGACCTCGTCCTTGAAGCGCTTGAGCGTCTGCAGGGTGCCGAGTTCGAGCACGACGATGTCGTTGCGGATGATCCGGACCTTGGCGCCCTTGCGGACCACGCCTTCGGTGACCTTACAGCCGGCGACCTTGCCGATCTTCGAGATGTCGAAGGCCTGAAGCACTTCGGCGTTGCCGAGGAAGGTTTCGCGCTGGATCGGGGCCAGCATGCCCGAGAGCACGCCTTTGATGTCGTCCAGCAGGTCGTAGATGATCGCGTAGTAGCGGATCTCGACCCCTTCGCGTTCGGCCAGGGCCCGCGCCTGGGCCGAGGCCCGGACGTTGAAGCCGATGACCGGCGCGCCGGCACCCTTGGCCAGCATGACGTCGCTTTCGCTGATCGCGCCGGCGCCCGACAGGATGATCCGCGCGCGGACCTCGTCGGTCGACATCTTGTCCAGCGAACCGATGATCGCTTCGGCCGAACCTTGCACGTCGGCCTTGATGATCAGCGGAAGCTCTTTCAGCTTCTTGTCCTGCAGCTTGGCCATCATGTCGGCCATCGAAGCACCGGCGCCCACCGGGGCCAGCGTCTTCTCGCGCTTCTGGCGGATGCGGTACTCGGTCAGCTCGCGGGCGCGGGCTTCGTTCTCGACCACGGCGAAGGCTTCGCCGGGCGAGGGAACGCCGTCCAGGCCCAGGATCTCGACCGGGGTGGCCGGACCGGCTTCGGTCAGCTGCTCGTTGCGCTCGTTCAGCAGGGCGCGAACCCGGCCGAACTGGCTGCCGGCGACGACGATGTCGCCGCGCTTCAGCGTACCGCGGTTGACCAGCACGGTGGAGACCGCGCCGCGACCCTTGTCCAGCTTGGCCTCGATCACAACGCCGTCGGCGGTGCGGTCGGGGTTGGCCTTCAGGTCGAGGACCTCGGCCTGCAGCAGGATGGCGTCGAGCAGGTCGTCCAGGCCCGTGCGGGCCTTGGCCGAGACTTCGATGATCTGGGTGTCGCCACCCAGGCTTTCGACGACGATCTCGTGCTGCAGCAGCTCGTTGACCACGCGGGTCGGATCCGAGCCGGGCTTGTCCATCTTGTTCACGGCCACGATGATCGGCACTTCGGCCGCCTTGGCGTGCTTGATGGCCTCGATCGTCTGCGGCATCACGCCGTCGTCGCCGGCCACCACCAGCACGACGATGTCGGTGATGTTGGCGCCGCGAGCGCGCATGGCCGAGAAGGCGGCGTGACCGGGCGTGTCGAGGAACGTCACGCGCTGGCCGTCCTTCAGGCGAACCTGATAGGCGCCGATGTGCTGGGTGATGCCGCCGTGCTCGCCGGCCGCCACGTCCGTCGAACGCAGGGCGTCCAGCAGGCTGGTCTTGCCGTGGTCGACGTGGCCCATGATGGTCACGACCGGAGGACGACCCTCCAGGTGATCGTCGTGGTCCTCGGCGCCGATGAAGCCTTCTTCGACGTCGGCTTCCGACACGCGGCGCACGGTGTGACCGAACTCGGTCGCCACCAGCTCGGCGGTGTCGTTGTCGATGACGTCGTTGATCTTCAGCATCACGCCCTGACGCATCAGGAACTTGATGATCTCGACGCCGCGCACGGCCATCCGGTTGGACAGCTCCTGCACGGTGATGACGTCGGGGATCACGACTTCGCGGGCGACGCGAGCCTGTTCCACGGCGCCGCCACGGCGCTTTTCCTTTTCGCGTTCACGGGCCCGGCGAACCGAGGCCAGCGAGCGCATGCGGTCGGCGGACTCCCCATCACCGGCCACGGCCTGGATGGTGAGGCGGCCTTCACGGCGCTGCGGAGCGCCCTTGGCGCGCGAAACGGCCTTGTTCGGCGCGTTGTTGGCCTTGCGGCGATCGTCGTCCTCGTCCGGACGGCGATCGGTCAGGCCGCCGCCGGGCCGCGGGGCCGAGCGGGTGGCGCGCTGGATTTCCGGGGTCGCCGGAGCCGAGGCGGGAACGCCGGGACGCGGGCCGCGCGGACCACCGGGGCCGCCAGGACCACGGGCGCCGCCGGGCGCCGGGCGCGGGGCCAGGGCCGAATAGCGGACGGTCTGCTGCGGACGGTCGCCTTGCGGACGATCACCCTGCGGGCGGTCGCCGCCCGAGCGGTAACCACCGCCGCCAGCGCCGCCTTCCGGACGCGGGCCACGCGGACGGTCGCCGTCCGGACGCGGAGCGCGCTGGTTGTACGGGCCGTCCTGACGGGGGGCGCGTTGATTGTAGGGGCCGTCCTGACGCGGCGCGCGCTGGTTGAACGCGCGGTCGCCCTGCGGACGATCGCCTTGAGGGCGATCCCCTTGGGGACGGTCGCCGTGCGGGCGATCGCCGCCCGGGGTCGGGCGATAGGTCGTGGTCGTCGGACGATCGTCGCGGCGCTCACGGCTGGGTTCGTAGGTGCGGGTCTGGCCAGGCGACGCGGCGGCGGGGCGAGGGCCCTCGCTGCGCGGCGCTTCGGCGCGCGGGGCGGCCGGAGCCGGGGTCGGCGCGGGCGTCGGGGCCTGAGCCACGGGAGCCGGAGCCGCCGGAGCAGCGGCCGCGGGAGCGACCGGCTTCGCAGCGGCGGCTTCGGCCGCGGCCTTCGCGGCGGCGGCCTTGGCCGCGGCTTCCCGAGCCGCGTTCGCCTCGGCGGCGGCGCGGGCCTCGGCGGCGCGGCGTTCGGAAGCCTGACGCTCCTGGTTTTCGCGAGCGGCTTCGATGGCGCGCTGACGCGCGCGCATCTCGTCCTGCGACAGACCGCCGGCCGACGAACCGCCGCCACCGCCCTGCCCTTGCGGACGCGGAGCGTCGTAGCGACGCTCGGCCTGCGACGGCGCGGCGAGGTTGCCGGCGGCGGGCGCATGCGGACGCGTGCGCTTGGTCTCGACGACCACCGTCTTCGTCCGGCCGTGGCTGAAGCTCTGCTTCACAACGCCCGCGCTCACCGAGCCCTGGCGGGGCTTCAGGGTGATGGGGGCTCGCCCACCGGGGTTGGAACCAGGCCGACCGTTATCGTTCTCGTCGCTCATGCGCTCGCTTGTACTTCCGCCGGGCGGGTTCCCGGCCCAAAAACCGATCAATCCATACGAGAAAGGGGCCTGGACGTACCTCCAGTAGGAAGCGCGTTTCCCGACCCTTCGCTCAAGAGCGCGACGCCTTAGGCGGCTTGCTCCAACATTCAGGTTCTAGACCTTTCGCGCCGCCGGATGAAGTCATCCGAGGACGCATCGAAGCCTAGGGCTCCTCGTTCTGACGCACCACCCAGTCCGGCGGTATGAGAGGACGGAAGCCTGATAACCGCTCGACATCCAAAGTCCAGCGATCCGTGCCTCGCCCCGTGAGGAGCGCCGTGTGTATCACATTCTCCCCGCCCAAGGCCAAACCCAATTCGTCGGATGTGAACATCCCGAGGATTCTGGGCGTGTTAGGCGCTTTGCGGGCGGCTGAAAACACCTTGCGGCGGCCGTCTTCGGCGCCATCGGCGGCTTCGATCAGCCAAGCGGTCTTGCCCGAGGCGAGGGCCGCCAGAACCTTTTCGTACCCGGAGATAATGCCGCCGGAGCGCCGCGCAAGACCCAGCCCGTCCAGAACCCGCTTGGCCAGCAGCCGTTCCACCTGGTCGGGCAGGTCGGCGGGCGCGGAAAGCTTGGTCTTGGCCGAGCGCGAGAAGGCGTTCTTCTTGACGGCCGCGGCGACGGACTCGCGATCGGACGCGACCCACATCCCCCGGCCCGGCAGCTTGCGGGCCACGTCGGGCACCACCACGCCGTCGGGACCGGCCACGAACCGCACCAGGCGCGCCTCGTCGACCGCCTCGCCCAGGACGACGTCCTTGCGCTGGCGGTTGGCTTCGGCGTGCGTCTTGGGGGCGGCCTGGTCGATCATGAAGTCCGTGACGGGGTCCTGAAAGGAAGCGGCCCCTCCGAAGGCCGGAGGGGCCGGGGTTTCTTACTGCTCTTCGGCGGCGTCTTCGGAGGCGGCCTCTTCGGCGGGGGCGTCTTCGCCTTCCGCCTCGATCTCGCCTTCGGCCTCAGCCTCGAGAGCCTCTTCTTCTTCGTATTCCGGCTCCGGCGGGGCCTCGACCCAGCCCATGACGATGCGGGCGCGCATGATCAGCGCTTCGGCGTCGTCGGGCGACAGGTTGAAGCTTTCGAGGATGCCCGGCTCGCGCACGCGCTCGCCGTTCTTGCTCTCGAACCAGCCGCGCATGTCGTCGGGAACGAGACCGGCGAGGTCTTCGATCGACTTCACGTCGCCTTCGCCCAGGGCCACGGCCATGGCGAGGGTCACGCCTTCGATGGTCAGCAGCTCATCCTGGACGCCCAGTTCGACGCGCTTGGCGTCAAGGGCGGCAGCTTCCTTCTCGAGGAACTCACGAGCGCGGGCCTGCAGTTCTTCGGCGGTCTCCTCGTCGAAGCCCTCGATCGAGGCGACTTCGTGCGACTCGACATAGGCCACGTCTTCCACGGCGGTGAAGCCTTCGGTGACCAGCAGCTGGGCGATGACTTCGTCGACGTCCAGGGCTTCCTGGAACAGGGCGGTGGCCTCGGCGAACTGCTTCTGACGGCGCTCGCTCTCCTGGCTTTCCGTCATGATGTCGATCTGCCAGCCGGTCAGCTGCGAGGCCAGGCGGACGTTCTGGCCGCGGCGGCCGATGGCCAGCGACAGCTGCTCGTCCGGCACCACGACTTCGACGCGCTCGTCTTCCTCGTCCATGACGACCTTGGAGACTTCGGCCGGGGCCAGGGCGTTGACGATGAAGGTGGCTTCATCTTCCGACCACTGGATGATGTCGATCTTCTCGCCCTGCAGCTCGGCGACCACCGCCTGCACGCGCGAACCGCGCATGCCGACGCAGGCGCCGACGGGGTCGATCGAGCTGTCGTTCGAGATGACGGCCATCTTGGCGCGCGAACCCGGGTCGCGGGCCACGGCGCGGATCTCGATGACGCCGTCGTAGACTTCCGGCACTTCCTGCGCGAACAGCTTGGCCATGAAGCCGCCGTGGGCGCGGCTCAGCATGATCTGCGGGCCCTTGGTCTCGCGACGGACGTCGTAGATGTAGGCGCGGATGCGGTCGCCGACGTTGAAGTTCTCGCGCGGGATCGACTGGTCGCGGCGCATGATGCCTTCGCCGCGGCCCAGGTCGACGATGACGTTGCCGTACTCGACGCGCTTGACGCTGCCGTTGACGATCTCGCCCGAGCGATCCTTGTACTCTTCGTACTGGCGCTCGCGCTCGGCTTCGCGAACCTTGTGCATGACGACCTGGCGGGCCATCTGGGTCTGCACGCGGCCGATCTCGAACGGCGGCAGGGATTCTTCGTAGACCTTGCCGATCTCGGCGTCGCGCCAGGTGCGCTTGGCCGACGAGATCTGGACCTTGCCGATTTCGCCTTCCATCTCGTGGTCGTCGGCGACGACTTCGATCACGCGCTTCTGGGTGGTCTCACCGGTGCGCGGATCGATCTTGACGCGGATGTCGTGCTCGGCGCCGTAGCGGGCGCGAGCGGCCTTCTGCAGGGCCTCCTCGATCGCCTCGATGACGACTTCCTTCTCGATGCCCTTCTCGCGGGCGACCGCGTCGGCGATCTGCAGCAGTTCAAGCCGGTTGGCGGCGATGCCGATGGCCATGGTCAGTCCTCTTCACTTTCGGACAAATCGTTGTCGTTCTCGGCGCCGACGCGGGCGGCGCGCTGGTCGGCGCCCCGCTTCATCAGCTCGTCGGTCAGGACGAGCTTCGCATCGACGATCCAGGCGAACGGGAAATAGACGGTGACGTCGTCCTCGCCCTCGATGTTGAGGCCGACCTGGTCGTCCTCGACACCGGCGAGCTCGCCCTTGAAGCGCTTGCGGCCCTCGGCCACGCGGTCGAGCTCGATGCGCACCTCGAGACCGGCGTAGGTCTCGAAGTCCTTCAGGCGGGTCAGCGGGCGGTCGACGCCCGGGCTGGAGACTTCCAGGGTGTATTCGCCGGCGATCGGGTCGGCGGCGTCCATCACCTCGGAGATGGCGCGGGACAGCTTGGCGCAGTCCTCGACGTTCATGTCGCCGCCCGTTCCATCTTCCTGGAGCGGACGTTCGGCCATGATCTGCAGGCGGCGCTGCTCGGCCCCGCCCATCAGGCGCAGGCGGACGATCTCGTAGCCGACGGTCTCGGCTATCGGATCGAGCATCTCGATCAGGTCCAGGTCTTCTCGCGTCTTGCCGCGCACGGTTCTCTTCTCAAATTCGCGGGTCGCAGGAGCGAGCCTCGAAAGGCCCAGCTGGCGAGCGACCAAAGAAAAAGCGGCAGCCTTTCGGGCCGCCGCTCGAAAGCGCCAATCAGCGCTAACGGACGATGTAGGAGCTATATAGCGCGATAGGCGAGCGGGTGGAAGCCCCCTGCGAACGGGCCCTGGCGGAGGCCGGCGCGCCTCGCCGCCACCGCTGCGCAAACCACGTCGCCGCGCTGTTCTCACGGTCACTGAACGAGCGCCAAGGCAGATCCGAGATGCTTTCTGCAGCCAAGTCGAGGCGCGAGCACGCCCCCTCTTTCGCATCGCAACACTTGTGGCCTATACAGGCGGCCGCTTGAGGCCCGCCTCCCCGCGGGAGCCTTCCCACAACGAAGAGTCACTATGGACCTCTCCAAGATCGCCGTGGGCGTGAACCCGCCCTACGACCTGAACGCCGTCATCGAGATCCCGCAGGGCGGCGAGCCGGTGAAGTACGAGATCGACAAGGAAAGCGGGGCCCTGATGGTGGACCGCTTCCTGCACACGGCGATGTTCTACCCGGCCAACTACGGCTTCATCCCGCACACCCTGGCCGACGACGGCGACCCGGCCGACATCATGGTCGTGGGCCCGACCCCGGTGGTGCCCGGCGCGATCATCCGCTGCCGCCCGATCGGCGCCCTGATGATGGTCGACGAGGCGGGGTCTGACGAAAAGATCCTGGCCGTGCCGGTCGACAAGCTGCACCCGTTCTACACGGGCGTGAACAGCTGGCGCGACCTGCCGACCATCCTGACCGAGCAGATCGCCCACTTCTTCCAGCACTACAAGGACCTGGAAAAGGGCAAGTCGACCAAGATCACCGGCTGGGCCGATCCGGAAGAGACCGCTGAACTGATCCGCGCCGCGATCAAGCGCCACGACGAGAACTACTAAGACGATGAGACGGCGCCGGGGGCTCTCCGGCGCCGTTTTCTTTTGGGGCTTCGGGCGCGGGGTGTGACCTCGGCGACCTTGCGCGAGGGGCCGCTCGACCCCATAACCTCGCCGGATGAGCGAGACCCCGCAAAAGCGCCTCTATATCAAGACCTACGGCTGTCAGATGAACGTCTACGACAGCGAGCGCATGACCGACGTCCTGCGTCCGCTGGGCTATGGCGTGGTCGATGATCCCGAGGGCGCGGATCTCGTGGTGCTCAACACCTGCCACATCCGCGAGAAGGCCACCGAAAAGGTCTATTCGGAGCTCGGCCAGATCAAGCTGATGAAGGACCGCAAGGCCCAGGCCGGCGGCAAGATGACCATCGCCGTGGCCGGCTGCGTGGCGCAAGCCGAAGGCCAGGAGATCATGACCCGCCAGCGGGCCGTGGACCTGGTGGTCGGCCCGCAGGCCTATCACCAGCTGCCCGAGCTGATCGCCCGCGCCCACCGGGCCAGCGGCGAGCGCCTGGCCGCCGACTTCGCGGCCGACGAGAAGTTCGACGCCCTGCCGGCCGAGCGCAAGGTCGATGGCGTCACCGCGTTCCTGACCGTGCAGGAAGGCTGCGACAAGTTCTGCACCTTCTGCGTGGTGCCCTACACCCGCGGCGGCGAGTGGTCGCGGCCGCCGGAAGCCATCGAGGACGAGGCCAAGCGCCTGGCCGACCAGGGCGTGCGCGAGGTCACCCTGCTGGGCCAGAACGTCAACGCCTATGACGGCGGCGGCCTGACCCTGGCCAAGCTGGTCCGTCGCCTGGCGAAGATCCCCGGCCTGGACCGCATCCGCTACACCACCAGCCACCCGCGCGACATGGGCGACGATTTGATCGAGGCCCACGGCGAGCTGCCGCAGCTGATGCCCTATCTGCACCTGCCGGTGCAGGCCGGGTCGGACAAGATCCTCAAGGCCATGAACCGCGACCACACGGCCGAAAGCTATGTGAAGCTGATCGAGCGCATCCGCGCCGCCCGGCCCGACATCGCCATGAGCGGCGACTTCATCGTCGGCTTCCCCGGCGAGCGCGACGGCGACTTCGAGAAGACCCTCGACCTCGTCCGCGAGGTCGGCTTCGCCAGCGCCTTCTCGTTCAAATATTCGCGGCGTCCTGGCACCCCTGCTTCGGCCATGCCCGGCCAGGTCGACGAGGCCGTGAAGTCCGAGCGCCTCGACCGCCTGAACCAGCTGCTCGACGAGCAGCAGCGGGCCTTCAACGCCAGCCAGGTCGGCAAGACCCTGCCGGTGCTGTTCGAGAAGTCCGGCCGCCACCCCGGCCAGATCGTCGGCCGCAGCCCCTATCTGCAAGCCGTCCACGCCTCGGGCGGGGAGCACCTGATCGGGACGATCGTTCCCGTCCGTATCGAGAGCGCCGCCAAGATGAGCCTGGCCGGCGTGCTCGCCAACGAACCTGTTCTGGAGACCGCGTGAGCCGCACGCCCGAGTTCCTGCCGCTTTCCGACGACGCCGTCGTCGCCGTCACCGGCCCGTCCGGCCGCCACGCCGCCCTGATCGAGGACGCCTTCAAGGTCCTGCTCGAAACGCCCGGCGGCGGCGTCAAGATCACCGGCGACGTCAAGGGCCGCTCGTCGGCCAAGCGCGCCCTGATCGCCCTGGCCGAGCGCGCCGACGCCGGTCACGAGGTGGTCGAGGCCGACATCCGCGTGGCCGTGGGCGAAGCCCACAGCGCCGGCGGCCAGGCCTCGCCGCGCGCCGTGCGCCGCGGCGCCGTCTCGCCCAAGACCAAGAACCAGGCCCGCTACATGGAGTCGATGACCCGGCATCCGCTGGTCTTCGGCCTGGGTCCCGCCGGCACGGGCAAGACCTTCCTGGCCGTGGCCCAGGGCGCGGGCATGCTGCTGCGCGGCGAGGTCGACCGCCTGATCGTCACCCGCCCCGCCGTCGAGGCCGGCGAGAAGCTCGGCTTCCTGCCGGGCGACCTCAACGAGAAGGTCGACCCCTACATGGCCCCGGTCTGGGAGGCCCTGACCGACATCATGGGCGCCGAGCAGCTGCGCCGCCGCCGCGACAAGGGCGAGATCGAGGTCGCCCCCATCGCCTTCATGCGCGGCCGCACGCTGGCGCATGCGTTCGTGATCGTCGACGAGGCCCAGAACTGCTCGCGCCTGCAGATGAAGATGGTGCTGACCCGCCTGGGCGAAGGCGCGCGCATGGTCGTCACCGGCGACCCGACCCAGATCGACCTCTTGAACCCCCGCGACTCCGGCCTCGCCCATGCCGTCTCGATCCTCGAAGGGGTCGAGGGCGTGGACGTGGCCCGCTTCACCGCGACCGACGTCGTGCGCCACCCGCTGGTGGAACGCATCGTCAAGGCCTACGACGCCGACGCGGCCCTGCTGGCGACTCCCCGATGATCACCGTCGATATCGAGATCGAAGACGAGGCCTGGACCAAGGCCGAACCCGAAGCCGAGGCCCTGGTCTGGCGCGCCGCCCAGGCCGTGCTCGACGCCCACGAGGACATCGAGGGCAAGGGCATCGTCATCCTGCTGGCCGACGACGACAGCGTCCAGGCGCTGAACCGCGACTTCCGGCAGAAGGACTACGCCACCAACGTGCTGTCCTTCCCCGCGCCCCAGGACCCGACCGCCAATCCGGAAGGCCAGATCGGCGACATCGCCCTGGCCTACGGCGTCTGCGTCCGCGAGGCGGCCGAGCAGGGCAAGCCCCTGGCCCACCACCTGCAACATCTTGTGGCGCACGGGGTGCTGCATCTCTTAGGATACGACCACGAGGGCGACGACGAGGCCGAGGCCATGGAAGCGCTCGAACGCGAGATCCTGGCGGGACTGGACGTGCCCGATCCTTACGCCGACGATAGTCCGGCAAACTAGGGGTGAAGACCTAAAGGCATGCCCGACGACGACCAGAGTTCCACGCCCGCCGGCCCGGCTCGACTTAGCCGAGGCCTGCGGGCGTTCTTCCGCAAGCTGCGTCGCGGCGGCGCGCCGGCCGAGCCCGCGCGACCGATCGATCCCGACACGCCCCCCGCCCCCGACCTGGTCGACCAGGCCGAGGCCTTCAAGACGCTGAAGGTGGGCGACGTCATGACCCCCCGCCCCGACGTGGTGGCGGTCGAGGTCGAAACCCCCTTCGCCGTGGTCGTGGCCCAGTTCGTCGAAGCCGGCCACTCGCGCATGCCCATCTATCGCGAGGCCCTGGACGCCCCGATCGGCGTGGTCCACGTCAAAGACGTCTTCCTGTTGCTGGCCGATGGCGACCTGCGGCCCGAGCCCGAGGACCGCATCCTCGAACAGCTGCGCCGCGACATGCTGCTGGTGCCCGCCTCGATGCGGGCCGCCGACCTGCTGCTGAAGATGCGCACCAAGCGCATCCACCTGGCCATGGTCATCGACGAGTTCGGCGGAGTCGACGGCCTCGTCACCATGGAAGACCTGATCGAGTCCGTGGTCGGCGACATCGACGACGAGCACGACGACGCCGCGAGCGTCAGCGTCACCGTCACCGACGACGGCGCGCTGGAGACCGAAGGCCGCACGCCGCTCGAGGATCTCGAAGCGATGGTCGGCGAGACCCTGGCCCCGCCCGAGCACGAGGAAGAGGTCGACACGGTCGGCGGCCTGGTCGCCGCCCTGGCCGGCCAGGTGCCCGAGCAGGGCGAGGTCGTACGCCATCCGGCCGGCTTCGATCTGGAAGTGCTGGAGGCCGACGCCCGCCGGGTGCTGCGGGTGCGCGTGCGCCGCGCCGAAGAGGCGGTCGAAGCCGACGTCCCGCTCGATGCGGTGGACGTCACTTGAAGCTTTCCGTGCTGACCAAGCGCTCCGCCTGGCGCGACCGCGTCCTGGCGCTGGTCGCGGGCCTGGCCGCGGCCCTGGCCCATCCGCCGTTCGGGATCCTGCCCGGCCTGCTGGGCTACGCCCTGCTGCTGTGGCTGCTGGACGGGATCGACAGACCCCGGCCGCTGCGTTCGGCCTTCCTGCGCGGCTGGCTGGCGGGTCTGGCCTATTTCAGCCTGGGCACCTGGTGGATCGGCGAAGCCTTCATGGTCGACGCCGCCAACCAGGGCTGGATGGCCCCCTTCGCCGTCGCCGCCATGGCCGCCGGCCTGGCCCTGTTCTGGGGCCTGGCCGCCCTGCTCTATCGCCGCTTCCGCCCCGCCGGCGCCGTGCGCGTCCTGGCCTTCGCCGCCGCCCTGTCGGCCCTGGAGTGGGTGCGCGGCCACGTGCTGACCGGCTTTCCCTGGAACCTGCCGGGCGAGACCTGGCGGGCCGGCTCGGCCCCGTCCCAGGCCGCCGCCCTGATCGGCGCCTACGGTCTGACCTTCGTGACCCTGGCGATCGCCGCCGCCCCGGCCGTCTGGCGCACCGGACGTTCGGGCCGGATCGCACTCGGCGTGGCCGCCGCGGCCCTGGTCGGCCTCTACGCCCACGGCGCCTGGCGTCTGCTGAACGCAATGGAGTTCACAGCCTCCGCCGTCGCCCCCCGCGTGCGCATCGTCCAGGCCAATGTGCAGCAGGCCGCCAAGTGGGACGCCGCCAGCTTTCAGGCGATCGTCCGCGATTACGTGACGCTCACCGCCCAGCCCTATGCAGACGGCAAGCCGGCCGACGTGGTGGTCTGGCCCGAAGGCGCCCTGCCCGCCGCCATCGACGACTACCTGGCCCCCGGGACCTGGGTGCGCCAGGCGATCACCGACGCCCTGCAACCTGGCCAGCTGCTGCTGATCGGCGGCTATCGCTACGAAGGCTCGGCCGAACATCCGACCTACTACAACAGCCTCGTGGCCCTGCGCCGCGACGCGGGCGGCCTGTCGGTGGTCGGGATCTACGACAAGCACCGGCTGGTGCCGTTCGGCGAGTACCTGCCGGCCGAGGGCCTGCTGACGGCCATCGGCGTCAAGAGCATGGCCCACCTGGGCGACGGCTTCGCCACCGGCCCCCGCCCCGCCCCGCTGGCGATCGCGCCCGGCCTGAAGGTGCAGCCGCTGATCTGCTACGAAAGCCTGTTCCCCGGCCTGGCCCGTCCCGATCCGGCCGTGCGGGCGCTGGTCAACGTCTCCAACGACGCCTGGTTCGGGGTCACCTCCGGCCCGCTGCAGCACCTGAACCTGGCCAGCTACCGCGCCATCGAGGCCGGCCGACCGATGATCCGCGCCACGCCCACGGGCGTCTCGGCCATGATCGACGCCCAGGGACGGGTGGTCGGGAACCAGCGCCTCGACCTTGGCCAGCGCGGCGTGATCGACGCCAACCTTCCCGCGATCGGGCGCGACACGTTCGCGCCCAAGGTAGTGGACTGGCCGTTTTTGGCGTTCATTCTCGCGTCGGTGGCGATCTGTATCGGAAGTTCGCGTAACCGCGTCCGCAAGTTTGCCGACGTGAAAGATATAGGCTGAACTAAAACCGCAATCTCAGGTCTATGCCTAAGCATGACCGTCGCCATTGAATCCCCCACCGATATCGAGCGCTCGCCCAACCCCGTGGACCTGCACGTGGGCGCCCGCATCCGCATGCGCCGCAAGATCCTGGGCGTCAGCCAGGAGAAGCTCGCCGAGAGCCTGGGCCTGACCTTCCAGCAGGTGCAGAAGTACGAGCGAGGCGCCAACCGCGTCAGCGCCAGCAAGCTCTACGAGATCGCCCGCAGCCTTCAGGCCCCCGTGGCCTACTTCTTCGAAGGCCTGGCCGATCCGTCCGAGCCCGGCGACGGCGAGGTCCGCAACGACCTCCAGGTCCACGAGTTCCTGATGACCCCCGAGGGCCTGGAACTGGCCGGCCTGTTCCCCAAGCTCACCAAGGCCCCGGTTCGCCGCCGGCTGCTGGACCTGGTGCGCTCGATGGCGGACGAAGAGCTCTAGACTTTACGTCGCACGCGGGTCGGCTTCGGCCGACTTGCAGACATAAACTTATCTTTATATGTTCCCCGGCATGCTCGCGGGGCCGGTCGCCGCGTGGGCGCTGGTCCTAGCCGGAGCGTTCCACTTGAATCGTTCGTCCTACATCTTCACGAGTGAGAGCGTTTCCGAGGGCCATCCCGACAAGGTGGCCGACCGGATCAGCGACACCGTCGTCGACGCGTTCCTGGGCGTGGACCCCGAAGCGCGCGTCGCCTGCGAGACCCTGGTCACCACCAACCGCATCGTCCTGGCGGGCGAAGTGCGCGCCGGCAAGCCGGGCGGCGACAAGGCCGCCAACAAGCAGCTGACCAAGGACATCATCAAGTCCCTGGAACCCAAGATCCGCGCGGCGATCAAGGACATCGGCTACGAGCAGAAGGGCTTCCACTGGGAGAAGGCCAAGTACGCCTGCTACCTGCACGGCCAGTCGGCCCAGATCGCCCAGGGCGTGGACGCCACCGACAAGAAGGACGAAGGCGCCGGCGACCAGGGCATCATGTTCGGCTACGCCAGCACCGAGACCCCGGAGCTGATGCCGGCGACCCTGCAGTACAGCCACAACATCCTCAAGCGGTTGGCCGAGCTGCGCCATTCGGGCGAGCTGTCGGAGCTGGAGCCCGACGCCAAGAGCCAGGTGACCCTGGAATACGACGGTAACGGCGTGCCGCAGCGCGTCGTGTCGATCGTCGTGTCGCACCAGCACAAGAAGAAGATCGACGGCAAGGCCCCGACCTCCAAGCGCGTGCTCGACCTGATCAAGCCGCACATCCTGCCGGTCTTCCCCGAAGGCCTGATCACCAAGAAGACCCAGTGGCTGGTCAACCCGACCGGCCGCTTCGAGATCGGCGGCCCGGACGGCGACGCCGGCATCACCGGTCGCAAGATAATCGTCGACACCTACGGCGGCGCGGCTCCGCACGGCGGCGGCGCCTTCTCGGGCAAGGATCCGACCAAGGTCGACCGCTCGGCCGCCTACGCCTGCCGCTACCTGGCCAAGAACGTGGTCGCCGCGGGCCTGGCCGAGCGCTGCACGATCCAGATCGCCTACGCCATCGGCGTGGCCAGGCCGGTGTCGTTCCACGTCGACCTGCACCGCACGGGCAAGGTCGATCCGGCCGTGCTGGAAAAGCTGCTGCCCGAACTGATCGGCGGCGCCACCCCACGCGGCATCCGCGAGCACCTGCAGCTGAACCGCCCGATCTACGCCCGCACCGCCGCCTACGGCCACTTCGGCCGCACGCCGGACAACGAAGGCGGCTTCTCGTGGGAGAAGACCGACCTGGTGTCGGAGCTGAAGGGCCTGGCGTAAGCAGGTCGTCCCCCAACTCAATTTGCCTTCCTAGGCCTTGTGCCTAGGACCCATCGTTCCGCCGGCGTTGCGCTCGACAGAGATCCGCAACGTCGGCGGTTTGCTTTTCTGAACAGCTCCGCCAAGCCCGGCCATGGGTCCTAGGCACAAGGCCTAGGAAGGCGAAGATTTTGATTTTTCGGACGTCGGCTCTAAACACCGCCCCATGACCAATCCCCAACAGCCCCATGGGCCGCTGCGCTCGTTCGGCCGCCTGAAGTCGCGGCCGGTGAAGCCGCGCCAGCAGGCCCTACTCGACAGCCTGCTGCCGACCATCAGCGTGCCGCACGAGGCCTTCCAGCCCCGCGACCTGATGCCCGACGCCAAGGAAGTCTGGCTGGAGATCGGCTTCGGCGGCGGCGAGCACATGGCCGCCCAGGCCGGTCGCCGTCCCGACGTGCTGGTGATCGGGGCCGAGCCCTTCGTCAACGGCGTGGCCAGCGCCGTCCGCCACGTCGAGGAGCAGGCCCTGAGCAACGTCCGCATCCACGAGGGCGACGCCCGCGACGTGGTCGGCTGGCTGCCCGACGCCTCGATCGACCGCCTCTTCGTGATGTTCCCCGACCCCTGGCACAAGGCCCGGCACAACAAGCGCCGGATCATCCAGCCGGAGTTCGTGGCCGAACTGGCCCGCGTGCTGAAGCCGGGCGCGGCCTTCCGCTTCGCCACCGACTGGGCCGACTACGCCGAGTGGACGATCGAGCGGGTGCTGGCCAGCCCCGCCTTCCGCTTCGCCGAGGCCGACGCCGATCGCCAGGCCATCCCGGCCGACCACGTCACCACCCGCTACGAAGAAAAGAAGCTGGGCGACTGCGCCCCGGTCTTCCTCGACTTCGTGCGGACCTGATCTCCGGGGTTCAGGCCAAAAGAAAAGGGCGCGGGTTCAACCCGCGCCCTTTGTCTTGATCCAGATCAATCACTCTTCGATCGGCACGCCGTAGAGTTCGAGCCGGTGATCGATCAGCTTGTAGCCGAGCTTCCTGGCGATCGCGTGCTGCAGGGCCTCGATCTCCTCGTCCACGAACTCGACGACCTTGCCGGTCTTCATGTCGATCAGGTGGTCGTGGTGATGGGTCGGGGTCTCTTCGTAGCGCGAGCGGCCGTCACGGAAGTCGTGGCGCTCGATGATGCCGCTCTCCTCGAACAGGCGGACGGTGCGGTAGACCGTCGCGATCGAGATGTGCGGGTCGATGGCGTGGGCGCGGCGGTGCAGCTCCTCGACGTCGGGATGGTCGTCAGCCGACGACAACACACGGGCGATGACACGACGCTGGTCGGTCATGCGCATGCCTTTTTCGATGCAGAGCTTTTCGAGGCGGTCCAAAGCGCAATCTCCGTCGGGGGATTCGCGGCACAATAGGCAATCGCTTCTTAAGTGTTAAGCGCCCGCCGCATGACGACGGCGTCCTTGGCGCCGTCAGGATGGGGATAATAGCCCTTCCTGAGACCCACTTGCGAAAAGCCGGTCGCCTTGTAGAGCCCGATCGCCGCCAGATTGTCGGCCGCGACCTCCAGGAACAGGTCGAAGGCCTTGGCTTCGGTGGCGATCCCGGCGGCCATCTCGACCAGGGCCGCGCCCCAGCCGCGCCGGCGGGCGGCCGGATCGACGGCGATGGTCAGGATCTCGGCCTCGCCGGCGATCGCCCGGCACAGAATGAAGCCGCGGGGCGCTTCCGGCTCGCCCGAACCGCCCAGCACGGCGAAGACGCCGGGCGAGTTGAACAGGGCCTCGAACTCGGTCGGGCTCCACGGCCGGTCGAAGGCCTTTTCGTGCAGGTCCGCCAGGTCCCAGCACGCTTCCAGTCCGACAGGGCGCAGGTTCATGCGGCGGGCATCGTGGCGTAGGGGGCGCGCAGATAGAGCGGCCGGGGCGAATGGGTCGGGGCCGGCCGGGCGGCGGCCAGGCGGGCGATGGCTACGGGATCGGCGCTGGCCGGGGTCAGGACGGTCGCTTCGGCCAGGACGCCTTCCAGCAGCGGCGCGCCGGAGCCCACCAGGGTCGCCGGACCGCCCGACCAGAGCTCGGCCAGGCGAGCGGTCGCCGCCCCCAGATCGAGGGCGTCGGGGGCCATCAGGGCCGTCCCGCCGTCGAAGACCTGCAGGTAGACCTGGCCCATCTTGGCGTCGAGCACGGCGGCGACGAACCCCTTGGCCTCCGACGAGGCCGCCAGGGCCTCCAGGCTGTTGACGCCCACGCAGGGGATCGACAGCGCCTGGGCCAGGCCCTTGGCGAAGGACAGGCCCACGCGCAGGCCGGTGAAGGATCCTGGGCCGACGGTGACGGCGATGCGGTCGAGCTGGGAAAAGGCGATCCCGGCCTCGGCGGCGATTTCCTTGGCCAGCGGCGCGATGCGCTCCTGATGGCCGCGGGTCATGGGCTCGGTGCGGGTGGCCAGCGTACGGCCGTCCTCGATCACGGCGACCGAGGCAGCCGCCAGGCAGGTGTCGACGGAGAGAACGCGCAAGGTCAGGCGGCCCCGACCTGGGCGGTCTCGGCCGGACGCCAGACGAACTCGTTGAGCTGGGCCTTGGCCTTCAGGGTCTTCTCGTCGGGCACGCCGCCCTTGGTCCAGCCGGGCACGCCGAAGACGTAGGACACGGTCGGGGCCTCGGGCCGTACGCAGACCACCGCATTGACCGTCCGGCCCTCGCCGGCGCGGCACTGGTCGACGGTGAAGCCCAGGGCTTCCCATTTGGCCAGCAAGCTCTCGCCCTTGGGACCGCGCACGTCGCCGGCCGCCAGGCGGATCTCGGAAATGCCGCCGTCGGCGCCCTTGCCGATCTCCAGCAGCGGGACCTTGTCCTGTTCGACGACGATGATCGGCCCGGGCGGACCCTCGCCGACATGGATGAAGGCGCTCTTGACCTGGGCTTTGGGGAACAGGGCCGCGATGGTCGGCTGGTCGAAGGCGGTGGCGGCGGTGATCGGCCCCACGCCCGCGGCCCCCACCTGCAGCGGACCGCCGACATAGGGGGTGATCTTCACGGCGACGGGACCGTCGGCCGGCTTGCCCGCTTCCTGCTCGGCCTGCGGGGCCGCAGCGGATGGGGCGGAGGTCTTTTCGGCGGGGCCGCAGGCGGCCAGCAGGGCCAGCGGGGCGGCGAGGAGCGCGAGGCGGAAGGTCATGACGAGGTTCTAACGCCGAAGCGCGAAAATCGCACGCCATCGTGCGATTTTCGCGCCCGGGATGACACGTCAGACGATCGAGGCGGCTTCCTCGAAGTCGAGGCGCGGGCTGCGCGGGAACAGGTTCTCGTCGGTGCCGTAGCCGATCGAGGCGATGAAGTTGCTCTTGATGTTGGTGCCCTCGAAGAAGGCCGCATCGACGCCGGCGTTGTCGAAGCCCGACATCGCTCCGACGTCCAGGCCCAGCGCCCGGGCCGCGAGGATGAAATAGCCGCCCTGCAGCGAGCTGTTGCGGAACGCGCCCCATTCCTTGGCCACGGGGTCGCCGAACCAGTTCTTCGCGCCCGGGGCGTGCGGGAACAGCTTGTCGAGGGTTTCGGGGAAATCGAGGTCGTAGCCGACGATGACGGTGACCGGGGCCTGGCGGATCTTCGGGCCGTTCGAGCCCGACGACAAAGCGGCCAGCTTTTCCTTGGCTTCCGGGCTGGTCACGAAGACGAAGCGGGCCGGGGTCGAGTTGGCGGCGGTCGGGCCGAACTTCACCAGGTCGTACAGCTCACGCAGCACCGCCTCGGGCACGGGGTCGGACTTCCAGCCGTTGCGCGTGCGCGCCTCGGTGAAGAGTTGGGCCAGGGCGGCGGCGTCGAGCTTGGACATCAGCAATCCTTATAGGGAGCCATAATCGCAACTTATAGAGTTACAGTATGGTGTTCCCAGCGGATCACGGCAAGGCCGGCGATGCGCGCCGGGACCGAAAATCAGAGCGTCTGCTCGACCCGGGTCACTTCCGGCACATAGTGCTTGAGCATGTTCTCGACGCCCGACTTCAGCGTCGCCGAGGATGACGGGCAGCCCGAGCAGGCGCCGCGCATGTGCAGCCAGACGACGCCCGTGGCCGGCTCGAACTTGCTGAACACGATGTCGCCGCCGTCCTGGGCCACGGCTGGGCGGATGCGGGTGTCGAGCAGTTCCTTGATCTCGGAGACGATCTGGGCCGCCTCCTCGTCATAGACGCCGTCGTCGTCGTGGCCGCTCTCGGCCTGGTCCAGCAGCAGCGGGCGGCCGCTGGTGAAGTGGTCCATGATGGCCGCCAGGATCGGCGCCTTCAGGTGCGGCCACTGGGCGTCCTCGCCTTTGGTCACCGTGAGAAAGTCCGGACCGAAGAACACCCGGGTCACGTCGCCCAGCCGGAACAGGGCGTCGGCCAGCGGCGAGGCTTCGCCTTCCTCGGGGGTGCGGAACTCCCGGGCGCCGTCCGCCAGAACCTCACGGCCAGGCAGGAACTTCAGGACCTCGGGGTTGGGCGTGGTTTCGGTCTGGATGAACATGCGGAACATGTGGCGCTTGAGGAGCCGAAGGGCAAGGCCCTGGAAAACCTCTCCCATAGGGAGAGGGAGGGGCCCGCCGCGAAGCGGTGGGAGGGTGAGGGGTTTCGCCCTCACCGATTTTCCCAAGATCGTGCCGGCACGCCGGCCGACGCCTTACCCCCTCATCCTCCCACGCCTGCGGCGCGGGCCCCTCCTTCTCCCCATGGGAGAAGGGGAAAACTCAGGCCCCCCAGAAGCCGACCAGCTTCTTGACCTCGGCCACCGTCGGGGCGGCGACCTCGCGGGCCTTTTCGGCGCCGGCGGCCAGGATGCGGTCGAGCTCGCCCTTGTCGGACAGCAGGCCGCGCATCTTCTCGCCCACCGGGGCCAGCTTCTCGACCGCCAGCTCGGCCAGGGCCGGCTTGAAGGCGCCGAAGCCCTTGCCGGCGTAGTCGGCCAGCACCTCGGCCTTCGAGCGACCCGACAGGGCGGCGAAGATGCCGACCAGGTTGTCGGCCTCGGCGCGGGTCGCCAGCTCTTCCAGGGTCTCGGGAAGCGGCTCGGGGTCGGTGCGGGCCTTCTTGATCTTGCCGGCGATGGCGTCGGCGTTGTCGGTCAGGTTGATGCGGCTGTAGTCCGACGGATCGGACTTGCTCATCTTGGCCGAGCCGTCACGCAGGCTCATGACCCGCGCGCCCGGGCCCTGGATCAGCGGATCGGGCTGCGGGAAGAAGCCCGGGGCCTTGAAGTCGTGATTGAACTTCTGGGCGATGTCACGGGTCAGCTCCAGGTGCTGCTTCTGGTCCTCGCCCACCGGCACGTGGGTGGCCTTGTAGATCAGGATGTCGGCGGCCTGCAGCACCGGATAGGTGTAGAGGCCGACGCTCGAGCGCTCCTTGTGCTTGCCGCTCTTCTCCTTGAACTGGGTCATGCGGTCGAGCCAGCCCAGGCGCGCGACGCACTGGAAGATCCAGGCCAGCTCGGCGTGTTCGGGCACGGCCGACTGCGGGAAGATGGTGGCCTTGGCCGGGTCGAGACCCGCGGCCAGATAGGCCGCGGCGATCTCGCGAGTCTGGTCGGCCAGGGCCTCAGGCTCCTGCCAGACGGTGATGGCGTGCAGGTCGGCGACGAAGATGAAGGTGTCGATCTCGTGCTGCAGGCGGGCGAACTTCACCAGCGCGCCGAGATAGTTGCCCAGGTGCAGGGCGCCCGAGGGTTGGACGCCGGACAGCACGCGGGACGGACCCGTATAGGCGACGGGAGCTTGATCGGTCATGGCTTCAGCCTTGGATGTCGGAAACGGGTATGGCGGGACGCGCGGAAGCGCGGGCCGCATCCGGGGACGCGGCGGTCGGGTTCAGAGCCAGTTGCGCCATCGGGGCGCGCGGGAACCGTTGAAAGCCATGCAAGGCTGGTTAGCTGGCCGGGAGCCCTAGAGCAAGCCTCCCCACATCCGAGCGCCCCCGCGAAGGCGGGGGTCCAAGCGGAATTTCCGCTGTAGCGCCCCAAGCTCAGCTTGGGTCCCCGCCTTCGCGGGGAAGGACGGAGATCCTAGCTCAAGCCTTGCCGCGCCGCAGGACCGCCTTCAGCTCGCTGGGCTTGACCCCGCCGAACAGGAACAGCAGCGGCGGATAGAGCGCCGCGCCGGCCAGGCAGGTCAGGGCCAGGGCGAACTCCTTGGCGCCGATGGCGTGGCCGGTCAGGCCGATGCCGCGCAGCGGAGCCTCGATCAGCTCGCGCCAGTGCGAGGCGGCGGCCAGCAGCAGGGCCATGCCCAGGCTGGCGGCCAGGATCCGCGCCAGGCGCGACCAGGTGTCGAGCGACGGATTGTATTCCTTCCTGCGCCACAGGGCGAAGGCCATCTGGCCGACATTGATCCAAGAGGCGACGGCGGTGGCTGCGGCGATGCCCCGGATCCCCATCAACCGGAAAAGCAGAATGCCCAGTCCGATGTTGAGGGCGACCGAGATCAGGGCGAAGCGCATGGGGCTTTTGGTGTCGCCGCGCGCGAAGAAGGCTCGCGAATAGAGCTGCTGCAGCACGAAAGCGGGGGTGCCCAGGCCGTAGAAGAACAGCGCCGCCGCCGTCTGGCTGGCGTCGAAGGCGGTGAACTGGCCGCGCGTGTAGAGACCGTCCGACAGGAAGCCCGGCATGGCCGACAAGGCGGCGGCGGCCGGCAGGGTCAGAGCCATGGCCATGGCGATCGCCTGGTCCATGGCGCTCTGGGCGTCGTCCCGATCACCGGTGTTCACGGCGCGCGACAGGCGCGGCAGCAAGGCGACGCCGATGGCCACGCCCACCAGGCCCAGCGGCAGCTGGTAGAGGCGGTCGGCCGTGGCCAGCCAGGACCGGCCGCCCGGCACGTTGCTGGCGAGATTGCCCGAGATGAAGATGTTGACCTGGGTGGCGCTGGCCGCCAGGGCGCCGGGGATGGCCTTGCCGATCAATTCGCGCACTTCCGGCGTCAGCCGCGGCAACCGCCAGTGCACCTTCGCGCCAGACTTGTTGACGCCCCAGGTCAGCAGCGCCGCCTGGGCCACGCCCGCCACGACCACGCCGGCCGAACCCCAGATGGCCGCGCCGAACGCCGTCTTCTGCGGCAGGATGAAGATCAGGGTGGCGATGTTCAGCAGGATCGGCGCGCCGGCCGACAGGATGAAGCGGTCGCGGGCGTTCAGCACCCCCGACAGGTGGGCCACGATCGCCATGCACGGCAGGTAGGGCATGGTGATCTGGGTCAGCAGCACCGCCAGCTTGTATTTCTCGGTGCCCCAGCCGAAACCCGGGTTCATCAACATCATCAGCCACGGCATGGCCAGCTGGCAGACGATGGTGATGATGATGGTCGAGGCCGCCAGGGTGGCCATGGCGTCGGCCGCCAGGATGTCGGCCTTCTCCTCGCCGTCGCGCTGCAGCGACTTGGCGTAGGCCGGCACGAAGGCGGCCGCGAAGGCGCCCTCGGCGAAGAACCGGCGGAACAGGTTCGGGAAGGCCAGGGCGGCGTTGTAGGCGTCGGCCGCCGGGGTGGCGCTGGCGCCCATCCGGTACGACACGGCCAGGTCCCGCGCGAAGCCCATGAACCGGCTGACCAGGGTCAGACCGGAATAGATCATCGACGACTTGAGCAGCCCCCCGCCCTTCTTGGGCTCGGGAGCGGGCGTCGGTTCGGGCGCGGCGGCGGCGGGAGTGTCGGTCACGTTCGGCTTCTGGGCGCTGGGCGAACAGGCGTCAAGCGGCGGCGCGGCGGCTGCACCGAGGTTTCACCGGAACTGCACCAAAGCCTCCGCCTCAGAACGGCGTCAGCGTCACATGAGCCGGCAAGGTCACGCGCGCCATGCCGCCGTCGGCCGCCACCTTGGCGTTGATCGCGGTCAGGATCATGGCCAGGGTCGCCGCGTCGGGACCATGGCCGGCGCCGTGGACGGTGAACATCGCGCCCGGTCGGTGGGCGGCCACCGCCGCGGCGCGCAGGGCCTGGCCCTGAACGAAGGGGACGACGTCGTCGGCGTCGCCGTGGATCAGGAAATAGGGTTCGTCCAGCGTCGCCACGGCGGCCCTGTTGTCGTAGCGGTCGGTCAGCAGCGGCCGGGCGATCGCCGGCGCCATGTCGCGAAGGCTGGAGAACGTGCCGATGGTGACCAGGGCGTCCAGGGTCTGGCGGCGGGCCAGGCCGAAGGCGACGCCGCCGCCCAGGCTGTGGCCGACAACGATCAGCCTGCCGGCGCCGGCCGTCTGTCGCGCTCGGGCGTAGAAGGCGTCGGCGTCGGCCGCCAGGCCCTTCTCCGACGCCCGGCCCGGATTGCCGCTGTATTCGCGGTACTCGGCCGCCACCACGCCGTAGCCCTCGGCGATCAGCGGCGACAGCCAGTCGATGCTGCGCGAGGCCGCCGAACCGTTCCCGTGGAAGAAGAGGAAGGTCGGCTTGCCCGGCCGGGGCGCGACCTCGACGCCCTTCAGCGCCAGGCCATCGGCCGTGGTCACCGTGACGAAGGCGGCGCCCTCGGGCAGCTCGGCCAGGCTCAGCGGCTGCGTCGGGGCTGGATAGATCTGGCGATGCATCAGGTCGGCGCTCAGTGCGCCGCCGCCCAGAGCGAACACGGCCAGCACGAACACGGTCACGACCGGCAGGGTCATGCGGCTCCGTCGATGGACCATGTCGAACGCCTTCCCCTGATTGACGCGGCGGACCGCCCACGCGCTCAAGCTAGGCCGCGGCGGACCTGGCGCAAAGTTGAATTCGGCGAGGCTCCAGACCCCAAAACTCGTCATCCGGGCCGCTGCGAAGCGGAGCGCTTGGATGACAAGCTTTGTTGGGCCTAATTCCTTCCGGACCCTACCGCGCCACGCTGGCCCGCGCCCGCTTCAGTCCCGGACGGGTGCTGGGCGCGCCAGCCTCGTTCTGCTCCAGGGCCGCCAGCAGGTCGGCCTTGAGGGTCGAGATCTTGCGGCTGTCGCCCAGTTTCCCGCCCTCGGCGGTCTGGACGTAGAAGGCGTCGACCGCCCGCTCGCCATAGCCGTCGATGTGGGCCGACTGGATGGACAAGCCGTTGTCGGCCAGGGTGCGGGCCAGGGCCTGCAGCAGGCCGGGGCGGTCGCGGCCCGACGCTTCCACCACGGTGGCTTCGTTGGAGGCCTCGTTGTCGACCACCACGGTCGGGGCGATGGCGAAGGCGGCGGTGCGGGCCAGCTCGGCGCCGCGCCGGCTCTCGACGCTGACGCCCTCGCCGCGACCGGCGGCTTCCAGGGCGTCGGCCAGGCGGCGCAGGGCGCGCGGGTTCTCGCAGCCGAGCGGCGCGCCGGTGACGTCCTGAACGTAGAACACGTCGAGCGCCTGGCCCTGGCGGGAGGTGAAGACCCGCGCCCCGACGACGTTGCCGCCCAGCGACGAGATGGCCAGAGCGAGGTCGGCGAACAGGCCGCGACGGTCCTTGGCGGCGATGACGATCTCGGCGGCGTTGGAGCCCGAGGCCACCCGCCCCTCGGCGGCGGCCCCGCCCTGGATGGCGGCGCGGCGGGCGAGCGCGGCGTGATCGAGCAGGTCCTGCGAGCCGAAGGCGCCGAAATAGGCGTCCTCCATGGCCGCGGCCCAGCCCTTGGCGGCCGGATCGGCGGCGACCAGGGTTTCGCGCGCCCCGGCGGCGGCGGCTTCCTGGTGGCGCTGGACGTGGATGGCCGCGTCGCTGCCGCGACCACCGCGGAACACCGCTTCGGTGGCGTTGTAGAGCTCGCGCAGAAGCTGGCCCTTCCAGCCGTTCCACACCCCCGGCCCCACGGCCCGGATGTCGGCGACGGTGATGACCAGCAGCAGGCGCAGGCGCTCGGGGTTCTCGACGATGCGGGCGAAGGCCGCCACCGTCCCCGGATCGGAAACATCGCGCTTCTGGGCGAAGTCGCTCATCACGAGGTGGTTCTCGACCAGCCAGGCGACCAGCTCGACCTTGGTGCGCTCGACGCCCAGGCGCTCGCAGGCGCTGCGGGCGCTGCGGGCCCCGGCCTTTTCCTGGCCGCCGACCCCGCCCTTGCCGGTGTCGTGCAGCAGCATGGCCAGGAACAGGGCCTCGCGGTCCTCGATCAGCGGCATGATCGACACCGCCAGCGGGTGGTCTTCCGACAGGCGCCCGGCGGCCATGTCGCCGATCAGGCCCACGGCCCGCAGGGTGTGCTCGTCCACCGTGTACGAGTGGTACATGTTGAACTGCATCTGGGCGACGACCCGGCCGAACTCCGGGATGAAGCGGCCCAGCACGCCGGCGTCGTTCATCAGGGTCAGGGTGCGGTAGCTGCGCTTGCCCCGCGCCAGCAGGTCGAGGAAGGCCTGGGTGGCGTGCGGGTCGCGGCGCACCTTCGAGGTGATGAGGCCAAGGTTGCGGGTCACCGCCGTGAAGGCGTCGGGGTGCAGATCCAGGTCGCGCTCGTCGGCGATCTTGAACAGCCGGATCAGGTTGACCGGATCGCGCTCGAAGACCTCTGGCCCCTCGATGTTCAGCCGGCCGCCGTCCTCGTAGAAGCCCGGCGCGTCCAGGGCCTTGCGCTTGGGCTTGCCGCCCGGAAGGAAGCGCGAGATGCCCTTGGGCTCGTTCTTGAAGTGCTCGGCTTCCAGCTTGGCCGAGAAGGCGCGGGTCAGGGCCCCGACCTCCTTGGCGATCAGGAAGTAGCGGCGCATGAAGCGCTCGACCGCCGGGGCGTCGCCGCGGTCGCCATAGCCCATGCGGCGGGCGATCTCGGGCTGCAGGTCGAAGGTCAGCCGCTCTTCGGGCCGGCCGGTGGTGAAGTGCAGGTGGGCGCGCACGGCGTGCAGGAAATCGAAGGCGCGGATGAAGGCCTTGGTCTCGCGGCTGGAGAACAGCTCCAGCTTGAAGACGTCCTCGGGCTTGTCGACCGGATGCAGGTACTCGGCGATCCACACCAGGGTGTGCAGGTCGCGAAGGCCGCCCTTCCCTTCCTTGACGTTGGGCTCGACCATGTAGCGGCTGGCGCCGGCGCGGGCCTGGCGGTCGTCACGCTCCTTGAGCTTGGCGGCCACGAACTGCTGGCCGGTGCCCTTCATGACCTCGTCGCGGAAGCGCTTCTTGAGGTCGGCCGCCAGGCGCTCGTCGCCGGTCAGCCGCCGCGCCTCGAGGATCGAGGTGCGGATCGTGAAGTCCTCCTTCGACAGGCGGACGCATTCCTCGATCGTGCGCGAGGCGTGACCGACCTTGAAGCCCAGGTCCCACAGCGCATAGAGCATGTACTCGATCACGCTCTCGACGTGCGGCGTCTGCTTGTAGGGCCGCAGGAACAGAAGATCGATGTCGCTGAACGGCGCCAGGGTGGCGCGGCCGTAGCCGCCCACGGCCAGCAGGGCCAGGCGCTCGCCCTCGGTGGGGTTGCGGGCCCGGAACACGTGCACCGTCGTGAAGTCGTAGAGGGCGGTGATCACCTCGTCGGTGACGCCGCTGAGCAGGCGGGCGGTCTCGACCCCGCTGGCGCCGTTCTCCAGCCGCTCCTTGGCGATCATCCGGCCGCGAAACAGGGCCTGCTTGAGGATCTCGATGGCCCGGGCGCGCTGGGCGGCCTCGTCGCCGATGGCGTCCAGCGCGGCGGCCGACAGGCGCGCGCGCAGGGCGTGGCCGTCGACGACATGTTCCAGGGGCGTGGGGCGAAGGCGACGGGGCATGGCGGTTATATGGTTACCCCAACGAGACGGCCAAGGCAGCCGCCACGAGCGGCCGCCGCCATGCTCCTATGATTGATCTCAAGCCTTGAGCAGACCCTTAAGACGATAAAGCGCCTCCAGGGCCTCGCGCGGGCTCATGCCGTCGACATCGAGGTCCTTGAGGGCCGCATCGACGACACTGGGCGCCGAAACCGCAGGCGCCGCCATGACCGGGGCCGAGGCCGCGAACAGCGGCAGGTCGTCGAGCTTGGCCGGTGATTCGGTCTTGCTCTCCAGGCGGTCGAGCACCTCCTTGGCGCGGGCGACCACCTGCGGCGGCACGCCGGCCAGCTTGGCCACCTGCACGCCGTAGGAGCGGTCGGCCGGACCGTCGGCGGCTTCGTGCAGGAAGACGAGGTCGCCGTTCCACTCCTTGGCCCGCAGGCTGAGGTTGGAGACGTACGCCATCCGCTCCTCCAGCGTCGCCAGCTCGTGATAGTGCGTGGCGAAGAGGGCGCGGCAGCGGTTGGTGTCGTGCAGAGATTCCGCGCAGGCCCAGGCGATGGCCAGGCCGTCATAGGTGGCGGTGCCGCGGCCGATCTCGTCGAGGATGACGAGGCTGCGCGGCGTGGCCTGGGTCAGGATGGCGGCGGTCTCGACCATCTCCATCATGAAGGTCGAGCGGCCCCGGGCCAGATCATCGCCGGCGCCGACGCGGCTGAACAGCCGGTCGACCACGCCCAGCCGGAAGCTCTTGGCCGGCACGTAGCAACCCGATTGGGCGAGGATCGCCAGCAGGGCGTTCTGGCGCAGGAAGGTCGACTTACCGGCCATGTTCGGGCCGGTGACGATGGAAAGACGCGCGGCGACCTCGCCGGCGGCGTCCAGCCGGCAGTCGTTGGGGGTGTAGGGGTCACCGGCGCGGCGCACGGCGGCCTCGACCACCGGGTGGCGGGCGGCCTTGGCCTCGAAGGCCAGCGACTTGTCGACCACCGGGCGCACGGCCCCGGCGTCCTCGGCCCATTCGGCCAGGGCGGCGGCGACGTCGAGACGGGCCAGGGCCTCGGCGGCGGCCTGGATCGGCGCGGCCAGGGCGGCGGCCTCGGCGCGCCAGTCCTCGAAGGCGGCGACCTCCATGGCCAGGGCGCGTTCGGCGGCCTGGGCGATACGGGCGTCGAGATCGGCCAGCTCCACCGTGGTGAAGCGCACCTGGTTGGCGAGCGTCTGGCGGTGGATGAAGGTGGCGTTCAGCGGCGGCTGGAACAGCGGGTCGGCCTTGCCGGCCGTGGCCTCGACGAAATAGCCGAGCACGCCGTTGTGACGGATCTTCAGCGGGACGCCGGCTTCCTGAATGAGCCGCTGCTCCAGCGCGGCCACCACCCGGCGGCTGTCGTCGCGCAGGGAGCGGGCCTGGTCGAGCTCCGGACGCACGCCGGGGGCCACGAAGCCGCCGTCGCGGGCCAGGGCCGGCAGGTCGGGGCCAAGACCCGTCTCCAGCGTGTTGAGAAGCTGCGAGATCCCCTGGTGCAGCGACGGCGTCAGGGCCGACAACGCCGTCTCCAGCTCGACCGGCGGCGGCGACAGCGGGTCGCCCGAACCGCCGACCATGCCGGCCAGCTTCTCGCCGGTCTTCAGGCCGTCGCGCAGGCAGGCCAGATCGCGCGGACCGCCACGGCCCAGCGCCAGGCGGGCCAGGCCGCGCGCCATGTCGCCCGCGCCCTTCAGCTGCTCGCGCAGACGCTCACGTAAGGGTCGGTGATCGACGAACCATTCGACGGCGTCCAGGCGCTGGTCGATGGCGGCTGGGTCGAGCAGCGGCCGGGCCAGGCGCGCGGCCAGCAGGCGGGCGCCGCCGGCGCTGACCGTGCGGTCGATGACCGCCAGCAGCGAGCCGTTGCGGTCGCCGCCCTGGGTGCGGTCGATCTCCAGGCTGGAGCGGGTGGCCGGGTCGATCGACATGACGTCGGCCTCGGCCGCGCGGCGCGGGGCGCGCAGGGCCGGCAGCTTGCCGGCCTGGGTCATCTCCAGGTGCGCGGCGATCAGGCCCAAAGCGCCGACTTCGGCCGGGGAAAGTCCGCCGAAGCCGTCCAGGGTGTCGACGCCGTAGAGGCGCTTGACCCGGGTCTCCGAAGCCTGCGGCTCCGAAAGCGCCGAGGGCATGGGCTGGATCAGCCCCCCGCAGATCTTCAGGGTCTGGGCCAGGTGATCGTCGGCCAGCAAACGGTCGGCGACCAGGGTCTCGGACGGCGACAGGGCCGCCAGCAGCGGGCCGACCCCGTCCTTGCCGGTCGAGAAGCACTCGACCTCGCCGGTGGAAAGCTCGACGGAGGCCACGGCGGCCTGGCCGGCGCGGATGGCCACGGCCGCCAGGCGGTTGGCGCCGCGGGCGTCCAGCAGGCCGTCCTCGGTGAGCGTCCCCGGCGTGACCACCCGGACGATGTCGCGGCGGACCACCGACTTGGAGCCGCGCTTCTTGGCCTCGGCCGGGTCTTCCATCTGCTCGCAGACGGCGACCTTGAAGCCCATGCGGATCAGCTTGGACAGATAGGCCTCGGCCGCGTGGTGCGGCACGCCGGCCATCGGGATCGGCTGACCGTTGTGGTTGCCCCGGAAGGTCTGCGAGATGCCCAGCGCGGCGGCCGCGCGGATCGCGTCGTCGAAGAACAGTTCGTAGAAATCGCCCATGCGGAAGAACAGCAGCGCGTCCGGCTGCCGGGTCTTCATGTCGAAGAACTGCTGCATCACGGGCGTGGCGCCGGTGGCGTCGAAGGTCTGGACAGGCGGAGAAACCGGGGCGTTCATCCGACCGGAAACTACAGAGCGTCGCGGTTTTCGTTAAGGGGTGCGACGGGGGTTTTTCGGATTCGCACGCGGCAATTACTTGCAGAATTTGCAAGTTATCCGACCGCGTGACGCGAGCGCCTCAGGACCATGCGCCGGACGATTGCCCCGCCGGGAACTCAGCCATAGGTTCGCTCCGAACGCGGGGGCGGCATGAGCGGCGACGAGCAATCCGGGACGACCACCTACAGGCCCGACTGGCTGCGCAAGCCGACGGCCGACCAGATGACCGAGTATTATCCGGAGCGGGCGCAGAAGGACGAGGTCGGCGGTTCGGCCGTCATCCGGTGCAAGGTCGGGATCGCGGGACGGCTGAACAACTGCGAAGCCATCAAGGAAACACCCGAAGGCTACGGCTTCGGCCAGGCGGCGGTGCGCCTGTCGGCCGAGTTCCTGATGACCTCGCCGCCGCCCGAACTGATTGACCAGAAGGAGGTGACCATCCCGGTCACCTTCAGTGTTCCGCCGCCCTCGCCGCTGTTCGAGCCGCCCGCCGCGTTGGTGCAGGCCGGGGCCAGGATCACCCGGGCGGTGGACGACGCCGGCCGTTTCGCCCGCTCGGACGCCGGCATGGCGACGATCCTGGCCGCCGCGATCCTGGTCGGCGGCCTCTTCGGCCTGATCCGCGCCCTGAAGGCCGACCGCCGGACCGACCTCTAGACGGCCGGCGAAGGGGCGGTCAGCAGACGCTCCAGCAGGGCCAGCATCTCCGCGCCCAGGTCGACCGGGTTCTCCGCCTTGGCGCCGTAGGCGTGGCCGGCCCAGAGTTCGCGGCCGACGCCGATCGCGGCTAGTTCGATCTCGCCGGCGGCCGTAATCTCGTCGGAGACCCGTTTCAGGTGGTCCACCAGATAGTGCGGCGGATTGGTCGACAGGGTGGCGTCGTCCACGGGCGCCCCATCGGACAGCAGGACCAGGATCTTGCGGCTCTCCGGGCGGCGACCCAGACGGCTCGCGGCCCAGAGCAAAGCCTCGCCGTCCAGGTTCTCCTTGGGCAGGTCGGGCCTCAGCATCGCCTGGAAGGCGAAGCCGCCCAGGCTGGCGCGACGATCGTCCGCCTCACGGTAGACGACGTGCAGGAGGTCGTTCAGCCGCCCGGGGCGCGGCGGCCGTCCGCCCCGGATCCATTTTTCCCGCGACCGGCCGCCCGTCCAGCGCGAGGTAGTGAAGCCCAGCACCTCCACCCGCACGCCCAGGCTGCCGAGGAATTCCTGACAGAGGTCCGCGGTCGCGGCGGCGTAGAGCATCTTCTGGCCGCGCATCGAGCCGGACTGGTCGACGAGCAGGGTCAGTACCGTGTCTTCCAGCGCCCCGGCCGAGTTGGCCCTGATCCGGGTCGAGGCCTCGCCGGCGGCGATCAGCAGCCGGGTCCGCCAAGGCAGAAGACCGACCTCCAGTTCATGCCTGGCCTGCTCCATGATGACCGCGTCGTCAGGCGAGGCCTTGCCGAGCACGTCGTCCAGCTTCGAGGCCTCGATCTCGCGATCGAACTCAGTGGTGAAGACACGATAGGAGTCACCGGCAGGCGGCGAAGCGGCGGCGGCGGGCCGAAACAGACGCTTGAAGAACTTCACCCCGCCCCCCCGTCGCAACGATGCTCCCCGGATGCGGGCAAATCGCTGGTGAACGCAAGACGCAGAAAGGCCCGCCACCAGGGCGGGCCTTTCGAGAATCGCGACGCTGAGCGGGGAAGCCTAGTTGCCCGTCACTTCTTCCCAGAAGCGCTTGGCCTTGCCGACGAAGTTGGCCGACTTTGGGTTCTGCTTGTCGTCGCACAGGCCGGCCAACTCCTTGAGGAGCTCCTTCTGGCGGGCCGACAGGTGGGTCGGGGTTTCCACGAACAGTTCGACCACCAGGTCGCCGCGCTGGCGGTTGCGCAGCGACGGCATGCCCTTGCCCTTGAGGCGGACGGTCTTGCCGGTCTGGGCGCCTTCGGGAACCTTGACGCTGACGCGGCAGGTGCCGTCGCAGGTCTCGCCGCCCTTCAGGCACGGGGCCTCGATCTCGCCGCCCAGGGCGGCGACCGTCATCGGCACCGGCACGGTGCAGAGCAGATCCAGCCCGTCGCGCTCGAACAGTTCGTGCGGGGTCACCGACAGGAAGAGGTAGAGGTCGCCGCGCGGGCCGCCACGCACGCCCGCGTCGCCCTCGCCCGCCAGGCGGATGCGGGCGCCGTCGTCGACGCCGGCCGGGATGCGCACCGACAGGATGCGTTCCTTGCGGACCTGGCCGTGGCCATGGCAGCCGGCGCACGGGTCGAGCACCAGGCGGCCCGAGCCGCCGCAGCGGGGGCAGGCGCGCTCGACCGAGAAGAAGCCTTGCGTGGCGCGCACGCGGCCGGCGCCGCCGCACGAGCCGCAGACTGTGGGGCTGGTGCCGGGCTTGGCGCCCGAGCCGTCGCAGACCTCGCAGGTCATGGCCGCCGGGACGGTGATCTCGACCTCGGCGCCGGCATAGGCCTGCTCGAGGCTGATCTCCAGGTCGTAGCGCAGGTCCTGGCCGCGTTGCGGGCCATTGGACTGGCGACGGCCGCCGCCGAACATCTCGCCGAAGACATCCCCGAACACGTCGCCGAAGATGTCGCTGGCGTCGAAGCCCTGACCGCCGCCGGGGCCGCCCTGCGGGCCGTTGACGCCGGCGTGGCCGAAGCGGTCGTAGGCCGCGCGCTTCTGCGGATCGGAGAGAACCGAATAGGCCTCGTTGATTTCCTTGAACCGGCCGCTCGCATCCTCGCAACCGCCGTTGCGGTCGGGGTGGTGCTGCATCGCCAGCTTGCGGAAGGCGGACTTCAGGCCCGCGTCGTCGCAGGTCCGGTTCACGCCGAGAATTTCGTAATAGTCGCGCATCGTCAGCGTTCGGCGCCCGTAAGGCTCAACAGGACAAGGATTGTCGTAGGAGAGGTGGGGGAGGCCGCGCCCGGCCGCAAGGCGTCAAACGGGCGCACCTGAAAACGAGCGCGCCGGCGAACGGTCCTCGAAAGGGCGTTCGCCGGCGCGTCCATGGCTTAGGACGCCGGCTTGTCGGCGCCGTCGACTTCCTCGAACTCGGCGTCGACCACGCCGTCGTCCGCAGCGGCTTCAGCGCCGTCTTCGGCGCCGTCGCCCTGCTGCGAGGCGTACATGGCTTCGCCCAGCTTCATCGAGGCCTGGATCAGCGCCTGGGTCTTGGCCTGGATGGCCTCGACGTCTTCGCTTTCCAGAGCGGCCTTCAGCTCGGTGATGCCGGTCTCGATGGCGCCCTTCTCGGCCGCGCCGACCTTGTCGCCGTGATCGGCCAGGGCCTTCTCGGTCGAGTGCAGGATCGCCTCGCCCTGGTTCTTGGCCTCGACCAGCTTCTTCTTCTGCTCGTCGGCGGCCTTGTTGGCCTCGGCTTCCTTGACCATGCGCTCGATGTCCGCGTCCGAGAGGCCGCCATTGGCCTGGATGCGGATCGAGTGCTCCTTGTTGGTCGCCTTGTCCTTGGCGTGAACCTGGACGATGCCGTTGGCGTCGATGTCGAAGGTGACCTCGATCTGCGGCACGCCGCGCGGCGCCGGCGGGATGCCCACCAGGTCGAACTGGCCGAGGATCTTGTTGTCCTGCGCCATCGGGCGTTCGCCCTGGAACACGCGGATGGTCACGGCCGACTGGTTGTCGTCGGCGGTCGAGAAGGTCTGCGAGCGCTTGGTCGGGATGGTGGTGTTGCGCTCGATCAGCGGGGTGAACACGCCGCCCAGGGTTTCGATGCCCAGCGTCAGCGGGGTCACGTCGAGCAGCAGCACGTCCTTGACGTCGCCTTGCAGCACGCCGGCTTGCACGGCCGCGCCCAGCGCCACGACTTCATCGGGGTTCACGCCCTTGTGGGGTTCGCGACCGAAGAAGTCCTGCACCGCCTGCTGGACCTTGGGCATGCGGCTCATGCCGCCGACCAGGATCACTTCGTCGATGTCGCTCTTCTTCAGGCCGGCGTCCTTGAGGGCCTGTTCGCACGGACCGATGGTGCGGGCGATCAGGTCGTCGACCAGGGCTTCCAGCTTGGCGCGCGACAGCTTGATGTTCAGGTGCAGCGGGCCCGAGGCGTTCATGCTGATGAACGGCAGATTGACCTCGTACTGAGCCGTCGAGGACAGCTCCTTCTTGGCCTTTTCCGCTTCTTCGCGCAGGCGCTGGAGAGCCAGCTTGTCCTTGCGCAGGTCGACGCCCTGCTCCTTCTTGAACTCGTCGGCCAGGTAGTCGACGATCCGAAGGTCGAAGTCCTCGCCGCCCAGGAAGGTGTCGCCGTTGGTCGACTTCACCTCGAACACGCCGTCGCCGATCTCCAGGATCGAGACGTCGAAGGTGCCGCCGCCGAGGTCGTAGACCGCGATTTTCTTGCCGTCGTTCTTGTCCAGGCCGTAGGCCAGGGCCGCCGCGGTCGGCTCGTTGATGATGCGCAGCACTTCAAGGCCGGCGATCTTGCCGGCGTCCTTGGTGGCCTGGCGCTGGGCGTCGTTGAAGTAGGCCGGAACGGTGATGACGGCCTTGGAGACCGGCTCGCCGAGGTGGGCTTCGGCGGCTTCCTTCATCTTCTGCAGGATGAAGGCCGAGACTTCCTGGGGCGAGTAGTCCTTGCCGTGGGCCTTGACCCAGGCGTCGCCGGTCGGACCCTTGACGATCTCGTAGGGCACCATGCCCTTGTCCTTCTCGACCACCGGGTCGTTCGCGTTGCGGCCGATCAGGCGCTTGATCGCGAACAGGGTGTTGGTCGGGTTGGTCACGGCCTGGCGCTTGGCGGGCTGGCCGACCAGGCGCTCGCCGTCCTCGAGGAAGCCGACCACCGACGGGGTGGTGCGAGCGCCCTCGGCGTTCTCGATCACCTTGGGGTTCTTGCCGTCCATGATGGCCACGCACGAATTCGTGGTGCCAAGGTCGATACCGATAATCTTGCTCATGTGTGGTGCCTGCAGCTCCTCGAATGGCGGACGGCGGTGACAAGGGCCTCATGAAAGCGCCCCGGTTTTTCTCGGTCCGTCCCCGTCTGGTCGCGTTGATCCAAAATCCTGCCGCCCGCGAACGGGCGAAAGGAGAGGGTTCAATCGAAGTTGACGAGCCCGTCAACCCCGCTTCGATGCCCGATATGGGGGATACGCAGCGACCCGCAACCCCATTCCCGCAGGGAAAGAAGGGGAATCTGCAAGACAGAAGGCCGCAGCGTCGGGCTGTCGACGCTGCGGCGAGGCTTTCAAAGGCCCGATCAGCCGGCCTTGGCGACCCAGGCGGTGATCGCCGGCAGGCGCTCGGCGCGCACTTTCGCCCGATATTCGATGGCCGCGATCGCCTTGTCGGCCTCCTTGCGCGAGCCTTCGGCCAGGTTCGCCGCCGCCCAGGCCTTCAGCTTGGCGGCCGTCTCCGGCTTGCCGGAAGCGGTGGCGAGGCTGGGGATGAAGCGGGTGCGGGCGCCGTTGTCGACCTTGTCGTTGACCGCGTCCTTGTGGGCGGCGGCGAAGTCGAAGGCCAGATCCGGATGGCGGCCGGCCACGCCCGAGATCATGCTCGAGGCGTTGGTCTCGCCCGGCTCGGCGGTCAGGGCCAGATCCAGCGCCTTGCGGGCCAGGGCCTCGTCGCGGGCCGAGGCCAGCAGGCTGTAGAGCTGGGCGCGGACCAGCGGGGTCTTCTCGGCAGCCGCCCGGGCGTGGATGGCGTCCCAGGTCGCCGCGTCGGCGTTGACCGCCACGACGCCGAGGATCGCCTTGCGCAGCGGGCCGGGGATCGCCGACGGATCGGTCGTGTCGGCGGCGAAGCGCCGCTGCGCCTCGGCGACCACCGCCGGGTCGCCCAGCTCGCCCAGGGTGGCGATCAGGTCGCCGCGCAGGATGGCGACGGGATCGGGCTCGCCGGCCTTGGGCGTCCAGCCCACGCGGTCCAGCATCGGCGCCAGACGGGCGATCGCCAGTTTGCGGAAGGCCGCTCGCTCGGGCTGGCCCTGGTAGTAGCCGTCGATGGCCGACAGCACGGAGGCGACCTTGGACAGCACCTGCGGGTCGGCGTCGGCCGGCGTGGCGGCGATCAGGTCCAGGGCGTCGGCCGCGCCCTGCTGGCCCGCCGTGCCCATGGCCCAGGCGTCGGACAGCAGGCCCAGCTGGTCGATGGCCGGCAGCTTGCCGAAATTGGCCGCCAGGGCCTGGAAGCGGGCCGGCGCGTAGAGGACGCGGTAGTAGCCGCTCTGGCCGGCGTTGACGACGACCGGGCCGCAGCCCTCGACCGTCAGGCTGGCCTTGCCGCCCTCGACCACGGTCTTGGCGACGCTGGCCCCGTCCAGCGCCTTGGCGTTGACCGGCACGCGCCAGGCCAGCGGCGTCTTGTTCGGGAAGTCCTTGCTGTACTCGCCCTGGGTAAGGGTCAGCACCTGCTTGCCGGCCTGGCAGGCGCCGCCCTCGACGCGGATCAGCGGCACGCCCGGCTGCAGGGTGAAGTCGTGGGCGATGGCGGTGATCGGCTTGCCGGCCGAGGCTTCGACCGCCTTCCACAGGTCGTCGCTGACCGTGTTGCCGTAGGCGTGGGCCTTGATGTAGGCGCGCACGCCGCTGCGCCAGGCGTCCTCGCCGACATAGCCCTCGAGCATGCGGATCACCGCCTCGCCCTTCTGGTAAGTGATGCCGTCGAAGGCCTGGCTGGCCTGCTCCACCGTCTCGACGTGCTGCACCACCGGGTGGGTGGAGGACAGGCCGTCGAGGTTCATGGCGTACTCACGCCCGGCCACCGCGCCCAGCTGCGAGTTCCATTCGGGATGGAACTTCTCGGTGGCCCGGCCCTCCATCCACGAGGCGAAGCCCTCGTTGAGCCACAGGTCGTCCCACCAGGCCATGGTCACCAGGTTGCCGAACCACTGGTGGGCGGTCTCGTGGGCGACGGTGGTGTAGATGTTCTGGGCGTCGCGCTGGGTCGAGATCGCCGGATCCATCAGCAGGGCGTATTCGAAATAGAAGATCGCCCCCCAGTTCTCCATGGCGCTGAAGAACTGGCTGCGGCCGGGAGCGGCGATGTGGTCGAGCACCGGCAGTGGATAGTCGACGCCGAAATAGTCGTTGTACCAGGCCACCAGCGGGCCGGCGGACTCCAGGGCGAACTTGGCCTTGGGCAGGTCGCCCTTCTTGGTGACCACGCCGATGTCGACGCCGGCGGTCTTGACGCTGGCGCGATCGAACTCGCCCAGGCCGAAGAACAGCAGGTAGGTCGACATCTTCGGCGAGGTGGCGAAGGTCACGCGGGTCTTGCCGCCGCCCAGGTCGACGCTCTTGGCCACCGGCATGTTGCCCAGGGCCATCTGGCCGGTCGGGATGATCGCCTCGACGCTGAACGTGGCCTTGTGGAACGGCTCGTCCCACGAGGGGATGAACCGGCGGGCGTCGGAGTTCTCGAACTGGGTGTAGAGGGCGCGCTTGGAGCCCTCCTCGGTGTCGTAGTCGAGCGCGAACAGGCCCGCGGCCTGGGTGTAGATCTTGCCGGCGTAGTCGGCGGTCAGCACGTGCGCGCCCTTGGCCAGGGGCGCGGCCAGGGTGAAGGTCACGGTCTGGGCTTCGTCGTCGACCTTGACGGTCGCCGGCTTGCCGTCGATGGCGGCCTTGGCGAAGGTCAGGTCGGCCGCCTGCAGGGTCAGGGTATGGGTCGGCTGCGTCACCTCGACGGCGATCTTCACCGAGGCGGTGAAGCTCATCTTCTGCGCGTCGGGCGTGAACGAGAGGTCGTAGTGGATCGGATGGGCGTTGCGCGGCAGCTGGGTGGTGACCGTGGCGGGCGTCGCGCCCTTGGTCCCGACTTGAACCGTCGCCGCCAGGGCGGCCTCGGAAGCGAAAAGCAGCGCGACCGCCGCGGCGGTGGACAGAAGACGACGCATGTACGGCCCTGGTATGCAACGATCGTGCGGCCAGCGGCCGCTTGGCGCGAAACCAACACCCATCCGGCCGCCGGGCGGCATTAATTCCGCGTAATGATGAACCCCGTCAGCCTCGTTCCCGGCTTCGATCTCTGGCCCGGCCTGCTGTCGCCGAGCGAGCAGGCCGCCCTGGTCGAGACCGTGCTGGCGGCCGTCCAGATCGCCCCGCCGGCCAACTACGCCACGCCCTACGGCAAGGCGATGAGCGTGGCCATGACCAGCCTCGGCCCCCTGGGCTGGACCAGCGACGCGGCCGGCTACCGCTACGCCGACCGCCATCCCGGCACGGGCGCGCCCTGGCCGCAGATCCCCCAGGCCCTGCTCGATCTCTGGGCGCGGCTGGGCGACCCCGAGGTCCCGCCCGACGCCTGCCTGGTGAACCTCTACGGCCCCGAGGCCCGCATGGGCCTGCACCAGGACCGCGACGAGGCCGACCCGCGCTTTCCGGTGCTGTCGATCTCGCTGGGCGACACGGCGGTGTTCCGCATCGGCGGGACAAACCGCAAGGACCCGACCCGCTCGGTGCGGCTGGCCTCGGGCGACGTCTGCCGGCTGTCGGGCCCCGCGCGGCTGGCCTTCCACGGCGTGGACCGGATCCTGCCGGGGAGCTCCCGGCTCGTGCCAGGCGGGGGAAGGATCAACCTGACGCTCAGGCGGGCGCGGGCGGGCTAGTTCTCGGCCCTGAGCAGTTCCTGATTGTAGACCAGGGCGTAGGCGGCGGCCTTCTTGTTGAACCGTGCATGCCCGAAGTCACGGATCTGGTCGCCGGTGTCCTCGATGAAAAGAACCGGCCTGCCAGCGGTTGCGGGGTCATCGACGCCGGGAACCAGGGCGCTGTAGCCATAGACGCCCAGCAGGTGATGGTCTCCGTGGCCGAGCGCCTTGGCAGCGTCAGCCCGGGCGTTGCCAGGATTCACCTGCGCCATCGAACGCCTGATCTCGTCCCGCGCCACAGGCTTGCCCGCGTGCGGGTTCGCATAGGGCGGCGAGCACCCGGCGATCGCCACCAGCAGCAGGAGCCAGGCTATCCGTTTCATTTCAGTCCCCCGCCCAGTCCCCCACCCATCGGTGAGCACCATGGTTATGACGGTCGCCGCCTGACGCCCAAACGAAAAAGGCCGCCCCTTTCGGAGCGGCCTCTTCATCTCGACGTCGGAAGTCCGATCAGCCGCGCAGCTTGCGGGTGATGGTCTCCAGGTCCTGGCTGAGCACGGCGTCTTCCTGGCGCAGGGCCTCGATGCGGCGCACGGCGTGCAGGACGGTGGTGTGGTCGCGACCGCCGAACCGACGGCCGATGTCCGGCAGCGAGCGGGTGGTCAGCTGCTTGGCCAGCCACATGGCCGCTTGGCGCGGACGGGCGATGGCGCGGTTGCGGCGCTCGCTGAGCAGGTCGGCCTGCTTCATGCCGTAGTGCTCGGACGTCGCCTTCTGGATGTCGTCGATGGTGATCCGCTTCTCGCCGCCACGCAGGTGCGGGCGCAGGATCGCCTGGACTTCGTCCAGCGTCAGGCGCGGCAGGCGCTCGCCGGCGCGGGCCGTCAGGGTGTTCAGCGCGCCTTCCAGCTCGCGGACGCTGTCGGTGAAACGGTCGGCCAGGAACTGCAGCACTTCGGGGCGCACGGCGCCGACGAAGCCCTGGGCGCGGCCCAGCGCCTCGATCTTGCGCTCCAGGATGCCCAGGCGCAGCGAACGGTCGGCCGGCTCCAGGCCGCAGACCAGGCCCGCCGACAGGTGCGAGCGCAGGCGGGCGTCCATCTCGGTCATGGCCGAGGGCGGACGGTCGGCCGAGAACACCACCCGGCGGCCGTCCTCGACGAGGGCGGTCAGGGTGTGGAACAGCTCTTCCTGGCTCGACTGCTTGCCGGCGATGAAGTGCACGTCGTCGATGATCAGCAGGTCGGCGCCGCGCAGCTCGTCCTTGAAGGCCGTGGTCTGGCGATCCATCACCGCGCGGACGAAGGTCGACAGGAAGCGCTCGGCGGTCAGGTACACGACGCGCTTGTTGGGCGCGTTGCGCATGGCTTCCCAGGCCAGGGCGTTCAGCAGGTGCGTCTTGCCGAAGCCGTAGGGGCCGTGGAACAGCACCGGGTTGAAGTGGCCGTCGGCCCAGCTGGCGACGCGGCGCGCCACGGCGTGGGCGAATTCGTTGGCCGGACCGGGGACGAAGGTGTCGAAGGTGAAGCGTTCCTGCAGGCCCTGGACCGGCGAGGTCTTGCCGGCGGCCGGGGCGGGCGCGGCGGGGACGTCGCTGGAGACCGGCAGCACGATCTCGATCGGCTGGGCCTTGGCTTCGACATAGACGGCGCCGGCGGTGGCCGAGGCGGCGTCGGCCGAGGCTTCGAATTCGAGGCGCGACTTCAGGTCCAGGCGACGGCCCACGGCGTCGCCGGCGGCCCACAGCTCGCCGATGCGGCGCCAGGCGCTGCGACGGATCCAGTCGCGGGCGATGCCGGTGGGGGTCACCAGGACGACGTCGCCGCCCTGGGTTTCACGCAGCACGGCGGGCGCGATCCACGAGCCGAAGGCGGCGTCGCCCAACTCGCGCTTCAGCGAGACACAGACCTTGTTCCAGACGATGCCGGCAGGCTCGCGCGTGACAGCGGCATACGCAGCCGACAATTCCTGACTGGCCGCCCCGACCTTGATCGACATCAGTTCACCGCCTCGCGCCTGCATACACACAATTACAGATTGCCGGTCGCAAGCCCCCCATGGCGCACGACCGTGCTCAAACACTGCCCCCACAATTATTGAAGACACACAGGGGCTTAACCGGCGAACGCATGGTGTTCGCCGCCGCCGCTGTCGTCAAAGACTGGGAGAGCGTTGAGACGCTTAAACTAGCCACCGGCCCCGGCCGGTCAAACGGAAAACTTGCGTCCGATCGCGGATATTTCTGTTGACTCGCGAGACCTCCTCGCTCGTCAAGGGAATGCCGTTTTGGAGAGTTTCGTTCGACGACCTGAGAGGCAGGTATAGGGATACATAGACAAAGCAAAAGCCGACCGAGTTGCCCCGATCGGCTCTTACAAGTCTTTGATTTCGCTGAACGAACGGCGTTCGCTCGCGATCTGGACTTAGGCGGCGGCCTTGTCCAGCTTCTTCAGGCGGGCGGCCAGGCGCGAGACCTTCCGCGAGCCGGTGTTCGGGTGGACGACGCCCTTCGAAACGGCGCGCATCAGCTCCGATTGCGCCTCGATGAAGGCGGCCTTGGCGACGGCGACGTCGCCGGCGGCCAGGGCGTCTTCGAACTTGCGCAGGAAGGTGCGCACGCGCGAACGGCGAGCGGTGTTCACTTCGGTGCGACGGGCGATCTTGCGGATCGCTTTCTTGGCGCCGGGATTATTGGCCATGAGTTGGACCTTCAAACGGACAGCCACGCGGGCGGCCGCGAAGCAGGAAAAATCAAGAGCGCGCGGATATACGGGAACCCCGGGATCGGGTCAATCCATCCACATGGGGATTCTTCACCGCGCGGCCACGGCTCAGCTTCACGAACCCTTGAACGCCGGTTTGCGCTTCTCGACGAAGGCCGCCATCCCTTCCTTCTGGTCGTCGAAGGCGAACAGCGAGTGGAAGAGGCGGCGCTCCAGCGCCACGCCGGTGGTCAGGGTCGTCTCGTAGGCGGCGTTGACCAGTTCCTTGTTCATCGCCACGGCCAGCGGCGACTGGGACGCGATCTTGGCGGCGACCTTCAGGGCCTCGTCGACCAGTTGGTCGGCGGGGAAGACCCGCGAGACCAGGCCCGAGCGCTCAGCCTCGGCGGCGTCCATCATCCGGCCGGTCAGGATCATGTCCATGGCCTTGGACTTGCCGACGAAGCGGGTCAGGCGCTGGGTGCCGCCGATGCCGGGGGCGACGCCGAGATTGATCTCCGGCTGGCCGAACTTGGCCGTGTCGGCGGCCAGGATGAAGTCGCAGATCATCGCCAGCTCGCAGCCGCCGCCCAGGGCGTAGCCGGCCACCGCGGCGATGATCGGCTTGCGGATGGTCTCGATCGCCCGGGCCTGGGGGGTGAAGAAGTCGGCCTTGAACATCTCGGCGTAGGACTTCTCCGACATCTCCTTGATGTCGGCCCCGGCGGCGAAGGCCTTCGGTGAGCCGGTCAGCACGATGCAGCCGACGCCGTCGTTGTTCTGGGCGTCCGCCAGCGCCTGGCCAAGCTCGGTCAGCAGCACGCTGTTGAGGGCGTTCAGGGCCTCGGGCCGGTTCAGGCGGATCAGCGCCACGCCGGGCGCGGTTTCGGGGCGTTCGACGATCAGGGTCTCAAAGGCCATCGGCCGTCCTTCCTCAAGTCCTGGCCGTCTATCGCGGCCCTTGTACGTCATAGCCCAGCGCGCGCAGGCGAGCGGGCAGGCCGTCGGGACCCAAGAGGTGCCCGGCGCCGACCACCACCACCGTCCGGCCGGACCCGGCCAGGCGCGCTTGCAGGGCGTCCATCCACCGTGCGTTACGCTCGACGATGAAACGGCGATAGAGGGCGGGCGAAGATTTCCGCATTCCGCCGACGACGGCGCGCTCGAGCGCCTTCTGGTCGCCCTTCGACCATGCGGCCACCAGCCGGCGATAGGCGCCGGGATCCTTTTCCAGCTGTTTGACCGTGGCGTTCAGGGTCCTGACCTGGTCGGCCTGCGAAGCGCCGGCGAACAGGGCCATCTGCTGGTCGGGAGTCTCGAAGGCCTTGCGCACGACGGTCGGCGGCGCGGCCGCCTGCAGCCGCCGCTCGACCCCGTCCTCGGCCAGGCCCTGGTCCTGGGCGAAGGCGGCCGTGGTCAGCCGCACCTCGGCCATCCAGGGCTGCAGGCGCTCCAGCTCGCTCATCGGCACGGAGAAGCGCTCGGCCAGCTTGCGCAGGCGGGCGGCGGCCCGAGGCTTGAGGCGCGAGGTCAGGGTCTGACCGGGCGGCAGCAGACCATAGGCGCCGGCCAGGGCCTGCATCCGCTGATCGGCGGCGGCGTCCATCGGCAGTTCGAACCACAGGTCGTCGGCCTTCGACAGCGCCGCGTCCAGGGCCGGCGGCTTCCAGTCCAGGTCCTTGGGCAGCACGTGCATCGAGCCGAACAGCACGATCTCGGAATCCGCGTCACGCACCGTCCACATCGCCGGTTCGGCGAGGGCCGGCGTGGCCATCAACGCGGCCAGGGCGACGAGAAGCGAGCGGAACATCGAACCCAACCGGAAAGCCGCGCCTCAGCTCAGCAAGGCGCGGTCAGGGTCATTTCTGACAAACGGGGCAGAAGAAGGTCGAACGCCCCGCCTGCACCTCGCGGGCGATCACGCCCTTGCAGCCGGGGGTCGGGCACGGCTCGCCCTCGCGGTCGTAGACCCGGAAGCGATGCTGGAAATAACCCAGCGCCCCGTCGGCGGCCGCGAAGTCCTTCAGCGACGAACCGCCGACCTCGACGGCCTCGGCCAGCACCTCCTTGATCGCCGTGGTCAGCGGCCCCAGCCGCTTGCCGGCGATCTGGCCCGACGGCTTGAACGGCGAGATGCCCGAACGGTGCAGGGCCTCGCAGACATAGATGTTGCCCAGGCCCGCCACGGTCTTCTGGTCGAGCAGCAGGGTCTTGGGTCCCTGCTTGCGACCGCCGAAGGCCTTGACCAGCGTCTTGGCGTCGAAGGCCTGGGACAGGGGCTCGGGCCCCATGGTCGCGAACCACGGGTGGCGATCGACGCGGTCGGTGGCGATCAGGTCCATGAAGCCGAACCGGCGCGGGTCGTAATAGGTGACCGTCGCGCCCTCCTCGGTTTCGAAGACCACATGGGCGTGCTTGTCGTCGGGCTTGACCTCTCGGGCGAAGTCCCCGGGCCGTACGGCCCCTTCCGGCGCGGCGATCTCGAACCTGCCGGTCATCCCCAGATGCATCACCAGGGTGTCGCCACGGTCCAGCGGGGCGAGCAGGTACTTGGCCCGCCGGTCCAGCCGCAGGATCTTGGCCCCCGTCAGCCGCTGGACGAAGCCCTCGGGCAGGGGAAAGCGCAGGTCGGGACGGTTGGCGCGCACGCGGATCAGGCGCGCCCCGGACAGGACGGGCTCCAGACCCCGGCGGACGGTCTCGACTTCGGGCAGTTCGGGCAAGACGGCTCCTTAAGACGGTGACGCGACGCAAGGCGCGGTCTAATAGGCGAAGATCATATAGAGAGCCCGACCCGTAGACGTCATGAGCAAGCCCTCCGCCACTTTCGGATTCAAGGACGTCGATCCCGCCCTGAAGGCGGGCCTGGTGCGCGGGGTCTTCGACCGCGTCGCCAAGAACTACGACCTGATGAACGACCTGATGAGCGGCGGCGTGCACCGGCTCTGGAAGGACGCGGTCGCAGCCCGCCTCAACCCGCAGCCGGGCGAGATCATCATCGACTGCGCGGGCGGCACCGGCGACATGGCCCGTCGCTTCGCCAAGATGGCTCGCAGCGCCCAGCAGCGCCGCGGCGGTCCGGACGCGACCATCAATATCGTCGACTACAACGCCGAAATGATCATGGCCGGGATCGAAAAGGGCGGCGAGCCCGAGATCACCTGGACCGTGGGCGACGCTCAGCGCCTGCCGCTGCCCGACGCCTATGCCGACGCCTATGTCATCTCGTTCGGCATCCGCAACGTCACCGACATCGACGCGGCCCTGCGCGAGGCGCGCCGGGTGCTCAAGCCCGGCGGCCGCTTCCTGTGCCTGGAGTTCTCGCGCCCCGCGACCGAAGCCCTCGCCAAGGCCTATGACGCCTACAGCTTCAAGGTCATCCCGCAGGTCGGCGAGTGGGTCGCCAAGGACCGCGACGCCTACCAGTACCTGGTCGAGAGCATCCGCCGCTTCCCCGACCAGAAGACCTTCCTGTCGATGATCGAGGCGGCCGGCTTCAAGCGGGCCACCTACACCAACTTCACCGGCGGCGTGGCGGCCCTGCACCAGGGCTGGGCGCTCTGAGATCAGGCGCCTAACCGGCCTGAACCTCGCACCCCCAGCCGTCATAGCGGCCGCCGGCCGCCTTGGCGGCGTCGACGAGGTCCAGACAGACCTCGTCCATCTCGCTAGGCCGGCCCGACCGGCTGAAGCTGACGCCGACCTCGTCCTGCGCCTCGGGCGGCAGGATCGTAAAGCCCTTGCCGGCAATCGCCGCGATGAAGGCCTCGGCCCCGGCCAGGTCAGGGAAAAGCGCGAAGTGGTCGATCTCGCGCGGGATCGCGTCCTCATCGCCTTGGTCGGCCAGCGCCTCCCGCAGGCGCCGATTGCTGATCGTCCGCCACGAGCGCTCGGACGGATAGAGGAAGTCAAAATAGCTGCTCCAGTCGGGATCGTCCCGCTGGCCGATGCTGGCCCGATAACCGTCGAAGCCGGCCATGACGTCGGTCATCGCGGCTTGGAAGGCCTGGTCGTCCTGGCCGTAGAAGAAGAAGTCCCGCATCCCGTCCGACGTACTGCGGCCGACATGGAGCCAGCCGACGGCCTCGGCGGCGGCGACAGCGGCGTCCTCCATGGCGATCAGGGCGTCGTATTCCTCCTGGCTCGAGAGGCCATCCGAGCGCGGCGCGCGCATGAAGAGGCGCAGATATGCGGCCCGCGGGCGATCCCGCAGCGGAGCCTCCTGCGCGATCCCCAGGTCGACAAAGATCGAGCCCAGATTGCCGTCGATCTGCAGCTGATAGAAATCCCAATCGTCCGACATGCCACCCCCCGTATGCACGCCGGGCGAAAGGGCCAGAACGACGAGCGATTGTCGAGCCGTCGGCATCGCTCGACGCGCTCTAAGGCACACCGCCCTTGACCCGCGGGCGCGGAGCAGGCTTTCAGGCCTGAGCATGACCTTTTCGCCCGCCGTCCGCCTGTTCGCCCCGAAGGCCTTCGCCGCATGAACCGCGCCGCCGCCTTCTTGCGCCTGATCGGCGCCGGCTGGCGCCTGGTGCGCGCCGACGCCCTGGTTCCGCGCGAGGTCGAGCCGCTGCTGCCGCCGGCCGCGCGGCTGGCCGGCCGGTTCCTGCGCCTGTTCGCCGGCGGCAAGAGCCGCCAGGGCCGTCCGGGCGAGCGCCTGGCCCGCGTGCTGGAAGGCCAGGGCCCGGTCGCCATCAAGATGGGCCAGTTCCTGTCGACCCGGGCCGACATCTTCGGCGCGACCTTCGCCGAGGACCTGTCGCACCTGAAGGACCGGCTGCCGCCGTTCCCGACGCCGATCGCCCGCGCCGAGATCGAGCGCAACCTCGGTCGCTCCATCGACAGCCTCTACGCCACCTTCGGCGAGGCGGTCGGCGCCGCCTCTCTAGCCCAGGCCCACGAGGCGACCCTGCACGACGGCGCCAAGGTCGCCGTGAAGGTGCTGCGTCCCGGTATCGAGCGCCGCGTGGCGCAGGACAGCGAGACCTTGCGCCTAGCCGCCGACCTGTCGCACCGCCTGGTTCCCGCCGCCCGCCGCCTGCGCCCGCGCGAGTTCGTCGAGGTGGTGATCCGGGCGCTCGACCTGGAGATGGACCTGCGCTTCGAGGCGGCCGGCGCGGCCGAACTCGGCGAGGCCATGGCCCAGGACGTCCACATGCGCGCCCCGGCCGTCGTCTGGGACGGCGTCGGCAAGCGGGTGCTGACCCTGGCCTGGGCGCAAGGCGTGCCGCTGTCGGATCCCAAGGCGCTGGAGCAGGAAGGCCTGGACCGCAAGGCCCTGGCCGAGAACGTCACCCGCGGCTTCCTGGCCCAGGCTTTGGACCACGGCCTGTTCCACGCCGACCTGCACGAGGGCAATCTCTTCGTCAGCGCCCCGGCCGCCATCACCGCCGTCGACTACGGCATCGTCGGACGCCTGGGTCCGGCCGAGCGCAAGTATCTGGCCGAGATCCTCTACGGCTTCCTGCGCCGCGACTACACGCGGGTGGCCAAGGTGCATTTCGACGCCGGCTACGTGCCCGCCCACCAGGACATGGACGCCTTCGCCCAGGCCCTGCGCGCCGTTGGCGAGCCGGTGTTCGGCCGCGAGGCCCGCGACGTGTCGATGGGCCGGCTGCTGGCCCAGCTGTTCGAGATCACCGCCCTGTTCGAGATGGCCCTGCGGCCCGAACTGGTGCTGCTGCAGAAGACCATGGTCACGGTCGAGGGCGTGGCCCGCCGCATCGACCCGGCCCACGACCTGTGGGCCGCCGCCAATCCCGTCGTCAGCCGCTGGATCGCCCGCGAGCTGTCGCCCGTAGCCCGCATGAAGGAACTGGCCGACGAGGCCGTCCGCGCCCTGCGCGCCATGGCCCGCTACGCCGAACAACCGCCGGCCGCGCCGACGGTGATCGTCGAGAAGCGCCCGGCCTGGCCGTGGTTCCTGGCCGGCGCCGCCGCCACGGCCCTGGCCTTCGCGGCGGGCCTGGGCGTGGCGAGCCTGCTGAGATAGTCACAAGCCCACGCCCATCCTCCCGTCATTCTCGCCCTTGTGGCGAGAACCCCTGGTTCCGCTTCCACGTGAGGCGCAAGCGGATCGCCAGCGATCCGCCCCATCCGCCCTTGCGGCTGACAGAGGGGTTCCCGCCACAAGGGCGGGAATGACGGACGTTTATAGGTTTGGGCTAGATCCCCAAAGCTCCGCGCGCCGCCGCGATCGCCGTCGCCCGCACGTCTTCCGGATAAGCGACCCCCGCGCTGTGCCCCCACACCGGCCCCGGCCAGGCCGGATCGCTGTCGCGGCGGCCCAGCACGTGGACGTGCAGCTGCGGGGTGACATTGCCCAGAGCGCCGACGTTCAGCTTGTCGACCGCAAGACCCAGCACCGCCGCCACGGCCCGCACGGCCGCGCCGAGGGCGACGATCTCCTCGGTCAGGGCGACGCGGCCCTCCGGCGACAGGTCCTCGATCTCCACGAGGCCGTCGGCGCGGGGGATCAGCACCAGCCACGGATAGCGGGCGTCGTCGTGCAGCCGCACGTGGCAGAGCGGCAGCTCGCCGACCGCGTGGGAGCTGGCCGGAAAGGCCGGATGCAGGGAAAAGTCAGCCACGTTTCGGAACCGCCGCCCAATAGTCGAAGTCGAGGATCACGGCCGGGTCATAGACCCCCTCGGCGTCCTTGTCGGGGAAATCCGTACAGGGCTTGTCCTTGGTCGCCACCAGCCGCAGCCGCAGAGCGCCGACGTTTCCGAGATCCGCCTTGTCGAGCACCTCGCTCCAGGCGAACACCGTCGCGCCGGCGAAGAACGGCGCCACGTGCCGGCCGCCGTTGATCCCCAGGATCAACCCGGCGTTCTGCAGGCCGTTGAACGACAGGGCCTTGGCGGTCGAGATCACCACCCCGCCATAGACCAGGCGCCGGCCCGACGGGTCCTTGCTCCGCTCGAACTGGTTGAAGTGCACCTTGGCCGTGTTCTGCCACAGCCGCGTGGCCATCTGGGCTTCGGCCTCCTCCACCGCCATGCCGTCGACATGGTCGATCTTCTCGCCGACCGCGTAGTCCTCGAAGGCGTGCGGGGCGCCGGCCAGGGTGAAGCTGTAGCGCGAGAAATCGAGCCCCTCCGGCACGATCAGCTGGTCGGCCGCCACCGCCTCGGCCAGCCGCGGAACATGCTGGTCGCCGACCGGGGCCTCGGGGTCGCGCTTGCGCACCATCACCCAGCGCACATAGCTCAGCACCGGCACGCCGAACTCGTCCAGGCCGGTCGTGCGCACATAGACCACGCCGGTCTTGCGGTTGGAGTTCTCCTTCAGCCCGATCACCTCGGACCGGGCGCTGAGGGTCATGCCGTCCCAGATGGCCTGGTGGAACCGCCCCTCGGCGTAGCCCAGATTGGCCACGGCGTTCAGGCTGATGTCGGGCACCGTCTTGCCGAACACCACATGGAAGGCGATCAGCGGGTCGATCGCGCCGCCGGCTCGAAAGCCGCAGTCCTTGGCGAACGCCTCCGACGAGAACAGCGCGAACCGGGTTCCGTACAAGGCCGTATAGAGAGCGACGTCGCCCGCCGTCACCGTGCGCGGCGTCGCGTGGACCAGCACCTGGCCAAGCCTGAAGTCCTCGAAAAACCGTCCCGGATCGGTCTTGCTCACGGCGCCTCTCCTTGTCGTTGTTGTGATCGTTTTGCCGCAGCGCAGCGAAACGGGAAAGGGGGCTTGAGACTGAGCCGCTAGGGGCGTAGACCGCGCCCCGACATTTCCTGTCCACAGCCTGATGGAGACCCCATGGCTCGCGCGAAGATCGCCCTTATCGGCGCCGGCATGATCGGCGGCACCCTGGCCCACATCGCCGCTCGCGAAGAGCTGGGCGACGTGATCCTGTTCGACATCGCCGAAGGCACCCCGCAGGGCAAGGCGCTCGACATCGCCGAAGCCTCGGCCGTGTTCGGCAAGGACGTGGCCCTGAAGGGCGCCAACGACTACGCCGACATCGCCGGCGCCGACGTCTGCATCGTGACCGCCGGCGTGCCGCGCAAGCCGGGCATGAGCCGCGACGACCTGCTGGGCATCAACCTGAAGGTCATGAAGGCCGTCGGCGAAGGCATCAAGGCCCACGCCCCGAACGCCTTCGTCATCTGCATCACCAACCCGCTCGACGCGATGGTCTGGGCCCTGCAGCAGTTCTCGGGCCTGCCGAAGGAAAAGGTCATCGGCATGGCCGGCGTCCTGGACTCGGCGCGCTTCGCCTACTTCCTGGCCGAAAAGACCGGCGTGTCGGTCGAAGACATCCACGCCTGGACCCTGGGCGGCCACGGCGACGACATGGTCCCGATGGTCCGTCACTCGACCGTGGGCGGCCTGCCGCTGCCGGACGCCGTGAAGGCCGGCTTCCTGACCCAGGAAGAACTGGACGCCATCGTCGAGCGCACCCGCAAGGGCGGCGGCGAGATCGTCGCCCTGCTGAAGACCGGCTCGGCCTTCTACGCTCCGGCTGAAAGCGCCATCGCCATGGCCACCAGCTACCTGAAGGACAAGAAGCGCGTCCTGCCGTGCGCCACCTTCCTGAACGGCGAATACGGCCTGTCGGACCTCTATGTCGGCGTGCCGGTCGTCATCGGCGCCGGCGGCGCTGAAAAGATCATCGAGTTCGAAACCAACGACGCCGAAAAGGCGATGTTCGCCAAGTCGGTCGAGTCGGTGAAGGGCCTGATGGAAGCCTGCAAGACCATCGACCCGACCCTGGTCTAAGACCGGTTCGACCGTCGAAAACGACGAAGGGCGGCCCCGAAAGGAGCCGCCCTTTTTCTTTGGTTGGTGAACCTCAGACTGCCCAATACATCCCGTCATTCCCGCCCTTGTGGCGGGAACCCCTCTGTCCGCCGCAGGTGCGGAAGGGGCGGACTGCTCAGCAGTCCGCTGGCGTCTCACTCGTAAGCTGAGCGAGGGTTTCCCGCCACAAGGGCGGGAATGACGGGTGTGTTGTTGAGACGTGAGCTCTAATGCGCCGCCTCGGCGTCCTGCGAGATCTCCTCCAGCGTCTTGCCGACCTGCTTGGCGCCGTAGTCCTTGGCCACGTCGCCCAGGGAGAGAATACCGGTCAGGCGGCCGGTGTCGTTCAGCACCACCAGGCGGCGGACCTGGTTGTTGGCCATCTTGGCGGTGGCGTCGGCCAAGATGTCGTCTTCCTTGACCGACAGCACCTCGCCGTCGCTCATCACTTCCGACACGGGACTGTCGAAGCTGCGGCCCTCGGCGACCACGCGCAGCACGATGTCGCGGTCGGTGACCAGGCCCAGCACCTTGCCGTCCTCGACCACCGGCACCACGCCGCTGTCGACCTTGGCCATCACCTCGGCGACCTTGCGGATGCTGTCGCCGGGACGGGCGACCGAGACCTGGCTGGTCATGGCGTCGCTGACTTTCATCGGGTGTTCCTCCTTCAGGGGGAATGCAAATTGGACCCGCTAGAAACCCCGCGACGCCACAGACCGTTCCGCTTGTTCGCGCGGCGACGCTTTAGCCCAGGGCCGCCTTGTTAGCCGCCAGGAAGGTCGCGACCGAGGTGGGGGCCTTGCCGGTCAGGCGCTCGACGGCGTCGGTGACGATGGCGTGCTGGCCCTGCGCGGCCTGGGCGTCGAAGTCGGCCAGGATGTCGATATACACCGGCGGCAGACCGGCCTGGGCGAGGCCCGCGCGCAGGGCGTCCAGCGGGATGTCCTGGTGGGCGACCGGCTTGCCCGAGACCTGCGCCAGCAGGGCGGCCAATTGGTCCTGGGTCAGGGCCTGCGGACCGGAGACGTCGAGGATCTGGCGGCCTTCCGCGCCCAGCAGGGCGGCGGCGTCGATCGCGGCGCAGTCCTCGCGAGTGACATAGGCCCGGCCCTGGCCCGCCGTGGCCGTGTGGAGCGTTCCGGAGGCGACGGCATGGCCCGCGCCCAGCAGGATCGTCTCGGCATAGAGGTTGTGGCGCAGGATCGTCCAGGTCAGGGACGGGGCGGCGATGATCGCCTGCTCGCTCCAGAAGTGGTCGTCGATGACGCCGCCGCCCGGCTGCGGACGGGCGCCCGGCGCGGACGTATAGGCCAGATGCTTCACCCCCACCTTCACGGCCGCAGCCACGGCGGCGCGGTGCTGGGCTATGCGGCGGCCGGGCTTGTCGAGGCTGTCGGTGCTGACCAGCAGCAGGCGATCCACGCCCGCGAAGGCCGCCTCCAGCGAGGCCGGATCGTCGAAGTCGGCGGCGCGCACGTCGACGCCCTTGGCCGCCAGGTCGGCGAGCTTGCTCGGGTCACGGGTCGTGGCGATCACGTGCGGCGCGCCGGCCTCCAGCAGCAGCTCGACCACGCGACGGCCCAGCTGGCCTCCGGCGCCGGTCACCAGAAGGCGGTCGTTTAGAAAGGGTCGCGCAAGAAAGGGGGTGGCGGTCATCGAAGGCGTCCTTTGCTGGTCTCTTTTCGAGACCAGGTGTAGATGTGAGAGCAAGGCCCCGCCGTAAAGACGGCAGTTTTCCGGGAGATAGGCACCTTGAAGGAACCACCCATGCTCTCGCCCGAAGCGCTGTGCGACGCCCTGGACGGCTGGAAGGGCCAGGGCTTCACGGCCTCCGACTGCCCGGTGCGCGACGTCATCGACCACCTGGGCGACAAGTGGAGCACGCTGCTGCTCTCCTTGCTGTCCACCGGCCCCAAGCGGTTCGGCGCCCTGCGCCGCGCCGTGCCCGACATCTCCCAGCGCATGCTGACCCAGACCCTGCGCGACCTGCAGCGCGACGGCCTGATCGAACGCGAAGTCTTCCCGACAAAACCGCCCAGCGTCGAATACAGCCTCTCGCCGCTGGGCGTTTCGCTGCAAGGCCCCCTCAACGCCCTGATCGCCTGGGCCATGGACCACCACAACGCCATCCGCGCGGCCCGCGCGCGGTATGACGAGGCCGAGGCGGCTTGAAGAGATCCTCCCCCTCTGGGGGAGGTGGCCCGAAGGGCCGGAGGGGGGCCGTTTTCAGCCGCCGCAGGGCTGGCCTTTCTCCCCCGTAAAATCCCCGCGAAAGCTGCGCAACTCGTCCCTCTCCCCCTGCGGGAGAGGGTGGCCCTGCGGAGCAGGGTCGGGTGAGGGGTCTCTCAAAAATCAAAGCCGTGTGCAGCGGTCAGGCCGGGCAGGGCGTCTCCCATCTGAGAGACCCCTCATCCGTCGGCCTTCGGCCGCCACCTTCTCCCGCAAGGGGAGAAGGATCGGGAGATACGCACACCAACCGCACGGTGAACTCGAAAAAGAGTTCAACAAACTCAAAGCCCTACAACTTTATAACCCCAACTTATCCCCGCCCTTTCCAGGCCCCCCATAATCATCCCCATCCCAGCCATGGGGAGGGCTCTTGGTACCGGCCCGAGTTAGCGGCTGTGGATCGCATCGAGCGGGGCCGCTTGGGGCGTCATGGGAAGGGCGGGTTTGCAGGAACGCTCAGAAGGCGTGATTGGGCCGCCAAGCCATTCCGTGACGAAACAGGCGGGTCGACAGGGTCGGGATCGTTTCAAACCGGCCTAACAGGATCAGCCGAGGCCGCCGCCGGATCACCGCGGGGCTATTGATCCTGCCCGTCCGGGGGAAAGGCTGGGCCTTGGGTTGAAACAACACCCGCGCCTCTGGCCCCTCCGAGCCAATGATGCGGCGGAGCGGTCAGACGAAGCCGAAACGCTAAAACACATCACGGTCCCCGGGCTCCGCCCGGCCGCTCCGCGCCTCCCCAGCAGCTGCCGCCGAAAAGCGGGAGATCGCAAACTCGCGCCCAAAGACCCTCCCCCTGAAGGGGGAGGTGGCCCGGAGGGCCGGAGGGGGAAGTCCCTGCTGACCACAACACAACCGCCAACGCCGAAGTCACATCCCCCTCAGTCGCTCCGCGACAGCTCCCCCTTCAGGGGGAGCATCTTGGCGAAGGGCCTTCGGCCGCCACCTTCTCCCGCAAGGGGAGAAGGGCGCCGTCAAGGGACTGCCCCTTCGCACCAAACCGCCCTACATCCGACGCCAAAGCCTCACCGGAGCCTCCATGACCATCACCGCCCACCGCGTCAGCGTTCCCGTCTTCGTCCAGGGGCTGAAGGGCCTCGCCGGCGTGCTGGCCAAGGCCGCCGCCCATGTCGAAGCCCACAAGCTGGACCCCGAGGCCCTGCTGAAGGCCCGGCTCTATCCCGACATGTTCCCGCTGATCCGCCAGGTGCAGATCGCCACCGACTTCGCCAAGGGCGCCAGCGCGCGCCTCGCCGGGCTCGAGGTTCCGGCCTGGGACGACGCCGAGACCAGCTTCGCCGACCTGTCGGCCCGCGTTGAACGCGCCATCGCCTATGTCGAAGGCCTCGACCCGGCCGCCTTCGACGGCGCCGAGGACCGCACCGTGGCCCTGACCCGTCGCGGCGAGACCACCGAGCACAACGCCCTCGACTATCTCACCGCCCAGGCCCTGCCGAACTTCTACTTCCACCTGGCCACCGCCTACGGGATCCTGCGCAAGAACGGCGTGGTCGTGGGCAAGCGCGACTTCCTCGGCACGGCCTGAGGCCTTGGCGGCGGCCCTTTCTTTAAGGCCGCCGCCGAAACGCCCACACCAGTCCGGCCAGGGCCGTCACCACGCCGGCCACCGCCGACAACACCACCGCCAACTCCTTCAGTACCTCCGGTTCCATAGCTCCACCCGTTACACAGCCCGCATCGCGGTTACGGGCCAGAGTGGCTCAAGCCGACGTCGAGTCCGGACGTATGTTTCTGGTTTGTTCCAAAGCATGAGAGCTGGGCGTCACGCCACCTCCTGCACCGACACGGCCTCCATCCCCAGTATCGCGGCCTTTCGGGCCAGGCCCCAGTGGTAGCCGGTGAGGCGGCCGTCCTTGGCGATGGCGCGGTGGCAGGGGATCAGCAGCGAGATCGGATTGGCGCCGATGGCCCCGCCAGTGGCCTGGAACGCCTTGGGCTTGCCGGCCCAGGCGGCGACCTGGCCATAGGTGGCGGTCTCGCCGGCCGGGATGCGCAGCAGGGCCTTCCAGACCTGCACCTGGTAGGGCGAGCCGATCAGCACCACGGGCAGGGGGCCTTCGCCGGCCCCGAACGCCCGCAGGGCCGTCTCCTGCGCCGCCCCGTCGTCGCGCACCCAGTCGGCGCCGGGCCAGCGACGGTGCATGTCGGCGAAGGCGAAGTCGTCGTCGCCGTCCGAGAAGGCCAGGCCCGCCAGGCCGCGCTCGGCCAGCACGAACAGGCCCCGGCCGAACGGGGTGGGCGACCAGCCCCAGCGCAGGGTCATGCCCGCCCCGCGCCGGCGCACGTCGCCCGGGGTCGCCGCCTCCTGGGCGATGAACAGGTCATGCAGCCGCGAGGGACCGGAAAGGCCGGCGTCATAGGCCGCGTCCAGCACGCTGGCCCCGGCCTCCAGCGACCGGCGGGCCTCGGCGTGGGCGATGGCGGCCACGAAGGTCTTGGGGCTGACCCCGGCCCAGCGGGTGAAGATGCGCTGGAAGTGGAACGGCGACAGGCCCACCGCGCCGGCGGCCTCGTCCAGCGACGGCCGGTCCATCCAGCGCTGCGCCAGCCAGTCGAGAGCGACGGCCATGCGATGATAGTCGGCCGAGCGCTCGGCCAGGCGCGCGAGGGTTTCGGAAGGCGAGACGTCGAGAGGCATCGGTCCACTCTAGCCCCGGCAGGGCAGGGCGTCCGCCCGGTTCTTGCGGCTGGAACTCACGACCACCGCTCGGCCCGCGCGCTCTTGATCGCCCGCTCCAGGGCATGCGCGAAGGCCACCCGCTCGTCGGGGCTGAGCGCCCGGGCCAGGGTCAGACGTCGGCGCGACATGAAGAGACGCACGCGGCTTTCGTGCTCGCCGGGCTGGTCGAGATCGACGCGGGTGAAGGCGGTCGGCGAGCTCCAGACCACTCTGGCCCCCTTGGCGTCCTCGCGGCTGACGGTGATCGCCTCGGCCGTGACCCGCACCCGCTCCGACCGCGACAGGGCCCGGTTGCTGGCGCGCAAGGCCAGCCAAAGGGCCAGCACGTCCAGTCCCAGGAACGGCAGCACCGGCGGCGCGCCGAGCACCAGCAGGAACACCGCCACCATCAGGTTGAAGGCGATGACCACGCCCAGCACCACGGCCATGCCGGTCTTGCCGAGCGACCGGTTGGGGCGGATGACGGCGTCCATGTAGAGGGCTGCGGCCATGACCAGGATTTACGCCGCTTGCGCCGTCTTGGCGAGCCGGGCGCATCACGGCATGGTCACGCCGATGGCCGTCACCAAGACCCTTGTGAAGAAACGCCCCGCCGCCAAGCGGATCTCGCCCGCCGAGCGCGAACGCGTGCGCATCCTGTTCGAGCGCTTCGAGAGCCTGGAACTGCGACCCAAGACCGAGCTGAACTACTCCAACCCCTACGAGCTGGTCACCGCCGTCGCCCTGTCGGCCCAGGCCACCGACGTGCAGGTCAACAAGGCCACCGGCCCGCTGTTCCAGGTCGCAGGCAGCGCCGAAAAGATGCTGGAGCTGGGGGAAGAGGGGCTGATCAAGTACATCGCCTCGATCGGCCTCTTCCGCACCAAGGCCAAGAACGTCATCGCCTCGGCCCATATCCTGATGGACCGCTATGGCGGCCAGGTGCCGCTGAACCGCGAGGCGCTGGAAAGCCTGCCGGGCGTGGGCCGCAAGACCGCCAGCGTGGTGCTCAACGAGCTGGACGTCGAGCCGGCTATCGCCGTCGACACCCACGTCTTCCGCGTCTCGCATCGCCTGAAACTGTCGGCCGGCAAGACCCCCGACGCGGTCGAGGACGACCTGATGCGGGTCGTGCCCGGGCCCTACCAGACCCGCGCCCACCACTGGCTGATCCTGCACGGCCGCTATGTCTGCATCGCCCGCAAGCCCAAGTGCGAGATCTGCAAGATCGCCGACCTGTGTCCGTCGATCGGGCTGTTCTAGAGCATTTTCGGGCGAAGTGGTTTCCGGTTCACGTGAAGAAAATGCGTCAAAACAAGAGCTTCAGGCGACCCGCGCGCCCGGCTTGAACCGCGCGGTCATCACCATCATCGCCACGACGCCGACCGCCATCAGCAGCCAGGCGCCCGACAGGTCCGACGAGGCGTCGCGCACCCAGCCGGCCAGGAACGGCATGACGCTGGCCATGACGTAGCCGCCGCCCTGGACGAAGGCCATCAGGTCGCCGGCCTGGTCGGGGTCGGCCGCGTGGTCGAGGGTGACGATCAGCGACAGCGGGAAGATCGCGCCGATGCCCGCGCCCAGCAGGCAGACGGCGGGCAGCACGAGCCAAGGGGCCAGCAGCAGGCAGGCGATGCCGCTGAGCAGCGCGGTCAGGGCGGCGATCAGGAGGGGACGGCGATCCGGACGGCGGGCGATGGCCGCCGAAACGGTCAGGCCGGCCATCACTTCGCACACCGTCAGGGCCGACAGCGCGTAGCCGGCCTGGTCGGCGGTCAGGCCCCGGCTGGCGTAGAACGGCGGGAACCAGGCCAGCACCAGGGTGTAGGCCCCGGTGCCGACGCCGAAGAAGGTCAGCAGCAGCCAGGCGCGCGGGCTCTTCCACAAGGCGTTGCGGCGAACGACGCGCGGACCGCCGGCCGGAACGGCGACCGAGCGCTTGGTCGCGCCCGTCCACAACAGCAGGGCCAGCACGGCCGGCAGGGCCCACAGGCCGAACATCGCCTGCCAGCCGGCCAGGCGGGTCAGGCCCGAGGCGCCCGCGGCCGCCACGGCGGCGCCGGCCATGATGCCGGTGGTGTAGAGGCCCGTGAGGCGGGCGGCGTCATCACCGGCGAAACGCTTGATGAAGCCGGGCGTCAGCGCCTGGACGGCGGCGACGCCGATACCGACGATCGCGGCGCTGACGAACAGGCCGGAAAGACTGGGCCACAGGGCGCGCAGGCCGCAGGCGAGGGCGATGGCCGCAAGGCCCGCGGCCACGCCCATGCGCTCGCCCAGCATCCGCCGCAGCGGCGCGGCCAGCAGGGCGCCCAGGCCCATCAGGAAGATCGGCAGGGTGGTCAGCAGGCCGGCCGCGGCCGAGGAGGCGCCGGTGGCCGCCTTCACCGTGTCGAGCACCGGACCCAGCGCAGCCAGGGCGGGACGCAGGTTCAGGGCCGCCACGACGATCGCTGCGATGGTGAGCACGGCGCCGCTTTTAGCGGCACGGGCGGCAAGAAGCGCGTGTTCGCGCGTCTTGGCGTCTTCTTCGTAAGCGAGGACCACGATATATCTCGAAAGCAAGTATCTTGATGGCGAGATATATCCGATGACGACGAAAGCCAAGCGTCACGACCGCGCAGGCGCGGCTTCGGCCCAATGGCGGCGCGAGCGGCCGGACCTGGATCCGTTCCCGATGGAGCTGGTCGGCCGCCTCTGCGAGGCCGCAGAGATCGTGCTCAAGGATAAGCTGGCGCCGTTGTTCGCCGCCCATGGCCTGCAGCGCGGCGAGTTCGACGTGCTGGCGACCCTGCGCCGGGCGGGCGGCGACTTCGCCCTGACCCCGACCGACCTTTACGAGACGGCCATGGTCTCGTCGGGCGGCATGACCGCCCGCATCGACCGGCTGGAGAAGATGGCCCTCGTCGAGCGCCGCCCGCACCCGAGCGACCGGCGGGGCACGCTGGTCGCGCTGACGGACGAGGGGCTGGCGCTACTGGACAGGATCCTGCCGCTGCATATCGACAACGAGAGGGCGCTGCTATCGACGCTCGATGGCGAGGAGCAGCAGACGCTGAATGGCCTGTTGGCCAAGCTGCTGACGGGGCTCTAGCCCCTAAGATTCCCCAACTTCGTCATCCCGGACGGCCGTAGGCCGATCCGGGACCGAGGGGACTGGGCGCAGCGCTTGCTTCAACGCCGCGGCGGCTGCCGGCGCGATGCGGCGGCCCCTGGGTCCCGGCTCTTTGCGCTACGCGCTTCGGCCGGGATGACGGACTTGAGGGAGAGCAACCTAGAGCCCCAACCCCAGCCCGCCCCGCGCTTTCGGCGGGTTGATGTGGCCGGCCTCGCGGGCGCGGGTCCAGTGCAGCTTCTCGACGTTTTCGCGGAAGGCGAAGCGGAGGATGTGATCGGCGACCACCTGCTCCAGCTTCTCCAGGGCCTCGAAGTCGTCGGCCTCGACGGTCATGTCGAGACCTTCGGCGTCGGCGGTCATGCGGCAGGGCCCCAGCGGCAGCGGGAAGGCCGCCGTGCTCTCGGTCAGCTCGACCTCGAACTTGTGGCCCCAGTGCTTGGCCAGCTGGGTCATGTAGCGGGCGGCCTTGTCGGTGACGAGGCGGGCGTGGCTCTGCATGGCTCTGCTCCTTGGCTCCCCGACGTCAGACAGCTTCGATCGCCGCGGCCGCGTCGTCCAGGGCCTTGGCCACGGCCGCGATCTGCTCGGCCGACAGGGCGCCGGCGTGCAGCTTCAGCCGCAGGGCGGTCTTGAGGTTCTCGCGGGCCCGCAGGATCTGCGGCGCGAAGGCGGCGCTGCGCGAGGCGGCTTCGGCCATGCGGGCGAAGAGGCCGTTCACCGGCTGGGCGTTGGCTTCCAGGAAAGCCTGGCCTTCGTCGGTGATGGTGTAGAGCTTCTTGCCGCCGCCGGCGTCGGTCGCGGCGACGTAGCCGAGCTCTTCCAGCAGGGTCAGGGTCGGGTAGATCACGCCGGGGCTGGGGCTGTAGGCGCCGCCGGCCGCGGTCTCGACCGCCTTGATCAGTTCGTAGCCGTGGCTGGGCTTCTCGGCGATCAGCTTCAGGACCACGAGGCGCAGGTCGCCGTGGTCAAAGAACCGGCCGCCGCCGCGCGGACCGCCGCGGCCGAAGCCCCGACCGCCCATGCCGCCGCCGTGCTCGCGGCCGTCGAAGCCGAAGGGATGGCGGCTGTGATGACCGCCGTGACGACCGTGATGGGGATGATGATGACGTCCAAACATATGCTGCCTTTCGATGCAGTTTCGTTATATCGAAATGATAGATATATCGAAATCGCAGGCGGTCAAGAGCTATTTAGATATATCTGATACTATCGATTTGCGACCGCCGCAGGAAAGGCCTAGTGGCAGACCTCCTCGCCGAAGGCGTCGCTAAGCTGCTCCTCGGCCTCGCCCATCTTGATGACGGCCAGGCGGCCGCCGACGATGGTCTTGCCGATGGCGTAGTCGCCGACCACCTTGCCGGTGCGCACGTCGACCAGCCGGGCCTTGCCGCGCAGCACGTTGGCGCCGGCGACCAGGGCGGTCAGGGCCGGGTTGGCCTTGTCGAAGCGGTCGAGTTTCGCTTCCAGCCGCAACGGCCGGTCGCCCTTGGCGCAGCCGTCGAGCTTGGCCTGGACGTGCTGCTTGAACAGGGCGTCGAAGCCGTCGGTGACCTTGAGATCACCCCGCGTGAGGCGCACCTCGGAGACGCGGGCCTGGGCGCGCCAGTCGGCCGGCAGGGTCTCGACCGCCGTGCTGCGCGAAAGGCTGACGCAGCCCGAGGCCGCCATCGCAACGCCCAGCAGGGCCAAGGTCATCGCCGTCTTCATCGTGCGCTCCAGTTCCGGTCCCGGCTGCAACGCGCCGAGCGGGGGAAAGGTCGCAGACTCGAAGAACGATGGTCTTGGATGAAGGCGCGACGATCACGCCGCCCGCAGGGTCTCGGCCAGCAGGCGGCCCTCGGCGGCGCGGCTGGAGCCGGCCCGCCAGGCCACGACGATCTCGCGGCTGGACTGGGCCGTGTTCAACGGCCGCACGGTCACCGGGGCGTTCTCGGCCAGGCCCGCCTGCACCGCCATGGCCGGCAGGAACGAGACGCCCAGGCCCGAGCCGATCATCTGCACCAGGGTGGGCAGCGAGGTCGCCGCGAAGCTTTCCTCGTCGCCGACGTTCCGGGGCGGCTCCAGGCCGCAGGCGGACAGGGCGTGATCGCGCAGGCAATGGCCGTCTTCCAGCAGGATCAGCTCCTGGCCGTCGAGGCTGGAAGGGTCGACCCGGTCCTGCAGGGCCATAGGGTGATTGGCGGGCGCGGCGGCCAGCAGTTCGTCGTCTTCGACATGGGCGCAGTCGAGGCCGGTCATGTCGTAGGGCAGGGCGATCAGGGCAGCGTCCAGCGAGCCGGCCTTCAGCGCCGCGATCAGCCGCTGGGTCAGATCCTCGCGCAGAAAGAGGCGCAGCTTGGGGAACTGGTCGCGCAGCATCGGCAAGGCGCGCGGCAGCAGGTAGGGCGCCACGGTCGGGATCACGCCCAGCCGGAAACGCCCGGCCAGCGGCTGGCCGGCGCCGCGGGCGGCCTGCACCAGGTCTTCGGTCTGGGCGAGGATGGCGGTGGCCCGGCGCACGGCCTCCTGGCCGGCGGCGGTCAGGATCACGCCCGAGCGGGCGCGGTCGACCACCGGCGCGCCGAGGATCTTCTCCAGCTCCTGGATCCCGGCCGACAAGGTGGGCTGGGTGACGTAGCAGGCGTCGGCGGCGCGGCTGAACGAACCGTGCTCCGACAGGAGCTTCAGATATTGCAGCTGGCGCAGGGTCGGGAGCATGGCTTCCGATATAGGCCGCCTCTATCGAAACGCCAAAAGCAATCGAGCCGATTTCAAGCTCGTCGCCCACGGCTGATCGTGCGCGTGACGTGCACGGCCCATCCAGCGCCTAGCGAACGCCCCTGCCCTTCCCTCCCCTGCCCTAGAGCGCCGCCTTCACCGCTTTCGCAAAGGCCGCCCCATGGTCGTGGGCGTGCTCGAGGAAGAGATCCGGCTCGATGATCTCCAGCTCCATCAACTGCGGGGTGTGATCGAGGCCGCGGATCAGGTCGACGCGGGCGTAGGTCAGGGGCGCTCCGACGGCGTCCAGCACCATGCGGGCGGCATGTAGGGCCTCGGGCTCGGGCGCGATCTCGCTGACCTTGCCGCCGTACTGCGGCTGCACTCGGAAGTCGCCGGGCACGGCCACCTTGGTCACCGCGTGGCTGAAGACGCCGTCGAAGAAGAACAGCGACAACTCCCCCTCCTCGCCCACCGCCGGCAGGAACGGCTGGATCAGGGCCGGGCCGGTGGGGGCGCCGGAGAGGTCGAACTCGCGGGCGAGCTTCACCGTCTGGTGCGAACCGCCCGAGACCTGCGGCTTGGCCACCACCACCTCGACCTGGAAACGGTCGCGGGCCTCCACGACGGCTTCGGGCGTCACCTTGTCGAGCGTGATCGTCGGCACCACCGGGGCGCCCTTGGCGGCCAGCTCCGGCAGATAGGTCTTGGCCGTGTTCCAACGCAGCAGCGACGGCGGATTGGCGGTGCGCACGCCGGCCGCCTCCAGGGCGTCGAGGCGCGCGTACCATTCGGGCTCGCGATGATGATAGCCCCAGCTGAGCAGCGGCAGGACGATCCCCTGCCCGTCCGCCTCGACCGGATCGGTCCAGGACCGCGACGCGACGGTCAGGCCCAGGGTCCGCAGCGGCGTCGCCAGGCGTTCGAACAGCGGCGGCCAGCTCTGGGCGAAGCGCGGTTCGTCGGCGGCGGGAACCAGGATCAGGACGTCGGGAGCCGAGGCGTCGGTTTGGGCGGTGCTCATGCCCCAGGGTTAGAAAGCCGCACCGTATCGGGCAAGCCCCGCGTTGCCTTGCCGGCCCCGTTCCTTTACTTGCCAACGGTTCTCTTTTCGTAGTCCCCATCGGAAGCCCCTATGACCGCCCTCTACGACGTCGCCGCCATCGGCAACGCCATCGTCGACGTCATCGCCCAGTGCGACGACGCCTTCCTGGACGCGCAAGGGCTGGTGAAGGGCTCGATGGCGCTGATCGACACGGCCCGCGCGGCCAGCCTGTACGACGCCATGGCCGCCGGCATCGAGGCTTCGGGCGGCAGCGCCGGCAACACCGTGGCGGGCGTGGCCAGCTTCGGCGGCAAGGCCGCCTTCATCGGCAAGGTCGCTGACGACCAGCTGGGTCGCGTCTTCACCCACGACATGCGCGCCATCGGCGGAACCTTCACCACCCCGCCGCTGGCCGAAGGCCCGGCCACCGCCCAGTGCCTGATCAACGTCACCCCCGACGCCCAGCGCACCATGTCGACCTATCTGGGCGCCTGCGTCGAGCTGACCGCCGCCGACGTCGACCCGGCCATCATCGAGGCCGCCCAGTACGCCTATCTCGAAGGCTATCTGTTCGACCCGCTGGAAGCCCGCCGCGCCTTCGCCAAGGCCGCCGCGCTGAGCCACGGCTCGGGCCGGAAGATCGCCATCACCCTGAGCGACAGCTTCGTCGTCGACCGTCACCGCGAGGCCCTGCTGGGCTTCGTCGAGACCCAGTGCGACATCGTCTTCGCCAACGCCTCCGAAGTGTGCGCCCTGTTCCAGACCGACGACTTCGACGCGGCCGTGAAGGAACTGGCCAAGCGGGTCGAGATCGCCGCCGTCACCCGAAGCGAAAAGGGTTCGGTGGTCGCCCAGGGCGACAGCGTCCAAGAAATCTCGGCCTTCCCCGTGGAAAAAGTCGTGGACACGACGGGCGCGGGCGACCAATACGCCGCAGGTTTCCTCTACGGCCTCTCCCAGGGCCGCTCGCTGGCCGACTGCGGCAAGCTGGGCTCCCTGGCCGCCGCCGAGGTCATCGCTCATTACGGTCCGCGTCCGCAGGTCAAGCTGCGCGACCTGGCCGCCCAGAACGGACTCTAACCCCCCCAAGGTCTTCACCGACCTTCAAGGACGAAGCATGGCCCGCACCGCTGAAGTGGTCCGCGAGACGAAAGAGACCCAGATCCGGGTCTGGATCGATCTCGACGGGACCGGCGCCTCGACGATCTCCACCGGCATCGGTTTCTACGACCATATGCTGGAGAGCTTCGCGCGCCATGGCGGCTTCGACCTGAAGATCGAGACCAAGGGCGACCTGCACATCGACATGCACCACACGGTGGAAGACACCGGGATCGTGCTGGGTCAGGCGATCAACAAGGCGCTGGACGGCTTCAAGGGCATCCGGCGCTTCGGCCACGCCTACATCCCGATGGACGAGACCCTGACGCGTTGCGCCATCGACCTGTCGAACCGCGCCTATCTGATCTGGAAGGTCGAGTTCAAGCGGCCCAAGGTCGGCGAGATGGACACCGAGCTCTTCAAGGAGTTCCACCACGCGTTCGCTATGAACTGCGGGGCGTGCATCCATCTGGAGACGCTGTACGGCGACAACACCCACCACGTGGCGGAGAGCGGCTTCAAGGCGCTTGCCCGGGCCCTGCGTCAGGCGGTGGAGTTCGATCCGAAGACCGGCGGCCAGGCGCCGTCGACCAAGGGCGTGCTGTAGGTTCCATGCAAACTCTCGCCCTGATCGACTATGGGTCGGGCAACCTGCGATCTGCGGAGAAGGCCTTGAACGAGGCCGCCCGCCGACGCGGCGTCGCCGCCTCCATCATAGTCACCGCAGATCCCGACCTCGTGGCCAAGGCCGACCGGGTGTTCCTGCCCGGCGTCGGGGCCTTCGCCTCGTGCCGCGCGGGCCTGGACGCCTCTGGCGTGTTCGAGGCCATGAACGAAGCCGTGCACCAGCGCGGCGCGCCGTTCATGGGCATCTGCGTCGGCCACCAGCTGCTGGCCACCGAAGGTCTCGAGTTCGGCGTCACGCCGGGCCTCGACTGGATCGGCGGCCAGGTAAAGAAGCTTCAGCCGTCCGATCCCGCGCTGACCATCCCACACATGGGCTGGAACGCGATCGCCTTCTCGCGCGCTCACGCCCTGTTCGCGGGCATCGAGGACGGCGCCCACATGTACTACGCCAATTCCTTCGCGCTCGACGCGGCCGATCCGGCCGACGTCGTGGCGACCAGCGACCACGGCGGCGCGTTCGTCGCGGCGGTGGCCAAGGGGAATGTCGCGGGCGTACAATTCCACCCCGAAAAATCACAAGCCGCCGGGCTCGCCCTGCTCGCCAACTTCCTGGAATGGCGCCCATGATCCTCTATCCCGCCATCGACCTGAAGGACGGCCAGTGCGTGCGCCTGCTGCACGGCGACATGGACAAGGCCACGGTCTTCAACAACAGCCCGGCCGACCAGGCCCAGCGCTTCGTCAAGGACGGCTTCTCGTGGCTGCACGTCGTTGATCTGAACGGCGCCATCGAGGGCAAGTCGGTGAACACAGCCGCCGTGCAATCGATCCTGGAGTCGATCTCGATCCCGGTGCAGCTGGGCGGCGGCATCCGCACCCTGGAAGGCATCGAGGCCTGGATCGAGGCCGGCGTGTCGCGCGTCATCCTCGGCACCGTGGCTGTCCATGATCCGGACCTGGTCCGCAAGGCCGCCCGCCTGTGGCCCGAGCAGATCGCCGTGGCCGTCGACGTGCGTGACGGCAAGGTCGCCATCGACGGCTGGACCGGCCTGTCGGACATCGACGCCATCACCCTGGGCAAGCGCTTCGAGGACGTGGGCGTGGCCGCCCTGATCGTCACCGACATCAGCCGCGACGGCGCCCTGACCGGCGTCAATGTCGAGGGCGTGGGCGAACTGGCCGACGCCGTCTCGATCCCCGTCATCGCCTCGGGCGGCGTCGCCTCGGTGGCCGACATCGAACGGCTGAAGGCCCGCAAGGGCGTCGAGGTCGCCGGCGCCATCCTGGGCCGCTCGCTCTACGCGGGCACGATCAAGCCCTCCGAAGCCCTGGTCGCGGCGGCGCTCTGATGCTGAAGACCCGGATCATTCCTTGTCTCGACGTCAAGGACGGCCGGGTCGTCAAGGGCGTCAACTTCGTCGACCTGCGCGACGCGGGCGACCCCGTCGAGCAGGCCGCGGCCTATGACGCGGCCGGCGCCGACGAGCTGATGTTCCTCGACATCACCGCCTCCAGCGAGGGCCGCGGCCTGATCTTGGACGTGATCTCGCGCACCGCCGAGGTCTGCTTCATGCCCGTCTCGGTGGGCGGAGGCGTGCGCCAGGTGGCCGACATGCGCCGCCTGCTACTGGCCGGCGCCGACAAGGTCTCGACCAACACCGCCGCCGTCGAGAATCCCGACCTGATCGCCGCCGGGGCCGACGCCTTCGGAGCCCAGTGCGTGGTGGTGGCCATCGACGCCAAGGCCCGGCCGGACGGCTCGGGCTGGAACGTCTGGACCTATGGCGGCCGCAAGGACACCGGCCTCGACGTCGTCGACTGGGCCGCCAAGGTGGTCGAGCGCGGCGCGGGCGAGATCCTGCTGACCTCGATGGACCGCGACGGCGCCAAGATCGGCTACGACATCCCGCTGCTGAAGGCCGTGACGGGCGCGGTGAACGTGCCGGTGATCGCCTCCGGCGGGGCCGGCAAGACCGAACACCTGGTCGAAGCCGCCCGCGACGGCCACGCCGCCGCCGTTCTGGCCGCCTCGATCTTCCACTTCGGCGAAATCTCGATCGGTGAGGCCAAGGCCGCCATGGCCGCGGCCGGGGTGCCGGTGCGCCTGGATCCTTCGAGGAACGTCGCATGAGCCGGCTGTTCGAAGTCCTGGAGCGCCTGGCCGCCACCGTCGAGAGCCGCAAGGGCGGCGACCCGAGCGCGTCCTACACCGCCAAGCTGCTGAACGATCCGGCCCTGGCCGCCAAGAAGCTGGGCGAGGAAGCCGTCGAGACGGTGATCGCCGCCGTGGCGCAAGGTCCCGAGGCCCTGGCCTCGGAGAGCGCCGACCTGCTTTACCACTGGCTGGCCCTGATGGCCGCGGCCGGGGTGTCGCTGGACGCCGTGGCCGAGAAGCTGGAAGCCCGCGAGGGGACCTCCGGGCATGCGGAGAAGGCGTCGCGGCCGAAGTAGGCCTTCTTCCCCTCTTTTTTCCGTCATCCCGGCCGGAGCGCGCAGCGCGGAGAGCCGGGACCCAGGAGCCGCCGCAATGCGCCGGCCAACGCCCCCAACGGCGAACCCGATCGCCGCGTCCAGTCCCCCTGGGTCCCGGATAAGCGCTGCGCGCTTTCCAGGATGACGAAGTTGGGGATGCAGGCGGAAGCTAAAGCCTCCTACCCCTTCCGCTTCAGCGCCACGTAGAGCGCGCCCTCGCCACCGTGGCGCTGGTCGGCCGGCGACACCCCGGCGATCATCTCGCGCAGGGCCGGGTCGGCCAGCCATTCGGGCGTGCGCTGGCGCAGGACGCCCTGCCCCACCTTGCCCTTGCCGGTGATCACCAGCACCGCCCGGTGGCCGTCGTCGAAGGCCCGGCGGATGAAGCGTTCCAGGGTCGCGCGGGCCTGGTCCTGGTCGAGGCCGTGCATGTCGAGCCGAGCGCCGATCGGGTCGTGGGCCTTGGCGATGCGGCGATGGCGGTTGGGCTCGATGCGTTCGGGCGGTGGCTTGGGCGCCTTGGGCTTGGCCTTGAGCGCCGGAATGTCGGCCGGATCGATGCGCAGCGGCGCGATCGAGGCCAGGCGGGTCGGCGGGGCCACCTCGGCGGCGTGACCCATCAGTTCGGCCTTGGCCGGACGCACCTTGACCTTGGCGCGCATCTTCAGCGGCGTCTCGCCGGCCTTGGCGCGCACCGTGGAGGCCACCAGCCGCCAGAGGCGCTGGCCGTCGTCGTCGGGCGGCCGCTTGCTCATCGGATCAGGCCCCGGGGATCAGGATTGCGGCTGGGGGACCAGGCGCCACAGGCGCAGGTCGTGGCGCACGCGGCCGGCCTCGGTTCCGGCCGCCTGGCCGGTGCCCATGTAGAGATCGGCCCGCACCGCGCCCTTGATCGCGCCGCCGGTATCCAGCGCCACCACGGCCCGGCGATAGGTCGGGAAGGCCCCGGCCAGCTTGGGCGCGCTGGCGTCGATCCAGTAGAGGCCGCCCAGGGCGTTCTGACTGGGATCGACGGCGATGGCCCGGCCGGCCGGCAGCGGCACATTGGCCGCGCCCGTGGCCTGACGACCGTCGTCGGGCGAGGTCTGGAAGAACACGTAGCGCGGGTTCAGCCGCATGATCTCGTCGGCCCTGGGGCCGCGATTGGCCGCCAGCCAGCCGCGGATCGCCTCGCCCGAGGTGTCGCCGTCGGCCAGCAGGCCGCGGTCGCGCATGGCCGTGGCGATCCCGGTGAAGGGCTTGCCGTTGTGGGCGGCGAAGGCCGCGCGCACGCGGCGGCCGTCGGGCAGGGTCAGGACGCCCGAGCCCTGGATCTGCAGGAAGAACAGGTCCTCGGGCCGCAGCCAGGCCAGCGGCCGGTCCAGCGGCGAGGCCTCGATGGCGGCGCGGTCGTCGTAGGGGGTGAAGGTCCCGCCGGCGACGCGACCGGCCACCGTCTTGCCCTTCAGGGTCGGGTCGAAGGCGCCGAGGTCGAGCATGACCAGGTCGGCCGGACGCCCGCGCATCGGGGCGCTGAACTCGGCCGAACGCGACATCCGCGCCTCGTATTCCGGCGCGAAATAGGCGGTCAGCAGGCCCTGGCCGGCGACCGGCTCGGGGCGGAAATTGGCTTCCAGGAACAGGCGCGCCGCCGCGTCGTCGACCGGCCCGGCCTGCTTGGCCTTGCGGCACACCTGCGCCGTGGCAGGATCCTTGGCGACGCCGCAGGTCTCGCGGAACGCCTGCAGGGCGGCGGCGTGGTCTTCCTCGTTCCAGCCCTGCAACGCCGAGAAGCCGGCCCCTGAAGAGGCCGGCGGAGTCGGTTGCGGCCGGGGCGTCGAGGGCGGAACCGGCGCCGTCGGGGTGATCGGCAGGGGCGGCGCGGCCGTCGTACAGGCGGCCAGAACCAGGGCGGCCGCCGCGGCGGTCAGGACGGAACGCAACATCAGGCCTCGGCGACCGCGACGCGCACCAGGGTCCAGTTGGGATCGCGGCTCTTGAGGTCGCGCTCGAAGGTCCACAGGTCGGCCGTGCGGCGGTCGTCCACCGCCTCGCCGGCCGCGCTGGTCGAGCGGGTGCGCACCTCGCCGAGGATCCGCACCACGGCGCGACCGACGTCGCCCTCGACCGAGGCGCTGTCGAGATCGACGCGCGGCAGGGTCAGCAGCTCGACGCTCTCGGTGCGACCGTCGGCCTCGCGGGCGGCGATGGCGCCCTCGAAATTGGCCATGACGTCAGGGGCCAGCAGCGGCTTCAGGGTCTCGCGGTCACCGGCGGCGAAGGCCTTGAGGATCATCTCGTAAGCCTGGCGGGCCCCCACCAGGAAGCGGCCGACGTCGAAGTCGGGCTGGCGCGCGCGCAGGGCGGCGACGCCGGTGGCGGCCACCGGGGCCACGGTCTCCGGGTTCTCGGCCGGACGGCCGGCGGCCGGGGCGGCCACGGCGGCGGGCGTGTCCTCGGGCTGACGGCCCACCCGCCGGCCAAGCACGGCGTAGAGCTGGTAGAGGACGACGGCGGCGAGCACCGCGAAGACGATCAGTTCAGTCACGACAAATTCCGCATCGGGCCGTCGATGGCGACGACAGCCTTCCTATATAGGCGAAGCGACCGCCCGCGTCAGGCGCCTGACGTTGCACGGCGTTCTCGCACATGTTAGCAGCGCCGCTCACGCCTAAGGCCGGGCGACCCGCGCCGAACACGGAAAACGTTCATGACCGACACCATCGGCGCTCCGCCCGCCGCCCAGGACGACAACGAAGCGGCCGCCGCCGGCATCCGCATCGTCGCCCAGTTCGTTCGCGACCTCTCGTTCGAAAACCCGCTGGCCCCGGACTCGCTCCGCGCCGCCGCCGACCAGCCCGCCATCGACATGGGCGTCGAAATGAACGCCCGCGGCCGCAATGACGGCCTGTTCGAAGTGGACCTGAAGCTGTCGGCCCGCGCCACGCGCGGCGAGACCGCCGTGTTCCACGTCGAAGTCGTCTACGGCGGCCTGTTCCACATCACCGGCGTGCCGGAAGAAGCCCTCGAGCAGGTCCTGCTCATCGAGTGCCCGCGCTTCCTGTTCCCGTTCGCCCGTCGCCTGATCGCCGACGTCACCAGCGAAGGCGGCTTCCCGCCCTTCCTGATCGACCCGATCGACTTCGGCGGCGTCTACGCCGCGCGCAAGGCCCAGGCCGAAGGCGCGCCGGTCGGCAACGCCTGATCCAGGCGCGATCGCTGAATTGAAGAAGGCCCGGAGCAAAAGCCCCGGGCCTTTCTTTTTGGTCGACGCTTCCAAGGCTCGTCATCCCGGCCGAAGCGCAGCGTAGAGCCGGGACCCAGGGGCCGTCGCAACGCATTTGCCAACGCCTGGGCGCTTGATCTGACCACATCGCACCCAGTCACCTGGGTCCCGGATAAGCCCTGCGGGCTTTCCGGGATGACGAAGTTTGGGGGTATTTGGAAAGTCAGAGCCTTCTACGGCTGCAGCCGGTAGCCGCCCGCCTCGGTGATCAGGATCCGCGCCACGGCCGGATCGGGCTCGATCTTCTGCCGCAGGCGATAGACGTGGGTCTCCAGCGTATGGGTGGTGACGCCGGCGTTGTAGCCCCAGACCTCGGTCAGCAGCTCCTCGCGCGACACCGGCTTGGAGCCGGCGCGGTAGAGGTACTTGAGGATGTTGGTTTCCTTCTCAGTCAGCCGCACCTTCTTCTGCTTGTCGTCGACAAGCAGCTTGGCCGAGGGCCGGAACTCGTAGGGACCGATGCGGAAGAGCGCGTCCTCCGAGGCCTCATAGCTGCGCAACTGAGCGCGGATGCGGGCCAGCAGCACCCCGAAGCGGAAGGGCTTGGTGACATAGTCGTTGGCGCCCGATTCCAGGCCCAGGATGGTGTCGCTGTCGCTGGCGGCGGCGGTGAGCATGATCACTGGCGCGGTGACGCCGTTCTTGCGCATCAGGCGGCAGGCCTCGCGGCCGTCCATGTCGGGTAGGTCGACGTCGAGCAGGATCAGGTCCGGCTTGATCTCGCGGGCTTGCCGCACGCCTTCGCCGGCGGTGGCGCATTCGGCCACGGCGAATTCCTCGTGCAGGGCGAGCTGTTCGGCCAAGGCGCCGCGCAGGTCGTCGTCGTCGTCGATGAGAAGCAGGGTCTTGCGTTGCGCCATGAGCCGGAACATGACCGCTGCGAGGCCCGGCGCCAAGGGGCGCGGCTTGCGGGAGCGGGGTTTGCGATGATCTTCCAGGCTTATTCGGACGGAACGATCGATCTCGGCGACGGCCAAAGCGTGCGCTGCGCCCTCGGCAAGGCCGGCGTCATCGCCGCCGCCGACAAGCGCGAGGGCGACAACCGAAGCCCGCTGGGGACCTGGGCGATCCGCCAAGTGCTCTACCGCCCCGATATCTATCCGGATGGCCCGCAGACCGCCCTGCCCACGGCTCCTATCGCTCCGGACGACGGCTGGTGCGACGCGCCGGGCGATCCGAACTACAATCGACCGGTGAAACTGCCCTACCCGGCCAGCGCCGAGCGGATGTGGCGCGAGGATTCGGTCTACGACCTGGTCGGCGTCCTGGCCCACAACGACGACCCGCCGGTTCCGGGTATGGGTTCGGCGATCTTCCTGCACCTGGCGCGGGACGGCTATCCCGGCACCGAGGGCTGCGTGGCCCTGGCGCGGGCCGACATCGAGGCGCTGCTGGCGAAGGCCCAGCCGGGGGACGCGGTGGGGATCTCGGAGGCGTGAGCTCAAGACGTCGGGTTCTGTGAGGTGATCCTTCTCCCCTTGCGGGAGAAGGTGGCGGCCGAAGGCCGTCGGATGAGGGGTTTCTCAAAAATCGACGGCCTCGCCCGGCCTGACAGCCGTCGCGGCGGACAGGGCTTTCGACCCCTCACCCGACCCGCTGCGCGGGCCACCCTCTCCCGCAGGGGGAGAGGGATCAGCGGCCCCCGAACAGCGCCGAACCGACCCGGACGGATGTCGCGCCGCAAGCGATGGCGGTTTCAAAGTCGTCGCTCATGCCCATAGAGAGCTTGGCCAAGCCGTTGCGGGCGGCGATCTGCGCCAGCAGGCGGAAATGAGGGGCGGGGTCCTCGTCGGCCGGCGGGATGCACATCAGGCCCTCGATCTGGAGCCCGTAGACGCCTCGGCAGGCGGCGATGAAGGCGTCGGCGTCGGTGGGGATGATCCCGGCCTTCTGCGGCTCTTCACCGGTGTTGACCTGGATGTAGAGGCGCGGGGCGCGACCGAGGGCCTGCACCTCGTCGGCCAGCACGCGGGCCAGTTTCTCACGATCCAGGGTCTCGATGACGTCGAAGAAGGCCACGGCGTCGCGGGCCTTGTTGGTCTGCAGAGGGCCGATCAGACGCAGTTCGATCTCGGCGCGATGCGGCGTCCAGCGCTCCTTGGCCTCCTGCACGCGGTTCTCGCCGAAAACCTTCTGGCCCGCGGCGAAGACCGGGGCGATATGGTCCCACGGCTGCAGCTTCGACACCGCCACCAGCTGGATGGCGGCGGCGGCGCGGCCGGCGGCTTGTGCGGCGGCGGCGATGCGGGACTGGATGGAGATCAAGGCTTCGGACATGGCGGACCAGGAAACGGACAGTCTGGAGACCCTCTCTAGAACGGCCGCGCGGCTTCGCCCATGGGCCTGGCCGGGCGATCCCCTGCCCCGGCTGCTGTTTTTCACCGATCCGGTCCGCGTTCCGGATCCGGAAGGCGTCGCCGAGCGCCTGCCGGCCGGCGCGGGGATCGTCTATCGGCCCTTCGACGCCGCTGACGCGGTCGAGCGTGGCCTGCGTCTGGCGACGATCGTTCGTCGCCGGGGGCTGCTGCTGCTGGCCGGGGCCGATCCGAACCTGGCGCAGGCGATCGGCGCCCACGGCGTGCACCTGCCTCAGCGGCTGGTCGAGACAGCCCCGGCCATTCGCGCGACGCATCCGGCCTGGCGGCTGACGGCGGCGGCGCACGATACGGCTGCGGCGCGGGCGGCCGAACTGGCCGGGGTCGAAGCGCTGGTGGTCTCGCCGGTCTTTCTGAGCAACAGCCCGTCGGCCGGGACGCCGTTAGAGGTCGAGGGCCTGGCGGCGATCGCCGGAGAAAGCGCCCTGCCCGTCTATGCCCTGGGCGGGGTCAACGCCGACACCTCCGACGCGCTGGTCGGCGCGGGCGTCTATGGTTTGGCTGGGATCGAGGGGTTCGGAGCCTAGCGCCGCCCCCTCATCCCGTCATTCCCGCCCTTGTGGCGGGAACCCCTCTATCAGCCGCAAGGGCAGGAGGGGCGACGTGCCGAGCACGTCGCTTGCGCTTCACGTGCGAACGGCACCAGGGCTTCCCGCCACAAGGGCGGGAATGACGGGAAGGTTTGGAATGTTCGAGATCGAGCGCGAAGCCCGGATCAGAACTTGAAAGCCGTCTCGAGCTTCACGCGCGGGGCGGGCTCGCGGGTTTCGTTCTTGCGGGCGGCCACGGCGGGGTTGTTCTCGCCCAGGGCCACGGCGCCGCCGACGCGGATCGACGGGGTGACCTTGAAGTAGGCGCCGGCCTGGACGTCCTTCAGCTCCATGTCGCGGCCGACGGGCTGGTCGAGGTCGAGCTTGAGGCCCCACTTGCCCTTGCGGGCGTCGAATTCGAGGGTCTTCTTCGGGCCTTGCGGGCTGAAGGGCGCGCCCTGCGAACCGGTGAAGTCGTTCTTGACGGTGAAGTCGGCGGTGGCGGGCGCGGTACGGGTCTTCGTCTGGGCGTGCGCGATCGAGGCCGATCCCGTCAGGATCAGCGCGGCGGCGGCGCCAGCCATCACGAATTGGGTCGCGACCTTCGTCACTCGACACCTGTCCCCAAAATTACCCCTGCCCGAACCTATATAGGCACGGACACCCTGAACGCCGAATAAAGGCCTGAATACAACGCGGTCAACAGGGCTTGGATCACGCTGATCGTCGCAGGTTACGATTCAAGCGGCGCCTGTGGCGGTCATGTCACGCGATTCCTGTTTTGACGCGGCTCGGCCATGCTATAGAGCCGTTCCGGCTGCGGGGGCGCGCCTGGGCTGCGCGCACGCGCCGGCAGACATTTGGAGCAAGGTACTATGGCGTTTGAGCGTGGGTCGGTGTTGCGCGGCGTCGCCGCTGGCGTTCTGGCGCTGTCGGTTCTCGGCGTTGGCGCTTGCAGCAGCAACAAGCCGCCCAAGACCTTCACGACCCAGAGCGAAGAGCCGGGCTTCCAGCCCTTCGGCCTCTTCAAGAAGAGCGCGCCCAAGACCGCCCCGAGCGAAGGCTCGATCGGCGTCAACGGCTTCCTGTGGCGCGCGTCGCTGGACACCCTGGCGTTCATGCCGCTGGCCTCGGCCGACCCGTACGGCGGCGTGATCGTCACCGACTGGTACGTGAACCCGGAAAAGCCGGAAGAGCGCTTCAAGGCGACCGTCTACATCCTCGACACCCGCCTGCGCGCCGACGGTCTGAACGTGACCATCTTCAAGCAGGCCAAGGATGCTTCGGGCGCCTGGGTCGACACGGCGGCCGCGGATCAGACCGCGACCGACATCGAGAACGCCATCCTGACGCGCGCGCGCCAGCTTCGCCTCTCGAACATCAAGAACTAAGGACCCCTCATCCTTCGCACGCCTTTCGGGAGCTCCCTGGCGACAAGGGGCTCCCGTTCGCATATTTAGGCGCGCTTCGGCCGCGAAACCGCTTATGACGTCTGCGGAACGCGCCCGTCGCGCATCGACCGCAAGCATCTCTGGTTTCCATGGCCCGCTACAATCCCAAAGACACCGAGCCGAAGTGGCGTGAACGCTGGGCGCAAGCCGAGACCTTCCTGACGCCGATCACCCCGGATGCGCGGCCGAAATACTACGTGCTCGAGATGTTCCCCTATCCGTCGGGGCGCATCCACATGGGCCACGTGCGCAACTACGCCATGGGCGACGTCGTGGCCCGCTACAAGCGCGCCCAGGGCTTCAACGTGCTGCACCCGATGGGCTGGGACGCCTTCGGCATGCCGGCCGAGAACGCGGCCATGGAGCGCGGCGTCCACCCCAAGGGCTGGACCTACGACAACATCGCCGCCATGCGCGAGCAGTTGAAGGCCCTGGGCCTGTCGGTAGACTGGTCGCGCGAATTCGCCACCTGCGACCCGGAGTACTACGGCAAGCAGCAGGCCTGGTTCCTGCGCCTGCTGAAGCGCGGCCTGGTCTATCGCAAGGAAGCCTCGGTCAACTGGGACCCGGTCGACATGACCGTGCTGGCCAACGAGCAGGTCATCGACGGCAAGGGCTGGCGCTCGGGCGCGACCGTGGAGAAGCGCAAGCTGACCCAGTGGTTCCTGCGCATCACCGACTACGCCGACGCCCTGATCGACGGCCTGAAGACCCTGGATCGCTGGCCCGAGAAGGTCCGCATCATGCAGGAGAACTGGATCGGCCGGTCCAAGGGCCTGCGGTTCAAGTTCCAGTTTGACGGCGAAGCGCCCGACGGCCTGGCCGAGGGGCTGGAGGTCTACACCACCCGTCCCGACACCCTGTTCGGCGCCAGCTTCGTGGGCATCGCCCCCGAGCACCCGCTGGCCGAGCAACTGGCGGTCGAGAACCCCGACCTGCAGGCCTTCATCGCCGAATGCCGCAAGGGCGGCACCTCTGAGGCCGACATCGAGGGCGCCGAGAAGCTGGGCCGCGACACCGGCCTGCGGGTGAAGCATCCGCTGGACCCGTCGATCACCCTGCCCGTCTGGATCGCCAACTTCATCCTGATGGATTACGGCACCGGCGCGATCTTCGCCTGCCCGGCCCACGACCAGCGCGACCTGGACTTCGCCCGCAAGTACGACCTGCCGGTGAAGCCCGTGGTGCTGCCGGCGGGCGCGGATCCGGCCGAGTTCACGGTCGGCAAGGAGGCCTATGTCGGCCCCGGCAAGATCTTCAATTCGGAGTTCCTGGACGGGATGGACGTCGAGGCCGCCAAGGCCGAGGCTGTTTCCCGCATCGAGGCCGCCGGCCAGGGCGAGGGCGCGACCGTCTATCGCCTGCGCGACTGGGGCGTCTCGCGCCAGCGCTACTGGGGTTGCCCGATCCCGGTCATCCACTGCGAGGCCTGCGGCCCGGTGTCGGTGCCGGAAGACCAGCTGCCGGTGGTGCTGCCCGAGGACGTCACCTTCGATCCCAACAAGCCGGGCAACCCGCTGGTGCGGCACCCGACCTGGAAGCACGTCGCCTGTCCGTCGTGCGGCGCCCCGGCCGAGCGCGAGACCGACACGCTGGACACCTTCGTCGACAGCAGCTGGTACTTCGCCCGCTTCACCGATCCGACCGCGGCCGAGCCGATTGACAAGGCCTGCGCCGACCACTGGATGCCGGTCGATCAGTACATCGGCGGCGTCGAGCACGCCGTGCTGCACCTGCTGTACGCCCGCTTCATCACCAAGGCGCTGAAGGATGAGGGCCTGCTGTCGGTGGACGAGCCGTTCGCGGGCCTGTTCACCCAGGGTATGGTCACCCACGAAGCCTACGAACTCGACCAGGGCCCCCGTGCCGAGGCCGATGGCGATGAGCCGCGCAAGCCGATCTGGATCGAGCCGGGCGACGTCGAGATCGTCAACGACGCCGGCGTCCGCACCGCGACCCGCCGCTCGGACGGCGCCAAGGTGATCATCGGCGACATCGAGAAGATGTCGAAGTCGAAGAAGAACGTCGTCGCCCCCGAGGACATCTTCGAGGCCTACGGCGTCGACGCCGCGCGCCTGTTCGTGATGAGCGACAGCCCGCCCGAGCGCGATGTGCAGTGGACCAATTCCGGCGTCGAGGGCAGCTGGCGCTTCACCCACCGCCTGTGGAACGAGTTCGACAGCCAGCCGGCCGGCGACTTCGCCCACGACGAGGCGGACGAAGCGGCCCTGGCCCTGCGCAAGGCGGCCCACAAGCTGATCGGCTTCGTCACCGACAGCATCGAGGGCTTCCGCTTCAACAGCGGCGTGGCGCGCCTGTACGAGTTCCTGAACGCCCTGAAGGCCGCTCCGGCAGAAGGCGCGTCGGAGGCCGTTCTGGCCGCCCGTGTCGAGGCCCTGGACATCCTGGCCCGCCTGGTCGCCCCGTTCACCCCCCACCTGGCCGAAGAGGCCTGGGTGCGGCTGGGCCGCGAGGGCATGGTGGTCGACGCGGCCTGGCCCAAGGCCGACCCGGCCCTGGCCGCCGACGACGAGCGCGTGCTGCCGATCCAGATCAACGGCAAGCGCCGCGGCGAGATCAAGGTCAAGGCCGGCGCCCCGGACGACGAGGTGCAGAAAATCGCTCTGGCGGATCCGGGCGTCATGGCCCACCTTGAGGGGGTCACGGTCCGCAAGGTGATCGTGGTCAAAGACCGCATCGTCAACATCGTGGCGAACTGATCCATGAAGCGTCTCCTGGCGGCCGCCGCCCTCCTCTCGACCCTGGCCCTGTCGGCCTGCGGTTTCACCCCGCTCTACGCCCAGCACGGGGTGACCGGCGGGCTCGGCGCGATCGAGGTGGTGGCCGCTGAGGGCCGCGCCGGCTACCTGCTGCGCGAGCAACTGGAGGACGCTCTGGCGCGCAATCCCAGCGTCCTGCCCTCGCACCGCCTGACCTACACGGTGAAGGAAAACCGCTACGCCCGCGGCGTGCGCGTGGACAACGTGGCCAACCGCTACGAACTCAACATGAAGGTCGACTGGAAGCTGGTCGACGCCACGACCGGCTCGGAGGTCCGCAAGGGCCAGACGACCGCCGTGGTGACCTACGACTCCGCCGACCAGCCCTATGCGGCCATCGCCGCCCAGCAGGACGGCCAAGAACGGGCCGCCGCCGAGGTGGCGCGCAAGATCCAGCTGGACCTGGCCGCCTGGCTGGCCGGCAAGGCGCCCGCCTGACCTCGTGGCCATTCTTTCCAAGCGGCAGGACGTCGAGCGGTTCCTGAAGGATCCGACGCCCGACGTCCGGGCCGTCGTCATCTACGGCAAGGATCGCGGCGTCGTGCGCGACCGCGCCACCCAGCTCGCCCACAAGGTGGTCGAGCGGCCCGACGACCCCTTCGACACCGCCCTGCTGACCGAGGGCGACCTCGACAGCCAGCCGGGCCGCCTGGAAGACGAGTTGGCCGCCCTGTCGATGATGGGCGGCAAGCGGCTCGTACGGCTGCGCCTGATGGGCGAGAAGGCCGGACCCGACAAGCAGGCCGCCGAGGCCCTCACGGCCCATGTCGAGGGCCGCCTGAACCCCGAGGCCTTCTTCCTGGTGGAGGCCGGCGCCCTGGGCCGCGACTCCGCCCTGCGCAAGACGGGCGAGAAGGCCAACGGCTGCTACGTCATCCCCTGCTACGAGGACGAGGTCGGCGACATGGCGCGCCTGACCCGCGACGCCCTCTCGCGCGACGGCGTCAGCCTCAATGGCGAGGCGCTGGACCTGTTCGTCAACCGCCTGCCCAAGGAGCGCGGCGTGGCCCGCGCCGAGATCGAGCGGCTGGCGCTGTATCTGGGTCCCAACAGCGGCGTGGTCGCCACCCCGGCCGACCTGACCGACTTCCTGGGCGTCGAGCCCGAGGCCTCGCTCAGCGACGCCGCTGCCGACGCCTTCGGCGGCCGCATCGGTCCCGCCCAGGCCGGCCTGCGCCGCGCCGCCCAGGAGGGCGAAGGCGGCCCGGCGGCGGTACGGGCCATGGGCTACTATCTGGGCCGCCTGCGCCGCACCCTGACCCTGCACAAGAACGGCGTCGACCTGGGGGCCGCCGCCAAGGCCTCGGGCGTGTTCTGGAAGACCGAGCGCGAATTCCTGCGCCAGGCCCGTGCCTGGTCGCTCGAGCATCTCCTGACCGTGCAGCAGGACATCCTGACCGCAGACAAGGCCTGCAAGACCTCCGGCTCGCCCGACCAGCTGATCGCCGAACGCCTGGCCCTGCAGATCGCCGGCCGCGCGCGGCGGCTGGGGCTGTAGCCGGCGGGCGGGCTTCTACCCGTCTTCGCCCCACCCAACGATGGCCTTCCTGGGCCTTGTGCCCAGGATCCAGGGTTTGGCCTTCTCAGACCTTGGCAGGACGTTTCAGGTCTGAGCGGTCGCCAACATGGGCCCTCGCCACGAGGGCGAGGGAGGCGGCTGTAAACGGACAATCGCATCGGAATGTCGATCGGTCCGAACTCTGGACGAGGCCTGAAGCCGCGAGATCGAGATTCGCACTGAACGGCAAAGCCTTTTCATCGGGCTGCACGTCGATCTTGTGGAAAATAATCGCGGAACGGACGACCAAATTGGCGGTCCCGATTCCACTTTCACCTTGTAGCGCAAGGCATTAGCGCGAAATCAGCGCCACCCTGCCTCGCCTGTGGCGAACGGCGCGACCCAGGATACGGCCGCGCCCTTCTTCGTGCGCCACAGAAGACCCTGAAAACGTTCCGTCAGACGCCGCGGGTCAGGCGGTTGCAGAGGTCGTCGAGCTGCTCGAGCGTCGCGTAGCGGACGATCAGCGAACCGGCGCCGCCGCGATGGTCGATCTCGACGTCGAGGCCGAGCACCGACGACAGATCGGCTTCCAGGGCCTGGGTGTCGGTGTCCTTGGCGCGCGGCGCCTTGGGCGCGCCGCCGGCCTTGGCGCGCGGGGTCGCGTCGCCGGTTTGGGCGACACGGGCCAGAGCCTCGGTCTCGCGCACCGAGAGGCCGCCGTCGATCACCTGCTGGGCCAGGGCGGCCGGATCCTCGGCCGTGGCGATGGCGCGGGCGTGGCCGGCAGTCAGGGCGCCGGTGACAAGGTGCTGTTGCACGGCTTCCGGCAGGGCCAGCAGGCGCAGCGTATTGGCCACGTGGCTGCGGCTCTTGCCGATGGTCTGGGCGATGGCGTCCTGGGTGCGGCCGAACTTGTCCATCAGCACCCGGTAGCTCAGCGCCTCTTCGAGGATGTTGAGGTCCGAGCGCTGGACGTTCTCGATGATGCCGATCTCGAGCACGGCCAGGTCGTCGAGCTCGCGCACGATGATCGGCACGGTCTTGAGGCCGGCCCGCTGGGCGGCCCGCCAGCGACGCTCGCCGGCGACGATCTGGTACTCGCCCGGAGCGCCCGGCGCCGGCCGCACCAGGATGGGCTGCAGCACGCCCTTCTCGGCGATCGAGTTGGCCAGTTCTACCAGGTCATCCTCGCGGAAGGTCCGGCGGGGCTGATCGGAATTACGCTTCAGAAGCTCGATCGGCGCCTCGCGCGAGCCGCCGGTATTGTCGCCGGGCGCCTGGGCCGGAGCCGCATCGACCTCGCCCAGCAGCGCCGACAGACCGCGACCCAGACCCCGACGGCCTTCCGACATCCCCGCTTCACCGACCACGACCGTCTCCTGGAAACTTCAAATTCGATAACGACTTCGACCCGTATCCTCAGGTCGTCTTCACCTGTGGATCAGGCCGCCTGGGCCTGACGGTCCTTCTCGCGGCTGATGACCTCGCGGGCCAGGCGCAGATAGGCCTGCGATCCGGCGCATTTGAGGTCGTACAGCAGCACCGGCTTGCCGAACGACGGCGCCTCCGACACCCGGACGTTGCGCGGTATGACCGCGTCATAGACCTTGTCGCCGAAGTGATCCCGGACATCCTTGGCCACCTGTTCGGACAGGCTGTTGCGGCGATCGTACATGGTCAGCACCACGCCCTGGATCTCCAGGCGCGGGTTGAGGCTGCCACGGACACGCTCGATCGTGCGGATCAGCTGGGTCAGGCCTTCCAGGGCGAAGAACTCGCACTGCAGCGGCACGAACACAGCGTCGGCCGCGGTCATGGCGTTGACCGTCAGCACGTTCAGCGACGGCGGACAGTCGATCAGCACGTAGGTGTAGGGGCCGTTGGCGCGCAGCGGCTCCAGGGCGTCGCGCAGGCGGTAGGAACGGCGAGCCACTTGGCCCAGCTCCAGCTCCACGCCCGACAGGTCGGCGTCGGCCGGGATCACGTCCAGGCCCGGCAGCGAGGTCTGGACGGCGGCCTCGACCACCGGCGCCTCGCCCATCAGCACGTCGTACAGCGTCTTCTTGCGCTGCAGGCGACCGATCCCCAGGCCCGTCGAGCAGTTGCCCTGCGGGTCGGCGTCGATCAGCAGCACGCGCTCGCCGCAGGCCGCCAGGGCGGTGCCCAGATTGATGGCCGTGGTGGTCTTGCCCACCCCGCCCTTCTGGTTGGCGACAGCCAGGACTCTCAGCTCAGACTTTGCGGACACGGCTCAGCCCCTTGATTTGCACGACATGGCCGCGCGGGTCGCTCTTGGAGCTCCGCACGTCCGACTCGAACTTCCAGGTCTTCTCGGCTTCGGCGATCTCGGCGGCGACCTCCTGGCCCTTCAGGAGCCAGGCGACCGCGCCGCGCTTGAAATAGGGTTGGGCGAATTCCAGCAGGCGCGGCATCGGCGCGCAGGCCCGGGCCGTGACCACCTGGACCTTCAGGTCCAGGCTTTCGGCGCGGGCGTTGTGGATCTCGACGGGCAGGTCGAGCTCGTGGGAAACCGCCTCGAGGAAGCGGCAACGCTTGGCCATGCTCTCGACGAGGTGGACCTTGGCCCCGGGCACGCCCTTCAGCAGGATCGCCAGCACCACGCCGGGCAAACCGGCGCCGGCCCCCAGGTCGGCCCAGGTCTTGGCCTGAGGAGCAAAGGTCAGCAGCTGGGCGCTATCCCAGGCGTGACGGTTCCAGTAGGCGGCCATTGAGGCTGGGCCGACCAGGTTCATCACCTCGTTCCACTGCGCCAGCAGCTCGCGATAGCGGGCGAGATCCGCGATCTGGACGTCGGTCGCGCCCGTCAGCCTCTGGAAGGCCGGGGCGTCGACCGGGTCGAGCGTCTCGATGACAAGTTCGGATACGGCCATCAGGCGGCGCGACCCCGACGGACGTGGGCCAGCAGGGCCGTCAGGGCGCCGGGGGTCACCCCCTCGATGCGGGCGGCCTGGCCCAGGGTCAGGGGCTTCACCCGGATCAGCTTCTCGCGCACCTCGTTGGAGAGGCTGCCGATGTCGCGGTAGTCGAGGTCGGCCGGCAGGCGCAGGTCTTCGTCCTTGCGCAGGGATTCCGCGTCGGCGCGCTGGCGGTCGAGATAGCCGGCATAGGCCGCCTCGATCTCGATCTGCTCGCGGGCCATCGGGCTCCAGTCGGCGATCTCCGGCCACACACGGACCAAGTCGTCGAGGCCAACGTCGGGATAGGCCAGCATGGCCAGGACGTCGCGGCGCTGGCCGTCGGCATTGACCTTGAAGCCGGCCTTCACGGCCTCGGCCGGAGTCATGTTGAGGGTCCGGGCGCGAGCGCGCACAGCGGCCAGCTCGGTGGCCTTGGCCTCCCAGGCGGCGGCGCGAACCTCACCCACGACGCCCAGTTCGACACCGCGCCCGGTCAGGCGCTGGTCGGCGTTGTCGGCGCGCAGGGTCAGGCGGAACTCGGCCCGGCTGGTGAACATGCGGTAGGGCTCGGTCACGCCACGTGTGACCAGGTCGTCGATCATCACGCCGATATAGGCCTCGTCGCGCGCGAAGACGGCCGGCTCCTTGCCCAAGGCGGAAAGGGCGGCGTTCATGCCGGCGACCAAGCCTTGAGCGCCAGCCTCCTCATAACCCGTGGTGCCGTTGATCTGGCCGGCCAGATAGAGGCCCGGCAGGCGCTTGGTCTCAAGCGTGGCGTAGAGCTCGCGCGGATCGACATAGTCGTATTCGATCGCATAGCCGTAGCGGATAACCTCCACAGCCTCGAGACCGGGGATGGTGCGCAGGAACAGAAGCTGGGTCTCGGCCGAGACCGAGGTCGAGACGCCGTTCGGATAGACGGTGTCGTCGTCCAGGCCTTCCGGCTCCAGGAACACCTGGTGGCTGGTCTTGTCGGCGAAGCGGACGACCTTGTCCTCGATCGACGGGCAATAGCGCGGGCCGATCCCCGTGGCGCGGCCGCCATAGACGGCGGACTCGCCCAGGCGTTCGGCGATGATCCGGTGGGTTTCCTCGGTCGTATAGGTGATGCCGCAGCGGATCTGCGGCACGTCGATACGGTCGTTGAGGAACGAGAACGGCACGGGCTCTTCGTCGGCCGCCTGCATTTCCAGGCGATCCCAGGCGATGGTCTTGCCGTCGAGGCGGGCGGGCGTGCCGGTCTTCAGGCGGCCAATGTCGAAACCCAGGCCATACAGACGGTCCGACAGGCCGATGGACGGCTGGTCGCCGACGCGGCCGGCCGGGATGCGGGTCTCGCCCTGATGGATCAGACCCTTCAGGAAAGTGCCGGTGGTCAGCACCACCTTGGGGGCGCGATAGACGCTCCCCTCCCCGTCCACGGCGCCGGCCACGTGGCCGTCCTCGACGATCAGATCTTCGGCGGCGGCAGCGATGACGTCGAGGTTCGGATAGGCGAACAGCTCGGCCTGCATGGCCTCGCGATAGAGCTTGCGGTCGATCTGCGAGCGCGGGCCGCGCACCGCGGGACCCTTGGAGCGGTTCAGCATCCGATACTGGATGCCGGCCTTGTCGGCCATGCGGCCCATCAAGCCGTCCAGGGCGTCGATCTCGCGAACCAGGTGGCCCTTGCCCAGACCGCCGATGGCCGGGTTGCACGACATCTCGCCGACGGTTTCACGTTTGTGGGTCAGCAGCAGGGTGCGCGCACCCGTGCGCGCGGCCGCGGCCGCGGCTTCGCAGCCGGCATGACCGCCGCCGATGACGATGACGTCCCAATGTTGGGGCGAAGTGTTGGACAAGGGAGAAGCGCCTCAATGCGGAACGCCCCCGGCGCGGCGGGGGCGTTTATCGACTTATAGCCTCAAGCCTGCCTGTGGGCGAGTCGAGACCGGCGTGTTCCACGTGAAACGCCGTGTGCGTATCTGTGGTCAGCCTGTGGACCGTTCAAGGCGGTGTTCCACGTGAAACATTCACTTCCCAATGCAGAAGCTTGAAAACACACGGTCAAGCACGGCTTCGGGATCGATCCTGCCGGTGATCCTGGAAAGCGCCCGGGCGGCGAGACGAACGTCCTCCGCAGCCAGTTCCACATCGTCGGTTTCGGCCAAGGCGCGCTCCAGATAGGCCCTCGCCTCCCCCAGACGCTCCGCATGGCGGATCCGCGTGGCGGCCGGAAACTCGGCGCCGGACAGGGCTTCGACCACGTGGTCGGTCAAAACGGCGCGGATCGGGTCGGCCCCCTCCTCCCGCGCCGACAGCGCCGCCACGTGCAATCCCAGCGCCTCGGCCTCGGCGCGTATGGCCGCCACGACGCCCGGCGCTACCAGATCGGTCTTGTTGACCACCATCCAGTCGCCGCTACGGATTATTGCGTGGTGTTCGGAATGTTTCACGTGAAACTCCGCTGCGTCCACGACCCACAGACGCAGATCGGCGTCTTCCGCCCAGGCCCGCGCCCGGCGCACGCCTTCGGCCTCGATATCGTCGGCGGTTTCGCGGATACCAGCCGTATCCGCCAGCAAGGCCTTGTAGCCGCCCAGCACCAGGGGAACCTCGATGACGTCTCGCGTGGTGCCCGGGGTCGCCGTGACGATGGCCGCGTCGCGTTCGGCCAGGGCGTTGAGCAAGGTGCTCTTGCCGGCGTTAGGCGCGCCGACCAGGGCGATGCGGAAGCCGTCCCGCACCCGCCTGCCACGTGCGACATCGGCCAGGGCAGCGTCGATCTCGACCTTCAGGATCTCCAGCCCCGGCCGCGCGCGGGCCGCCACGTCCTCCGGCAGTTCCTCATCGGGGAAGTCGACGGCCGCCTCCAGCATGGCCAGGGCCTGGACCAGCAGATCGCGCCAGGCGTCGTATCGACGGCCTAGGGCGCCGCCCAGCTGACCCAGGGCCTGCTTGCGCTGGCCTTCGGTCTCGGCGTCGATCAGGTCGCCGACGGCCTCGGCCTGAGCCAGGTCGAGCTTGCCGTGCTGGAAGGCGCGCCGCGTGAACTCGCCGGGTTCGGCCAGGCGCAGGCCCAGGGCCGACAGCGCGGCCAGCAGCGCCTCGACGACCGCCCGGCCGCCATGCACATGAAACTCCGCGGCGTCTTCGCCGGTGTAGCTGGCCGGCCCCTGGAACCACAGCACCAGGGCATCATCGAGCGCCACGCCGTCGTGGCGCAGGGTGCGCAGAGCGGCCTGGCGCGGCTTGGGCAGGTTTCCCGTGAGGGTCCGCACGGCCTCGCCGCTGGCCGGACCCGAAACGCGGATCACCGCCACGGCGGCGCGACCGGCCGCCGTGGCCGGCGCGTAGATCGTATCGGTCATCAGGTCAGTCGCGCTTGCCGACCGCCGCTCCGGCCGCCGCCGTCATCAGCTTGCGGAAGCTGTCCTGGGCGCCGGCCCCGAACGCCATCCAGTTCTTCAACAGCTCCTCGGGCGCCAGCATCGCCATGTTGGAATCCATGCGCGCCTGCATCTCCTTGACCAGGTGCTCGTTCAGCGGGCTCACGTCCGGCAGGCCCAGAAAGGCCCGCGCCTCGACCGGGGTGCAGTCGATCTCGATCGTCATCTTCATCGAAAAGGTTCCCTGGCGGCGGGCCACGAGATTGTGACGTCGCACCCTGCTCGCCGCAGGTTAGAGCGCTTCGGTCGAAAGTCCCAATCGGCGGCCCATGGCGGCCCCATGGCAGTCTTGAGTACGGAGAGAGCCCTATGAGCGAGACCCTCACGATCAACACCCCCGACGGCGACTTCACGGCCTATGTCGCGCGTCCCGCCACGGGTGACGCCGCGCCGCCGGCCATCGTCGTCATCCAGGAGATCTTCGGCGTCAACCAGGTGATGCGCGACATCTGCGACAAGCTCGCCGGCGAAGGCTTCCTGGCCGTGTGCCCCGATCTCTTCTGGCGGATCGAGCCCGGCATCGACATCACCGACAAGTCCGAGGCCGAGTGGAAGAAGGCCTTCGAGCTGTTCAACGCGTTCGACGTGGACGCCGGGGTCGCCGACATCGACGCCACGATCGACGCCGTTCGCCCGCAGTCGTCCGGCAAGGTCGGCGCGGTCGGCTACTGCCTGGGCGGCCTGCTGGCCTTCCTGACGGCGACCCGCACCGACGCGGACGCCTGCGTCTCCTATTACGGCGTGGGCCTGGAGAAACATGTCGGCGAGGTCGAGAAGCTGGAAAAGCCGCTACTGCTGCACGTGGCCGAGGAAGACAAGTTCGTTCCCAAGGAAGCCCAGCAGGTGATCTTCGCGGCGCTCAAGGACCACCCGCAGATCACGCTGCATACCTATGCGGGCCGCGACCACGCCTTCGCGCGCGAGGGTGGCGAGCACTATGACGCCGCCGATGCGTCCCTCGCCAACGGCCGCAGCCTGGCCTTCTTCAAGAAGACCCTCGCCTGATGCTCGCCGTCGAAGCCAAGGCCGCCGGCGGCCCCGAGGTGCTGGAAGTCGTCGAGCGCGACCTGCCCTCCCCCGGCCCCGGCCAAATCCTCGTCCGCCACGCGGCCGTCGGTCTGAACTTCATCGACACCTATCACCGCTCCGGCCTCTATCCGGTGAAGTACCCGCAGGTGCTGGGGCTGGAGGCCGCGGGCCACGTGGAAGCTGTCGGCGAGGGCGTCACCCGCTTCGTGGTCGGCGACCGCGTCGCCTACAACGGCACGATGGGAGCCTATGCGGAGGCCTCCGTGGTTCCGGCCGACCGGGCGGTGAAGGTTCCGGAAGCCGTCGACCTGGAGGTCGCGGCCGCCGTGCTCCTGAAGGGCATGACGGCCGAGTTCCTGGTCCGCCGCTGCTTTCCCGTGAAGGCCGGCCAGACCGTGCTGGTCCACGCCGCCGCCGGCGGGGTCGGCCAGATCCTGGTACAGTGGGCCAAGGCCCTGGGCGCCAGCGTGATCGCCACGGTTGGTTCCGAGGCCAAGGCACAGATCGTCCGCGATCTCGGCGCCGACCACGTGATCCTCTATGACCACGAGGAGGTCGCCACCCGGGTCGCCGAGATCACCGGCGGGGCCGGCGTGCCGGTCGTCTATGACGGCGTCGGCAAGGACACCTTCCAGGGCAGCCTCAAGAGCCTGGGCCGCCGCGGCGTGCTGGTGACCTATGGCAACGCCTCCGGTCCCGTGCCGCCATTCGCGCCGCTGGAGCTGGGCGCCAAGTCGGCCTGGATCACCCGCCCTCGCCTGTTCGACTACATCGTCACGACCGAGGAGCTCGACGAGAGCGCCGCGGCCCTGTTCGAGGTCCTGGCCTCGGGCGCGGTGAAGATCGACATCGGCCAGCGGTTCCCGTTGGCGCAGGCGCGGCAGGCGCATGAGGCGCTGGAGGGCCGGAAGACCACCGGGGCGACGGTGCTGGTTCCCTAGAACCCGACGTCAGATGCTCCCCCTCTGGGGGAGCTGTCGCGGAGCGACTGAGGGGGCTGCACGGCGGAGGAAGTCCCCCTCCGGCCCTTTGGGCCACCTCCCCCCAAAGGGGAGGATTTGAAACCCTCCGACCAACAAAAAAGGCCCCGGATCGCTCCGGGGCCTTTCTCGTGTTTCACGTGAAACACCAAGCTTAAGTATTCATGCTCTGGAAGAAATCGCCGTTCGTCTTCGACTGGCGCAGCTTCTCGAGCAGGAACTCGATGGCGTCCGAAGCGCCCATCGGATTGAGGATCCGGCGCAGCACGTAGGTCTTCTGCAGCTGGTCGCGCGGGGTGATGAGCTCTTCCTTGCGGGTGCCCGACTTGAGCACGTCGATGGCCGGGAAGATGCGCTTGTCGGCGACCTTACGGTCGAGAACGATTTCCGAGTTACCGGTGCCCTTGAACTCTTCGAAGATGACTTCGTCCATCCGGCTGCCGGTGTCGATCAGGGCCGTGGCGATGATCGACAGCGAGCCGCCCTCTTCCACGTTACGCGCGGCGCCGAAGAAGCGCTTGGGGCGCTGCAGGGCGTTGGCGTCGACACCGCCGGTCAGGACCTTGCCCGACGACGGCACCACGGTGTTGTAGGCGCGGCCCAGACGGGTGACCGAGTCCAGCAGGATGACGACGTCGCGCTTGTGCTCGACCAGGCGCTTGGCCTTCTCGATCACCATTTCGGCGACCTGCACGTGGCGCGTGGCGGGCTCGTCGAAGGTCGAGGCGATGACCTCGCCCTTCACCGTGCGCTGCATGTCGGTGACTTCTTCCGGGCGCTCGTCGATCAGCAAGACGATCAGATAGCACTCGGGGTGGTTGGTCTCGATCGACTTGGCGATGTTCTGCAGCATCACCGTCTTACCCACGCGCGGCGGGGCGACGATAAGGCAGCGCTGGCCCTTGCCCAGCGGGGCGACGATGTCGATGACGCGGCCCGAGCGATCCTTGATGGTCGGATCGGGCAGTTCCATGTTCAGGCGCTCTTCGGGATAGAGCGGCGTCAGGTTGTCGAAGTGCACCTTGTGGCGCACGTTCTCGGGGCTTTCGAAGTTGATCTTCGAGACGCTGGTCAGGGCGAAATAACGCTCGCCTTCGCGGGGCGAACGGATCGCGCCCTCCACGCTGTCGCCGGTGCGCAGGCCGAACTTGCGGATCTGCGAGGGCGAAACGTAGATGTCGTCCGGACCCGGCAGGTAGTTGGCTTCCGGCGAGCGCAGGAAGCCGAAGCCGTCCTGAACCACTTCCATGGTGCCCGAACCGAAGATCTCCACGCCTTCTTCGGCGAGGGTCTTCAGGATGGCGAACATCATGTCCTGCTTGCGCATGGAGTTGGCGTTCTCGACCTCGAAAGTCTCGGCGAACGCCAGCAGGTCGGCCGGGGACTTTTCCTTCAGTTCCTGCAGCGACATGCGCGTCAGGCCCATAGCGGCGATGGCCGCGGTGATCTCGGCGTTGTCGTCCTCGTCGCCGGCGTCGCCTTCGGCGGCGTTGTCGGCGGAGGCTTCAGCAGTGGTGTCGATCGCGGCGTCTTCCGTCGTTTCGACGGTGTCGAGCGAGGTTTCCAGCTCGGCGGGGACTTGCGGGTCGGTGTCTTCAGACATGCATGGACTCACGGTGGCCCGGATACGATCCGGGCTTGGATAGAAATTCAGCCGGCTCCACGTGGAAGCGGCGATGGGGTCGCGCCATTGACGACGGCGCGGATCGATCAGGGGAACGGATCATGAGGCGCACCAGGACGGGCGCGATCCGTGAAAGGCGGGAACGCTGCGGTATGGCCGCAACGTCTGACCAAGACGGGAACCACAAGGCGGCCCCGGGGTCAAGCGCTACCGGAGCCGTCCTGTGGGCGCTCGTCATCCTGGCTGAGGATGAAGGTGGGAGAACGCGGGGGCCAGGCCCCCTTCCCGCTAGTTCAGGTACTTGGTCGTCACCGACAGCACGATGACGATCGCCGCCACGAAGGGCAGCTCGTTGGTGGCGCGCCAGAACTTTTCCGAGCGCTTGTTCTGGCCGGCCTCGAACTGCTTGCGGGCCTTCGACAGGAAGCCGTGCCAGCCGAACAGGAAGAACACCCCGGCCAGCTTGGCCAGCATCCAGGGCTTCAGCAGAAAGTCCCAGCCGCGGATCGCGCCGTCGGCCATGATCAGGCCGAGGCCGAAGATCAGGGCCGCGACCATCGCCGGATTGATGATCCCCCGCAGCAGCCGGCGCTCCATGACCTTGAAGGTCGCGTCCATCTCCGAGCCGAGCGTAGCGCCGGTGTGATAGACGTAGAGGCGCGGCAGGTAGAGCATCCCCGCCATCCAGGCGATCACGGCCAGGATGTGCAGGCCGCGGATCAGGTTGAAATGCTCGACCAGGAAGTCGGTCACGCGGCGGCTCCGTGAGAGCTTTCAGGGCAGGGTCGGTCGCCGCCGCAGATCTGCGACGACTCCGACGACAGGGCTTCGGTGACCAGAGTCCCCAAACAATCGATGAACGCCGGCGTCACGCCCAGCGCCGGCGGTCGGACATAGATCGAGCCGCCGTGCTCATAGGCCAGCTCGCGATATTCGACGTCGAGCTCGACCAGGGTCTCGATGTGTTCGGAGACGAAGGCGATCGGGGCCACCACCAGGGCCAGGCCCGCCTGCGCCGCGGCCTTGACCTCGTCGTCCGTCGACGGACCGATCCACTTCAACGGGCCGACGCGGCTCTGGTAGCTGATCTTCCAGTCGACGCCCTCGCCCAGGATGTCGCCCAGCTTGGCGACGACGGCGGCGGCCGTGGCCTCGACCTGACGCTGGTAGGGATCGCCGGCGATGATCACCTTCTCCGGCAGGCCGTGGGCCGAGAACAGGATCCGCGCCGGCTTGGGCGCGCCGGCCTTGAGGTAGTCCTGGCGGATCAGATCCGCGTGCGCCTGCACGAACCCTTCGGCCGTCGGATAGCAGCACACGGTCGTCGTCCGCCCCGGGCCTTCGCGACCCGTTACCTTGCGCCATGCGCGTTTCCACGCGTTCAGCGACGAGGCCGTCGTCGTGGTCGAGTACTGCGGATAGAGCGGCAGCAGCACCACCTCGTCGGGAGCGAAGGCCTTCACGGCCTTGGCGGTCTCGCCGGTCAGCGGATCCCAATAGCGCATGGCGATGAAGGTCTTGACCGTATCGCCGGGCAGACGCTCCGCCAGCACCGCCTCAAGCGCCGCCGCCTGCTTCCGCGTCTCCGGCAGCAGGGGCGAGCCGCCGCCCATCAGGGCGTAGTTGGCGCGCGCAAGCTTGGCCCGGGTGGTCGAGATCAGGGTCGCCACCGGATAGCGGACGAAGAACGGCGCCTGGATGATCGCCGGATCGCGGAACAGATTGAACAGGAACGGCCGCACGGCCTCCTGACGATCGGGTCCGCCGAGGTTGAACAGGACGACGGCGATCTTGCGACCGTTCTTCTGCTGGCTCACTGGCCGGTCACCCGCTTCAGCACCTGCTCGACATGAGCGATCGGCGTGTCGGGCAGAATGCCGTGACCCAGGTTGAAGATATAGGGGCCCTGTCCCCACTGCGCGAGCATCTGGTCGACGCGTTCGTCCAGGGCCGCGCCGCCGGCCCGCAACAGAAGCGGGTCGAGGGCGCCCTGGATGGTCTTGGTCTTCTGGATCGTCTGGCCCAGCTTCGCCGAGGCCGAGGTGTCGAGCGCCACCCCGTCCACCGGCACGGCCTGCGCGTAGGCCTCGACGAGCGTTCCGGCCCCGCGGGGGAAGCCGATCACCGGCACGGTCACGCCGCGGGCGCGCAGCCCTTCGACGATGGCGATGTGCGGCCTGGTCACCAGGCGCTCGAAAAGCGGCTCGGAGAGGCCCTCGGCCCAGCTCTCGAACAACTTCAGCGCCTGGGCGCCGGAAGCGGCCTGCATGGCAAGGTAATCCACCGTTGCGTCGACCAGGATCTGGATCAGGCGGTCCAGCTTGTCGGCTTGTTGGTAGGCGAAGGTCCGCGCCCCCGAGCGATCGCTGGAGCCGCCCTCGATCATGTAGGTGGCCACCGTCCAGGGCGCTCCGGCGAAGCCGATCAGGGCCTTGGAGGGATCGATGTCTGCGCGAACCCGCGACAGCGTCTCGCCGACGGCCTTCAGGGCCTCGCCCGCCTGGCCCACCTTGTCGGCCATGGCGTCCAGATCGGGTAGCTCGCCGAGCTTGGGACCCTCGCCGGCCTCGAACCACACCTTCTGGCCCAGGGCGCCGGGGATCAGCAGGATGTCGGCGAAGACGATGGCCGCGTCATATGGAAAACGACGCAGCGGCTGCAGCGTCACCTCGGCCGCCTTTTCGGGGTTCAGGCAGAAGCTGATGAAGTCCGGGGTGGTGGCGCGCACGGCGCGGTACTCGGGAAGGTACCGTCCCGCCTGGCGCATGAACCAGACCGGGGGACGTTCGGCGGTCTCGCCAGCCAGCACGGAGAGAAACTTCGGGATCGGGGCGCTCGTCATACCGGCGTTAAATCCCGGCGAGCCTTCGCACTCAAGTCCGGGAGACCCCGTACCCTCTTATTCTTCTTAAAAATAAGATTCTTAGAAAGGTAGGAAGAAGGGGGTGGGCAAGTGCAACACGGGGATAAGTCCGCCCGTGTGGAGGAGTCCAACAGGCCCTACTCGGTATGCCCAAGCTTGGTCCACATGGGGGTCATACCTTGTGAACTCCGTGGACAAACCGCCAGGCCCCTGGAATCCCTAAGGAACCCAGATGCTGGTAAAAGCGAAATTAACCATCTGTTAGGAGTTTCCACAGGCGTGGACGAACGCTCAGGCACATGTCCTGGAGGGCAGGTTCAAGCTGGGGATTGTCCGGCGTCAATGAGGCCGTTTATCACAGGGGCGCGGCGCGTCGCCGCGGCAGGGCGTATTTGGCGCCCGCTTGTCCCCAGAGGGCGCCCAGAGTGGTAAAGCAATCTTTAACGGACGATCCACAGGAAGGCGCCTCGGCTGAGACCGATCGCCACACCGCGCGGTTCGCCACCTACTTCCACATCCACCTGGTGTCGGACTCCACGGGCGAGACGCTCAACGCCATGGCGCGCGCGGTTTGCGCCCGTTTCACCGACATCCTGCCCATCGAACACATCTACGCGCTGGTTCGTTCCACGCGTCAGCTGGATCGCGCCCTCGACGAGATCGCCGGCGCGCCGGGCGTGGTCATGCACACCATCATCGACCCGAATCTGCGCGCGGCGCTGGAAGAAGGCTGCCGCAAGCTCGAAATGCCGTGCATCGCCGCGCTGGACCCGGTGGTCAGCGCCATGTCGCGCTATCTGGGGGCCAAGATCTCCACGCGCGTGGGCGCGCAGCACGCGCTGAACAACGACTATTTCGACCGCATCGAGGCGCTGGACTACGCCATCGCTCACGACGACGGCCAGGGCGGCCAGGACCTGACCCAGGCCGACGTCATCCTGGTGGGGGTGTCGCGCACGTCGAAGACCCCGACCTGCATTTATCTGGCCCATCGCGGCGTGCGCGCGGCCAATGTGCCGCTGGTGCCGGGCCGTCCGCCGCCCGACCAGCTGTTCGAACTGAAGAACACCCTGATCGTCGGCCTGATGACCAGCCCCGAGCGGCTGATCCAGATCCGCCGCAACCGCCTGCTCTCTCTCAAGGAGAATAGAGAGAGCGATTATATCGACACCGACAGCGTGCGGGCCGAGATCATCGCCGCCCGTCGCCTCTTCGAGAAGAACGGCTGGCCGATCATCGACGTTACGCGCCGGTCGGTGGAAGAGACGGCGGCGGCGATCATCAACCTGCTGTCGGGCGGCCGCGGCCAGGTCGAGGTGCTGGGATGAGCGGCCCTCCCATCACGCTGGCTTCTACCAGCTGGACGCGCCAGACGATCCTCAAGAACGCCGGCGTGCCGTTCGAGGCCGTCGCAGCCGGTGTGGATGAAGAGAGCGCCAAGGCCGGCCTGCTGGCCGAAGAGGTCAGTCCGCGCGACGTCGCCGACGCCCTGGCCGAGATGAAGGCGGTCAAGGTCTCGGGCAAGCGGCCCGGCCTCGTGATCGGTTCGGACCAGACGCTGGAACTGAAGGGCCGGCTGTTCGACAAGGTCGGCACGGTGGAAGAAGCCCGCGCCCGGCTGCTGGAGCTGCGCGGCGAGGTTCACAAGCTGCATTCCGGCGTCGTCGTCGCCCGCGACGGCCGGCCGATCTGGCGGGTGGTCGAGACCGCCAAGCTGTCGGTGCGGCCGTTCAGCGACGCCTGGCTCGACGGCTATCTGGAGCGCAACGGCGAGCAGATTCTCTCATCGGTGGGCTGTTACATGCTGGAGGGCGAAGGCCTGCAGATGTTCGACCGCGTCGACGGCGACTATTTCACCATCCTCGGGCTGCCGATGACCGGCCTGCTCGACTTCCTGCGCCTGCACGGAGCCCTCCAGGCATGAGTTCTCAACACGGGCAGGCGATCACGGGCGCGGCCCTGGTGGCCGGCGTCTGCGGCCAGCCGATCGTCCATTCGATGAGCCCGATTCTGCACAACGCCTGGCTGGCGGCCGCCGGGATCGACGGCGCCTATGTGCCGATGGGCCCGGCCGAGGATCGGTTCGAGACCTTCGTGAACGGTTTTCGCGGCGGGGTGATCCGTGGGCTCAACGTCACCATTCCCTTCAAGGAGCGGGCCTTGGCCTGCGCCGACGAGGCCAGCGATCTGGCCCGCCTGGCCGGCGCCGCCAACCTGCTACGGTTTCGCGACGACGGCACGATCTTCGCCGACAACACCGACGGCCCGGGCCTGCTGGGCGCTATCGCCGCGCAGGCGCCGGACTTCGACGTGAGCGCTTCGCCCGTCGTGATCCTGGGCGCCGGCGGTGCGGCGCGCGGCGCGGCGGCGGCCCTGCTGCTGGCCGGCGCGCCGGCCGTGCGCATCGTCAACCGTACGGTGTCCAAGGCCCAGGCCGTCGCAGACGCGCTTGGGGACAAGGTCTCCGCCGCTGGGGAAGACGCCCTCCCCGCCTTGCTGGCCGACGCCGGCCTGGTGATCAACGCCACTTCGCTGGGCCTTGGCGGCGGCGAAGGTCCGGCCGCAGATCTTTCCCTGACCCCGCAAGGCTGCGTGGTGATGGACATGGTCTACAAGCCGCTGCGCACCGAGTTCCTGCAACGCGCGCAGGCCGCCGGGCGCGCGACCGTGGACGGCCTGGAAATGCTGCTGCTGCAGGCCGTGCCGTCGTTCGAGGCCTTCTTCGGCCGGGCCCCGCCGGCCGACGTGGACGTTCGCGCCATCGCCCTGGCGCATCTGGGAGCCTCGGCGACGTGATCATCCTTGGCCTCACCGGCTCCATCGGCATGGGCAAATCGACCACGGCCAAGATGTTCGAGGCCCAGGGCGCGCCGGTCTATGATTCCGACGCCGCCGTGCATGCGCTCTATTCTGTGGGTGGTGCGGCCGTCGGGCCGGTCGAGGCGGCTTTTCCGGGCGTGGTCGTGGACGGCGCGATCGACCGTGCGCGGCTCAGCGCCCAGGTCGTCGGCGATCCCGAGGCGCTGGAGAAGCTGGAAGCCATCGTCCACCCGCTGGTCGGCGCCCATCGCATCGGTTTCTTCGAGAAGGCGCAGGCGGATGGGCATGACATCGTCGTGCTGGACGTCCCTCTCCTCTACGAGACCGGCGGCCAAAAGAACGTCCACAAGGTGGTGGTGGTCAGCGCCCCCGCCGATATCCAGCGCGAGCGGGTGCTGGCCCGGCCGGGCATGACCGCGGAAAAGTTCGAGGCGATCCTCGCCCGCCAGTTGCCTGACGCGGAAAAGCGCGCCCGCGCCGACTTCGTGATCGATACCGGCCAAGGCTTGCAGGCCGCCGAGGACCAGGTGCGCGACATCCTGACCCTGTTGAGAACGCCCGCCTCCGCTTGATGCGGGACTCGAAGCGGCCCATTGAAGGGCGATGGCCCGGGAAATCATCCTCGACACCGAAACCACCGGCTTCGATCCGAAGACGGGCGACCGCCTGGTCGAAATCGGCTGCATCGAGGTGGTGGACTTCATGCCCACCGGCCGCTCGTTCCACGAATATTGCGACCCGCTGCGCGACATGCCGGCCGAGGCCGAGAAGGTGCACGGCCTGTCGGCCGCCTTCCTGACCGGCAAGCCGAAGTTCCACGAGATCGCCGACAAGTTCCTGGAATTCGTCGGCGACAGCGTCGTCGTGGCCCACAACGCCGCGTTCGACCGCAGCTTCGTCAATTTCGAGCTGGAGAAGTGCGGCCGCGCCCCGCTGCCCGAAGAGCGCTGGGTCGACACCCTGGCCATGGCCAAGAAGCGCTTCCCGGGCATGTACAACTCGCTCGACGCGCTCTGTAAGCGTTTCAAGATCAGCCTCGACAGCCGCGACAAGCACGGGGCGCTGATCGACTCCCACCTGCTGGCCGAGGTCTATCTCGAACTGCAGGGCGGCAAGGAACGCGCCCTCGAACTGACCCACGCCGTGGCGGTGAACGCCGTCAGCGCCGCCCGCGCCGGCGGCTACGGCGCCCGCCCGCGCCCCCTGCCCTTCCGCTCGACCGACGCCGAACGCGCGATGCACGCCGACTGGGTCAAGTCGACCCTCAAGGACAAGGCCGTCTGGCTGAAGTTCGACCTGCCGGAACTGGCGCCGGCCTCTGAATAATCCTTCTCCCATAGGGAGAAGGTGGCCTGCGAAGCAGGTCGGATGAGGGGTTAGGGACTGAAGACGGCGTGCCGGCACGACGTCAAACCTCGTAACCCCTCACCCTCCCACGCTTCGCGCGGGCCCCTCCCTCTCCCTCCGGGAGAGGGTCGTTCTTACAGCTTCAGATCCGCCGTCACCGGCGCGTGGTCGCTCGGACGCTCCCACTCCCGCACGTTGTCGTGGACGCGCGAGGAGACCTTGCCGTCGATGATCGCCGCGTCGCGCAGGCCGGGGCTGGCCAGGATGTGGTCCAGGCGCAGGCCGCGGTTGGACTTGCGGAAGTCGGCGGCGCGGTAGCTCCACCAGGAAAACAGCTTTTCCGGCTCGGGCGTGGCCAGGCGCGGCAGGTCCAGCAGGTCCATCGATTTGATGAAGGCGTCGAAGGCCTCGAGCTCGGCCGGGGTATGGCTGACCACCTTCAGCATCTGGCGGTGGCTCCAGACGTCGTTTTCGCCGGGCGCGATGTTGAGGTCGCCGGTGACGATCAGCGGATCCTTGGGGTCGCGCTTCTTCAGAGCGGCCGTCAGGGTTTCGTAGAAATCGAGCTTGTGGTCGAACTTCGGGTTGGCGACCCGGTCGGGCAGGTCGCCGCCGGCCGGGATGTAGAAGTTCTGGATCTCGACGCCGGCCACCTTCACCGCCACGCAGCGGGCATGGCCCTCGCGGCAGTTCATCAGGGTCGGCGCGTCCTCGATCGGCAGGCGCGAGGCGATGGCCACCCCGTGCCAGCCCTTCTGGCCCATGATCTTCAGGTGCGGCAGGCCCATGGCCTCGAAGGCCTCGCGCGGAAACTCGCCCTCCTGGCACTTGATCTCCTGAATGCACAGGACATCGGGCGCGGCTTCGTCGACGAAGCGGGCGGCCTGTTCGGCGCGCAGGCGGACGGAATTGACGTTCCAGGTGGCGATACGGAGGCGCATGCCGCTCCCCTACCCTCGCCTTGGCCATACCACAAAGAAAAACGCCCGGGCGCACGAGGCGTCCGGGCGAAAGTCAGGTCTCTCATGCCGCCGCCGGGAGGGGATAGATCCGGCACGGTTTGCGAAGAGCGGGTCGGGCGCTCATCGCCATGCGTGGTAAAAGTGCCACGTCGAAATTTTTAGTTCAAGGGAAAAAGCGCTTCAGACTTGCATGTTGTGAGAATGTCACAAACGCGCCCTTATCCGGTCGGTCCCTTGCCCACCCTGCGGCGAGGATCGGTCAGGACGAACAACTTCGAGTCGATCGCGCCGACCTTTTCCAGGCCCGACAGGCGCACGCGGGTCTGGCCGCCCTTCACGTCGCTGATGGTCCAGCCGATCAGCTCGGGTTCGTTGCTGAAGTTCATCTCCAGGCGGCCCAGGGTCTGGCGGCGGGCGTCCTGAGCGACGATCGTGAAGCCGTCGGCCAGCTTGCGCACGCCGGTGATCTTCACGCCGCGATCCAGGCGAACCTCGCGCGCCAGCAGCAGGGCCAGTGGCGTGCGGCTGAGCGGATAGCTCTCGAAGGTCTTCAGCCGGCTGTCGAAGATGTTGACGTTGCTGCCGTTGCTGACGACCAGCAGGCCGCCCGGACCGTCATATTCGAACCGCGCCTTGCCGGGGCGCTGCAGCCACAGGGTGCCTTGGGTGGTCACGCCGCGCGGATCGGTCTGCACGAAGCGGCCCTTGGCGTTGGACAGGCCCTGGATATAGGCCGTGGCCTTGGCGATCAGCGCCTTGTCTTCGTCCGACAGCGTCTGGGCGAAAGCGGGCGCGCCGATCACGGCGGCCAGCAGGCCCGCGCCGCCGGCGGCGAGCAGGGATCGACGGTTCTGATCGGTCGTCTGGGTCATGCGAACTCCTTCAACTCCACCTTTGCCCTGTGCGCGCGTCGCGGGAAAGGCCATGGCGCGGCCGTTTTCCGGCGCTGCGATGAAGGGCCGTTCAGGTTGGGGCTGGGGAGAACGTCGGCGGGGAGGTTTCGTTCGGATCCTTCTCCCCTTGCGGGAGAAGGTGGCGCCGATAGGCGCCGGATGAGGGGTCTCTCAGACATGAGACGCTCCACCCGGCCTGACCGCCGCTAGCGGTTTTGAGATCTGAGAGACCCCTCACCCGACCTCCCTCTGGGAGGCCACCCTCTCCCGCAAGGGGAGAGGGATCAAAGAGGCGGTGGCGGCGGCGCGAGGATCTCGCGCTTGCCGGCGTGGTTGGCGGCGCCGACCACGCCCTCCTTCTCCATCCGCTCCATCAAGGAGGCTGCGCGATTGTAGCCGATCTGCAGGCGGCGCTGGATGTAGCTGGTCGAGGCCTTGCGGTCGCGGGTGACCACGGCCACGGCGTGGTCGTAGAGGTCGTTGGCCCCGCCCTCGCCGGCGAAAGCGCCCTCGATGGCCTCTTCCTGCTCCTCGTCGCCGCCGGCGGTGACTTCCTCCAGGTACTGGGGAATGCCCTGATCGCGCAGGAACTTGGCCACGGCCTCGACCTCGCCGTCGGACACGAACGGGCCGTGCAGGCGGGTGATGCGGCCGCCGCCGGCCATGTAGAGCATGTCGCCCTGGCCCAGCAGCTGCTCGGCGCCCTGCTCGCCCAGGATGGTGCGGGCGTCGATCTTGGAGGTGACCTGGAAGCTGATCCGGGTCGGGAAGTTGGCCTTGATGGTGCCGGTGATGACGTCGACCGACGGGCGCTGGGTGGCCATGATCAGGTGGATGCCGGCGGCGCGGGCCATCTGGGCCAGGCGCTGGACGGCGCCTTCGATGTCCTTGCCGGCCACCATCATCAGGTCGGCCACCTCGTCGATGACCACGACCAGGTAGGGCATGGCCTCGGGGCGGATCTGCTCGGTCTCGTAGATCGGGCGGCCGGCGTCGTCGAAGCCCGTCTGCACGGTCCGCTCGAAGTGCTCGCCCTTTTCGAGGGCCTCGTTGGCCTTCTCGTTGTAGCCGCCGATGTTGCGCACGCCGATCTTGGACATGCGGCGATAGCGGTCCTCCATCTCGCGGACGGTCCACTTCAGCGCCACGACGGCCTTCTTCGGATCGGTCACGACCGGCGCCAGCAGGTGCGGGATGCCGTCGTAGACCGACAGTTCCAGCATCTTCGGGTCGATCATGATGAAGCGGCACTTCTCGGGCGGCAGCTTGTAGAGGATCGACAGGATCATGGCGTTGACGCCGACCGACTTGCCCGAGCCGGTGGTGCCGGCGATCAGCAGGTGGGGCATCTTGGCCAGGTCGGCGATGTAGGGCTCGCCGCCGATGGTTTCGCCCAGCGCCATGGGCAGGATCGAGCTGGCCTTGTCGTAGTCGGCGCTCGACAGCAGGTCGCGCAGATAGACGGTCTCGCGACGCTGGTTGGGCATTTCGATGCCGATGGCGTTGCGGCCCTGGGCCACGGCCACGCGGCACGAGATCACGCTCATCGAGCGGGCGATGTCGTCGGCGAGCGCAACGACGCGGGCGGTCTTCACGCCTGGGGCCGGGACCAGTTCGTACATCGTGACGACCGGGCCTGGGCGGATCTGGTCGATCTGGCCCTTCACCCCGAACTCGGCCAGCACGCTTTCCAGCAGGCGGGCGTTCTGGCGCAGGGCGCCTTCGTCGAATTCCGCCGAGCGCGGCTTGGACTTGGCCAGCATGGCCAGTTCCGGCAGCTGGAAGCCGTCTTCGTCCTCCTCGAAGTCGAAGGTCTTCTGCTGCTCTCGCAGTTCGCGGTTGCTGGTCGCGGCCGGGGCCTTGGGCTGGCGGATGGCCAGGGGGCGGGCGTCGAAGCTGGGGGCGAAGTCGTCCTCGTCGTCCACCGGCGGCGGGGCCGGGCGAGCGGCCTTGGCGGCGCGGGGCGCGGGTTGGGGCGGGGCGGCGACATCGCCGGCGTCGTCTTCCGCCGGGGCGGGCGCACGCGCGCCGCGACGCTGGGTCGGGGCCGGCTGGTCGTCGATCGCCTCGATGGCGTCGCGCACGGCGCGGCGGGGCGCGGCGGCGGCCTTGGCGCGGGGCGCGCGGGCGGGTTCGGGCTCGGGCTGGCGCGCGGCGCGTTCACGCGGCGCGGTCAGGCGGGCGATCAGGGCCATCAGGCTCTCGGGATCGACGCGGCGGACGCCCAGGGCGTAGCCGACACCGACCACGGCCCCGACCAGCAGCAGCAGGGCGGCGATGATCCGCGCGCCGGGAATGTGGGCGAAGCCGAAGATGCCGCCGATCAGGTTCAAGAGGCCGTCGCCCCAGAAGCCGCCCAGGCCCTTGGCCAGCGGCCAGACGGCGGGCGGCGCCAGGATGGTCAGGAAGCCGGCCAGGGCCAGCAGGCCGGCCACGCCGACGCCGGCGCGCACCCGCAGTTCCTTGCGGTGGGCGTCGGGGTCGGGCTGGGCGGTGCGCGCCAGGCCGAAGACCAGCATCATGATCGCGGCGATCCAGCCGGCCAGGCCCAGCGACTGCACGACGACGTCGGCCACCATGGCGCCGGCTCCGCCCAGGGCGTTGGTCGCGGGCGCGCTGCTGACGGCGTTGAAGCTGGGGTCGGCCGCGTCATAGGTGGCCAGCGACAGCAACAGGCCAGCGCCCAGCACGGCCAGCACGCCGCCCCGGAACCGGGCCGTCCAGGGTTGCGCCCAGCCGTAGCGGACCGCCTCCCAGACCAGCTCCACATTCGATCGCCGCGCCACTCGCGCCATGAACCACTCCAGAGTCGTACGGAGCGATCTTGTGGGCCGGTTTGGTTAAGAGCCGTTTACCGAGCCGTGCCGTCGGGGCGGTTTGAGAACAAAGACTTAATGTCGCAGGGGTTGTGGAACGAAAGCGCGGCCATGCGCATTACATCCCCGTATCCCCCTAGTAAGTCCCCTCTGACTTTCGGCCCGGACGGCGACGCCCGGGCCTTTCTTCGTTCCGTGTTCCTTCTCCCCTTGCGGGAGAAGGTGGCGGTCGAAGACCGTCGGATGAGGGGTCTCTCAGAAGGTTGAGGTCGCGCCCGGTCGATCCGCCGTCGCAGCGGACAGGTCTGTCGACCCCTCACCCGACCTCCTTCGGAGGCCACCCTCTCCCGCAAGGGGAGAGGGATTTTAGAGAATATACCGGCTAAGGTCCGCATTGGCCGCCAGGGCCCCGACCCGTTCCTTCACATAGGCCGCGTCGATGGTGACGGTCTCGCCGCCGCGATCCGCGGCCGAGAAGCTGATCTCCTCGACCACCTTTTCCAGGATGGTCTGGAGGCGACGGGCGCCGATGTTCTCGACCGAGCCGTTCACGGCCACGGCGGCGTCGGCCAGGGCGTCGATGGCCTCGTCGGTGAAGACCAGCGTCAGGCCTTCCGTGGCCATCAGCGCTTGGTGCTGGCGCAGCAGATTGGCTTCCGGCTCGGTGAGGATGCGGCGCATGTCGTCGCGCGACAGGCCCTTCAGCTCCACGCGGATCGGCAGGCGGCCCTGCAGCTCCGGCAGCAGGTCGCTGGGCTTGGCCACGTGGAAGGCGCCCGAGGCGATGAACAGGATGTGGTCGGTCTTCACCGGCCCGTACTTGGTCGACACCGTCGTGCCCTCGATCAGCGGCAGCAGGTCGCGCTGAACCCCTTCGCGGGAGACGTCGGCGCCCGAGCGCTGCGACGAGCTGGCGACCTTGTCGATCTCGTCGAGGAAGACGATGCCGTGGTTCTCGGCCAGGGACAGGGCCTCCTGGGTGAGGGCCTCCTGGTCGAGCAGCTTGTCGCTCTCCTCGGCGATCAGCGGGGCCCAGGCGCCCGAGACCGTGGTCTTGTGGGTCTTGGTGCGGCCGCCGCCGAACGACTTCATCATTTCCGACAGGTTCAGCACCGAGGCGCCCGGCTGGCCGGGGATCTCGAACATGCCGCCGCCGCCGCTGTCGGCCAGTTGCAGCTCGATCTCCTTGTCGTCTAGCTCGCCGGCCCGCAGCTTCTTGCGGAAGCTGTCGCGGGCGGCGGTGGCGCCGGGACCGGTCAGGGCGTCGAGGATACGGTCCTCGGCGGCCGCTTCGGCCTTGGCCTTCACGCCGGCGCGCCGCTTGTCGCGGACCATGCCCAGCGCGCTTTCGACCAGGTCGCGGACGATCTGGTCGACGTCGCGGCCGACATAGCCGACCTCGGTGAACTTGGTGGCCTCGACCTTCAGGAACGGAGCCTGGGCCAGGCGGGCGAGGCGCCGGGCGATCTCGGTCTTGCCGACGCCCGTGGGGCCGATCAGCAGGATGTTCTTGGGGGTGATCTCGTCCTGCAGGTCGGCCGGCGTGCGGCGGCGGCGCCAGCGGTTGCGCAGGGCCACGGCGACGGCGCGCTTGGCCTCGGCGTGGCCGACGATGAAGCGATCCAGTTCGGAGACGATTTCGCGGGGGGAGAACTCGGTCATGTGTCGTTGATCAGGGTCTCGAAGATCAGGCGCCAACCTTCGGCGCGCCTTTGCCAGACGTGCATATAGTGCGCCGCCACGGGTTTGTTATCCGGTCCGCTCCAACTGGCTTCGCCGTGGGTCCAGACGAGGTCGCCGGCGCCGGACGCGCCACCGCCTTGCGGGCGCAGCGCGATGGCGGCCGGACGCAGGGCCAGGCGGGCGGAAAGATCGTTTCCGGCAAGAGCCTTGGTCTCTTTCGGGCCGAGCAGCCAGGCGTCGTCCGTCAGAACGCTCTTGTAGGCGACCGGGGCGTCGGTCGCGGCCGCCGAGGTCAGGGCCGCTTCGGCGGCGCGGGCTTCCTCGAAGCCCTTGGCCTGGGATTCCGCGCCGGCGGGCGCGAGCGGACCGGCCTGGGCGGCGGCGTCGGGACCGGGAGCCTTGCCGGGATCAGCCTGCGCCCCGCCGTCATAGACCCACTTCCATACGCCGTCCGCGCCCTTGCGCCAGATGGTGGCGTAGTAGCCGCCGCGCTTGTCGTCGATGCTCCAGGGGCCCAGCGACAGGCCAAGGTCGCCGGAGCGGGCGATCACCACCTTCTGGGGCCACCAGAAGAGCTTGGGTTCGTTGGTCCTTGGCCGTTTCTCGTAGAATTCACGGGCGTTGACCGGGCCGGGGGCGAAGACGATGGCGTCGTCGGCCATGTGCCGCAGGAACGAGCCCTTGATCCCCAGGGCCAGGCCGTCGGCGGCGAAGGCGCGCTCGGCGGCCTCGACCGGGGCGGCGGAGATGTCCTGGGCGAGCGCGGGGGCGGCCAGGGCGATGGCGATCAAGGCGGGCGGCAACAGCTTGAGCATGGTCAGGGCCTCCTGCCGCACCTTAATCCGTCATCCTGGCCCTAGCGAAGCGAAGAGCCGGGACCCAGGGGCGGCCCGCATTGCGCCGGCAGCCCGCAGAGGCGGTCAACCATGTCGCCGAGCCCAGTCCCCTGGGTCCCGGATAAGCGCTGCGCGCTTTCCGGGATGACGAAGAAAGGGAGCTACAACCCCTCCACGGTCAGGTTGCCGTTGGTGTAGACGCAGATCTCGGCGGCGATCGCCATCGCACGCCGGGCGATCTCTTCCGCCGTCAGGTCCTGGTCGATCAACGCCTTGGCCGCGGCGAGCGCGTAGTTGCCGCCCGAGCCGATGGCCGCCACGGCTCCACCGCCAGGGCTCTCGCCCGGTTCCAGCACGTCGCCGACGCCGGTGACGGTGTAGATCGCGTCCTTGTCGGCCACTAGCAGCATGGCCTCGAGGCGGCGCAGGTAGCGGTCGGTGCGCCAGTCCTTGGCCAGGTCGACGCAGGCCCGGGCCAGCTGGTTGGGATACTGCTCGAGCTTGGCTTCCAGCCGCTCGATCAGGGTGAAGGCGTCGGCCGTGGCCCCGGCGAAGCCGGCGACGACCGCGCCTCCGGCCAGGCGGCGCACCTTGCGGGCGTTGCCCTTGACGACGGTTGGCCCCATGGAGACCTGTCCGTCGCCGGCGATCACGGTCTGGCCGTTCTTGCGCACCGCGAGAATGGTGGTGCCGTGCCAGTCGGGGAACGAGTTCGAGCTTTGCATGGCTTCGCATGTGGCGAGGCCGGCCTGGAGGGTCAAGCGCCATGAGCTTTTCGGAACGCGAAGTCGAGCGCTACGCCCGCCATCTGGTGCTGCGCGAGATCGGCGGACCGGGGCAGCAGAAGCTGAAGGCCGCCAGGGTTCTGCTGGTCGGCGCCGGGGGCCTGGGCGCGCCCGCCGCCCTCTACCTGGCCGCCGCCGGCGTGGGGACGATTGGTCTCGCGGACGCCGACGCGGTGTCGCTGTCGAACCTGCAGCGTCAGGTGCTCTACGCCGAGGCCGATGTCGGCAAGCCCAAGGTCGAGGCGGCCGCCGATCATCTGGCGGCCCTCAATCCCAACGTCACGGTCGTGCCCCACGCCGTCTGGCTCGACGAGACCAACGCCCGTGAGATCGTGCGCGGCTACGACATCGTGCTGGACGGCACCGACGACTTCTCCACCCGCTTCGCCGTCAGCGACGCGTGCCTGGCCGAGGGCAAGATCCTGGTCAGCGGGGCCCTGGGGCGCTGGACCGGCCAGGTCGGGGTGTTCCACGGCCAGCCCTGCTACCGCTGCCTGGTGCCCGAGGTTCCGCCGGACGCCGAGACCTGCGCCCTGGTCGGGGTGGTCGGGGCGCTGGCGGGCGTCATCGGGTCGATGATGGCGCTGGAGGCGGTCAAGGTCATCGCCGGCGCCGGCCAGCCGCTGTCCGGGCGGCTGCTGATCTACGACGCCCTGGCGGCCGAGACCCGCACGGTCCGGATCGGCGCGGATCCCGCCTGCCCCAGCTGCGGACGATAGCGTCGTTCGGCGAAAACCTTTTCGTTACGGGTATTTACGTAGGTGAGGGCCTGGGGCGTTTGGTCTAGGTTCGCGGCCGCCGGTCCCGGCGGACCTCCCCTCGCGCGCCGGTCGGCCGCAGGGAGAGACCGATGACCAACCCCCGCATCGCCCATCCGGGCCTGGCCGCCAGGACCATGAGCGCCCAGGACGCCGCTGGCCTGATCGAGCCGGGCTCGACCGTCGGCATGAGCGGCTTCACCGGTTCGGGCTATCCCAAGGCCGTGCCGATGGCCCTGGCCGAGCGGATGGAGGCGGCCCACGCCGCCGGCGATCCCTTCCGCGTGAAGGTCTGGACCGGCGCCTCGACCGGTCCCGAGCTGGACGGCGCCCTGGCCAAGAGCGACGGCGTCGAGTTCCGCCTGCCCTACAATTCCGACCCCATCGCCCGCGAGAAGATCAATCGCGGCGAGATGGAGTATTTCGACATGCACCTCAGCCAAGTGGCCCCGATGGCCTGGCAGGGGTTTCTTGGTCCGCTCGACACCGCCGTGGTCGAGATCGCCGGGATCCGCGCCGACGGCTCGCTGATCCCGTCGTCCTCGGTGGGCAACAACAAGACCTGGCTCGACCGCGCCTCGAAGATCATCCTCGAGGTCAACGCCTGGCAGAATCCGGCGCTGGAGGGGATGCACGACATCTATTACGGCACCGCCCTGCCCCCGAACCGCGTGCCGATCCCGCTGGTCAGGCCCGACGACCGCATCGGCGAGGCGTATTTTCGGGTCGATCCGGCCAAGGTGGTCGCCGTGGTCGAGACCGACGCGCCGGACCGCAACCTGCCCTTCGCCGCGCCCGACGCCTCGGCCCTGGCGATCGCCGGCCATCTGCTGGAGTTCTTCGCCCACGAGGTGAAGATGGGCCGCCTGCCCCCTTCCCTGCTGCCGCTGCAGTCAGGCGTGGGCAACATCGCTAACGCCGTGCTGACCGGCCTGGTCGACGCCCGGTTCGAGAACATGACCGCCTATACCGAGGTGATCCAGGACGGCATGCTCGATCTGCTGGCGGCCGGCAAGCTGCGCATGGCCTCGGCCACGGCCTTCTCGCTGAGCCCCGAGGCGGCGGCCGGCCTCAACGCCGATATGCAGAGCTTCAGGGGCAAGATGATCCTGCGGCCGCAGGAGATCTCCAATCATCCCGAGCTGATCCGGCGCCTGGGCTGCATCGCCATGAACGGCCTGATCGAGGCCGACATCTACGGCGCGGTGAACTCGACCCATGTCATGGGCTCGCGCATCCAGAACGGCATCGGCGGCTCGGGCGACTTCGCCCGCAACGCCTATGTGTCGATCTTCATGACCCCGTCGACGGCCAAGGGCGGCAAGATCTCGGCCATCGTCCCGCAGGTCAGCCATGTCGACCACATCAACCAGGACGTCCAGGTGATCGTCACCGAGCAGGGCCTGGCCGACCTGCGCGGTCTGTCGCCCAAGCAGCGGGCCCGGGTGATCATCGACAACTGCGCCCACCCCGACTTCCGCCCGGGTCTGGAGGACTACTTCCAGCGCGCCCAGGCCGGCGCCTACGGCCGCCAGACCCCCACCCTGCCGGGCGAGGCGCTGTCGTGGCACCAGCGGTTCATGGAGACGGGCTCGATGCGGTCTTAAGCGTCAGGCGAAGGCCTTGCCGATGTGGGCGATGGCCTTCTCCATGACCATCTTGGTCACCCCGTCGGTCCATTCCTTGTGGCCGACGCCCTTCAGTTCGACCAGTTCGCAGGGCTTGCCGGCCGCGTTCAGGGCCTTGGCCATGATCCGCGACTGATCGACGCCGACGATGGTGTCGTCGACGCCGTGGATCAGCAGCACCGGCGCCTTGATATCGCCGGCGCGCAGGGCGGGCGAGGCCTCGGCCAGCATGGCCTTGTCGGTCTTTGGATCGCCGATGGTCCGGATCCAATAGGCGTAGGCGTCGGAATCGTAGCCCTCCTGCTGGCGGGCGAAGGACAGGGTCTTGGAGAGTTCCGCGTCGCCGGACACCGAGACCACGGCCTTGTAGAGGTCGGGCTTGCGCACCGCGCCCATCAGGGCGGCATAGCCGCCGTAGCTCATGCCATAGATCGCCACCTTGCTGGGATCGACCGCGCCCGAGGCCAGGACCTTGGCCACGCAATCCTCGACGTCGGCCTGCATCAGGTCGCCCCAGTGGCGGCGGCCCTTGTCGGCGAAGGCGCGGCCATAGCCGCTTGAGCCGCGGAAATTGGGCTGCAGCACCATCCAGCCCTGGGCCGCGAAGGCCTGGACGAAGACGTCGAACGACAGGGTGTCGCGGATTTCCGGTCCGCCGTGCGGCAGCACCACAAGCGGGCGCGGCTTGTCGGACGGGGTGATCGGCGTGGTCAGGTAGGCGGTGATGGTCGCGCCGTCCCGGGTCTCGACCCGCAGCGCTTCCATCGGCGCCAGGCGTTCGGCTTTCAGCCAGGGCTGGCGGTCGGCCAGGAACTTCAGGGAGCCGCGCGTGACGTCGTACAGCCAGAAGGCCCCGGGATTGCGCGGTCCGCTGACTGCGAAGACGAGCCATTTGCGGTCGCGGCTGACCTCGTAGGGGCTGACGCTTTCGGTCTTGTCGAAGGTCGCCACGACCCGCTCGTAGTGGCCCGCCAGGTCGGGGTCGACGAACCAGTCCTTGGCCCGGTCGTCGCTGACGCTGATGCTGATCGGCCGGTTCTCGTCGTCCATGAACAGGCCGGTGATCGGGCGCTTGTTGTGGTGGGCGAACACCTCGCCCATGGTCATGGTCCGGGTGTCGAACAGCCGGATCGCCGGCAGGTCGGCGGTCTCGTCGTTGTCGAGCACCAGCAGCTTGCCGGGCTCGGCCGTGGGGGCGATGAAGCGCAGTTCCGGCGACTCGTAGCGTTCGTCGCGGCGGATGGTGCGGTAGCGTTTCCATTCCTTCGCGCCGGGGGGGCGGACCATCACCGCGATCTTGGAGCCGGTGTTGTTGGTGTCGTAGCGGATGAGGGGGACGCCCCGTTGGGTCACCCAGCCCACGGTGTCGGACGTTCCCCGCTCGAATTCCTCGGTCGCGCCGGTCACGATGTCGACCTTCATCAGGCCGGTTCCCGATGGCATCAGTATGTGTCGCGGGTCATCGATCATCATGTCGACCACCTCGCCCCGGTCGCCCATCCAGATGGGGCCGTCTTCCTTTCGGGCGAGCAGCAGCATGGGATTGGCGCCGTTCTCGCCGATCGCCACGATCCGTCGGCCCGCGAGGGTTCCAGCGTAGGAGCCTACGATGCTGTTCTGCCCGCTCCCGGAGGTCAGTACGAACTCTCGCCGCAGCCAGACCAGCAGCCGCTCGTCATTGGCCCAGACGATCTTTTCACCGGCGTAGTCGCCCAGGCTGATCGGGCCTTTCGGCGCCTCGGTCTCCACGGTCCGTCGATAGACGAGCTGCAGGTCGCGCTTGTTGTCGCCGAGCCGGCGCTCGACCAGGAAGGCCAGCCGCGTGCCGTCCGGCGACAGCGCGACGTCCAGCATGACCGGCGGCTTCAGCAGGTCGTCGATGCTGTGTGGAACCGGCGCGACCCTGGCCGTCTTGTCGTCGCCGGCCAGGGCGCGATCGATGAGCAGCGGCGCCGCCGAGGCGGCCGCCATCACGTGACGTCGAGTAAGCAAAGCGGCGGCCCCCCGGTCGCGACTGGATACAGGCGCGAACCGATACGATCCGCGCGTCGGCACACTCGCGAGTTTTCGCAAGCTTTGCAATTACAGGGGTGCGGCGATCGCCGCCTTCAGGCGAAAGCCGTCTTCAGGTGGGCGATGGCGGGGTTCAGCACCGCCTTGAAGGCGGCTTCGTCCCAGTTGCGGTGGCCGATGTCGCGCAGCTCGACATGCTGCACGGTCTTGCCGGCGTCGCGCAGGGCCTTGGCCATGATCCGCGACTGCCGCGGCGGCACGATCCAGTCGTCGGCGCCGTGGATCAGCAGCACCGGAACGGCGACCTTGGCGGCGTTGCGAGCCGGCGAGGCGGCTTCCAGCATGGCCTTGTCCTTGGACGGATCGCCGATGGTCTCGACCCAGTACTTGTAGGACGGGGAGTCGTCGCCGTCCTCGCGCTCATAGGCCAGCATGTCGGGCAGGTCGCTGACCCCGGCGATCGACACGGCGGCCTTGTAGAGCCCTGGCTTGCGCACCGCGCCCATCAGGGCCGCGTAGCCGCCGTAGCTGGCGCCGCAGATGGCGACCTTGCCCGGGGCCACGCCGCCGGCCTTGATCACCTGGTCGACGGCGTCCTCGATGTCCTCCTGCATGCGGTCGCCCCAACGTCGCCGGCCGGCCTCGACGAAGGCGCGGCCATAGCCGGACGAGCCGCGGAAATTGACCTGCAGCACCGCCCAGCCCTGGGCCGCGAAGCTCTGGACGAAGAGGTCGAACTCGACGCTGTCGCGGATCTCCGGCCCGCCGTGCGGCAGCACCACCAGCGGATGGGGGCCGGGCTTCAGCGGCCGGGTCAGGTAGGCGCGCAGCTTGACGCCGTCGCGGGTGGCGACATCCAGGGTCTCCATCGGCGCCAGGCGCGCCTCGGTCAGCCACGGCTGGCGCTCGCCCAGCGCCTCGAAGCGCTTGGCCTGCTTGTCGTAGAAGAAGAACGAGCCGGGCATGCGCGGCCCGTAGACATAGGCCAGCAGGCGCTGGCCGTCGGCGCTGGCGCCGGTCAGATAGACGTTGGCCTCGTTGCCGAAGAAACCGTTCATCGCCTTGTAGTGGGCGTTCATCTTCGGATCGGCGAACTGATAGACGACGCGGTCGTCGGTGTAGCGCGCGCCGAAGAAGCGGCCCTTCTCGTCGATCAGCACGTCTTCCAGGTCGCGGCCGAGACGCTCGGAGACGGTCTCGCCGAAGCTCAAGGTGCGCAGGTCGAACTTGCGCAGGATCCGGGCCTCGCCGTCCTCCAGGCGGTTGGCGACCAACAGTATGCCTGGCTCGGGCGAGGCGCCCAGCACCTCGAAATCCAGCTTCTCCCACTCGCTGCGGCGGATCTTGCGGATGAAGGTCCACTTGTCGTCGCCGGGCGGGCGGCCGTACAGCGACAGCACCGAGCCGCGATTGTTGAAGTCGTAGCGCAGCACTGGCCGGCCGTCCTGGACGTCCCAGCCGCGGGTGGTGGCGCCGCCGTATTCCACCAGCTCGGCCTCGCCGGTGTAGACGTCGACCTTGTAGACGCCCAGGGCGTCGCGGGTCATTTCCCACACCGCCATCAGCACGTGGCGCGGGTCGTCGCGCAGCATGTCGACGACATAGCCGAGGTCGAAGTTCTCGCGCAGCTTGATGCGCTTGTTGCCGAACAGCACGACCTCGTCGCCGCCGCCGACATTGATCGCCAGGATCCGGCGCACCGACAGGCCGCCGAACGAGGCGCCGATCCGCGAGCCGGTCGAGGTGAACGAGGCCACGCTGTTGTTGTTGATCCAGATCAGCAGCCGCTCGTCATTGGCCCAGGCGATCCGCTCGACATTGATCGAGCCGATGCGGATGGTCTTGGGCCCATCGGCGGGATCGGCCGCCTTCAGGAAGGTGACCGTGGCGATCTTCTTGCCGTCGATGTCCTGCAGCGCCAGCAGGGCGATCTTCTCGCCGTTGGGCGACAGGGCGGCGCTGCGCACCCGCGAGGGCTTCAGCAGCTCGTCGAGCGTAGGCGGTCCTTGCGGAGCGTCCGCCGCCATCGCACTCCAGGCCGACAGGATAGCCGACGCCCCAAAGGCGCCCCCCACGACGCCCCCCATGACGTCACGACGCGAAATCATCGAACTCGAAACCCCCGTTTCACGGGGCCAGCTAGAGCGTGGCGGCGGACAAGGTCAAGTTGTCCGCCGGTTTATTCTCCCGTTCCAAGGTTTCCGGCGCAGGTTCAGGCGTCGAGCGTCCTGGCCAGGTGCTCGACCGTCCTGGTCAGGACGGTCTCGTAGGTTTCCTGTTCCCAATTGCGGTGGCCGACGTCGCGCAGTTCGACGTGCTCCACGCTCTTTCCAGCCCGACGCAGGGCCGCGGCCATGATCCGCGACTGCTTGGGCGCGACGATGACGTCCTTGTCGCCATGGATCAGCAGTACGGGCGCGTTGATTTCCGCCGCGCGCAGGGCCGGCGAGGCCCGCTGCATCATTTCCCGGTCGACGGCCGGATCGCCGATGACCTTGCGCCAATAGTCGTAGGCCTCGCTGTCGGAGCCGTCCTCGGTCTTCGAGAAGGCGATGCTCTCGACCAGATCGGCGTCGCCGGCGATCGCGACGACGCTCTTGTAGAGCTCTGGCCGGCGCACCGCGCCCATCAGCGCCGCATAGCCGCCATAGCTGCCGCCGCAGATGGCCACGCGGTCGGCGCGCACGCCGCCGGTGGCGATGACCTGGGCGATCGCGTCCTCGACGTCTTCCTGCATCCGGTCGCCCCAGTGCTTGCGTCCCGCCTCGGCGAAGGCCTTGCCGTAGCCGCCCGAGCCGCGGAAGTTCACCTGCAGAACGGCCCAGCCGCGCGCCGCGAAGGTCTGGCCGAACAGGTCGAAGTCGAACATGTCGCGAGCCTCGGGACCACCATGGGGCATGACGACAAGGGGCCAGGGGCCCGGCCGGTTCGGCTTGGTCAGATAGCCCCGCAGCTTGGCGCCGTCGCGAGCGACGACGTCGAGGATGTCCATCCCGGCCAGCCGGTCCTCGGTGAGCCACGGCCGCCGGTCGCCGATCGCTTCGAAGCGCTTGGCCTGCTTGTCGTAGAAGAAATAGCTGCCCGGCATCCGGGGGCCGCTGACCAGGGCCAGGAACCGCTGGCCGTCGGCGCTGGCGTCGACCAGCGTGACATTGGCCTCGCCGCCGAAGAACGAGGTCATGGCCTTGTGATGCGCCGTCGCCTTGGGATCGGCGAATTGATAGGCGACGCGATCGTCGATGTAGCGGGCGGCGAGGAAGTCGCCCCGGCGGTCGCGCAGCACCCCGGTCAGCTCGCGCCCAGGGGACTGGGCGACGATCTCGCCGAACTTCAGTGTCCGCAGGTCGAAGCGACGGAGCACCCGCGTGTCGCCGCCTTCGGGAACCGCGCTGACCAGCAGGACGCCCGGCTCCGGCGTGGTGGCCAGCACCTCGTAGTCCGAGGGTCCCCAGTCGTTCTTGCTGATCTTCCAGACCTGGGTCCAGGCCGTCTCGCTGCGCGGTCGAGCGTAGATGGTCTGCACCGTGCCGCGCGCGTTCCCGTCATAGCGCAGCACCGCCGTCCCGTTCTGCAGGACCCAGCCGTAGGTGTTGACCTGCCCGCGCTCGACCAGGGTCGCCGCGCCGCTATAGACGTCGACCCGATAGAGGGCCCCCACCCGCCAATCGATGTCCCAGGCGGCCATCAGGATGTGGCGCGGATCGTCGGGAAGCATGTCGGCGACGATGCCGAGGTCGAAGTTCTCCCGGACCTTGCGCAGGTTTTCGCCGAACAGCATCACCGCGTCGCCGCCGTCGAGATTGACGGCCAGGATGCGCCGCACGTCCGGTGCGTCGGTCTGGAAGCCGAACAGGCTGCCGGTCGGCGACTTGTCGATCTTGCCCTTGTTGCGCCACCAGATCAGCAGGCGCTCGTCGTTGGCCCAGGCGATGTCGGTGATGTCGAAGACGCCCAGCTTGAGGGTCCGCGGATTGTCGCTGGGGTCGGCGGCGTTGAGGAAGGTCACGCTGGCGAGGGTCTTGTCGCCGGCTTCCTGACCACCCAGCACGGCGATGGTCTTGCCGTCGGGCGACAGGGCCGCGCCCCGCACCAGGGGCCGCTTGAGCAGTTCGTCGAGGGTCGGGGGCGTCGCGGCGGTTGCGGAGGTCAAGGCCTGGGCTTGCGCCGTCTCCATCTCCAGTATGACCGACGACAACGGCAGGCCCATGGCCGCCGCCAGCATGGCGCGACGCGACAACATCAGACGCACTCCCCCGAACGCAACTACAGGCGGTACGGGCGGCGCTTCCGCATTACAGTCAAGCTTGGAGGTGTTTCAGCCCTGAAAGGCTTCGCCTCAGAGCATCGCCGGGATGACGCGATCGGGCGGACGGTGGCCGTCCATGAAGGTCTTCACGTTGACGATGACCTTCTCGCCCATGTCGATGCGGCCCTCGACCGTGGCCGAGCCCATGTGCGGCAGCAGCACGACGTTGGGCAGCTTCAGCAGCTTGGGATTGATGGCCGGCTCGTGCTCGTAGACGTCCAGGCCGGCGCCGGCGATCTCGCCGCGGGCCAGCATGTTGGCCAGGGCCCCCTCGTCGATCACCTCGCCGCGGGCGGTGTTGACGACGATGGCGTGCGGCCGAAGCAGCTTCAGCCGACGGGCCGACAGCAGGTGGTAGGTGGCCGGGGTGTGCGGGCAGTTGATCGAGATGATGTCCATCCGGGCCAGCATCTGGTCGAGGCTTTCCCAGTAGGTGCAACCCAGCTCCTCGGCGATGCGCGGGCTGACGGGCTTGCGGTTGTGATAGTGCACCTGCATGCCGAAGGCCTTGGCGCGGCGGGCCACGGCCTGGCCGATGCGGCCCATGCCGACGATGCCCAGGCGCTTGCCCCACAGGCGGCGGCCCAGCATCCAGGTCGGCGACCAGCCGTGGAAATCGCCGGCCTTGACCACCTCGGCCCCCTCGACCACGCGGCGCGCGGCGGCCATGATCAGGGTCATGGTCAGGTCGGCGGTGTCTTCGGTCAGGACGCCGGGGGTGTTGGTGACGATGATGCCGCGGGCGTTGGCCGTGGCGACGTCGATATTGTCGACCCCGGCCCCGAAATTGGCGATCAGCTTGAGCCGTTCGCCGGATCGCGACAGAAGGCGCGAGTCGATCCGATCGGTGATGGTGGGCACCAGCACGTCGGCTCGTCCCATGGCCTCGACGAGTTCGTCGGGCGTCATGGGCTTGTCGGCCAGGTTCAGTTCGGTGTCGAACAGCTCGCACATCCGCGTCTCGACGGGATCGGGCAGCTTGCGCGTGACGACGACTTTGAGCTTGCGAACGGGCATGGGCGGTCTGAAAAGCCTTCCCTGACGGGCGTTCCAAATCTGTAGCAAAGGGGCCGGAAGCGGCCAAGCAACATGCCGGTGAAAAGCAAACATCGTTCGCTTGGTGGTTTTCGCGGCTTGGGCGGTCTGATCGCGGTCGCCGCCCTGCTGACGGCGGGCGTCGCGCTCGCCCAGCCGCCGACCACGACCCCGTCGGGCCTGCCGGTGCCGCGCTACGTCGTGCTCAAGTACGGCGAGGTCAACGCCCGCCAGGGTCCGGACGAGGATCACCGCCTGCTGTGGATCTACAAGGCCAAGGGCCTGCCGGTGCAGGTGGTGGCCGAAACCCGCGAGTGGCGCAGGATCTGCGATCCGGAAGGCGGCTTGGCCTGGGTGCACAAGCGCACCACCGACGGCCGCCGCACCGCCATCCGGGTGCAGGACAGCCCCCTGCCCCTTCATTCTTCTCCCAAGGCCGAGTCGCGGATCAGCGCCTATCTGCGCGGCCGCTCGATCGCCACGCTCGACAAGTGCGAGAAGGGCTGGTGCCGGCTGAAGGCCGACGGCGCGTCGGGTTGGGCGCCGGAGGATCAGTTCTGGGGCGCCAAGGAGGCGCTGCAGTGTCCGGAAGCACGCTGACCTGGAGGCTTTTCGCCCCAAAACAGCCGCTTGAACGGGCGGTCCTCACCAATTGTCGCCGAATGTAACATTGAGGCCCGCCCCGGCGCCGTGCTAGGGGCGTTCCCATGCAAAAGAGCGCCTACACCTTCGAAGAGCTCCTGGCCTGCGGCCGGGGCGAATTGTTCGGACCCGGCAACGCCCAGCTGCCCGTGCCGCCGATGCTGATGTTCGATCGCATCGTCCGCATCGAGGCCGACGGCGGCGCGCACGGCAAGGGCTACATCGAAGCCGAATTCGACATCAATCCGGACCTCTGGTTCTTCGGCTGCCACTTCATCGGCGACCCGGTGATGCCCGGCTGCCTGGGCCTGGACGCCCTGTGGCAGCTGGTCGGCTTCTTTCTCGGCTGGTCCGGGGCCCCCGGCCGCGGCCGCGCCCTCGGTGTGGGAGAAGTGAAGTTCACCGGCCAGGTCACGCCGGACATCAAGAAGGTGGTCTACAAGATCGACCTGAAGCGTGTGATCATGCGTAAGTTGGTCATGGGCATCGCCGACGGCGTCCTGGAAGCCGATGGCAAGGTCATCTACGAAACCAAGGACCTCAAGGTCGGCCTGTTCACGGCCGAACAGATGGCGGGTTGATCCAACCGACTAGCCGGCCGTTCTGCAAGGAGCCGGCTCCGGCGGATCGGGGAGAAAGAGGTACAGATATGCGTCGCGTCGTCGTCACGGGACTGGGCGTCGTCTCGTCCATCGGCAACAACGCCAACGAGGTGCTGGCTTCGCTGCGCGAAGCCAAGTCGGGCGTGGTCGCCGCGCCGGAATACGCCGAGCTCGGCTTCCGCTGCCAGGTGCACGCCGCGCCCCAGATCGAGTGGGAAGGTCTGGTCGATCGCCGGGCGGCGCGTTTCCTCGCGCCCGGCACGGCCTACGCCCACATCGCCATGGAGCAGGCGATCGCGGATTCCGGCCTCGAAGAGTCCGAGATTTCCAACGAGCGCACCGGCCTGATCGTCGGCTCGGGCGGCCCGTCCACCCGCGTCATCGTCGAGGCCGCGGCCACGACCAAGGAGCGCGGTCCCAAGCGGATCGGTCCGTTCGCGGTGCCCAAGGCCATGAGCTCGGGTCCGTCGGCGGTGCTGTCGACCTGGTTCAAGATCCGCGGGATCAACTATTCGATCAGCTCGGCCTGCGCGACCAGCGCCCACTGCATCGGCGCGGGCGCCGAGCAGATCCAGCTGGGCAAGCAGGACATCGTCTTCGCCGGCGGCTGCGAGGAGCTCGACTGGACCCTGTCGAACCTGTTCGACGCCATGGGCGCCATGAGCAGCAACTTCAACGACCGCCCCGCCGTGGCCAGCCGCGCCTACGACAAGGATCGCGACGGCTTCGTGATCGCCGGCGGCGCCGGCATCGTGGTGCTCGAGGAGTACGAGCACGCCAAGGCGCGTGGGGCCAAGATCTACGGCGAGCTGATCGGCTACGCCGCCAATTCCGACGGCTACGACATGGTCGCCCCGTCGGGCGAAGGCGCGGCTCGCTGCATGAAGCTGGCCATGGCCGACGCCGGCGGCCGCACCGTCGACTATCTGAACCCGCACGGCACCTCGACGCCGGTCGGCGACAGCAAGGAGATGGGCGCGGTGCGCGAGGTGTTCGGCGACAAGGCCCCGCTGATCTCGTCGACCAAGTCGCTGACCGGCCACAGCCTCGGCGCGGCCGGCGCTCAAGAAGCGATCTACTCGATCCTGATGCTCAAGAACGGCTTCGCCGCCGAGAGCGCCAACATCGAGAACCTCGACCCCGAGTTCGCCGACCTGCCGATCCTGCGCCAGCGCTCGGACAAGCCGCTCGACACGGTGATGTCCAACAGCTTCGGCTTCGGCGGCACCAACGGCACGCTGATCTTCGGCCAGGTCGACTGACCTGATCCGGGCCGCCGCGATCGATACGGTTCGCGGCGGCGCTCGCCGTCTGTGGTCCATGGCGGATGGACCCGGCGTGGCCGTGATCCGGTCGGCGGGCGCCTCGCCCCTGCCGGCCTTCCGCCCGCTCGACGGGGCCTGGGCCGAGATCTGCCGGGCCGCCGCCGACCCCGCCTCACATCTGGAAGCCCGACTGCCGGCCCTGATCGCGGCCGGCGCCCTGCCCTACGGCCTGGTCGGCGACAGTCACGGCCGCCTGCTCTGCCGGCGTGGTCGGTGCGATGGGCGCTGGCTGCTGCCGATCTGGAGCCTGGAGACCGGCGCCTCGGCCCGCGGCCTCGTCGGCGACGGGGGTCGGTCTGGGGCCGGCCCTCGCGTCCGCGCCGCCCTCGCCCGCCTGCTGGCGATCGACGGCCTGCCGATCCTCGCCAAGTTCGGCCAGGTCGACATCGAGTTCGTGCATCCCTTCAAGCGGCTGGCCGCCGGCGCCCTGGCTTTCGACGAAGCCGAGTTCGACGTCTTCGCGGACGAGACCATCGCCCGCTATGTCGCGTTCCTGGTCGATGCGGTTCCAGCAAGCCAACGGTCCCGCGTGCGGGTGATGTCGCCGTTCCCGCCTACCCTGTCGGACGCCGCTTGGCGCGCCGGCTACATCAATGCTCACATCGTCGACCAGCACGGTCCGGCCGGTCAGGACCTGGCGGCGGCGCTCGTTGGGCTGGAGATCCCCGATCTGGCGCGACGCACCGCGCTGCATCGCCGCGTCGGCGAGCGGCTGCGCGAGGCGGTCGAGGCGGAGGGCCTGGCTTTTGTCGACGACCTGACGCCGTTCCTGGGAGGGGACGGGCTGGTCGATCCCGCCCTGCTCGGCCCCCAGGCCAGCCGTGACCATCATCTCGACTTCCGTGCTTCGCGCCCCGCGATGCTTGACCGGATTTGGTCGATCGTCGATTGAGTATCGCCAGAGTTCGGGGCGTTACAGAATGTCATCTCGTATTGCGGACGGGCCGGCCCAGGCAGCTTCCAAGCCGTGGATCGAGGCCGAGGACCTGGAAGAGCGCCTGGCGTGCGCCGACGCGCCCGAGGCGCACAAGGCCTTCGCCCGCGACCTGGCCCGCGACGGCCTGGCGATCATCGATCTGGGCGACGACCTGCTGGACCTCTGCGACCGCATCGACGCCGAGACCGCCCACCATTTCGAAAACGGCGCCGCGCGGGTGCACGACGCCTGGCGGCGGTCGGAGGCCATCCGCCGGGTTGCGACCCATCCGGAGATCCTGGCCCGCCTGGCCCTGGCCTATGGCCGCGCGCCCTTCCCGTTCCAGAGCCTGAATTTCCATCGCGGCAGCCAGCAGGACATCCACGCCGACACCCTGCATTTTCACGCCGAGCCCGGCGGCTTCATGTGCGGCGTCTGGCTGGCGCTGGAGGACGTGCGGCCCGAGGCCGGGCCCCTGGTCTACTATCCCGGCAGCCATCGCCTGCCCTGCCTGACGATGGCCGATGCGGGGGCCGAGAACGGCGCCACCACGACCGCCAACTACAACGCCCTCTATGGTCCGGCGATCCTGCGGCAACTGGCCGAGGGCGGCTTCGAGCCCCGATTGGCCATGCTCAAGAAGGGCCAGATCGCGGTGTGGGCGGCCAATCTGGCCCACGGCGGCTCGAAGATGCTCGACCCGGCTTCCACGCGGCGCTCGCTGGTGCTGCACTACTATTTCGACGACTGCGTCTACTACACGCCGATGCTGTCGACGTCGGACCACCAGGCGCGCCGCCTGCCCGCAGACATGGCCACCGGCGGCTGGCGCTGGCCGCGCCGCGCGGGCCGTCGTGTGGCGATCCCCGTCAAGCAGTTGGCGGCGGCCATCGTCTACCGGCTGACCCGCTACACGCCGCGTTTCTAGGCCGCCGGGGTTCCGTCGTCGCGACGGGACTGCTAACCAGCGGCCAAAGATCAAGGAGCCGACCGATGGCCGACGACTACGCATTCCCCAAGGGCGAGCTGATGGCGGGCAAGAAAGGCCTCGTCATGGGCGTGGCCAATCACAACTCCATCGCCTGGGGCATCGCCAGCCAACTGGCCGCCCAGGGCGCCGAGATGGCCTTCACCTATCAGGGCGAAGCGCTGGAGCGCCGCGTGCGCCCGCTGGCCGAGAGCATCGGCGTCAACACCCTGATCCCGGCCGACGTCACCGACGACGCCTCGATGGACGCGGCCTTCGCCGCCATCGAGGAGAAGTTCGGCACGATTGATTTCGTGGTCCACTCGGTGGCCTTCGCCAACAAGGACGAGCTGAAGGGCTCGTTCGTCGACAACACCACCCGCGAGGGCTTCCTCACGGCGATGAACATCTCGGCCTTCAGCTTTGTCGACGTGGCCAAGCGCGCCGCCAAGATCATGCCGAACGGCGGTTCGCTGATCACCATGACCTACCTCGGGTCGGAGCGGACCATCCCGAACTACAACACCATGGGCGTGGCCAAGGCCGCCCTGGAAGCGGCGACCCGCTACATCGCCCGGGACCTCGGTCCCAAGGGCATCCGCTGCAACGCCATCTCGGCCGGCGCCATGCGCACGCTCGCTCTCGCAGGCATCGCCGGCGGCCGCGGCATGATCGCCCAGGGCCGCGCCTTCAGCGCCATGAAGGAAGACACCTCGATGGAAGGCGTCGCCGGCGCCGCCCTGTGGCTGGTCTCGGACCTGGGCCGCTCGACCACGGGCGAAGTCGTCCACGTCGACGCCGGATTCCACATGATGGGCATGCCCGACGAAGCCGAGGGCTGATCCCCTTCGGTTCTCGCTGACGAACGAGCCCGGTGGAGCGATCCGCCGGGCTTTTTCGTGGGCGTCGCTGGTGTTAGCGTACGCGCATGAGCACGCTGAACATCGCTCTGCCGGAGACGCTCCAGGCCTTTGTCGAGGAGCAGACCGCCGCTCAAGGCTACGAGGGCGAGGCCGATTATGTGCGCGAACTGATCCGTCGCGAGCAGGATCGCGAGACCCTCAGAGCAAAGGTGCTTGAAGGCGCTCAATCGCCTCTCGGGCCCCCCGCCGATGACGCTTACTTCGACGAACTGCGCGCCAGGGCCATAAGAGGCCAGTGACCGCCAAACCGGTCGTCCACACCGTCAAGGCCAGAGCCGATATCAACGCGGTGTTCGAATGGTATTGCGGGAAGCGGGATCGTCCGCCGCCGTCGGTTTCGTTGATGCCCTGCAGAACGCCTACAGAGTCATTGCCGCTCGTCCGGCGGCCGGATCGCCACGCTACGCCCACGAACTGAAGTGGCCCGGTCTTCGAACGTGGCCGCTCAGGCGCTACCCGTACCTGGTGCTTAACGTCGAGCAGTCCGATCAAATCGAGGTCTGGCGTGTGTTTCACACCAGACAGGACATACCCGCCTGGATGCGGCGAGAGCTAAGGCGCGTAGGCTCGCATGAACCGCGCCGCGGCCGCCGCCGCCAGGGCGTCGAACTCGGCGGGCGTGCGGTCCGAGGGCAGGCGCAGCAGGGCGCGCAACTGGCTGTGACCCAGCACCATGCCGGCGAAGAACTCGGCGGCCTGTTCGGGATCGTCGACGGCCAGGCGACCGAGCCTGGTCTCGGTTTCCAGGAACGCCGCCAGCTGGCGACGCGTCTGGCGAGGGCCGGCCTCGAACACCTCGTTGGCGACGTCGGGCATCTCGCCGGCGCCCTGGATGATCACCCGCAGCACCGAATAGCCGTTGGTGGTGATCACCGTCTCCAGCATCGAGCGGGCGAAGGCCTCCAGGGCCTCCTGCGGATTGTCGACCGCCCCCGGCTCGCGCAGAGGGGCGGTGATGCGGGCTACCCGGCGGGCCATCAGCGCCTTCACCAGCTCGGCCTTGGAGCCGTAGTGGTTGTAGACGGTCTGCTTGGAGACCCCGGCGCGGCGGGCGATCTCCTCCATCGGGGCGGAAAGGCCGCGCTGACCGATCACCTCGACGGCGGCGTCGAGGATGGCTTCGGTCTTGGCGACGTCGATCTGGCCGGCGATCCTGGGCATCAGTGGGCGTCCGAAGGCGGCGGCGGCAGCACCTTGGGCGGGGCCGCCAGCAGGCTGACCACGGCGGCCGCGAAGCAACCGTAGGCCAGCAGGGTGAAGCTGTCGCCGAAGGCCAGCACCGTCGACTGCTGGGTGAGCATCTGGCCGATCGCCTTGCGCGCCGCGCCATCGGGGTCGGTGACGCCCAGCTGCTGCATGCGCGCGGCCAGGCCCGCCATCATGGTCGAGGTCTCGCCGCCGGCCATCACCTTCGACGACATGTCGTTGAAGTAGAGGGCGGTCTGCTGGGTGATGCTGGTCGCCAGCAGCGCCAGGCCGATGGCGCCGCCGGTGTTGCGGGCCAGGTTCACGAGGCCGGAGGCGTTCTTGACCATGTGCTGGGGCAGGGTGCTCATCGTGATCTGCTGGGTGGCGATCATCGCGATCATGACCCCGACGCCGCGACAAGCCTGGACCCCGGCGAATTCCCAGAAACCCCAGTTTTTGGTCACGCCGTGGGCCATGTACATGCCCCAGCCCGCCAGCAGGAAGCCGATGCACATGGGAATGCGCGGATCCATCTTGCGCACGATGCGGCCGGCGACCGGGCCGGTGGCGAACATGGACAGGCCCGAGACGACCATGGTCGTGCCCACTTCGGAGGCCGAATAGCCCCGCACGCGGCTGAGGAACTGCGGCAGCAGGAAGGTGCCGCCGAACAGGCTGGCGCCGGAGATCGCGGTCATCAGCACGCCGATGCTGAAGTTGCGGTTGGCGAAGGCTCGAAGTTCGACGATCGGGTTCTTGTAGGTCAGCTGCCGCCAGATGAAGACGACGCCGGTGGTCACCGCCACGACGGTCAGGCCCAGGATCAGGTCGTCGTCGAACCAGTTCTCCTTGGCGCCTTCCTCCAGCACGTACTGCATGCTCATCAGGAAGGCGGCCATGACCGCCAGGCCCGTCCAGTCGAAGCCCTTGGCCAGGCTCGGGTCGCCCTTGTCGAAGTCGCCCCACTTGGCCACCGCGAACAGCACCAGGATCCCGGGCGGCACGTTGATGAAGAACAGCCAGCGCCAGGACAGCCATTCGGTCAGGTGGCCGCCCAGGGTGGGACCGACGGTCGGGGCCAGGGTGACGATCAGGCCCATGATGACGCTGGCGGTGATCCGGCGCTCGGGCGGGAAGGCGGTGAAGGCCACGGCGAACACCGTCGGGATCATCGCCCCGCCGATGAAGCCCTGCAGGGCCCGCGTCAGGATCATCATGTCGATCGACGAGGAGAGGCCCGTCGCCACGCTCATGACGATGAAGCCCAGGCACGAGGCCATGTAGAGGCGCTGGGTGCCCCAGAGGCGCGAGAGGTATCCCGACAGCGGGATCATCACGACCTCGGGGATCAGGTAGGCGGTCTGGATCCAGCTGACCTGGTCGGTGCTGGCTCCGACGCCGGCCTGGATCTGCGGCAGCGAGGCGGCCACGATCTGGATGTCGAGGATGGCCATGAACTGGCCGATGACCATGGCCCCGAAGCCGAGGAACAGCTTGGTCCAGTCGACCTCGGCCGCCGGTTTTGCCGGCGGGGCCTTGGCGGAGGCGGGGAGGGCGGCGTCGGTCACGACGGCGCGGCCTTAGCGGCTTTGGGCCGAAGCAGGGGCGTCCTGGCGGGCGACCTGCGGCCCCTGGGCGGCGTCGGCGAACGACGCGCCAGAGCGGTCGCGGACGTCGACCTTGACCTCGACCGACAGGCCTGGGCGCAGGGCCGCGCCCAGCTTGCTGCGGTCGACGACGATCTTCACCGGCAGGCGCTGGGTGATCTTGGTGAAGTTGCCCACCGCGTTCTCGACCGGGATCAGGGCGAACTCCTGGCCGGTGGCCGGGGCGAAGCTGTCGACCTTGCCGACGATCTTCTGCTTGCCGAAGGCGTCGGCCTTGATCTCGACCGGCTGGCCGATACGCAGGCGCGAGACCTGGGTCTCCTTGAAGTTGGCGACGATGAAGCTCTGGCCCAGCGGCACGACCGACATCAGCGACGTGCCCGGCTGCACCAACTGGCCCGGGCGCACGCTGCGGGCGCCGACCACGCCGGCGGCGGGGGCGCGGATCACGGTGCGCTCCAGGTCGAGGCGGGCCTGGTCGACGGCGGCGCGGGCCGCGGCGGCCTGGGCGATGCTCTGGGCGCGGGCCGAGCCGAGAGCGCCCGCGGTGCGGCGCTCGGCCTCGAGGGCGGCCTGGGCGCTGGCGACGGCGGCGTCCGACTGCTTGGCGCCGGCGCGTTCGGTCTGCACCTTCTGCTGCGAGACCCAGCCCTGCTTGGCCAGGGCGTCGTAGCGCTCGACGTCGGCGCGGGCCCGGCCGGCGTCGGCCTGGGCGCTGCTCACGCCGGCCTGGCGCTGCTGGATCAGGGCCTGTTCGAGGATGGCCTTGTCGTCGACGCTCTTGATGGCGGCGTCGAGGGCCGCGGCGTTGGCGATGGCCTGATCAAGCTTGGCCTGGAAGGTCGAGGGGTCGATCTTGGCCAGCACCTGGCCAGCCTCGACGCGCTGGTTGTCGGCGACCAGGACCTGCGCGACGTAGCCGGTGACTTGAGGACTGACCGAGACGGTGTCGGCCTGGACGAAGGCGTTGTCGGTGCTCTCGAAGCGCTGCTTGTCGATGTACCAGAACACGCCGCCGACCAGGATGGCCGCGCCGGCGACGCCAGCGACCAGCAGCGGAACCAGCTTCTTCTTCTTCGCCTCGGCCATGGCCTGATCCTGCAAGAAAGGAGGACGTCCAGACGCAGCGATTATTCGCCTGGCGGACGTGTCGCGGGATAAATGGACGACTTCGTCCAAAAATCAAGCGACTTCCAGCGCGTCATTGTGCGGCGCCGCATATGTTCCCTTCTCCCCTTGCGGGAGAAGGTGGCGGCGAAGCCGACGGATGAGGGGTCTCTCAAATCTGAGACGCCTCTCCCGACCTGACCGCCGCACGCGGCTTTGAGGTCTGAGAGACCCCTCACCCGACCTGCTTCGCAGGCCACCCTCTCCCGCAAGGGGGAGAGGGATCAGGCGCCCTTCCTCTCCGCGATCCAGGCGTCCACCTGCGTTTCCAGAACGTCCAGCGGCACCGCGCCGTTCTTCAGCACCGCGTCGTGGAAGCCGCGGATGTCGAACTTGGGACCCAGTTCCTTCTCCGCCCGCGCCCGCAGCTCGCGGATCTTCAGTTCGCCCAGCTTGTAGGCCAGGGCCTGGCCGGGCCAGGTGATGTAGCGGTCGACCTCGGCCTCGACATTGGTGCGGTTCAGGGCCGTGTTCTCGAGCATGAAGGCGATGGCCTGGTCGCGGGTCCAGCCCTTGGAATGGATGCCGGTGTCGACCACCAGGCGGCAGGCGCGCCACATCTCGTAGGAGAGGCGGCCCATGTCCTTCTCGGGGGTGTCGTAGAGGCCCATCTCGATGCCCAGGCGCTCGGAATAGAGGCCCCAGCCCTCGACGAAGCCGGTGAAGAAGGCCGCGTTCTTGCGGAATTCCGGCAGGTCCAGTTCCTGCTGCAGCGAGATCTGGTGGTGGTGGCCCGGCACGGCCTCGTGCACCGTCAGGGCCGGCATCTCATAGAGCGGCCGCTGGTCCAGGTGCGTGGTGTTGACGAAATAGACCCCTGGGGCGCCGGTGCTGGCGAAGCCGGCGTTGTAATAGGCCGTGGTGTTGCCCTCGGCGATCTCGGCCGGGATCTCGCGCACGGTGTAGGGCAGTCGGGGCAGGGTTCCGAACAGCTTGGGCATCCAGCCGTCGATGGTCTTGGCCAGGAACGTCGCCTCGCGCATCAGCTCGCCCGGGGTCTTGGCGTAGTACTTCGGATCGGTGCGCAGCTTCTCGATGAAGGCCTTGCGGTCGGGCGCAATGCCGCTCTTCCTGGCCACCTCGTCCATCTCGGCGCGGATGCGGGCCACTTCCGACACGCCCAGCTGGTGGATCTCGTCGGGCGTCTTGGTCGTCGTGGTCATCACCCGCACCTGGTAGGCGTACCAGGCCGGGCCCTGGGGCAGGGCCGAGGCGCCGATGCTGGTCCGGCACTTGGGCGCGTAGTCCTTCTCGTAGAAGTCCGACAGGGCCTGGTAGGCGGGATTGATCTTGCCGGTGATCGCCGCCTTGGCCCGCGCCTGCATGGCCGCCCAGTCGGCGTCGCTGATGGTCGAGGGCTTCCTGGCCTTGAACGGCTTGTAGAAGGTCGAGGCCTCCGGATCCTTGACGATGGTGGCGGTGATGGTCGCCCCGAACGCCTTCATCGGCTCGCACGGCTGGACGTAGCCCTTGTTCAGGCCCGCGCGGACCGTCTCGATCGAGGCCCTGTTGTAGGCCGGATAGAGGTCGAGCCGGGTCAGGTAGCTGTCGTAGTCGGCCTTGGTGAAGAACGGCAGCATGTCGGGCAGGGCGGCGAAATACTGGTGCCAGCTGCCGATGCTGGAGAACAGCATGGTGCGCTGGCCGAACTGGTTGCCCTCGACCTGCTCGCTCAGCATCCGGTGCAGGATCGCCTTGTTGACCCGGTCGGCCGGCGACAGGCCCGCATCGGAAATGGCGTCGAGACGCTTGAGGAAGGCGGCGGCCTCAGCGGCGCGGCGGTCGGCGAAGGCCAGGGACGGATCGTCCAGCTGGTCGTCATAGGTCCGCACGCCCAGCAGGGTGGCCTGCAGCGGCGAGCCTTTCAGCCACCAGGCCCAGTGCTCGTCGATCAGGGTCTTCAGCGCCGCGGTGGCGGGGGAGGGCGCGGCGGCCGCGGCAGGCGCCTGGGCCAGGGCCGGTGAAGCGACGCTTCCCGCCAGGACGGCGGCCACGCAGGCCGCGCTCATCAATCCGCGCATGTTTCCCCCTCCAGGATCGCCGAACAGCGCAGGCAGACAGCCATGCGTCGGCCGTCCCGCGCAAGACAGACCCCCTTCAGGCCCCCGTTTCGCCATCCGGCGACGCGCATTATGTCTGCGTGCCTACCCAGGAGAACGACGCATGGCCGCCAAGACCGCCCGGATCGCCGCCGTCGCCGCGCTCGCCTTCGCCGTCTCGGTTCCGGCCTTGGCCCAGACATCTACCGTCGAGCTGCAACCGACCGATCCCGGCAGCGCGGTGGTCGAGGAACTGCTGGTCGTCGCCCGGCCGCCGGGGCCGGCCCTGTGGCTGGTCGAGAAGAACGGCGCCAAGCTCTACGTGCTCGGCTCGGCCGCGCCCCTGCCGCACCAGCTGAAGTGGGACAGCCCGCGCCTCAACCGCGCCCTCGACCAGGCCAGTCTGGTGCTGGTGCCGCCCGAGGCCTCGGTGGGACCGATGCAGATCACCAAGTTCGTGCTGACCGGCGGGGGCGGGGTGCGCCAGGGCTTCGGCAAGAAGCTGGAAGACCGCCTGCCGCCCGACCTGAAGGACCGCTTCGTCAAGGCCCGCACCCAGGCCAAGCGCACGGCCGTGCCCTACAAGGACTGGAAGCCGGCCGTGGCGGGCTTCATCCTGCTGTCCGACTTCCGCCAGGCCGCGGGGCTTTCGGAGGCCAAGCCGGTCAGCACCATCGAACGCATGGCGAAAGCCAAGGGCGTGAAGATCAAGGCCATGAGCCAGTATCGCCTGGGTCCGGTGCTCTCAAGCGCCGGCAAGCTGTCGGACGAGGCCAACCTGGCCTGCCTGCGCGACGCCCTCAACGAGATCGATTACGAGGCCCCGCGCTGGAACACGCTGGGCAAGGACTGGGCCGAGGGCGATATCGCCGCCGTGCGCGCCCGCTACTCCTCCAGCGCCGCCCAACGCTGCCTGCTGCGTGCGCCGGGCGGGGCGGGCCTGCTCGACGACCAGATCGGCCAGTCGGCCAAGGCGCTGAGCGAGGCCCTGAACCGTCCTGGCGTCACCGTGGCGGTGGTGGATCTGGCCTTCCTGTTGCCCCGCAACGGCGTGCTGGATCGCCTGAAGGCGCAGGGCGCGACGGTGACATCGCCGAACTAGGACCCCTTTGCTCCCGTCATTCCCGCCCTTGTGGCGGGAACCTCTGGTTCCGCTGACACGTGAGACGCAAGCGGCGTGCTGAGCACGCCGCCCCATCCGACCTTGCGGCTGATAGAGGGGTTCCCGCCACAAGGGCGGGAATGACGGGAAGAGGAGGAGGACCTACCGCCCGATGAACCGCCGCACGACGATCAGGCCGCCGCGGTATTCGTCCTGCTGGCCGTAGAGTTCGGTCAGCGGGCTGTCGGCGGCTTCGCCCAGGATGCGTTCGTAGTTGGCGAAGGTCCCGATCGCGTATTTGTCGCCGATCGGGGTCATCATCAGGAAGGCGACGCCCACCTGGTTCAGCCCGGCCTTGGGCTCGTATCGCGTCAGGGTCGGCACGGCCGCCACGTCCTTGGCCGACACGCCGTAGAAGGTGCGGTTGGTGTTTTTGTCGCCGCCGCGGGCGTAGACCATCGACTGCAGCAGGCCCACGGGCGTGACGTCCTGGCGCGAGACCGAGCCCCAGAAATCCCAGCCGTCGGAGACTCCGGTGACGTCATGGCCGATGCGGCCGCCGACCACCCAGTCCTTCCAGGTGCGCTTGTAGGCGTAGACGGCGAGGTCCGCGCCGGTGTCGGGGCTCTCGATGCCGCTGGAGGTGTCGTCAGGGCCGCCCCAGCGCGGGCGCAGCTGCACGCCGGCGCGCAGGTCGTCCTGCTTGACAACGTTGTAGCCCAGGCCGTCGAGGCCGTTGGCGTAGACCTTGTCCTTCCAGGTGGCGCTGCCCCAGAGGGTGAAGTTGGTCTTGTGCGGGTCCTTGCCGCCCGGGCTGAAGCCGTAGACGGGACCGCCGCCGACATCGACCTCCCAGGTCGAGGGGGCTTCGATATCCTTGTAGGGCAAGGCTTGGGCCAGCGCGGCGGCCGGCAGGACGAGGGCGAGCGCAGCCGAGGCGGCGGCGAGGAGCTTGGTCGACATGGAGTCCTTGCGATCAAACCAGAATAAACGGGACCCCAATCCCTGACCGCATCCCGTCGAACGCGTTCGATGAAGCCCATAATCCTCCGCAGGCGGAAAGGCAAAGGCTCGGCCTTCCTTGTCGGAGCGGTTCCGGCCGCACCGTGTCTTCCCAGCCGCAGCCCGCAAGCGACTCGAAATCCTTGCATTTTCCACAGCCCTCCCGCATAAGCGCCCACTTCCGGCGCTTTATCAGCAGCGCCTCCACCGTCACGACCCCGCCCCGGTAGCCCGGGATCCCATGCGGACGAGGACGGCGAGGACCCCCGTCGACGTGATCGTCCACGGGGGCTGATCGCGTTTGGTCTCGTGTTTGGACTAGGGTTTCGCATGTTCGACGGCCTTACAGAGCGACTTTCAGGGGTCTTCGACCGCCTCGGCGGTCGCGGCGTGCTGTCCGAAAAGGACATCGACGAGGCCCTGCGCGAAGTCCGCGTCGCCCTGCTGGAAGCCGACGTCGCCCTGCCGGTGGTCAAGGACTTCATCAGCAAGGCCAAGGAAAGCGCCGGCGGCGAAGCCGTCATCCGGTCGGTCAAGCCGGCCGACCAGGTGGTCAAGATCGTCTATGACGGCCTGGTCGACATGCTGGGCGGGGAAGTCCCCACCGGCCTGAACCTGGCTTTGAACCCGCCGACCATCATCCTGATGGCTGGTCTGCAGGGCTCCGGTAAAACCACCACCACCGGCAAGCTGGCGCTGCGTCTTTCGAAGACCGAGCGCAAGAAGGTGCTGGTCGCCTCGCTCGACACCCGCCGCCCGGCGGCCATGGAGCAGCTGGCGACCCTGGCCCAGCAGGTCGGCGTCGAGAGCCTGCCGATCGTCGCCGGCCAGAGCGCCGTCGACATCGCCAAGCGCGCCATGACGGCCGCCCGCCTCAGCGGCTACGACGTCCTGATCCTCGACACCGCCGGCCGCACCACGCTGGACGAGGCGATGATGAGCGAAGCGGCGGAAATCGCCCGCATCGCCAATCCGTCCGAGACCCTGCTGGTCGCCGACAGCCTGACCGGCCAGGACGCCGTGCGTACGGCCAAGGCCTTCCACGAGCGCCTGCCGCTCACCGGCCTGATCCTGACCCGCGCCGACGGCGACGGCCGAGGCGGCGCGGCGCTGTCGATGCGCCACGTCACCGGCCTGCCGATCAAGTTTCTTGGCGCCGGCGAGAAGATCGACCAGCTCGACGTCTTCGACGCCCGTCGCGTCGCCGGCCGGATCCTGGGTCAGGGCGACGTCGTCGCGCTGGTCGAGAAGGCCGCCGCCGACCTCGACGCGGCCGAAGCCGAGCGCATGGCCAAGAAGCTGGCCAAGGGCCAGTTCGACCTCAACGACCTGTCGGCCCAGCTGTCTCAGATGCAGAAGATGGGCGGCATGGAAGGCATCATGGGCCTCCTGCCGGGGGTCCAGAAGGTCAAGAAGCAGATCGCCGACAGCGGCATCGACGACAGCATCTTCCGCCGCCAGCAGGCGATCATCAGCTCGATGACCAAGCTGGAGCGCAAGAAGCCCGACGTGCTGGCCGCCTCGCGCAAGCGCCGCATCGCGGCCGGCGCCGGCGTCGACGTGGCCGAGGTCAATCGCCTGCTCAAGCAGCACCGCCAGATGGCCGACATGTTCAAGTCGATGAGCAAGGACGGCGGCAAGGGCCTGGCCCGCATGGCCGGCATGCTCGGCGGCGGCGACATGGCCCGTTTGAAATCCCTCGGCGGCGGCAAGGCGCCCGCGGCCGATCCCAATGCGACGGGAGGCCAAGGCCTTCCGGGGCTGCCCGGTCTGCCGGGCCTCGGGGGCGGGGCCAACCCGCTCTCCGGCCTGGGCGGCCTGCCGCCCGGCTTTAATCCGTTCAAGAAAAAATAGACTTTAGACCCAAGGACTTAGACCAATGCTGAAGATCCGTCTCGCCCGTGGCGGCGCCAAGAAGCGTCCGTACTACTCGATCGTCATCGCCGACAGCCACTCGCCGCGCGATGGCCGCTTCATCGAGAAGGTCGGCACCTACAACCCGCTCCTCAAGAAGGACGACCCGGCTCGCGTGACCCTGAAGGTCGAGTCGATCCAGGAGTGGATCAAGAAGGGCGCTCAGCCGACCGACCGCGTCGCGCGCTTCCTGGCCGCCCAAGGCCTGTCGACCTGGACCGCCGGCAACAACCCGAAGAAGGGCGAGCCGGGCAAGAAGGCCAAGGAACGCACCGCCGAGCGCGCCCAGCGCGAAGAAGAGCGCGCCGCCGCCGAAGCCCAGGCCAAGGAAGACGCCAAGGCCGCCGCTGAAGCCGCCGCCGCCGCGGCCGCCGAAGCCGCCGCTGCTCCGGCTCCGGTCGAAGAAGCCGCCGCTGAAGAAGCCCCGGCCGCCGAGGCCCCGGCTGAAGAAGCTTCGGAAGGCTAATCCCTTCCAGCTCCGTACGTGGTCCTCGCCCTTCGACAAGCTCAGGGTGAGGACCATGTCATGGACTGAAGCAGTAGAAACCCTCACCCTGAGCTCGTCGAAGGGCGAGGGTTTCTCTTCTTCGTCAGATATCCCGGCTTCGTCCGGAAAGTTTCCTGTCGATGCCCATCTCTCCCGATGACCCGTTGATCCTGGTCGGCCGCGTGGCCGGCGGCTTCGGCGTGCGCGGCGAGGTGCGGATCTCGACCTATACCGAAGAGCCGATGGCCCTGAAGGGCTTCAAGCGGCTCCTGCGCCAGGACGGCTCGACCGCCCTGAGCATCGGCTCGGCCCGTCCGGTCAAGGACGGCCTGATCTGCCGCTGTACGGAAATCACCACCAAGGAAGCCGCCGACGCCCTGCGCGGCCTCAAGCTTTTCGTCCCCCGCTCGGCCCTGCCCGAGCCGGAGGAAGACGAGTTCTACCTCACCGACCTGATCGGCCTGGCCGTGCGCCACGTCACGACCGGCGAGGACCTGGGCAAGATCAAGAGCGTGCAGGACTTCGGCGCCGGCGACCTGCTCGAGATCACCCCGCCGCTCGGCGGTCAGACCTGGTACCTGCCCTTCACCCGCGCCGCCGCGCCGGAAGTGAAGCTGGCCGAACGCCTCGTGCTGGCCGATCCGCCGAACCTGGTGGGCGAGCCCGAAGGCCCGTCGGAAGACGAGTAGCCGCGCGATCGCGGCCATGACCCCAATCATCGTCATCCCGGCCGCAGCGAAGCGGAGAGCCGGGACCCAGGGGCCGCCGCACGGCGTCGGCCATCGCCTGGGCGCTTGGTCGGCCCTCCGAACCCAGTCCCCTGGGTCCCGGGTCTGCGGCGCGCCATGCGCGCCTCCGCCCGGGATGACGAGTAAGGGTAAGCCTCAGCCGGTCCAGGTCTCGTTGAAGACCCGCCGGAAATTGCCCCCCAGCACCTTCTCCACCACCCGCGCCTTGTAGCCCCGCTTCGAGAGGGCGTCGGCGATGATCGCGCAGCGGTCGGGCCGGTTCAGTTCGGTGACGAACGGCGGTGGACCCTCGCCCGGGGCGGCGACGCCGGCGGCCTTGCGATCCTCCAGGCTCTTGTTCCACTCCGCCATGCTCTCGGGAGAGGTGTCGAAGGGCCACAGCAGAGCGTCGCTGCCGATGCCGACATGGTCTTCGCCACAGACCTTCAGGGCGTGGGTCAGGTGGGCCAGATAGACCTCCAGCGACGGCTGGGCCGGGGCCGTGGTCAGGTAGCTGAGCTCATAGATCCCCATCACCCCGCCGCGGTCGGCCAGCTCGCGCATAAGGTCGTCGGACTTGTTGCGCGGATGGGCGTGCACGGCGCTGCAGCCGGCATGGGTGATCAGCACCGGCCGGTCGGAGACTTCGATGGCGGCCAGGCTCGACTTCTCGTCGCTGTGGCTGACGTCGATGGTCACGCCCCTGGCGTTCATCCGCGCCACCGCCTGGCGGCCCAGGGCGGTGAGGCCTGTGGACTCCTTCGACATCGTGCCCGAGGCGAACGGGGTGGTGCGGTTGTAGCTGAGGCCCATGACCAGCACCCCGAGGTCGCGGAACTGGTCGATGGCGGCGACGTCGCCCTCCAGCATCTCGGCCGCCTCGAACGAATAGATCACGCCCAGCCGGCCCGAGGCCTTGGCGCGGGCGAAGTCGGCCGGTCCCGTGACCTTCATGTAGATGTCGGGGCTGAGGCTGATCGCCTTGTCGAAGCCGGCGATGCTTTCGGCGACCTCGGCCCGGGTCTCGCCGCCGGAGCCGCCGATGGTCATCTTGGCCGCCGTCAGGCCCGAGGCCCGGATCTGGTCGCGGGTGTCCTTGTCCAGCGGCTTTTCGTCATCGAAGGGCAGGAGGAGGTTGCCGTTGATCACGACGGCGTCGCGATAGAGGTCGGCGGCGGAGAGGGCCTTCGGGGGCGCGGCGAAGGCCGATCGGCTCAGGCAGGCCATGGCGGGCAGGGCGCCCAGCAGCGCGCGTCGGGTGGGGGTCATGACCAGCGATCTCCGTTCGATGGTCATTTATGTAGGTGCCTACATATCTGTCAATCGGCTGGCTCGCTCACCGGCATCCGGGCCATGATCCGGTCGAACATCGACCGGTCTTCCAGGGCGTCATCAAGACGGTCGAGCAGGCGGGTGACCTCGCCCGCCTCGGTGTCGAGTTCGCGGGCGGCGGCGTTGAAGGCGTCCCACAGCGGTGTCAGCCGCGCCGCCAGGGTCCTGCCCTCGTCGGTCAGGTCCAGCAGGCGTCGGCGGCCGTCCTCGGGCGCGGCGACCGAGGCGACGATCCCGGCCTTCTCCATCGACCGGCTGGTCTCGCTGACCGAGGCGTGGGTGATGTGCAGGATGGCGGCGATCTCGCCCACGGCCATCGGCCGGCCATGTTCGATCAACTGGCGCATCACGCCGTACCAGCGCTGCTCGAAGCGCACGCCGTGGGCGGCGTAGACCCGGGCGCCGTCCCGGTCGAGGCGCTCGGACGCCCGCCGCAGCCGCGCCGCCAGGGCCGCGCCGCCGAAGCCGCGGCTGTAGTCAGGATCGTCGGACATCAGCAATCCTTATCCAAGCCTGTCAGCATCGGCCAGCAGCGGTCTCCGACGCTAGCCCCCCGCCTTCCGCGCCATCCAGTCGGCGGCGAGGCTCGGCCAGGCGCCTTGCGGGCCGTCCAGCTCGCGCAAGGCGAAGCCGTGGGGGGCGGTTCCGAACACGTGGGCGTCGAGATCGAGCTTCAGGTCGCGGGCGGTCTTGATGAAGTTCAGCGCGTGCTCGACCGGCACCGCCTCGTCCAGCAGGGCGTAGGCCAGGAACACCGGACAGGCCGGCACGCCGTGCGGCTCGCCGGCGATGCCGATCGGCCAGGCGTCGTAGAAGGCCTGCTTCTCCACCGGCGGATAGTCGGGCTTGCCGGCCGGGGCCTTGTAGTCCTTGTGGTTGGCGTTGATCGGGGCGTAGGCGATCAGCACACCGGCCAGATCCACGCCAGGCTGGCAGGCGATGGTCCCGGCCAGGTGGCCGCCCGACGACAGGCCCATGATGAACAGCGGCAGGTCGCGCGGAATGGTCTCCAGCGCCGCCAGGGCGTCGGTCAGGGCGATGTCGGCGGGGTGGGGCTTGCCGGTCGCGGGATCGGTCGCGCCGGGCAGGCGGTGGGCCAGGACATGGGCGTCGTAGCCCAGGCCGTTGAGCCACAGCGCCACCTCGACCCCCTCGCGGTCGAGCATCAGCCGCAGATAGCCGCCGCCGGCGCAGACCAGCACCCGGGCCTTGGGCGCCTCGACCTTGAAGGCGTGCAGTTCGGCCCGCGAGACGGTGTCGATCACGCGGTCGGGCCACTGACCTTCGACGAGGTTGGGCGACCCGGCGCTGAGCGCGATGATCTCCGGCGAGCGCGGCATGGAAACGTCCTCGACTGTCGCGGCCGGGGAGGAAGCCGCCGCCCGCCCTTATCGGTTTGTGTTCCCCGGCGGAAGCCCGGGCGGACCTGCATGGACGTCTCGCCTGCCGGGCGGCTAAGCTGGCGGCATGATCCGTCTGTTCACCGCGATCGCCGTGCCGCCGAAGATCGGCGCGCCCCTGCAAGACCGTCAGTCCGGTATCGAGGGCGCCCGCTGGCGGCCGCTGGACGCCTTCCACGTCACCCTGCGCTTCATCGGCGACGTGGCCGAACCCGATGCGGCCGATCTCGACGAGGCGCTCTCCGAGATCCAGGCTCCGGCCTTCGACCTGGAACTGAAGGGCGCCGGCCATTTCGGCGAGGGGGCGGACATGCACGCCGTCTGGGCGGGGGTCGAGGACCAGCCGCTGCTGCGCCGCCTGCAGAAGGCCAACGAGAGCGCCGCCCGCCATGTCGGCCTCAAGCCCGAGACCCGCACCTACCTGCCGCACGTCACCCTGGCCTATCTGAAGCGCGCCACGGTTCCCGAGGTCGCCGCCTGGATCCAGCGCAACAACCTGCTGCACTCGCCGGCCTTCCGGGTCGATCGCTTCGGCCTCTATTCCAGCTGGCAGACCCGGGAAGGCTCGGTCTACCGGCTGGAGCGGGAGTATCTGCTGATGGAACCTCCCCCCGTGGGGGAGGCGATCGCGTAGCGATCGGTGGGGGAAGTCGGCGACAAGCCCTACCGACGCCCCCGAAAGCTGAAAACGTCCCCCCACCGGCCTTCGGCCGCCTCCCCCACAGGGGGGAGGTTCGCCAAAGCCGAAACGTCCAAGCCTGCACGCTCCGCTTGCGGTTTGCTTCCAGGGCGCGCCTGATCGCGGCGACGCTCGGGAGCTCTCGCATGACCCTCTACGTCCTGGCCCTGCTCATCGGGGTGATCGCCGGCCTGCGGGCCATGACCGCCCCCGCCGCCGTCGCCTGGGCCGCACATCTGGGCTGGATCCCGCTGGCGGGCACGCCGCTGGCCTGGCTAAGCAACAACATCGCCGTCTGGATCTTCACCGCCCTGGCGGTGGTCGAGCTGGTCACCGACCAGCTGCCCTTCACCCCCAGCCGCAAGGTTCCGCCGCAGTTCGGGGCGCGCATCGTCAGCGGCGGCTTCTCGGGCGCCGCCATCGGTTTCGCCGGCGGCTCGTGGATCGTCGGGGCCGTCCTCGGCGTGGTCGGCGCGGTGATCGGCACCCTGGGCGGGGCCGAGGCGCGCGGGCGTCTGGCCAAGGCCTTCAAGCGCGACACGCCGGCGGCCCTGATCGAGGACGTCGTCGCCCTGGGCGGCGCCTGGCTGATCGTCTCGGCGGTGTCGTGATGGCCGCCCAGATGTTCGATGCGATCATCGTCGGCGCGGGGCAGGCGGGGCCGTCCCTGGCCGGCCGCCTGACCGCCGCCGGCTGGAAGGTCGCCCTGGTCGAGCGCAAGCTGTTCGGCGGCACCTGCGTCAACACCGGCTGTATGCCGACCAAGACCCTGGTGGCCAGCGCCTATGCCGCGCACCTGGCTCGCCGCGCCGCCGACTACGGCGTCGTGCTGCAGGGCGAGGTCGGCGTCGACATGAAGGCGATCAAGGCCCGCCAGCAGACCGTCGTCCGCAACGCCCGCGGCGGCGTCGAGAAATGGCTGAAGGGCATGGACGGCCTCACCGTCTTCGAAGGCCACGCCCGCCTGACCTCGCCCACCACCGTGCAGGTCGGCGAGGCGGTGCTGGAGGCGTCGAAGATCTTCCTCAATGTCGGCGGGCGCGCCAACGTGCCCGACATGCCGGGCGTGGGCGACGTGCCCTACCTGACCAACACCGGCATGATGCAGCTCGACGTGCTGCCCGAGCACCTGGTCATCGTCGGCGGCAGCTACATCGGCCTGGAGTTCGCCCAGATGTACCGGCGCTTCGGCGCCCAAGTCACCGTGGTCGAGATGGGCCCGCGTCTGATCGGCCGCGAGGATCCGGAAGTCTCCGACACGGTGCGCGAGATCCTGGAGGCCGAAGGGGTCGCCTTCCGCCTCAATTCCGAATGCATCAGCTTCGCGCCCTGCGAGGAAGGGATTTGCGTCAACGTCACCTGCCGCGAGGGCGAGCCGGCCGTGAAGGGCTCGCACGTGCTGCTGGCCGTCGGCCGCAAGCCCAACACCGACGATCTGGGCCTCGACGCGGCCGGCGTGACGCTCGACAAGCGCGGCTACATCCAGGTGGACGATGCCCTGCGCACAAACGTGCCGTCGATCTGGGCCATGGGCGATTGCAACGGCCGGGGCGCCTTCACCCACACGGCCTACAACGACTTCGAGATCATCGCCGCCAACCTGCTCGATGACGATCCGCGCAAGGTCACCGACCGCCTGACCGCCTACGCCCTCTACACCGACCCGCCGCTGGGCCGGGTGGGGATGACCGAGGCCGAGGTCCGCAATAGCGGCCGTCCCGCCCTGGTCGGAACCCGCCCCATGACCCGCGTCGGCCGGGCCGTCGAGAAGGGCGAGACGCAGGGGTTCATGAAGGTGCTGGTCGACGCCGAGACCAGGCAGATCCTCGGCGCCTCGATCCTCGGCGTGTCCGGCGACGAGGCTATCCACGGCGTTCTCGACATCATGTACGCCAAGGCCCCCTACACGGTGCTCCAGCGCACCGTGCCGATCCATCCGACGGTGTCGGAGCTGATCCCGACAATGCTGGGCGAGCTGAAGCCGCTGGCCTGACGAGGGGCGACATGACGCCACGCGATCGGCATCGCGGCCTTTACGGATCGCCCGTCCTCGATTTATAACCATCCGGTCGGTTATGAATCGGAGCCAAGATGGGACGCAAGCGCGTCATCGACCAGCAGGTCATTCTCGACGCCGCCGAGCGTGTGGTCGCGCGGGACGGCGCGGCCAATCTGACGCTGGACGCCGTGGCCAAGGAGGCCGGGGTCGGCAAGGCGACGGTGATCTATGACTTCAAGACCAAGCAGGCCCTGATCGAGGCGGTAGTCGACCGCTCGTTCGCGGCCGACAACGCCCGCCACGCGGCCCTGGAAGCCGAGCTGGCGGGCCAGGACAGCCCCGTCATCCGCGGGCGGATCCGCGGCGGCGCCCACGCCCCGCCCGAGGATTTCCGCGCCGTCGCCCTCAATCTGAGCGCCGCCCTGGTGCTGGACGCCGACCTGCGCCGGAAGATGCAGGCCAACCAGGCCGGCGTCGTCGCCCGCGTGCTCGACACCTCGGCCGCGCCGCGCGGGGCCCTGCTGGCCTATCTCGCCCTCGAGGGCCTGAAGTTCCTCGAGTTCCTCGACTTCCACCACTTCCCGCCGGCCGAGCGCGACAGGATCGTTCGCGAGATCGAATGGCTGTCCTCGGCGACGCCGTCGGACGGCCCGCCGCCGACGGGCGACTGATCCCTCCCCCAAACCGGACTTCAAGACCATGACCAACCCTTCCTCCGCCGCCCCCGGCGCGGCGACGAACGCGCACGCCTGCCCGCGACGCCTCTTCGTGACCGGCGCGGCCGGCTATGTCGGCCGCAATCTGGTGCGCCGCTTCCTGAGCGACGGCGTCGAGGTGGTCGCCCTGGCGCGCAGCCTCGAAGCCGCCGACCGCCTGCGGGCCCTGGGCGCGGTCGCGGTGATCGGCGACATCCTTGATCCGGGGATCGGGCAAGCCATGGCCGGCTGCGACGCCCTGATCCATGCGGCCGCCGACACCGATCACGGCCATGGCGGCGCGGCCCAGATGCGGACCAACGCCGAGGCAACCCGGACCGTCCTGCGCGCCGCCCGGGCCGCCGGCGTGCGCCGTGTCGTGCACCTGAGCACGGAGTCGGTGCTGGGCGACGGGCGGCCGCTGCGCCATGTCGACGAGACTAGGCCCTATCCGACCCGGCCGGCCGGCTCCTATTCACGCAGCAAGATCGCCGCCGAGAAGATCGCCCTCTCCATGAGCGACGAGACCTTCGCGGTCGTCGTCGTGCGCCCGCGCTTCGTCTGGGGGCGCGACGACACCACGGCCCTGCCGACGCTGGTCGAGGCGGCCCGTTCGGGCCAGTTGGCCTGGATCGACGACGGCGGCTACCTGACTTCGACCACCCATGTCGACAACCTCTGCCACGGCGTCGACCTGGCGCTGCGGGCCGGACGTGGCGGCGAGGTCTATTTCCTGTCGGACGGCGAGCCCGTCGCGTTCCGAGCGTTCGTCTCGGCGTTGCTGGCGACGCAAAACGTGGCGGCGCCTGACAAGGCCGTGCCGCGCGGCTTGGTGCGGACGGTCGCCGCCGTCGGCGACCTGATCGGCCTGGTCACGCGGGGCGCAAAGCCCGTGCCTCTGACCCTGCAAGGCTTCGCCGCCTCGGCCGTCGAGGTGACGCTCGACATCGGCAAGGCCCGCCGCGAGTTGGGCTATGCGCCGGTCGTCTCCCTGGCCGAAGGGCTCTCGGAGTTGGCGGCCTCGGCGCGGCAGAGATAGTCCTCCAGGCGCGGGACGTCGCCGGGGCGTCCCGCCGCCAGCCAGTCGAGCTTGCCTTGCAGAAAGTCGAGACCAGCGTCGAGTTCGGCCCGGCGCTGCAGCAGGCGCTCGATCTGCAGGCGCAGGACCTGCGCCGTGCGCTCGTCCCCGCCGCCGCCCGCCCGGTACTCCTCGTTCAGCGCCGCGATCTCCCGCAGCGAATAGCCCAGGGACTGCTGCAGGCGGATCATGCGGGCGGTGGTGACGTCGTCACGGGTGAAGACCTGGTACGGATTGCCGCCGCCCTTGCCGCCCCGTTCGGGCCGCAGCAGGCCCTTGCCGACGTAGAAGCGGACGGTGTCGACGGGCAGGCCGGCGACGCGGGCGAACTCCGAGATCAGCATGCCGACGGCTCCTTGACCATGGACCATGGTCCACACTTATAGGGCTGTTCGTCATCCATCCGGAGCCTTTCCATGACGAACCTTTCGCGCGCCCTTCCCCAGGTCGAACTCGGGCGCGGCGGCCCCTCCATCGGCGCCCAGGGTCTGGGCTGCATGGGCATGAGCGAGTTCTACGGCGCGACCGACGAGGCCGAGGCGCGCGCCACGCTGGACCGCGCCCTGGAGCTGGGCGTGACCCTGTTCGACACCGCCGACATGTACGGGCTGGGCGCCAACGAGGCCTTCCTGGCGGATTTCCTGCGCCAGAACCGGGGCCAAGCCTTGGTCGCCACCAAGTTCGGCTATGTGCGCACGCCCCAGACGCCCAACGACTGGAGCCTCAGCAACCGTCCCGAGCACATCCGCGCGGCCGCCGAGCGGTCGCTGCAACGCCTCGGGATCGAGACCATTGACCTCTACTACATGCACCGCCGCGACAAGGCCGTGCCGCTGGCCGAGTCCGTCGGCGCCATGGCCGAGCTGGTGAGCGCCGGCAAGGTGCGCCAGCTGGGCCTGTGCGAGGTGGAGCCCGACGAACTGCGCGAGGCCCACGCCATCCATCCGATCGCCGCCCTGCAATCGGAATGGTCGCTGTTCAGCCGTGACATCGAAGGTGGCATCGCCCCCCTGGCCGCCGAACTGGGCGTGACGCTCGTGCCCTTCGCGCCGCTGGGTCGGGGCCTGCTGACCAGCCGTGACTTCGCCCGCGCGCTGCCCAAGGACGATGCCCGCCTGAACTTCCCGCGCTTTGCAGCCGAGAACCTGGACGGCAACGACCGGCTGGTCGCCGAGGTCGAGGCGATCGCTGCAGCCCACGGGATCACGGCGGCTCAGACGGCCCTGGCCTGGCTCTACGCCCGGGCTCGCGCCCTGGGCGTGGCCATGGTTCCGATCCCTGGCACGCGCCGGCGGATGCGCCTGGAAGAGAACGTCATGGCGGCGACGCTGACGCTGTCGGACGCCGACATGGACAGGCTGGAAACCCTGGCCGCGAAGGTCAGGGGCGTGAGGGTCTGACGCCTAAGCTCACGCCGCCAGCGGCAGGGTGACGCGGAACGCCGAGCCCTCGCCGGGGCGGCTGTCCACGCCCAGGCGGCCGCCGTGGGCTTCGACGATGGCCTTGCTGATGGTCAGGCCTAGGCCGTTGCCATGGGCGGCGGCCGCGTCGGTCTGCCAGTTGCGGTCGAAGATCCGCGCGGCCTGTTCTTCGGTCATGCCCCAGCCGGTGTCGCGCACCTCGACCACCACGGCGGCGTCGGAGATCTCGCTGGTCAGCGACACCTGGCCGCCGGGGGCGGTGAACTTGATGGCGTTGGACAGCAGGTTGGCCACCACCTGTTCCAGGCGGGCGCCGTCGGCTTCGAGGAACGTATCGGCCGCGTCCTGGTCGCCGTGCGGCGCGTAGGAGAAGGCCACGCCCTTGCGGGCCGCCGAGACCTCGAACTGGCCGGCGACGTCGGCCAGCAGCCGACGCAGGTCGATCGTCTCCTTCGACAGCACCAGGCCGCCGGCCTCGATCTTGGAATGGTCGAGGATGTTGCGGATCAGCCGGCGCATGGTCTCGGTGGCCATGCGGATGTTCTCGATCGCCCCCTTCATGCGCGGCTGGTGGTCGAGCTCAGGCTCGGCCAGCAGGTTCTCGCTGGCGAACAGGATGGTGGTGATCGGGTTGTTGAGGTCGTGGGCGACGATCTCGACGGCCTCCTTGCGGGCCAGGGAGATGGATTTTTCGCGCTCGGCCAGGCGAGCGGCGGCCTGGTCATAGGCGCGCTTCTGCTCGACCAGCCTCAGCAGCAGCCGACCCAGGAAGGCGCAGAAGGCGAAGGCGCAGACCGAGGCGACGGCCAGCACCCAGAAGACGCCCCGCACCACGCGCTGGCTGTGGGCCCGCTCGGCCTGGTAGCCGGCGGTCGCCTGGTCGGCGAAGCGGTCGATGGCCGCGTTGAGCTCCGCCGACAGGGGCACGGCGTTGCGTTGGAAATAGGCGTTGGCCTCGGCCGGCGAGGCGCCGCCCAGCCGCTTGGCCAGGCCGGTGTCCTGCATGGTCAGCAGCCGGCGCTGCAGGGCGGCCACCGTGTCGAGCGTGGTGTGGGCGCCCGTGTCGCGGGCCAGGCCGCGCAGCTGGCCCAGCAGGCTGTCGAACCGCTGGTTCGAGCGCTTCAGCTCGCCCAGCGGCGCGGCGTCGCCGGTCAGCACGATCACCGGCACCAGCGAGTTCTGCCGCATCTTCTCGCCGCGCAGTTCGTGGGCGAGGATCACGGTGCGGGCGTAGAGGGCGTCCAGCCGGTCCTGCGCGGTCGAGACCTGCGACAGGAACACCAGGGACGCGGCCAGCAGCGGCAGGAAGGCCAGGGCAATCAGCCCGACTAGCATCAGCAGCCTGCGCTCGTAATCGACCATCGGGGCTCCCGTCCGGCTGCCAGGCGACAAGGCCTAGACCGCCGCGTGGTCCTTCAGCACGCCCAGCGAAACGATCGCCAGGGTCTCCTCGTGGGTGGCTTCCAGAATGACCTGGGGGGCCATGCCGGCGTCCAGCGCCTCGCGCCAGCGGCCGGCGCACAGGCACCAGCGGTCGCCGGGCCGCAAGCCGCGGAAGGCGAACTCGGGACGCGGGGTCGACAGGTCGTTGCCGGAGGCCTTGGAGAAGGCCAGGAACTCCTCGGTCATCACCGCGCAGACGGTGTGCAGGCCCAGGTCGTGCGGCCCGGTCTCGCAGCAGCCGTTGCGGTAGAAGCCGGTCACCGGATCCAGCGAGCAGGGGACCAGTTCGCCGCCCAGGACGTTGCGGGCCGTCTCGTCGTATCGCGTGGGCGTGGGGCGCGTCGTCATGCGGCGAGCTTAACCCCGTTTGCCGCTTTCCCGCCATGGCTTCCCCCGAGACGGTAGCGGGCGCGTCGCCCGCCGCGATATCTCCGCTTTCCGGTCCGCGCGGCAGGTGCTTTACAGGTTTCGCGATCCCGCGCCTCGAGAGCCTCATGACCGACATCGCCCGGCCACGCCGCAGCGCCCTCTACATGCCCGCCTCCAACGCCAAGGCGGTGGAGAAGGCGCGCACGCTGGACGCCGACGTGATCATCCTCGACCTGGAGGACGCCGTCGCGCCGGAGATGAAGCTTTCCGCCCGCGAGGCCGCCGTGGCCGCCGTCAAGGCCGGGGGCTTTGGTCCGCGCGAGATCGTCATCCGCACCAACGGCCTGGACACCCCCTGGGGCGCCGACGACCTGAAGGCCGCCGCCGAGGCCGGCTCCGACGCCGTGCTCGTGCCCAAGGTCAATGACGCCGCCGACGTCCACGCCTATGACGCGGCCCTGCACGCGGCCCCGATCCACACTCGCCTGTGGACGATGATCGAGACGGCCAAGGCCGCCTTCCACCTGTGGGAGATCGCGGAAGCTTCGAAGACCACCCGGCTGTCGGCCTGGGTGATGGGCGTCAATGACCTGGCCAAGGAGATGCGGGCGCGGCAGACGCCGGGGCGCGAGGCCTTCCTGCCGATCCTGTCGCTGTCGGTGGCGGCCGCGCGGGGCCATGGCCTGTCCATCCTCGACGGGGTGCACAACGACATCGAGGACCTGACCGCGCTGGAGGCCGTCTGTGGCCAGGCGGTGGATTTCGGTTTCGACGGCAAGACCCTGATCCACCCCAAGCATCTCGAAATCTGCAACCGGGTGTTCTCGCCCTCGGCCGACGAGATCGCCTGGAGCCGGGCGGTGATCGCCGCCTTCGCCGACCCGGACAACGCCGGCAAGGGCGCGCTGCGGGTCGAGGGCAAGATGGCCGAGCGCCTGCATCTGGTTCAGGCCCAGCGCCTGGTGGCCGTGTCGGAAGCCATCGCCGCCAAGACGGCGGGCTGATAGGGAAATCCATGCGTCGCCTCGTCTTGCCGCCCGTTTCCCTGTCGGTCTCGCTGGTCGCCCTGCTGTCGATCCCGGTCGTCGCCCTGGCCCAGGTTTCGGCTCCCGCTGCTGTTCCGGCCGTTTCCGCGCCTGACGCGGTGGTGACGACGGCCCCGTCGCCTGTGGCTGCGCCGGCTTCCGCGCCGGCGATCCCGGTGGTCGCCGTGCCGCCGGCCGTTCAGTCTGAAGCTCCGCCCGTGGCCGCGCCAGCCGCCGCCGATCCGCTGGCCGACCTGATCGCCGCCAGCGGCCCCCAGACCACCGACGAGGAGGACGAGGCCCCGGCCGCCGCGCCCGCCCAGCGCCACAAGCCGACCATCCTGCCGATTCCGGCCCCCGAGCCCGCCGCCCCTGCGGCCGCCGGCGGGGCGATGAGCGTCGAGCAGGCCTATGAGCTGCGGGTGAAGGGCTCGATCGCCGCCGCGCAAGGACTGCAGGGACCGCTCGACGGCGGCTGGACGATCCGGGGCGCTGACGGAACCGCCCTCTACGCCCTGCAGATCGTCGATCCGGCCGGCGGCTACGGCCCCGTCGAGGGCGCCTGGCGTGATCTGCGCCGCAAGGGCGCGGTGGGCTCCACCGGCCTGATCGACAGCGTCGAGCGCACCTATGACGGTGGCGCGGCCGTGCGGTTCATGGCCAGGGCCGGGGTCGGCTCGACCCTGTCGCTGACCGGCGGCTCCGACGGCGCCTGGAGCGGTCGCCTGGCCGAGGATGGGGCCGCGCCGGTCACGGTGAGCGTCGAGCGCACCGGCATGCCGATCCTGCCGGCCGGCTACGCCAGCGCCGCGCGCGGACCGGTGATCTGGCCGCCCCGCGTCGCCCCCGCCGCTCGTCCCGTCGCCGCCGCGCCGGCCAAGGCCGCGCCCTGCGTCACCAAGGGCAAGAAGGGCAAGGCCCTGAAGGCCGCCAAGGCCAAGTGCGCCGCCGCCGCCAAGAAGAGCGGAAAGGCCTCGGCCTCGCGCTCGGGCAAGGCCGCCAAGGGCAAGGCGGTGAAGGGCAAGTCCGCCAAGGGCGCCAGCAAGAAGAAGACGACCGCCGCGAAGGGCAAGAAGCGGCGGTAGGGGGGCGGCTCCCCGAGGCTGACGTCGTCGCTCCAGATCCTCCCCCTGAAGGGGGAGGTGGCCCGAAGGGCCGGAGGGGGAAGTCTCTTCCGGTATCGAGAGGGCCGCCATATCAGCAGTCACATCCCCCTCCGTCGGCTTCGCCGACACCTCCCCCTTCAAGGGGGAGGATCTTTGACCCTCAGCCCAGCCGATCCTGCCTGCGCAGCCACTGGCGCAGCACGGCCACGGTCTCCTCCGGGCGGTCGGTGAAGGTGGCGTGGCCGGCGCCGGGGATGACGGAAAGCTCGGCGCCGGCCACGCGGCGGGCGAAGCGTTCGGCGGTGACAGGGCGGGCCTCGTCGTACTGGCCGACCATGAACAGGGTGCGCTTGCCATCCAGTCGGTCGAGCAGCGGCTCGCCGTCATAGGTCTTCAGCGTTCCGGTCGCCGAGAACTCGGTCGGACCCCACATGGCGCGGTATAGGGTCTCGTTGAAGCCACGATCGCCGGGCGGGTGATAGGCGCGATGGGCTGGCGAGGGCCGCTCGCGGGTCAGGAAGGCGGCGTAGAAGGCGTCGGTCGCCGCCAAGCAGGCCGCCTTGGGCGGCGGCGGAGCGGGCGCCTCGCACCGCACCAGCTGGTCGCGCACCGGCGCCGGCAGGTCGCCGCGCAGGGTCTCGGCGTCGGCGATCCAGCTGCGGGTCGAGACCAGGGGACTGGCCAGGCACAGCCCCGCCTGGGCCGGAAGTCGCCGCGCGCCGTATTCCAGAGCGACCGTACCGCCCCAGCTGTGGCCGACGACGTGCCAGCGCGATACCCCCAGGCCCGTGCGCACGGCCTCCAGCTCGTCGACGAAGCGCGGCACGGTCCAGTTGGCCGGGTTCATCGGATGGTCCGACAGGCCCGAATCCAGCTGGTCGTAGAGGATCACCGCCCGCTCGTCGGCCAGGGCCAGGGCGTCGAGGAAGCCCGCATGCGTGCCGCCCGGCCCGCCGTGGACGAAGACCACGGGCGCCAGCGGGCCATCCAGCCTCCCGTTGATCCGCACATAGACCTGGCCGCCGGGGACCTCGACCTTCAGGGCGCGGTCGGGCTGCGCGAAGATCGCCGGCCGTCCGCCTTGCCGTTCCTCTGGCGCCAGGCCCCGCGCGGCCGCCCTATCGAGCGCCGTCGCGGCGCCCGCGGTCGCCAGGAAGCCCAGCAGCGCCCGCCGATCGATCATCGTCCTTCCCCCTGCTTACGTCCGGCGCGTCCCGGCGACGCAGACCCGTCCGGCAAAATCCAGGCCCTTAGCCGCCGCGCCCGAGCCGTGGCTGTGACCTAGCGCACGCCTTGCCCCGACACACGCGCCTTGTCTCAGCGACCAAACCCGGCGGTTCAGTGCGACCGGGGCGCCGGGCCGCCGGACGCCGTCTCCGGCGCGTCGGTCAGGCCGCCCTCGATCGGCGTGGTCGGGGCGGCCAGCTCGTCGCGCATGGCCTCGAGCACCGCCTCGACCACCTCGCCGGCCTCGCGCTGATAATAGGCCGACAGGCCCCGGCCGACATGGCGCAGCAGATCGGCCAGCATCATCCCCCAGGCCCGCGCCTCGTCGATCGGGGTGTCGTCATAGACCCCGATGCGCAGGCTGCAGTGCAGACCGTGCTCGGCCACCCAGATGCGCGCCATCTCGGTGGCGCCCCCGTCGCGCAGGGCCGCGTCCGGAACCGGCTGTTCCCTCATGGTTCGTCTCCCCCCAAGTCTGGTGCGGGCGGCGGCGTTCAGCCGTTGCCGCCTTCACTGCCCCGCCGGTCGGACGCCGCCGTGCGGCGGGTCTGGCCTTCCTTCTGCTTGCGCCAGTAATCGGCCCCGTCATCGGGCTTGAACATGGTGCGCGGCGCGCCGGCCCGGGTGACCACGGCGAAGACGTTGCCGGCCGGGTCGTAAATCAGGGTGTCGCCATTGGCGCGCTTCAAGGTCTGGCTGCCGGCCGGCGGCCTGGCGACGAAGGCGTGGGTCTTCTTCACATAGTCGTCGACGGTCTTGGCGCCGAACGCCTCGCCGAACCGCTCGAAGCCGCGCTGGGCGTTTTCCTCGGCGGTGCGGGTGCGGTTGGCGGCCCACATCGGCCGGCCGGCGATCAGCTGCACCGGCGCATCGCGCGGGTCGGCCGCCTGCCGGGCCGCGCCGGAGGCGTCGGCGACCTCGCCGGCGGCCGCCGGAACGCCGCCGCTGTCGATCCCGCCGCCCGTCGCTACGGCGTCGCCGCCCTTGGCGGCCTTCACCGCCGAAGCCCCGCCGTCGCAGCCCGCCAGCAAGGCGGCCGAAAGGGCCAGAAGTCCGAAACGCAACGCTCCCGTCATGCTCGCTCGCTCCCCGATTTTGCAATCTTAACGATTGGTGAACGAAAAAGGAACGCGAGTCGAGTCCCCTCGTGCATCTTCCGCGCGCGGCCCGCCAGCGCGATTGCCTGCGGGCGCGAGGCGCTCTATGCGCGGAGGGGAACCGGCGGACGAGAGGCCTTCAAGGTGAGCGACATCCCGGGCGGCAAGCGCGTGCTCCTGATCGTCGGCGGCGGCGTGGCGGCCTACAAGGCGCTGGAGCTGACCCGCCTGCTGCGCAAGGCCGGCGTCGGCGTGCGGCCGATCCTGACCAAGGCCGGGGCGGAGTTCGTCACTCCGCTGTCGCTGGCGGCGCTGTCCGAGGACAAGGTCTATGACGACCTCTTCTCGCTGACCGACGAGGCCGAGATGGGCCACATCCAGCTGTCTCGCTCGGCCGACCTCGTCGTCGTGGCGCCGGCGACGGCCGACCTGATCGCCAAGGCGGCCAACGGTCTGGCCGGGGACCTGGCCTCCACCACCCTGCTGGCCACGGACAAGCCGGTGCTGATGGCCCCGGCCATGAACGTGCGCATGTGGCTGCACCCGGCCACCCAGCGCAACGTGGCGACCCTGAAGGCCGACGGCGTGAGCTTCGTCGGGCCTGACGAAGGGGCCATGGCCTGCGGCGAGTTCGGCCCCGGCCGCCTGGCCGAGCCGCCCGAGATCTTCGCCGCGATCATGAAAATGCTCGACGCGCCGGCCGAGGAGATCTTCGAGGCCTGGCCGCTGGCCGGCAAGCACGCCCTGGTCACCGCCGGTCCGACGTTCGAGCCGATCGACCCCGTGCGCGGCATCACCAACCGCTCCAGCGGCCGCCAGGGCTACGCCATCGCCGGCGCCCTGGCCAAACTGGGCGCCAAGGTCACCCTGGTCAGCGGACCGGTGTCGCTGCCGACCCCGCCGGGCGTCGAGCGCGTCGATGTCGAGACCGCCCGCGAGATGCTGGCTGCTTCCCAGGCCGCCCTGCCGGCCGACGTGGGGGTGTTCGTCGCCGCCGTCGCCGACTGGCGGGTCGACGAGGTGTTCGGCTCCAAGCTGAAGAAGGACAAGGGCGGGCCGCCGGCCCTGACCTTCGTCGAGAACCCCGACATCCTGGCGACCCTGGCCGCCAGCGGTCCGAACCGGCCGAAACTGGTGGTCGGCTTCGCGGCCGAGACCGACGACGTCGAGGCCCATGCCCGCGCCAAGCTGGCGCGCAAGGGCTGCGACTGGATCATCGCCAACGACGTCACCGAGCCGGGCGTCATGGGCGGAACCGAGAACGCGGTCCTGCTGATCGCCAAGGACCACACCGAACGCTGGGAACGCGCGTCCAAGGACGACGTCGCCCGCTCCATCGCCCAACGCATCGCGGAAGCCCTGACTAAATGACCACCACGCCCCACATTCCCGTCGTCCAACTCGCCCACGCCCACGGCCTGCCGCTGCCCGCCTATGAGACCGTCGGCGCCGCCGGCATGGACCTGCGCGCCGCCGTCGAGGAAGACGCGCCCCTGACCCTGAAGCCGGGCGCCCGGTTCATGGTCCCCACGGGCCTGGCCTTCGCCGTGCCGGCCGGTTTCGAGGCCCAGGTGCGGCCGCGTTCGGGCCTGGCGGCCAAGGCGGGGATCACCTGCCTGAACTCGCCGGGCACCATCGACAGCGACTATCGCGGTGAAGTGAAGGTGATCCTGGCCAATCTGGGCGCCGAGGACTTCGTCATCCGCCGCGGCGACCGCATCGCCCAGCTGGTCATCGCCCCGGTGGTGCAGGCGGCGTGGAGCCTGGTGGCCAGCCTCGACGACACCGACCGCGGCGCCGGCGGCTTCGGCTCGACCGGCGGCCGGTAGGGCTGTGTGACTCCCTCTCTCTGGGAGAGAGGGAGGGGCCCATGGCGAAGCCATGGGAGGGTGAGAGGTTACATTCTCACAGGAAAAGGCGCGGTCGTTCGGCCGCGCCTTTCTCTTTGGATCCAGTTGTTCGGGTCGCGGCTATTGGCGGAGCGGTGTGGGTTTTCCGGCAAGCGGTGAAACCTCTCACCCTCCCACCGCTTCGCGGCGGGCCCCTCCCTCTCTCAAAGAGAGAGGGATTATCGCGCGCTCAGGCCCACCAGCAGGTAGCCGCCGAAACCGGTCGCGAAGGCGGCGGCGGCCAGCCACAGCATGGGGCGGACCAGGGGCAGGGGCGGGGGAGCGTTCATCGGGGGCGCGTCCTTGGCGCGTTCGGCCGAAGCTCGGCCTTGTTCGAATACGCGCGGCCCCGTCCCCCGGTTGCGGCCGTGCGCTGTTTTTATCTCACGATTCGCGTCAAAGATGCAAAATCGTCAAATGCCCCAAAGTGGAGAGCCCCGCTCCACTGTATTCGATAATAATCAGAACACGGATCAATATCGCCCGCTTTGACCTTTGGAGTCGAAGCCTGCGACCACACGTCGCACCTTCTGTTCTATCCTTGCGGCAGAATGATTTGATTGTGCCGAACAATCAAGAACGTCGTTCGATGCGCGCTTCGTGTGTTCATGAATAATATCCATTAATCCGCATCAGCGAAACTCCTCCCAACACTCTCCTGGGAAGTCTCGTGATGCTCAGCAACCTCAAGGTGGCGCACAAGCTGCTCTTGGCCTTCGCCGTGCTGGTGGCGGCCGTGGCCGGCGCTGGGGCCCTGGCCTGGAGCGGCCTGGCGTCGATCCAGCGGGTCACCGCCCTCAACGCCCACAGCTACGACTATCTGGCGGTGGTCGAGAAGGCCGGCGCCGATCTCGTCGAGCAGCAGAACGCCGCGCGCGGCTTCGTGGCGAGCCTGGATCCGTCGTTCGTCGAGAAATACCAGAGCTACCAGGGCAAGTACGACGAGGCCTTCCAGGCCCTGACCGCCGGCGCCGAGGACGAGGCCGAGAAGACCAATCTCGACACCCTGACCCAGGCCGTGGCCGTGTTCCGCGCCGAGACCCTGGCCCAGATCGCCGACGCCAAGGATCCGGCCAAGCTGGAGGCCGCCCGCGTCGGCATCGGCAAGAGCGGCCGCCTGACCAATGTGCGCAAGGCGCTGAAGACCATAGACGAGGCCGAGCAGGCTCAGCTGGCCCAGCGGATCGAGGAGCAGAAGCGCGCCTTCGCGGGCGCCGGCCTGGCCTTGGCCCTGGGCGGGGCGGCCGCTGTCGGCATCGCCGTGCTGATGGGCTGGCTGCTGGCCCGCAGCATCGCCGCCCCGGTCGACGCCATGACCTCGGCCATGCGCCGCCTGGCCGATGGCGACAACGCCGTGGCCGTGCCGGCCCTGGGCCGCAAGGACGAGATCGGGGCGATGGCGGAGGCCGTGCTGACCTTCAAGGACGCGGCGATCGAGAAGCTGCGGGTCGAGGGCGAAGCCGTCGAGCAGCGCCGCCGGGCCGAGGCCGAGCGCGGGGCCAACGAGGCCGAGCGCGCCGCGTCGGCCCGCGAGCAGGCCGGGGTCGTCGCCCAGGTCGGCGAGGGGCTGGAGCGCCTGGCGCAGGGCGACCTGACCGCCCGCCTCGACCACGCCTTCCCGCCCGCCTATCGCAAGCTGCAGGACGACTTCAACGCCGCCATGCAGCGGCTGCAGGAGACCATGAGCGTGATCACCGGGGCGGTCGGCGGCATCCGCGCCGGTTCGGGCGAGATCAGCCACGCGGCCGACGACCTGTCGCGCCGCACCGAGCAGCAGGCCGCCAGCCTGGAAGAGACCGCGGCGGCCCTGGACGAAATCACCGCCACCGTCCGCCGCGCCGCCGAAGGCGCGGGCACCGCTCGCAAGTCTGTCGACGCCGCCCGCAAGGACGCCGAGGCCGGCGGGGCCGTGGTCGAGCGCGCCGTCGCCGCCATGACCCAGATCGAGGCCTCCTCGCGCGAGATCGGCAACATCATCGGGGTGATCGACGAGATCGCCTTCCAGACCAATCTGCTGGCCTTGAACGCTGGGGTCGAGGCGGCGCGGGCGGGCGACGCCGGCAAGGGTTTCGCCGTGGTGGCGTCGGAGGTGCGGGCCCTTGCCCAGCGCTCGGCGGAAGCCGCCAAGGAGATCAAGGGCCTGATCGGCGCCTCCGGCCAGCAGGTGGACGAGGGCGTGGCCCTGGTCGGCCAGACCGGCGAGGCCCTGCGCCGCATCACCGCCGGCGTGCTGGAGATCAACCACACCGTCGCCGAGATCGCCGCCGGCGCCCAGGAGCAGGCCACGGGCCTGGCCCAGGTCAACGTGGCGGTGAACCAGATGGACCAGGCCACCCAGCAGAACGCCGCCATGGTCGAGCAATCGACGGCGGCCAGCCACTCGCTGTCCAACGAGGCGGCCGAACTGGCGCGGCTGGTGGGCCGGTTCAAGATCGGCGGCGGCGCGGGCGCGGCGAAGCGGGCGGCCTGATCAAATCCTCTCCCTGTGGGAGAGGTGTCCGCGAAGCGGACGGAGAGGGGAGTGGCTGATGACTTCCCGTCGTCGCGGCAGCTGAAAACGGCCCCCCTCCGGCCCTCTGGGCCACCTCCCCCAGAGGGGGAGGATCTAACAAAAACGCCCCGCCCGGGTGACCGGGCGGGGCGCTCTTCATTCAGACGCTAAAGAAGGCGATCACGCCCCCGGGGGAACCGGGAAGCCGCGGTCGCGCATCAGGGCGCCGATCTTGACGTCGCGGCCGCGGAAGGCGCGGAACTGCTCGGCCGGATCGACCGAGTTGCCGCGCGACATGATCGTCTTGATCAGGCGCTGGCCGGTGGGCTTGTCGTAGAAGCCGCCCGGCGCCTCCTGGAAGGCCTCGGCGACGTCGGCGGTCAGGGTGTCGGCCCAAAGGTAGCTGTAGTAGCCGGCCGAGTAGCCGTCGCCCGAGAACACGTGACCGAACTGCGGCGTGCGGTGCCGCATGACGATCTCCTTGGGCATCTTCAGCTTGGCCAGTTCCTCGCGCTCGAACTTGTCCGGATCGATGTCGACGCCGCCCGCCAGGTGCAGCTTCATGTCGATCAGGGCGCTGGCCAGGTACTCGGTGGTGTCGAAGCCCTGGTTGAAGGTCGAGGCCTTCTTGATCTTGTCCACCAGGGCCTGCGGAATTGGCTCGCCGGTCTTGTAATGGACGCAGAACTTGTTGAGCACTTCCGGCGTCGAGAGCCAGTGCTCGTTCAGCTGGCTGGGGAACTCTACATAGTCGCGGGCGACGTTGGTGCCCGACACGGTCGGGTAGGTGACGTCGCTGTTGAGGCCGTGGATGGCGTGGCCGAACTCATGGAACAGGGTGTTGGCGTCGTCCCACGAGATCAGCACCGGCTCGCCGGGCTTGCCCTCGATGAAGTTGGAGTTGTTGGAGACGATCGTCGAGATCGGCTTCTTGAAGCGCTCCTGGTTGCGGTAGGCGTTCATCCAGGCGCCCGAGCGCTTGCCCTGGCGGGCATAGGGGTCGAAGTACCACAGGCCAACGTGCTTGCCGCCGCGCAGCACCTCGTAGACGGTCATGTCGTCCTGGTAGACGGGCAGGCCCGACACCTTCTTGAACTCGAAGCCGTAGACTTGGCCGGCGGCCCAGAACATGCCTTCGCGCAGCTTCTCCAGCTGCATGTACGGCTTCACCTCGTTCATATCGAGGTCGTACTTCGCCTTGCGGACCTTCTCGGCGTAGTAGCGGTAGTCCCAGGGCTCGATCTTGAAGCCCCCCTGGCCGTCTTTGGCTTCGGCGTCGACGATCGCCTGCATGTCGGCGACGTCCTTGGCGACCTGCTCGATCGCGGGGGTCCAGACGGCTTCCATCAGGGCCATGGCCTTGTCGGGCGTCTTGGCCATCGCGTTCTCGAGGCGCCAGTGGGCGTGGGTCTCGAAGCCCAGCAGCTTGGCGCGCTCGGCGCGCAGCTTGAGGATCTTGGAGATCAGGGCGTTGTTGTCGGTCGCGCCGCCGTTGTCGCCGCGGTTGACGAAGGCCTTCCAGACCTTCTCGCGGGTGGCGCGCACCGGCGAGTTGGTCAGGTAGGGGTCAACGCTGGAGCGCGTGTTGACGATGATGTTCTTGCCCGGGAGCTTGCGCTGCTCGGCGCTGGAGGCCGTCGCGCCCTTGATGGCGTCGGGCAGGCCGGCCAGGTCGGCCTCGGTCAGCTCGATATAGGTCTCCTCGTCGGCCAGCAGGTTCTGGCTGAACTTGGTGAAGAGGCCCGAAAGCTCGGTGTTGATGGCCGCGACCCGGGCCTTGGCGGCCGGATCCAGCTTGGCGCCCGAGCGCACGAAGTTGGTGTAGTAGATCCAGACGAGGCGCTGCTGCTCGGGCGTCAGCTTGGCCTTCTCGGGGCTGTTGTAGACCGCCTCGATGCGGGCGAAGAGCCCAGCGTTCTGGGTGATCTTGTCGCCGATCTCGGAGAACTTGGCGTCGATCGCCGGCTCGATGGCCTGGTACTCGGGCGAGCTCATGTTCGAGCCCCAGATGCCGTAGTAGCAGGCGACGTCGGCCAGGGTGCGGCCGGTGTCTTCCAGCGCCGCGATGGTGTTGGCGAAGGTCGGCTTTTCCTTGTTGGCGACGATGGCGTCGATCTCGGCCAGGTTCCTGGCCATGGCCGTGTCGACGGCCGGGGTCAGGTCGGCGACCTTCATCTTGTCGAAGGCGGGGACGCCGCCGTACGGGCCGGTCCAGGGGGCGAGCAAGGGATTGGTCTCCGCGGCGAAGGAAAGGGCGGGCGCGGCGGCGCTCGCGGCGGCGGCCGCGGCGGACGAAAGCAGGAAGGTGCGACGTTGCACGGATGGCTCTCCGTTGAGTGTGGCCGGACCCTAGGCCATGCCCGCGCGCCCGTCACATGACAGGACCGTAACCTTTTCAAAGCCGACGCCTTTTCGGCCCTTTTCCCCCATGCGGACGCATGGACGGAGGCCCTCGGCGCGGCTAATGCTCAGGCCATGACCATCGGCGTTTTCGACTCCGGCGTGGGCGGCCTCAGCGTCCACCGCGCCCTCGTGCAGCGTCTGCCCCAGGCGGACTTCGTCTACCTGGCCGACCAGGCCAACGCCCCCTATGGCGGCAAGCCGGGGGAAGAGATCGTCGACCTCACCCGGGCCGGCTGCGAGCGCCTGTTCGAGGCCGGCGCCAGCCTGGTGGTCCTGGCCTGCAACACCGCCAGCGCCATCGCCCTTCGCCGCCTGCAGCAGACCTGGCTGCCGGGCTACCGCAAGCAACTGGGCCGGCCGATCAACATCCTCGGCATCATCGTGCCGACCATCGAGGCGGCCACCGGCCTGCCCTGGGAGCACGAGGCCGAGCGCCGCGGCGACAAGGTCGAGCAGCTCGACGTGCTGGGGGTGTTCTCCACGCAGGGTACGACCAATTCCCGCGTCTACGAGATCGAGATCGACAAGCGAAAGCAGGACCTGGCGGTGTTCTCCCAGCCCTGTCCGGACCTGGTACCGATGATCGAGGCCGACGCTGGAGTGGTGGATCTGGCCAAGGCCGTCGAAGGATATGTCCAGGCGCTGAAGACCCGCATCGGCCGCTATCCCGACCGCGCCGTGCTGGGCTGCACCCATTACGAGATCATCGCCGACATCTTCCGCGCCGCCCTGCCGGCCGGCACCCCGGTGATCCACCAGCCCAAATCGACCGCCGACTCCCTGGAGCGCTACCTGGAACGCCATCCCGAGTACGACCCGGGGACGGGCGGCGGCCGGGTGTTCCTGACCACCGGCCAGCCGGGCCCGCAGAACGGCCTGGTGCAGAGCTTCTGGGGCGGCCCGCTGGTGTTCGAGAAGGCCTGACGCCTCCGTCGCATAACTCAGCCCGTCGTCCCGGAAGCGCGTAGCGCTATCCGGGACCCAGGGGACTGGGCTCTGAGGATCGATCAAGCGCCCAGGCGATGACCGACCTCGTGCGGCGGCCCCTGGGTCCCGGCTCTACGCTGCGCTTCGGCCGGGATGACGGGCAAAGGGGCGGCTTGCCTCGAAAGCCAAGCTGGCGCTTGATCCTTCGAACATCGTTTCCGGAGACGCGCCATGAAACTCGCCGCCCCCGTTCTCGCCGTTCTAACTCTGCTGGCGGCCGGCGCCGCGCGGGCCGAGGTGGTCGACGCCCAGCCGAACGGTTTCGAGACCAAGCGCGTCGTGGTCATCGCCAAACCCGCCGCCGAGGTCTGGGCGGCGCTGGTGCAGCCAGCCAAGTGGTGGAGCAGCGACCACACCTGGTCGGGCTCGGCCGCCAACCTGTCGCTGGGCGCGGCGCCGGGGGCCTGCTTCTGCGAGAAGATGCCCAATAGTGGCGCGGTGCTGCACATGACCGTCGTCAACGCCCAACCGGGCAAGCAGCTGACCCTGTTCGGCGGCCTGGGACCCCTGCAGTTCTCCGGCGCCAGCGGCCACCTGGTCTGGGCGCTGGCGGAGGCCGACGGCAAGACCACCCTGACCTGGAGCTACGACGCCGGCGGCTACATGAAGGGCGGTCTCGACAAGATCGCCCCGGTCGTCGACCAGGTGCTCGGCCAGCAGCAGGACCGGCTGAAGGCCTATCTGGAGACCGGCAAGGCTCCTTAGCTTCACGGTCCTTCCACCGATTATGCTCCGTCATTCCCGCCCTTGTGGCGGGAACCCCTGGTTCCGCTCGCACGTGAGACGCCAGCGGCGTGCTGAGCGCGCCGCCCCATCCGCCCTTGCGGCTGATGGAGGGGTTCCCGCCACAAGGGCGGGAATGACGGACGTAGAGGGGAGCGCCCTTCAGGGCCCTCAGTGCAGGCCGCGCAGCAGGTCTATGCGGCGCATCGCCTTGCCGGGCAGGGCCGACATCCGGCCCAGGGGCAGGGCTTCGGCGACCTGGCGCACGCCCCAGGCGGCCGAGCGCACGAAGGTGGCCGGCGAGGGCGCGCCGTAGAAGCCGAACACCACGGTCTGGCGGGCGTTGGAAAGCTCGCGCTTGAAGCGGTAGTCGCCGGTGCCGAGGTCCAGCCGCGTATGGGGGCCGCCGTCCATGCCCTTGAGGATGTCCTGGAACAGCAGCAGGCCGGGCGAATAGCGGTCGAACTTGGCGTTGTGGGCGATCAGCCAGCCGTGGATCGTGTGCGCCCCGCGCAGGTGCAGGTGCACGGCGGCCAGTTCGTCGCCCAGGTGCAGGGTGTAGAGCCCGCCGCCGAAGTCCGGATCGCGACGGGCGAACATGTCCTCGACCAGGCGATTGACCCAGTCGGTCTTGAAGAGGTCGGTCTGGCCGGTGGCCAGTAGCTGCTCGCGCTTCCAGGCGATCAGCTGGTCGAAGTCGGCGCGGCTTTCGGACATGGCGGCGTAGCGGGCGGGACCCACCTCGCGCTCGGCCTTGCGGCGCTTCTTGTCGATGTCCTTGAGCACGCCCACGCCCGCCGTCTTGCGGTCGGCGGCGTAGGCCTCGTAGCCGGCGGAGACGTCTACGATCCAGGAGTCGGCCTGGCCGCGGCCGTGCCGGGCCAGGGTCTCGTCGTCGGCCAGCATGTGGCAGAAGTCCAGGCGCTGGGCCTTGAGCGCGGCCAGCAGGCGGCGCGGATCGACGGCGATGTCGTGTTCGGAGACCAGGGCCTGGTAGTCGCACATCGGCGCGCCGGCCGGCATGGCCACGCCCGCCTTCACCCGCACCGGCAGGTAGGCGAGAGCCTGGCCCTCGTCGCCGCGGATCACGGCCACCTTCACGCGATCGCCCTTTTCGCCCTGGGCCGTGGCGACGGCCTTGGCCCATTGCGGCGACAGGAACGGAGAGTCGAGGCGCGGCTGCAACGCCTGGAGCGAGGTCCAGCGCGCGCTGTCCTCCGGCGAAAGCTGCAGAGCCTGGATGACGTCGATCTTCACGGGCGCCCCCCGAGCGCTGATCACGGACCTCCAGAAGGCCAGGTACCGTGATAGCGCCCAGAGATTGCGGTCCGGTTTACGGACGTTGCAGGGTCAGTCCATCAGTTTGCGGGTCAGATACGTGTACTCCAGCGCCACCCGGCGGGCGGTCTCGGCCAGGTTGGCGCTGGCCGCGTGGCCGCCGTCGACGTTCTCGTAATACAGCACCGGATAGCCCAGCGCCTCGAGCCTGGCCGCCGCCTTGCGGGCGTGGGCCGGGTGGACCCGGTCGTCCTTGGTCGAGGTCTCGATGAACACCTCGGGGTACTTCTGGCCGGCCTTGAGGTTCTGGTAGGGCGAGTACTTCTCGATCACCGCCAGCTCCGAGGGGATCTGCGGGTCGCCGTATTCGCCGATCCACGACGAGCCCGCGCCGATCTGGCTGTAGCGCACCATGTCGAACAGCGGCACCTGGATGACGATGGCGTTGTAGAGCTCGGGGCGCTGGGTCAGGGCCACGCCCATCAGCAGGCCGCCGTTCGACCCGCCCATGATCCCCAGGCGACGGGGCGAGGTGATCTTGCGAGAGATCAGGTCCTCGGAGACGGCGAAGAAGTCGTCATAGACCCGCTGGCGGTTGGCCTTCAGGCCCTGCTCGTGCCAGCCGGGACCGAACTCGCCGCCGCCGCGGATGTTGGCCACCACATAGGCGCCGCCACGCTCCAGCCACAGCTTGCCCATTGTGGGCGAGTAGCCGGGCGTCATCGAGGCCTGGAAGCCGCCGTAGGCGTAGAGCAGGGTCGGGGTCGTGCCGTCGTACTTGAGGCCCTTGGGTCGGACCAGGAAGTACGGGATCTTCGTGCCGTCCTTGCTGGTCGCCTCGAACTGCTCGACCACGTGGGTCGAGGCGTCGAACTTGGCGGGGGCGGCCTTCACCTTGTCCAGCTTGCCGGTGGCCGCGTCGGCCAGCCAGTAGGTGGTCGGCGTCAGGTAGCCGGTCACGCTGACGAAGATGCGGTCGTCCTTGTCGGAGGCCGACCCCAGTCCGACCGTCGAATTGGTCGGCAGGTCCAGCTTGGTGCGGGTCCAGGCGCCGCCCTTGAAGTCGTAGACATGGGCGCCGCCGGTGACGTTCTGGAACAGGGCCACCACCAGCCGGTCGCGCGTGGCGCTGACGCCCTCGATCGCCTCGCGGGCGGTCGGGTGCAGGATCAGCGTCGCCTTGGCGGCGTCGGGCGCGGCCTTGAACGCGGCGAGGTCGAAGGCGGCCAGGTCGCCGGTCTTCAGGCCCTGCTCGGCCCAGTCCTGCTCGACGCTGAACACCAGCTGGCCCTTGACCAGGGCCTGGATCGACGACTTCAGCGGGAAGGGCAGCTTCACCGTCCTGTCGCCGACCACCATGTGGGTCTCGGCGTTGAAGGTGTCGAGCGGACGGTTGACGAACACCGCCCGCACAACGCCGTCATGGTCGCGCAGGGCGTAGGGCGACACGCCGTAGCCGCCGTCGTCCTTGGTCCCGCGGTAGATCTCCTTGGCGGCCGACAGGGGCTGACCGCGTTTGACCAGCTTGACCACATAGGGATAGCCGGACGTCGTCACCTCGCCCGGGGTCCAGTCGGTGGCGACGATCAGGGTGTCCTTGTCGATCCAGTCGAACCGGTGCTTGCCCTCGGGCAGCTCGAAGCCGCCGGCGACGAAGGCCTTGGTCTTGACGTCGTACTCGCGCACGACCACGGCGTCCTTGCCGCCGTTCGACAGCTGGATCAGGCAATACCGGCTTTCCGGCGCCAGGCAGCTGGCGCCCTTCCAGACCCAGTTCTTGCCTTCCGCCTTGGCCAGGGCGTCGAGGTCGAGGATCGTCTCCCACTTTGGCTCGGCCGTGCGGTAGCTTTCCAGGGTGGTGGTGCGCCAGATCCCGCGCACATGGTCGGCGTCCTGCCAGTAGTTCCGCAGGTCGTGGTCGTCGATGAAGGCCACGCCCGGGATGCGGTCCTTGGCGTTGACGATCGCCAGCGCGGAGTCGTGCAGGCCCTGGTAGTGCGGGTCGCCCTGCAGGATCGGCAGGGTGCGGTCGTTCTGGGCCTTGGCCCAGTCGAGCGCCTTGGCTCCCTCGATCTCCTCCATCCAGATGTAGGGGTCGTCCTTGCCCAGCTCGGTGAGCGGGGTGCGGGCGGCCGTGTCGGCGGGAACGGGGGCGGCGTGGGCGGAAACGGTCATCAGGCTCGATGCGGCAAGGAGGGCCAGGACAAGGCTACGCATTTAGTGATCCATCAGCTGGCGCGACAGGTAGGTGTAGTGCAGCGCCCAGCGCTTGGCGTTGGCCGCCGGGTCGGCGCCGTTGGCGTGACCCCCGTCGGTGTTCTCGTAGTAGAGGTAGGGCTGGCCAAGATCGCCGAGCCGGGCCGCGAACTTGCGGGCGTGGCCGGGGTGCACCCGGTCGTCCTTGGTCGAGGTGGTGATGTAGGCCAGCGGGTATTTCACGCCCGGCTTCAGGTTCTGGTACGGGCTGTACTTCTCGATCCAGGCGCGTTCGGCCGGGATGGCCGGGTCGCCATACTCGCCGATCCACGAGGCCCCGGCCGGCAGCTGGGTGTAGCGGATCATGTCCAGCAGCGGGCTTTCAACCACCACGGCGTTCCACAGGTCGGGCCGCTGGGTCAGGGCCACGCCCATGAGCAGGCCGCCGTTCGAGCGGCCGTAGGCGCCCAGGTGACGCGGCGAGCTGACCTTGGTCGAGATCAGGTCCTCGGCCACGGCGAAGTAGTCCTCGTAAGCCCGCTGGCGGTTGGCCTTCAGGGCCGCCTCGTGCCAGGCCGGGCCGAACTCGCCGCCACCGCGGATGTTGGCCACCGCGTAGCTGCCGCCGCGCTCCAGCCAGAGTTTCCCGACCAGCGGGTCGTAGACCGGTAGCTTCGACAGCTGGAAGCCGCCGTAGGCGTGCAGCAGCGTCGGGGCCGAGCCGTCCAGCTTCGCGCCCTTCTGGCTGACCAGGAAGTAGGGGATCTTCGTGCCGTCCTTCGAGGTGGCTTCCTTCTGCTCGACCTTGAGCTTGGAGGCGTCGAAGCGGGCCGGCAGGGTCTTGACGGCGTCGGCCTTGGCGGTAGTCGCGTCGGCCAGTTTCAGCTGGGTCGGGGTGACGAAACCCTCGACCGAGTAGAACAGCTGGTCGCCGCTGTCGGCCGTCGCGACGATCGAGACGGCGGCGTTGTCGATCACCGGCAGGGCCTCGCCCTTCCAGCCCCATTCGCCCTTGTCGCTGAAGCTGGTCAGGCCGCCGCGGACGTTGTCGTAGATCACCGCCACCACGCGGTGGTCGGTCACCGCCACCTGGTCGATCGATTGGCGGGCGCCCGGCGCGAAGATCTGGCAGGGACTGCAGTCGTTGCTGACCGTGATGTCGCCGTTGGCGTCGGTCTTGATCGGGAACAGCCGGTCGGGCGCGACCGCCACCAGGGCGCCCGCGGGGAAGACCCTCTGCCGGCCGTTGGCGTAGGGCGGGGTGAACGTCCAGGGCTCTTCGACCGTCAGGATCAACTCGCCGCCGATCAGGCCCCGGATCGACGAGCGCTCGGGGATCGGCAACTGGGTCGCCTTGCCGTCCTCCAGCAGGAAGGTCTTAGTGTGGAAGAAGTCGGTGGCGCGTTCGATCAGCACCACCCGGTGTCCCTCCGCATCGCGCAGCACGTGCGGACGGGCGCTGACGTCGGCCTTTTCGCCGCGGAACACCTCGACGGCCTGATCCAGCGACTGGCCGCGCTTGAGGGTCTTCACCACCATGCCGTAGCCGCTGTCGGTGGTCGTGCCCGCGCCCCAGTCGCGGGTCAGGATCAGGGTGTCGGCGTCCAGCCAGTCGACGGTCTGCTTGCTTTCGGGCAGCAGGAAGCCGTCCTTCACGAAGCTCTTGGTGGTGAGGTCGAACTCGCGCACCTCGACAGCGTCCTTGCCGCCGTTGGACAGATTCACCAGGCAGCGGTCATGGGTCTTGGGCCGGCAGTCGGCGCCCTTCCAGATCCAGTTCTTGCCCTCGGCCTTGGCTAGGGCGTCCAGGTCGATGACCGTCTCCCACTTGGGCTCGGCCGAGCGGTAGCTTTCCAGGCTGGTGCGCCGCCAGACGCCGCGCACGTGGTCGGCGTCCTGCCAGAAGTTGAACACGGTGGTCCCGACGAAGCTGGGCGCGGCGATGCGGTCCTTGGCGGCCAGCACCTTCAGCGCCGCGTCGTGCAGGCCCTGGTAGCGCGCGTCGCCGGTCAGGATGGGCAGGGTCTTGGCGTTTTCGCCCTTCACCCAGTCGAGCGACGAGGGCGTCTCGACACCTTCCAGGGCCAGGTGGGGATCCTCCTGGGCGCGGACGGGGCCGGCGGCGAGGAGGGCGATGGCCAGGACGGCGGGCGAAACGGAGCGGAGCGTCAGCATGGCGGGGGACGTTAATGCCATTCCCGGCGCTGGCTAGGCCATTTTTGACCCTGGACAGGCTGGACCGCTCTCTCCTCCGTAAAACCCCCGCGCAACGGGGCTCAGGCTTTTTCTGAAACGCGCGGTGCTCGACGATAAAACACCTGGGTCCCCGCTTTCGCGGGGATTTCACGGAAGATCGGTCCCTAGGCCCCGTCGTCCGGTATGCACAGCAACTTGCCGCAGGCCTTGCAGTGCACCGCGTCCGGATCGTGCTTGCGCAGGCCGCAGTCGGAGCAGGGGAAGGTCACCTTGTGCGGCCGCAGGATCGACTGGATCAGCCCGATGAACAGCGACACCCCGCCCAGCATCACCGCCATCGACAGCAGCTTGCCCCAGACGCCGGGCAGGGTGACGTCGCCGTACCCCGTCGTGGTCAGGCTGGTGACGGTGAAATAGAGGGCGTCCACATAGCCGGCCACGCCCTCGTGCCGGCCGGCGAAGCTCGTATAGACGAAGCCGGTCACCACGAAGACGAAGGTCAGCAGCGACGAGGCCGCCCGGCTGATGTCCTCGATGCGGGTGTCGTCGTAGCGCCGGCCCACCGTGCGCCAGAAGAACTCGCTGTTGACCAGGGTCCACAGGCGAAGCACCCGCAGGAACCCGAAATTGAACAGCCAGGCCGGGAACAGCAGGGTGGCCAGTACGAACAGGTCGATCCAGGTGATCGGCTTCTTCAGCCAGCTCCTGATGTCGCCGTGGGCGATGGCCCGCGCCACGAGATCCACAGCCAGGAACGCCGCCACCCCGTAGTCGATGAGGTAGAAGGTGACGCCATGGTGGTGCATCAGCGGCGCGGCGATGAAGAAGGCGATGATCGCCAGGTCGATCAGGATGACGGCGTAGCGGAACCGCACCGCCGTCGGCGACGCGCCGTGATAGAGCGCTCGAAGACGGGCCCTGAGACGAAGGTCTTCAGCCATTGTCGGCGACCAGCCGTAGCGGGGTCCGCTCGCGCGCCACCGGCGCGGGCGGCGGGCCGCCGACCAGGGCCAGGGCCGTCTCGTAGCCGCCGCCGAAGTCGATCCGCGTCACCGTCGCCAGCCGTCGCGCGGCGGGCTGGGTCTCCCAGACCGCATCGGGGCCGATGTCCTGCATCCAGACCACCCCGCCTTCGATGCTGACGACCGCGCCGATGTGGCAGGCCTCCGGCGTTTCGGCTTCGGCGTGGACCGTGACGACCGGGAACAGCCGGCTCGCGGTGAGCAGGATGTCGCTGGCGCTGTTCAACGCCACGGGCGGTGTTTCGGGAAAGCTCTCGCCGCGCTTTTCGAGCGCGGTTTCGACGAATTCGGGATAGGGCGCGGGCTGCAGGTTCTTGACGTCGGACAGGCGATAGCAGCCGAAGCCGTTGAACCGGATGTGGTCGCCGACCTCGCTGAGCATCATGAAGACGGGCCCGATTCCGACCACATAGCCTTTCACCCAGCCGTCTTCGAAGCGCCGGTGAAAGCGCATCAGACGGCGCTCCTGCATGGCGCGGGTCAGCTGTTGGCGAGTATCCTTGGCCGTCATCTCACTGCGTCGTCCCGCTGCGGTGCATTTTGCACCGCTTTCCACTATATAGCGGCCTCATGAGCCGCACCTTCCTGAAGATGAACGGGCTCGGCAACGACTTCGTCGTCATCGAGACCCTCACCCAGCCGTTCGAACCCTCCGTGGAGGAGATCCGCCAGATCGCCAAACGCGGTCAGGGCGGCATCGGCTGCGACCAGGTGGTGGCCATCGATCCGCCGAAGGCCGAGGGCGCTTCGGCCTATGTGCGCTTCTGGAACGCCGACGGCGAGCCGGCCGGGGCCTGTGGCAACGGCACCCGCTGCGTGGCCTGGCTGCTGATGCAGTCGGGCGGCAAGAACGAGGTGGCCTTCGACACCGTCGCCGGACGCCTGTCGGGCGTCATGGCCGGCGACAAGCGCGTCACGGTCGACATGGGTCCGCCGCGCCTGGACTGGACCCAGATCCCGCTGTCGGAAGAGATGGACACCGCCCGGGTCGAGCTGCAGGTCGGCCCGATCGACGCTCCGTGGGTGCACACCCCGGTCTGCGTCTCGATGGGCAATCCGCACGTGGTGTTCTTCGTCGACGCCCCGGTCAGCGACGAGTTCGCCGAGAAGACCGGCAGCCTCGTGGAGCACCACCCGCTGTTCCCGGAAGGCGTCAATGTCGGCTTCGCCCACGTCGTGTCGCGCGACCACATCAAGCTGAAGGTCTGGGAACGCGGCGCTGGCCTGACGGCCGCCTGCGGCACCGGCGCCTGCGCCGCCCAGGTCGCCGCCGTGCGCCGGGGCCTGACCGATCGGGTCGCCACCGTCGAGTTCGAGAGCGGCCCGCTAGTCATCGAATGGCGCGAGGCCGACGGCCACGTGATCATGACCGGTCCGGTGGCCCTGGAATTCACCGGCAAGCTGCCCGAACTGGCCGGCGCATGAGCGAGTTGCATCCCGCCCTCGCGCCCGGCAAGACGGCCGTCGTCACCGGCGCGGCCGACGGCATCGGCCTGGCCGCGGCCAAGGCCTTCGTCGACCTCGGCCTCAACGTGGTCATGGCCGATGTCACCGGCCGCAAGCTCAAGGCAGAAGCCGAAGCCATCGGCGCCCTGGCCGTGCCGACCGACGTCGCCGACCGCGCCGCCGTCGAGGCCCTGCGCGACATCGCGATCGAGCGCTTCGGCGCCGTCGACGTGCTGATGAACAACGCCGGCGTGGGCGGCGGCGGCGACGCCTTCTCGGGCGACGACGCCTGGAAGCGCATCCTCGACGTCAACCTGTGGGGCGTGATCAACGGCGTCCAGGTGTTCGGCGAAGAGATGGCCGAGAGCGGCCGTCCCGGCCTGATCATCAACACCGGCTCCAAGCAGGGCATCACCCAGCCGCCGGGCGACACGGCCTACAACGTCTCCAAGTCGGCGGTGAAGGCCTTGACGGAAGGTCTGGCCCACACCCTGCGCGAGATCGTCGACTGCCAGGTCACCGCTCACCTGCTGATCCCCGGCTACACCTTCACCGGCATGACCAAGCGCGGCCCGGGCGGCAAGCCCGACGCGGCCTGGACGGGCGAGCAGGTCGTCCACTTCATGCTGGCCCGCATCGCCGCCGGCGACTTCTACATCCTCTGCCCGGACAACGACGTGCCGCGCGCCCTGGACGAAAAGCGCATGGCCTGGGCCATGGGCGACGTCATCGAGAACCGCCCGGCCCTGTCGCGCTGGCACGACGACTGGAAGGACGCCTTCGCGGCGTTCGTTTCCTCATGACGGTCTATACGGTCATCAAGGCCACCCCTGCCCCCAAGCCGGAAGTCGGCGAGGAGGGCGGCCCGGCCACGACGATGTCGGGCCCGGACGGCGTCGACGTCGTCACCTTCGGCTGCCGGCTGAACGCCTATGAGAGCGAGGCCATGCGCGCCCGCGCCGCCGCTGATGGTCTCTCCGACGCGGTGGTGTTCAACACCTGCGCGGTGACCAACGAGGCCGTGCGCCAGGCCCGCCAGGCGATCCGCAAGGCGCGCCGCGCCCGTCCCGGCGCGCGGATCATCGTCACCGGCTGCGCCGCCCAGATCGACCCAGCCGCCTTCGCCGCCATGCCGGAAGTCGACCTCGTGCTCGGCAACGCCGAGAAGGCCGCCCCCGGCGCCCTGACCGAGACCACGGCCCGCGTGCGGGTCAACGACATCATGTCGGTCAAGGAGACGGCCGGTCACCTGATCGACGGCCTGAAGGATCGCGCCCGGGCCTATGTCGAGGTGCAGAACGGCTGCGATCACCGCTGCACCTTCTGCATCATCCCCTATGGCCGTGGAAACTCGCGCTCGGCTCCAGCCGGCGAGGTGGTCGAGCAGGTCCGCAAGCTGGCCGCCGAGGGTTATCGCGAGGTCGTCCTGACCGGCGTCGACGTGACGTCGTGGGGCTCAGACCTGCCTGGGCAACCGACCCTGGGCCAGCTGGTTGGCCGGATCCTGCGCATGGTCCCGGACCTGCCGCGCCTGCGGCTGTCGTCGATCGACGCGGCCGAGATCGATCCTGACCTCTTGAAGCTGTTCGCCGAAGAGCCGCGGCTGATGCCGTACCTGCACCTGTCCCTGCAGGCCGGCGATGACTTGATCCTCAAGCGCATGAAGCGCCGGCACAATCGCACCGACGCGCTGAACCTGGTGGCCAGCGTGCGGGCCGTGCGTCCGGACGTGGCTTTCGGCGCCGACCTGATCGCCGGCTTCCCGACCGAGAGCGAAGAGGCCTTCGCCAACACCGTCCGCCTCGTCGAGGAGGCGGGTCTGGCCTTCCTGCACGTCTTCCCCTACAGCGCCCGCCCCGGCACGCCGGCCGCGCGGATGCCGCCGGTGAAGGGTCCGGTGATCAAGGACCGCGCTCGGCGCCTGCGCGAAGCCGGCCAGCGCGGCCTGGAGCGTCACCTCCAGGCCCAGGTCGGCCGCGTGCTGCCGGGCCTGGTCGAACGCGACGGCCTGGCCCGGGCGGAAGACTTCACCGAGATCGCCTTCACCGGCGAGGCGCCGGCCGGCCAGATCGTCGACTTCCGCGTCACCGGTCACGACGGGACCCGGGTCATCGCCGAGCGGGCGGCTTGAGACGGCTGATCACGGTCCTTGCGGCCGCTTTCGCCTTCCTGCCGATTGCCGCGCGCGCTGACGACGGGGTGAAGCTCAGCGTCATGAGCTACAACGTCGCCGGCCTGCCCTGGCCGGTGAAGGCCGGGCGCGGCGAAGCGCTGAAGAGGATCGGCGACGAGCTTGCCAAGATGCGCGCCGCCGGGACGGAGCCCGACGTCATCCTGATCCAGGAAGGCTTCCGCAAGGAGATCGGCGACCTGATCGACCGCTCCGGCTACCCCTACGTGGCTCGCGGCCCGAAGAAGGGCCAGCGGGACGCCAGCCTGTGGCCCAAGGGCCAGAAGCCCGACTATCGCCGCGTCGCCTACCGCCGCAAGGGCGAGGGCCTGGGCAAGTGGGGGTCCAGCGGCCTTTGGGTGCTGAGCAACTTCCCGATCGAGGACGTGAAGTCCCACGCCTATCACTACTGCGCGGGCCTGGACTGCCTGGCCAACAAGGGCGTGATGCTGGTGACGCTGAACGTGCCGGGCCTGCCGACCCCGGTCGAGATCGCCAACACCCATCTCAATTCCAAGGGCGCCTCGCGCGTGCCCCGCTCGCGCAACCGCATGGCCCACCACCTGCAGGCCGACGAACTGAAGATGTTCATGCGCGAGGACCGCACGCCGGGCGCGCCACTGATCGTCGGCGGCGACTTCAACGTCATGCACGCGCCCGACCGCTTCGATTATGTGATGGCCGACTATCCGTTCGAGGTGGTCAGCCGCTGGTGCCACGCTTTGCCGGGCGCCTGCGACACCCAGATCTCCTACGACGGCGACGCCCCCTGGCTCGACACCCAGGACCTGATCGGCTTTCTCGACGGGACGCGGGTGCAGGTCACGCCGGTCAAGGTCGAGGCCACCTTCGACGGGGCCAGCGAGCCGGTGCTGTCGGATCACGATGGCTATCGGGTGACCTTCCGGCTGGCACCCAAGAGATAGTTCAGCGCCGGCCTCGGCCGCCCTCGACGCCGCCGCGCGCCCGCAGCAGGTCGCCCACAGCGGCGCCGCCGATCGTGCAGCGGGCCACGACCCGGTCGTAGGAGTGCTTCAGCGCCCGGCACGACAGGTACTGGCGCCAGACCACGTCCTCCAGACGGCTCTTGGCCTGCCGGCCGCCCGCATCGTGCAGTTCGGGGGCGTAGAAGTCCGCCAGCCGCACCTCGATCCAGGTCGACGGATCGCTGGTCGGGCCGACGCACAGGCTGTCGCCGTCGCCGACATAGCGCACGGGGCCTTCGAAGCGGGTGTTCGGAGCGGGCAGGGGAGCCTCGCAGGGATCGGCCAAGGCTAAGGCGGGGGCGGCGAGGAGCGCCGCCGTCAGAAGTGCACGCCAACCGATCATCGACCCCTCCGTCTTGCACGAGAGGAATCGGTACGCTCTAACGAAGCGGTTGTATTTTCTCACGATTTACTAACTCGAACGCATTACTGCATTCGTTGGACACCGCGTCGGCCCTTGCTGTCACGCCCGATCTCGCCTCTGGTGCGGCGTCAGCTGTGGAGGGGTTCGTGGGCTTGAGCGGCGGTTGCCAGTGCGGCGCGGTGCGGTTCCGGGTGGCGGGCGAGCCCGGCCGGGCGTCGATCTACCATTGCCGGATGTGCCAGAAGGCGTTCAGCGGTCCATTCGGGGCGCTGGTGACCGTCGAGACCGCGAACCTGACCTGGACCCGCGGCGAGCGCTCAATCTTCCAGAGCTCCGACGCCATCAAGCGCGGCTTCTGCGCCGCCTGCGGATCGCCCATGACCTTCGAGTGGAGCGACGACAAGATCGACCTCGCCGTCTTCGCCTTCGACGATCCGTCGGCGGTGGCGCCGGTCGTTCAGCTGGCCGTCGAGGCGCGCCCGGCCTGGATGGAGCATCTGGCCGACATGCCGGTGCGTCCGCCGGTCGGAGGCTCGGCCGTGGCGGTGGTCAGCCGGCAGCACCCGGATTTCGATACGTAATCCCTCTCCCCTTGTGGGAGAGGGTGGCCTCCCGGAGGGAGGTCGGGTGAGGGGTCTCTCAGAACTCGAAACCGCGTGCGGTCTTTAGGCTGGGTGAGGCGTCTCAAGCCTGAGAGACCCCTCATCCGTCGGCTATCGCCGACGCCTTCTCCCGCAAGGGGAGAAGGATCAGGACGGCTTCTCTTCCCCGCCCATGAACCCCGGCAGGCTCCAGCCCAGCTTGATCGCCGCCGCCCGTAGGCCGAAGGCCGCCGCGAACCCCGCGATCCCGGCCGGCCAGAACGGCACGTGCAGCCATTGCAGCACCGCGAACACGGCCGCGCCGAGCAGGGCGGCGGTGATGTAGATCTCGCGGCGCAGCAGCAGGTTCGGCTCCTCGGCCAGCACGTCGCGCACCACCCCGCCGAAGGCGGTGGTCAGCACGCCCATGATCACGGCGGTGAAGGGGTGCACGCCCAGGCTCAGCGCCTTGGCGGTGCCGACCACGGCGTAGGCGGCCATGCCCAGGGCGTCGAGCCACAGCAGGGCCCGGAAGCGCCAGCCGCGCTGTCCCATCAGCCAGACCACCAAAGCAGCGGCGAGGCAGGCCAGTATGTAGCCGGGCCGTTGGATCCAGAACACCGGCGCGCCGATCAAGAGGTCGCGCAGGGTGCCGCCGCCCACGCCGGTGATGGCGGCGAAGAAACCGAAGGTGACGATGTCGTGTTTACGCCGCGCGGCGGCCAGGGCGCCGGTCGCGCCGAACACGGCGGCGGCGGCGTAGTCGAGCCAGAAAAGGGCGGCGGCCAAGGGATCCATCGGCCCTAGACGCCACGAGCCGCGCACAAGCGCAACCTTGTGGTCGCTCGCGCCGCTAACCTCGAATCGTAAATCGCGTCATATCCTCGTCGTTTACTTCGCGGCCAATTACCTCAGATACAACAAAGGCGCGTCCGACTTCGGGCGCGCCTTTCCGACTTTTCGGAAGTCGGACGTCCGACTTTGGCTAGAGGGCGACCCCGTTTCGTTCCGCCCAGGCGATCAGCTTGGCCATCGTCTCGCGGGCCCCTTCCTCGCGAAGCACCAGGTAGTGGTCGCGAATGATCTCCTCGATGTCGCTCATGCTGTGAGCCGTCCAGGCGCTGATGGCCAGGAGGGCCGTGCCGCTTTCGACCAGCTTGGTGATGCAGGTGTCGCGGCAGTCGCGCAGCTGCTTGTCCATGATGGTGGCGGGAACCGCGCCGGCGGCGACGGCTAGGCCGCGAGCTTCCAGATAGCGCTTCCACAGGCTCGTGGTCGTGTGTCGGTCGCCGTCCGGTGTGACCAGGAAGGCGCGCTGGAGAGAGGTGACCGTCTGAGCCTTACGTCGTTGAACGCGGGCCTGCACCAGCGGCATGAGCCCGGCCAGCGCCTCGCGGCCGCGCTTCCTGGTCTTCTGAGGAACATAGCGCCAGGTGTCACCGCCCAGGACATCGAGATCGGACAGGCAGACGTCGATCGGCCGGGCGCCTGTCCAGAGCATGGTGGTGATCCCGTCGGCGACGTCTGCGAAACCGTTTTCGTCGCACCAGGGAAGGAAGGTCGAGGTCTCTTCGTTGGACCAGAACACCCGGCGGCCCGCCGGCTTGCTCATGCCCAGCTTCACGGCCGGGCTTTGCTTGATCCAATCCTCATAGACGGCGAACTGAAGCATCGAGCCAAAGGTGCTCATGATCAGGTTGGCCGTCGCCAGGCTGTGCTTCTCGCAGAGTTCGTTGATGTACCAGCTGCGCAGCTGGCCGGTCGTGAGACTGTCGACGCGGTCGCGGCCGAACTTCAGACGCACCTTTTTTGAGTGGATCTTGTAGACGCGGATGGTGCTGTCGGAGAGGCGATGTTCCTTGACCCTGTCTGGATCGAAGTAGAGGTCGCCCAGCGCATCGACCGTGCGCGGGCCGCCGGCCAGGCGCACGCCGGCGTCGGCGTCGCGGCGATCGACCAGCGCCCGGGCTTGGTCGATCAGATCCTGGATCATGGCGCGGGCGTGATGGTCGTTCACCTCGTGCGGGGCGGGCAGGTCGTCGAGCGCCAGGCGCAGGTCGGCGCGGGCCTGTTCGGCCGAGGCGTCGTCTCCGTGGGCCTCGCGCACCAGGCTGGCCCACAGCTGGCGGGCGTCGGCGGCGGTGATGGCCGCGCCACGGTCCATCCAGGCGCCGGTGGCTGTCCTGAGGTCCAGGCCCTTGATCCCGACCTTGCGCGACGCTGGCGACGGCTCCCAGCGCGGGCGACCGTCGCGCCACTTCAGGCCGATGCGCAGGTTCTTGGGGGCGGCGGGAGCGCGGGTCATTCCGGCCGCCACGGCCGGTGCGGCTTGATGATGTCGCGGTTGCCGATGAGCCGCTCGCCCATGTCGGAGACGGCTTGCGGGTTCTGCGCCATCCACTTGCCGTAGTGGAACTCAAACTGCTTACAGACCGTCTTGCAGCGCTCGACGACGCGCAGATCGAAACACGCGACCGAGGTAGGGTCCGTTTCGAACTCCACCGCTATGGCGGCCAGGGTGATGTACATCCCCAGTTCGGACGGCAGAGGTTCGTCCCATAGGTCGCTGGAGGCGCTGTAGTGCGGGCGACGTTGGCTCATCTTCAGGATCCAAGAGAAAGGCCGCCCAGCAGGACCGGGCGGCCGGGGAAGGTCAAGGGTGGTGGCTGCCTAGCGGCCGCCGCCGGCGGCGGCGACCAGGCGCGCGGCGACCGAGGAGGGCGCCGGGCGGCGCGGCCTGGGATCGTTCGCGATGGGAGGAACGGCCGACGGCGCAGGCGCGGGTTGCGCGAAGTTCGCATCGGTTCGCAGGCCGCCCTGCAGGTCTTTCCAGGCTTCGATGGCGGCGGCGCGCCACCAGGGCCGACCGCCAGGCTCGCCACCGACGAACGGCGGGGGAAAACCCCGGCGCTCGACGAGGCCGCGCCAGTTCTTCTGCATCCAGTCGTACTTGCGATGCATCAGAGCGGCGGCGCCAGAGAGGTCGACGTCGTGGGTCATGGTTCCCGCCCCTCCCTACCAAGGGCGGAGGCCTGGTCGATGGGTTCGTTACGCAGGATGCGGCGCACCTCGTCGGTGGCTTCTTGGTCGGTCGGCTCGCGGCCCAGGCGTTCGGCCAGCTTGGCCCATATCGTGTCCGGGTTTCCGCTGGCGTGCCATTTGATGGTGATGGAGACCGCCAAGGCTCAGCCCTCCGCTTTCTGTGCGGCGAGAGCGGGGCACCAAGAGGGCGTCGGGTCGGTATCGTAGTGGTAGGCGCCCATCGACTTGCGGTCTGCGGCTTTGCACCACGCATACTGACCGCTGTCGTAGGTCTCGCCGTCGCCGGAAGGCTCTCGCCAGTCCTTGGTCTCAAAAGCCGTACAGCCTTGGCAAATGAACCCTCGCGGCGTTGGGCCGATCCGCGCCTCCACCAGAGCCCCCGTAACCGGAGGGGCGACAGGGTAGGCGCTGGCGTCGGGCGCGGAGGCGGGCTTGTTGGTTGGCTCGGCCGCGTAGGCCTTCATCCGCTCGGCGGTGTCGAGGCCCATCTGGCAGTGTTCGGGATCGCCGCCAGCCGCCAGCCGACGCTCAGCCCAGGACCGCACGATGTTGTGCGCGTCAGGGTCGCGGCCCAGCAGGATGAACATGGGCTCGCCCGGCCGGCGCTTGGCCAGACAGTCGTGGTTGCCTTTCTCCTCGGGCGTAACCGGAGAGGTGGCGGGAGGGGTAGTGGTAGAAACCGCGGGAGCTACGAGAGTTTCATCGGGATAGAGGAACGGACCTCGCGGCTGTCGAGCGCGGCAGCCCTGGTTGAGGCCCGGCTTTCGCCCACTACCCACATGAACGCGAGCCAGGGCGGACGTGGACCAGCCGTGATGCCACATGAAGGCGCAGTAGGCCGCCACGTCGCGGGGATCACCCTTGTCGATGTGCCTAAGCAGCGCCTCGCGGCAGTCCGCCTGCCAATTGGCCGACAACCATCCATCGGTATAGCCGTATTTGGCTTCGGCCTTGGCCAGTTTCTCGGCCAGAGCGGCGGCGAAGCGCTCGACCAGATCGCGCGTAGCCGGATGCAGCGCTAAGTCCTCGGCCGTGACCGTAGAGGGCTGGGCGGGGCAGCGGAGGCGGCGCTTGAAAGCCGGGTAGAGGTGTTCGGCTTCTGACAGCAGCCAGTCGGCGATCTGGTCCCACTCCTCTGGGAAGAAGGTTTCCTCCGCCTTCCGGCCGTTCAATTCATCGCCGATGTAGGCATGCCAGCCGCTGTCCCAGAACGATGAGACGCAGCAGTTAATCTCTGCCGCGTAGAGCTGACGAAGCGCCTCGGCGAGGCTCAGATGCGCCACGGGCTCGGCCGGCGCTACAGGGGCGCGGCGCTCGTCTTCCCGCACGGCGTTGACGAGGGGCGCTAAGTCAGAACTGAAGACGACAGGCCACCGGACGTGCGCCTTGATCAATTCCTGGTCGCAGGCGGTGAAGCGCATTTCTTCAGCGATCGGCGGGTCCAAACCGGCGGCGGTGACCTGCGCTTCCCACTTGACCCGCGACGTGGCGGTGACTTCCGCCCGCAGCGCGGCGAGCAACGGCGTGACCGTGTCGAGGATCTCGGTCGCGCCGGCGTTGCTGACGTAGTGCGCCACCCGGTCGGCCCAGAAGACCAGGCACCAGCCCGCGCCGTTCTCGTTGGTGTGCTCCTGGACCCGGTCTTCGACGACCTGCAGGGTCTCGCGGAAGGCCGCGCTGAGATTGGGCTGCGCCATCACGCGGCTCCCCGCGCGGCCGCCCGCAGGCGGGCCCGGCCGTCGGCCGAGATCTTGACCGAGCCCAGGCGGCCACCCGACGGCTCGTCATAGGCCCAGCCGCCGGCGAGCAGGGCGTCGATCGTCGCCTGGGCGATGGCGGGACCGCCGCCGCCGCCGATCGAGAAGCCTGTCTCGGTGCGGTAGGCGCCGTAACGGGCGGCCGCCAGACGGCGCAGCAGGGCCAGCTGCGAGGCCTGGCTGGCTGGATCCTGGAGCTGCAGGGCCAGGTCGCCTTCCGGATCCTGGGCGTTGGCGGCCTCGGGCGCAGCCTGGTCGTCGCCGGCGGCGGCGTCGGCCGGGGCGTCCTGGTCGGCGGCGGCCTCGAGCTCGAGCACGGCGTCGTCGTGAGCGGCCGCCAGCACCGCGTCAGCGATGGGCGCTTGGGAGGCTGGCGGCGGCGCGATCGGCGCGGGACGCATGGCCAGGGCCGCGACGATGCGCTGGCGGTAGTGCTGCAGCTCCACGAGCTGGGGCACGGCGGGCGGCGGGGCGGCCCAGCCGGCGAGTTTGGTTTTCGGTGCGCGGGTCAATGGGCTTCCTTTCGAGCGGAGGCGGCCAGTTCGGCCTCGGACTTGTCGGCCGTGGTGACCAGACGGGCGGCCAGGACGGCGGGCTGGGTGAGCACGGCGGCGAAGCGCGGATCCTCGCGGATCCGTTCGGCCACGAACCGGGCGGTGGCGGCGCACATCAGGGCGATGGCCGCGCCATTCTCGCCCGGCTCGTCGATCCAGACGCAGGCCACGCCGGCTCGGCCCGGGCTGCGCCGCCAGGTCAGGCCGACGACGACGGCGTCGGCCGTGGGCAGAGGGGCCAAGCGCATCAGCAGCAGTTCGGCGATTTCGGCGGCGTCGGCCGCCTCCACCGTGCGCGAGGCGACCAGCTCGCCGGCGCGATCGAAGTGGCTGAACATCACAGCAGCACCGCCGTCAGGCCCATGGCCAGGCCGGCGACGGCCATGACGATGCAGAGAGCGATCCAGGCGGCGAAGACCATGTCTCCGTGCCCGTCGCGGCCCATCCAGGCATCGACGCGATCGACCAGGCGCGACCAGCGCCCGGGCATGAGGGTGACCAGGTCGCGGCGGCTGCGCTCGGCCGTCACGCCGCGGCGATAGGCGTCGCGGGCGACGCGCTGCAGCAGGGCTCGCGGCGGCGTGGACTTGGCCGGCCTCGCGGCCGCGACGGCGCGCGGCTTGGGATGCACCGGAAGGTGAACGACGTCAGCCATAATCAGTCTTCTCCCTGCTGGTAGCGCTCGATGGCGCTGAACATCCGTTGGTGGGGGGCGATCAGGCCTTGGGCCTCGATGGCTAGGCGCAGGGCGTCAGCTAGCGGCTCAACGACGTCCTCGCCCAGGGGCTCCTCGTTGGGGGTGTCCCAGGCCTCGGCATGCTCGGCGGCGCGATCGAGGCCGCCGCGCAGAGCTTCGGCCATGCCAAGGACGGCCGCGCCGGCGGCGCTCAGCGCGGCCTCCAGCTTGGATCGCATGAAGGCGATGTTCTGGGCACGGATGAACGCCGGATCGGTGGCGACCTGCGGAGCGCCGGAAATAGCCGCTTCTAGAAGCACGGCCATGTCAGTGGCTCCTTTTGTCGGCGGGGGAGCAGGCCAGCGCGGCGCTGGCGGCGGTGGCGCGCTGCAGGCGGTCCATGCAGCAGTCGCAGACCGTGGCGTTCCGGGCTCCGGTGTCGGCCAGGTCCTGCAGCAATTGGGCGATCGCGACCTCCAGCATCTCCGGCGTCAGGCCGTGGATCGCGGCGTCGACGGCGAACTGGTCGCCGTCCTCTTGAACCAGCACGACGATGGCGGGGGCCTTGCCGCGCTTGGCGGCGTCTCGAACGAGGGTTCCGGCGCGGATCATCGCGTGCCGCCCCGGCGCATTTCGGCGCGATAGAGGTCGAGAACGATGTTCTCTTCCTGGACCACCTGCTCAGGGCGCTTGCGCTCCTTGATGAGGTCCTTCATGCGGGCGACGTCGTAGCCGGCGAGCTTGGCCTCGTCGAAGACCTGCTGGACCATGGCTAGGGCTTCGGCGCTTTCGCGCTGAAGGGCCTCGATGCGCTCGATGAAGCCGCGCAACGGCGAGGCTGTGGCGGCAGAGATCGTGGATGTCGTCATGGGCTTCCTCGCTCGCCGGAATGGCAAGTGTGGAAGTTATGGATGGATGATTTGTGGACATCGTCAAGTCCACGTTGTGGGCAACGGCTTCCATGGTGGGGGCGTGCAACCGGCCCGCGTCACGGCGGTGGGACCGGCGGGGTTGGTGGTGAGGTGGGCCTAGGCTGCTCTAGAGGCCTGGGCGCCAGACGATGTGAAGGCCAAGCACCTTGGTGGCGTCGTAGTCCAAAGTTTTCCGCTCGTTGTACTGTTCGGCGAAAACCTTCCCGTCCTTTTGCCCCATATAGGTTTTAACCACGGCGGTGTTGTCCTTGAAGACTATGAGTGCGTCTTGCCCCTTGGCTGGCGGGTAATTGAGCCGAACGGGGGCGATCTCGCCGTCAAAATATCTAGGGTACATGCTGTCGCCGGATAGGCGGACGTAGATTAGCTCTCCGTTTCCATTCCAGAATGGCGGGGGCTCGATGTAATCGAGGATCTGGTCGTCTGCATAGGCGATGCGGTCGTCACCGCCCATAGCGGCGTAGCCGAAGACGGCGATCCGGGTGGGAATGATCCTGCGTGTTGGCCCTGGAGCGATCTCTAGTTCTGGTTCGATCGTCTCGCCGAAATACTGTTCAAGGCCCTTGAGCTCAGCGGGCTGGAAGCGCCGTTCACCATTCAATGTCTTCGTCAGGGACGAAGGGTCCAAGTTGAGGTGGCGGGCGAGGTCGGCCTGACTGCGATTGGTCTGGCGGAGGCGGGGGCGGATGTCGTCGATGCGCATGGGTGGAAGTGTGGAAAAAATTTCCACTCCACGTCGTTGACGAATTTCGCGAAGCGCCTGAGGCATGGAACGTGGAAATAACGTCCACATGGAAGTTCCACAATGCCTCAAGGCGAAGTTTCGACGCCCGCAACCCGGGCGGTGGCCCTTTTGGGCGCCAAGCGGATCGCGGCGGCTTGCGATCTGACCACCAACGCCGTCTGGAAATGGGCGAAGAGCGCGCGGGGCACGATCCCGGTTCGTCACCAGGGCACCGTGCTGGAACTGGCGCGGTCGATGGGCAAGCCGCTCTCGGCTGAAGACCTGATTGGCTCTTCGGCGGCGGCGGCCTGATGCCTCCGCCCTGGATCCCGCCGTCGGCGACGGCCTTGAAGCGCTGGCATCGTCTGCACCGCGAGGCGGTCGACCTGATCGGCCGGCCGATGGCCAGCGGCGCGCCGCTGATGCAGGCGGCCATGGCCGTCGAGAGGGACCCTTACCCCACCAGCGACCGAGCGCACTGGCAGGGCTTTGGCGAGTGGGTGAAGGCCGCCCGTGCGTTCGCCACCGCCACGCCGCTGGAGCGGCGCACGGACGCCGACAGCCTGGCCGAGGGCAACCACTGGGCGGGCCGGATCATGGGCCTGGTCGAAGGCCAGGACCCGCCGATCGCCGGACCGGTCGGCGAGCCGATGTCGGGTGCGTCAACCCGGCGTTTCCGCGCCGACCTGGACGGGTGAACCGATGCGGGGGCTGGAAACCAATATGACCTGGTGGCCGGAGGTGACGGCCGATCGGATCGCGGCGGCCCTGATCTGGGCCGCGATCGGCACGCGCGAGTTGTCGATTTTGATCAAGCATGACCAGGCCGCTCTGGCGGGGCGAGTGACGCTGCGCGCCCGCTGGGTGGCGTTCGCCGCGCTGTCGGCGCTGAAGGAAGCCGCGCCCGGCCCCGTAGCCAAGGCCATGGGCTGCGGCAACAACCCCCTGTTCCTGCTGGAGGTGCAGCGCTCGCAACCCTGGTGGAACGAGGACTTGGTCACGGCCGTGACGGTCAGCCTGGCGGCCGACGCGCCGCCGGTCGCGCCGGCCGGCGTGGAGCGGCAGGTGACGGCGGCCGTCGAGGCGCGCCTATGACCCTGGCCCTCGCGAAAAAGGCCGCCGGCGGCAGCGCTCGGGCCCTGGCCCTGAAGCTGGATCTTTCGCCGCGCGCCGTGCAGCGCTGGACCGAGGTTCCGGCCGAGCGCGTCTGGCAGGTGGCCGAGGCCACAGGCGTGCCGCCCGAGCAGCTGCGCCCAGACCTGATCGATGAAATCCTGGAGGAGCGCCGCCGGCGGCGGATAGCGGTGGCGCGTGAGCGCTATTCGCTGATCCGGGCCGCCGTACGGGCCGGCAAGGACGGCACGGCGGGCGAAGATCTGGATACGATCGACATCCTGGTCACCCTGGCGGCGGCCCGCTTCACGGCGGCCGAGCGCGACCTGTCGCTCGCGGCGGTGCTGCTGGGTCAGGACCGTGCCGCCGGCGGCGCCCGGGCCTGGGCCATGGGCCTGGCCCTGGTGGCCGGCCGGGCCCGGGCGACAACGATCGGCGGCTTCTTCGGCACCACCCGCCAGAACGTGGACAACGCGGCCGAGCGCTATATCCGCGCCCGCGACGGCGACGATCCCGACGACTTCCTGGATCAGGGCGCCGCCGGCGGCCGCGTGATGGAGCGCGGCCGGATCCGCAAGGCCAAGACCGCCGACGGCGCCTGGTGGGAAGCCGAGCGCCGGTTCGCCGCCCTGATCGGAGGGGAGCGGTGATGGCCTTCGATCCCGACTATCTGCGCTACTGCCTGAGACAGATCGCCGCCAGCGGCGACCCGGACGAGATCCTGATGCACGCCGTCGTCGGCAGCGTGCGCCTTTGGGTCGATCAGGCGGCGCGCCCGGCCGATCCCCCCCCCCGCAATTCGCGTGCCACGGCCGTACATCCGGCTGCGGCGGGGAGGCCGTAGGTGAGACGGTTCGATCCACGCCTGACCGAGGCCAGCCCCGACGCCGATCGCGCCGCCCAGTGCGCCGGCAAGAAGGCGTTCGCCAGCGGCGCTCTGGCCCATCGCGTCGCCCGCCGCCGTCGGCGCGGCCGGCGAGTGGTGACCGTCTACCGCTGTGACCAATGCCACCAATTCCACATCGCAGGCCGGGGGAAGGAAGACTGATGAGGGAGCGCGCCGCATGACCGACGCCGCCACCCCCACCGCAACCGAACTGTCGGGCATGCTGGCCGACGACATCGAGCGCGTGGTTGAAGCCCTGGCGCTGGACGTGGATAGCCGCAGCCGGCGGCTGATCTACGCCTTCTCGCCATGGAACGGCCACCACAAGGCCAAGCTTGAAATCGACATCGGCAACAAGCCGGGCAAGTGGAACGACTGGGTGGAGGGCCGCTATGGCGACGCCCTGTCGCTGGTGGCGTGCGTACTGTCTGGCCGGTGCGATCCCAAGGACAAGCGCGCCCTGGGCGCGGCCTGCCGCTGGGCGCTGCAGTATTTCGGCCTGGACCGGAAGGATTATGACCGCGAGGCCTGGCTGAAGCGCCGGGCCGAGGCCGAGAAGCGCGCCCGGACCCGGGCGATCAAGGCCGCGCGCGAGCTTTCCGAAGCCCGCAAGGCGGCCAAAGCCCTGTGGCTGGCCAGCGACGAGCTGCGCCCGCACCAGGTGGATGCGGCGACCGGCGAGATCACGCCCGGGTGCGCAGGCTGGGAATACCTGCTGGCGCGGGGCATCGACCTTTTGACCCTGCCCAGGATACCGCGATCCATCCGCCTGTCGCTGGAACAGCCCTGGCGCGACGACGAGGGCGAGATCCGCCATGTCGGGCCCTGCCTGATGACGGCGATGATGCTGCCCAAGGGCGAGCTGGGCAGCCTGCACCGGACGTGGATCGATCCGGCCCGGCCGGGGGAGAAGGCCGACCTGCCGACGCCCCGCAAGATGTGGCCGTCGAGCGAGGGCGCCCGGATCCCGATCTGGCGAGGCGAGACCGACCTTTCGGAGGCCACGGCCGCCAAGCGCGGCGTCATCGAGGACGTGATGGTCTGCGAGGGCGTCGAGGACGCCCTTTCGATCGCCCTGATGACGCCGGAGATGCGGGTGCACGCCGTGGGCAGCCTGCCCGGGCTGCTGTCGTACGTGCCCGGGAAAAACGTCCGGACCGTGATCGTCGCGGCCGACAACGATTGGGGCAAGCCCCAGGCCGAGGCCCTGCTGAAGCGGGCCTGCCAGCGGTTCGTCAGCGAATTCAACAAGTCCGTGCGCATCGCGCGCAGCCCGGAGGGCAAGGACTTCAACGATCTTCTTCGGGGCAGGTGAGTGGCGTACGGAACTCAGAAGGATAAGGCCGGCTGGGGCGGCGAGCGGGCCAGGCGTGAGACCTGGGACGAATTCGACATGCTGCCCAGGGGGGTCAAACGGCTCTACTGGGAGGGGCCGTACGAATACACTGCTCAGAGCGCTGTGAAGGCCTTCAGCGGCGGCGTGAACATGCGCGCAAAGGTAAAGGCCATGGTCCAGTCGATGGCGGCCGACGTGAAGCGCGAGGCGCGCCGCCTCTATGGCCCGACCCACCCGCAGGCGAGGTCCGGCCGATGGTAGGCGCTCTGGACGACGAGGATCCGTACGGCGACAAGGCTTGGCTGGAGCGCAAGCGCCTGAAGGGGCGCGGCGCCCTGCTGGACGACGCAGAGCCGTTCGTCGGCGAGGACTTCGGCGACGCCGGCGACGAGGCCGGCGGCGATGATGGGGGCGATGGGGGGGGCGACGACGGCGAGGGCGGCGGCTTTGGCGGGCCTGATGCGCCCAAGTTCGACGTGGTGCGCATGCCGCGTATCGTCGGCAATCCGGGCACGGTGCGCTGGATCCCGATCAGCATGCCCGACCCGTGCCCGATCACGCCGCTGGGCAAGAACGGCAACATGTACTGGTACTTGGACCCCCTGGGCCAGCTGGTGGGGCTGGAAGACAGCCAGCACGGCCAGGCGCACATCGAGGGCCTGTGGTCGCCGAAGATCAACGAGTTGCACCGGGCCTTCCCCCAGTTCGACAAACAGGCCGCGTTCAAGGGCTTCCAGGCGCAGTACGCCCGGGCGGCGATGTTCGGTGCCTGCGCGGCCAAGGGCATCTTCGACGCGCACGAGAAGGTGCGCGGCCTGGGCTGCTGGAAGAGCGAGACGGGCGAGCTGGTGCAGCACCTGGGCGACCGGATCCTGGTCGGCGATCGCGAGGAAAAGCCCGGCGAGATCGACGGCTACGTCTATCCCGGCCGGCCGCCTATGCCGCCGCCGTCCAAGGGCGGGCGTGGCCAGGTCGAGGCGATCTATGAGCGCCTGCAGACCTGGAACTGGGTGCGCGGGGATCTGGATGCACGCCTGCTTCTGGGGCAAATGGCCTCCACCGTGCTGGGCGCCGCCCTGGAATGGCGGCCCATGGCGTTCCTGACCGGCGACGCCAGCACCGGCAAATCGACGCTGCAGCGCTATGTGCGCGCCATGCTGCCCCGGCGCCTGGTGGCGACGGTGGACGCCTCGGAGGCGGCGCTGCGGGGCTTGCTTGGCCAGGACAGCGTCGGCGTGTCGTTCGACGAGATCGAGGCCGACGCCCTGAACGATCGGGCCCAGCAGGTGATGAAGCTGGCGCGCACGGCCGCCAGCGGCGACGATGCGCACCGCTCCAGCTCGAGCCAGGAGATCCGCAGCTTCACGCTGCGCGGGTCGTTCCTGTTCTCGGCCATCATTCCGCCCAGTATGCGCAACGCCGATATGCAGCGTTTCGTCTTCCTTCGCCTGCAGACCCTCAAGAAGGGGCAGAAGCTGGAGACCCTGACGACGGCTCGCCAGCGTGAGATGGGCGCGGCGCTGGTGGGGCGGATTACCGACGCCTGGCCTCGTTGGCAGCGCACCCTGGACCTGTTCAGCCAAGCCCTGGAGCAGCGCGGCCACGCCCAGCGCAGCGCCCTGCAGTTCGGCACCCTGCTGGCCGGCGCGCACGTGATGTTAAGCGACGTGGAGCCCAGCGAAGACGAGCTGGCCCGCTGGTGCGACCAGCTTAAGCGCGAGAGCCTGTTCGAGTACGAGAACACCGAACCGGCCTGGCTGACGGCCTGGCGGCGGGTGATGAGCGCCCAGCCGGAGATCTGGCGCTCGGAGGGCTTCCCAACCGTGGCCGAAATGGTCCGCCGCTACCTGGTCGCTGAAGCGCGCGGATCCGACGGCGACGACGAGCGCCGCAAGGTGCACGACAAGCTCACCAGGGCGGGCCTTGCGATCGTCAAGCAGCGGGGCACCGGCCGGGTCTTCCTGGCCATTCCACCGCGCCACCAGGGCGTGGCAGGGATCTTCGCTGGCACCGACTTCCAGGCCCGGGGCGGCGAGGGCGCCTGGTCCATCCCGCTGCGCGGCGCGCCCAAGGTCGAGAGCGGCACCGGCACGACCGACCGCAGCGCCAATCGCGGGATCCTGCACGTCGACAAGGTGCCGCGGCTGGATCGCCAGAAGTGCGCGCTCTTCTGGCTGGACGGTCAGTTCGAGCACGCCGGCGTCTGGACCCCGATCTTCGAGCGCAAACTCGACGAGGACGAGATCGACGGCGAGCTGGGGCTCGCCGATCGTCTGGCCACCTTCCGCCGCGAACTGGCGGCCGCCCCGACCCAGGCGGCGGCCGAGGCCCTGTGGCGACGCACGGGGCCGCTACGCGACGCCCTCGACGCCGACCAGGTCGACGGCTCGGCCGAGCTGGAGGAGGAGTTTAAGCGCCGGTGGGAAGAACTGGTGGGGTAGGAGGGGGCGGCCGAAACGTCGTCATCGCCAAACCATTCGCGGTCATCCGCGTCGCCTTGACATATGTCGCTTCATGGAGGTCTCCGAAGATATCCTCGAAGCGGACATACACCTGCGCCACCAGTCGGTACGTTCCGAGGGCTACGAGGTCTGCCTCGTCAGTCGTCAGCATGCGCGAAAGGCCGGTGGTCGCTAGCTCGAAGTCGCCGGCACCGATGGGGTCCTCGTCCGCGGTCTGAGACCAGGGATCAGGTAGTAGAGCGGGCCAGCTATTGGGCTCCGTGACGAGCATGACGTTGCTGAGGATGCGGGCCTTCATGGCGGGTGTCTGACCCGAGTTGTTAAGCGTTATGTCGAACGCGGGCACCCGTGGGTTGCGTGCGTCTACTTCGACCGACTTGAGCGTGAAGTAGGCGCGCAGCTGAGCTTTGGTCGCCTTGGTACTTTCGACCAGGGACGCCTCGGAATGTCCTATCGCCTTGGACGACTGCCGTATCGTCCATAGCAAGCCGGCCACGCTCGCCACGCCGATCAGGATCTGCAACACGGTCAGCGTCAGCATCTTCTGCGCAGAGGTCGCCATGCTTTCTTGGGCCAGCAGGTCGCGCTTTTCGCGGGCGATCTTCTCGGCCTCAGGCTCCGCCGCCGCCGGCGCGTACTTCGATTGGACCGCCTGCAGGGCCAGGAAGCGCTCGTAGATCTGCCTGTCGATCTGCGCCTGCCGTTCGATCTGGCCGAGGATCGCTGATGGCGCCGGCTCCTCGGCCGGCTTTGGCCCGCCCCCGCCCAGGACTAGGCACAGCGCCAGCCCCGCCCCGACCCTCATGATCATCGGGTTCATTGTGTAGTCCCCCTCAAAGCTCCACCATTACGGCACCGTAGACCCGTCGTGGTTGTCCGGCGAGCCCCAACCCTTGTGCCGACGGCGTTCAAGAGGCATGGTGTGAGGGTCAGGCCGAGCCCGGAGCCCCGATGTCCCCCGCCATGGGCCGGGGGAGGGGACATTCCAGGGGACATTGATCCCCAGGCTTTTCAGTCATTTACAGAGCATGTCCCCCATGTCCCCCGTGTCCCGGGTCGCCGCCTCGTATGTGCGCGCGACTTCATGGGTGCAGTGACGGGGCGGCCTCTTCATATGGGCGCGAGCGAGGGGACATGGGGGACATGGGGGACATGGGTAGGTAAGGTATTGATTTGATTTATGATCAATGTCCCCTGGAATGTCCCCTGAGCCAAAATCGCCAGGGGACATGCCGCGTTGCGCGCCGACCCGCCGCCCGATCCTGCCTGGGTCGATAAACAAAGGGGTCGATATGAGCGGCGGCGTGAAGGCGGCCCTGGACGCGGTCATGGACGGTCAGGGCGACATGGACCAGGTCGTCCAGGCGGGCCTATTCGACGACCTCGCCCCGACCGAGACCGGCGCCCTCGATGCGCCGTCGCCGCTCAGCCGGGCGCTGACGCCCAAGAAGAGCGGCGGCGGCCGCAAGCCCGGCTCAAAGAACCGCCGGACAGAGGCCGTGACCGCCTGGCTGCTCCAACAGCACCGTCACCCTGTGTCGGTGATGATGGAGGCCTACAGCATGGAGACGGCCGAGCTGGCCCGTCGGATCGGCATGAAGACCGCCACGGTCGTGGTGAAGGGCGAGGACGGCGTAGAGCGCCTGGTCGACACCGGCCACTACACCAACGACGAGCTGCTCGACCTGTTCAAGCTGCAGCTGCGCATGGCGGAGGCCTCAGCGCCGTACGTCGCCCAGAAGCTGCCGCAGGCCGTGCAGATCGACGCCAAGGCCGGCGTCACCATCGGCTTTTCGGGGGTCTCTTTTCCCGCGCGCGGGGTGGCTGGCCAGGATCCTGAGCCGATCGACGGCCAGGTCATGAGCGTCAATCTGCCCCGAAGTCGGACGACCGAAGTCGGAAACGACGAAGAAGATGAATGAAATCAATGAACTGAGGTTAAGTGCTGGTTATCCAGCGGCGTCGTGACCCCTTTGACAAGCCGCGCCGCCAAACCCTCCCCTCCCTTGCGTCCCGCACTTTTCGGCGTTGCGAGATCGGGGGCCGCCTGAACCTCGGTCGCACATCCCAGGGTCGGGGTGGGGAGAGTGAGGCAGGCGGGTGTTCGACGCTCGAACCTATGAACCGGCGGGTCCGACGACCCGGCGGCTGCACGAAAGCGACGCGTTCTACCGAGGGCTAGCAGGGCCGATCGGCGGCGGCAAGACCGTCGCCGCCGGCGTGGCCGAACCGTTCTTCACGGCCATGCTGCAGGAGCCTCAGGCCGACGGGGTCCGGCGCGCCAAGATCGGCATGCTGCGCGACACCTACCGGAACCTCTACGCCACCAGCCTGAAGACCTGGCACGACTGGGTTCCGCGCGAGCTGGGGCGGTTCGTTGGCTCGGACGATCGGCCGGCGCTGCACGAGTTCACCGTCGAGACGCCCTTTGGTGAGTGCGAGGTCAGCTATGAGATGCGGGCCCTGGGGCCCAACAGCGTCGAGGCTGTGTGTCGGGGTTGGGAACTGAACGGCGCTTATCTCGACGAGGCCGACCTGATGCCGCGCGACGCGCTGTCGTTTTTGGGCGGGCGGGTCATGCGCGCCGGACGCAAGGAAACTCGCCGGACCCGGGGGGTGTGGTTCACCTTCAACAAACCCGACGTCGACCACTGGACGTACGAGATCTGCGTCGAGGAGCCGCTCGACGGCCTGGTCTTCTTCGATCAGCCGGGGGGGCTTCTGGACGGTGGTCCGCCGTTCATCACCAACCCGGCGGCTGAGAACCTGCAGAACCTGGACGATGGCTACTATGTCCGGGCGGCGACCGGTCAGCCGGACTGGTACATCACCCGGATGATCCGTAATCGCTGGGGGGCGAGCGTCGCCGGGGACGTGATCTACCCGGAGTTCCGCGCCGAGCTGCACGTCTCGCCAGTGGAGCTGGTGCCGCTGAAGGGCTCGGTGCTCGAGCTGGGGCTGGACGGTGGCGGTACGCCGGCGGCCACGATCAGCGGCCGCGACGACTACGGCCGCAAGGTCGTCTACGCCGAGGTGGTGCTGGTCGATCCCACCGATCCGCGTCGCCAGCGCCTGATGACAGGCGTCGGGCCCAAGCGCTTCGCCCGGGCGATCAAGGACAAGCTGGCCGAGCCCCAGTTTCGGGGCTGTCAGGTGCGGATCGGCTATGGCGACCCGGCCGCCTTCTACGGCGCTGACCGGGAAGAGGGCGAATACTCGTTCATGGAGACCGTCGCCCTGGAGATGGGCGTCGGCATCATCCCGGCCGATAGCAACGAGATCTACATCCGGCATGAAGCCGTGCGCGGTCTGCTGACCACTCTGGCGGGCGACGGCCGGCCAATGCTGATCATCAACCCGTCGTGCCGGTTCCTTCGCCGGGGCTTCGCGTCGGACTACAAGCTGGAGATGCGCGACCCCAAACAGGCGGGCAAGCGCCTGAAGCCGCAGAAGTCGGCGACCAGCCACGTGCACGACGCCCTGCAGTACGATTGCCTGGGGTCCGTCGGCCGGGCCGGCGTCACCGCCGGCCGGGCGTTCGATCGCTGGCAGCCGAAGGCCAATGGCCTGCTGGTGCCGACCTCGCCCGGGATCGTCACGCCCTGGGAAAAGCCCCAGGCCGTGGTCAAGGGCACGCACTACCAGGTGGATTTCGACCTGTGGCGGTCGTGACCGTCAGCGACGCTCGGGCGCTGGATCTGCTGGAGGCGCTCGACGACGAGGGGCGGCCGGTGGGGCGCCGGTCGCGGCGGGTGTTCGGGCTGCTCGCGCGCCAGGTCGAGGGCGGCACGGCGGTGACGGTGCGGGACGGGGCAGGGCGGCTGTGCCTGGTCGTCGGGATCTACGCCGGCGAGCTGGGGGAGGCGGAGGCCTGGTTCGCCGCCGGGCCGGGCCTGCGCGAGGCGCTGCTGCCGTCGTTGCGGGTCGCGCGCCAGGTCCTTGAATTCGTCGGGGGCGAGGCCGCGCCGGTGGCGATCGCCGCCTACACCGCCGGCGTTGCGGGGGCGCGCCTGGCCGCATGGTTCGGTTTCAAGGCCCGGGGCGTCGAGGACGGCGCGCTCGGGCCGATGACGACCTGGACGCGGAGTTTCCCTTGAACACGGTCAAGAACCTCTTCGGCATGCGGACCAACGCCCAGAAGGCGCAGGCGGCCGCGCAGACCGAGGCCCTGCAGGCCCAGAAGCGCGCCGCCAACGCCGCGGCCGAGGACGCCGCCGTGACCCGGGCCGAGCAGGCCGCCAGCGGTCGTCGCCTGCGCGGTCTTGGCCGTCGCGCCCTGGCGTTCCAGGGCGTCGAGACGGGCCTGGCCTCGAACCTAGCGGGCTGACCCCATGGCGATGTGGACCGACAAACAGATCTCCGAGCACGCCAGGGCGGCCGAGCAGGCCAGGGCGCCGATCCTGCCCTACATCCGCGACTGCCTGGAGATGACCATGCCCTGGCGCAGTCAGCACCAGCGGCACGGCGCGGGCTTCGATCGTCTCTTCGACAGCACCGGGCCGATCAACGTGCAGCGCTCGGCCAGCCGGCTGCAGCGCGACTTGACCCCGCCGTTCCAGCGCTGGTTCGAGCTGGAAGCCGGGCCGCTGGTGCCTGAGCACCTGGTCGAGCAGGTCAACCGTGAACTGGCCACGCCCACAAACATCGCCCACGCCACTCTCGATGCCAGCTCGTTTCACCAGGCCAGCATGGAGGCCTATGCGGACCTGCTGGTCTCGACCGGCGCCCTGCTGGCTAAGGAAGGTGATGACAACATCCCGATCCACTGGTCGGCCGTGCCCGCCTGGGCGCTGGCCATCGAGGAGGGGCCGAGCGGACGGGTCGACAACTGCTATTGGCGCAAAAAGTATCCGGCCTGGACGCTAAAGCAGCACTGGCCGCAAGCGCAGTGGCCCGAAGCGATCTCGCGGAAGATCGCCGAGAATTCCACCGATCCGGTGACGATCCTGCAGGCCAGCTACTACGATCCGGAGATCGAGTGCTGGCGGATCGCCGTGCAGCTGGACGATGGCGGCAAGTCGCAGACGGTGTTCGACAGCGCCCGCGATCGCACCAACCCGTTCATCGTCTTCCGCTACTGGACGACGCCCGGCGATCCCTGGGGGCGCGGCCCGGTAATGCTGGCCCTGCCCGACATCCGCACCGTCAACAAGACCGTCGAGATGACCCTTAAGGCGGCGGCCTACAGCCTGGCCCCGCCGCTGATGGTGCTGCACGACGGGGTCGTGAACCCCGACACCCTGCGTCTGGCGCCGCAATCGCTGATCCGGGTGGCGCGGACGGGCGGGCCCATGGGAGCGTCGATCACGCCGCTGGACGTAGGCTCGCGCGTGGATCTGGCGCAGATCGCCCTGACCGACATGCGCCAGAACATCGGCAAGAACCTGCTAGGCACCCAGCTGCCGCCCGACAGCGGCGCGGTACGTAGCGCCTCGGAGATCATTCAGCGCACCAAGGAGCTGCAGTACGACGCCGGCGCGGCCTTCGGTCGCCTGAACCACGAGTACGTGCCGCAGGTGGTGGCGCGGATCGTGGACATCCTGGATCGCAAGCGGGTGTTCGGCATCAACTGGAACGAGCTGAAGATCAACCAGCTGGTGATGCGCGTGAAGATCACCAGCCCCCTGGCCCGCAGCCAAAACCTCGAAGACGTGCAGACGATCGTGCAGTTCTGGGAGCTGGCCAAGTCGATCGGCGGCGAAGAGGCCTTCCTGCAGATCGCCAACACCGAGGACGGCCTGCCGCGCCTGGCCAAGCTGATGGGCGTGCCGATGTGGGCCGTCAACGACAACGAGACCCGCCAGCAGTTGGCCCAGGCGGCCGGGCAGATGGCGGCCAACGTGATGGCGGGCGGCTCGCCCGGCGGCGGCGCGCCGATGCTGGCCGGTCCGCTGCCCCTGGCGGCGTGAGGCGAGCATGATCAATCCCTCTCTCGAACACGCCATGGGCTGGCTGCGCGACGGCGCCATAGCCCCCGTCGCCGGCGCGGATCCACGCGGCACGATCGGCGACGAGGTCCTGAACCGGAAGGCCCGGGCGATGAAGGCCGCCTTCGGCGGCGATCAGGGCCAGTTGGCGCTGCAGGTCATCCTGGAGATGAGCCTGTTCCGCAGCCCGGTCGATCATCGCCTTCCGGCCGCCGAGTACCACCAGTTCGCCCAGCTCCGCGAAGGCCAGAACCAACTGGCGACCGCGATCCTCGCCTACATCGACCACGCCGACACCCTGGAAAGGCATCACCATGACCGACGTCACCGCGCCCCCGAGCAACCCGGCCCCGGCGGCCCCCTCCTCGCCGGCGGCCTCGCCGTCGAACTCGCCCGCACCGTCGAACCCGCCGGCGGCGGAGACGCAGGCTCCGGCGACGCCGACTGGTTCGCCGACGGAAACCCCTTCACAGCCCTCTGACGCTGCCGCCCAGACGCCGGAAGCCGCCGCACTGGAGGCCGCCCGTGCTGTCGTTCCGGAGGCGGCCGACGGCTACAGCTTCACGCCCAGCGACAAGCTGAAGGGCGTGGTCGGCGACCTTTCCAACGACCCGGCGATCAAGGCGCTGCAGGGGCACGCCAAAGCCGCCGGTTGGACGCAGGGGCAGTACCAGGACGTTCTGGGCGCCCTGGAAGTGTTCGCCGATCAGGGCTTGCTGGATCCGGCGTTCGACCCGGCGGCCGAGCAGGCCAAGCTGGGCGACAACGGCAAGGCCCAGATGCAGGAGCAGGAAAGCTTCCTGACCTCGCTGAAAGAGCGCGGCGAGCTGGGCGAGGAGGAATTCGGCGAGCTGATGACCCTCGTGCCCACGGCCGCCGGCACCAAGGCCCTGGCGGCCCTGCGCAAGGTGATGGGTGCGGCCGGCGTGATCCAAGCACCGGCGAGCGTGGTCACCGGCGGTGATGCGATGAAGGAGGAGGCGCGGCAGATGCGCCTGGATCCGCGCTACGAGACCGACCGCGTGTTCCGCAAGGAAGCCGACGCCAAGTTCATGGCCGCCTTCAGCTAACTGTCTGTGCGAACGGAAATTTATCGTCTGGGATAGATATCGGAGTATCGTAGTTGCCGCCCCCTCTGTCGCAACCAGAGGGGGCGGCGGTTCGAACCTGGGTCCGAACTTAGAATGCGAGGACGTAAGCCGCGAAGGCGACAGCCGCCGCGGTGGCTAGGTATCGAGCAAGGCGGGTGATCTTTTTGGGATCGCCCGCCAACTCGACCGAAACGCTCAAGTTGAAGCGCATCTTGCCCCCTTGTTGGAACGACGCTTCAGCACGGTGCCTTCGCCGTCGCTCCCATGAAGTAACCGGGGAAGTTGGGGCCGGTTTCCTAAGCTCACGAAAACGTGATGGAACAAACAACAGGGGTTCGCCGCTCCACTGCGCGCGAGCCGCAGCGGTAGACCGTCGGCAGAGGCCGATTCAAGGGTCCGCCCGCGTTGCCCCCAGACACCCAAATCTAACTTCGGCGAGGTCAACACCTCGCCGGCGCGATCGCCGGCCTTCATGGAGCGATCACGTCATGACCATCCAGCTTCCGGAATGGTTCAAGCCCAAGTACCGCGAAGAGGTCATCATTCGCGCGCAACAGCGCAAGCGCAAGCTGGAGGGCCTGACCACCGAAGTCGGCACCTTTGTCGGCAGCGAGTGCTGGTTTCCCCGCTTCGGCTCAGTCGAAACCTACGCTTCGTCGCGCCACGCCGCCCTCAAGCTGGCCAACGCCGAGCACGACTGGGTCAAGAAGGGGGCCGATCCCGAATTCGTGGCCTTCGGCCTGTGGGATCCCGACAAGTCCAAGCTGAACATCAACACGGCCAGCTACTACGCCGACGCCTGCGTGAAGGCCGTCAACCGTGCGCACGATCGCCAGGTCGTGGACGAGCTGGCCGACATCGCCGCGAACGGCATCAGCAACACCAAGGGCTCGCCGGCCGAGAACATCGAGACGATCGGCGACTACGACACCGTCGCTGACCTCGAAACGATCTGCGAGGCGATCGCCTATCTCGGCACTAACGAGATGTTCGAGGAAGAGACCGTCAGCGTCATCTCGCCGTTCAAGGTGAACGTGCAGATGTCGCTGGATCCGTACCTGGCCAAGATGGACATGAAGTCCAACCGGCCGTGGGACCAGGTCAACTGGCGGTCCTTCGAGCGCCTGCCCGGCAACGGCGCGAACGGCGAGGGCTGGCTGAAGGACCCGAAGACGGGCCAGGCGACCGGGGCCACCGGCGCCGACATGTTCATCTTCGCCAAGTCGGCCGTCGCCTCGATGCAGAACGACACCGATACGCCGATCGACGAACGCCTGGGCGCCAGCCTGACGGACATGATGGGCCAGTGGTTCCAGGCCACCGCCAAGGGCTTGGAGCCGAAGGGCATCATTCGGGTGAAGACGAAGCTGGACTTCGACCTGCTGCGTCACCCGGTCGTGACCCAGGAACTCGCCTAAGCCCCAAGCGGGCCTTCTCGGTTCTCCCCCGACTGGCCCCGGCGACCCTGTGCGCCGGGGCCTTTTTCTTCGAGGTTTCTATGGCCCAGACGGCCCTCGATATCTGCAACCTGGCGATCGCGGCGATCGGCGGCGAGCGCATCGACGAGATCGGCGAGGACACGCCGGTCGGCGCGTTCTGCCAGACGGCTTATCCGGATCTGCGGGACTGGCTGCTTGGCCGTCACCGCTGGATCTTCGCCAAGCAGATCGTCCAGTTGGGGCGGTTGACCACCACACCGGTAGGGTCGCCCATGGCCTACGGCTTTACCCGGCCGGGCGACGTGGTGGGGGCGGTGCATGCCTTTCGCCAGGGTCCGCGCGAGGACGCCTGGAACGTGCCGGTCAGCCAGATGGCCGACTACATCGCCGCCGACGAGGCGGTCGTCTGGGCTGAATACACCGCTCGCCGGCCCGAGGCGGCCTGGCCGGGCGAGTTTCGCCAGCTGGTCGTCACCGCCTTCGCCGAGCAGGTGGCGCGGCTTTGCATGCAGTCGTCCAAGGCCGACGAGCTGAACCGCAAGGCGTTCGGCGGGCAGCAAGACAACGGCGAGGGCGGCCTGTTCCTGGCCGCCAAGATCGAGGACGGGCGAAACGCGCCCCAGCGCCAGCTTTTCTACGACGATCCCGGCCCGTTGATCGAAGCCCGCTTCGGCGGCGGCTGCGGCCCGTTCGGGCGCGGACCGATCACCGTCATCGTGCAGGGAGGCTGACCATGGGCCTTGAGATCCTGCGCCAGGTGAACTGGAACGGCGGCGAGCTGGCCCCGCGGCTGCATGGCCGCCGCGACCTGAAGGCCTACTACAATTCGGCCGCCGTCATCGAGAACCTGGTGGCCTCGCCCCTGGGGCCGCTGGTGCGCCGCCCCGGCCAGCGCCACGTCGACACCCTGCGCCACCGGCTGGAGGCGATCGACCTTTCGACGGCGACCCTGGCGGCACCCAACGGCGGGGCGGCCGGCAAGATCCTGGCGAACGACGCTGATCCTCTCGTGACCGAGACGGCGCTGGGAACGACCGACCCCTATGTCGTCTGCACCATCACCTTCGACGCGCCCGTGACGGCGCACCTGATCGACCTGGTGGACTACGGCGTCCAGGCCTCGGCCGGCAGCGGCGATCCCGTCGATGATCCGCCGATCTATCCGCCCGGCTATCCGTGGTGGAGCCCGACGAAGGACCAGGTCTGATGGCGATCCCCGTCACGCAAAGCGGCGCCCTGCAGGTGCAGTACCTGGAAGGGGGCGTCTGGAAGGACTTTGGCCCGGCCATGGATCTAGGGGCGCTGAAGCGCACCCGGCGCTGCGGCATCGGCGCCCGGCAGGCCGCGAGCGCCACGCAATGGCGCATCGTCAAGGTCGGCGATCTGGACTGGGAAGACACCGTCGTCACCCTGGACGCCGTGCAGTTCTGGGCGGAAACCGGCGAGCTGTCGCCGGTCAAGCTGTTCAGCTTCGCCTTCGACCAGGCCGAGCAGCGCTATGTGCTGGCCGCCACCGACCGCAACGTCGAGGTCTATCACCAGGACGGCCGGACGGCGTCGATTGTCGCCCCGCATCTGGCTGACCAGGTGCGGCTGGTGACGAAGACCCAGGTGCTGGACACCTTCCTGCAGTTCCATCAGGCGCACCCGCCCTGGCGCATCACGCGGCAGGGCGCCCACGATCAGTGGGACGGGCGCGCGGCCACCTTCACCAACGTGCCGGTCTACGATTTCACCGGCCAGAAGCTGGGCGGGGTCAACGAGGTGCAGCGCCTGCGCTTCAAGGATTTCGCCGGCGGCGACACCTTCAACATCACCCTGGAGGGCGAGACCACCGACAGCATCGCCTACAACGCCACCGGGGCAACCCTGGCGGCCAGCATCCAGGCGGCCCTGCAGGCCCTGCCCAACATCGGCGCGAGCGGCGTGACCGTGACGTCGCTGGGCGGAAACGAGTTCGACGTCACCTTCACAGGCAACAACGGCGCGGACGATCTGGCCGAGATGGCGCCTCGCACGCTGTCGTCGGACGCTGGCGGCGTGTTCGCCGCGACGATCACTCAAGGCAAGGCTGGCGGGGAGGCGGTGTTCTCGGCCACGCGCGGCTATCCGGCCTGTGGGGTGTTCTACCAGCAGCGCCTGTTCATGGGCGGCCTGGCCAGCCGACCGCAGACGGTGCTGGGCAGCCGCCTGGGCGATCACTTCAACCTGGACATTAAGGGCGCGACTTCGGCCGCGGCGCTGTCGTTCGACCTGGATACTGACGAGGCGACGCCGATCTACGACTTCTTCCCCGGCCAGCATCTTCAGATCTTCACCTCGCTGGCTGAATTCCACGTGCCGACCAAGCCGATCGTCGCGCCCGGCGCCGCCGACCGGAACACCAAGAAGGGCTTGCAGCAGGGGATCCAGCCGGTGGAGCTGGACAGCGCCACGATGTTCGTCGGCGGCGGCGGCGGGGCGCTGCTGGAATTCATCTGGGACGACAGCATCGCCAAGTACCGGGCCAACAACCTGGCCAAGCTGGCCTCGCACCGCGTCTCAGGCGTGGTCGACATGGCGTTCCGCCGCGCCCTTTCGACCGACGAGCCAGACATGGCCATCCTGGTGAGGAGCGATGGCGACGCGGCGGTGATGAATAGCCTGCGCGAGGACGAGGTCACCGGGTTCACGGGCTGGACGACCCAGGGCCAGTACCTGGCCGCCGTCTCCGACATCGCCGGCAGCATGCACGTGGCCGTCAGGCGCGCGGTTGGCGGCGGGGAAGAGATCTTCCTCGAGGCGATCGACGAGGCGGCCATGCTCGACGCCGAGATCGTGGTCTCAGGGCCTGGAACGACGCAGGTCGCCTGCCCGTGGCTGGAGGGGCAGACGGTTGTGGCCTATATCGACGGCGCCGACGCCGGCGACATCGTCGTGAGCGCCGGAACGGCCGTTTTGCCCTACGCCGCGTTGCGCGAAGTTCGCATCGGTTCGCTCTTCGTCCCGCGATACGTTTCGCTGCCTCCGGTGCTGCAGGAAGACCCCCGATCTGGGGCCGGCAAGCGCGAGCGCGCCGGCGAGATCGCCCTGCGCCTGGGCCCGACCGCGAACCTCAAGGCCGGCCAGGCGAACGGCCGGCTATGGACCGTACCGCTGAAGAAGCGCCCCCAGGTCCTGGCCGACCAGGGGCCCGGCGAAGATGCCTTCACCGGCTGGACGCGGCTGCAGGGCGTGCAGGGCTTTTTTGAAGCCGCGCAGATCGAGATCCGGCAGGTGCGGCCTGGTCCTCTCGAAATTCAGGAAATCGTCGTGACGGTGGAGAGCTGACATGCAGACGGTGATGATGTTCGCCGCCCGGGCCTTCGCGGCCGGCAAAACGGCGGTAGCGGCCGTCGGGGCCAAGGCCGGCGCGGCGTCGGCGGCCGCCGGCGGATCTAAGGTGCTGGCGGGACTGCGGTTCGGGACCTCGGCCATTTCGGCCCTGTCGACCTATGCGCAGGGGCGCGCCCAGGCCCAGAGCCTGGAAGCCGACGCTTTCGGGGAAAGCCTGCAGGCGCGGCAGGAATACGTGCAGGCCCAGGAGAAGGCCAACGCGATCCAGCGCCAGTACAACGAGACGGTCGAGGACCAACTGGCGGCGGCCGCCGCCTCGGGGATCTCCATCTCGTCGGGTTCGGTCGTAGCCGCGCGCGAGGCCGCCCAGACCGAGGCCGATCGTCAGCTGACGATCACTCGCAACGGCGCGGACCTGAACGCGGCCTTGCGCCGTGGCCGCGCCGCGGCCCTGCGCCGCAGCGCCGGCATGACCAAGGCCGCCGGCACGATCGGCAGCCTGACCCAACTGGCCAGCGCGGCCATCGACTACAAGGGAGTTCGCTGATGGCGCGCGGACCGTTTCCCCGGCTGGACCTGGGGCAGCAGATTTCACCGGACGCGGCCGGTTCGGTCTCGGACGGCGGGGCGTCGGCCCGGGCCATCGGCGCGATCGGCCAGGCGGCCGACGCGTTCGGCGCCAGGCTACAGGGCCTGGCCGAGAGGGCGGCGACCCGCGAGGGCGAGGCGGCGGCCGCCAAGGATGCGGCCGCCGGCACGCTGTCGCCGCAGGACGCGGGCACGGTGTTTGGCCGGGCCTATGGCAAGGTCGCCCAGGACGCCCTGGCCGCCCAGCGCGAGGCGGCGATGGCCGACGACATCGACCAGGCGCTGGCGGCCAACCCCGACAATCCCGGCAAGCTGGACGCGGCGCTGAAGGCCGTGCGCGCCGGCTACGGATCGACGGGCTATCCCGATTTGGACGTGCGCCTGGGCGGCGTCTTCGACGCCAGGCGCGTGGCCGCGATGGGCGTGGCGCGCGACGGCCAGCACAAGCGCCTGGTCGATCAAGCCAAGGCCAACTTCCTGCTCGACGGCCAGAACGCCGAGACCACGCTGGTGCAGACCTCGGGCCAGGCCCGGCTGGACGCCGACGGCGACCAGGCCGTGGGCGCGGCGATGAGCGCCTATGTCGCCTCGCTGGCCCGCCATGGGCCCAAGGATGCGTTCGAGGTGGCCGGGATCCAGGTTCCCGCAGATCCTTCTCGCGACGGTCTTCTGTCCGTCGAGGCGATCGGGGCCCAGGCTCTGCAGGGCGTCAGCGCCGCCAAGCGGGCGCGGATCCTGGGGGCGATGGACCGCCTGCCCGACGCGGCGGGCAAGGCGCGCCTGGCGGCCGACCTGCGGGCGCGCTGGAACGCGGCCGATCCGCTGTTCGCCGGCCTGGACGGCCCGTCGGCCGAGCGGCTGTTCAACGCCGTCGACAGCGACGTCGAGCGGGCTCGGACTTCCGAACGTTCGGCCCAGGTCGAAGCGGGCCAGCGCGTGCGCGACATGCTGGAGGCCGGCAAGTACGGCGCCGACGTCGACTTTGACGCGGCCGGGGCCCTTGCGGCCCGGTCGGGCGACGTCGGCCTGCAGGCCCAGGTGCAATACGCCGCCCAAGTGGGCTTCGCCGAACCCGGCGCTGCCAAGGCCCTGGCCTATGACGGCGATCCGACGGCGGCGCCCGGGTTCGCGGCCGCGGCCGATTTCGTCATCGACGCCATCGAGGGCGGCGAGCAGCTGGTCGAGAACGACAACGGCAAGGGCGCGACCCGCTGGGGCATCAACCAGACGGCCAATCCGGACCTGGACGTGCGCACCCTGTCACGCCCGGGCGCGGTGAAGCGGTATCGCCGCTACTGGAACAGCGTCGGCGGCGACGGCCTGCCGCCGGCCCTGGCGCTTGTGGCGTTCGATGCGGCCGTCAACCAGGGCGAGGAGCGGGCGGCCCGGTGGGTGGACCAGTCGGGCGGCGATGTCGGCCGCTACATCGCCCTGCGCCGCGCGGCCTACCAGGACCTGGCCAAGGATCCGGCTCAGGCCAAGAACCTGGCCGGCTGGTTGAGCCGCCTGGAGAAGGTCGGCGCCCGGGCGGCGCGGATCCAGGCCTTCGCCAACGTGCAGGAAGGCTTCGGGTCCGATCCGATCCGGTTCGCCCTGGGCACCAAGAGCCGTCCAGCCCTGGCGAACGTGCCGGTGCTGGATGTGATGGGGGCGTTCTCGGAAGACGGCGCGGCCGTGTCGGCCTGGGGCCAAGCGATCGGCCAGCGCCGGGCCCTGGGCGAGGCCCTGGGAAAGACCTATCGCGTGCCGGCCCGGATGCTGACCGACGGCGAGCGCGACCAGGTCGTCGACCAGCTGGCTCAGGATCCTGCGGCGGGCGTCGCCTTGGCGGCGGCGGCGGAAGGGGCGATCGGGCCGGATGGCGCGCGGGCTCTGCTGCGCGAGGTAGGCCAGAAAAGCGATGAGGCCGGCCTGGCCGTGCACGTGGCCGAGTTGCGGATGGGCGGCCAGAAGGCGTTCGCCGGCCGCGTCGTCGAGGGGCTGCGGCTGAAGGCCGAGGGGGCCAAGGTCGTACCGATCGAGAAGGGCGAGCCGACCTGGGACGAGGTGCAGAGCCAGTACGCCGGCGCGCTGACGGCGACGCCGGGTCTGATGCCGGCGGCGCGCGAGGCGGCCGAGCTGGCACGCCTGGCCGACCTGCAGCGCGGCCGCGCGGCCGGCGCGGAGTTCTATCTGCGCAGCGCACTGGGCGGCACGCCGGTGGGAAAGACTTGGTACGGCGGTCCAGGCCAGGTGAACGGCCGCATGACCGTCCTGCCGCCGTGGCTGGACGTCGAGCAGGCCGACGAGGCCCTGGAGGCGATCGGGTCCAAGTGGGTCGCCGGCGGCTATGCCCCGGTTTACGCCAACGGCCAGCCGATGGACGCCAAGGCGATCGGCGGCCTGCAGCTCGAGCTGGCCCCTAGCGGGCGCTATCGCCTGATCCGTCGCCAGACCCAGGCGGCCGTGCTGGGGCGCGACGGCCGTGTGTTCGAGGTCGATCTGGACGGCCAGCGGGCCTTCGTCGCCTCGCGCCTTCCTCGCGCCGTTCTGGGAGGTCGCTGATGCCCGGCTTTTCCGCCGCCACGCGCGGCATCGATCAGAGCCAGTCGGACGCCGACTTCCGCGCCCGCTACTCAGGCCCCAACACAGCCCCCGTTCCCTTCTGGGACGCCGTCTCGCGATCGGTGGACGACTACGCCATGACGCGGCGGGTCGGCGTGCGCGAGGAAGACCTGCGCGCCATGCTGTGGGAGCGTCACCGCGAGGTCGAAAAGAGGTTGGGGCGAAAGCTGGCCTTGCCCGACAGCCTGGCGGGCGAGCCGACCGCCCAGCGCGACGCGATCGAAAACAGCCCGGTCTTCCGGCTGCGCGACCAGGTCAACGCCTGGATGCTGCGCCAGCCGGGGGTGATGGCCGACGACGCCTATGAGGCCGAACTGGACAAGCTGCGGCGCGAGAACCCAAAGGCGCTGGACGGGATCCTGACCCGGTCGCAGATGACCGCCGACCTAGACGCGGGCCTGCGCCGGATCCGCGCTCGGGCCGACGAGGCTTCGCAGGGCGGTGGGTTTCAGGGGGCGGCCGGCGGCTTCGTCGGCGGCGTGGCCGGCAGCTTCACCGACCCGGGCAACGCCGGCGTGGCGCTGATCACCGGCGGCTGGGGCGCGGCGCGGCCGCTGCTTAGCCGCATGGCCATCCAGACCGCTGCCGGGGCCGGCGTCGAGTTGATGCAGGTGGGTGACCGCGCGGCGGACGCCCGTGTCGCGGGTCCGGACTACACCGCCGGCGAGGCGGGCGCGGACATCGTCCTGGGCGGCGTCGCCGGCGGCGCGTTCGAACTGGCGGGCGCTGGCCTGAAGCGGGCGTTCGGCGCGCTGAAGCCGCCGCGCGGGGAGGCGGGGGCGCGGCTGTCGGAAGTGATCGACCAGGCCGTCCGCGACGAAGCGGCCGTGGGCGGGCAGGACGGCGAGACCTTCGAGGCGGGCCTGGACAGCCTGGAGCGCGCCGCGCCGCCGCCCAGGCCACCGGCGGCCCAGAACCTAGAAGAGTTGTCGTTTGCGCCGGCGGCCGAACTGGGCGGCCCTGAGGGCGTGACCCTGTCGGCCCAGGCCGACTATCGCGGCCGGCCGATCTATGCGGGCCGGTTCGATCCACGCGTGCTGCAGGCCGATCCCGGCCGCTTCCAGTACAAGGCCGACGGTGACGGGGAGGGCGTGACCGCGCGCCTGCGCGGCGTCGAGGCCTGGGACGCCACGGCTAGCGGCAAGGCGATCGTCTGGCAGGACGAGGCCGGCGCGCTGTTCGTGGCCGACGGCCACCAGCGCCGGGGCCTGGCCCTGCGCATGCTCGACAAGGGGTGGGAAGACGTCGCCCTGGACGGCCACCTCTTCCGCGCGACCGACGGCTGGACCGCCCGCCAGGTGCGCACGGTGGCGGCGCTGAAGAACATCCGCGAGGGCTCCGGCACGATCCTGGACGCGGCCAAGATCCTGCGCGACGCGCCGGACGCCGCCGCAGACAAGAGCCTGCCGGTGACGGGTGAGTTCATGGGCCAGGCCCGCGCCCTCTCGCGACTGTCGCCGGAGGCCTTCGGCGCCGTCGTCAACAAGGTGATCCCCGAGCGCTACGGCGCCGAGATCGGCCAGATCGCTGGCGACCGGCCCGACCTGCACGAGGCCATGGTCAAGCTGTTGAAGGGCGGGGAGCCGGCCAACGCCGACGAGGCCCGGGCCATGGTGGTCGAGGCCCTGCAGGACGACTGGATCCGCAGCGAGGGCGACCAGGCCGACCTCTTCGGCTACGACCCCTCGGTGAGCGCCATGGCCGCCCGGGCCAAGGTGGCCGCCAGCGTCAAGCGCGGCTTGGCGCGCGACGCAAAGCTGTTTTCCGGCCTGATCAAGCACGCCGACGCCATCGAGGCCGGCGGCAACGCCCTGGCTCGCGACGCCAACGAGCAGCGGCTGGCCGTCGATCGCGCGGCCCTGGAACTGACGGCGAAGCTGGCCCTGCGTTCCGGCCCGATCGGCGAGGCGATGGCCGAGGCGGCCGCCAAGGTGGTTAAGGGAGCGGCCCCGGCCGACGCGGCCAAGGCGGTGACCCAGCGGCTGCGCCAGGCCCTGAAGGCTGGCGAGCGCCTGGACGACCTGCGCGGCGTGGCTCTCTCGCCCGAACCTCCTTCGCCAGCGGCCAAGGCCGTGGCCGAGGGGTTCGACGATCCGACCGGCGCGGCCGCGAAGGCGCAGGTCGAGCCCAAGCCGGAGGAGGCCCGGCTGGAGGTCGAGCCAACTGAGACCCCGGAGTTCAAATCCTGGTTCGAAGGTAGTCAGGCCGTAATGCCAGATGGTCAGCCACGGATTGTGTTTCACGGCACCCATGCCGCCCGCATCGAGCGCTTCGACCCTGAAAAGCTGGGAAGCAATACCGGAGCAGCTTCGGCGAAGAGGGGGTTCTTCTTTGCTGGCTCAGAACAAACGGCGCTGGAGTATGCGCCGAACCGGGTCAAGGCCTCTGAACGCGCTCGTCAAGCGCAAGCGATCCAGGACGCCGAGTCCAAGGTCGAACCGGTTGTTCGGGAAATGATGGAGGCCGCCCGCAAGCAGAGGCGTTTCACTGATTTCGAGGCTGAACAGCTGATTGAGCAAATCTCCGATCGCGGGAAGAACTTTGTGAGAAAGGCGGGCGACGACGCGGGTATTGGCTGGTGGCTTACGGAGACGCGTAAGAATGCGTTCGGCCATCTGCAAAATCAATCTGAACTATTCGAGATAGCCAATAGGGCCAAGGTGACGCTGTCGGAAGCAGCAAATGCTATTCCGACATTCGATCATATGGAAAGAGAGTTAAACACGGACGTTGAAGGGCACATTGGTCGATACTATCTGTCTTTGAAGAGCCCGCTTGTCCATGATTTCGAGGGTTCCGAATATCGCGAGATTACTTACAACGAACTACTTAAGCGAGCCCAAGAGGCCGGGCATGATGGCGCCATTTTGAAGAACACGTTCGATGGCGGCAAAATCGACCTTCCAGATGACGTGTATGTGGTGTTCTCGCCAGATCAGGTGCGAGCTGCAGATCCTCTCCCCCCCATCGTCGATGGGCCCGGTGAACTCGTGGTCTCTGCCGCGCGCGATGCGCCCGACCTGTTCGGAGACATCATGCCCGAGGTTGGAGCCGAGGCGCGGGCTCACCAGCGTCTCGCCCAGTGCGCGCCGGGATTGTGAATATGGCCACTTATCGGAAGAAGCCGGTCGTCATCGAAGCGCGACAGGCCGTGGGAACGCCCGAAAGCAACCGGGACATCATCGACTGGACGCGCGGATCCCAGACGCCCGCCTACATGGACACCGACGGCGACGGGCAGCGGCGCCTAAGCATCAACACGCTGGAAGGTGCCCACTGGGTGACGCCCGGCGATTGGGTCATCAGGGGCGTCGCGGGTGAATTCTATCCGTGCAAGCCCGAAATCTTTGAGGCTTCCTACGAAATCGTCGAGGTCTCGTGACCGACTTCCGCAACTGCATCGTCGAGGCGGCCGAGGCGGGCGAGATCGACAAGGACGTGGCCGCCGCCGCCCAGGATGCTTACGACGCCGCCCACGCCGCGGCGGCCGAGACCCTCTCGCCCGACGAGGCCGACCGCCAGGCGGCCCGCGCCACCATGAAGTTCCTGGAGGACGAGGATCTGAGAAAGCGCCGCCTGCGGGTGCTGGCGGTGCGCTCTCGCCGGTCGGCGCTGAAGAACCTTGCGGCCTGGAAGGAACGGCGCGGCTATACCGACGTCAAGGCGCTGGGCGGCGGTGGCGGGCGGCCGCCGAAGGACGGCTGGATCCAGGGCGGCGCGCCGCCGCCGCAGGGGCCCTACAGCAAGGGCGCGACGGCGGCGGTGTTCCTGGAGCAGCTGATTGACGGCGACGGCGGGATCTCCGGCGCGCCGGGCGCCTCGGTCAAGGGGCGGTACCAGGCCATTCGTGGCCAGCTCGACGCGATGATGGCCCAGCTGGGCGAGACGTTCGAAAGCGACCTGGGGGGCTTTCGCAATCCCGCCCGGGCGACGCTGGAGAACCTGGTGCGCGAGGCCTTCGGCGAGGACACCGGCGACGTCGCCGCCAAGCAGATGGCCAAGGCGTGGGCGGGCGCGGACGAACACGTTCGGATGATGTTCAACGCCGCCGGCGGGGATATCGGAAAGATCGAAGGCTGGGGCCTGCCGCAGACCCACGACCCGCTGGCGATCAAGGACATGGGCAAGGACGCTTGGGTCGAGGCGACCGCGCCGATGCTCAACCGCGACCGGATGATCGACCGGGTGACCGGCCAGGCCTTCACCGAGCCTCGCCTGCGCTTCGTGCTGGGCGAGGTGTGGGACGCGATCGTCACCGGCGGGGCCAGCAAGCTGAAGCCGGGCGAGCACCTGGGGCAGGGCGTGCTGGCCAACCGCCACCAGGACGGCCGCTTCCTGATCTTCAAGGACGCCGACAGCTGGATGACCTATCAGGCCAGGTTCGGCCGCGCCGACCCCTATGCCGCGATGATGGGGCACCTGGACCTCCGGGCGCGCGAGGTGGCCCAGATGCAGGTGCTGGGGCCGAACGCGGCGCACCAGTTCGATTGGCTGAAGCGCTTTTCCTTGCGTGAGGCGGCCATCGAGGACGCCGCCGGCTCGGACGGAGCGATGAAGAAGGCCCGGGCGGCGGTGGAGAACGCCGAGCGCATGTATGGCGTCTTCACCGGCGAACTATCGACCCCCTACGGGCGCAGCGCCCTGGCCGACGTTGCCGGCGCGACGCGGGCCTATGTGTCGGGCGCGCAGCTCGGCAGCGCCGTCGTCAACGACCTGGTCAGCAACCCGGTCTTCGCCGCCAAGACCCGGGCCCTGACGGGCCTTTCAAAGAGCGGCGACTTCAAGGCCTGGGCTGGCCACATGTTCAGCGAGGATGCCCGAAGGACCGCCCGGCGCACCGGCTTCATCCTGGAAGGCGCGCGGGCCCAGCTGGCCGGTTCGACCCAGGACTTCCTGCGGGCCCACACGGTGGGCGGCAAGATCGCGTCGGGGGCCAACTGGTTCGCGCGCCGTGTGCCGATCGCCGTCTATCGCCTGCAGCTGCTGAGCCAGAACATGGCGGCCAGCCGCTGGTCGTTCCAGCACGAGTTCATGGGGCGGCTGTGGGACCTGAAGGATCTCACGATCGCCGACCTGGTCGCCAGCGCCGATGGCGAGGAGCGGCTGTTTGGCGAAACCCTGCAGGCCCGTGGCTTCACCGAGGCCGAGTGGAGCAAGATCGCCACGGCCGAGGCGGACGAGCCCGAAGCCGGCGCGCGGTTCCTTTCGCCCGTCGCCGTCTCGCGCGTGGATCCGGAGCTGGGCCTGCGCGTCTCGGAGATGATCGAGCGCCAGACGCGCTTGGCCGTGCCCGAGCCATCGCTCTGGGCCCAGGCGCAGCTGATCGGCCGCACCCGGCCGGGCACGATCGCCGGCGAGATCAACCGCAGCCTGGCGGCCTATCGCAGCTTCACGGTGACCCAGACCTATCTGTGGAGCCGGGAACTGGCGGCGCGCGGCATGGCCGGGGATCCGCGCAACTGGCTGGCGCCGATGGCGGCCCATGCGGCAAGCCTGTTCATCCCCCTGACGATCGCCGGCGCGGCCGGCATGCAACTGCGTGAGCTGGTCAAGGGCAACGAGCCGCGCCCGATGGACGACCCCAAGTTCTGGGGCGCAGCGATCCTGGCCGGCGGCGGCCTGGGTATCCTGGGCGATTTCTTCTACAGCGCCCAGTCGCGGGCGGGGAAGTCCAGCACCATGACGGCCATGGGCGCGCCGGCGGCGGCCGTCTCGGACCTGTGGGACCTGACCGGCGGCAACATCGTCGAGATCGCCGGAGCCATGGCCCAGGGCGAGGATTTCGGCGAGGCGGTAAAAGGGGCCAAGGTCGGCGCCGACCTCAGCCGCGCCGCGGCTCGATACGCGCCCTGGTCGTCGCTGTGGTGGCTGCGTACGGCCTGGGACCGGGCCGTGGTCGACCAGATGCAGCGGGCTCTGGATCCGGAGGCCGAAGCGGCGTTCCAGCGCCAGCGCCGCCGGCTGGAGCGCGAGATGGGCCAGGAGCAATGGTGGCCGGAAGGGCAGGCCACGCCCGGTCGGTAACCGCGTCAGCGCCGGCCCGATGGGCGTTGCGCCGCTCCAACTGCTTTGATCTTGATCGCATGGGAACCCTAGCGCTCAACGACCGCCTGACCGCCGCCGTCACCCTGAATGAGGGGCAGACCGATCTTGCGGCCGACTTCCCCTTGCTCCGTGACAAATTCGGCGCGCCCGTCGGCATCTATGTCCGACGGGTGCGTGGGAGCGCGGAGGCGATCTTCGATCTGCAGCATTTCGAGATCGTCGGAGAGATCGAGAGCGGCTTCACCGTGCGGCTCGCCTCTCCGGCGCTGGACGGTGACCAGTATCAGGTGTTCGGGCTGCTGCCGCCGGCGCGCGACCGAGCGCATCCGCCTGGGGGCGCGGTGCGCACCGCCACCTTGGAAGGCGACGCGACCGGCTTCCAGGCCCAACTGCAGGAGCTGCGCCGCGATGTCGATCGCGCGGTTCGATCTCCGCTCGGACAGCCGGGGTCGATCCTGCCGCTCGCCGGCGCTGGCCAGTTTCTGGCCCTGGACCTCGATGGACGGGTCATCGGGGTGGAGGGGCAAATCCCCGGCGTCCCGGCGGCGGCGGCCGCCATCGCGTATCAGCCGCCGACGGGCGGGAGTTTCAGGACGATTGAAGCTCGTCTTGGCGATAGGCTTTCGATCTACGATTTCCGATTGGTCCCCGAGAACTTGGTGGGCGGAAACGCGGCGGCTTTCACGGCGGCGATGACGCGCGCGATCGCGTACTTCAACCAGGTGGGCGGGGAGTTGCTGATCCCTCGCCCACCGAATGGCGTGGCTTGGCTTCTCAACCCGATCGTCTTCAGCAATCTGCCGGTGAAGACCAACAAGACGATCATCAGAGGTGAAGGCCCGGCGACGCTGATCCAGCCTGGCGGGGTCTGCACGATCTGGATCGACATCCAAAGCAGCTACTTCGACCTGCGGGATCTGGTGTTGAGCGACCCCGCGGGATTTGTCCAGGAGGCGGGGATCCGTCTGCGCAAGGCCAACCTGGACGGCCTGCCGACCCGTTTCACGGGGCTCAAGATGGGTGGCTTCGTCACGGCTATCGCCAACGATGGCTTTGACAACTTCGGGCTCATCGACTCGTGGATGATCAACAACGGCACCTGCTACCATTCAAGGTACGGCGCGCCGGACTGCTTCATCCAGGACGGCTACTGGCAGGGCCACAAGATCGGCGTGAAGCTGGACGCGACGACCGGCCCGGTGGCGCAGGCGGAGGCCTTCCGCATCTCCGGTGTGACGAACCTGGCGACCCAGGTCGATGCTCGCGGCCTGATCGCTTATTGCGCCTATGTGCTCACGATCGACAACTGCATTTTCGGGCAGATTGGCGCGGGCGGATCGGCGATCGAGCTGGACGGCAGGCAGGCCGGCAAGGCGATCACGCGGGTCAATATTCGCGGCGGTCAGATGGAGGCCGGAACCGGAGGGGCGGTGATCAAGGCGCGGGGCAACGTGTCGCGCGTCAGTCTCGACAGCGTGAACCTGAGCATCGGCGGCGCGGCCAACACCATCCGGGGGTTCGACTTTGAGAATACGATCAAGCTGTCGGTGAAGTCGTGCTCGGTCATCGGGGTAGACGGCGTGATCGGCCGCTTCGTGGGCTGCTCGGGCGAGTTCTTCGACAACGACTTCGCCACCGGATCGCGGGGCGTCATGGACGCTGCGATTACGGCGGCCGGGACCGGCGGCGCGAACGGAACCTTTGCGGTGGCTTTCACCGGCGGCGGCGGGAGTGGGGCCGCGGCGACCTTCACCGTCGCCGGCGGCGCGCTGACGTCGATCGAGATCACCAACCCTGGGAAGGACTACACCTCGGCGCCGGCGCTAAGCTTCGCTGCTTCCGCCGGTCTTGTCGGCGCCACAGCCAATGCGGTGATCGACAAGCTATGGGAGGACGTGACCTGTGCGATCCGCTGGGATCAGTCCGAAGTTCAGGGTCTTCCGACCGCCGCCCGGCGGTTGACCTGCGAATACCCGCGGTCCTGGACCCTGTATACGCCGACCGTCACGGCCAACGTCGGCGTGATCACGACCCTCGGGGCTGTCGCGGGGCGCTACATCCGCGACGGAGGGAATTGCAAGCTCCTGTTCGATCTCCCCATCACCGTGAACGGCACCGGCGCGGGCCTCATTTCTGTGACGCTGCCGATCGCGGCGGCGGGCGGCATCGTGTCCTTCATGACGGGGCGGGAAACCGGCGTGTCGGGCAAAGCCTTGACGGGTGAGATCTCGGGGGCGACCTGCGCGATCCGCAACTACGACAACACCTATCCCGGCGCCAATGGAGCGAGGCTGCGCCTGTCGGGCCAATTCGAGATCTGACGGTTGACGCCTGGTCGAGCGATGGCCCAGAATCAACCCATGGAAGGGCCAATAAACCTTGTCGATGTCGGAGCCGCCGGAGGCGTCGCTTCGTATTGGAAGGAAGTGGCCTGGAAGCTGGCGTTGACCCTGGTTGAGCCTTCAGCGAAGGACGCCGCTGAACTGAGGGCGGCGATGCCTGCGGCCAGGGTGATCGAGGCTGCTCTTTCCGACGTTGACGGGGACCGCCCGCTCTTCATTGCGGCCGCGCCTCACTGTTCATCTCTGCATCGTCCCAACTGGGATGTCTTGGGGCAGTACGCCGTGGCGCCCTGCTTTGAGACGGTCGCGGTCGAGACGGTGTCGTGCCGCCGTTACGACGGCTTGGACGCGCCTGTTCCGCACATCCTGAAATTGGACGTGCAAGGCCACGAGCTGGAAGTGTTGAAGGGGTTCGGCGCATTGCTGCACCAATGCGTCGCGATCGAACTCGAGGCGCATTTCTATCCGATCTATCAGGATCAGGCCCTGTTGAGCGAACTGGTCGAGTACTTGGCAGGCTACGGCTTCCGCTTAAGGAAGGTCGCGCCGCAAATGTCGTTCGACGGTGACCTGGTCGAATGCAACGCCTACTTCACGCGTTCGGCTGGGAACCCCTTCCAGGAGAACGTTCTGGCGATCGTCACCTGGGCGTGGGGCCTGGAAGTCTCGCCGACCGGCGCGCAGTTCGCCGCTGGCCTGGGTCCGCGATGGGGAGTGGCGGCGGAATAACAGCATAGCTTTCTAGAGGCCGCTTCTTCTGTGCGTTGCCGCTTCCAGAGGCAGGCCACAGTACGGGCATGACAAACGCACCCATCACCTTCGACGAAGCCTTCGAGCGCCTGCTCGGCCACGAGGGCGGCTATGTCAACGATCCCCGCGATCCGGGCGGCGAGACCAAGTACGGGATCAGCAAGCGCTCGTATCCCGGCGAGGACATCAAAGCCCTGACCCTGGCCCGGGCCAAAGCGATCTACTATCGCGATTTTTGGCTCAAATGCGCCTGCGACCATGCGCCGGTCGCGGCGTTCGATATTTTCGACATGGCCGTGAACAGCGGCGTCGATGCGGCCAAGAAGACCCTGCAGCGCGCTGTCGGCGTGAAGGCCGACGGCGACATCGGACCGGTGACCCTGCGCGCGATCGGCGCGATGGATCCCGAGCGCCTGGCGGCGCGGTTCAACGGGTGGCGTCTCGATTTCCTCAACGACCTGCCGACCTGGCCGACCTATGGCCGGGGCTGGGCTCAACGGATCGCCGAAAACCTCAAAAGGATCTGATCATGGCCGTGGAGCCGATTTCCGCAGCGCTGGACCTGGGCGGTAAGCTGATCGACCGCCTGTGGCCCGACAAGGTGGCCGACGCGGCGAACCGCGCGGCCGCGCAACTGAAGCTCCTCGAGCTGCAGCAGCAGGGCGACCTGGCCGAGCTGACGGCCCGGGCCAACATCGTGCTGGCCGAGGCCAAGAGCGAAGGCTTCCTGGCCAATAGCTGGCGGCCGATCCTGATGCTGGTCTTCGGCGGTCTGATCGTGGCCCGCTGGTTCGGCCTGGCCGCGCCGAACCTCTCCCAGGATGAGTACCTGAAGCTGTGGGACATCGTGCAGCTGGGCCTGGGTGGCTACGTCATCGGTCGCAGCGCCGAAAAGGTCGTGCCCCAGGTGGCGGCGGCCGTGGCCACCGCCGTCGGCAAGAAGTGAACCCCGGCCTTCGGGCCGAGCGTTAGGAGGGGCGGGTGGCGCCAACGAAGGGTAACACCATGGCCGAGCGCATGACGGCGGTGGAGATCTGGCAGAGCGAGCACGAAAAGGCCTGCGCCTCGCGCTGGGGTCTTCTGCTCAAGGTGATCGGCTGGGGCGGATCCTTGGCCTTCGTCACCGTGCTGGGGGTCGCGGGCTTCGGCCTGAAGTCGATCTACGACGGCCAGCAAAAGCAGCTCGACAGCCTGCGCGCCCTGAGCGTGCAGGTCGCCGCCGCGCCGGCCGCGCCGGCGGCCGTCGTCGCTGTCAATCCGGCGCCGACGCTTCCGCCGACACCGACCGCACCCCGTTGAGGTCGGAAGCCCGGAACCGGGCCACATAGCGCAACACCCCCACCTCCATAGCGCTGACGTCCACGGCGTTGGCCGATAGGCCGGCGCAACGCGTGCGGCAGGCGAAGGCGCCGTCCTTGAGCAACTCCACGATTGGGCGGGATCCTGGCGGCTTGTCGGCGGCCTTGGCCAGGTTCAGGTCGTAGCTGTGGCGGCAGCCCGGGCAGTGGGCGCTGACCCGCCAGTCGAGGTCGGCGCAGACACGCAGGGTGATGCGGTTGGGGGCGATGGGCCAGGATCCGGGCATGCGCGAACAAAGCCGGAACTTTGCCGAAGAGTCGAGGGGCGGCGTTGCCGCAGGCGGTGCGGCCCTAGGGTTGGTCATGCGGACCAACGGAGGGCGACTTGGCCAAGATCCACATCACCTGGCGGCGTAACGACCACGTCTATGGAGGCCAGGGCCTGCAGGTCGGTGGCGACGTTGTCGTGTCGGAAGCCGCTCCGGACTTCGGACAGACCCCCGGCAAGGCCATCGTTCGGGTCTTGAGCGGCTCGGTGTTCATCAAGCCGGGCTCGACCGTCGACGGCGAGAGCGGTGCGTTCGCCACGGCCGGCGATCCGCCGATGGTCGTGGCGATCAGCGCCGGCGCCACCCTGGCGTTCGTCGATGCGGGCGGGGCGGGCTCGGCCTATGACCTCGCGGCCAATCTGAACATCGCCAACGGGGCGTATGGCCCGATCGTCAGCGGTATACCGGCCGGCTCCTACGGTCTGACCATGGTAGCCGCCAACTGGAACGGGGCGACGATCAAGCTCCAGTACCTGGGGCCGGACAATGCCAGCTGGATCGACGTCGAGAACGGCAGCCTGACCCAGAACGGCGTCAAGGGCGTGGTGGTCTGGGACAACGCCACGGTGCGCCCGGCCGCCACCGGCGGCGCGCCGACCGGCGTGTACATCAAGTTGGGTTGAGGAGGGATCATGCCGCTTCCCACATCCTATGGCCTTGCCCGTGGGTGGCCGCAGGTCGGCGGCCGCGGCCGATCGACCTCGCCGATCGCCGTCGCGCCCAACGCCGTCGCCCCGATCGGGGACAGCATCACCGACGTCATGTCGTTCGACGCCAAGGGCATCCAGGGGGCGATCAGCTGTCACATCCTCTGGGCGAACATGCTCAACAAGCACGCCTTCCACCTGACGGGCGAGTTCGCGACCGGGGGCTTCAGCAGCACCCAGATCCGCGACACCTGGCTTGAGCCGGCCCTGGCCAGCCGCCCCGCCTTCTTGCTGGCGCTGGCCGGGGTGAACGATCCGGGCAAAGGCATATCCCTGGCCACGACCGTGGCCAACCTCACCGCCATGGCCGAGCGCGCCCTGCAGCTGGGCGTGCGCCCGGTCATCTGCACCAACCCGGGCAGCGAAGCCTTCACGGTCGAGCAGGCCGCAAGCTTCCACGGCGCGGGGGGATTGAACGATCAGATCCGCGCGCTGGCCGCGGCGGACCGGCGGGTCATCGTCGTGGATCTCGCGGCGGCGCTTCTGGCTTCCACGGCGCCGATCGTCTTCGACACCGGCTTCTCCTACGACGGCCTGCATCTGGACGTGCCCGGCGGGATCGCCGGCGGGGCGGCGCTTGGCGCTGGCCTGCTGCCCTATGTGCCGGCCCCGTCGGATCCGAGCTTGGTGGGCAGCCTGGTGGCAAACGCCGACTATGCGACGGGGACGGGAGGATCGGTGGGCACGGGCAACACCGGAACCTTGCCGGCCTCGTTCACGGCGGCGCGCGACAACACCAACTGCTCGACGGTCTTCTCGGTCAACACCCGGGGCGACGGCGTAAAGGAGATCGTGGCGGCTCTGACAGCCAACAACGCCTCTGGAACTACGCTCGGCGGTGTGACCATCACTCAGTCGCTCAGCGCCGCGCTCTTCCCGACCAAGGGGGCGCGCTACGTAGTCGGCTGTCAGGTCGACGTGGACGCTGGCTTCACCAACCTCGCGGATCTCAGCAGCCAGCTGGACTTCAACTATACCGACGGCAGCTTTGACCAGGGGTACATGGCGCGGACCACGGGAAGCCGCAGGGTCATCCCATCCACCGGCGCCTTGGCCCTGACCTTGGAGACCCAGCCGATCACCTATGACGCGGCCAAGACCATTTCGACCTGTAACGCCAGGATGAAGGCGCGGTGCCTGGGTGTCGGCGCCGTGACGGCCCGGTTCAGGCGGCTCTATGTGCGGCAGGTCTCCTAGGCTGGCGTTGCGGGCGGTCTCCCAGGGCTAGCGTTCCTGGGAGATCGCCGGCGTGGCGGTCGCATTCGGAGCCCGCCCGTCATGGCCTTCAACGAACTCAACATTACCAAGATCAGCAATGTCGCGCCGGCGGACAACGTCTCGCCGTCGCTGAGCTTCTGGCACTATCGCGAAGCCGCGCTGATCGCGGCGATCGCCGCCGCCGGCTACTTCAACAACTACCGCGACTTCCTCAAGGTGGAGGACCTGATCCTGGTGCAAGCCTCGGACGGCGCCTATCACCTGAAGGTCGCCACCGTGCCGGCCGCCGGCAACGTCACCGTGACCCGCACCAACGGCCCCGTGGCCGGCAGCCTGAAGAGCGCCAGCGGCCAGGCCGCGACGGCCGCGGCCTCGAACACCATCGTCACCGGCCTGGCCACGGTCAGCGCCGTGGTCGCCACGCTGAACGACGACCCCGTCGCCGGCTGCACCTCGGTGACCGCGTCGATCGGTGACCAGGCCGGCGCGCCGGCGGCCGGCTCGTTCCTGCTGAAGGCCTGGAAGCCCACGGGCGCCGGCGACACCACGCCGATCGCGGCGACGACTTTCGCCAAGAAGGTCAACTGGGTCGCTTACGGAACGTAGCGACGTCGTCCGACTTGAGACCTAGTTAAATCCCTTGGTCGGAAGGGGCGGTGACAAAAAGTCGTTGCCCAGTAAGGGATTTGGTGAGGGGGTGCGTAAATCGCGTCTTCACTTTTCCCCAGGGGTCGCTACAGGAGCGCGGATGAGCGAAAAGCCCTCGCAGAAACAAGGCTGGTTCCAGCGCCTTACGGCCGGCCTGACCCGGTCTTCCCAGCAGATGACCGAGCAGGTCACCGGCGCCTTCACCAAGAAGCCGCTGGACCAGGAGCAGCTGGACGCGCTGGAGGAGATGCTGATCGAGGCCGACCTCGGCCCGCAGATCGCCGCCCGCATCGCCGACGCCTTCGGCAAGGCCCGTTTTGGCAAGGCCTCGACCGACCACGAGGTCAAGGAAGCCCTGGCCGAGCTGATCGCCGCCGAGCTGGCCGACCGCGAAGGCCGCTTCGACCCGCTGGGCGGACCGCGTCCCTATGTGGTGCTGTTCATCGGCGTCAATGGCTCGGGCAAGACCACGACCCTGGGCAAGATCGCCGCTGACCTGACCGAGAAGGGCGCGCGCGTCCTGATCGCCGCCGGCGACACCTTCCGCGCCGCGGCCGTCGAGCAGCTGAAGGTGTGGGCCGACCGGGCCGGCGCCGACTTCATGTCCAGGCCCACGGGCAGCGACGCCGCCGCCCTGGCTTTCGAGGCCGTCGAGCGCGCCAAGGCCGAGGCCTATGACGTGGTGCTGATCGACACCGCCGGCCGCCTGCAGAACAAGCAGGGCCTGATGGACGAGCTGCTGAAGGTCATCCGGGTGGTCAAGAAGGTCGATCCGGAGTTCCCGCACGAGACCCTGCTGGTGCTCGACGCCACCGTCGGCCGCAACGCCCTGGCCCAGGAAAAGGTGTTCGGCAACAGCGTCGGCGTCTCGGGCATCGTCATGACCAAGCTGGACGGCACCGCCCGTGGCGGCGTGCTGGTGCCCGTCGCCCGCGCCTCGGACAGCCCGATCAAGCTGATCGGCGTCGGCGAAGGGGTCGATGATCTGCAACCGTTCGACGCCCGCGCCTTCTCGCGCTCGCTGGTCGGGCTGGAGGACTGAGCGCGTGACCGAGCAGAACTCCGCCGCCCCAGAAGCCCAGGCCAAGAAGAAGACCGCCTGGGTGCGCACCGCCGTCGACTACGGCGCGCCGATCGCCTTCGCGGCCACCTATTTCGTCACCAAGAACTTCCAGACCGCCACCTGGGTGCTGGTCGCCGCTTCGGCCCTGGCCCTGGTCGTCGGCTACGCCCTCGAGCGCCGCGTGGCCCTGCTGCCGCTATTCTCGGGCCTGATGGCGCTGTTCTTCGGCGTGCTGGGCCTGGTGTTCCACAGCGACGTCTTCGTGAAGATCAAGGTCACGGTGGTGAACGGCCTGCTGGCCGCCTTCATGATCGGCGGGGCGCTGATGGGCCGCGCGCCGCTGAAGGCGCTGATGGGAGAGGCCCTGCACATGTCGGACGCCGCCTGGCGGACCCTGACCCTGCGCTACGGCGGCTATTTCGCTCTGGCGGCCATCGCCAACGAAGTGGTGCGCCTGACCCAGGACACGCCCACCTGGGTGAAGTTCCGCATCGCCCTGCTGCCGCTGGCGATCGTCTTCTCGCTGACCCAGACGCCCTTCATCATGAAGCACATGGCCAAGCCGGACGACCAGAAGACCCCCGAGCCCCCGGACGCGGGTTTCTAATCCACCGCCCACGGACCATCTGTCGTCAAACCGACGCGTAACCGTGCTAGCTGGACGTCCGTCAACGGAAACGGGGCGGACGACATGGCCAAGCACAAGAGCGACAAGACCGCCGCGCGCGAGGTCGGGGTTCTCGACCGTTCGCCCAGCCACCTGCTGCATCGGGTGCTGCAGACCGCGCTCGACATCTATGTGGAAGAGACCGGCGCCGGCGGAATCACCCAGCGCCAGTTCGCCGTTCTGGCCGCCGTGGCCGAGCACGAGGGCGTCACCCAGACTGGTCTGGTCCGCGCCACCGGCATCGACCGCTCGACCCTGGCCGACATGGTCGCCCGGATGATCGCCAAGGGCCATCTGGAACGTCAGCGCTCGGAGCAGGACGCCCGCGCCAACTCCGTACGCCTCACCGACGCCGGCCGCCTGGTGCTGGAAGAGAGCCTGCCGAAGGTCGGCGCGGCCGACGCCCGGATCCTCTCGCTGCTGAAGGCCAGCAAGCGCGACGGCTTCCTCGACCTGCTGGCCGAGATGGCCGCCGTCGACCTCCACGCGCCCCCGCCCGAGCCGAAGGCCAAGAAGCCCAAGGCCGAGAAGGCGGACAAGCCGAAGAAGGAAAAGAAGGCCAAGAAGGACAAGGACGCCAAGAAGGCGGCTTGATCCGTTCCCTCTCCCCTTGCGGGAGAGGGTGGCCTCCGAAGGAGGTCGGGTGAGGGGTCTCTCAGAAATTCGCAGAGGCCTTTCGACCCCTCATCCGTCGGCTTCGCCGACACCTTCTCCCGCAAGGGGAGAAGGAAATCAGACCACGATGTTCAGCAGCGACCCCGGGCGCAGCACCTTCTGCGGTTGCTCGGTCGGGGCGGTGAAGGTCTTGGGGGCCGTGCGCTGGGCTTGCGGCTGGGTCTGGGTCTGAAGCTGCACGCTCATCGCCGACTGGGTCGGGCGCGTGGTCGTCGCGCCCGTCGCCTCGGTGACCGCCGCCTGGAAGAACGCCGCCGCGCGCGACTGGCCAGCCGGTGTCACGCCGCCGGACGAGGGTCGGGCGGGGACGGCAGGCAGGCCGGTGGGGCGAACAGTGCTCATGACGCGCAAGCTAGCATGGTTAATGCATGGTGCGCGAGCGTGGTTAACGCGGTTCTAAGGCCGGCGGCGCGCGGCCGTTTACCGCAGTTTGGCGACCAGGGCGTCGAGGTCGGCGGGGGTGAGCGGGCCGGTGTGCTTGGCGATCACCGTGCCTTTCGCGTCGACGATGAAGGTCTCGGGCACGCCGGTGACGCCGAACTCGACGCCCGCGCGGCCGTCGCGATCGACCAGCCGGGCGGCGAACGGGTCGCCCAAGCGGCCGATGAAGGCCTCGGTATTGGCCGGGGCGTCCTTGTAGGCCACGCCGACGATCCGCACGCCGCGCGCCTTCAGGGCCATCAGCTGCGGATGCTCCACCTCGCAGGGGGCGCACCAGGAGGCGAAGAAGTTGATCAGCATCGGCCCGTCGCCGGCCTGGCGGATCGCGGCGGGCGTGCCGCTGTCGAGGTCGGGCAGGGAAAGGGCCGGAACCGGCTTGCCGACCAGGGCGTCGGGGCTGACCTGCGGATTGCGCTTCAAGGCGTAGCCGGCGAACAGCACGGCCAGGGCGGCCAGAACGATCAGCGGCGCGAAGGCCAGCCAGCGCTTCACTTGGACCGCTCTTTCGCTTGCGCTTCGCGGCGCTCGACCTCGGCGCGCCAGCGGCGGGCGCTCGCCAGGCTGTCGGCGATCATCCAGACGAACACCGCCGCCGACAGGGCGAAGGCGGGCCAGACATAGACGGCGTACTTGCCGGCGTCGAAATCGAAGTGCACGCGCTTAGGCCTCCGCCGCCTTGAGGGCCAGGGCCCGGGCCTTGCGCCGCCAGACCAGGGCGCGGATCCGCACCAGCCATAGCGATCCGAAGGCCGACAGATAGGCCAGGCACATGACCAGCATCGGCCAGGCGTAGACCGCCGGCAGGCGGTCCTCGCTCTTGGCGAACAGGGTCGAGGAGCCCTGGTGCAGGCTGTTCCACCACTCGACCGAGAACTTGACGATCGGCAGGTTGATGACGCCGACCAGGGCCAGGATGGCCGCGGCCCGGGCGGCCTTCTGCTCGTCGTCCAGCGCGCCGCGCAGGGCCAGATAGCCGAGATAGAACAGCAGCAGCACCAGCACCGAGGTCAGGCGGGCGTCCCACACCCACCAGGTTCCCCACATCGGCTTGCCCCATAGCGAGCCGGTGGCCAGGGCCAGCACGGTGAAGGCCGCGCCCAACGGGGCGCAGGCCTGGGCGGCGGCGTCGGCCAGGGCGTGGCGGAAGACGAGGGCCAGGAAGCTGGCGATCCCCAGGCACAGATAGACGAAGCTGGCGAGGATGGCGGCCGGCACGTGGATGAACATCATCCGCACGGTGTCGCCCTGCTGGTAATCCTCGGGGACCATGAAGGTCAGGACGAGGCCGATGACGGCCAGCACGCCGGCGATCGCGCCGAACATGGGCGCGGCCCAGCGCGAGAAGGCCATGAACCGCTCGGGGTTGGCCAGGAAGTCGAAAGGGTTCTTGTTGTTGCGGGCGCCCATCGACCTTGACTTAGATCGGCTGAAGGACGCCCGCAATCGTCTCGGTTGTTTACGAGCCCGACTTGCGCTCGATGATCACGCGACGCTCGCTGCGGCGCTCGAAACCGGGGCCGCCGGGACCACGGGTCTCGATGCGGCGCACGGCGACGCCCGGACCGCCGCCGACCTCGGGACCGAGGATGTCGAAGGCCTTCTTCTGGCTGGGCGACAGGGCGTTGTAGAAGGCGCGCGTGGCGTCGGCCCGGGCCTTGAACTCGGCGGTGACCTTGGCCAGTTGCTCGGCCTGGCGGTCGAGGCGTTCCAGCGTGGTCGGCGGGGCCTTGTCGGCGCCGGGACCTTCAGCGCCCGGACCCTTAGCGCCGGGGCCGTCGTCGCGCACGGGCTTGGGCTCGGGGCGCTCCTTGGGGCCGGTGGCGGCGATGTAGGCCTTCAGCGCGCCTTCCTGGCGGTCAGTCAGCTGCAGCACGTCGCGCAGGTGCTTGGCGCGGGCTTCCGGGTCGCGGTGGGCGCGCATGGCCATCGGCGGCGGGCCGCGGAAGGTCAGGTGGTCGATACCGGGCGGCGGGGGCGGCGGTTCCGGGGCTTCCGGCGGGGCGGGCGGCTTGGGCGGGGCCGGGGGCTCGGCGGTCTGGGCCGCGGCGGCGACGACGCCGGCCGTGAGCGCGGCGGCGCCGGCGATCGCGAGGGACTTGAGGGCGAGGCGCATGGCGATCTCCTTGGACAGGGGCGGATACGAACTGCGGCCTAGGTTGAAGCCCGTTGTGGCGCGAAAATGTCTGAAGATGTGAACAATGTTACACGAATGAAGCTCTATCCGGATCGGCGATACGAAGAGCTGACAAATCAAGTACTTGGCGGTGTGGCCTCCGGGCCGCGCCTTGGCTCATTTCGATAATTTCATGTTCTGCAGGGGCCTGCTGACAGGTCCTGACACGGGTAAGGCCCATATCCCGCCGTATCCGAATGCGGCATGAGGCCCCCATGAAACGCGTCGCCTTCCTCGCCCTGATCCTCGCCGGCCTGCTGTGGGGCCTCGGCTTCCCGCTGGGCAAACTGATCCTGCGCGAGACCGACGCCGCCCACATGGTGCTGCTGCGTTTCGCCGTCGCCGCCGTGGTGGCCGCGCCCTTCGCCCTGCGGACCAAGGAGGCCCGCGCGCTCTTCCGCTCGCCGGTGATGCTGCTGTCGGGCGCGCTCTATGGCGTGGCCTTCATGGTGCAGTTCGAGGGGCTGGCCCATGTCAGCGTCACCCTGGCGGCCCTGCTGGTCGGGGCCATGCCGGCCCTTATCGCCGTCTGCGCCAAGGTCATGGGCGAGAAGGTCAGCCGGGCCTCGTGGATGGGCGTGGGGGCCGCGACGCTGGGCGCGGCCCTGATCGCCGGCAGACCCGACGGGGCCGGCTCGCCCCTGGGCGTGGCCCTGTCGCTGGGCTCCCTCTTCATCTTCCTGGCGTGGCTGGTAGTGCTGAAACGCGCGCCCAAGCCGCCGACCCCGATGGCCATTCCGGCGGTGACGGTTATCGTCGCGGCCCTCACCGTGCTGCCGATCGCCCTGATCATGCACGGACCGCCGAAGCTGGATCTTTCGCCGACGGCCTGGATCGGCGTGCTGGGCCTGGGCGTGCTGTCGACCCTGCTGGCCACGGCGGCCTGGCAGTTCGGCTCAGCCCGCGTCGGCAGCGCCAGCGCCGGGGTGTTCATCAACATCGAGCCGCTGATGGGCGCCTCGATCGGCGTGCTGCTGTTCGGCGACCACCTGACCCTGGCCCTGGGCGTCGGCGGCCTGATGATCATCGCCGGCAGCTTCATCACCGTGCTGGGCGAGCGGCACGCCGATCCGGACGGCCTGCAGGCGGTTCCGGCCCCCGCGCCCTAAGGCCGATCGACAGTCACCGGCCTGAGCTCATTTTTCACCGAGCATCCCCGCGAAGGCGGGGACCCAAGCCAAGTCCGCAGGTGATCCACGGCCGCGCCTCATCCTGAAGTCCAGCTTGGATCCCCGCCTTCGCGGGGAGACACGGATTGGAAGGGCGCGAACAGCTGAATGTCGATACGCCTAACCGAGCAGGACCATCAGCCAGGCGCCGAGGCCGACCAGCAGGAAAAGGCCCGTGACGCCGGCCGCGGCGAGACGGATCCGGCCGTCGTGGAGCTTGCCGTCCAGCAACAGGCCGGCCGCCGGACCGAAGGTCGCCGCCAGCAGCAGGGCCGCGCCCGCCTTGCCGGCCGAAGCGCCGTGGGCCAGCACGTCGGATTTGGTTTCAGGCTCGGGGTCCAATTCTGGCGGGATCGCGCCGCCGCGCAGGTCCTCGATCAGCCGCCGGGCCTCGTCGGCGTCGCTGTCGGGCGCCCACAGGCGAAAGCCGCCCATGGCGATGGTCATCAGATAGTCGCTGGCGCCCCAGTGCTCGTTCTGCAGCAGCACCGGCACGCCCTCGGCCCGCAGCCGAGAGGCGGCGATCTGGGCCTCGGCCAGGTCGGCGAAGCGGGCGATCTCGGTCAGGCTCATTGGCCTGCCCTCCTCAGCGCGGCTCCGAACCGAGCCGCCACAGATAGAGGTGACGCGCCGGCGTGCCGACGCGCAAGTCCTTCAGGTCCTTCTGCTCGGCTTCGCTGAGCTTGAACCGGCTGTAGCCGCGCTCGGCCAGGCATTTCTCCAGGGCCGGGGTCGCCTGGTCGCGGACGTTGCGCCAGTGGCGGTTCATCCGCAGCCGGTAGGCTTCGGCATAGGCGTAGGCCGATTGCGCCGCGCCGGTGGTGGAGGGTTCGAAGGCGCCGAGATCCGGATCGACCGGAACGTCCATGCCGAAGGTCAGGTCCACCAGCGCCAGCTTCACTGGCGCCAGGGTCTCGACATAGTGCAGGCACTCGGCCGCGTCGGTGCGGTATTTCAGGTAGCTGACGCCGGGCTTTCCCCAGCTTTCCTTGCGGGTCGGCGCGCCCTGGGCGGCGCTCGCCACGGCGAGGGCGGCCAGCAGCGACAGCGCCTTGCCGGCCGTTCGGATCCTGGTCATTCGGTACGGCCTCCCCTGCCGGCCGGTTGATCGTTCGTCGACCCATGTTACCGTGACCATGGAAGAAGAAAAGGGCGCCGCATGCGCGTCCGACGGGAGGCCGCAGGGTGGACGCTCATTTTCTCATCGCCGTTGGTGCGGCCGGGCTGCTGCTGGCGGCCCAGGCTTCCGCGCCGGTTTCAGCGCCGCCCGCCGCGCCGCAGGCCGATGCGAAGGCAGCCGCCGATATCGACGGGGTCACGGTCACGGCCCAGGAAAAGGCCAAGGCCATGCCGCCCTGGGCCGAGCGGGTGCGGGCCGACGGCTGGCCCTATTTCGCCGCCGCCGAGGAGGGGGCGGTGCTGATGTTCGCCAAGACCGCCAAGGGCAACGACGGACGCAAGCCGCAGGGCCAGGTCTGGGTCCGTCACGAGTTCCGCCTGCCGCGCACCGAGGCCCAGGCGCCGGACGCCCCGGCCTTCCGCTCCGAGAAGGTGCTGGTCGAGGTAGACTGCACGGCCGGTCGCTTCCGCAACGCCGCCGCCTTCCGCTACCCGAAGAACAACCTCGAAGGGACCGAGGACTCCTACCGTTTCGAGCAGGACTGGCAGGCCCCGACCGCCGGCACGCTGGACGCCACGGTGGTCGAGGCGGCCTGTTTGACCCCCTGAGGCCGCTCATGTGCGCCGAAGCGCGACCGAGCAGCCGGGAGATGTGCAGTTGTGCCCGGGCAAGGACGCCGGGGATCGCCAACCAAGGCCCAGGTGGCCCAAGCCGCCGAGGGCGCGATTGGTGGTGTCGCGATCGACTGGAACGCTGGCGCCGAGCATCGAATGCGGCCATCCCGCCGCCGCGTGGTCCTTGAAGGCCGTCATCGTGGGATGTTGGTGCGAGTTGCCCTGGCCGAACGAATAGGCGGTCCGGGCGCCGGGCAGGCCGCTGGCGGCGGGTGTCGCGTGGCTCGACATGTTCGCGCCGTGATGGGGGGCGACGAGCGACGTAAAGGTGGCGTTGACCGCGCCGGGAATAGCCGTGTAGCGCGCGTCGCCCGTCAACAGGATCGGGGGCTGGCCCGCTGGACCGCGCACCTCCATGGCCAGGCCCGTGTGGTTTCTGTTGGCGCCCATGCTGGTGCACTTGTGGATCGTCATCTGGCCGCTCGACAGGGTGGCCAGCGTGTTGGGCCATATGAACAGCCTGCCGGCTCTATGCAGGCCCGCGGCGAATGTGCTGTGCACCACGCCCAGGCTCTGGGCCGGGGCGATCCAGTTCAGGGCCTGGGCGCCCGGGAACTTGGCGCCCGACGACCAGTGGTCCCAGTCCCAGTGCGACAGCACCACGGGCGGAGACGCTTGATAGCAGAAGTCGGTGAGCGCCGCCGGAAAGGTGGCGAGGTTGGTGTTCACGCCGCCGCCGAGATCGAAATAGGCCAAGGGCGTCTCGCCGCTGTCGCACAGGCCGTTCGCATTGCCCTGGCCGATGTCGTAGACGCCGATCCAGTCGATCGTGCCGGTCACCGCGTCGAGCACGTCCTGGATTTCGCGGGGCTGGCGCTGCAGGGGCTCCAGATCAAGGATCTCTTCGAGTTTGCGCGAGATCCCAGGATCGACGTTCTTGACCTCTTCGACCGTGGTCGCCTGGGGCTCGCGAAAGAGATTGAAAAACAACAGGGACTCGCCGCCGGGCCTGATCGAGATTTCGTACCATCGGGGCGGCATGGCGTCGGGCCAGTCGTCGAACTCGCCGCTGGGCGGCGGCGTCTGACGGTTGTCGCGATCATGAAGAACGAAGATCGGCGCCCTGGCCGAGAACTCCGACCAGGCGTCGATGCCGGCGATCGCCGGGAGGGTGTCGAAGAAGGCCGCATCGACCGCCTCGAGCACGACGGCGTCGGGCTCGAAATGATCGATACGCGCATAGAGGCGTCTTTTGTCTTCCCGCGGCTGTCCGTCGAGGCGGGGGCGGAGGAAAGCGTTCTCGAACATCGCGTCTGCGCCAGGTTGCGAGCGGTCGCGGCGGCGATCGCCTCAGGCGGGAGCAGGATGGTTGAAAACGACCTGCGGGGGAACCCTTTCGTCGATCCCTCAGTCCAGCGCGTTCCTGCACGCCGCCGCCATGGCCAGGGGGCTCAGCGCCACGGCCGCGGCGCTGTAGGCCAGCAGGAACAGCAGGCCGCCCGTCCACGGCAGGCCGCCGGCCAGGCTGTCGAGCGCGCCGGCGCCGAAGATCACCGGCGGGGCGTAGAGCGGCAGGACGATCACCGCCACCAGCAGGCCGCCGCGGCGGCTGCCCAAGGCCAGGCTCGCGCCCAGTCCGCCAAGGAACGAGAAGGCGAGACCTCCCGCCAGGGCGCAGACGAACAATAGCGGCGCGATCGAGGGCGAGGCGCCGAGGATCACCGCGGCGATGGGCGCGGCCAGGGCCAGGGGCGCGCCGGCCGCCAGCCAGTGGGCCAGGCATTTCGCCACGGCGACCGCCTCGAGGGGAGCGGGGCCCAGCGCCAGCAGGTCCAGCGCCCCGTCCTCGAAGTCGCGCTCGAACAGGCGCTCCAGGGAAAGCAGGGCCGCCAGGGCCAGGGCCAGCCAGGCGATGCCGGGGGCCAGGGCCGCCAGGCGTTCGGGTGCGCGGCCGGCGGCCAGCGGCAGCAGGGTGACGACGCAGGCGTAGAAGGCCAGGGCCAGCAGCGGCCCGCCGCCGCGTCCCCAGGCCAGGGCCAGCTCGCGGCGGAAAAGAACGACGAAACCCCTCATCCGCCGATCTCCACGCCGCGGGCGGGGATCGGCAGGGGATCGTGCACGGCGGCCAGCAGCAGGCCGCCGCCGGCCAGGTGTTCGGCCAGGATCTCGCCGAACAGGGCGCGGTGGCCGGCGTCCAGCGGGGCCATCGGCTCGTCGAGCAGCCACAGCGGTCGCGGACTGGCCAGCAGGCGAGCAAGTGAAACACGGCGGCGCTGACCGGCCGACAGCCGGCGGACCTCCAGGTCGAGCAGGCGCGACAGGTCCAGGCGCTCGACGGCGGCGCGGGCCGAGGCTTCCGTCCCGCCGGTCCACAAGGCCTGAAACAGCAGTTCCTCCCAAGCGGTGCGGGTGGTCTTCAGCCCGTCATGGTGGCCGGCCAGGTGCAGGCCTTCGGCGCGGGCGGTTTCTGCTTCCAAGGAGGCGCCGTCGGCGCCTTCGAAGGCGATCGTTCCGGCCTGGGGCCGCAGCAGTCCGGCGACCGCGCGCAGCAGGCTGGTCTTGCCCGCGCCGTTGCGGCCCAGAAGGGTCGCCGCCTGGCCGCTTTCGAGCGCCAGATCGAGCCCCGAAAACAGGGTCCGCTCGCCCCGCGCGAGGCTCAAACCCTTTATGCGAACGGCTCTCATCATCGCAAGTCCATGCGCCGTGCATGGACGTTGTGGGTAACCGGCGCTAAGAAGCGCTCGGCCGTCACCCTCCGCTTTGGATGGGGCGTACGCGGCGCGAGGATGGACGCTGTGGGTCCCCCTCGATCGCGCGATCCCGGGAGTGGTTTTCCGGCGGCCGTGAACAGAGAAGGGATCCTTCCAAATGGCGTCAGTGGACAGCCTCAAAACCCGCCGCGAACTCGTCGTCGGCGGTAAGACCTACGTCTATTACAGCCTTCGCGCCGCCGAGGAAGCCGGTCTGGCCGGCACGGGCTCGCTGCCCGTCTCGATGAAGGTGCTGCTGGAAAACCTGCTGCGCTACGAAGACGGCGTCTCGGTCAACGAAGCCGACCTGAAGGCCGTGGCCAACTGGCTGGAAAACAAGGGCTCGGTCGAGCACGAGATCAGCTTCCGCCCGGCCCGCGTGCTGATGCAGGACTTCACGGGCGTTCCCGCCGTCGTCGACCTGGCCGCGATGCGCGACGCCATGGTCGCCCTGGGCGCCGACCCGGCCAAGATCAACCCGCTGAACCCCGTCGACCTGGTCATCGACCACTCGGTGATGGTCGACAACTTCGGCGACGCCAAGGCCTACGACGCCAACGTGAAGCGCGAATACGAGCGCAACATCGAGCGCTACCGCTTCCTGCGCTGGGGCTCGTCGGCCTTCAACAACTTCCGCGTTGTCCCGCCCGGCACCGGCATCTGCCACCAGGTGAACCTGGAATACCTGGCCCAGACCGTCTGGACCGCGCTCGTGGATGGCGCTGAAGTCGCCTACCCCGACACCGTCGTCGGCACCGACAGCCACACGACCATGGTCAACGGCCTGTCGGTCCTGGGCTGGGGCGTCGGCGGCATCGAAGCCGAGGCCGCCATGCTCGGCCAGCCGATCCCGATGCTGATCCCGGAAGTCATCGGCTTCAAGCTGACCGGCGCCATGCCGGAAGGCGCGACGGCCACCGACCTGGTGCTGACCGTCACCCAGATGCTGCGCAAGAAGGGCGTGGTCGGCAAGTTCGTCGAATTCTACGGCGACGCCCTGGCCAACCTGACCCTGGAAGACCAGGCGACGATCGCCAACATGGCCCCGGAATACGGCGCCACCTGCGGCTTCTTCCCGATCTCGGCCGCCACCGTCGCCTTCCTGAAGGGCACCGGCCGCGACGCCGACCGCGTCGCCCTGGTGGAAGCCTACGCCAAGGAACAGGGCCTGTGGTGGGAGCCCGGCGTCGCCGAGCCGACCTTCACCGACAGCCTGGAACTCGACCTGTCGACGGTTCTGCCGTCGCTGGCCGGCCCGAAGCGCCCGCAGGACCGCGTTCTGCTGTCGGACGCCTCGAGCAAGTTCGCCGAGTCGCTGGTCGGTGAGTTCGGCAAGGCCGAAGCCCCCGAGTTCCGCGCTCCGGTGGAAGGCGAGGACTTCGACGTCGGTCACGGCGACGTGGTGATCGCCGCCATCACCTCGTGCACCAACACCTCCAACCCCTCGGTCCTGATCGCCGCCGGCCTGCTGGCCAAGAACGCGGTCGCCAAGGGCCTGAAGGCCAAGCCGTGGGTGAAGACCTCGCTGGCCCCCGGCTCGCAGGTCGTCACCGACTACCTGGCCAAGGCCGGCCTGACCAAGCACCTCGACGCCCTGGGCTTCAACCTCGTGGGCTACGGCTGCACCACCTGCATCGGCAACTCGGGCCCGCTGCCGGAAAACATCAGCAAGACGATCAACGACAACGATCTGGTCGCCTGCTCGGTGCTGTCGGGCAACCGTAACTTCGAAGGCCGCGTGAACCCGGACGTCCGCGCCAACTACCTGGCCTCGCCGCCGCTGGTGGTGGCCTACGCCCTGGCCGGCTCGCTGAAGATCGACCTGAACACCCAGCCGATCGGCAAGGACAAGAAGGGCAACGACGTCTTCCTGAAGGACATCTGGCCCTCGAACGAAGACATCGCCGCCCTGCAGCGCAAGTCGATCAACGAGAAGATGTTCGCCAGCCGCTACGGCGACGTCTTCAAGGGCGACAAGAACTGGCAAGGCATCAAGGTCACCGGTGGCCAGACCTACGCCTGGGAAGGCGAGTCGACCTACGTTCAGAACCCGCCCTACTTCCCGAACATGTCGATGACCCCCTCGCCGGTCACCGACATCGTGGAAGCCCGCGTTCTGGCCGTGTTCGGCGACTCGATCACCACCGACCACATCAGCCCGGCCGGTTCGATCAAGACGTCCAGCCCGGCTGGTCAGTACCTGGTCAACCACGGCGTCGAGCCGATCGACTTCAACGGCTACGGCGCTCGCCGCGGCAACCACGAAGTCATGATGCGCGGCACCTTCGCCAACATCCGCATCCGCAACAAGATCACTCCGGAGATCGAAGGCGGCGTGACCAAGCACTTCCCCTCGGGCGAAGTGATGCCGATCTACGACGCGGCCATGAAGTACCAGGCCGAGGGCCGTCCGGCCGTCGTGTTCGCCGGCAAGGAATACGGCACCGGCTCGTCGCGTGACTGGGCGGCCAAGGGCACCAAGCTCCTGGGCGTCCGCGCGGTGATCACCGAAAGCTTCGAGCGCATCCACCGCTCGAACCTGGTCGGCATGGGCGTGCTGCCGCTGCAGTTCATCGCCGATGGCTGGCAGAAGCTGGAACTGACCGGCGAAGAGCTGGTCTCGATCCGCGGCCTGCAGGACCTGGCGCCGCGCAAGCAGCTGATCGTCGAGCTCTACCGTCCGACCGACGGCCGCATCGCGCGCTTCCCGGTGCGCTGCCGCATCGATACGCCGACCGAACTCGAGTACTTCAAGAACGGCGGCGTCCTGAACTACGTGCTGCGCAACCTGGCCAAGGCCGACTAAGCGCAGTCGCAAGACGCTGAATAACGAGGCGGCCGGCCCTTCTGGGGCCGGCCGTTTTCGTTGATGGGACCGCCGACATCGTTGTCGTGTGGATTTACCGGCCCCGAAGCGGTCATTTCACGGCCTCGTGAGCGGCGACGCAGCGGTTTCTTGGCTTAAGTGCGCCGCACATGCGTACGGCCTTGATCTCTGTTGTCTCCCTCGCCCTGACGAGCCTCGTCGCCGCCCCGGCCGCGGCCAAGTCTCCCGTGCTGGTCGAGCTGTTCACCGCCCAGGGCTGTTCGTCGTGCGGCAAGGCCAACCAGGCCGCCGCCGAACTCGCCGAGCGCGAGGACGTCCTGGCCCTGACCTATTCGGTCGATTACTGGGACTATCTCGGTTGGAAGGACACCTTCGCCAAGCCGGCCTTCGTCGAGCGCCAGCGCGTCTACGCCAAGGCCTTCGCCCTTAGGGACGTGCCCACGCCCCAGGTGGTGGTGGCCGGCAAGGTGCAGGCCTCCGGCGCCAAGGCCGAGACCGTCGACAAGCTGATCGAGACCACCCGCCTGCCGCCGGCGCCGGACATGGAGTTCGTCGGGACCGGCCGGGTGGCCATCGGCTCGGGCGTCGTGCCGCGCGGCGGGGCCGAGGTCTGGCTGGTGCGCTTCGATCCGCGCAAGCAGGAGATCGCCGTCAAGCGTGGCGACAACCGCGGCCAGACGATCGTCCACCGCAACGTGGTGCGCGAATTGGTCAAGCTGGGCCCCTGGTCGGGCCGTCCGAAGATGTACCGCCTGCCCGCGGGCCATGACGACGAACTGCAGACGGCGATCATCGTCCAGGGCGTCAAGGGCGGCCGGGTGCTGGGCGTGCTGCCGCCGGGCGGCAAGAGCCGCTGAGGCCGTTCAGTAGCCGGCCTGGGGCGTCCAGCCGGCCAGGCTGAGCATATACTCGCCCAGAGCCCGCTCGGGACCGCGCTTGGGCGACCAGCGGTTCACGTAGCGATAGGTCCCGCCTTCGGCGGACTCCAGGATCCATTGCGACCCGTCCGTGCCCATGGGGCAGTCGGCGGGGCGCAGCTTGAGGTTCGAGGCGGCCGCCAGCAACCGCTCGAAGCGACGCTCCTCGTCCTTGGTCAGCACCTTGTGGACGACCCCGCCAGCGGTTTCCTCCGGCAGGCCCGGGTCGTAGCCGCCGGCGCCGGACAGGCGCGTGGCGGTCAGCACGGTCTTGCCGTCGGGCCAGACGTTCAGGCGCACGATCATCGGCTTGTGAAAGGTCGGGATGAAGGTCAGTCGGTAGGTGCGGACGCCCGGCGGTCGCGGCTGGCGCGAGAAGGCGTAGAGCGAGGGTTCGTCGGCCGCCATCAGGATGCGCGGATACCATTCGGCCTCGACCTCGCTGATCACCGGCTGGCGTCGCAAGGGCAGGCAGATGATCGAAGGCTTGCGGAACTCGGCCGGGAAGTAGCCGGCGACGCGGGCGGGGTCTGGCGCCGCGGCGACTAGCAGCACCAGCGCCAGCAGGCCCATCAAGGCCGTCATCACGAAGCCCGAGCCCCCGTTCATGGCGCTTCTCTCCCTCGACGCATGTCGCCACGAGAGATTACGCGTGTCAATTGAGACGTGCAAAAGAAACCCCGCCTCGCCTTAGGGGATGGTCGGCGAAGCGGGGTCTTTAGGGGGAGGGGATAGAAATACGCGTCGGCCGAGCGGCGCGCCTCGTGGCCCGGAGGGCTGGAGGGGCTGTTCAGGATCCCGGACCGCTTGGCGTTCCGATCGACCGACCATGACAATCTGATCCCGGTCAGAGGCCAGGGAAGGGCGCGATCAGGGTCGTTTCGCGACGGGGTGAGGCGCCTCTATGGCGATCTTTGCAGTTGTGGAAACAACTGGAGGCCACATATGCGAAAGCCCGCGCGGGAGGGGGGATCCGCACGGGCTCTGCAAGAAAGAGAGAGGGGTTCTCTTTGTAGGTCTGTCGGCCGACCGGCCCGCGATCGAGGGGGGCTGGGGGGGCTGTTCAGGATCCAGGACCGTGGGGTGTCCGATCAGCCGACACTGACTTTTTCGACCCCCAAGCAGGCGGGCGCAGGACCAAAACAAGGTCATTTCGTGGCCTGGTGCAGCTTGGCTTGTCGCTTCGCCGAACGTTGTTGCGGATTTGCGACGGTGGAACCCGGGGGTGAGGCCCATCTGGCGCGTTCGTCCAACGCGCTCGCCTGATGGCGTGATTTGGGGTTAGGATTCGCGTCGATGGCCCTTGATGCTCCCTCCCCCGTCGGCGGCGTCGTGTTCTTCGAGCGGCGCGAGATCGACCAGCTCCTGCGGCTGTACGGCCGCATGGTCGCGGCTGGCGAATGGCGCGACTACGGCATGGGCGGCGCGGTCGACCACGCGGCCTTCTCGATTTTCCGCCATGCCGCCGAGGCGCCGCTCTACCGCGTCGAGAAGTGGCCGGACTTGGCCCGCAAGCAGGGCCAGTGGCTGGTGCGGGGCCAGGGCGGCATGGTGCTCAAGCGCGGGCACGAGCTGGCCCAGGTGCTGCGGCTGTTCGACAAGGGCCGGTTCAAGGTCGTGGACTAGGGCCTTCCCAGGCGATCGCTCACGAAAAAGCCCCGGCGGAGCGATCCGCCGGGGCTTCGTCTTTCGATCCGGGGCCGGGCCTTAGCGGCGGTCGCCCAGGAAGTAGAGCAGGAAGCGGAACAGGTTGATGAAGTCCAGGTACAGGTTAAGCGCGCCGTAGTTGGTGGCCACCGACTTGGCGGCCGCGTCGCCGCCGACCTGGTAGTAGGTCATCTTCAGGTTCTGCGTGTCGTAGGCGATCAGGCCGGCGAAGATCAGCACGCCGATGGCGTTGATCGCGAAGACCAGCGGGCCCGACGGGAAGAAGAGCGACACGACCGAGGCCAGGATCAGGCCCACCAGGCCGATGATCAGGAAGCTGCCGAAGCCCGACAGGTCCTTCTTGGTGGTGTAGCCCACCAGGCTCAGCGCGCCGAAGGCGGTGGCCGTGATCAGGAAGGTCGAGGCCACGCTGCTGCCGGTGTACATCAGCACCACGGTGCCGAGCGAGGCGCCGATCAGCGACACGATGGTCCAGTAGATCACGCCGGCGGTGCGCGGGGTGATCGACTTCATCACGAAGCTGGAGAACAGCAGGATGCCGAGCGGCGCGAACGAGATCGCGATGCCCAGCATGGTGTAGCTGACGCGGTTGCCGTTGACCTGGAACAGCAGGTCGCGAACCGGCGGGAACGAGCTGGTCGTCCAGGCCAGGGCGGCCGACAGCAGCAGGCCCAGCGCAACCTTGTTGTAGACGCCGAGCATGAAGCTGCGCAGTCCGGCGTCAACCGACATGTCGGCGCGATCCGTCGGGATCGAGCGCGCATAATCGCGGTTGAAGTCGTTCATCGAAGGAAGCCCTTTATGTTTCCGTCCCAAGGGGGACACGTGTGAAATATCGTGTCGAAAGCGGCCGCGCGCAAGGCTCCAGCCTTGGGTTGAGACCGCTAACGCCTAAATAGGCCAAAAAGCCAGGCTACAGGCCAAGCTACAGGATCGTTCAGGGGACTTCATGGATTACGTCGAACTCGGCCGTACGGGCATCCAGGTTTCGCGCTGCTGCCTGGGCACCATGACCTGGGGCTCGCAGAACACCGAGGCCGAGGCCCACGCCCAGATGGACTACGCCCTGGGGCGCGGGGTGACCTTCTGGGACACGGCCGAGATGTACGCCAGTCCGCCCAGCCCGGAGACGCAGGGCCATACCGAGCGCTACATCGGCTCGTGGCTGAAGAAGACCGGCAAGCGCAGCGAGATCGTGCTGGCCTCCAAGGTCGCTGGCCGGGGCTCGGCCTTCGGCGGCTTGTCGTGGATGCGCGCCGACGGGGCGACCACCCGCCAGACCAAGGCCCAGATCGACGAGGCGGTGGAAGGTTCGCTCAAGCGCCTGCAGACCGACTATCTCGACCTCTACCAGCTGCACTGGCCCGACCGCGCCGTGCGGGTGTTCGGCGGCCAGACCTACAAGGACTATGACGACGACTACCAGCGCTTCGGCGACATCCTCGAGGCGCTGGACGCCCACGTGAAGAAGGGGACGATCCGGGCGCTGGGCGTCTCCAACGAGTTCCCGTGGGGCGTGATGAAGTTCCTGGCCGAAAGCGAGGCCCGGGGCCTGCCGCGCATCGCCTCGATCCAGAACGCCTATCACCTGGCCAACCGCGTGTTCGAATTCGGACTGGCCGAGATCGCCATGCGCGAGCAGGTGGGCCTGCTGGCCTATTCGCCGCTGGCCCAGGGTCAGCTGACCGGCAAGTACCTCGACGGCAAGCTGCCGGAAGGCTCGCGCAAGGCGCTCTACAACCGCATGCATCGCTACGAGGGGCCGGGCGCGGTCGAGGCCTTCCGCGCCTATGTCGAGCTTGCCGTCCAGCACGGCCTGGACCCGGCGCAGTTGGCCCTGAAGTTCGTCGACGCCCGCCCGTTCGTCACCGCCACGATCATCGGCGCGACGAGCATGGAGCAGCTGAAGACCGACATAGACGCCTTCGACGTGGAGTGGACGGAGGAACTGGAGGCGGCCGTCAACGCCATCCACGCGGTGCATCCGAACCCTTGCCCGTAGAAGGGAACCTCCCCCTCTGGGGGAGGCGATCGCGCAGCGATCGGCGGGGGGAGGCGGGCCGACGTCTCGGAAGCTGAGACCGTCCCCCCTCCGGCCCTTCGGGCCACCTCCCCCAGAGGGGGAGGATCCTAGATGACGCCTCGCGCCTTCAGCTCCGCCACCGTCTCGGCCGCCATCCCCGCCACCTCGGCCAGCACGTCTTCCGTGTGCTCGCCCAGCGTCGGACCCGTCCAGCGCACGCCGCCGGGGGTGCCGGTCAGCTTCGGGAAGGCGTTCTGCATCTTCACCTGGCCGAACACCGGATGGGGCGCCGAGACGATCGAGTCGCGGGCCTGGAACTGCGGGTCGGCCAGCATCTCGGGCGCGCGATAGATGCGGCCGCAGGCCAGCCCCGCCGTCTCCAGCTTCGGCAGCAGGTCGTCGATGTCCTGGTCCAGTGTCCAGGCGGCGATGCGGGCGTCGAGTTCGGCCTGGTTGATCCCGCGCGCGGCGTGGTCGCGATAGCGTGGATCCTCGGCCAGGTCCGGCCGGCCCATCAGTTCGCACAGGCGCTTGAACAGGGTGTCCTGGTTGGCGCCGATCAGCACGAGTTCGCCGGACCGGGTCGGATAGACGTTGGACGGGGCGATGCCGGGCAGCACCGCGCCCGAGCGTTCGCGGATGTAGCCGGTGAGGTCATATTCGGTGACCAGGTTCTCCATCACCGTCAGCACGCTCTCATAGATCGCCACGTCGACGACCTGGCCCTTGCCGGTGCGCTGGCGGGCGTGCAGGGCCATCATCACGCCCAGAGCGGCGTTCAGGCCCGACAGGCTGTCGCCGATCGAGATCCCGGCCCGGGCTGGATTGCGGTCCGGCTCGCCGGTGATGTGGCGAAGGCCCCCCATGGCCTCGCCGACCAGGGCGTAGCCGGCCCGCTTGGCATAGGGGCCCGTTTGGCCGAAGCCGGAGACGCGGGCCATGACCAGGCCGGGGTTGGTCGCGGCCAGGGCCTCGTAGCCCATGCCCCACTTCTCCAGCGTGCCGGGGCGGAAGTTCTCGACCACCACGTCGGCCTTGGCGATCAAGGCGCGGGCGATGTCGCGGCCCTCGTCGGTGCGCAGGTCGACCGTGACCGACTTCTTGTTGCGGCCGATCACCGGCCACCAGGGCGACAGGCCCTGGGGTTTGGAGCGTCCCCACTGGCGCATCGGGTCGCCGGCCTTGGGGTCTTCCAGCTTGATCACCTCGGCGCCGAAGTCGCCCAGCACCTGGCCGCAGAACGGACCGGCGATCAGCTGGCCCATTTCGATCACGCGGACGCCCGCCAACGGCCCTTGGGTCATTTTGTTCCTCTCCCCGATCACGGAACCATCACGCGGCCGTGAACCTTCTTCCTGCCACACGGCGACGCGCGACGCCGACCCTTCTTGCCCAGAAAAACGCGCAGGGAAAGAAAGCCATGACCCGCAAGCTTCTCATCGTCGGCGCCGCCTTCGCCGCCCTCAGCCTCGCCGCCTGCGGCCAGAAGGAAGAGACCAAGGGCGCCGCCACCCCGGCCGAGCAGGCCGCCACCCCGGACGCCAATCCCGCCGCCACCGTCCCGACCCCGTCGGACGAGGCCAAGGCTCCGGACTTCTCGGCCAAGGCCGCCGCCGGCGACACGTTCGAGATCGAGTCCGCCAAGATCGCCCTCAAGCGCTCGACCAACCCCGACGTCAAGAAGTTCGCCCAGGCGATGATCGACGCCCACACCGCCACCAGCCAGGGCCTGAAGGCCGCCATCGCCGCTTCCGGCGCGACCATCACTCTGCCGGCCGCCCTGCCCGACGACCTGCAAGGCAAGCTGGACGACCTGAACAAGGCCGACGCCAAGGACTTCGACAAGGACTACGCCGACGACCAGGTCGACGCCCACCAGGCCGCCCTGAACCTGTTCCAGCGCTACGCCCAGGACGGCGACGTCGCCGCCATCAAGACCTTCGCCGCCGAGACCGCGCCGAAGATCCAGGAGCACCTGAACATGGCCGAGGGCCTGAAGAACGGCATGAAGTAGGGTTTGGGCTCAGCCCGGATACGGAAATCCCCCGGTCGAAAGGCCGGGGGATTTTCTTTGTCCGATATCTCCACTCCACAGCTCGTCATCCCGGCCGGAGCGCGCAGCGCGCAGAGCCGGGACCCAGGGGCCGCCGCACCACGCCGGCTAGCGGGAGGGCGGCGAGCCCAAGCGCAGCGTCCAGTCCCCCTGGGTCCCGGATAAGCGCTGCGCGCTTTCCGGGATGACGAACCTGGGGGATTGGGAAGCGGGGAAAGACCCCCTCAGTTCGCTGTCTTGATGACGTTGTCGTCGCCGTTGCGGTCGATCACCAGGTTGTAGGGATCCACCCCGGCCCAGCGCGGCGCGACCGACGTGACGAAGGTGAGGGTCTGGGTCCCAGTGCGGATCGGGCGGCGTTCGAAGGCGACGACGTTCTTCTGCGCGAAGTCCTTCTTGCCCGGCTCGGCGGTGAACAGGCCGACGTCCAGCACCTCGTTCAGCGGCGCGTTGGTCTCCTTGCCGCGGCCGTCGGCGTACATCTTGCGCGCCTCGACCACGAGCTTGACGTCGTAGCGGCCGTCGGCGCGCTTCTTCACGGTCGCCGACTTGGTCTTCAGGTCGTAGAGCGTGATCTTCTCGAAGAGATCGGTGATCAGGGCCTGCTTGTCGGCCGGGACCTCGGCGCGGAGGATGCGCAGGAAGTCGAGCGTGGTCGGATAGGGCGCGCCCTTCAGGCCGTACTCGGCGATCAGCCGGCGCAGGGCGCGGTTGACGGTCTCCTCGCCGACCTCGTGCTGCAGCCGGTACATGACCAGCGAGCCCTTGCGGTAGTGGACGTATTGCTGGTTCTCGACCCGGGCCAGCGGCTGCTCTTCGAGCACGTCGCCGCCGCGCGCGCGCAGGTAGCCGTTGAGTTCGAACTTCAGGAACTTGCGGATCTGGGCCTCGCCGTACATCCGCTTCATGACCATCAGCGCGGAATACTGGGCGAAGGTCTCCGACAGCATGGTCGAGCCCTGCTGGTCGGCCCCCAGCACCTGGTGGGCCCACCACTGGTGGCCGATCTCGTGCGCCCCGACATAGGTGACCATGTCGATCTTCTCGGGATCGCGGTAGTCGGCGATGAAGAACATGCCCTCCGACCAGGGGATCGTGCCGGCATAGGCCTGGGCGAAGTCGGCATAGGCCGGGAACTCCTGGAACCGCAGCTGGCGGAACTGATAGGGGCTGAACTGGGCCTGGTAGTAGTCGAGCGAGGCCCTCATCGCCGCGCGCATGCGGTCGATGTTCCACGCATGCTGCGGGTCGTAATAGACCGCCAGGTCGACGCCCTTGTAGGCCTCGCGCGAGACCGTGTAGCGGGCCGACTGGATCGACAGGAACGGCAGGATCGGGGCATCGGCGACGAAGCGCGCCGTACGGCGTTCCTCGTTCCCGGATTTCCACGTCCGCTCGGAGACCATGGTCCCCGGCGCGACCGGCGTCTGGTCGGCGTCGGTGGTGACGGTGATGTCGGAGGTCACGAAGTCGGCGTCGTGGCGGATGTAGTTGAAGCCTCGGCTGGCGGCGTCGCCCAGCTTGGCCATGCGCAGCTCCGGCGGCAGGCCGTACTTGCGGCGCTTGGCGCGGTCCTGCAGCAGGCCTTCGCGCGACATGCCCAGGATCGGCGCGATCTCCAGGTTGTTGAGGAAGGTCCCGTTGTCGACGATGCGGGTCTCGGCGCCGTTGTTCTTGAAGCCCTTCTGGCTGCGCTCGGTGATGAAGCTCATCCGGCGGGTCTCGCCGGGGGCCATCGGCGTATCGAAGGCGAAGATTCGGTAGTTGAAGCGGTCGAAGGTCTGCTTGGGCCGCGCGCCCTCGATCGACAGGCCGCGCACCACCAGGTCGCGGTCGAAGCGCAGGTGGATCTCCTTGATCGGCTGGCCGGTCTTGTTCTGGAAGACATAGGCGCCGCGGGTCACGGCCTTAGGCTCGTGCGGCCACAGGTCGACGTCCAGCTTCATGCCGACGATCTTGGGCTGAGGCGTGTTTTCGTAACGCAGCAGCGCCTTCTCGAAGTCGGCCGTCCAGCGCTCGTCGTCGAGATTGGTGCGGTACTCGTTCCAGACGTTGGTGTTGACGAAGATGAAGCCGCCCAGGCCCGCGAAGGCGGCCAGGAAGACGCCGAAGACGATCCCGTTGGCGCCGCGCAGGCGGTGGGGCAGGCGTCGCAGACGGGGCAGCAGCCGGGTCTCGGTTCCGCGCCGCCACAGGGCGTAGGACAGCAGGGCCAGCAGGACGGCGAAGGCGGTCCAATAGGCGCGGAACCACCAGGCGCCGATCCAGAACTTGCCCAGGCCGTTCATGTCGGAGAACGGCGTGTCGGGGGCGCCGCCGTAGTTGTAGAGGTTGTGCTGGAAGCCGAGGTTGCCGAAGGTCAGGGTGGCGACGATGTAGATCACCATCAGGCCCCAGCCGACGAACTTGTGCGGGCTCAGCACCTGCAGGAACACCGACAGCACCGCCAGCAGGATCCAGTCGACGCTCTGCGGCAGCACGTACCACAGCAGGTACTTGCCCAGTTCCAGGCGCTCATAGCCGTGGCTCAGCTGGCTGAAGATCGCCGCGACCACGCTGACCAGCAGGGTCGAGAGCAGCACCAGCGAAATGGCCGCCAGCTTCGGGGCGACGAAGGCCCAGTCGCCGACCGGCGTGGAATCGACGATCTCGTGGGTGCGCCGCTCGCGTTCGCGCCAGACCAGCTCGCCGGCGTAGTAGATGGCGATGATCATCGGGATCAGGCTGAACGAGCCCATCAGCGGCCGCAGCAGGATGCGGGTGACCGGGTGGACCATGCCGCCGTAGCCGGCCGCCTCGGTGGCGAACCATAGGGCGCCGGAGGCGTTCGACAGGCCAAGCGCCAGCAGCACGAAATAGGCCGGGCTCTTGAACACCTGCACCATGTCGAAGCGGGTGCGGGCGACGAACTGGGCCAGGGCGGCGGTCCGATCGTGGCGCGGCTTGGCCAGCGGCTTGATGACCGGGACCACCTCGATCGGCGGCGGCAGGCCGTTGGAGCGGGGCGCCTTGCGCTGCCCCGAAAGCTCGGCCGACTGGAACCGGAAGAGCCCGTAGGCGATCGCCAGGAAACCCGCCGACAGGACGAGGACATAGATCCGGTTGAACAGCAGAGGACCGGACAGATGCGGGATCAGGCTGTTGCGCTCGCTGGCCGTCCAGTACTTGGTCGCCAGGCTGAAGGCGCTGGCGCCTAGCGGATCCCACAGCGCCGCGCCGTGCTCGAACTCGGGCTTGTCGAGGGCGATGTTGGCGATGATCCACACCACCATGACGCCGACCACGCCCAGATAGGTCCACATCATCGAGCGGGTGACGGTGGCCAGGGCGAAGAACATCGCCGAGGTCAGCAGCAGGGCCGGCAGGGCCAGGACGAAGTACGAGAAGACGTAGGCGTCGAGCAGGTTGGGGCCCAGCTTCTCCGCGTCGATCCACGGCATCAGCGAGCCGATGAAGATCGCAAGGGGCACGGCCAGGAACGACACGGCGGCGGCCAGGAAGGCGCCGACGAAGCGTCCGTAGAGATAGTCGAACTTGCCGATGCGGGTGGTGCGCAGGATCGGGCCGTAGCCGGTCTCGTCGTCGCGGACGATGACGTTGGCCACGAACGCCGTCGTCACGAACATGTAGAAGATCGACAGGATCAGGTTGGTCTGGGCGATGGCGAAGGGGGCGTTCTTGTGGATCGAGCCACCGCCGCCGATCGAGATCTGCTCGATGGTCACCGAGCCGAAGGTCAGCAGGAAGAAGATGACCGCCACCACCCAGAACACCGGGGAGCGCAGCTGGTAGCGGAACTCGAAGCCCGCGATCTTGCCGAACATGGTCCTCGCGCCCCCTACGCCGCGCAGCGGGTCGTGGCGAGGGTCGAGAAATAGACGTCCTCGAGCCCGCCGGGCACGGGCGCGAAGCCCTGCCCCGGATCCTGGTCGGCGAGGACGTGGATGACGGTGCGGCCGCCCAGCAGCCGGGTCGAGATCACCTGGTGGGCCTTCTTGGCGTCTTCGAGCTCGGCCTTGTCGATGGTCTTCTTCCAGATCCGGCCGTCCAGCTGGCGGATCAGGTCGCCCGGGGCGCCTTCGCGCACGATGCGGCCGTCGCAGATGATGGCCATGGCCGGGCAGAGGTCGGAGACGTCCTCGACGATGTGGGTCGATAGGATCACCACCACGTTCTCGCCGATCTCGGCCAGCAGGTTGAGGAAGCGGTTGCGCTCTTCGGGGTCGAGGCCTGCGGTGGGCTCGTCGACGATGATCAGGCGGGGGTCGCCGATCAGGGCCTGGGCGATGCCGAAGCGCTGGCGCATGCCGCCCGAGAAGCCGGCGATGGCCTTGTTGCGGACATTCCAGAGATTGACCTGGGCCAGCAGGCTCTCGACGGTGTCCTTGCGCTCCTTGCGGCCGGCGATGCCCTTCAGAACGGCCATGTGGTCGAGCATGTCGTAGGCGCTGACGCGGGGATAGACGCCGAAGTCCTGCGGCAGGTAGCCGAGCACGCGGCGCAGGGCCTCGGGATCCTTCAGCACGTCGATGTCGCCGAAGCGGATGTGGCCAGAGGTCGGGGCCTGCAGGGTGGCGACGGTGCGCATCAGGGTCGACTTGCCGGCGCCGTTGGGGCCGAGCAGGCCGTACATGCCGCGCGGAATGGTCAGGCTGACCTCGTCGAGGGCCCGCACGCCGTTGCCGTACACATGCGTCAGATTTTCGATGATCAGCATCGTCGCTCGTCGCCCCCTAGTGTTAACGCCACAGTCCCCACTTCGTCATGACTCGACGGCGCAACCATGGGCAAGTGAAAGAACGTTTAGGCTGTCGGGTTCCCGACGAACGGCGTTCGGTTCGTCGTTTTCGGCCGGGGTTCCGGTCGGCGGCGTTTGGGTCTAAGCAGGTGGCCATGACGACCTTCGCCTTTCCCCCGCCCGTCCAAGCTTCGGTTCCGGTGGAAGGGACCGATGCGGTCTTCCCGGTCCGGCGCATCCTGTGCGTGGGCCGAAACTACGCCGCCCACCGCGCCGAGATGGGCGGCGACGAGCGTGATCCGCCGTTCTTCTTCGCCAAGCCGGCCGACGCCGTCGCGCCGCTGCTGGAAGACGTGCCCTATCCGCCGCGCACCGCCGACCTGCATCACGAGATCGAGCTGGTGGTCGCCCTGAAGTCGGGCGGCGCCGACATCGCCGTCGACGACGCCCTGGACCACGTGTTCGGCTACGCCGTGGGCGTCGATTTGACCCGCCGCGACCTGCAGGGCGCGGCGAAGGCCAAGGGCCAGCCGTGGGAAGCGGGCAAGGCCTTCGACTTCTCGGCCCCGATCTCGGCCATCCGCCCAGTCGCCGAGGCCACGCTCGACGGCGCCATCTGGCTGACCGTCAACGGCGTGCAGCGCCAGACCGGCCTGATCGCCGACATGATCTGGAACATCCCCGAGATCATCGCCGAGGCCAGCAAGCTGTGGACCCTGGCGGCCGGCGACCTGATCTTCACCGGCACGCCCGAGGGCGTCGCTGCGGTGGTCAAGGGCGACAGGATCGTCGGCGAGGTCGACGGCGTCGGCGCCCTGGCCTTCACCCTGGTCTGACGGGAGGGCGCGAGCCGTGACCCTGACGCTGTTCGGCTACTGGCGGGCGGCCGCGCCCTATCGCGTCCGCATCGGCCTCAATCTCAAGGGCCTGGCCTATGACCAGAGCCCGGTGAACCTGCTGAAGGGCGAGCAGCGCCAAGGCGCCTATCTCGACCTCAATCCGCAGGGTTTGACGCCGGCCCTGGCGCTTAGTGGCGATGGGGGGGGCGGCGTGGTGCTGACCCAGAGCCTGGCCATCCTCGAATGGCTGGACGAGACGCATCCGCAGCCGCCTCTGCTGCCGGCCGATCCGCTGGGCCGTGCGCGGGTGCGGGCCATGGCCCAGACCATCGCCTGCGACATCCATCCGCTGAACAACGTGCGGGTCACCGGCGAACTGGCCGCGCGAGGCCAGGACGAGGCCGCCCGCACCGCCTGGATGGCCCGCTGGCTGAACGAGGGCTTCACCGCCCTGGAAGCCGCCGTCGCCGCCCACGGCGGAACCTATGCCTATGGCGATACGCCGACCCTGGCCGACATCTGCATCGTGCCGCAGGTCTACGGCGCGCGCCGGTTCAAGATCGACCTTTCACCCTTCCCGCGGATCGTCGCGGCCGCAGACCGCGCCGCCGACCATCCCGCCTTCGCCGCTGCTCACCCCAGCCTCCAGCCGGACGCCGCCGATGCTTGAAGATCTGAAAACCAACAACGCCAACTGGTCGCTGCGCAAGACGGAGGTCGACTCCGACTTCTTCAAGCGCCTGGAGAACCAGCAGAGCCCCGAGTACCTGTGGATCGGCTGCAGCGATAGCCGCGTGCCCGCCAACGAGATCGTCGGCCTGGATCCGGGCGAGCTGTTCGTCCACCGCAACGTCGCCAACCTGGCTCCGCCGCAGGACGCCAACTACCTGTCCGTGCTGCAGTTCGCGGTCGACGTGCTGAAGGTCAAGCACGTGATGGTCGTCGGCCACTACGGCTGCGGCGGGGTGGCGGCGGCCATCGACGGCAAGCGCCGGGGCCTGGTCGATCACTGGCTGCACCCGATCCGCGAAGTCCACGCCGAGCACAAGCACGAGCTGGAAGCGATCCCGGAAGAGCGCGACCGCCTCAACCGCCTGTGCGAACTGAACGTCATCCGCCAGGTGCGCAACGTCGCCTCCGACGTCTTCGTGCAGGACGCCTGGGCCCGCGGTCAGAGCCTGTCGGTGCACGGCTGGGTCTATTCGCTGTCGAACGGCCTGGTCACCGACCTCAATGTCGGCATCTCCAGCATCGAGGACTATGAGCGGGTCCTGACGGGCAAGCCGGAGTAAGGTTCCTTCTCCCTTCCCCCTTTGATGGGGGAAGGGTCGGGGATGGGGGTGACAGCGCTTCAAGGCGAGGCGCGAACCTGACCGCCGCAGCCACCCCCACCCCAGCCCTCCCCCATCAAGGGGGAGGGAGCCCTGGCCGCGCCTTATCGCCGCACCTTACAAAAACCGCCTTCGCCCTTACCTGTTCGTCACCTTGTTGCGGCACGGTGAGCGCATGGACGCCTTCCTCCAGACCCTGCACGAGATGGTCGTCGAGCACCGCCTGCTGGTGTGCGCGATCCTGGCGCTCGTCACCCTGCTCGAGGCCCTGATGCTGGTCGGGGTGCTGATCCCGATCATGGCGGTGATGCTGACGGCCGGGGCGCTGATCGCCACCGGCTCGCTGCATCCGGTGGAAGTCATCATCTGGTGCAGCGTCGGCGCGGCCGCCGGCGACGCCATCTCCTATCTGATCGGCCAGAAGATCGGCGCAAAAGCCGTGCGCCATCCGGCTGTGGCCAGGCATCGCCGCACGGTCGCCCGCGCCCGCCTCTACACCCGACGCTATGGCGTGCTGGCCCTGGCCGTGGCCCGGTATCTCGGCCCGTTGCGGCCGTTCGTGCCGATGGCCGCGGGCATGACCCGCATGCGCGACTGGACCTTCCACGCCGCCAACACCGTCACCGCGCCGCTGTGGGTGGTGTCGGTACTGGCCCCCGGCTATCTCGCCGCCCGCAATCTCGGCTACTGGAAGCCCGATCCACAGTGGCTGACGGCCCTGGCCGTGGGCGCTTTGCTGCTGGTCGCCACCGTCGCCGTCGTCCGCGCCGCGCCGTTCAAGGCCCAGCCGGCGAAAGCCTAACCCGGCGCCTTGATGCGCACCCGGGCGCTGGCCGCCCGGCCCTGGGCGTCGACCACTCGCAGCCGATAGAAGCCCGCCGCCGGCGGACGCCACACCGGCTTGCCGCTGACCGCGTCCTGTGAGAGCGGCGCGCCGTTCACGTACCACGACAGGTTCTCGCCGCCGGCCGCCAGGACGAGGCCGCGCGAGCCCTTGCCCAACCCCTCGACCTGCACCGTCGCCCCGTCCGGCGGGAAGATCAGGCGTGGACCTTCGTCGGCGACGGTCTGGAGACGCTGCAAGGCCCCCGGCGCCGACTTCGGCGCGATCGGGCGCGGGGCGGTGGGCGGAGCGCCGACCAGATCGGCGACGTCGAACAGCAGGGGTAGGGCGGCGTCGCGGCCCGTCAGCCCGCCGCGCGCGCCGCCATCGGCGCGGCCGGTCCAGACAACGATGGCGTGCCCGCCCACGACGCCCGCCGCAACCGCGTCGCGGAAGCCGTAGGAGGTGCCGGTCTTGAAGGCCATGGCCGGTCCGCCCCGGGTCAGGGCCGAGGGGGCGCGGCCGCGTGGGCCGGGGGCCTCGCGCAGGATGTCGAGCACCTGGTTGACGGCTTCGGGCCGGGCGATGCGGGTTCCGCCCGAACGTTCGCGGGCCTTGGCCTCGTCCACCGTATAGGCAAGCGGCTTGGCCACGCCACCGTCGCCGAGGGCGGCGTAGAGGGTGACCAGATCGCGCAGGGTGATGCCGGCCCCGCCCAGGGCCAGGGCCAGGCCCGCGGCCTTCACCTCGGCCTTGGGCCGCAGCAGCTTGACCCCGCCGGCCTCCAGGCGGGCGGCGAAGGCCTCGGGGCCGATCTTCTCCAGGGTGGCGACGGCCGGCACGTTCAGCGAATAGGCCAGGGCCTCGCGGGCGGTGACCTTGCCATGGAACACGCGGTCGAAGTTCTCGGGCTGGTAGTCGGCGAAGCGGGTCTGGGCGTCGTCGATCTGGGTGTCGGGCGCCAAAGCGCCGTCGTCGAAGGCGAAGGCGTAGACGAAGGGCTTCAGGGCCGAGCCGGGCGAGCGGGCGGCGCGGGTCATGTCCACCCAGCCGCCGGGCCGGTCGCGGCCGCCCGAGCCGACCAGGGCCCGGACGGCGCGATCCTTGATCCGCACGACGATGATGGCCGAGGTCGCCTCCGGACCCTGGCTGGCGGCGACGGCGGCGGCCATCGGTTCCAGCCGCGCCTGGAGGTCGGGATCGATGGTGCTGGCGACGCTGGGCTGGCTGGCCGGCGCGGCAGCGGCCAGCTGGCCCGCCAAGTGCCAGGCCATGGCCGGAAAGACGCTGCGGCGGGGGATCGGCTCGCCCTCGGCCTCGACGGCGGCGATGTCGGCCAGCACGCCGGCGCGGACCATCTTGTCCAGCACCGCCCGCCGGGCCTCGCGCGCGGCTTCGGGTCGCCGGTCGGGACGGCGGCCTTCGGGGGCCTGGGGCAGGGCGATCAGCAGGGCCTGCTCGCCGTCGGTCAGGCTGGACGGCTCGTGGCCGAAATAGGAGAGGCTGGCGCCCCGCACGCCTTCCAGATTGCCGCCATAGGGGGCCAGGGTCAGGTAGAGGGCGAGGATCTCGTCCTTGGTCAACCGGCTCTCCAGCTGCACGGCGCGGACCATCTCGATCAGCTTGGAGCCGAGATTGCGCGGCCGGGGCTCCAGCAGGCGCGCTGTCTGCATCGACAGGGTCGAGGCGCCGCTGCTGATCCGGCCGTGGATCACGGCCGAGCCCGTGGCGCGGACCAGGGCGATCGGGTCGACGCCTAGGTGCCAGCGGAAGCGGGCGTCCTCCACCGCGACCAGGCGCTTCAGGAAGGTCGGGTCGGTGCGTTCCAGGTCGGCCCGCACCCGCCAGCGGCCGTCCTCCACCGGCAGGGCGCGCAGCCACGCCCCGCGTTCGCCCAGCACGACGGGCGAAGAACGCTTGGCGCGGCCCATGTCCGGCGGGAAGGCGGCGCTGGCGGCGAACAGCACGACCTGGGCGGCGAGGAAGCCGGTCAGTACCCGCGTGATCAGCGGCATCCTCCCCTCCCCCTTGAGGGGGGAGGGGGCAGGGGTGGGGGTGACTTCGGTGTTGGCGGTGGTCACGGCGTTCTATCCTGAGACGCCGTGATCACCCCCATCCCCGACCCTTCCCCCATCGAGGGGGAAGGGAGAACGCTGAACATCACTGCCCCGCGATCGTCGTGCGGCCGGCGTCCGACCGGGCGGCGATGCTCGGGCGGTACATGTCCTTGGCCACGGCCCCGGGCAGGAAGAACTCGCCCGGCGTCACGGCCCGCGCGATGTAGGCCATGGCGAAGGGTTTGTTGCCCTCCAGGTCCAGCGCGGCGATGTAGCGGTCGTCGCGGCTTTCCTGGGCGTCGGGGCTGGAAAGCTCGCCAAGGAACCGGAACGGCCCGTTCTGGGCGTCGTCGGCGCCCAGCGGGGCCTCGATCTCGAAGCCGGCCGGCAGGGCGTCGTCGACCACCAGGGCGGTCGAGCGGGCCTGCAGCGACCGGCCCTGGATCAGCACGATCACCCGTTCGCCCTGGCGGATGGCCGACGGATCGACCGCGCCGCCGCTCATCGTGAACAGCCGCTTGCTCACCGTCAGGCCGTTGCTGGACGCTCCGGGGGCGAGGATCGGCGTGCCGCGCACGCTGACCGTCCGCCACAGGGCGCCCTTGCCCTTGTTGGTGAAGCGGGCGTCGGCCAGCTTGCCCACCGCCCAGCGCGGCGCCCCGCCCGCGGGCGGCAGGCCGATCACGCCCTGGGCGTCGATGCTGATCGGGCCTGCGGCCTTCATCAGCTGGTGGGCGGCGAACAGCAGCTGGGCCTGTTCCTGGGTGTTCAGGGCGTCGGGATCCTTGACCACGTTCTCCAGGCGGCCTTGCAGGCGGGCGGCGACATCGGTCTGGCCGGCCTGGACCGCCAGGGCCGTGACCGCGGCCACGTCGCGCAGAGGGCTCTGGTACCAGTCATACTCGTCGCGCCAGTTCAGCGAGTTGACCGCCTGGCGCATGGCCGAGCGGGCCCGGGCGTGGTCGCCCATCAAAGCCAGGCCTGCGGCCACTTGCGCCTTGGCCAGCGGCTGGTCCTCGTCCTTCATCTGCACGTCGTGCCACCAGCGCAGGCGGGCCAGGTCCCCGCGCCCGGCCTTGGCCAGGACGTAGAGGGCGTAGGCGCTGGCCCGGCGGCGCATGCGCTCGGTGGCCTTCTTGCTGTCCTCGGGGCTACGGCCCCACCAGGCCGGATATTCCAGCCGGTAGGAGACCGAGCTCCAGCCGTCGGGACGGCTGATCTGGCGCATGGCGTTCAGAGCCTTGTCCAGCGCCTCGTCGGGCACGGCCACGCCCTGCGCCTTGGCTTCCAGCAGGAAGTCGGTGGCGTAGGCGCCGAGCCACGCGTCGGCCTCGCCGTCGCCCACCCGCCACAGGCCGAAGGCTCCGTCGAGGGTCTGGCGATCGAGCAGTCGGCCCACCGCGCCCGCCAGGGCGGCCGGGGTGCGCTTCAGCTTCGGATCGCTGGAGACGCTCTGGGCGTAGAGCAGCGGATAGGCGGTCGAGACCAGCTGCTCGGTGCAGCCGTAGGGGTAGCGTTGCAAGGCCACCGCGATCGCCGACGGGTCGAAGCCCTTGAACGGCGAGTAGCTGACCTGCAGCGTCACGTCCCCGGCCGCCAGGCCCGACAGCAGCTGGTAGTTGGGGGTGTAGCTGGTCCCCGGAGCCTGCAGTTCGGTAGTGGTGCGCACCACGTCGCCCCAGCCCAGGCGGGTCTGGATCGGATAGTCCTTGGCGGTCGAGAAGCCGGGGCCGCTGACCTTGAAGCCGATCTTGCCGATGCCGGTGACGTCGGGCGCCAGGAAGGGGATCTTCTCGGCGACGCGCTGGCCCAGGATCAGGGTGATCACCTTCTTGAAGGCGACCTTCAGCCCGCCCGAGGCGCTGGCCTCGGCGGTGTAGGCGCCGGGCTTGCCCTCGACATTGTGCAGTTCCAGCGTCGCGGTCGGTTTGTCGCCGGGCGACAGGAAGCGGGGCAGGTTGAGGTCGGCCACCACCGGCTGGCGCACGGTCATGGCCTTGGAACCCGAGCCGACGGCCTCGTCGGTCCAGGCCACGGCCATGATCCGCAGCTCGCCGTTGAAGTCGGCCGGCGGCAGCTTGACCACCGCCTTGCCGTCGAGGCCGGTCTCGACCACGCCCGACCACAGGGCCACGGTCTTGATCGGCGTGACCGTCAGGCCCTCGCCGCCCAGTTCGTCGCCGCCGAAGTTGACGTTGGCCGGCGCGCCCATGTTCGGGTCGAGCAGGCGGCCGTAGTCGTCACGGTAGTCGAGCGTCAGGGCCCGTTTGCCGAAGTACCACTTCACCGGATCGGGGCTTTCCTGACGGGTCAGGCGCAGCACGCCCTCGTCCACCGCCGCGACGGTGACCCGGGCCTTCTGGCCAAAGCCCAGGCCCTGCACCTTCAGCGGGATCTCGACCGGGGCCTTGGAGTCGATCTTGGCCGGCGTGCCGATGTCGACCACCAGCTTGCGGCCCTTCGGCTCCAGCGGCACGTAGACGAGGCCCAGGGCCCGCTTGGGCTTGGGCGAGGCCACCGGGTCGCGCGGCTGGATGACGGTGACCATCACATAGGCCCCGCCGCCCCAGGCGGCGCTGGTCTTCAGCTTCACGGTCGCGCCGTTCTCGCCGACCGAGACGTTCTTGAAGTCGATCAGACGGTCGGTGGCCACGGCCACCTGGGCCTGGCCGGCATAGGGCGCCTTGAGGGTGATCTCGACGGTGTCGCCTTGCGCATAGGCCTTGGTTCCGGCCGACACGCGGACATAGTCGGGCGCCTCGGCGTCCTTGGCCGGCGAGCCCCAGCCCGAAGAGAAGCGGGTGATGGTCTTGGTCCCATCGGCGCCCTCGACCACCAGGCGGTAGTCGCCCCAGCCGAGGCGGCGGTTCACGCGCGCCGACTGGCCAGCCGACAGGTTCAGCGCGCCCTTCATGACCACGGCGTCGCGGCTGGTGCGCCGCCACTGCCAGCGGCCGTCCTGCTGGAACCAGTCGTAGTTCCAGTTCTCGCTGATCAGGGTGTAGTTGGCGGTGGTCGAGATCCGCTTGCCGGCGGCGTCGACGGCGATGATCTCCAGGCTGACGGGCGGATCGCCACGGTCGTTCTGACCCTGCTCGATCTTGACCCCGTAATAGACCGGCTTGCCGCGGACCTTCAGCTCCAGGCCCTCGCGCACTGGACGGCCGCCGGGCTCGAACACCGAGGCCGTGACGGCCGCGACCAGCGGCTGGCCGGTCTCGCCGACGTCGGACGTCGCCAGGTTCAGCACCGCCCGGCCTTCGCCGTCGGTGACGGTGTTGCCCAGCTCGATCAGCTTTTCGTCGAACGGCTCCTGGGCGTCGCCCCACTCGAAGCCCTTGTATTGCGGGAAGGGATCGGTGTCGCGGCGCAGGCGGGCCTCGCCCTGCGTCTGCAGGCCCGAGCCCGGCGCGCCGTAGAGGAAGCGGGCCGAGACGTTGATCTGGCGCGTCTCGCCGATGCGGACCGGCGCGCTTTCCTGGCCCGTGGCGGTGACCGCGAGACGCTGAGGAGCAAAGTCCTCGACGCTGAAGCTCAGCGAACCGGACGAGGCCTCGATGCCCTCGATGTGCAGCTCGGCGGTCCAGCGGCCGCGCGGGGCGCTGCGGGGCAGGGCGATGTCGATCGGCACGGCGCCGGCGTTGGCCTGGCCGAACCACCAGCGCTTGTACTCCACGCCCGAGGGGCGCTTGACCAGGATATAGCCCTTGCGGTCGTTGACCGCCTTGGCCAGGCGGTCGCGGACCATGGCCGTCAGGTGCACGGTCTCGCCGGGGCGATAGATGCCGCGGTCGGCATAGAGCCAGCCGTCGATGTCGGTCTTGGCCTCGCGGCCGCCCTCGCTCTCGGTACGACCGCCGACGCCCTGCTTGGACAGGTCCACCGGCGAGCGGTCGAGGTCGAGCACCGACAGGTCGCCCTGCGGACCATAGGCCATGACCATCTTGGCGCGCTCGGCGCCTTCGCCTTCCAGCAGCGGGCGGGCGAAGCGCACGCGGCCGTCGGCGTCGCTCTTGACCTCGGCCAGGGGCTCGCCGTCGCGGGCGACCAGGGCCACGCGCACGCCCGACACGGTCTTGGCGGTCTTCAGCGAGCGCACCACGACGTCCAGCGCTTCGGAGCCGTCATAGGCGATCAGCGCCATGTCGGTGAACACGATCCAGCGCCGGGCCTGGGCCGGCGGGGTGTCGCCCTCGCCGTCGGGATCGCGGCCGCCCGAGGCGTCGCGCGCCTTGATGACATAGGCGCCGGCCTTCATCTCCTTCAGCACCGCGCCCAGCGGGAAGACGGTGGTGGCCTTCTGGCCGGCGGCGCCGTCGACATTGACCTCGCCCTTCCAGATGCGGCGGCCGTCGTCATTGGGGCTGTCGTCGCCGTAGTCGCTGTTCCAGTCGCCCTCGCCGGTGGGGTCGGGGGCGCTGATCGACTTGCGGACCAGGTTGCGGTCCGACACGCGCCAGACCTCCACGGCCAGCTTGGAGACGTTCATGGTCTCGATGGCGACGCCGTCGGACTCCTCGCGCGGCAGGATCACCCCGTCGCCGGCGAAGCCGACGTACGGGGGCTTCTCACCAAACGTGAAGTCGACGTCGGCGTTGGCCCCCAGGGTGTCGCCGCCCTTGGCGGGCAGGCCCTTCAGCAGGGTGACGCGGTGGTCGGTGAAGCCGATGCCGCCGACGCACAGCTCGTCGCCCTTGACCCGCACGGCCGGGGTGCGGCCGAGGTCGGGCGAGACCATGACGAAGTCGGCATAGGTATTGGACGGGTCGAGCTCGCGGCTCATCTGGATGCAGGCCAGCGGATCGCCGCCGGAGCTGTCGATGCGGGTGCGCCAGACGGCGAAGCCTTCGGGCTTGGGAACGCCGCGCCGACGGGCGCCCGCGTCGCGCGGCTTGCCGAACAGCGACCAGGCCTCGCCCTTGACCGCGCCGCCGCTGGCCGCGGCCTTGCCCCCGCCGCCGCCACCGAACCAGCCGAGGTCGGCGGTCTTGGCCGCCACGAAGCCACCGCCGAAGCCGAGGACCAGGGCGGCCGCCGCCACGGCCGCGGCCGGGGTCAGCAGGTGGGGTTTCAGACGGGTCCAGACGGAGGACTTGGCCGTGCCGCTGCCCTGCGGCGTCTCGTCCGTCGGCATCCGTCGTCTCTCCCAAAGCGAAGTGATTTGGGGGACTTGAACCTAAGCGCGAGCGGGGGTCAACGGCGCTGATGTGACGGTGATGGGTTACCGCCTGCGGAAACGGAAACCTCGCCCTTCGACAGGCTCAGGGTGAGGTTTCCAACTGTTCCGCCGAACGGGTCTAGACGTCGAACTTCACCTGCGCCGTCGACAGGTCGTAGCAGGCCGAGATGATCTTCAGCCGGCCCTGGGCGACGCGCTCGGCCAGGGTGCCGTCGGCCACCTTCAGGCGGGCGGCGGTGTTGCGGACGTTGCGGCGGATGGCGGCGTCCTGCAGGTCGGCGGGATGCTCGCTCTCGGCGTCGAACACCGCCGGCAGAATCGGCAGGACCATGTCCTGCAAGGCCCCATGCAGGTGGGCGTGCTTGGTGGCGACGTCCACGGCCGCGCCGACGGCGCCGCACTTGGTGTGGCCCAGCACGACCACCAGCGGCGCGCCCAGGTGCTCGACGGCGTAGAGGATCGAGCCCAGGCCTTCGGGCCCGACGGTCGAGCCGGCCACGCGGACGATGAACAGTTCGCCCAGATTGCAGTCGAAGATCAGTTCGGGGGCGGTGCGGCTGTCACTGCAGCCGACGATGACGGCGAACGGCTTCTGGCCGCCGGCCATTTCCGAGATGCGGGCGGCCGAGGGCAGCACCAGGCTGGCGCCGCCGCGGGCGAAGATGGCGTTGCCGTGCTTGAGCCGGCCCAGCGCCTCGTCGGGGCTGACGGCCGGGGCGGGCGGCTCGACCTTGACGCCGGAGACCTGGGTCGCGCCCGGGGCGGCGTGGCCTTCCTCGCCTTCCATCGGCGGCACGCTGGCGACGGCCTTGTCCAGCGCGGCCTTGTCGGCCGGCTGGGTGGCCAGCGCCTTGGTCACGCGGCGAGCCTTGCGGGCCTTGGGCGTCACCGCCGGCAGCTCGGGCGCGTGCAGGCCTTCGGCCCAGGCGATGGCGGGCGCGGCCAGGCCAACGCCCAGCGCGCCCAGCAGGGTGCGTCGTGAAACCATGGTCTTCCCCCGAAGCCAGTGAATGTCGGGAGCGACCCTATCCGCGGGAGGGTTAATCCCCCGGCAACGCTGACGCTCGCCTCAAAGCGGCAATTCGACGCGTTTGACGACGGTGCGCATGGCGATCGACGAACTGACCCGCACCACGCCGGGGATGCGCGTCAGTTCCTGGCTGTGCACCCGCTCCAGGTCGTCGACGTCGGCGACCACCAGCCGCAGCAGATAGTCCGAGCCGCCGGTCATCAGATAGCACTCGGCCACCTCGCGCACGCTGGCGACGGCCTTCTCGAAGGCGGTCAGGGCGGCCTCGGCCTGGGACGACAGGGTGACGGTGACGAAGACGCTGAGCGGCAGGCCCACGGCCCGCTCGTCGATCACCGCGGCGTAGCGGCCGATGACGCCGGAATCCTCCAGCGCCCGCACGCGCCGCAGGCAGGCCGATTCCGACAGATTGGCCGCCCTGGCCATGTCGACATAGCTGGCGCGACCCTCGCGTTGGAGCAGGCGGAGGATCTTTCGGTCGAAGACGTCGAGCGTCACCGGGGATTTCTTCAACGAACCGGCCCTTTCACGCAGGATTCCTGCATACACCGTTATCCCACGAACGAAAGAACCAAGAAACCTGCGAACGGAGAGGCGTACACCAGCGTTAAAGCCATAAACCGAGGAAACATCATGCGCGTCGGCGTCCCCTCCGAGATCAAACCGGGCGAGCACCGGGTCGGCCTGACCCCCACCGCCGTCCGTGAATATGTCGCCCATGGCCACCAGGTGCTGGTGCAGCAGGGCGCGGGCCTGGGCGCCGGCTATGCCGACGACGCCTACGTCAAGGCCGGGGCGACCATCGCCCCCGACGCCGACGCGGTGTTCGCGGGCGCCGAGATGATCGTGAAGGTCAAGGAGCCCCAGAAGATCGAGTGGGAGCGCCTGACGCAGCGCCACATCCTCTTCACCTACCTGCACCTGGCGCCGGATCCGGCCCAGACCGAGGGCCTGCTGGCTTCGGGCTGCGCGGCTATCGCCTACGAGACCGTTACGGACGCCAAGGGCGGCCTGCCGCTGCTGGCCCCGATGTCGGAAGTGGCCGGCCGCATCGCCGTGTTCTCGGCGGCCGAGACCCTGCTCAAGCACAATGGCGGCATGGGCTTGCTGCTCAGCGGCGTGCCCGGTGTGCCGCCGGCCCGCGTGGTGGTGCTGGGCGGCGGGGTGGTCGGCTCCAACGCCGCCCGCATGGCCGCCGGCCTGGGCGCCGAGGTGGTGGTGCTGGAACGTTCGATCCCGCGCATGCGCGAGCTGGACGACCTCTATCAGGGCCGCATTCTCACGCGCTACTCGACCTTCGCCGCGGTGGAGGAAGAGATCCTCAAGGCCGACGTGATCATCGGCGCGGTGCTGACCGCCGGCGCGGCCGCGCCGAAGCTGGTGCGTCGCGAGCATCTTTCGAAGATGAAGCCGGGCTCGGTGCTGGTCGACGTGTCGATCGACCAGGGCGGCTGCTTCGAGACCAGCCACCCGACCACCCACGCCGAGCCGACCTACACGGTCGACGGCGTCGTCCACTACTGCGTGGCCAACATGCCGGGCGCGGCCCCGCGCACCTCGTCGGAAGCCCTGGGCAACGCCACCCTGCCGTTCGGCCTGGCCCTGGCCGACAAGGGCCTGGACGCGCTGAAGACCAACGTCCACCTGGCCCGCGGCCTCAACGTCCTGGCCGGCCAGCTGACCCACCCGGCCGTGGCCCAGGCGCTGGGCAAGGAGTCGGTGGATCCGTACGGGGCTTGGGCGTAACGCTCAGGCCCCAATTCAATAAGCTCGTCATCCCGGAAACGGCGAAGCCGTTATCCGGGACCCAGGGGACTGGGCGCTGCGCCAAGGTTCGCCGCCCAGGCGCCTGCCGACGCGTTGCGGCGGCCCCTGGGTCCCGGCTCTACGCTGCGCTTCGGCCGGGATGACGACTGTTGAGGGTGTGGGAAGTGGGGACCTAAAACCCCGCCATCTCCGCGATCACCTTGAGAGCCGCCTCGCGCGGATCGTTGGCCGCCGTGATCGGACGGCCGCAGACCAAGTGGCTGGCGCCGGCGGCGATGGCGTCGGCGGGGGTGGCGGCGCGGGCCTGATCGTTCTTGGCCGACCAGAAGGGGCGCACGCCCGGCGTCACCACGAGGAAGTCCGGGCCGCCGATCTCGCGGGCGAGAGCGGCTTCGTGCGGCGAGGAGACGATGCCGTCGACGCCGCATTCCACGGCCTGGCGGATGCGCCGCTCCACCAGCGCGCGGGCGCTGAAGGCGTAGCCCATCTCGATCAGGTCAGCGTCGTTCAGGCTGGTCAGCACGGTCACCGCCAGGATCTTCAGGTCCGAGCCTGCGGCGGCCTTCACGGCCGCGCGCATCACCTGCGGCTCCGCATGGACGGTCAGCAGGTCGCAGCCGGCCCCGGCCAGCACCCGGGCCGAGCGCTCCACCGTCGCGCCGATGTCGTGCAGCTTCCAGTCCAGGAACACCTGCTTGCCGGCCTTCTTGAGGTCGCCGGCGAAGGCCATGCCGTCGGTGGCCAGCAGCTCCAGGCCGATCTTGTAGAACGACACCGCGTCGCCGAGCTGGTCGACCATGCCGCGGGCGTCGGCGACCGTGGGCAGGTCGAGCGGGACGATCAGGCGCGGATCGGCGGTCATTTCAAGGCTCCGGTGTTGGCGCGCGAGCCCGCATCGCTCTAGAGAGAGCGACGTTTCCCGCACAGGCATGAAGGTTGAGGACGTCGAATGAGCCAGGCCGAACTCGCCGTCAACTTCTTCGTCGCGCTGTTCGCCCTGATCGACCCGATCGGCAACGTGCCGCTGTTCGCCGCCGCCACTCTCGGCGCGGCCTCGGCGGGCCGGCGGATGGTGGCTGTCTATATCGGCCTCTTCGTGCTGGCCTTCCTGGTCTTCTTCTATTTCACGGGCGTCAGCCTGCTCGAGTTCTTCGGCATCTCGATGCCGGCCTTCCGCATCGCCGGCGGCATCATCCTGTTCATCCTCGGCCTGGACATGGTGCGCGACGACTTCACCACCATGTTCGCCGACGCCGCCGAGGGCGAGACCGAGGTGGTGTCGGCCCGGGTCTACGCCAAGAAGCGGTTCGAGCGGCTGATCGTGCCGTTCGCCATGCCGCTGCTGATCGGCCCCGGCGCGATCTCGACCGTGATCATCTACGCCAGCGAGGCCAAGCACCTGGGGCTGGCCGGCATGGCGCTGGGCGTCGGCGTGATCGCGGCGGTGTCGGTGGTGCTGGTCGCCACCTTCTGGGCCGCGCCGGTGATCAGCAAGGTGCTGGGCCGCATCGGCATGAGCATCGTTGTGCGCGTGCTGGGCCTGATCCTCTGCGCGCTCGCGGTGCAGTTCGTGCTGATCGGGGTGGGCGACGCGACGCGCGGGCTGATCCGCGCGGATGCGAAGGCGCCGTACGCGGCGGAGAAGTAAAAGCCCTCTCCCTGAAGGGAGAGGTGGCCGCGAAGCGGTCGGAGAGGGAAGGCTTTGCGGAGGCTGGGTTTACTTCCCCCTCCGTCGCCTTCGGCGACACCTCCCCCCCTCAGGGGGAGGGTCTTGCTAGACCTTCCTGAACTTCCCGCCCTGGCTGGCGATCAGGGCCAGGGCCCATTCGTCGGGGATGATCTTGGCGAGCACGGCGATGGCCTTGTTGGGCGCGCCGGTGACACAGACGGGGCGGTTGGCCTCGGCGGCCTCGTAGCCGGCGGCGGCGACCTCGTCGGCCCCCAGCCACATCCAGGCCGGCAGGCTCTGGCTGACCTGAGCGCGGGTGCCGTTGACGTCGTGGAATTCCGACAGGGTGAAGCCGGGGCACAGGGCGCTGACGTGCACGCCGGTCGCCAGGTTCTCCAGGTGCAGGCTCTGGGAGAACTTCACCAGGAAGCTCTTGGTCGCCGCATAGAGGGTGTGGCCGGCCGAGCCGGGGGCCAGGCCGGCCAGAGAGGCGACGTTGACGATGCGGCCGAAGCGGCGCTCGACCATGCCCGGCAGCACCTTGTGGGTCAGGGCGCAGACCGAGGTCAGCATCACCTGCAGGAAGGTCGACTGGTCGGCCCAGCTGGTCTTGTCGTAGGCTCCGGGCAGGCCGTAGCCGGCGTTGTTCACGAGCGCGTCGATCTCGCGGCCCTCGGCGGCGACCCCGGCCAGCACCGCATCGACCCCGGCCGGATCGGCCAGGTCGGCGGCGATCGCATAGGCCTCGACCCCGAAGCGCATGCGGATCTCGGCGGCCAGGGCCTCCAGCCGGTCGAGCCGGCGGGCGGTCAGGGCCACGTCGTAGCCGTGGCTGGCGTAGATGCGGGCGAAGGCGGCCCCGATGCCGGCGGAGGCGCCGGTGATCAGGGCGAGGCGGCGGGCCATGTCGTGAAAGGTCCTGCGAACGAAGCGTCGCCGGAGTCGAGCACGCCGGACCCGCCGGTTCAAGCGGGGGGCGGAGGAACGACCGCCGGGGGCGGGGTCGATCGTTCCTCCGCGAGGGGCGCGCCTCTGAGGGGGGGATGGCGCGCCCGGTATCGCTTAGGCCGCGTCGCTGAGCGCCGGCTGGGCACCGCGGGTCCAGCGGACGGCGGCCTCGGCCACCCGTACGCCGAGCAGACGGGCGGTCTCGCGGTCGCCGGCCGGCGGGGTGATCTCCGGCGAGGCGTTGTCCGACTGGGCGGCGAGGCCGACGAACGAGCCGACGCGGTTGATGGTTTCCGGACCACGCTCGGCGGCGGTGACGTTCGGCGGGGCGATGCCCAGGTTGATCCAGTTCATGCCGTGCTGGGCGGCCAGGATGGCCAGGCTGTTCAGGGCATGGGCCTTGTCGCCCGAGAAGCTGTGCGAGTTGGTGAAGCCCGCGGCCAGCTTGTCCTTCCAGGCGCCGGTGAAGAAGGCGGCCGAGGAGGCGTCGGCGAAGACTTTGAACACGCCCGAGACGTCGCCCATGTAGGTCGGCGCGCCGAACACCACGGCGTCGGACTCGGTCACGGCGTCGAGGATCGGCTTGAAGTCCTGGCTCGCGCTTTCGATGGCGAGCAGAACCGGGGTCTGGCCGGCGTCACGGACGCCCTGGGCGACCTTGTCGGCGAGGACGGCGGTGTGGCCGTAGCCCGAATGATAGACGATGGCGACCTTGGTGGTCATGGCGGTTGTCCCCTGAGGAGAATGATGTTTTCCGAACAGGAACTGTATCGGTAGCGATTACGTAATAACGCCCTCGATCGGCGCCAGGGGTAATCGCAACAATTTCGGGTGCAGTTTTTCTGCGGAGCCCTTTTAGGCGCTCTGCAGCACGGCCTCGCGCTCGGCCGGGTCGGCCAGCAGGTCGGCGACCGAGATGCGCGACAGGCGCTCGGCGGCGGCGGCGTCGGCGGCGATCAGGGCCGCGCGGACGGCGTCTGGGATCCGCGCGCCGACGGGGCAGCCCTTCACGCCTGGAGGAGCGGTGCCCAGGTTGGCGCAGCCGTGGACGGCCCGCAGCACGGTGTCGAGGGTGATGTCCGTCGCCGGCTTCAGCAGCCAGGCGCCGCCGTTGGCGCCGGCGCGCGCGCCGATCAGCCCCGCCTTGCCGAGCATGGCGGTGACGCGCCGCACCACCACCGGATTGGTGGGGACGGAGGCCGCGAGTTCGGCGCTGGCCACGGCGCGGTCGGGGCTGAAAGCCTCCTTGTGCGCCAGATAGGCCAGGGCGTGAGCGGCGACGGGGAACTTCTGACTGTCGGACATGATCTTCTGCTAAGTCCGGAACGTAAGGGGGGAACGCGCGCGTTGAAACAAAAACCGTAAAGGCGCGCGGCCAAGGTCGCGATTGAACCCGGATCGGATTGGGTGTATCGCGCCCCGCTTGATCGATATGGGGCTTCGCGCGAGATTTTCGAGGGCGCGGTCCCGGAGGGATTGAATGGCTTCCGAAGCCTCCGGCGTTTCGACTTCTGAGAACGCCTCCGTCGCGGCGTGCGACATTCCACAACAAGGTGGTTCCGCCAATGGTCACGGCCCCAAGGGTCATGGCACGCTGGCGCTTGCCTTGGGGTCCGTCGGCGTCGTGTTCGGCGACATCGGCACCAGCCCGCTCTACGCCTTCAAGGAGGCGCTGCACGTGGCGGCCTCCGACGGCGTGACCCGGGCCGAGATCCTGGGGATCGTGTCGCTGGCCCTGTGGGCGCTGATCCTGGTCGTGACGATCAAGTACGTCCTCTTCATCATGCGCGCCGACAACAAGGGCGAGGGCGGGGTGCTGTCGCTGATGGCCCTGGCTCAACGGGCGATGGGCCGACGCACGGCGCTGGTGTTCGGCCTGGGCGTGATCGGGGCGGCGCTGTTCTATGGCGACGCGGTGATCACCCCGGCGATGTCGGTGCTGTCGGCGGTCGAGGGCCTGCGCACCATTCCGGCGCTGGAGCACTCGATCAGCACCGAAGCGGTGCTGCTGATCGCGACCGTGATGCTGCTGGGGCTGTTCTTCATCCAGAGCCGCGGCACGGCCAAGGTCGGCCAGCTGTTCGGCCCGGTCTGCGCCGTGTGGTTCGCCGTGATGGCCGCCCTTGGCGTCTTCCACCTGATCGACCATCCCGGCGTGTTCCGGGCCATCAACCCCTACTACGCCGTCCATTTCCTGATGCAGCACGGCATGGCCGGCTTCATCGTGCTGGGCGCGGTGTTCCTGACCGTCACCGGGGCCGAGGCCCTGACCGCCGACATGGGCCACTTCGGCCGCTGGCCGATCCAGGCCGCCTGGCTGTTCTTCGTGCTGCCGTGCCTGGCGCTGAACTATCTGGGCCAGGGCGCCCTGGCGCTGAACACCCTGGTCGAGGCCGAGCGGGCCGGCGTGCCGTTCCAGGAGCTGAACTGGTTCTTCGAGATGGCGCCCGACGTCCTGCGCCTGCCGCTGGTCATCCTGGCCGGCGCGGCCACCGTCATCGCCAGCCAGGCGGTGATCACCGGCGCCTTCTCGCTGACCCAGCAGGCGATCCAGCTGGGCCTGCTGCCGCGCATGGACGTGCGCCGCACCTCGGAGACCCAGTCGGGCCAGATCTTCGTGCCGCAGCTCAACACCATGCTGCTGCTGGGCGTGCTGGCGGTGATGTTCACCTTCAAGACCTCGTCGGCCATGGCTCACGCCTACGGCCTGGCGGTGACCGGCACCATGGTCGTCACGACCGCCATGGCCTTCATCGTCATGCGCCAGCTGTGGAAGTGGCAGCTGCCGGTGGCCCTGGCCTTCCTGATCCCGTTCATGACGCTGGATCTCGTCTTCCTCAGCGCCAACGCCCTGCGCTTCTTCACCGGCGGCTGGTTGCCGGTGCTGATCGGGGCGGCCCTGTTCACGATCATGGCCACCTGGGTGCGCGGCAGCCAGATCCTCAGCGAGAAGACCCGCCGCGACTCTGTGCCCCTGGCCGACCTGATGGAGATCCTGCGCGCGCGGGCCCCGCACCGCGCGCCGGGCACGGCGATCTTCCTGACCTCCGATCCGGACATGACCCCGGTCGCCCTGATGCACAACCTCAAGCACAACAAGGTGCTGCACGAGCGCAACGTGGTGCTGACGGTGCGCACGGCCGAGACGCCGCGCGTGCCCGAGGAGGAGCGGATCAAGACCTTCAAGGTCAACGAGGACTTCAAGAAGGTCGAGATCTACTACGGCTTCATGGAGAGCCCGAACGTGCCCAAGGCGCTGGCGCTGCTGCGCAAGCAGCAGGGGCTGAAGTTCGACATCATGGCGACCAGCTTTTTCCTCGGCCGCCGCTCGATCGTGCCGTCGGCCAATTCGGGCATGCCGCTGTGGCAGGATCGGCTGTACATCTTCCTGATGAAGAACGCGGCCAATCCGACCGACTTCTTCAAGATTCCCCCTGGCCGCGTCGTCGAGCTCGGCGCCCAGGTCACTGTGTGAGACTGAACCTCTAGATGGATATTCTCGGCGTCATCGGCGACGTGCTCTGGATCCTGGCCCTGTCGATCATGGCCGGGGCGTCGCGCATGGCCTGGAGCAAGATCCCCAAGGGCGAGCCGACCCCGGTGGCCTGGTCGCCCAAGGGCTCCACCCTGCTGCGCCTGCCGCGCGGACCGGCCCTGGTGCTGCTGCCGGCCGGGGCCTTCGCCATCAGCCTCTACCTGCTGGTCGAGAGCCGCCAGGCCGAGGACCTGACCTTGCGGCTGACCATGCTGGGCCTGCGCGCCACCCTGGCGGCGATCCTGGCGGTCATCCATCTGACCCAGGTGCGCCGGGCGCTGAACCAGCTGGCCGAAGAGGGCAAGATCCGGCTCTAGCTCCACGCCGGTTCCACCGTGTGTTTCCCTCGTCGCAAAAGCGCGCTAAACGCCCCGCGACTTTGTGTTTTCGCCTTCGACAAGGACCCCGCTCATGGCCGACAAGCCCGTGAAGAAGGTCGTGCTCGCCTATTCGGGCGGTCTCGACACCTCGATCATCCTCAAGTGGCTTCAGACCGAGTACGGCGCCGAGGTCGTGACCTTCACCGCCGACCTGGGCCAAGGTGAAGAGATCGAGCCCGCCCGCGCCAAGGCCCTGGCCGCCGGCGTGAAGCCCGAGAACATCTTCATCGAGGACGTGCGCGAGGAGTTCGTGCGCGATTTCGTGTTCCCGATGTTCCGCGCCAACACGGTCTACGAAGGCCAATACCTGCTCGGCACCTCGATCGCCCGCCCGCTGATCGCCAAGCGCCAGATCGAGATCGCCCGCCAGGTCGGCGCCGACGCCGTCAGCCACGGCGCCACCGGCAAGGGCAACGACCAGGTCCGCTTCGAGCTCGGCTATTACGGCCTCGAGCCCGACATCCACGTGATCGCCCCCTGGCGCGAATGGGACTTCAAGTCGCGCGAAGCGCTGTTGGAGTTCGCCGAAAAGCACCAGATCCAGATCGCCAAGGACAAGCGCGGCGAGGCGCCGTTCAGCGTCGACGCCAACCTGCTGCACTCCTCGTCGGAAGGTAAGGTCCTGGAAGACCCGGCGGTCGAGGCCCCCGAGTTCGTCCACATGCGTACGATCGCGCCGGAAGACGCGCCGGATGCGCCGACCGTCATCACGATCGACTTCGAGAAGGGCGACCCGGTCGCCATCGACGGCATGGCGATGAGCCCGGCCACCCTGCTGACCAAGCTGAACGAGCTGGGCCGCGACAACGGCGTCGGCCGTCTGGACCTGGTCGAGAACCGCTTCGTCGGCATGAAGTCGCGCGGCGTCTACGAGACCCCGGGCGGCACCATCCTGCTGGCCGCTCACCGCGGCATCGAGAGCATCACGCTCGACCGCGGCGCCATGCACCTGAAGGACGAGCTGATGCCGAAGTACGCCGAGCTGGTGTACAACGGCTTCTGGTTCACGCCGGAGCGCCAGATGCTGCAGGCGGCCATCGACTACAGCCAGGAGAAGGTCACCGGCCGCGTGCGGGTGAAGCTCTACAAGGGCAACGTCACGGTCATTGGTCGCGAGAGCCCCTACAGCCTGTACGACCAGGACCTCGTCACCTTCGAAGAGGGCAAGGTCGCCTACGATCACCGCGACGCCGGCGGCTTCATCAAGCTCAACGCCCTGCGCCTGCGCGTGCTGGCCAAGCGCGACCGGCGCGGCTGAGGCTTCTCGAAGCTTCGATAGGATCGAGCCCCGCTGGAAACGGCGGGGCTTTTTCTTTGGAAGCTAGGCCGCGAGCTGCGCGACGTTATTCTGAAACGCCTGGAAGCGACGCAAATCGTCGAAATGCGCAGATTTCGAGGTGCGGTAAGTGATAATCCAATTAGGTATGGTGAAATAATCGAACATTCCCAAGACAAAAACTGTACGGGATTGTTGTTCGAAATGTCTTTCGCGTATCGTGTTGAACGCTGCCTTTAGATCGACTCCAACCTGTGTTCGCGGGCTAAAAAGACTAACAATGAAAGGGTCTATTTCCTTGGGCGTGGCGCTAGCATCATAGGCTTCGAAAAGAAGATCGTAGATTGCTTTAGGGCCGACGTGATCGACCCAGCTGCTGACAATCAGCAATTCCATCTTGGCGTCAGACGCCTCGCCGCCGACGCCGGCCCACAGCAAGGCGTCAGGCGTGAAGCCGAGCTTCTTCAGCGCTGCCGCATACTCGTGGCCGGCCTTGAGCTTGCGCTCCATCTCCATCACTGACCGTTCAGCCAAGCCACCACTCCTTCCGGGTCAAAGGCTGCGGCAACCATGCTCCGCGCATTGGCGCGGCTCATTCGGCCCGAAGTATACTCGTGGGCGCGGTTCCAGTCCAAGACCGTACGCAGAGACCCGCGAAGCTCGCGCGGAGCCGCCTTCAGATCGATCCTGGCTGCCAGAAAAAGGTCGCGGAGGCTGTGAGTATAAAGTTCTGGTCGGCTATCTTTCGATGGCCAGGAGTTGAGGCGCTCGCGTCGGATAATCAACGCCTTTAAGGCAAATTCTACGGCAAAGCCTGCAGCCATCCAGGCCTCGCGACAGGCCAACCGGTCCTCGACAACCGCCCGCGCAACTACCCGCTTACTCTCGACCATCCGGAGAAAGGCGTCGGCGGTTAGCGGCTGATCAGCATCCACGTGACTTTCATGCCAAGCTCTACCTTGGCGAGCAAGTGGCGATTTGAGCGCTAGCTCGCCGCCGCCGTCCCGCCGCCCGCCGGCTGCACCAGGTTCGGGGCCAGGTTGATGCCGGTCCTGTTGTAGATCACCCAGCCGACCACCTGGAACACCGTGTTCAGCAGGGTCTGGCTCAGCACCAGGGTCATGAACTTGGTGAACTGCAGGGTCTGGTTGAAGGCCAGTTCCTGGTTGTGAAGGATCAGGTCGGCGGCTTCCGGCGTGATCTGGTGGTTGGCCAGGGCGGTGCGGGTCTGGATCGCGGCCTCGGCCAGGCTGCGCAGATAGCCCGGCACGACGCTCTTGTTGGCGTTCCACCAGTCGGTGGCCGTGGCGCCCAGCTGCTGTTCCAGCACGGTCGCCAGCTCGTCGGCGTTGTCGACCTGCAGGGTGGAGAAGTCGATCGACATGGGGGCTACCTCGGCTTCATGGCGGTGACGGCCTTGGCGGCCTGGTCGCAGGCCACCATCATGGCGGTGGTCGCGCCGGTGTTGGGGATGATCCCGGCCATCTGGTGCAGTTGGGCCAGGCCCTTGACCTGGGCGCTGCAGCCCTGGATCAGCGACACTTCCGCGGCGATGGCCTTCTGGGCGGGGCGGGCGGCGTAGGGCTGGCTGCCCGCGCGCACGGCGGCGACGGCCAGGGCGGCCTGGATGTCGGCATAGGTCCCGATCGCGCTGGCATAGGTGGCCTTGTCGGCATAGAGACCCATCTCGCCCTCGGCCGCCAGCTTGGCCACGCCCTCGTAGGCGGTGGTGATCTTGGTGTCGAGGACGGGGTCGTCGGGCGGGGCGAACACCGCGCAGCCGCTCAAGGCAAAGACCGACAGGGCGCAGGCGGCGCCGCGTCGCATGGTCTGGAACATTCAGCCCTCCCCCGAAAGGGCGCCAGGGTGGCGCCCCGCCGAAGGGGGCTCAAGCTCAAAGTTGTATCGGCCTGTCGCGCGTCCTGGGGACGATTCTCAGTCGCCGCAGCCGGTGGGCGGACCCTCGGCCTTGGAGGCGGCGATCTCGGCCCTGGCCTTCTCCAGGTCGGCCTCGAAGGCCGGGTCGGCGTGCAGCCGCGCCACCATCACCCCGCCCAGCAGGCGGCCGGCCTCCAGGTCGCTGGGGAAGTGGACGCCGCAGATCACCCGGCTGTCGCCGAACTCCCGCCCGCGAGCAGTGATCTGGGCGGCGCGGTCGGGCACGAGCTCGGCCAGGACCAGGCCCCACGACCAGCCGATCAGGGCGTGGCCGGACGGATAGGAACCCTCGGTCTGGATCCAGCTCTCGCGCGGCACGCAGATCGGCTTGCTGTTGCCCACCGGCGGACGGGGCCGCGAGAAGGCCTGCTTGGCCGGGCGATAGATGGTCCCGGCGTCGTCGGTCATGCGCAGCAGCAGATTGGCCAGGGTCGGGGTCTTCTGCGGATTGATCGTCACCCGCGCGGCGCAGGAAAAGCTCTTGAAGCCGTTGGCGCCCGAGAGGTCGGCGTCGGCCACCGCGCGGTCCCAGGCCGGCGTGCCCGCCAGCTTGCGGGTGTCGTCATAGGCGGCGCGGTCGGCCTTGCCGCGCGGCGAGTCCGGCGTCGGCGGCGGGCCGACGATCCCCGGCGCGTCGAACGGTTCGGCCAAGGTCAGGTAGCCCTTCGGCGGTTTGGTCCAGGTGCTCGACCCGCCGGCCTTGGCATAGGTCTTTGCCGGAGTCTTCGACGCGGCGTCGCCCGTCAGCTGGGCGCAGCCGAGGAGCAGGCCGGCGACCGAGATTGCGGCCGAAAAGGGGAGCACAGACGAAAAACGCATCATGGAAAGCCCGGACTGAGGTCGTGAAGACACAGAAAGCCGCCTCGTGCTCGCGTCAAGCGAAAGCGGATTGACGGCGAGATATGTTATTTCATAACAGAAAACGAGCCGCTCCCCCGGCCAGTTCCAGGATCCGTCGTTCATGACCCGCCGCCTTCCGCTCCGCCGCAACGTCTTCGCGGCCGCCAGCCTCCTCGCGCTCGCCGCCGCTGCTCCGGTTTGGGCCGCCGATGCGACCGCCGCTCCGGCCGATCCCGCCGCCGACCCGGCGGACACCGCCGTCTCGCAGGTGGTGGTCACCGCCGCCCCCTACGCCGTCTCGCTCGACACCGTGACCAGCAGCGTCAACGTGCTGACCCGCGACAAGCTCGACACCGCCCCGCCGGCCGGCCTCGGCGACGTGCTGAACGGCCTGCCGGGCCTGCGCTCCACCTTCTACGGTCCTGGCGCCTCGCGGCCGGTGATCCGGGGCCTGGCCGGCCCGCGGGTGATGGTGCTGCAGAACGGCGTCGGCCAGGTCGACGCCTCGTCGCTGTCGCCCGACCACGCCGTGGCCTCCGATCCGGCCGAAGCCTCGCGCATCGAGGTGCTGCGCGGCCCGTCCACCCTGGCCTATGGCGGCTCGGGCATCGGCGGCGTGGTCAACATGATCGACGATCGCGTCCCCGCCAGCCGCGCCGAGAACGGCATTGAAGGCCGCATCGCCGCCTCGGCCTCCTCGGTCGACGACGGCTGGGGCGTCAGCGGCGCGGCCAAGTTCAACGTCGGCCCGCTGGTCTTCGCCGTCGACGCCGACCGCCGCCGCAGCGACGACTATTCGGTCCCGACCTCGCCGGTCTCCGCGCGCCTGGCCGCCCGCGACGGCCTGACCGTCGATCCGGAAAAGACCGTCCGCAACACCGACGTCGAGATGGACGCCTACGGCGCCGGCGTCTCCTATGTGCACGACCGCGGCTTCTTCGGCCTGTCGGTGAAGCGCACCGACACCACCTACGGCGTGCCCTACGAGCAGATCCTGGCCCCCATCGACCCGGACGCCGAAGGCCCGGTCTCGATCCACCTGCAGCAGACCCGCTACGACCTGCGCGGCGAGCAGGAGCTCGACAATCCGTGGTTCGAGAAGGTGCGCGTCTCGATCGGCCACGCCGACTACGAACACGCCGAGGTCAGCGTCGAGGACGGCGAGGTCGGCACCCGCTTCCTGTCGGACGGCACCGAGGGCCGCGTCGAGCTGGTCCATCGCGAGCATGACGGCCACCAGGGCGCCATCGGCTTCCAGGCCCTGAGCCGCAGCTTCGAGGCCATCGGCGACGAGGCCTTCGTGCCCAGCGTCGACATCAAGGAATACGGCGTCTTCACCCTGCAGCGCCTCGATCGCGGCGACTGGGGCGTGGACGCGGGCCTGCGCTTCGACACCCGCTCGCTGGAGACGGCGACGATGAAGCGCGACTTCGACAACGTCTCGGCCTCGCTGGGCGTGTTCTACAAGCCGGCCGAGCACCAGTTCTACGCCCTGACCCTGTCGCGCAACGGCCGCGCCCCGACCGAGTTCGAACTGTTCGCCGACGGCCCGCACCCGGGCACCGGCGGCTACGAGAAGGGCGACGACAGCCTCGATTCCGAGACCGTCACTTCGCTGGAGGGCACCTATCGCTGGACCGGCGAGCGCCTGCGCGTCGAGGGCCACCTGTGGGGCGCCTGGTACGACAACTTCATCGAGGAAGCCCCGACCGGCGCCGAGGAAGATAACCTGCCGGTGTTCCAGTACTACCAGACCGGCGCCAAGTTCCACGGCGCTGAACTGGAGGTCGGCTGGAACGCCTGGCGCTCGGGCGAGCAGGCCGTGCGCCTGGAAGGCGTGGCCGACTATGTGCGCGGCTCCACCGACCTGGGCGCGCCGGCCCGCATCCCGCCGTGGTCGGTGACCGGCCGGGCGATCTGGACCGTCTCGCGCGTCGAGAGCGAACTGGAAGTGCGCCATGTCGCCGAACAGGATCGCGTGGCCACCTACGAGCTGCCGACCGACGCCTATACGGTGGTGAACCTGAAGGTGACGGTGAAGCCCTTCGCCGACGAGCCGCTGCGCCTGTTCCTCGAGGGCCGCAACCTGACCGACGAGGAGGTGCGCGAGCACGCGTCGTTCCTGAAGGACATCGCCCCGTCGCCGGGCCGTTCGATCCGTACCGGGATCGCCTGGAAGTTCTAGGCTGGTCCGGGTCCCGGCCTTCGCTCGCCAGGCGAGGGTCGGGACGGCGATTCCCTCTCCGGAGGTGTCGATTGCCGGGATATCGCAGATCGGCTAGAAGCGCTGACCACCAAAGGCCGCCTAAGCGATAGAGCGTCCGTTCTTCTTAGCCCTTCTGTAGAGCTTCTTATGGAAACGACCCAGACCGCCGGCGGCATCACCGGCAACGTTCTCTTCTACTCGACGCCCGAGCCGCTGAACCGCGAGCAGCATGGCTCGCTGGGTCTGGTCCACAAGGACAAGCCCTACGGCTTCGCCGCCGCCGGCACCGCCGTGCCGCTGACGGTCACGGAATTCGGCCCCGCGGGCCTGTCCTATCCGATCATCTTCGCCGGCGACGAGCGCGTTCCGCTGGCCGTGATGGGCCTGAACCAGGGCGAGAACCTGTTCATCCACGCCGACGGCTCGACCGAAGTCGGCGTCTACATCCCGGCCTATGTCCGCCGCTATCCGTTCGTGCTGGCCAATGACGACGCCCAGGGCCGGATGATCGTCTGCATCGACCGCGGTTCGAACCTGCTGGCCGAAGGCGGCGAGACCCCGCTGTTCGACGCCAAGGGCGAGCCGACCGAATACACCCAGAACTGCATCAAGTTCTGCGACGACTTCGAAGTCGAACGCCGCCGCACCGACTCGTTCGTGCAGCTGCTGAAAGACAACGACCTCTTCGAACTGAAGAAGGCCACCTTCACCCCGCAGGGCGCCGATGGCCAGCCGGCCGAGCCGCAGGTCGTGGCCGAGTACTACGGCGTCTCGGAAGACAAGCTGAACGCCCTGCCGATCGAGAAGCTGAAGGAACTGCAGTCGACGGGCGCCCTGGCCCAGATCTACGCGCACCTGGTGTCGCTGGTCGGTTGGGATCGCCTGATCGCCATCACCATGTTCCGCCAGCAGCAGGCGCCGGCCGCCAACCTCAACTGAGGTCGGTAGTCGCATAAAAGAAGAAGGGCGGCGGATCGCAGGATCCGCCGCCCTTTTCGTTTGGGCCGTCTTCCAGTCCGAAAAGGCCTAGTGCACCGAGACCGGCGCCAGTTCGTGGGCCAGGGCGGCCGCCACGGCCGCGTCGCGGTCGGTCAGCACCGCCAGGCGGGCCCCGTCGGCCCGGCACACCGCATAGAGCGTCTGGTCGGGGGCGAGGTCGAAGTCCTCCACGCCCTCGGGGGCGTCGGCGAGGATCTCGGCCGCCTTGATCGGGCGCACATAGACGAGGTCAGGCGCGCCCAGCGCGGCGAAGGCCTCGGTCGAGAAGAACGGCGTGTGCGAATTGGGCGTCATGTGACCACCTCCTTCGATAGTGGAACGCCCCGAAGGCCCCGCGGTTCAGCCGAGCTTCGGAAGGGCGATTGCAAAGGGCTTCAGCCCTGCGAGCGGATGGGAATTTTCTTGACCAGCCGCTCGGGCGGCGGGCGGGCGACGTCGACATGCAGCAGGCCGTGCTCGAGGGTGGCCGCCGACACTTCCATGCCTTCCGCCAGCACGAAGGTGCGCAGGAAGCCGCGGGCGGCGATTCCCCGGTGCAGGTAGGCGCGGTCGATCTCGCCCTTGCCGTCGCCGTCGCGGCGGCCGGCGACGACCAACTGGCCGCCCTCGACGGTCACCTGCAGCTGGTCGGGCGAGAAGCCGGCCACGGCCAGGGTGATGCGCACCCCTTCGTCGGTCTGCTCGACATTATAGGGCGGATAGCTCTCGCCGGCGGCCTTGGCGGCGCGCTCGATCAAATCTCGGGTGTGTTCGAAGCCCAGGAGAAAGGGGCTGTCGAACAGGATCGTCCGGGTCATGCGAAGTCCTTCGCTTCAAGCGACTTCGTTCGCGGAGGTCCGGGGCCCTGTAGCGGCGCCCCGATTCCGCAACGTCTCCAGGAAGTGGCGATGGGGCGGCGGCGGTTCAAGGCGCGAGGCCCGCGGGGCTCTCCATTGGGCTTTCTATAGAGGGGGCGTGGAGACCGCCCGGCGCGACCCCGCGTCGCGCTATCCCCAGGTCTTGCCGGGGTCTCGGGAGAGGCGTGCGGATTCACGCTTGTCATCCTTTCGTCACGCGCCTATATGCGCCCCTCGCTCGGAACGGCGCTGACGAAGACGCTCGAAACGAGGCCGAAAGGCCCTTGCTTCGGTTGGATCTCATCGCTAAGTTCCGCGGCCTCAATCGACTCGGGCAGCTGGATTGCCGACGACCTCAGGGTCTTCGGGAGGGAGCGCTTTTATTGCTTTCTGGGGAGCTTCGGTTCTTCGGAAAGTTTCGAAAAGAGTTGGTTGACTGGGCAGGATTGCTTCACTAGAA